>NZ_JAEMTA010000007.1 GCF_016462545.1 Mycolicibacterium sp. | reverse complement strand
CGACGTCCTGGCCGCAGCCACCGAGAAGATCGACAGCGACACCACCATCGGCTGACAGCACGACGTCCGAACGCCGTCAGGGTGCCACGCGCGCCCTGGCGGCGTTCGGCGTCCTAGCCCCGAATGTCGTCGAGGCGACGGGTGGCGTCCTCGAAGCCCGACACCAGCTCGCCGATGATGTCGGCGACGGGTCGAATCTCGTTCATCCGCCCCACGATCTGTCCCACGGGCATCGCCACGGTCGTCGGATCCGTCGACTCGCTCATCCGTTGGTGCGCTTCGCTGACGAGGATGTTCTGCAGGGGCATCGGTAGCGGCTCGGGAGCCCCGTCCGCGTCCCAGGCGTCGGTCCAGCGACTCTTGAGCAGTCGCGCGGGCTTGCCGGTGTAGATGCGACGACGGACGGTATCACTCGAGGTCGCGGCCAGCATGGCCTCCTGAATCACCGAGCGCCCGGACGGAAGACGTTCGCCCAGATCATATTCGGCTGCCGTCAGGAACGCCGAACCCATCCACACGCCCTGCGCGCCGAGCGCAAGCGCGGCCGCCAACTGCCGACCGGATCCGATGCCGCCTGCCGCGAGTACGGGTGTGTCACCAAGGGCATCGACGACTTCCGGCACCAAGACCATCGATGCGATCTCACCGGTGTGGCCACCTGCCTCGTGACCCTGGGCGATGACGATGTCGACGCCGTTCTCCGCATGCCGCTGTGCGTGCTTGGCGCTGCCCGCGAGAGCCGCAATCGGTACGCCCGCCTGGTGCACCTGGTCGATGACGTCCTTGGGAGGCGAGCCGAGCGCGTTGGCGATCAACTTGATCGGGTGCTTGAGCGCCACCTCGACGTGCGACCGCGCGACCGAATGTAGCCAGCCGAGAACGCCTTCCGACTTCTCTTCGTCCTCTGGCAGCGGTGGCACACCGAGATCGGCCAGCGTCTTGTCGACGAAGTCGCGCATGTCCTGCGGGATCAGTTTGTTGATGTCGACACTGGTGCCCTCGGTCGGCACCTTGGCGGGCATGACTATGTCGACGCCGTAGGGCTTGCCGTCGGTGTTGGAGTCCATCCACTGCAGTACGCGCTCGAGGTCGTCGGCGTCGTTGAAGCGCACACAGCCGAGCACGCCGAGCCCACCAGCCCGGGTGACGGCGGCCGCGACCTTCTCCGATGGCGTGAAGACGAAGATCGGATACTGGATGCCGAAGCGGTCACAGAGTTCGGTACGTATCATCCTTGCACTCCAGCATGTTTGGCGTGGACGTCATCGGCGGGACGCTCTTCGGTCTGATCCTTGGCCCAGCGGTAGTCGGGCTTGCCCGCAGGCGACCGCTTGACCTCGTCGACCAGCCAGAGACTTCGCGGCACCTTGTAACCCGCGATCTCGGTGCGTACGAACGCGTCGAGCTCGGAGAGTGTCGGATGAGCACCCTCGCGGGGCTGCACGACGGCCGCGACGTGCTGACCGAAGCGCGGATCGGGTACGCCGACCACCAGGGCGTCGAACACGTCCGGATGGCCCTTGAGTGCGGCCTCCACCTCTTCGGGGTAGATCTTCTCGCCGCCGCTGTTGATCGACACCGAACCGCGGCCCAGCATCGTCACACTGCCGTCGGCCTCGACCTCCGCGTAGTCACCGGGAATGGCGTAGCGGACACCGTTGATGGTCTGGAACGTCTCGGCGGTCTTCTTCTCATCCTTGAAGTAACCGACCGGGATGTGCCCGCGCTTGGCGATGATGCCGCGCACCCCCGAACCGGGCACCACCGGATTGCCGTCGTCGTCGAGCACCACTGTGTTCTTGTCGATGGTCACCCGCGGGCCGCCGGTGTGCGACTGGCCCTTGGCGACGACGCTGGTGCCGCCGAAGCCGGTCTCCGACGATCCGATCGAGTCGGTGATGATCCGATTCGGCAGCAGTTCGAGGAACTTCTCCTTGAGGCTGGTGGAGAACAGGGCAGCGGTGCTGGCGAGTAGGAAGAGCGACGACAGGTCGTACTCGTTCCCCTTCTCCTGATGGGCGAGCAACGCGTCGAGCAGCGGCCGGGCCATCGCGTCACCGGTGAAGAACAGCAGATTCACCTTGTGCTCGTGGATCATCCGCCAGACCTCGTCGGCATCGAACTCCGGTGCCAGCACCACGGTTTGGCCGGAGAACAGTGACATCCACGTCGCCGACTGGGTGGCGCCATGGATCATCGGCGGGATCGGCAGCCGGATCATCGGCGGATTCGCGGCCGCGGCCTTGGACAGGTCGTACTCGTCGGCGACGGGCTCGCCCGTAGCGAAGTCGGTGCCGCCGAACAACACTCGGTAGATATCCTCGTGGCGCCACATCACGCCCTTCGGGAAGCCGGTGGTGCCGCCGGTGTAGAGCAGGTAGATGTCGTCGGCGCTGCGCGGACCGAAGTCACGCTCCGGTGCGCCCTGCGCGATGGCGGAGTAGAACTCGACGCCACCGTAGCGCTGGAAGTCGTCGTCGCTTCCGTCCTCGACGACCAGGATGGTCTTCACCTTCGGCGTCTCCGGCAGCACGTTGGCGACTCGGTCGGCGTAGCGCCGTTCGTGCACCAACGCCACCATGTCCGAGTTGTCGAAAAGGTACTTGAGCTCGCCCTCGACGTAGCGGAAGTTGACGTTGACGAGGATCGCGCCTGCCTTCACGATGCCGAGCATCGCGATGACGATCTCGATGCGATTGCGGCAGTACAGGCCGACCTTGTCGTCCTTCTTCACCCCCTGGTCGATCAGGTAGTGCGCGAGTCGGTTGGCCTTCTCCTCCAACTCGGCATAGGTGAGCTGCTCGCCGCCTGAGATGAGGGCGATACGGTCAGGCACGGCGTCGATGGTGTGCTCGGCGAGATCGGCGATGTTGAGGGCCACGGAACCTAAACTAGAACGTGTTACATTTCCAGACAAGTCTGTGTTGAAGAAGCTGAAAGGCGCATCCTCTTGAGCGAGCCAGAAAAGGGCCCCGACGCCCTCATCGAGCAGCGCGGACACACCCTGATCCTGACGCTGAACCGGCCCGAGGCGCGAAACGCGCTGTCGACTGAGATGCTCTCGATAATGGTCGATGCGTGGAACCGTGTCGACGACGATCCGGAGATCCGCACCTGCATCCTCACCGGGGCCGGCGGCTACTTCTGCGCGGGCATGGACCTGAAGAACGCCACCAAAGCGCCCCCCGGGGACTCCTTCAAGAGCGGCGCGTTCGACCCGACCAAGATCGAGGGCCTGCTGAAGGGCCGTCGCCTCACCAAGCCGCTGATCGCCGCGGTCGAGGGCCCCGCCATCGCGGGCGGCACCGAGATCCTGCAGGGTACCGACATCCGCGTCGCGGGCGAGAGCGCGAAGTTCGGTATCTCCGAAGCCAAGTGGAGCCTGTACCCGATGGGCGGCTCGGCGGTGCGACTGCCGCGTCAGATCCCGTACACGATCGCGTGCGACATGCTGCTGACCGGTCGCCACATCACTGCCGCGGAGGCCCTGTCCTACGGGTTGATCGGCTACGTCGTCCCCGATGGCACCGCACTCGACAAGGCGCTCGAGATCGCCGACGTCATCAACAACAACGGCCCGCTGGCCGTGCAGGCCATCCTGAAGACAATCCGCGAGTCGGAGGGCATGCACGAACTCGAAGCCTTCAAGCCCGACACCGCCAACGGCATTCCGGTGTTCCTGTCCGACGACGCCAAGGAGGGCCCGCTGGCGTTCAAGGAGAAGCGGGCGCCCAACTTCCAGATGAAGTAGCGCCCTCCGTCACAGGCGCTCGGCGAGCAGACCCAGCACGTCGAGGTCTTCGATGGCGGTGGTGGTGCTGATGAGCGCAGGCCGCGTCACCTCGAGTGGCTGCCATTGCGTGCCCATCGCCGCCGTCGACACCGCGGCGATCCACGAGTACACCGAGAACAGCCGGTACTGGTCGCGGGCCGCCTTCGCGTCGAGTGTCCAGCCGCGGTCGGCAAGGCCCGCGCGGTAGCGCGCCAGCAGCGCATCCTCCTCGGTACGTCGCACGTCGACGGGCAGTGAGTTGCACATGAAGTACGCCACGTCGCGCACGCCGGGCGCACGGCCCGCCACCGCCCAGTCGTAGAACCCGGTGCGGCCCGCGTCGACGAACAGGTTGCCGACGTGGTCGTCGCCGTGGACGAGGGTCTGCTCCCCCTCGCCGTACAGCGCGATCACGTCGCCGGAGCGCGCGATGTACAGCTCGGCGAGCTCGCGAAAGGCCGGGCCCATCTCGGCCCCGAACTGATCGAGCGCCGACTGGATGAAATACGTTCTGCGTGATGCCGTCTCGGCATCGGATGGCTTGCGACGCATGCCGTCCGGCGGGGTCAACCAGGCCAGGTCACGCCCACGGTAGGTCGCGTGCAGGACGGCCAGTTCGTCGACGAGCGACGACGCCACGTCCACGATGTCGTCGTCCGCCGGTGTCGGGAACCGACATCCGGAGGCCGCGAGGTCCTCCAGCACCATGACGAACGAACCGTCGGCGGGGTCACAGGCGGCGTGCCACACCCGCGGCACGCGCACCGGCAGCTCGTCACCCACGGCGTCGTAGAGCCGCGCCTCGGCGACGCCGAGTCCGACCTTGCGCAGGAAGCTGCGCTGCTCGGGGGTGAACGGTTGCAGCTTGACGAACACGCTGTCGGGCAGGCCCGCGGCGCCGGTGAGTCCGACTCGGGCGCGGCCGGTGGTACCGGAATGGGCATCGAGGATCTCCACCGAGGTCACGGGCATGCCGAGAACCTCGCCGAACCATCGCGCATCGAGATCGTCCACGGACGCCGGAATACTCACCGTCCGGAAGTTACCCGCTTTGGGTCCCAATCGGACAATTTTGCTCTAATGTCCGATCGGTGGGACGAGTGCGCGCACGACGAACTGGTCGACGAAGCGCCGCTTCGCCGCGTGCGAACGATGTCGCCACGCCGGCGAGAGCAGCAGCAGCGCCGCGGTGTGGATCCAGCGGGCCGCCTCGCGCCCGTCGAGGTCGGGATACATGTCGCCGGACGCCTGCCATCCGGCGAACAACGGCTGGTAGTGCGCGATCACCACGTCGACGATCTGCTCCGAGCCCAACTCCAGAGCCGCCGACAGTGCGGTGCTCTCGCTGGCGAACAGCGCCTCGTTCAACGCATCTCCGTCGACCGACGTCACCGGCGCCAGCACCATCCGCGGCAGGCACCGCCGGGGGTCCTCGCGATGGCGCAGGGATTGCACCAGTCGCGCCAGCGCCGAGTCGATCCGCATCAGCACCAACCCCAGGAGCAATTCGTCGCGAGAGGGGAAGTAGCGGTACACGGTCGAGCGGACCATCCCCGCGTCGTCGGCCACTTCGGCCATCCGGATCTGAGTGTCACCGCGACGCTCGATGCAGCGCCCCGCGGCATCGAGGATGCGGCGGCGCGGATCGTCGACCATTCGCCAGATGGTACGTGGCACCACCGGAAGGTTAGGAACACATGGGAATCAAGGACATTGGTCGCCTTCTCGGCGCCGACGAAGGGCTCAACCACCAGATCGTCGACACCTTCGCGACACTGTCGCAGTCGGAGCTGGCCTGGACCGAGAAGATCTGGGCGTCGATCGCCAAGACCGACGGGTCACTTCAGGTGGACTTCGGGATGGGCAAGTACCAGAACCGCGGCATCATCGACGGGTTCGGCGGGGTGTCGCGCGGCAGGGAACAGTGGACGGTGCGAGGCAGTCGGGTGCTACACACCGCGCCGGAGGACATGGCGGTGGGTCCCGTCCACATGGACGTCGTCGAACCGGTGAAGTCGATGCGCTTCCGGCTGGAACCCAATGACGTGCAGCCAATTTCGTTCGACATCGCGCTTACCGGCGTGACCCCGCCCTTCTTCGAGGAACGCAACCTGGTTCGCAACCGCCAGACCGGACGCGTCGACGTCGACGTCATCCGGTATCACCAGGGTGGCTGGGCATCGGGCACCGTGACCGTCGGCGACGAGACGCACGAGGTGAAACCCGACGAGTGGTTCGGCTTCCGCGACCACTCCTGGGGCGTGCGGCAGGCCATCGGCGAACCGCTCACCGATCTGATTCCGACGCCTGGCGCGCCGAAGGGTGGCCGCGGGGGGATGAAGTGGTCACCCGCCTTCTTCCAACGGCCCGACGGCACCTACTACGAGACCGCGATCTTCATCGTGGAGGGCCCGTGGGAGTACAGCTCGGCCTATCTCAACGACGCCGATGGAACCCAGACCGCGGTCCGAAACATCCAGTCCCACATCGGGTATGACACCTCCACCAGATTCGTGAAGGGCGGTCACCTAACGATGACGATGGAATCCGGCGACCAGCGAACGATAGAGGTCGAGGCGCTCGGCAGCTCCGGCTTCTTCCTCAAGACTGGCGGCTACGGCCCGTGGGAGGGCCACAAACACGGGTCGTTCAAGGGCGAACTGCATCTCGACGGCGAGTATATCGGAGACTGCTGGAGCGCGGAGTTCCTGCCACGCCTCGGCCAGTTCCGAGACACCCCGATCCGGGTGCGCGATGGAGACGCGGTCGGCTACGGGATCATGGAGAGCATGATCGGCGGGGTCTGGCCCGAGCTTGGCCTCACGGCCGAGTCCGATCACAAGGTGTCGTACACGTGACCGACGGACTGACCGCATGGCTGCGGACGCAGATCGGCGACGACGTCCGAGTCGAGGGACTGGACCGCGTCGAGTTCGGACACTCTTCCGAGATGCTGGCGCTGACGATCGTGACGGGGTCCGAGGCACGCCGCGACGTCGTGGTACGGCTGCGCCCTCCACCGCCCGCTCTCCTCGAACCCTATGACCTGGCAAGCCAATTCGACATTCTTCGGGCGTTGGCACCGACGTCGGTTCGGGTACCGCCCGCACTGTGGTTCGAACCGAGCGGCGACGTTCTCGGGCAGCCGTTCTTCGTGATGGAGCGCGTTCCGGGAACGGTGTACGAAATGGATGCACCCGATGCTCCCGCCGAGTGCATCCGCCGGATGTGCGCGGGCATGGCCGAGCAGCTTGCCGCCATCCATCTCGTCGACCTCGACGCCGTCGGTCTCAACGGGTTGGCCGACGGCAGTCACCATCTGACGCGAGAGCTCGACCACTGGGCCGCCGAGATGCACCGGGTTCAACGCGGTCCGCTGCCCGCGTTGGAGCGACTGCTTCAGGCGCTGTGCGCCGACATGCCGGAGCAGTTCCCTCGCGTCACGCTGGTGCACGGCGACGCCAAACCAGGCAACTTCGCCTTCGTCGATGACTCCGTCAGCGCCGTATTCGACTGGGAGATGGCCACCGTCGGCGATCCGCTCACCGATCTGGGCTGGATGGAGCTGCTCTGGATGCAGCCCGTCGGCATCACCAGTCACCCGGCCGCGTGCAGCTTCGACGAGTTCCTGTCGCGCTACACCGAGGTCAGCGGAATCGTCCCGCAGAATCGGCTGTGGTATCGCGCCTTGAACGCCTTCAAGATGGCCGTCATCTGCCTCATCGGCTCGATGCTCTATGCCGATGGCAATACCACCGACGAGCGATTCGCACTGAACGCCAGCGGCATTCCACTTCTGACCCAGCTGGGCCTGGCCGATCTCGGCGTGGCCGGGACGTTCGAGGACGGTCCGGTACTGCCCGGCTAGTCGAGCACCCGCGCCGTCGGGGTGAACACCACCGGCATGGCCTCGGGACCGCTCACGAAGTTGGCGGGCCGCAACGGCACGGCGGCGTCGTCGGCCAACCGCAGATCGGGCAGTCGCTCCAGCACGCGCTTGGTCATCATCGACAGCTCGAGGCGGGCCAGCTGGTTGCCGAGGCAGAAGTGCGCGCCGAAGCCGAAGGCCATGTGGCTGTTGGGTTTACGGTCGATCCGAAAGTTCTCGGGGTCGCCGAACACCGCTTCGTCGAAGTTGGCGGACTCGAACATCAGCATGATCTTCTCGCCGGCGCGCATGTCGGCGCCGTGGAACGTGGTGTCGGCGGTCAGCGTCCGGCACATGTTCTTCACCGGCGACGTCCAGCGAAGCATCTCCTCGACGGCGCCAGGCAGCAGACCGTCGGGATCGGCCACGAGCGCCTCCCACTGGTCGCGGTGCCGCAACAGCTGCTCGGTGCCACCCGAGAGTGTGTGCCTGGTGGTCTCGTCGCCACCGATGAGGATCAGCAGCGTCTCCATGACGATTTCGTCGTCGGTCATCCGCTGGCCTTCGACCTCGGCGTTGACCAGGATCGAGAAGAGGTCCTCGGTGGGCTCGGCGCGGCGCTTGCCGATGATGTCCATCGTGAACGCCGTGTAGCCGGCGAACGCCGCCATCATGGCTTGAGCCGAGGTTTCGTCGATGTGCGAGCTGAGCCCGGTGACCAGATCGTCGGACCACTCCAGCAGCATGCCGCGCTCCTCGGGAAGCACGCCCAGCATGTCGCCGATGACCGCCATGGGCAGCGGGGCGGCGATGTCGCGGACGAAGTCGCATTCGCCGCGCTCGCAGACGGAGTCGATCAGCGTGTCGCACAGCGTCGCGATCGACGGCACCTTGTCCATGACCCGTTTGCGGGTGAAACCGGAGTTGACGAGCTTGCGCCGCAACACATGTGCGGGATCGTCCATGTCGATCATGTACGGCATGCCCGGCGTCTCGGGACGGATGCCGCCGGTGTTGGAGAACAGCTCGGGGTTGCGCTCGGCGTCGATCACCGCCTGATAGCTGGCTGCGGCGGCCAGCCCGTTGCGGTCCCGGAACACGGGCTCGTTCGCCCGCATCCAGCGATACGCGTCGCGCGCCTTGCCGTCGGCGTAGAAGGTGCCGTCGGTGAAGTCGACGTCCGGTTTCAGGTCCGGGCCGCACCCAGAAATGAGAGAAGTCATGCAATCTCCTTGGCGTCGGCGAACGTCATCTCGACGTTGTCGGCGGAACTCGAAATCATCGCGCGCTTCGGAAAGCCTAGTGAGGCAAGCTCCCGCGCGTAGGGATGTTGGCCAAGTCGGACGCGGGCACCACCCGGTCGATAGCGGACCCCGGTCGTCCTCATCTCCCCCGCGGTTTCCCGGGTGATCCCGTCGAGGTGTGAGTAGGTCGGATGCACCTGCGCCTTCGAGGTGAGGGCCGACGGCACCGGCAGTCCGCGCCCGAAGACCATGCCGACGGCGAATTGTCCGTCGATGCTCACGTCGAAGGAGAACGCGTGACTCGACGATCGAATCGTGAAGTCCGCCAGCACCTTCGGATAGCCCCAGATGGACCGGCCGGCCTCCATCGTGAAGGCGCCGTCGACGGGCAGGTGGTGAATGAAGGCGCCCGCCGATTGCAACGCCTTCAACCCGGTCGCCCGAGATCCCGGCGGGTTGACCATCACGTTGGTGCCGTATTCGAAGTATGGGCCGAGGTCGCCGTCGACGTAGTGCATCAGCATCAGCACGACGACCGCCTTGTTCGGCCGGTAACGGCAGACCTGCAGGCCGCTGTGGTCGATCATGGCCTGCGCGGCGTCGGCGTCCACCGAGAACATCGCCATGTGCTGGGTCGCACGGCGGATCTCGACGGGCATCGTCACGACGGATCCGGCGATCTCGTACTGCGATATGGCCTCGGTCACACGCCAAATCTAGAACGTGTTCTAGACAACTGCAAGAAAGTGTCTAGTCGCCGGTCAGACCAGCCCGGCGAGATCGCGGATCTGCTCGGGTGAGCGCGCGCCGATGACCATCATCGTGACACCCGCCGCCTCCCAGGCCTTGATCTGCTCGCGCACGTACTCCAGGTCGCCGACGATGGCCGAGTCGTCGACCAACTCATCGGGGATGACCTTGGCAGCCTCGTCCTTGCGGTCACTGCGGAAGAGCGCCGTGACGTCGTCGACCACCTCGGAGTAGCCCATCCGGCGATAGACGTCGGCGTGGAAGTTGGTGTCCTCGGCGCCCATTCCGCCCATGTACAGGGCGAGGTGTGGCTTCATCAGTTCCATCACAGCCGCCCGGTCGTCGGTGACCACGACCTGCGCCGTCGCGCAGATCTCGAAGGTCTCGCGCGTGCGCCGGGCGCCCGGCCTTGCGAAGCCCTCGTCGAGCCACTCGTTGTACATGACTGCGATGCGTGGCGAGTAGAAGATGGGCAGCCAGCCGTCGCAGATCTCGGCGGCCAGCGCCACGTTCTTCGGGCCCTCGGCACCCAGCATGATGGGAATGTCGGCGCGTAGCGGATGGGTGATCGGCTTGAGGTTCTTGCCGAGTCCGGTGGTGCCCTCGCCTGTCAGCGGCAGCGGATAGTGCGGCCCGTCGCTGTGTACGGGCGCCTCGCGGGCCCAGACCTGGCGCAGGATGTCGACGTATTCGCGCGTGCGGGCCAGCGGCTTGGGAAACTTGGCTCCGTACCAGCCCTCCACCACCTGCGGTCCGGACACCCCCAGCCCCAGGATGTGCCGCCCGCCGGACAGGTGATCGAGCGTCAAGGCGGCCATCGCACAGGCCGTCGGAGTGCGGGCCGACAGCTGAATCACCGACGTGCCGAGGCGCATTCGCGTGGTCTCGCGACCCCACCACGCCAGCGGCGTGTAGGCGTCCGAGCCCCACGCCTCGGCGGTGAAGACGGTGTCGAAACCCGCCGCTTCGGCTTCGGCGACGAGCTCCGCGTGGTTGGTCGGCGCCTGCGCACCCCAATACCCGAGTTGTAGGCCCAGCTTCATGTGCTCGCCTTCCCAGACGTTCTTGCCTCGATTGTTAGAACCTGTTCTACTCGATGCCGTGAGTGCCAGCCAAAGCAGCCCGGCCCAGATCCGAGACCACGAGCCGCCCCTTTCCGCTCCACTGAAACTGTCTTTCGACTACACCCGTTCAGTGGGATCGGTCCTCGGCGAGTTCTTCACCGCACTGCGCCGACGACACGTCGTCGGCGTCCGCGGATCGGACGGTCGGGTGCACGTTCCGCCCGCCGAGTTCGACCCCGTCACCTACGCACCGCTGACGGAGATCGTACCGGTGGCCAGCGTCGGAACGGTGTTGTCGTGGGCGTGGCAACCGGAGCCGTTGGACGGCCAGCCGCTGGATCGTCCGTTCGCCTGGGCGTTGATCAAGCTCGACGGGGCCGACACCGCACTGCTGCACGCGGTAGACGTGGGTTCCGCTGACGCCATCGAGACCGGTGCGCGGGTGCACGTGCACTGGGCCGACGAGCCCGTCGGCGCCATCACCGACATCGCCTACTTCGAACTGGGCGACTCGGAAGAGCCCGTGGCCGACGTCGCCGACGACCGCGATCCGGTGACCATGATCGTCGTACCGACGTCGCTGGAGATCCAGCACACGGCATCGCTTCCCGAGAGCACATTCCTGCGCGCACTCGAGGAGGGCAAGCTCGTCGGCGCCCGCAGCGGCCACGACGGCAAGGTGTACTTCCCTGCGCGGGAGGCGGATCCGGCCACCGGTCAGCAGCTCACCGAGTTCGTCGAGCTGCCCGACAAGGGCACGGTGACGACCTTCGCGATCATCAACATCCCGTTCGCAGGCCAGCGCATCAAGCCGCCCTACGTCGCGGCGTACGTGCTTCTCGACGGTGCCGACATTCCATTCCTGCACCTGGTCACCGAGATCGACGCGGCCGACGTGCGAATGGGCATGCGCGTGGAGGCGGTGTGGAAACCCCGTGAGGAATGGGGCCTCGGCATCGACAACATCGACTACTTCCGGCCGACCGGCGAACCCGACGCCGACTACGACACCTACAAGCACCACCAGTAAGGCACAGACGTGACCTACCAGCGAGAAGCGAAGCGAGATCGCGCATGACTGATGTAGCAGTGGTCGGCTTTGCCCATGCCCCGCATGTGCGCCGCACCGAAGGCACCACCAACGGCGTCGAGATGCTCATGCCGTGTTTCGCCGAGTTGTACGCCGATCTGGGCATCAAGCAGACCGACATCGGTTTCTGGTGCTCGGGCTCCTCGGATTACCTTGCCGGCCGGGCATTCTCGTTCCTCTCCGCGATCGATTCGATCGGAGCGGTCCCGCCGATCAACGAATCACACGTCGAGATGGACGCCGCCTGGGCGCTGTACGAGGCGTACATCAAGATCCTGACCGGCGCGGTCGACACCGCACTGGTCTACGGCTTCGGCAAGTCCAGCGCCGGCGTGCTGCGCCGCGTCCTCGCGCTGCAGACCGATCCGTACACGGTCGCCCCCCTGGTGCCCGACGCCGTATCGACGGCGGGGTTGCAGGCCAGGTTCGGGCTGGACTCCGGCAAGTGGACTGCCGAGCAGATGGCGCAGGTGGCGCTGGACTCGCTGGCCGCCTCCCCACGCAACGATCGGTTCGAGCCGGGCACCTCGGTCGACGAGCTTCTGGACCAGCCGTACTTCGCTGATCCGTTGCGGCGCCACGACATCGCGCCGATCACCGACGGCGCGTCGGCGATCGTGTTGGCGTCCGGGGACAAGGCCCGCGAACTGCGCGAGAACCCCGCCTGGATCACCGGCTTCGAGCATCGCATCGAGACCCCCATCCTCGGGGCCCGTGACCTCACCACCTCGCCGTCGACGGCTGCGTCCGCGGCGGCCGCGACCGGCGGTGACGCCGCGTCCATCGAGGTGGCCGAGCTCTATGCCCCGTTCACCCATCAGCAACTGATCCTCACCGAGGCAATCGGATTGGGGCCGCAGACGAAGATCAATCCGTCGGGCGGGGCGCTGGCCGCCAACCCGATGTTCTCGACCGGCCTCGAGCGCATCGGCTTCGCGGCCCGCCACATCTTCGACGGCTCGGCGTCTCGGGTCCTGGCTCACGCGACGAGTGGGGCTGCGCTGCAACAGAATCTGGTCGCAGTCTTGGAAGGCAAATAACATGGCGGGACAACTCGCGGCCGTGCTCGGCACCGGTCAGACCAAGTACGTCGCCAAGCGCAAGGACGTCTCGATGAACGGCCTGGTGCGCGAGGCCATCGATCGAGCGCTCGAGGACTCGGGTAGCACGTTCGACGACATCGACGCCGTGGTCGTCGGCAAGGCGCCCGACTTCTTCGAGGGTGTCATGATGCCCGAACTGTTCATGGCCGACGCCGTCGGCGCGACCGGCAAGCCACTGATCCGGGTGCACACCGCGGGTTCGGTCGGCGGGTCGACCGCCATCGTCGCGGCCAGCCTGGTCCAGTCCGGCAAGTACAAGCGCGTGCTGACCATGGCCTGGGAGAAGCAGTCCGAGTCGAATGCCATGTGGGCCTTGAGCATTCCCGTGCCGTTCACCAAGCCCGTCGGCGCCGGTGCCGGCGGGTACTTCGCCCCGCACGTGCGGTCCTACATCCGGCGTTCTGGCGCACCGACGCACATCGGCGCGATGGTCGCGGTCAAGGACCGCCTGAACGGTGCCAAGAACCCATTGGCTCACCTGCACCAGCCCGACATCACGCTGGAGAAGGTGATGGCCTCCCAGATGCTCTGGGATCCCATCCGGTTCGACGAGACCTGCCCGTCGTCCGACGGCGCCTGCGCGTTGGTGATCGGCAACGAGCAGATCGCCGATGCCCGCGTCGCCGAGGGACACCCCGTGGCGTGGATCCATGCGACGGCCCTGCGGACCGAACCGTTGGCGTACTCCGGGCGCGACCAGGTCAACCCGCAGGCCGGTCGCGACGCCTCCGCCGCGCTGTGGCGCGACGCGGGCATCACCAGCCCGATCGACGAAATCGACGTCGCCGAGGTCTACGTTCCGTTCTCGTGGTTCGAGCCGATGTGGTTGGAGAATCTCGGCTTCGCCGCCGAGGGTGAGGGCTGGAAGCTCACCGAGGCCGGCGAGACGGCCATCGGCGGACGGATCCCGTTCAACCCGTCGGGCGGCGTCCTGTCGAGCAATCCCATCGGCGCGTCGGGCATGATCCGCTTCGCCGAATCGGCCATCCAGGTGATGGGCAAGGCGGGTGAGCACCAGGTGGAGGGTGCCCGCAAGGCCCTGGGCCATGCCTACGGCGGCGGATCGCAGTACTACTCGATGTGGGTCGTGGCGGCGGACAAGCCCAAGACGGACGCGTAGCCTTGGGAAGCACGACGTTCAACCCGCTTCGACTTGGATCACGTTCAGATAACTATTGCCTCAATTACTTTCGCCCCGAAACCGCCTCGCCGTACTCGCAACGCTGATGACCCTCGGCGTCACCGGTTGCTCCGCTTCCGGTGGCGGCGCAGCTCAAAGCTCCGTACCGACGCTGCCGACCATCCCCTTCACGACGTCGTCCACGGCGAAGACCTCCGCCCCGCCGGCGGCTACCGACTATCGCGGTCTGCTGCTCTCGGCACCCGATCTGACCGACGCGGACGACACGTTCACCGAACGATCCAGGGACTCTCAGCCCAATGGAAATGCCGGAGCCAGCGCCTTCTTCGTCAACGTGAAGGACGACCGCGCGATCACCGACACGTTCCTGGTCTACCCCGACCCGGCCACGGCGACCGCGACCCTGAAACAGGTGGCCGCGACCCTTCCGACGCTGGTCGCGGGCGGAACTCCCACCCCACTGGCCGTCGGCACCAACGGGGTCGTCGTCTCCGGCACCTACCCGGATCAGGAGAAGGCCGTCACACTCGTGCTGTTCACCGAGGGGCAGGCATTGGTCCGCCTCGAGTTCCAGAGCGCCGTCGGCGACCCGACCACCGATACGTTCGTCACCAACGTCGCCAAGATGCAGCAGATCGCCCTCCGCATCGGGTTGGCCGAACCGCAGTAGCGGCTACTCGTCGACCAGTTCGAGTCCGTCGACGTAGCGGCGCGCGAGATCCTGGTAGGCGCCCGGATTGACGTTGACCCACATCTCCGCGCCGGTGCCTGCGATCGGGCCACGCACCTTGGCGGGTGCGCCCGTGACGAAGACCTCGTCGGGGATCTTGGTACCGCCGGTCACCAGCGAGTGCGCCGCTACCAGGCTGCGCCGTCCGATGACGGCGCCGTCCAGCACCGTGGCGTGGTTGGCGATGACCGCCTCCTTACCGACGTGCACCCCGTGAATGACACAGCCGTGCGCGATGGTGGCGCCGGGACCGATGTCTACCGGGATGCCCGGCGGGGCATGCAGCACGCAGCAGTCCTGCACATTTGCGCCTTCGCGGACGATGATGGGCGCAAAGTCGGCTCGAAGGACGGCGTTGAACCAGACCGATGCGCCTGCCTCGACGTGCACGTCCCCAATCAGGGTGGCGGTCGGAGCGATGAAGGCTCCGGCGTCGATGACGGGCGATCGACCCTCGAATGCGTACAGCGGCATCGTCTAGATATACCGCAGCCAGATATCGGCGCATTGCGCGCCAGGGTGGGAAAACTGTAACGTGTTCTAGTTAGTGAGTAACGAAAACGGGAGGCCCACCGTGAGTACCGAAACTGCAGGCATTCGCGAGATCGACACCGGAGCGCTGCCCGACCGCTTTGCGCGGGGCTGGCACTGCCTGGGACCGGTCGCGAACTTCCGCGACGGCAAGCCCCACTCCATCGAGATCTTCGGGACCAAACTGGTGGTCTTCGCCGATTCGCAGCGCGAATTGAAGATCCTCGACGGCTACTGCAGGCACATGGGTGGCGATCTTTCGCAGGGCACCATCAAGGGTGACGAGGTCGCCTGCCCGTTCCACGACTGGCGTTGGGGTGGCGACGGCAAGTGCAAGCTGGTGCCGTATGCCAAGCGCACCCCGCGACTGGCCCGCACCAGGGCCTGGACCACCGACGTGCGCAGCGGGCTGCTCTACGTCTGGCACGACCACGAGGGCAACCCGCCAGCGCCGGAGCTCCGGATTCCGGAACTGCCCGAGTACGCCAGCGACGACTGGACCGAATGGCGCTGGAACTCGATTCTGATCGAGGGCGCCAACTGCCGCGAGATCATCGACAACGTCACCGACATGGCCCACTTCTTCTACATCCACTTCGGATTGCCCACGTACTTCAAGAACGTGTTCGAGGGTCACGTCGCGTCGCAGTATCTGCACAACGTCGGACGCCCCGACGTCAACGATCTCGGTACCGCCTACGGTGAGGCTCACCTCGACTCGGAGGCGTCGTACTTCGGCCCGTCGTTCATGATCAACTGGCTGCACAACAATTACGGCGGCTTCAAGGCAGAGTCGATCCTGATCAACTGCCACTATCCCGTCACACAGGATTCGTTCGTCCTGCAGTGGGGCGTCATGGTCGAGAAGCCCAAGGGCATGGACGAGAAGATGTCGGACAAGCTCTCGCGGGCGTTCACCGAGGGCGTCAGCAAGGGTTTCCTGCAGGACGTCGAGATCTGGAAGCACAAGACCCGCATCGACAATCCGCTTCTCGTCGAGGAGGACGGCGCCGTGTACCAGATGCGCCGTTGGTACCAACAGTTCTACGTCGACGCCGCCGACGTCACACCGGACATGACGGACCGGTTCGAGATCGAGGTCGACACCACTGCCGCCAACGAGAAGTGGCATGTCGAGGTCGAGGAGAACCTCCGCAAGCGCGCCGAGGAATCGCAAGGACAGCCGACCGAGGTTTCTTGATGACGGCGCCGGATGCCGACCGGCTGGCGCGCTCGATGCTGGCCCTGCTCGGTCACGAGGACGACGGACATCCCGCCGGGATCAGTCGTGCGAGCGGAACATGGTCCAAGGCACCGGATTTCGCCGCTGACCCGGAGCGAGCTGCCGCGGTTCGAGAGGCGTCCGCGCGTGATCGCGAGCGCTATCTCCACGCCGGACTGACGCCCGTCGACTGCCGGTTCTGCCATGTCACGGTAGCCGTCAAGAAGCTTGGCGCGGGACACACTGCCGTGCAATGGAGTTCAGACGCCACCCAGCGCTGCGCGACCTTCGCCGAGGTGCGGGCGGCCGGCGGTGACAGCAGCCGGAGCCGCTCCTGCCCCAAACTGTCCGACAGCATCAGGCACGCCGTCGCCGAAGGCTGTCTGGAAGAGGAGTCCACGGCGCCCTCTCCCGGCGACGGATAACCTGGGGCCCGTGGACACGCGGGGGGTGTCGTTGGTGCTCGTTCTCCTGCTGCTCGCCGGATGTACCCGGACCGTCGACGACGCCCGGCCGCTCAGGGAGCGATCGGTGGCGCCCATCGCCGCCAGCCAGATCGAAGACTTGCTCAGCAAGAGCGCTCAAGGGGGCGAAGACGCGGGGACCAGCCTGTTCGCCACGGTCACACCCGACGCGTGCGCCGGCGTCGTGGAAGAAGTACGGGCGCCCTTCGTCTTCGACGCAGAACCGGTCGCTCACACCGGCGGATACACGTACGACGACACCGTGGAGCCCCCTGGAAACATCGTGGAGATCGTCGGCGTCTACCACTCCGACTTCGACCCCGGGGCAGCGATCGAGATGGCCGAGCACACCATCGAGGCGTGCAGTGACGACAAGCTGACGGCGACGACGTCGGGCGGTGACAAGAGCGAGTACGGCGTTCGGCCCCGATCCGACTCCGGATCAGCGCAGATCGTGCTCTGGTCTCTCACCGACCTCAGTGGATGGGCATGTGACAACGCCTTCGTGGCGGCACACAACGCTGCAATCGAAATCACCGTATGCGGAGAGGGCAATGGGTACGACGTGCTCACGTTGGCCAGGGATGCCCTGAAACGCATTGAGACACTTGCCAATGCCACGACGTGAAAGCCGGGCCCGTCGGACGGGACTGATGGTGATGGTGGTGGTGGTGGTGCTTGCCGGCTGTACCCGAGTCATCGACCACGCACGGCCCCAGATGGAGCGTACGGTTGCTCCGATCGCCGCCGGGCAGGTAGACGACCTGCTCAGCAAGAATGTCCGGCCCGACGGTGAACCCGATCTCTTCGCCGAGGTCGAACCCGAGAGATGCACCGCAGCGGCACGAGAGGTCAACGCCCCGTTCATCTTCGACGGGAATCCCGCCGCCAGCTCCGGGGGAGATTGGGATGACGACGATGCCGGCATCGTGGAGATCGTCGGCGTCTACCACTCCGACTACGACCCCACGGCTGACGTCGACCGCGTCCGGCGCACCATCGAATCCTGCAGGGATCAGGAGCTGCACATCACCGCGTCGAGCGGCGCAACGGTCGACCTGCGCGTTCAGCCGCGATCAGACTCCGACTCTCCTCAGATCGCGCTCTGGTCTCTGACGAAGACCCAGGGACAATGCGACGACGCGTTCATAGCCGCCCACAATGCGGCCATCGAGATCACCACGTGCTGGGCGCCCGGCGGATACGACGTTCTGGCACTCGCCCGGGACGCGCTGACACGCATCAACGCATTGGCCGACATGACCAGTTAGAGCCCGTCACAGGCCCTTGAAGCGTTCCTTGACCTGATCGTCGGTCAGCCCGTAGTCCGCGAGCGAATAGGTGTGCTTGGGTGCCCTCGGCCCTTCCTTGCTGGCGGCGTGGCTCGCCACCATGGCTTCACGGGCGGCGTCGGTGAAGTCAATGCCGAACCGGGCGTAGATCTTCTCCACCACTGCCAGCGGATCCTTGATCAGCTCGAAGTAGTCGAGATCGTAGAACTGCGCCGGATCGTGCTTTGCGCGTTCGGCGTTGAACAACTCCAGACCGCGGGACCAGGTCTCCAGCGAATCCTGCCCGATCACGTCGCCGGAGAACACGTTCGACCAGCCCTCCGTGGTGTGCTGCGCGAGCGAGCACATCGACGCCATGATGGTCTCGGCGGGCCGATGGCACTGCACCACGAGCGCGTCGGGATAGGTCGCGAATAGCGCATCGAGTGCGAACAGGTGACTCGGATTCTTGAGGACCCACCGCTTCTCGACGTCGTTGAGGCCGATCAACTGGAGGTTCTTGCGGTGCCGCTGATACGACTTCGTCCAGTCCTGCCCGGACAGCCACCGCGAGTAGGTCGGTAGATGCGCCAACGTCTCGTAGGAGACCGAGTGCAGCGACTGCCGCAACAGCTGCCAGCATTCCTCCACCTCGTCGGCGGTCATGTAGTGCAGGCCGGTGTAGTCGGGGTTCTCTTCGTGGGCCTTGCTGAACTGCGCGTCGATCTGCTGAAACACCGGGTTCTGCGACCAGCTTTCGCGTGGTGGGCGCGGCTGGGGAAACTCCGCCAACCACAGCTCGAGACCCTGATGCCTCGGGTCGGCGGTGAGCAGCCGGTGGATGGCGGTGGTGCCCGTGCGCGGCAGACCGGTCACGAAGATCGGCCGCTCGATCGCCACGTCGGCGTGCTGCGGATACTGCTTGAAGGCGGCCTCGGACACCAACCGAGCTACCAAGGCATTCCGCACGAAGAACCGCTGCATCTTGCTGCCGAGCTCGGTCAGGTCGGCATCTTGCCGGTAGGACTCCAGCAGTACGGCAAGCGCTTCGCGATAGTTGTCGTCGTCGACACCGAAGTCGTCTAGACCGCAGGCCTTTACGGCTGAGGCATGCAGGTCGTCGACAGTGCCGACGTTCGTACGCGTCACGCCTTGTACTCCCCGCAGTTCACGTCGAGGGCCTGCCCGGTGATGCCGCTCGAGAGATCGCTGGCCATGAACAGGATCGCCGAGGCGACCTCGTCCTCGGTGGGCAACCGTTTGAGATCACTGTTGATCGCCGCGGCCTTGTAGATGTCGTCGACGGAGGTGCCGTACTTGCCGGCTTGGTGTTCGAAGTAGCCCTGCAGCGTTCCACCCCAGATATATCCGGGCAGAACGGAATTCACGCGGATATTTTGCTCACCGAGCTCGGTGGCCAATGATTGTGACATCGCGAGTAGGGCCGACTTCGCCATCTTGTAGGCGCCGTACTTTGCCTGCGAGTGGCGCACCACCATCGAGTTCACGTTGACGATCGACCCGTTCGCTTCGGCGAGTGCGGGGGTGAAACCTTGAATCATCCGCAGCGCGCCGAACACGGTCAGTTCGATCGCGTCCCGCATGTGCTCGAAGGTCGTGTTCGCCAGGGGCCGCATCGACGGCACCCGAAAGGCGTTGTTGATCAACACGTCGACCTTGCCGTATGCCTTGAGCGATTCCTCGACGAGGTGGTTCACCTGGGCCTCGTCGGTGATGTCGGTACCCACCGACACGGCGCGGCGGCCCACATCGGTGATCTGCTTGGCGACGTCCTCGAGTCGCTCGACGGTACGCGCCGCGAGCACCAGATCGGCACCCTGTTCCGCACATCGCCGCGCGAGCGTGGTACCCAGCGCTGGACCGACGCCGCTGATCACGACGACTTTGTCCTCCAAGAGTCCGGCCATGTGTCAACCCACCATTCTTTCGCCAATTTGCCTCTGCCGAAGCGCGATTCGCGCTCGCCAGTCTTCATCGGAGATCTTGTTGAGGTCGTAGTGCGGCAGTGCGGTCGCGACGTCACCGAGGTCGACCAGTTCGACGGTCGGGCCGTCGGCCTCCGTCAGCTGACGCGACACTCGTTGCCAGCGGAACTGCAGGTACCCCTTGCGGTGACCGAGCGTCTCCACCCAGTTGGTCACCCCGGGATTGCCGTCTGCGACGACGATGCGGATCTTGCCGTCCGGATCCGCCTGCGCCTGAGTGCCGTTGAGCGAAGTCTGATGATTGATGTAGTCCAGTGAGATGTACCAGAGGCTGCCGAGCTGGAAGCCGAGGTATGGCGCGTCGGTGACGGGCAGCGTGATGATGAGCGCCTGGTCGGGCGACAGATCGAACTGCCCCGCCGACGAGTATTGCGTGGCCAATCCGCCGGGCGTCAGGCGCGGTGAGACCAACGTGTTCGCCGGGTTGTCCGTGTAGAACCACTGCGGGAACTGCAGCCACGTCTTGACCCGCTGGACCAGTTGCTTGCCTGCTACGGCGTAGCGCTTCTCGATCAGTTCCTTGGTCAGCGGCGGCGGCGCGGTGCCGTCGGTATCGGTGCGCGCGATCGCGAAGGTACCGCGCCGAGCGGACCAGTCGTTGTAGACCTCGCGGATCACCAATTGCGAGGGAGTGGCCGGCGTGAACCGCCACTCGAACGTGCCGTCGCTCGCGATGTCGAGCTTGCGATCATCGAAGGCCGTCTCGCTGTCGGGCACTTCCGAGTCGGTGTACTCGCCGCCCAGCAGTTGGAAGCTGACGTCGGTGGTGGTGCCACGCCTACCCGTGACGACGTACTCGTGGCCGGGTTGCACCCGAGTGCCGAAGTACATGGTGTCGGGGTTGTCGAGGCCCATCTTGGTGAATGGACCAGTGCCACTGTGCAGGAACGGATGGTCGCGGTCGTAGTCGAACGCGACGTGCGTGCATGCGGAGATACAGCCTGCAAGGTACTGCAGACCCTCGAGCAGGTCATCCTCGGATTCGATGAATGGTGCTGCCGCGACGAGTTTCTCGGCTTCGGCGATGGCGTCGGCCAACGGTTGTGAGTACATACGGATTGCTTGCCTTCCGGATCCAACCTGGCGTGCATCGGTCCAATATTGGACCAAGCTGGTAGATTCTTCGAACTGACACTAGAACGTGTTCTAATTCGAGTCAATGCGTCGAGAAGGGCGGTCGCGGCATGACGGACCGGGCCTCGCCGCCGACGCAGCGCGTGGTGTCGATACTCGACTTCCTGGCCAGGCATCCCCACGATCACTTCGGGCTATCGGAGTTGGCCCGCCGCCTGGGATTGAGCAAGCCGACATGTCTCGGCATCTTGACCACCCTGACGGAGTCCGACTATCTCATTCGCGACGCCAGCGACAAGACGTATCGCCTTGGACCGCGGCTCATCTCGCTTGGGCACACCGCGCAGGAGTCGATGCGGGTCAATCCTGCGGCGCGGGAGGTTCTCCGGGAGCTGTCGACGACGTTCGACACCACTGCCGCTCTGTCGGCCGTCATCGACGACCGCATCACCCTGCTCGAACTCGTCGGCCCCCCGCACGCCGACGTCGGCGTCCGAGTGGGGCAGAGCTATCCCTTCGCCCCACCGGTGGGGTTGATGTTCGTACTGTGGGATGACGACGCACTGCGCAGCTGGTTGGCCAAGGAGCCGACCATCCCGCTGCGCACCGACACCGAGCGTCTCGATCGGGTGGTCACGGAATGTCGCGAGGCGGGATACCTCGTCGAGCGGCTGACCCCCGGCGGGCGTCGGCTCTACGCGATGATGGCGGGCATGTCGAGCACCCTGCCGCACGAGCTGCGGGCGCTGCTCGGGGAGCTGATCTCCGACGTCGGCGAGAGGGTCTACCTCGCCAGCGAGAACGACTCTGCACGCCTGCGCCACGACATCAGCGTCATCTCGGCGCCCGTGTTCGACCATCATCGACACCAGGCGATGGTGCTGTCTCTACAGATCGGTCGAGCTCTCACGGATACGGAGATCGCCAAGCACGCCCGAGGCCTATTGGTCGGCTCGCGGGCTCTGACCGCCCAGCTCGGCGGCATTGGTTAGTCCTCGGGTCTGACATTTTCGGTGTTTTTGCCGGCGTTGTGCACAGTCTGGGTTTCATCCACAATGTGGTCTTGACGTGGTGTTTCCGTCGGTCCGGCCGCGTAGATTCGAATGCATGTTCGACTCATTGGTGGCTTCGGCGACAGGCGCATCCGGCGCCGCTGGGCTGGACGGGTGGACCCGGGTCGAATCCGCCTCCTGCGCCCGGCGGGTTGCCGCGATGGTCGACATGCTCGCCGTCGTGCACGCCGCCGACGGATCCGCCGAACGCGATCAATGGTGCCTGGACAACTGGTCGGCGGTGACCGCGCACATCGGGGCCGCAGCGCGGATCACCTCCGGTGCGGCCTCGGGCATGCTGCTCGTCGGGATCGCCCTGCGCGAACGCTTCCCGACGGTCGCCGCCCTGTTCACCGCCGGGCTGATCTCCTACCCGCTGGTGCGGGCGATGGTGACGCGCTCCGCCAACGTCATCGACCCCGACGCCCTTCGCGCACTCGACGAGCAGCTGTCCTCGGCGTTTCAGGACTGCGAACCACTCTCGGTGGACAAGACCGAGAAGACCATCGATGCGATCATCGCCGACGTCGACCCGCTGGCGTTGCGTCGCCGCGAAGCTCAGGCCCGGGATCGCCGGGTGGACATCACCATCGAGGACGGCAGCGGGTTGGCCACCCTGTTCTCGACACTGTTCGCCACCGACGCCCACGCTCTGGACCTCCGGCTGGACGCCCTGGCCGACACCGTCTGCCTGGCCGATCCGCGGACCAAGGACCAACGCCGCGCGGATGCCTTCCACGCCCTGACCCACGGCGCCGACCGCCTGGCCTGCCTCTGCGGCACCGAGTCGTGCCTCGCCGCCCTGAACCCGCCGTCCACCGGCGTGGTGATCTACGTCGTCACGCACCAGGACACCCTCGACGGGGCTGCGGAGCCTGAGACACCACCGCCGCCGCCCGACGAGCCCGACGACGAGCCCATCGCGCCTAGCGACGCCGAGGCCGAGGCCGCCGCAGACTCCGAATCCCCCGCCCCTCCGGCCGCGCAGGACGCCGAGGCCGAGGGCTCCCACGACTTCGAACAGTCCGAGGCCGACGCGGAGTCCGAATCTCCCGCCCCTCCGGCCACGCAGGACACCGCCGCCGATCACGCACCACGCCTCGACGGCACCCTGCCCTCGGCATTCACGAAGCCCCTGCGGGAGCAGACCCTGACCGAAGCCCTCACCGGGCTCACCACCCTGGCGCCGGCGGTGCCGAGCACGATCCGCCCCGCGGCCATGATGGGTGGACAGTTCCTGCCCGGCGAGATCGCCCGACGCGCCGCCCTCGGCGCCACCATCACCACGATCGTCCACCCCGGCCAAGCCCCACCAGAACAGCGCTACACACCCTCGAAGAAACTCGCCGACTTCATCCGCGCCCGCGACATGACGTGTCGCTTTCCGGGCTGCTGCGCGCCCGCCACCAACTGCGACATCGACCACACGATCCCGTGGCCCTACGGTCCCACCCAGGCCTCCAACCTCAAGGCACTATGCCGAAAACATCACTTGCTCAAGACATTCTGGGGCGGCGAGGGCGGCTGGCAGGACCGACAGTTCCCCGATGGCACCGTCGAATGGCGAGCCCCCGACGGCCGAACACACCTGACCAGACCAGGCAGCATGCGGCTGTTCCCCGAACTGTGCACACCCACCGCACCCACCGTGGCGACCGGACCCGTGCCACCCGCACACAACCCGGGACTCAAGATGCCGCGCCGCAAAACCACCCGCGCCCAAGACCGCGCCGCCCGCATCCACGAAGAACGCGAACTCAACCGCGCCGACGCCGAGATCCCGTTCTAGACCTCGGCGAGCACGGCCAGGGCATCGGTGGGCGCGACCTGCAGGCCGCAGCGATCCTTGAAGGCGCTCAGCGGTGCCTGGATGCCGCGAAGCGTGTCGGCCTCGTCGGGGTGCTCCTTGAAGTAGTCGTCGAACTGTCCGACCGCGGCGAACGCAGGCTGGCGTGCGGCATCGATCAACGCCTGATTGGCGTCGGGATGCGCCGCGAAGTACACGTTCAACTCCCCAGTGACAGAGCTGATGGTCTTGGCCAGTCCGGCGGCGTTGCAGTCGTCGGGAGCCGGCACGACGGCGGGTGTGGTCGGCTCGGCGGGCTCGACGGGGTCGGCACTGGCCGCGGGAAGACTGATCGCCGCGAAGGCAGCGCCCGCGGCGAACACGCCGACGGTGGTCCGGCGAATCACGGTGACGGCACGGGTCATGGACTGGCTCCTTCGCTCAGGTTCGCACCACGGTGGTGACGAGCCACTGAAGGAGACTTCGCCGCGCACGCGCACGGTGTTACGGATGTGGCAAACGAGCTAACTGGTGCTCGCCAGAGCGAAGGGCAGAACGTCCGGCGCCCCGGCCCCCCGCACGACGCGCGCCGCCATCGTGAGCGTCCACCCGGTGTCGGTCATGTCATCGACCAACAGAATCGGCCCGCCCGCGCCGCTGATCAGGGCGGGGTCGGGCGGCTGCCATGCACCCTGAAGTGCCGCGACGCGGTAGGCGGAGTTCGCGGCCGTGACCGGACGCCGATCCGGCGCGTACTGCAGGACACCCAGGTCAGTCAGCCGTCCGAGCCTGGCGAGTTCGCGGGCCACGGAGGACACCAGCAACGGATGCCGATCGGAGTCCATCGCCAGCACCGCGGTCGGCCTGATCTTCCACTCCCAGGACGCCAACACCTTCACGGCGGCTTGGACGACGTCGTCGGACGCCTCGGCGTCAGGCTCGTCGAGCACGCGACGAAGCCGAGCCCCCCAACCGAGGTCGGTCAACCTGCCGATGACGCGCCCGGGAGCCGGTCCGTCTGCGATCTTGCCGCTGAGGTTCACCCCGAGCTTGGCCAGGCCAGATGGCCACTGCTTGCGGGGCGCGATCTCCACCCCCGGGCGCATGAGTCGCTGCCGGGTGTCCTCCGCCGACGACGGGTCGACGTCGGCGTCGTACCGCTGCCCAGTGCAGTTGTCGCACCGCCCGCAGCGCTCGCCGTCGACGAGCTCCGGATCGTCGAGTTGGCCACGCAGGAAGGCCATCCGGCAGCCGTCGGTCGCCTGGTAGTCGAGCATCGCCTGCTGCTCACGCTTGCGGGCTTCGTCGAGCTTGCGATAACGAGCCTCGTCGTACTCCCACGGCACCCCGGTCCCGATCCAACCACCCTTGACCCGGCGGACCGCACCGTCGACGTCGAGCACCTTGAGCACCATCTCCAACCGCGTCCGACCCAGGTCAACCAGGGGTTCGAGCGCAGGCGTCGACTGCGGCCGTTCGGGCTCGAGAGCATCGATCACGTTGCGCACCATGGCTTCTGATGGAAACGCCACCGACGAGAAATAACGCCACACGTCCTGATCCTCGTGACCCGGCAGCAGCACCACCTCGGCACTCGCCGTGGAGCGGCCCGCACGGCCCACCTGCTGGTAATACGCAATTGGCGAGGACGGTGCGCCGAGGTGAACGACGAACCCGAGATCCGGCTTGTCGAAGCCCATCCCGAGCGCTGACGTGGCGATCAATGCCTTGACACGGTTGTCCAGCAGGTCAGCCTCGAGTTGCTCGCGCTCGGAGGTCTCGGTGGCTCCGGTGTAGGCGGCGACGGCATGGCCCTGATCTCGAAGCAGCGCCGCCACGTCGTTGGCCTGCGCCACCGTCAACGTGTAGACGATCCCCGACCCTGGCAGCGAATCGATGTGTGCGGCAAGCCAAGCCGCGCGCTGAGCAGGATTGCCCGCCTTGACCACCGACAGTCGCAGCGACTCGCGGTCCAGTCCGCCGCGCAACACCAGCGTGTCCTGACCACCGACCCCCAACTGACTGGCCACGTCGTCGACGACGCGGTCGTTGGCCGTGGCAGTGGTCGCCAGCACGGGGACGTCGGTGCCGAGCTCGGCGATCAGCGTGCGAATGCGTCGGTAGTCCGGCCGGAAGTCGTGGCCCCAATCCGACACGCAGTGCGCCTCGTCGACGACGACGAGGCCGGCGTCGTGCGCGAGGGAGGGCAGCACCTGATCACGAAAGTCCGGGTTGTTCAACCGTTCCGGGCTGACGAGCAGAACGTCGAGATCGCCGCTGCGCACCCGCTCGTGAATCTCGGACCAGTCGGTGACGTTGCTCGAGTTGATGGTGGCTGCGCGTACGCCCGCGCGGTCGGCCGCCTGCACCTGGTTGCGCATCAGTGCCAGCAGCGGCGAGACGATGACCGTGGGGCCGTGACCGCCGGCACGGAGCAGCTTGGCGGCGATGAAGTACACCGCTGACTTGCCCCAACCGGTCCGTTGCACCACCAGCGCACGGCGGCGTTGCACGACGAGCGCCTCGATCGCGGTCCACTGGTCGTCACGCAGAACCGCCTTTGGGCCCGCGAGCTGTTCGAGGATCGTCTGGGCCTGTTCGCGGGTCATGGGCGAGCGCAGCGACGGGGGCTGGTGGATGTCATGCCGTACATCGTGCCCGCCACCTCCGACGGATCAGCGGTCGAGGCAGCGTCGCAGCGCGGCGGTGAGGTTGTTGGCGCGGTGATCGCGCTGCGCGATGAGGTTGTTGACGTAGCCGAAGCCCGTCTTGCTGTCCGCATCCGCGAAGCCGAGGCTGCCGCTGGCACCGTCGTGCCCGAACGACGAATCGGACAGCAGCGGACGGAACGGAATGCCGTTGATCAGGAATCCCGTCGAGAACCTGATACCCGGTGCGTTCAGCGCCGACGACCAGCCGTCACCCGCCGAACGCACGGTGACGGCGTCGGCGACCGAGCCCGCGGTCAGCAGCGGCGCGCCCGCGACCGGAGCGACCGCCGCTCCGTAAATGGTCGCCAACGCCCTGGCGTCGAGAATCGCGTTGGCCGCGGGGATTTGCGCGGCGTGCACCGCAGGCGTGTTGAAGTCACCCGCGCAGCCGTCGATCAGCGAGAAGGGGAACGCCGAACCCATGGTGATCGTGCGCACCGCGGGCGCCTTACCGATGCGTCGCAGAATCGTGGGCATCGCCCGGTGGGCGGTGCGCAGGAGCCGCGACCGCGGAGCGTGCATCCGGGCCACCCGATGCTCCAACTCCGGCGGTAACCCGATCCAGGCATCGACGCCGAGGTGTCCGGTGAGATAGTCGGCGAGCAGTGCGTCGGGCATCTTCCCGGTGGCGCGGCGCAGGATCTCGCCGGTGAGCCAGCCGAACGTCAGGGCGTGATACGCGAAGGCGGTGCCGGGCGCCCACAGTGGCCGCTGAGCCTCGATCGCGCGGATCACCGGCTCCCAGGCCAGCACGTCGGCCAGCGTAAGGTCGGCGTCCAGGGCCATCAGACCGGCGCGGTGTGCGAACACATCGCGAATCACGATGTCGCCCTTGCCATTCGCGGCGAACTCCGGCCACACCGTCGCAACCGGCGCATCGAAGTCGAGCAGTCCGTGCTGTTGCGCCAGGTAAGCACAGAGCGCCATCAGGCCCTTGGAGATGGAGAAGCCGATGGTGAGGGTGTCCGAGGTCCACGGTCTGCCGGTGCGGGCGTCGGCGGTGCCGCCGTGCAGGTCGACGACCAGTCGACCGTCGTGATGGACCGCGCACGCCGCGCCCATCTCGGTACCGCGTCGGAAGTTGTCGACGAACGCGTCGGCTACCGGTCCGAAGCCCTCGTCGGCGAAACCAGGAAAGTCACTCATGTCAGTAGGCGTAGGTATTCGCCGGTTTGTCGATGGGCGTGACGCTGGCGACCGTCATGGTCGGGATGAAACCGTCGTCGGCATGGGACGAGCCTGGCACGACCTGACCTTCGATCCGCAGCCAGGTGTCCTCCGGGTGACCGGCCGCAAGGGACGAGGCGGGCCCGGTCAGATGCACGCGGGCCAGTTGCGCATCGGCGGCACAGCACACGATGACGACCCTGCCCAGATCGATGCCGTCGGGCCGATGCAATGTGAAGCCGGTCAGCGTGATCGACCGTCCCGCAAGCGAATTGGTGGAGTCTGCGGCGGCCCGCATCACGACCTCCGGTAGCGATACGGTCGGTGCGTCACCCGCGGGCAGCGGCGGAAAGGGCCGGCGCTGCGGTGTACTGACGGCGGCCGGACTCGCCCCGTGGGCGTCCAGGGGCGGCGGTACCACGAAGGCGACCAGCGCGATGGGGATCAGCAACAGCCACGCCAGCCACGCGTGATGCCGGTGATCGTGTCCGTCGTGGTCGGCACCGGCACCGCGCAGGTCCCGGACGATCGCCACCAACCCCAGGCCGACGAGCACGGCCGCGGCCGCGATCAGCCATGGAAGTAGGCCCGGTTTCACGTAGTTCAGATAGGTGCCCTTGATCAGCATCACCGCGGTGGCCAGGCCGATCAGCAGCACGACGAGGTTCTGCGTACCCCGGCTCACGCGCCACCGCCGAGCACCGCGAGCCCGACGATCGTCGCGATCACGCACGCCACCACGAAGGTGACCGGGCCGAAGCGCATCGCGAAGCCGCGCCCGAACATGCCGGCCTGCATCGCGGACAACTTCACGTCGAACGCCGGTCCGACGACCAGGAACACCAGCCGCGGCACCAGCGGGACCATCGTCAAGCTCGCGACGACGAAGGCGTCCGCCTCGGAGCACAGCGCCAGCACCACCGCGAGGAGTCCCATGCTCACCACTGCGACGATCAGGTTTCCGGCGAGGTGCTCGAACACCCACGCCGGAACCAGCACGTGCAGAGCCGCCGCGGCGCCCGCGCCCACCACCAGGTACGACGCGGCCTGGAGGAAGTCATGGCGCGCCGCCTCGGTGAACACCGTCCACCACGACGAGCCGGCGGGAGCGGGTTCGGGTAGCTCGCGGGTCACCCATGCGTCCTTGCCGAAGCGCGACCACAGAAGGCCCATCGCGACGGCGGTCGCCAGCGAAGCCACGCAGCGCGCGAGGACCATGGCCGGCTGCCCGGGAAAGGCCACGGCGGTTGCGACGAGCACCACCGGGTTGATCGCAGGGGCCGACAACATGAACGTCAACGCTGCCGCACCGTTGGTGCCGGGTCCGAACAGCCTGCGGGCGACGGGAACCGAGCCGCACTCGCACCCTGGCAGCGCCGCCCCACCGACCCCCGCGACGACCACGGCCAGTGCAGGCCGACGCGGTAACCAGCGTGCCAGCCTCTCGGCGCTGATGAAGGCGGCGATCAGACCGCTCACGACGACGCCGAGTACCAGGAAGGGAAGCGCCTGGACGAACACCCCGCAGAAGACCGTCGCGGCGGTGCTGAGGTCGGGATTGCCCGCCACGAAGGCACTCGTCACACCAGCGGAGACCGCCAACGCGATGAGACCGACCAGCAGGACTTCGAGCGAACCGAGGCGTCGGCGGGTCGCGGCCGGGGCGGCAGTCACGGCCTCATAGTGCCCCCGTTTCCTGAAGACCTACTGGGCCGAGGCGGCGTCCTGTTCGCGCTTGATCTCCAGGGCGATGTCGATCAGCTGGTCCTCCTGGCCGCCGATCAGCTTGCGTTGACCAGCGCGGTGCAGCAGTTGGTGCGCGGGGACGCCGTAGCGCTCGGACTGGCGAATCGCATGCTTGAGGAAGCTGGAGTACACCCCGGAATAGCCCATCACCAATGCATTGCGGTCCAGCAGACACTCCGCCGGCATCGCCGGGCGCACCACATCCTCGGCGGCATCGGCGATCTCGAAGAAGTCGATACCGGTCTTCACCCCGATCTTGTCGAACACCCCGATCATCGCTTCCACCGGCGCGTTACCCGCACCCGCACCGAAACGCCGCGTGCTGCCGTCGATCTGCTTGGCGCCCGCCCGTACCGCCTCCACTGAATTGGCCACACCCAAGCCCAGATTCTCGTGACCGTGAAAGCCCACCTGCGCATCGTCACCGAGCTCGGCCACCAGGGCTGCGACGCGGTCGGCCACGCCTTCGAGCACCAACGCACCCGCCGAATCCACCACGTATACGCACTGACAACCCGCATCGGCCATGATCCGGGCCTGCGCGGCCAGCTTCTCCGGGGAGATGGTGTGCGCCATCATCAGGAACCCGACGGTCTCCAAACCGAGGTCGCGGGCGAAACCGAAGTGCTGGATCGACACGTCGGCCTCGGTGCAGTGCGTCGCGACGCGGCAGATCGAGCCGCCGTTCTGCTGGGCCTCGGCGATGTCGTCCTTGGTGCCAAGACCGGGCAGCATCAGGAACGCGATCTTGGATTCGGTGGCCGTCTCGGCGGCCAGCTTGATCAGCTCCTGTTCGGGCGTCTTGGAGAACCCGTAGTTGAAGCTCGACCCGCCGAGCCCATCACCGTGGGTGACCTCGATGACCGGCACGCCCGCGGCATCGAGCGCGGTGACGATCGCGAAGACCTCGTCCTTGGTGAACTGGTGGCGCTTGTGGTGCGAACCGTCGCGAAGGGAGGTGTCGGTCATCCGGACGTCCCACACCGGGTTGAAGTAGACCTCGCTGATGCTCATGCCTGAGTCCCCCCTGCCGTTGCCGATACCCGTTCCTTGGCGATCTCTTCGCCGACCTTCGTCGCCGCGGCAGTCATGATGTCCAAGTTCCCCGCGTACGGCGGCAGGTAGTCCCCCGCACCCTCCACCTCGACGAAGACCGTCACCAACGCCTGGCCACCCGAGTGCACCGACGGCGGATCGAACTGCGGCTCGTTGAGCAATCGGTAGCCAGGCACGTAGGTCTGCACCTCGGCGGCGACCTCCTTGATGGACCTGGTGATGGCATCCTGGTCGGCGTCCTCGGGGATGGCGCAGAAGATGGTGTCGCGCATGATCATTGGCGGTTCGGCCGGATTCAGGATGATGATGGCCTTGCCGCGCGCGGCACCACCGATGACCTCGATGCCGCGGCTGGTGGTCTTGGTGAACTCGTCGATGTTCGCGCGGGTGCCCGGCCCCGCCGACGCCGAGGACACCGACGCCACGATCTCGGCGTACGGCACGTCGACGACGCGGCTCACCGCGTAGACCATCGGAATGGTGGCCTGCCCACCGCAGGTGACCATGTTGACGTTCGGGGCATCGAGGTGCTGGCGCAGGTTCGCCGGCGGAATCACCCCGGGGCCGACGGCCGCGGGGGTCAGGTCGATCGCGCGGATGCCCGCCTCCTCATAGCGAGGGGCGGCGTCGCGGTGGACGTAGGCGCTGGTGGCCTCGAAGACCAGATCGGGCTTCTCGTCGAGCGCGAGCAACCAGTCGACGCCCTCGTGGCTGGTCTCCAACCCGAGCTTTCGCGCCCGCGCCAAACCCTCACTGGCCGGATCGATGCCGATCATCCACCGCGGCTCCAGCCACTCCGAGCGCAGCAGTTTGTACAGCAGGTCGGTGCTGATGTTGCCGGACCCGACGATCGCGACGGTTGCCTTTTCTGACATCAAGAATGCTCCTATTCGAACGACAGGTGGACTGAACCCAGCCCGTCGAAATCAGCGACGAAATCGTCACCGGGACGTGCATCTATCGCCCGCGTGCACGACCCGGGCAGCACGATGTCACCCGCCCGCAACCGGACGCCGAACTGGTCCACCTTGCGGGCCAGCCACGCCACGGCGGTCACCGGATTGCCCAGCACCGCATCGCTGCGGCCCTCGGCGACGACCTCGCCGTTGCACCTCAGGACGGCCGGGATGGCTCTGATGTCGATGTCCTTGGGCGACACCCGTTCCTTGCCGAGCACCCACCCCGCCGAGGACGCATTGTCGGCGATGGTGTCGCACAGCTTGATCTTCCAGTCAGTGATCCTGGTATCGATCAGCTCGATCGACGGCGCGAACGCGGCCGTCGCGGCCAGCACGTCGTCCTCGGTGCAGCCCTCGCCGGGAAGGTCGTCGGCCAGGATGAAGCCGACCTCCACCTCGACCCGCGGATACAGGAATCGGCCCGCCTCGACGGGCTTGTCCTCGAAGACCTCCATGTCGGCAAGCAGGTGACCGTAGTCGGGCTCATCGACGCCCATCATCTTCTGCATCGCCTCCGACGACAGGCCGACCTTGTGCCCGATCACGCGGGCACCGTCGGCCACCCGCGCCCGGATGTTGATGAGCTGGATCTCGTACGCGTCCACCACGTCGACGTCGGCATACCGGTCGGTCAACGGCTTCGTCGGCACCTTGCTCCGCTCGGCCTCGGCCAACTCGGCGGCCAGCTCCTCGCGCACTGCAACGGACAACATCGGTGAAGTCCCCTCGTTTCGTCGACCGGCACAGTTGTGGGTCGGCCGGGCAATTCTATAACGTGTTCTACATGACTCAGCAGGAGTATGACGTCGTGGTGGTCGGTAGCGGCGCCGCGGGCATGGTTGCCGCACTCACCGCCGCCCACCAGGGACTCTCGACATTAGTCGTCGAGAAGGCTCCGCACTATGGAGGTTCCACCGCCCGCTCGGGTGGTGGCGTCTGGATCCCGAACAACGAGATCCTCAAGCGCGACGGGGTCAAGGACACGGCCGAGGCGGCCCGCACCTACCTGCACACGATCATCGGGGACGCCGTTCCGCCCGAGAAGATCGACACCTACCTGGACCGCGGTCCGGAGATGCTGTCGTTCGTGCTGAAGCACTCGCCTCTCAAGCTGTGCTGGGTGCCCGGGTACTCCGACTACTACCCGGAGGCGGCGGGCGGAAAGCCCACCGGCCGGTCCGTCGAGCCCAAGCCGTTCAACGCGCGCAAGCTCGGCGTGGACGAGAAGGGCCTCGAGCCGCCGTACGGCAAGGTCCCGATGAACATGGTCGTGATGCAGCAGGACTACGTCCGGCTCAATCAGCTCAAGCGCCATCCGCGCGGCGTGTTGCGCAGCCTGAAGGTCGGCGTCCGCGCGACGTGGGGCAAGGTCACCGGGAAGAACCTGGTCGGCATGGGCCGTGCGTTGATCGCGCCGATGCGCATCGGTCTGCAGAAGGCAGGCGTTCCCGTCCAACTCAACACCGCCCTGACTGACCTGTACGTGGAGGACGGCGTCGTCCGCGGCGTCTACGTCCGGGACACGACGGCGCCCGAGTCCGACGAGCCCCGGCTGATCAAGGCTCGCCGCGGTGTCATCCTCGGCAGCGGAGGCTTCGAACACAACGAGTCGATGCGCAGGAAGTACCAGCGCGCGCCCATCACCACCGAGTGGACCGTGGGCGCCGTCGCCAACACCGGCGACGGCATCCAGGCGGCCGAGAAGCTGGGCGCCGCACTGGAGATCATGGAGGACGCCTGGTGGGGTCCGACGGTCCCACTGGTCGACTCACCGTGGTTCGCCCTGTCCGAGCGCAACTCCCCCGGTTCGATCATCGTCAACACGAGCGGTAAGCGGTTCATGAACGAATCGATGCCCTACGTCGAGGCGTGCCACCGGATGTACGGCGGCGAATTCGGTCAGGGTGATGGGCCCGGCGAGAACGTCCCGTCCTGGCTGATCTTCGACCAGCAGTACCGCGACCGCTACATCTTCGCGGGACTGCAACCGGGACAACGCATTCCGAAGAAGTGGCTGGATTCCGGCGTGATCGTCAAGGCCGACACGCTCGAGGAGTTGGCCGAGAAGACCAGCTTGCCACTCGGTGAGTTCACGGCGACGATCGAGCGGTTCAACGGATTCGCCCGCACCGGCATCGACGAGGACTTCAAGCGGGGGGAGAGCGCCTATGACCGCTACTACGGCGATCCCACCGTCAAGCCCAACCCCAACCTCGGCGAGATCAGCCACGGCCCGTTCTACGCGGCGAAGATGGTGCCGGGCGACCTTGGCACCAAGGGCGGCGTCCGAACCGACGTCGATGGCCGCGCGCTGCGCGACGACGGCTCGGTCATCGACGGGCTCTATGCCGCGGGCAACGTCAGCTCACCGGTGATGGGCCACACCTATCCCGGTCCGGGCGGGACGATCGGACCAGCCATGACCTTCGGGTACCTTGCCGCCCTTCACCTGGCCGGAGCCGCCAAGGCGGCGACATCCAGCCCCGGCAAGGCGTAACCCATGCCGATCAATCTGGACGAGGCCATCGGCGCCGAACTTCCGCCGGTCGACTTCTCGTGGAGCAGCAGCGACGTGCAGCTCTACCACCTCGGCCTCGGCGCAGGCGCCGATCCCCTCGACCCGCGCGAGCTGCGCTACCTCACCGACGGGACGCCGCAGGTGCTGCCGACGTTCGGCAACGTGGCGCAGAGCTTTCACATGACCGAGGCGCCGACGGTGAAGTTCCCCGGCATCGACATCGAACTGTCCAGGGTCCTGCACGCCAGCGAGGCGATCACCGTGCCAGGCCCCATCCCGCCGGCGGGGACCGGTCGGGCCGTCACGCGGTTCACCGAGATCTGGGACAAGGGCAAGGCCGCGGTGATCTGGTCGGAGACCACGGTCACCACGCCGGACGGCGCACCGCTGTGGACCCAGAAGCGGTCGATCTTCGCCCGCGGCGAGGGTGGCTTCGGCGGTGACCGCGGGCCGTCGACGTCCACGTCGCCACCGGACCGCGCCCCCGACGTGGAGTTGTCGATCCCCACGCTGCCGCAGCAGGCGCTGCTGTACCGGCTGTGCGGCGACCGCAACCCGCTGCACTCCGATCCCGAGTTCGCTTCGGCCGCAGGCTTTCCCAAGCCGATCCTGCATGGGCTGTGCACCTACGGCATCGGTGCGAAGGCACTCGTCGACGAGTTCCTCGACGGCGACGCCTCCCGGGTGGGCTCCTATGACGCGCGTTTCGCGGGCGTGCTCTTCCCCGGCGAGACGTTGAAGGCCAGTGTGTGGAAGGACGGCGGCAAGCTACTGGCCGTGCTCACCGCGCCGAGCCGTGACGACGCGGTCGTACTTTCGGGCGTGGAGTTGAACCCGGCCTGATAGCTTCGGGCCTGGCGACCGTTCCCGTGGGGGGATGCCGTCACCGTGAACGAATGGGGAGGGCACTTTCACGTGAAGATCACCACCGCACTGGCTGCTGTTGCCGTCGTTGCCGCAGCGGGTTCCGTCGGCATCCTCGGAACGCCGATCGCCACCGCCGACGATCTGACGACGACGACCATCGGCAACGAGGCGAAGCTGACAGACGGCAACGTCGTCCAGGCCTGGACCGTCAGCAACCTCAAGGCCAGCACGGATCAGATCCCCTATCCCGTCGCGGGCACCCTGTGGGAGGCCACCGCCACGGATCAGGCCGTCATGGGGAGCGCGACGCCGATCGTGTCGAATCTCAACGCCCGCGCCAAGTCCGGTGAGAGCTATCGCGTGCTATTCGGTGTCGCGACGCCGCAGGGCGTGAACCCGGCGACGCTCGCCGAGGGGCAGAAGACCACGGGCAAGGTGTACTTCGACGTCGTCGGAGACGCCCCCGACAGCGTCGTCTACAACGCGGGCGGCCACGACCTCCTGGTGTGGGTGCAGCCACCACCTCAGCTGCCCACCCAGCGCGGCGGCGGGGGCAGCTACACGTCGACGTCGCCCGCGACGCCAGTCACGCCGACCACCACGACACCCGCGACACCGACGCCTGCCACGCCGACTGCGGTCCCCGGCGCCCCGGCCGCGGCATCGCTGCCCACGGGCAGCCAGGGCACGCCGCTCCCGGCGGGTAGCCAGGGCACGCCGCTCACCCCGGCCGCGCCGGTCCCGGCGGGCACCGAGGGGGCGCCTCAGCCTGCCAGCGTGCAGGAGGGCACCGCCCCGACCGGCAGCCAGGGCACACCGCTTCCCGCAGGCACTCCCACGACGCCCGTTCCCGCGACGGCAATTCCCACGACGACGGTCGTGGCGCCGCCGCCCGCCTGAACGACGTCGTCAGGAGTGGCTCGACCACCACACGTAGAGCTGGTCGAGGTTGGGTCCGGCTTCAGCGCCGTCGACCGAGCTGAGCAACAGTTTCTCGGTGTCCGTCCAGGACAGCGTCGGAACGGTGTCGCGGAATCCGCACACCAACGTGCCACTGACCAGTTGCGGAGTGGCGTTGCGACGCCACGCTCCGGGTGACTGAATGTTCCCAGGGCAGTTGACGACTCGAATGCTGCCGACGACCGCACCGAAGGCGGAGTCGAGCGCTGCCTGATCCGAGGCCAATGTGTACGTTGCGGCGGGCGGGCCGCCGGCGTCGGCGTTCCTGGTGCAGTCGACCTTCGCCGAAGCGCCCCCCGGCACGTCGACCGCATGACACGCGGTCGACGGGTACCCCGGCGGCAACGCACCCCGAAGCTGCTCCCGTGCTTGCGAATTCACCGACGTGGTCGTGGTCGACGGCGCCGCCCCCGACGCCGACGAATCTGAGGCGCCGGAGGACGGCCACAACAGCCAGACGGCGAGAACGGCGATCGCGACCACGGCTGCCGCGGTGGCGACCACGGTTACCGTAGGAAACTGCTTGGGCCGGGCCGTCATCACCCGCGGATCGACCGTCAACGGCTCGGTATACAGATTCGCGAACGCCTCACCCGTCGGTGTCGAGTCCATCGCATCGATCTGCTCGGTCAGGGCGCGGGCGAAGTCTGCGCAACGGGGAAAACGGCTTTCGGGCCGCTTTGCCAATCCGACCGTGAGCACCGGGTCGAGGGCGGCCAGCTCGGGTCGCTTGGCGGCCAAGGCGGGCGGCTTCGAGTTGAGGTGATCATTGATCACCTCGGCGGGATCGGAGCTCGGGAACAGCGGCTCACCGGTCAGCAGGTGGTAGGCCGTCGCCGCGAGTGCGTACTGGTCGGCGCGGGGACCGACCGCCTCGCCGGCCAGTTGCTCCGGTGCGCAGTAGGCCACCGTACCGATGGCCACGGTGGTCGCGGCGATGTCGTCAGCGTCGTTCACGTCGCGAGCGATTCCGAAGTCCGTCAACAGAATTCGCTGATCGCCGTCATCGTCGAGGTGGGTCAGCATGATGTTGGCGGGTTTGACGTCGCGGTGCAGCAGACCCCGTTTGTGCGCGCTGTCCAGCGCGCTGGCAACTGCTGTCACGATGCGGGCCACCTCGTCTGCGGGCATTCCGGCCGGGTGGCGTTCGGCGACGAGGCGGGCGGCGTCCAGTCCGTCGACGTAGTCCATCGAGATCCATAGCTGGCCATCGGCTTCGCCGCGGTCGTGCACGCCGACGATGTTCGGATGCCATAGCGTCGACGCGAGATCGGCTTCGCGGTTGAAGCGGGTGCGGTACTCGATGTCGGCGGACCAGGTGGACGGGAGCAACTTCAATGCATCGCGGCGCGGAAGCCTGGGGTGCTGGGCAAGGTAGACCCGGCCCATCCCACCGGAGCCCAGCAGACCGATGATCTGGTAGCCCGCGAAGATCTGACCGGCGCTCAACTCGTCATCCGGCAGGGGCGGCGAACTCATTGCCGTACCTCCGAATCGCTCAGTGTGACTACCCCATCCCCATGCTTCGGTACCGAGGGTAGTGCTCCCTGCGCTACATCCTGCGGGTGAGGTCGTCGCCGTCCCCGCGGTGCGGCGGGGCGACGGGCGCAGGGCCCGCACCATGGGTGGCGGGCCCGGGTGTGGCCGCCTCGAGCGGTGGCCTTGTCTCCCTGGCCTCCTCGTCTCGGGCGTCACGGTCCTCGTCATCCGACGGCTGGGCGTGTTGCGGCGGAGTTCCCGCGGCGGCCGCCCCTTGGGAGCCGCTGCCCTGAGAGCCGCTCCCCTGGGCTCCCTGCATGGCCTGCTGCATCATCGAGCCGAACTGGCCCGCCTGCTGCCCGAGTTGCTGAGCGGGCGCGCCCGCCTGCTGGGCCACTTGGCCGAGTTGTCCGAGCATCTGGCCGAACTGCCCCACCGACTGGCCGCCCGAGTCGTCGGCGTTCTGATACGCCGACTCGGCGGCGCCCAGTTTGCCGGAGAACATGGTCTCCTTCGCTTGCAGCGCAGCGACACTGGCGGCCATCGGTGCCGTCAACGTCGGAAGGACCCCGGAGATCGTCATGCTCATCGCGTCCACGCCCGGTGGGAGCATCGGGATCTCGGGCATGTCGACGCTGGCGGGATCCCAGTTCAGGTTGCCCGGGGTGTGCATCGGGTCCAGCGACATCAGCAGGCACCTTCCGTGACGTCACCACTCATCGTCGACGTCCTCGTCGAGGTCGTATTCGAGCGGAGGCGGAGCAGCCAGCGATGCACCGGTGCCGCCGCTCTCACCGCGCTGGCCCATCATGCCCATTCCGGCGCCGCCCATGCCAGAGCCGCCCGCGTTCACCGGTGCCAGCCCACCGACGGCCGACGTGCCTGCACCCGCTGGGCGCACCGCGACGTCGCCGGAACTGCCGACCAACGAGGCCAGCGCCGGAGACTGCGGGGACAGGCCACCGGATCCGGGCAGGGACGCGGCCTTCACCAATCCGCCGCCGGCGCCTGCACCCGAGCCGCCGGCCAGGGGATGATTCGAGAAGGCCGAGAAGGGCATCGGGGCTCCGCCCGTACCGCCCTTGCCGCCCGCGGACATGAGCTGTTGTAGGGGTTGCATGATCTGCTGCAGCGGCTGCATCAGCTGCTGCGGGGCCTGGGTCAACATCCCGCCGATCTGTTGGGGTAGCTGCGCGGCCATCTGACCCATCTGCATCATCATCTGCATGGCCTGCTGCGAACCCTTGTCCGCCGCCTGCGACGCCGCCGCGGTCGGCGGGGCACTGGGATTCGGGATGGTGGGCGGCACTCCCAGACCCGCCGCCAGCTCGGCCGAATTCGCGTTGACGTAGGCGATGTTCTGCGAGAGACCCAGTTTGATGCGGCTTTGGACGAGCTCCTGGGCGTTGCCGAAGGGCATCGCCGAAATGGCCTCACACTCGTGCTGGGTTTCCTGGGCGGTGGCGTTCACCAGGACCTTCGTCTTGGCGACCGTGACCTCCATGCTGCGGAGCTTGGCCGCGATCGCGGCGGCCTGGGCGGCGTTGGCCTCGTGACCGGCGATGATCGTCGTGGCCTCGCCGCCTGCGGCCAGCGCCCCGCCGCCCTTCCACTGATCGGCCAGGTGCATCAGCTGGCCCTGCTGCTGCGGCACCACCGACCCGGTCAGCTTGGCCGCGAGCGCCTCGTACGACGCAGCTGCCGAGGCGAGGGACTCCTCGTCGACGTTCGGCCAGCCGGGCCCCATCACCGTCTGTGACCCGAACGGGCTGCTGTCGGGCGGAACACCCATGACACGGCTCCCCTTCCGCGTGTGTTGCTACGTGGGTCGAGATTACCGCCGACCCACGTAGCGCACACGCAGCTGTTGAGAGTCATCCCAGGGCTGCGAACCGATCGCGGTGACGACTACGCGTCGCCGCCGCCGCTGCCGCCCGAACTACCGCCCGTCCCGCCTGGACCTCCCGCACCCCCGCCGCCTCCGGTGCCGCCGGTGTTCGTCGTACCGCCCGACGCGCTGCCGCCGGTTCCGCCGTTACCGCCGTGACCGCCGAGGCCGTGGGCGTTGCCGCCCGCGCCGCCGGTCCCGCCGGTGTTGGTCGTCGAGCCCGATGCATCGCCACCGCCGCCGCCGGTGCCGCCGTTCGCACCGTTGCCACCGCGGCCGCCCGTCCCGCCCTGCGACGGGCCTGCCGTGGAGTTGTTCTTGCCGCCCGCGCCACCGGCGCCGCCCGAGCCGACCGCCGAGCTGCCACCAGCACCACCGCCGCCGCCCGTCGCGGTCGAGCCGGTGCCGTCGGAGGTGGCGATGCCGCCGCCGCCGCCAGTGCCGCCCGAACCGGTGCTTGCTCCGCCACCGGCGCCGCCGGCACCACCTGTCGAATTGCCGTTGTCGGAGTGGGAGAAGCCACCAACGCCACCGCCGCCGCCGTTGCCGCCCACGAGGCCCCCGCTACCGCCCGAGCCGCCGGCACCACCCGTGGCGTCGGCTCCTCCGGCGGCGTCGGCCGGCAGTGCGTTGTTGCTGTCACCACCCGAGCCGCCCGCACCGCCTGCACCCGCGAGCACGGCACTCCCGCCGCCGCCGCCGGTGCCGCCCGTGCCGGAGCCGGTGGTCGAACTGCCGTAGCCGGCGCTGCCGCCGTCACCGGCGCTTCCGATCACCGTTCGACCGCCGCCACCACCGTTCCCACCGGTCGCGGTCGCGTTGTCACTGAAGGCTCCACCGCCCGCCCCGCCCGCACCACCACTGCCATAGGCGGCCCCGCCGCCATCGCCGGCGTTACCTCCGGTCGCGTTACCGTTCAGCGACTGGGCAGCGCCGCCGTCGCCTCCCCTGCCCGCATCTCCGCTGAGGACACCACCGGAGCCACCGCTACCGCCGGCAGCGCCGACGGCGTCTGTCGGGGCTTCTGAGCGGACCAACTGAATATCGTTGCCGCCATGGCCTCCTCGACCACCGATGCCGATCAGGCCTCCGTTTCCGCCATTGCCGCCAGCGGTCGCCGCCGACACCAGAGCTCCTGCGTCGTCGTGGACCGCGTCCACGCCGTTGCCGCCGGTGCCGCCGTTGCCGAAGAGCAACCCGGCACTACCACCGACACCGCCCAGGGCGCCCGCGCCACCGTTGCCCCACAGCAGTCCGGCGTTGCCACCGTTGCAGGGGGCGGTGCACGTGGCCACGTCGGCGTCCAGACCGTTGCCGATGAGCCATCCGCCCAGACCGATGATCGGTCGGAACGGCGTCGTACTCGCCGCCGCGGCCAACGCAGTGGGCGTCGGCGAACCGGCCGTGCCGATCAAGGCACACCCTGACATCGGTAGGCAGTCGAAATCTGCTGGGCTCAGTGCGAACTCAGTTGACGCGAGCTGAATCTCCGCACTTCTCGGCGTCGCCGGCGCGATGGTCGAAGGAGCTGCCAGCAGGAGACCGACCCCCACCATCGCTGCCCCCGCAACTCCGGTCGCTACGTACTGGCGTGCCGACGTCCGCTGCGCGGACAAAGACTGAATGGACAAGGTGAAACCTCCTTGATGCGAGGCCTGTCGACTCCCGGCAGGCAGTACCCTCGTGTGCTCACTATCGACGTCCACACCCAGGTCGCACATGAGTCATCGGAGCGAACTTGCGGGGGAACCGGGTCTAGTTCCCGGGTACGTCCAGCGCAGTGCCGATGCTCCGAAATGGGACTCCGCAGCGTGTGCACCACGAAGGATGTCCACGCCGCCATCGCCCCCTGGGGCAATCGGTCTAGTGCCGCGATCTGTACGGTCTGAATCGGTCGGTCCACGGGAACTAGCTCACGACAGCCTCGAGCGCACCCGGCCGTATTCCTTGAGTGTCCTACTGGCGGTGCGCCGCAGCCGCGGATCGGCCACCACCGCGGCCGCCGCCTTTCGCGCCGGCACCCGTGTGACCCAGTGGACGGCGGAGCGCACCCCTGAGTCCGCGATCCGGCCCTCGGCCACGGTGAATTCGGCGTTCTTCAACTTCTCCTTGTACTCGCCGTCACCGCGGCCCAGGTCGATGATCTGGATGCCGGCCGCCGCCGACCGCTCCGCCATCGTCAGGTGCTGCATCAGCCCGGGCGAGTACTTTGCGAATGCGACGTCGTATGCGGGGAACCAGCCGACGAGCGTCGTCTTCGTGCGTAGACCGAAGTGTCCTGCCATCGGCCGACCATCGACGTACATCATGTCGAGCACCCCTGCGAAGTAGTCGGACCGGATGGCACACAACCGCTCGACGAGCTCGACGAGCCACCGGTTCGCGAATCTGTCCGCACGGCCTGTGCGTCTGTACTGCAACGTCTTCCATCCGATCAAGGTCGTGAGCGCGGCGACCGACGTAGTCGCGTGGTCGTAGTGCAACGGACCGACCTGCCGCTGCAGTTTGCGCGACTTGTACAGGGTCGACTTGTAGGTCTTGTTCGAAGTTCGCTTGATCGTCTCGACGTAGTCCGCGAATCCCCTTCTCATGTCGATCACTGGTGAGGGATGTCGCTCGTGGGGGCCGAGGGCCGCCAGCGGTTGACCGCTCATCAGGTGATCGAATTCGTAGACCGCCAATCCACACCGCTTCACGATCCGGGGATCGAGTTCTGCGCCCTTGGCGAGTAGCAGCCCCTGCGCATCGGTCAGCCCGGCGGCGACCGGCTTGCCGACCCCGAAGGGATGCTGTTCGAACGGAAAGAATCCGACGACGTCCGGACCGTCTTCGAGCACTGCGACCCGGACGCGGTCCTGCAATTCTCCTACGGCACAGGTGAACTCCGCTGACAGGAAGGGGTTGTCGAAGGCGGGGTCCGACTCCTGGATCTCACGCCATCGCGAGATCAGGTCGACCCCGAGTTCGTCGGGCCGGATGACCGAGATCTGCATCGCCTCGACTAGTCCTTCCGATGGTGGACGCGAACGCGACCGCTCGACGATTCGTTCGGGCGACGCTCAGCGGCGGTCCCCACCCGAGACCCCTGCGGAATGACCGAGCGCAGCTTGACGAGCAGCGCCACGTTCATCGCCAGGAGAACCACGAATATCGCCGCGTACGACGCGGCGAACGGAAAGACGGCGTCCACCACGAGTCCTACCGTGTTCATCGAATCCATCTCTGGCTGAGATGATTCCATCGCCTCGGCCCCTACCATGGCACGCAGACGAGTTCGCTGTACAGGTCATCGATCTGTTCGGGTTCGAGGCTGGCGCTTCGATACATCTTGGGCCAGCTGTCCAGCTTGAATGAGATCGTCGGCGCGAACCCGACGACCCGGTGCTCGGCCAGGGTTGCCAGCAGCCCGTGGCGCATCAGCAGGTGACGTGTCAGCGGAACCAGGGAGCGGCGAAGGAGGTCGGGATTGCCGACGTGAAGTATCGTCGCAAACAATGGCACGCCCCGGTATCGGTACTCCCGGTACATGACGTAGCAAGATTCGCCGCCGCGCACGACGACCACGTGGCGCGCGGCACGCGCTAGGGTGTGGTCGCGATAGAGCAGTAGCTCGGACCCGACGAGTGTTCGTTCGATGACGTCTGGGTCAGCACTGATCCTCGTCCGGCTGGACAACCTTGGCCAAGGCAGGTTGGGGATCAGCGAGGCAGAGGTGTCGAGAGGGCGAAACTTGAACCAGGTGAGTATCTCTCGCGGTCCCTCATCAGGAGACAACACCGTCACGTTGTATCCGTCCTGTGCCAACAACGCCTTCAGCAGCAAGATGCTCTTCGACCGATAGTGGGGCAGGACGCACCACGAACCCATGTTGCAGAACTGCTCGACGCGACCCGCCACGAGCCGGTCGGAGTAGAGCGCCAGCAGGGTTCCGACGACGCGTCCCCCGTCGCGCAGCATGAATCCGTGATTGGGCGCCGTCACCTGCCATGGCACCGTGGTGAGCGACTGAGCCCAGGACACTCGGTCATTGTGGTTGTCGCACAGGAATTCCGACACGGCCCTGACGTCGGACTCCGTGATGGGATGGACGTCGACGGTCATCCGGCCCGCCGCGGAGTTGGACCACAATGCCGCCGCCACCACGCCTGGCCGGCCGCAGGCAAGCCGTCGATGGGATCGTAGAACGGGTAGACGCCGTTGAGCGCATCGACGTCCGACGCGTCCAAGCCGGTGCGGTAGTTCTTGCTCCAGTACGAGATCCCGCGGGTGCGGTCGTAACGCGCCACCTGGTGAACCCATCGCTTGCCGACATACGGTACGTCACAGACGATTCGGGGTGTCGCGAAGCCAGGCAGATAGCCCATGATCGACAACTGCAGCTCCTGCGCTTCCCACAGTGAGATCCGCCAGTGTTCGGCGTTGGGGATCATGTCGCACATGTAGAAGTAGTAGGGCAGGATGTTGGCCTCGCCCTGCAACGCGAAGCAGAGGTCGAGTAGATCGTCGGCGGTGGCGTTCACCCCGCGCATCAAGACTCCCTGATTGCGCACGTCGCGCAGGCCTGCGTCCAGCAGCGCTCGGGTCGCCTCGCCCACCAGCGGGGTCACCGACTGCACGTGGTTGATGTGTGTGTGGAGGGCCAGGTTTACCCGGCGCGAAGCGGCCAGCCGTGCGATCCGGCCGACCCCATCGACGACCTCTGGTTGCAGCCAGTGTTGAGGGAGCGCGGCAAGTGCCTTGGTGGCCAATCGGATGTCACGAATCGTGTCGATCTCGAGCAACTGCAGGAGGAATGATTCGAGCCGCGGCCACGGGACGTTCGCGACGTCACCACCCGATACCACGACATCACGCACCGTCGGCGTCGCGCGCAGGTAGTCGAGCATCAGCTCCTGACGGTCCGCCGGTCGCAGGGAGAGTTTGGCTTTCGCGACGGATGGCGTCGAGTTGCCGATCAGGTCCATCCGAGTGCAGTGTCCGCAGTATTGCGGGCAGGTCGACAGCAGTTCGGCGAGGACCTTTGTCGGGTACCTGTGCGTCAAACCCTCGACGACCCACATATCGCTCTCGTGCAATGAATCCCGCTCGGCGAAGGGGTGCGAGCACCACTCCTGTTCTCGGTCGCTCAGCACCGGCAGCATGTACCGCCGGATCGGATCGACATAGAAGGCCTCGGTGAAATGTCCATGTTCCGGAACTGAGTCGGGACACATGGTGTTCAGCATCTGCGGCGGCAGCAGCATCGACATCGTCGCGCGCTCCCGCTGATCGGCAGCGAGATCCTCGAAGAATCGATCGTCGAGCAATGAACCCGTGACCGCACGGAGCTGCGCAACGTTCTTGATCGAGTGCGCCCGTTGCCATTGCGCATCCCGCCACTCGGCCTCCGTGACCGTCGCCCACCCGGGGTATCGACGCCAGTCGGGTTCCACCAGCTCCCTGCGTCGGTAGGTGTATGGCTGGTCTACCGCTGCGGTGAAGCCAGTGGCGTCACCGAGATCCTCGAGGATGGTCATTGCGCCGTTGCCTTTCGCGAGTCGGCGGCCACGTCGGCGCCGTAGATCAATTCGTGGGCGGCCCGTCGGCCCGATCTGATCGCACCTTCCATGAGCCCGAAGAATTCGAGGCTGGTCTCGGTGCCTGCCCAGTGCACTCGACCATGGGGTTCGGTCAAGGTGGGTCCGAGCCGCATCCAGTCGCCTGGCCCGAACAGCGCGGCATAACAACCCTTGCTGTATCGGTCGGCCAGCCAGTCGGTGACCGAACACCTCGTCGGCGCGGGCAATTGCGGAAACAGCTTGCGCGCGTGGGCCAGTACCGCATCTGCCTTCTCGGGCAGCGAGAGCGCGCTGAACGACGCTGCCGCCGCACCGGTGACGAAGCCCGTGAGGATGCCCGCGGAGAGATCCGACGGTGAATCGTCGACCGTCGACAGGAGCGGTCCGTCCGAGCTCACCGACCAACCAGATAGGCCGTGTTCACGCCAGATCGGCGATGGATAGCTCAGGTGTACCTTGACCGCACATCCACGGCCGGTGGCAGGCGTCGCACGCGGTGCGGGCAGGCCGGGCCGGAATTCGATCTGCTGTGCCAGAAGCGGCGGGATCGCGACCACGACGTAGTCCGCCCGGTGTTCTGACGCCATGCCGTCCACGGTGGACGTCGAGTGCACCAGGACGCCGTCACCGATCTGCTCGACGGCATCGACATCGCGTCCCAATCGAATTCGATTGCCGAGCCGACGTGCCAGCGCCTCACAGAGCTGATGCGCGCCGCCATCGATCCGCCACTCCTGAGCGCCTCCCTTGAAGGCGTTCAAGTAGCGGATCCCGCCTCCGGAACGCAGATAGAAGGCCATGTGCAGAACCGAGATCCGCGCAGGATCGGCCGCCATCATCTCGCCTATGAACATCGGAAAGAAGGCTCGTGCGGCGGGATGCTCGAGCTCCTCGGCTACCCAGCGCGCCACCGTGAGGCCATCGAGGTACTCCGCGCGGGGGCTCGCCCACGGAGCCTCCGCGCACACCTCGGCGACCAGACTTTCGAGACGATCGAACAGGTCGCCGAGCGCGACCGCATCCAGCGGCGGCACCCGACTTGCCGTCGTGGTCCGCTCGTCGGAGAGCAGGAAGGTGCTGTCCCCCAGCATCTCCGTCGACGCCAGCCCGAGACCGTTCTCGCGGATCATGGCGAGCAGTTCGGTGTGTCGCACACCGAGATAGGCTGCGCCCCCGTCCGCGATGACAGTCGAGGACATCGGGATGCCGTGCATTCGGCCGCCGACGCGCTGCCTGGCCTCGAGCACCGTCACGTCCGCGCCCGCCGTCGCCAACTCGACGGCAGCGGTCAGTCCGGCCAGGCCGGCTCCGACGACGACCACCCTCGTGTCTGCCCCGGTCATGGCGCTACCGCGGCGAGCCTGGTGGTCAGCCCCTCCGGCGTGGGATCGTCGACGAACTCCTCGTAGTCCAGCTCGGTGCCGAAGTCCCGCGCGATCGCGCTGAGCACCCGCGTGGCCAACAAGGAGTCACCACCCAGTTCGAAGAAGTCCGAGTTCGCCTCCACTCGGGGCGTCTCGAGGACGCGCCGAAAGATCTCGATGATGCGGTCGGGGTTCATTGGTCTGCTCCCTTGTTCTCTTCTGCTGCGGCTGCGGCACGCTGCGTCGCCGCCCGGTCGACTTTGCCACTGGATGTGTACTCAAGCGCCGCAACGAATTTCACCCGTGCGGGGACGAACTGGCTCGGTAGTCGGTCGCGGAGAAAGCTCTTCAATTCCGCCGCGGTGGCGGCGCCGCTCACCACGACGTACGCGGTCAGCGACATCTGGCCCAGTCGTCGCTCACCCATCACCACCGCCGCGGCCACTGCCGGGTGACTGTTGAGCTGTGCCTCGACCTCGGCCGGATGGACGCGTACGCCGAGGACCTTCACCTGCTCGTCGATGCGACCGCGCGGATACAGCAGTCCCCCGTCGCCGCGGGTGACGATGTCGCCGGTGGCGAACCAACGGACGGGTCCGGATCCGTGGTCGGCCACCGGAAACCCCGTCGACGTTCTGTCGGGTAGTCCCAGGTAGCCCGTGGCCAGACATGGACCAGACACCAGTAGCTCGCCGTCCTCGGTCACATGGTCGATGACGTGTGGCAGCGCTCGACCGAGCGGCGAATCCTCAGCGGGAAGATCGTTCTCGACATCTGGGCCGGCCAGCACCACCGCATGGGTGATCATGGTCGTCTCGGTGCACCCGTAGGTGTTGAGCAACATGACCTCTGTGTTTCCGAGATCCCGCCACTGTCGGAGCCTGGTGGCATCCACGCGTTCGCCCCCGATCACCACCAGCCGAACACTGTCGGGCAGTGAGGCGGAGGCTTCGTGGAGGTAGAGCACGAGTTCGTGCCAGAACGCGGTCGGCAGATCCAGCACCGTGACGTTCTGCTGCGCCAGCATCCGGACGAAGCGTGGGAACGACTTGGAATGCGCCTCGTCGTCGAAGACCACTGCCGCACCGGCGGTCAGCGCGGGCAGGATCTCCTCCAGGCAGGTGTCCCAACCGAGCGACGCGAACTGCAGCACCCGGTCCTGCGGCACGATCGCGAACAGTTCCCGCAGAGCACGCACCGTCGTCGTCAATGAATGCCGAGATATGACAACCGGTTTCGGGGTACCCGTCGAACCAGACGTACACAGTACATATGCCGGATCGCTTGACCGCGGCGCGCTGTGGGCCCGGTCGATGCCAGCTGTTTCGCACTGCCCGCCCACCACCTCTACCGGCAGATCCGTAGCTCCGCGCGGGTCTCCGACGGCGGCGTGTAGGCGATCGAGACCGAGCACCTCCGCGAGCGCCTCCTTGCGAACGTCCGGCAGGGTGGCGTCGATCGGACAGTAGGCGGCGCCGGCGTGAAGTATCCCGAGGATGTGCTCCGCGACCGCGGGAGTGTGCGAGACCAGCGCACCGATGAGAGGGCCTGCGCACGAGTCGGTTCGGTGTCTGCGGTAGTACGACGCAGCACACCTGACCCGCTCCGCGAGATCCTGGTAGGTCAGGGCGCATCCGTTGTGGACGACGGCGGGCAGGTTCGGCCAGTCCCGGGCCACCGCCATGAAGTCGGCCATCACGTCATCGCCGAGATCATCTGCGGCAGAGTTGATGTCGGTAGGCGCGATGGCTCCGATCAGATTCGCGCTCATCGGTAGAACCTCACCCAATCGACGGTCATCTTCTTGGGCAGGACGCCGTCTCCGACTGGGCCGGGCCACACCCCTCCCACGGCTAGATTGAGCACGGCGAAGTAGGGGGCGTCGTAGATCCACTGCTGGCCGGGGGGCAGGTCGGTGGGAGTGACCGTTGCGATCGTGTTCTCGTCGATTCCAAACACCAGCAGGTGGGGTTGCTTGGATAGCCAGTACGTGTGGAATCCATCGGTGAGACCGCCCATCGTCGACGTCAGCTGTAGTTGTGAATGCGAGGCGGAGCCCTGCTGTCCCTCGACGCGCGGGCCGATGACGGTGAAGTAGGCGGTGGATCCTCTGTTGAGCAACTCGACGACGTCGATCTCGCCGCTTGCCGGCCAGCCAACCTCGCCGAGTGATTGTCCGAGCAACCAGAATGCCGGGTGAAGTCCCTGCCCCGCAGGCATCTTGATACGTGCTGCCACGACGCCGTCGGTGATGTCGACCTTGCCCTGCGTGTTGAGCCGGGCCGAACTGATGTGCCCGTTGTCGTTTCGAGCCTCGATCACGAGATTGCCGGAGCCGTCCTGCCGTACGTTGGCCGGATCGGCCGTGTAGGCCTGCGCTTCGCCGGCCCCCCACCCCACACCGCCCGTTTCGATGTTCCACATTCCAGGATCGGGTGCGGAGTTGGGCGGTCCGTCGAAGTCGTCCTCCGCGTATATCGCCCGCGACGCGACGATCGTCGAGAAGGACCCGCTCGGCACGGTGGCGGGCTCACCGTGGCACGTGCCACCGCTGCACGCCACCATCGACACGGCGAGGGCGACTGCCATTGGTGGCCTGAATCTTTCGAACATGGTTGTCACGATCTGGACCTAACCTCGGGGGTATCTGTAGACGACGGTGTCGGCGTCGTCGATCACCTTGAACCAGCCGGCGCGTGTGGCGAGTTGGGTGGCGAGACCCTGAAGCACACCGGGTTTGAACGCTCCCAGCCAGGCGTCGTATCCGTCGAGCTGACGCGGCAGAACCACGTACAGCGGAATGTGACTGTTCTGGACGTTCTTCTCGATCTCGGCCATCACCTGGGCGGTCGGGACGTCCTTGAGGACGGACGAGCGAAGATCGTCGAGCGGTATGTCGTATTGCGTATCGACCAAGGCGAACTTCACGTAGTCGGCGCTCGGCCGCTGCGGCCATCCCACTTGCGGCGCCCACACCGTGATGCCTCGTTGCTCCTGGTTGGTGGCCAACAACCAGCGCGACTGCTCCAGCTGCTTGGGGGTCACCGTGGAGAAGGACCAGTTGCTGTAATAGCCCTGCATACCCGCGAGGGCAAAGGCGACGAGGACCAGCCAGGCCGACACCTTCGGCATCGGCCCGCGTGCGGGAGTCGAATTGACCAGCGCCCGAGCCAGAAAGGGTGCGATGAGGAGCGTGCAGCCCGCCAACGAGTACAGAAAGACGCGCATCGTCGCCTCGCCGCCGTAGCTTTGCGACACGATCAGCACCATCGGCGAGAACGCGACGATCGCCGTGGCCCACGGCTTGGATCGACGCCGCCACAGGATGACGACGCAGATCGCCGCCAACGCCCAGAACGTCAGGGCCAGACCTCTGTCGACCAGAACGGTGAATTGGTAACCGGCCGAGGGAGGCCGCTCGCTCTGCGACGTGCCCGCCGTATTCGCGACGGGGTCGAACGAGAACAACCCGTAGCGCTCCACCGAATCGAGTCGCGGAATTACGTAGGCGCCCCAGACCAGCAGGTAGTACACGAATATCCAGCGGGGCCGCACCCGCCGCGCGATCGAGAGCGCGATCACTGCCACGATTATCCATGCCGGAGTGAGCTGATGCGTCCACACCATCGCGATGAACACCGCCACGGAGAGGTAGCCGGCGATCGGAAACCGGTTGGAGCACCACAACATCGCGAGAATCGAGAAGGCCATGACCAGACTCAGGGCCTGCGGCGAGTAGTAGTCCTGTGCCACCCAATTCACCAACTGCACGACCAGGGACGAGACCAGAGCCGTCGACATGCTCCTCGTCACCGTCAGCGCGAGTGCTCCGACCACGATGGAGATCAAGACGTCGACGACGGGTGCGAACCAATGCGCAACGTCCACCGGACCCAGACCAGTGACGGAGCTGAACCACGCCATGGCGGTGAAGAATCCGGGCCACCGCACGTAGATGTCGGTCCAGTACGGTGCGAGGGCCTGATCGGAATTGATGTAGTCGACGACGCCGATGTGCTTGTACGTCCAGGTGTAGGCAGGTACCTCGGTGATCAGCGTCGACGTCAGTCTGCCGACGACGACCGACGCGAGCACGGCAAGGGCCGCGAGAACGGACCGTCGCGCAGCCAATGCCGCCGTGAAGGACGACACCACCGCCGTCATCGCGACGACGAGCAACGCTCCGCCGGGGGTGAGCAACAGACCGTAGTCACCACCGGGGTTGGATCGCAAGGGCTTCAGCGCGATCGCCCACGTCCCAAGTGCCAACACCAGCAGAGCGATGGCCCAGAACGCGCTTCCCCGCCGGCGCATTGGACGCCGCACCGCGCCCGCGAGGATCTCGGGGTTCGCACTCCAGAGGCGGACCATCCCACTGGTTGCGACGACGATGGACAGACACAGGCAGGCAAGTTTGGGATGCCACGCATCCCACCGCACCAGGAGCGTCGTCATGGCGACGACCGCCGCGATGCTCAGCCCGATGACCCCCGCCACGGACGCCCCGGTCGGAAGCTCGAACCAGCACGCGATTGCGCTTCCCGCCCCCCACACCAGAAGGACGAGCAGGGCGATCGACTGCATGATCGGTGCTCCCGGCACCGTCGCCGCCATCCCCGCCGCGCCGGCGAGCACGCTGGAGGCAGCCAGCGTTCGGCCCTGCCACTCAGCACCGTATTCGCGAAGACCCAGCCCGATCCGGGGCTCCTCGATGCCCGCCACCTGCTCCGGCACGGCTGTCATCGGAGACTCTCCGATCGACGGTGAACGACATCGCGTTCACCCGAGGCATCCCCCGCCGCGAAGTCCCGCAACGGAATTCCCATCGTGCGCCAGTAGTCCGCGTGCAGCACTCCCGGTGCCGGTGTCCTCAACCCGGTCAGCGAATCCGCCCGGAATCCGATCCGGAGCCCCGCCCTCTCGGCAGCCTTCAGGATGTGCTGCAACGACGCGCTGGGGACGGGCAGTGACCGAAGGCGTGCGGTGGTCGTCGAGGCTCGAAGGCCGGTGATGATCTCACTGAAGGGAACTCGGCGAGGGTTGGCGACGCCGATCACGGCGTGGGGCGGTGGGCTCGCCACGGCTGCCACGACGCACCGCGTCATGTCATCGACGTGCACGGTGTACTGGTAGGGATCTGGCCTCAGCATCGGCACGACCGGGGCCGCCGCGACCCTGCGCAACGCGCCGACCATGCCACCCGCCATCCCGCCGTGAACCAGGCCGAGCCGCATGGACGTTCCACCGTGGGCCGTGGCGATCTCCTCGCAGGCGAGCTTCACCCGACCATAGGTCTGCGTCGTACCGGGGAAGGCGGACATCGACGAGATCAAGACGACGGGTATGGAGCGGATGGAACCAATGAGCCGTTGTGTACCAATGAGATTGATGCGCTCGATCTCCGAGTGGTCGCGTTCGCGCAAGTCGTACGCACAGTGCACGACGGCTATGACGTCGTCTGGCAGCGGGCGCTGCAACCCGTCCTCGAGCGAATAGCCGACGCGTTCCGAATGTGAACCGTCGGACCGACTCGGGCGAACCAGCGCGACGACGCGATAGCCGGCCGCCGTGAAGGCCGCGCTCAACGCACCGCCGATGAAGCCGTTCGCTCCGGTGATCGCCACCGCGCCGCGGCCGTCACACGACATGTCGGCTCTCCGTCACGATGCGATGGGCGTTGGCCATCACGGTGAGCGTGAACGTCGTGGCAGGTACCGACGGCAACACCGAACCGTCGATCAGATGGACGTCGCGAAAGTCACCGATGCGCCCCAACAGATCCGAGCCCGTTCCGTGCGGGAAGGTCGAGCCGAAGTGGTAGCTCTTGCCCGGTCCGGACAAACGGACCAGCGGCAGCACTGGATGCAGGTCTAGCTTGGGGCCGACGGCGGCCAGGCGGCGCAGCACCGACCGAAGCATCGCGGGTTTGCGATCGGCCACCACCCGCACGGTCACGTCGGGCAGCGAATCGCGGTGACGTTGCGTCACGTCGATCCGCATCTGCGGTGACTCCCACGAGGGCAGATAGCCGAGTGCCGCCGTGATCCTGCCCAGCACCGCACCCTTCGCCCCGCTCGGAAGCCAACCAGGAAGCGCCTCGGCTACTGCGGGGTTGTACGGATAGCAGTGAATCTGCGACGTCGTGTAGGCCTCCTCGTCGCAGGTGAGCAGAAGGTTGAACTGGTTGAGAGTCAGGTCATTTCGTCCACGCGGATCACCCGTGGTGCGCCGGGAGACGAACGGGACCAGGAATTGCACCGACTCCTGCAGTCCCACCTGACTAGGTGGTGAGCTCAACGAATTGAGCGCAATACGGGTGCTACCCAGACCGCCGGCGGCCACGAAGACACGGTCGGCCTCGAACCTCACACTCCGGCCATCGACGAGATCCGTTCCGCGAACCGATGGCGTCCCACCGAGAGGCTGCTCGACGCCGGTCACCAGGATCCTCGAGAGGTGTCGGACGCGGCCCGCCGCGACCAGGCGATCGACGGTCTGGCGCGACGAGTACACGAGCGAGTACGGGCAGCCCGTCATGCACAGTCCACATCGCCTGCAGGCCTTCGCGGCGAGGGCCAACCGAGCCTTGCCGACCACTACTCCCCTGGCCCGAAGGGCATTGCGATGCAGTCGGTACCGCTCGAGGACGGCGGCCGTGCGCGCCGATACCGGGGGCAGCGGGGCGCGCGCGTTCAGAAGGGGAAAGTACTCGGCATAGTCGTCCTCTTCGGCGGCCAGCGGCACCTCCTTCAGGACTGCGCGGTAGTGCGGCTCGATCGCTTCCCATCCGAATGGCCATCTGTCGAACGTGGCACGTGAGAACGGCATGATCTGCGCACCCCACACGGTCGAGAACCCGCCGACGGCAGCGGATACCGACGCTGTGTTGCCCCGGTCTGGCATCGTGAGGCCGAGTTGCTGACCGCGGTCGACGAACATGTGGTTCGAGCCGTAGGCGCGCTTCTCCGGGAGTGCCGATCCGGCGATCACCGCGGGTTGCGCGCTGACCAGTTCACGATCCGCGGCAAGCCATTGCGCCGGTTCCATCGCGCTCATCCGCTCCACCGCGGCGGTGGCGTCATCGGATAGTCGCTCACCGAGGTCGATGACCGTGATCTGCTGCGCCGGATCGTCGGCCAGGGCAAGGATCGCGGCGGCGGCGGCCGGCCCCGTCCCCACGACGAGGTTACGCATCGGCGGTGAGGGCGAGGATGCTCGCCTGGTCGATGTCGTCCGAGCTCAGACCCACGGTGAGGCATTCGGTCCGGACACCGCGTGCCAGGCGGATCCTGCCGACGAGGTATCCGAGTCCCGCGATGGCCGTTCCGGTGATCGCGATCAGCCACTGACGACATGGCTGCGTGCGCCCGGACGCCAGGGCGAGAGCGGCCGGAGCCGCTTGGCCCAGTAGTTGGGCGACGAATAGGGCTTCGGCTCCGATGTTTCCGGCGCCCTCCATGTCGGCGAGCGCCGAGACCTTGCTGCGGTTGACGTAGAAGCAGCGTCGCCAGAAGTAGGCCCAGGTGAGGCGCTCCGCGGAGACATGGTGACGAACCTCGGCCTGCGGCTCGTACAACACAGCTGACGGACCGTGCGCATGCGCGATGCGGTGCGAGAGATCCATGTCGTCGTGGTCGTCCGCGTGGAAGCCGCCGACGGCGAGCATCTCCGCGCGCCGCACCGACATGTTCGCTCCGATCACATGACGCACGGGCGCAAGGGTGCTCGGCAACATGCCGTAGTGGCAGCCGAAGACCCAGTTGAACTCGGGTGGAAACCATTCCGGTCGCGCCACGGCGTAGACCGGTCGCGGTGCACCACCCACCGCGACCGCTTCGGGGCGCGACTCGTACACGGCCAGTAGCCGCGCGAGCCAGTCCTCGGTCGCCTCGGCGTCATCGTCGAGGAAGGCCACGACGTCGGCGTCGGCCAGCAGCAGTCCGGTATTGCGTGCAGATCCGAGTCGGCCAGCGAATCCATTCGCGCACAATGTGATCGACACGGAAGACCTGACGGAACCGGATAGCCACCGACCCCGACATCTCTCGAGCAGGCCATCGTTGTGATCGACGACGACGATCAGCCGGCGGGGTGTGACGCGCTGATTCAGCACGGAGTCGACCGATCGGACCAGCAAGTCCCACCGGGCCTCGGTGTAGGTGCAGATCACGACGTCTGCGGATGGTACGGCGCTCATCGATCGTCCTTCGATTTCGCGGGGCGTGTGTTGACCACGCCGCGGGTGGAACGTGCACCGCGGCCTCGGCGAAACGCTCGCCAGGCCTTGGTCTTCAGAGCCTCCGGATACGGCGCGACACGCGCACCCCGTCCGTCGAGCCAGTCCGCCAACTCGGCGTGCGGCGTGCTGCTTCGGACGGTGAGGCGAGCCAGACAGAAGGCTCGGTCATCGTGTGAGCTCAGCGCGTCCATCACTCCGCACGCGGAGGTGTAGCCAGCGGCTTCGACCTCACGCTGCAGGCGCGCCGACTGGAAGCCGTGGGGATATGCGAAACTCGGTACCTCGCGACCGAGGTGATCCTCGAGGAGCTGCTTACCCACTCGAATCTCGCGACCGGCATCGGCCACCCTCATCGTGTCCAACTGCGGGTGCGTATGGGTGTGCGCGCCGATCTCCACCCCGGAGTCGGCGAGGTCCGCGAGTTGCGACCAGGCCAGCATCCGCGCCTTCGGCAGCACCCACCCGGATGGCTGCGATCGCGTTCCGTCCAACGCACCGGTCGTCACGTAGAGCGTGCTCTTCATGCGCCGGTTGGCGAGTTGCTCTGCGGCACCGATGAAGTCGGCGAAGCCGTCGTCGAAGGTGATCGCCACGGGTTTGTCGGGCAGCGTCGACCGCCCTTGCAGGGCATCGATCAGCTCCGAGATGGACATCGGCGTCCGCCCCTTCTCGGCGATGAGATCGAGTTGGCGCGCGAAGGCGTCGGGCGTGACCGTGAACGGCGCGATCCAGCTCGCCGGGTCGGATGCGACGGAGTGGTAGAGCAGGATCGGGATTACCGTCACGAGGCACCTGCGCTGGTGGTGGAAACGGTCAACCACGAGTTCCGGCGGATGACCAGCCCGCAGGCGATCAAGGAGATCGTGACGAGCCACGCGACACTGGCGCCCTCCATTCCGAGCACCGGTAGCAGCAGCCACGTCAGTGGAATGGTCAGGGCAGCCTGCGGGACCTGCGCCCAGAGCACGACCTTCAACCGGCGCTGCGCTCGGGCCGAACTGATTCCCGTCATCACGACCAGGTGGGGCAGGGCCGACAGGGCGAAGATTCGGAGTGTGTCGTCCGCCTCGCGGTAGGCGGCGCCGAAGATTCCCAACAGGTATGGGGCCAGGACGAGGACCACCAACACCACCGCGGCGAGCAGCTTGCCGGTGTGGACGAGCACGTGACGCGCTTGCCGTGCGAGATCCGACTGATCGACCGACGATTCGACGACCAGCGAGATCCCCATGTTCAGACTGATCTGGAAGATCGACGTCCCGATCAGCCATGCCATCGAGAAGTAGGCGTTCTGCGTCGCACCGAGCACCGCGAGGACGAGCATCGGCATCACGGTGAGGGCTGCCACCGAGCAGATGGCCCCCACGTAGTCCAAGGTGACGTATCGGATGAGTTGGCGGAGCGGGGGGAACCCGACGGCATCCGCGGTCGCCGCGCGCTGCTGGCGGGGGATGGCCCTGAGGAAGAGGAACACGTTGATCGCGAGCACGATGCCGGCCGCCGACAACGCCCACGCCGCCAAGATGCCGTGCGAGGGCAATGCCACCGAGAAGGCCACCACCAGGCCCAACTTCCCCAGCGCGAAGACGAAGTTCGTCACGGGCACCAGCGCAGTTCTGCGCAGGCCGGCGAGCACACCTTCCTGGATGATGAAGATGGTCGAAGCGACGGTGGCGACGACGAAGATGGCCTGTGCGGTCGTTCCGTCGAAGAAGGTCGTCCCTGGGGATACGAGGTGGACGAGGGCCACCGCGCAGACGCCGACCACCAGCGCCACACATCCTGCGACGATGAACACCGCCGCGATGAGGGTCTTCGTGTGACGCCCGGCGGCAGGAACGAAGCGGACGACTGCGCTCGACAGGTTGAGTTGCGAGATCGACACCAACAGCGTCAGCATCGAAATCGCTGCGGAGTTGCTTCCCACCACCGATGCGTCGTACTTCCATGCGGCGGTCGTCCAGAAGCAGAGGCCGGTCACCGCGACGAGGGCGGAACTCAGTGTCAGCAGATGCCCGTTGCGCAGCAACGGATCCGGTCGCCTCGGAATCCTGAACCGGACTGACGGCGAATCGAGAAGCTGTGCTGAGGCACGGGGCGCGTCGACGTTCAACCGTCACACCGTTTCGCAGAACGGAGCTGCCGAGTCGCGGCAGCCGTCGCACGACGGGTCCGCCAACGGCTCACCGCGTAGGCGGCGGGCCCGGCGAGGAGACCGCGTCGCTCGACGTTCACGAGTTCGACGGGCCAGGGGTGCGGCCGCTCTGCACTCGTAGGTGCCTGTGGGAGAAAGGCCTTCGCAAACGCCTCTGGCAGGCACCGGGCCAGGTCGATGATCATCCGCGGTTCGTGGACTAGCGAGCTGGCCAGGTAGGCGCCCATACCGACCCCGCACCCGCGGGCCATGTTCCGCAACGCAGCCATGTCGCGATAGTGCCGGTGCCACACGATTGCACCGGGCTGGTAGACGAGCCGATGTCCGGCGACGATGGTGCGGAAGAACCCGGACATGTCGTCTCCACCACGCGCACGGGTGCCGACACCCAGAGCCACGTCGAATCCACCCATTCCGCGCAGCATCTCGGCGTCGAAGGCCATGTTGGCGCCGGATCCCAGCTGCCCCGCGGCGAAGGGAAAGAGCGGGTCGCCCGGTCGATTCTCACGAGTGTCGAAGACCTTGAGGTCGAATCCCTTGCCGTATCCGCCGCGGTGCTCGAGGAGCAACTGGGCCGGAGTCTCCAGTTGCTCCGGGAGAATGAGGCCCGTCACGCAGCCCACGTCGTCGGTTTCGGCGAAGCCCTGCGCGATGGCCGTCATCCAGTGCTGATCCACGAGGACGTCGTCGTCGACGAACGCGACGATCCGACCCTGCGCCACGTCCAGTCCACAGTTGTGTGCCGAGGCGAGTCCGCGTCTGTACTCCCGGACGTAGCGGACCGAATCGAACTCCGCCGCAAGCATGTCCGCGGTGTCATCGTTGGTCGGGTCGTTGTCGACGACCACGATCTCGAAGTTCCCGTACGTGGTGTCCAGCAGCGACTTGAGGCAGGCGCGCAGACTTTCCGGCCTGTCCCGCGTGGCGACGACGACACTGATCCGCGGCGGTCGGGACAACACGGCGTCACGACGCCGCTCACAGGCGGGAGGTTCGGGTTTCCGTGACACGACGAGATCGTCGAGATGCTGCGCGACCGGATACCCGTCGTCGGCGAGGTGCGCGTTCACGCGGTGCTGCAGCGCGGTCCAGATGCCGGCGGCGTGCGCCCGACGCGAGGGACCGAGCCGGCCGTCCAGGAAGAGGACGCCGAGTGGATGGCCGTGAAGGCGCACCAGCGCCATCACCCGCGACGCGTCCTGCCACCCACCTACGGGGAGCAACTCGTCGTCGGCCGAGGCCAACTCGATCTCGACCCGGGGAATGGGAAGATCGGAGACGTCGACGGCGTGGACCGAGTCGAAGGCCCGGCCCAGCTCCGAATCCTTCACCGCCACCGAGGTCACCTCGGTCATCACCGACTCACCACTCACGTCGAAACCCCTCTCGAAATCCTGAACATCGCTGCTCGTCAGGCGCTTACGGCGGCAAGCGGATCGGACACGCTGACGGAGCGCAGCCACTCGACCGTGTGCGCGATTCCCTCCTCGAGACCGGCTGCGGGCATCCACCCCAACTCGCGCGCGGCCTTGCCGGCGTCCAGTGCGATTGCCTGCAGCTCGCCCGTACGGGCCGGTTTGTACACGGGATCTGCAGCGTCGTCGAACATCGCCGCCATCAGGCGGTGAAGCTCCAGGACACTCGTCTGCCTGCCGGTACCGACGTTGTAGAGCTCGGCGGTCTCCGCGTTCGACGCAGCAGCTAGGACGAATGCCTCGACGACGTCGTCGACATACACGTAGTCGCGCGTCGCAGTCCCGTCTCCGTAGATCGTCACCTCGCGCCCGGCAACCATGGAACTGCCGAACACGGCGATCACACCCGCTTCGCCACGGATGCTCTGGCGTGGTCCGTATACGTTCGACAGCGCCAGGCAGATCGGGGTGACGCCGTACATGCCGGCGTACGCGCGCAGGTACGTCTCACCCGCGAACTTGGCAACGGCATAGGGTGACAACGGATTTGCGAGCGCACCCTCGCCGACGGGCAATGCGGACGGAGTGCCGTACCGGGAACCACCGGAGGCTGCGTAGACGATCTTCTGCACCCCGGCCTCTCGACTGGCCTCGCACAGATTGATGGTTCCGAGCACGTTGCTTCGAGCGTCGAACAGCGGATCTCGAACCGACACACGGACATCGATCTGAGCGGCCAGATGGAAGATGACGTCCGGGTTCGAACCGAGCACGACGTCCGTCAACTCGGGCGCCGTGACGTCGAGATGGTGGAAGCGGAAGCGTCCGGGATGAGAGCGCTCGACCTGCCAGGCCGACGCGAGATTGTCCACATGCCCCGTGCTGAGATTGTCGATGCCGACGACCTCGTGTCCGTCCGCCAGAAGTCGGTCGACGAGGTTGGATCCGATGAAACCGGCGGCACCGGTGACCAGACTCCGCGCCATCAGTTCTCCCCGTTCACCGTCATGGGACGTCCCGCCGGAACCGACACGGCGACGTCGGCCCCCGTGCCCACATCGGTGACCGTGCAGACGATCTCCGCCGGGATGGCAGGCGGTCGGGATTCACGTCGCCGCCCGGCCACCACGGTGTCGAGCACCCGCCACCCGTCGCGGATGGCGCGCAGATTCGATTTGCCTGCCCGCCTTGGCATTTCCAAGCTCGGCACTTCGGCGATGCGGAGCCCGGCCTGCATGGCCCGCACCGTCATCTCGGCTTCGATCTCGAATCCGGTTGCCGTCAGGTCGAGGTGATCGAGATAGCGACGGTGGAACGCGCAGAAGCCGTAACACAGATCGGTGAGCTCGCCGCCGTAGAGGGCGTTGAACACCCCCAGGAGGAAGCGGTTGCCCATCCGACGAAACGGCGTGATGTCCAACGAACCACCGCCACCCATGAACCGCGACCCCTTGACGAAGTCGTAGCCGTTGTTGAGGAAGTGGACGTAATGGCGGATCTCCTGCGGCGACATGCTGCCGTCGGCGTCCATCATGACGATGAGGTCGCAGGTCGAGGCGAAGAATCCGGTGCGGAGGGCGCTGCCCTTGCCGATGCCCTCCTGTGCCACCACGCGGATGTCCGGCCGATAGCTGCATGCGGTGATCAGCGTCGCGTCGGTGGAGTCACCGTCCACGAGGATGATCTCGTCGACGTCATCGGCGATCTGCTCGAGCACCCAGGCGATGTTGCGCGCTTCGTTGCGCACCGGGATCACCAGGCTCACGGTCGGTGCCGCAACCGCAGCGCGCAGCCCGGTGACCCGCGGGACTACGTACTCGCTGCCATCTGGCACGGTCACGGCTGCCAGATAGCCAGTCTCGGAGAGGCTTTCGCTGTCATTGATCTGTAGGTCGGTCATCGTTACTCCAGTCTGTTCGGACCAAGTGGTGGTTGTGTTGTGCGGCTTGGGACGCGAGGGGCTCACCGGGTCACTCCACGGTCACCGACTTTGCGAGATTGCGCGGTTTGTCGACGTCGCGCCCCAGAGCTAGCGACAAGGTCCTGGCGAGAATCTGCAACGGGAGCACACTTTCGATGGGCCCCCAGGGTGCACGCGGATTACTTACGACGGGAATCGTGCTGCCGGCCGGCCCCACGCTGACGACGAACCCTCCGCGACTGCGGACCTCGGCGACGTTCGTCGCCAGCTTCGGCGAGCCGTTGTCGATGACGACGACCGGGGTACCGCTCGAGACGAGCGCGAGCGGACCGTGCTTGAGCTCACCGGCCGGGTAGTGCTCAGCCCAGCGATAGCTCAACTCCTTGAGCTTCAGCGCGCCTTCAGCGGCATAGGGCAGTCCGGTTCCGCGCGCGATGAAGATGAAGCCGTTAGCCTCCATCAGGTCATCGACCAGCGCGGGCAGGACGCACTTGGCCACTGCACCCGCCACCGCGAGTTGGTCTGGAAGACAACGGAGATCGTCGACCAACCTGTTGGCCGCTGCGCTGCTCAAGCGACCGGTCGCGACGAGTGCCGAGATCATCACCGCCACCCCGGCCACGATCTGGCAGGTGAAGGTCTTGGTCGCTGCGACACCGATCTCGAGGCCCGCCGAACACGTCACCACGGCATCGGCGCGACGGGCCAGAGTCGAATGCTCGTTGTTCACCAGCGCCAACAGCGGCGAGTGCGCGGGCGCCTCTTCAGAGATTGCGCTCAACAGGTCGGCAGTCTCGCCGGACTGGCTGATCGCCAGGCGAAGGGTTCGCGGTTCGACGATGAACTCCCCGGCTTCGCTTGCCACTGTGCGCGTCACCGGAAGCCGACCGAGGCGACCCACCACGTCGCCGATCACGTGGCCGGCGTTCAACGACGTGCCGCAACCGATGAGTTGAACGCGGTCGAAGGGGGCGAGTCCGAGATCGCGCCACAGCGATCCATTCGAGATTCGGTCACCGATCTCGTCGAGCACACGGGCGACACACTCCGGCTGCTCGTCGATCTCCCTGGCCATGAAGTCCGCATCGCCTGGCGACGAGGATGCACCGCTCGGCCAGACGTATTGGGTCAGAGCGGGGGTGGCCAAGGTCTTGTCGGGGTCGTGCCACCCGTTGACACCGGTCAATTCGACGACGTCACCGTCTTCCAGCACCTGAAATTCGTCGACCCAGTCCGCGATCGCGGTGATGTCGCTGGCGGCGAAGTCACCGACTTTCGTATGTGCCACGATCAGTGGGGAGCGGTTAGCCGCCACCACCAGTCGGCCCGTGCGATCCTCCAGCACCGCGATGGCCCAGGAGCCTTCTAGCGACACCACCGCACCCTGCACGGCGGCGAGCAGATCGCCCGCGAGCGCCAGCTGGTCTTCCACCAGATGACACAGCACCTCGCTGTCGACGCCGGTCGCGAAACGGTGTCCCGATGACGTCAGCGCACGTCTGAGCGCATCCGCGTTCTCGATGACCCCGTTGTGCACGAGGCTGATTCGTCCCGTGCAGTCGGCGTGGGGGTGCGCATTGATCTCGGTGGCGGCCCCATGGGTGGCCCACCGCGTGTGACCGATCCCGACACCGTCGAACGCCGTTCCGGTCCAATCAGCCACGGCGCGGTCGAGGGCATCGATCCGGTGAATCGTCCGCATCCGTACGACGTCACCGCCGATCGTCCGCACGGCGATACCCACCGAGTCGTATCCGCGGTACTCGAGGCGGCGCAGTCCGCTCAGGAGAAAGTCGGCAGCAGGCGAATGCGTTCTGCACGCGATGATGCCGCACATCAGTCAACTCCTCTGCTCGTCGTCTCGTGGAGGCCCAGCCGCAGACTCCGCACCGTCACCGGATTCCTCTCGGGGAAGATCCCATTCGGTATGTCACGGCGCAGTCGCGCGTACCGCCCGTAGGCGACATCTCGAGCTAATCGGAGGAGCACGACTCCACTATCGAGGTCCGCAACGCGCCCGTACATGGGCCATCGGAGCGAATCTCGACTGCCAGTGGATCTAGTCCACCGTGTTCATTCGCCACGTCGGCGGTTCGCACGCGCGAGCGCGGCGGCGTCGGCGCGAGTCGCGACTCCGAGTTTCTTCAGCAGGTTGTGCACGTGGTTCTTCACGGTATGGACGGCAATCGAGAGTTGCACTGCGATATCGTGATTCGACAGGCCCAGTTCCAGCATCTGCAGGATCTGGGCCTCGCGATCCGTGAGCACTAGTTCTCTCTCCGAGGTTCGGCGCTGAGACGCCAATGCTGCCAACCGATGGAGCAACGTAGCGGTGAACGCAGGAGAGAATGACATCTCGCCAGCAGCAACCCGGCTTATCAGGATCAATAGATCACCGAGGGATTCACGACGGGTGTGATAGCCCGCCACCCCTGCTCCGGCGCACGCCACGATCTGGGTCTCGTCGTCATTGGACACCCCGAGAACGATCACCTTGACCCCAGGATCGATCTCACTCGCGGCTCGCAACATCTCCATGCTGTCATGAGTTCCGATCCGCAGTAGCACGATGTTTGGCTGCACTTCCGCACAGGCGCGTGCGAGCGAGACCAGGTCCCACGCGGCGCCGAGGTCAAGCGCGCCATGCATTCTCAGCGCATTGGCCAGTGTCCCGCGATGAAGGGCGGTGTCGTCCACGATGACGATTCGGAGACCGCGGAGTGCTCGATGAGAGCGCTCCGTGACCTCCCTCTCGGCGCCAAGTAACTCGGTCGGCGATTTCCGATTCGTCGTGGGAGCGCGGCGCGCCCTGCCGTTGGGTCCCGGACTGAAGCGGTGGTCGCGACTGTCCGAGACTAGGTGGACGTGGTCACGGCCCACCGTGACGGTCAGCGGGAAGTCGTCTGTGGTGAGCCGAGATCGAGGTGTCCCGTCGTCGAGCATTCACCATCCCCCGACTTCGAACGATCTACTGCCCACACGACGGGGTCGAGAGCGTCGAGACTCATTCACCGCCCGAAGAACCCCCGCCAGAATCTCCCGAGCCGGCCGATCCGCCAGCCGAGTCGCCTCCGCTGGAGGAACCGGCACTCGTACTCGATGACCCGGAACTCGTATTACCCGTCGGACCGTCGGCGACTCCGCTGCTCGATGTCGACTCCGGCTTCGGCGGATCGGTCTTTGGCGGATCGGTCTTTGGCGGATCGGGCTTGGGTGGATCGGGCTTGGGTGGATCGGTCGGCGACGGATCAGGTTCGGCTCGCACCACGACGGACGGCTCGGCGGCAGCGCTGCTGACCGCCACGATCGGAGAGGTGAGAGATTCCGTTGGTGGAGAGGATGTTTCGACTGTCGCCAAGCCCGTAATCTGCGTTGCTGCGGGCTCGTTGCCAGCCGGCGGCTGGTCGGTCGTCGAGGCATCTGGCGGTGAATCGGAGACCAACCGAATCGGTATCGACGGAGACGGCAGGGGTGACGGCACCGCGGTGGGCGAGACGTCCGTCGGGCCGGAGGCTGGTGCCGACGGCGTGGGTGGCCGACCGACCGTTGCCATCAATTCGGTGAGCACGTCCCGGAGTGCCTCGAACAACTCACGACCGCGAAAGTTCCCGCTGCCATCCAGGAGCGCCAGCGCCATCATCAAGGAGTGCAGTGCATCTCCGCCACCATCATTCGACCAGTAACCGCCACCTCCGTACGGAACGCGAGGGGCGAGGGGCCGAACGGGACCCATGGAACTCAGCAGCTCGAAGGACCTGACCACGTTTCGAATGCCGAATTCGTTGACTAGCCCCAACAAGGCGCCCGTCGAGACTTCCGGGTGCCGGTCGGTGAACTCGACCAGCCACACTAGGTCGGGCACGTTGATGGACGCGAAGTCTGCCGACGTGGCTTTCAGAAATATTGATCCCACCGTGCCCGGCACGCTCATCACGATCCGGCCGTCCGGCATCAGGGCTTCGAGAAGTCCTTGACTGCGCTGCACGGGATGGACGGACACGCTCAGTGCGAGTCCACCGGCGAGAATCGCAGCGCCGATGACGCGATGGGCTCCGGGGACGTTGTCGTGGCCGGACGTGCTCCGCTGTAGCCGACTCGGCGGCGATAAGGAGAAACGTAACTGTCCCAGTGTCATTCGGCACTCCTCGCAATACTGGAGAGTGCCGATGGCACCGACCGGTTCAGCCTGTCGGCGCCCGCCCGCTGCACTGCTTTCCCGTCATGGCAACGTATTTGGACTGCCAGGCATCTCACTGATCCAATATCGACCCCGCGAACCTGCTAGTACATGGGCCGTTGGAATCATCTTCAGACTGGCTTGGTGCCTAGACCTTCGGACCCATCTCGGCCTGTCGGACGGACCGGGAGGCTGCCACCGCCTGAGCGCGGGTGCTGACCCCCAACTTTCCCAGCACGCTGTGGACGTGGTTCTTGACCGTGTGCAGCGCAATGCAGAGTTGGTTGGCGATCTCCCGATTCGACAGACCGACTTCGAGCAGTTCCAAGATCTGAATCTCGCGAGCAGTCAGAACGAGTTCACCCATGTCCGGTTTCCGGGCCGACGCCAACGCCGACAATCTACGGAGCAGGACCGCGGCCACCTTCGGAGAACACACGGACTCACCCTCGGCGACCTCGCGGATGAGCAGGAGCAGATCCGCGAACGACTCGTCACGGAGGTGGTATCCCGTCACACCGGCCTCCGCGGAGGCGACGATCGTCGATTCATCGCCTTCACACACACCGACGGCGATCACTTTGACATCCGGGCGAGCCGTGGTCATTGCCTGCAACAACGCCCCGCTGTCCTTCGTCGACATGCTCAAGAGCACGACGTCGGGTTCACATGCCTCGAATGCGGAGAGCAGCGACGCCACGTCCCACGCTGCGTGCGTCGAAAATGCCTCGTTCGCCGACAGCGCGACCGCAAGGTTCTCCCGGTATAGCGTGCAGTCGTCGACGATCAAGATCGTGGCCGCCAGTTGGGTACGCGCGCCCGACAGCGAGTCCACCCCTGGGGTGATGCTCGCCATCTCGTGCAGTCGAACGTTCGCCCCTGGTCCTACGTCGGTCAGCACGTGTTCCCCCCCGGACCCGCAGGTAACCCGCCGATCGACGCTCCCGCTTCCATCCGAGTCGACCTTTGCCAAATCAAGCATTACTTGTAGATTTCGGTCAGGCATGCCGGTTCCCCGTTTCAGCTCAGCGGCACTAAACCCCCGTAAAGTGCTCGCTCAGCGTGAATACTAACGCACAAGTAGAAAAATGCACCCGCTGCCAAAATCTCCGATAAATTTGCTCAATCTGCACGCGAGCGCGCAAAGCTGTGCCAGCGGCGGCAGCTAACTCCGTCCGACGTCTTCCGACCGATCCCCCGGCAGCCGAGCGCGGCGCGATCGGGGATCGACAGCTAGCCGAGGATCAGACCGGACGTCGGAACCCCGGTGCCCGCGGTGACCAGAACGTGCTCGACGTCGGGCACCGGGTTGACCGAGGTGCCACGAAGCTGTCGCACGCCCTCGGCGATCCCGTTCATACCGTGGATGTAGGCCTCGCCGAGCTGACCGCCGTGGGTGTTGATGGGCAGCCGTCCACCGATCTCGATGGCGCCGTCGGCGATGAAGTCCTTGGCCTCACCCCAGCCACAGAACCCCAACTCCTCGAGCTGAATCAGCGTGAAGGGCGTGAAGTGGTCATACAGGATCGCGGTCTGAATGTCGGTTGGCGTGAGACCGGATTGCGCCCACATCTGCTTGCCGACGAGCCCCATCTCGGGCAGCCCGTCGAGTTCCGGCCGGTAGTAGCTCACCATCGAGTATTGATCAGGGCTGGCGCCCTGTGCGGCGGCCTCGATGATCGCCGGGCGGTTCTTGAGGTCCTTGGCTCGCTCGGCCGAGACGATGACGAGCGCAACGCCTCCGTCGGTCTCCTGGCAGCAGTCGAGCAGCCGCAGTGGCTCGGCGATGAACCGCGAGGCCTGATGCTCCTCGATGGTGATCGGCTTCTCGTAGAAGTAGGCCTTCGGATTCTTGGCGGCGTGCTTGCGATCGGCGACCGAGATGGCGCCGAAGTCGCGGCTCGTCGCGCCCGAGAGATGCATGTACCGCTTGGCGATCATCGCGACTTGTGCTGCGGGAGTGGATAATCCGTGCGGATAGGAGAACGAGTTGTCAACTCCGGTCGAGTCGGCGTTCTCCACCAGACGCATCTGGACCTGACCGAAGCGCATACCCGAGCGTTCGTTGAACGCGCGGTAGGCCACCACGCAGTCCGCGATACCGGTGGCGACCGCCATGGCGGCCTGCTGCACCGTGGCGCACGCGGCGCCGCCGCCGTGGTGAATCTTGGAGAAGAACTTGAGGTCACCGATCCCCGTGGCGCGGGCGACCGCAACCTCGGTGTTGGAGTCCATCGTGAAGGTCGTCATGCCGTCGACGTCGGCGGGCGTCAGGCCCGCGTCGTCGAGTGCGTCGAGCACCGCCTCGGCGGCCAGTCGCAATTCGCTGCGGCCAGAGTTCTTGGAGAAGTCGGTGGCGCCGATTCCGACGATCGCGGCCTTGCCCGACAGTGCGCCGCTCACGCAACCCCTCCGATCGTCAGCGTCGCGTTGGCGATCACGTGGTCGCCAAGACTGTTGGCGCCCACGATCTTCAGCGTGATCAATCCATCCTCCACGGCGGTCACCTCACCGGAGAAGGTCACGGTGTCATAGGCGTACCACGGCACCCCCAGGCGCAGTCCGATCGTCTTGATGACGGCGCTCGGGCCGGCCCAGTCGGTGATGTAGCGCTGCACCAGCCCGGTGTCGGTGAGGATGTTGACGAAGATGTCCTTGGACCCCTTGGCCTGCGCCTTGTCTCGGTCGTGGTGCACGTCCTGGTAGTCGCGCGTCGCAATCGCCGTGGAGACGATGAACGTCGGGTCGCCGTAGAGCTTCAGCTCGGGCAGCTTCGTGCCCACTTCCAGTGCGGGCGCGCTCACGCGACGGGCTCCCATGCGTAGTTGGTCCAAGCGGGTCCGACGTCGTTGGCCGGGAAGTCGATGTACATGGCGCGCACGGGCATTCCGATCTCCACCTTGGCGGGGTCGACGTTGCGGAGCTCGCCGAGCATCCGGACACCCTCGTCGAGTTCGACGAGCGCGATGACGAACGGCAGTGTGCGACCGGGCACCTTCGGGGCGTGGTGCACGACGAAGCTGAAGACCGAGCCGGTGCCGGCTGCCACGACGTAATCGGTCGTTTCCTCCTTGTCCAACCACAGCGCCGGTGCCGGCGGGTGTTGCAGGGTGCCGTCGGGCCGCTTCTGGATACGGAGTTCGTGCGCGTTCACGCCGTCCCAGAAGAACTTCGTGTCCTTCGACGACGCGGGCCGCATCGCCGAATCGGCGTCGAGGTCGTCCGGCACGGTGCTCACCGCCGCGCCGCCCGTCTCCTTCGGGATGAACTTCATGATGCGCCACATCATCTCGGCGACGTCCTCGTCACCCACAGACCAGGTGATCCGCTGGGTGATGAAGAATGCCTCGCCGAGCGCCGTCTGCTTGGGGCCGACCACATCGGTCAGTTCGGCCGCGATGCTGACCTCGTCACCGGCTTTGAGATAGCGGTGGTAAGTCTGCTCGCAGTTCGTGGCGACGACGCCGACATAGCCTGCCTCGTCGAACAATTCGAGTATCTTGCCGAGCGGGTCGTCATCGGGACGCACCCCGCCGAGACCCATCATCGTCCAGACCTGGATCATCGCGGGCGGCGCGACGACGCCAGGGTGACCAGCCGCCTTCGCGGCGGACTCGTCGACGTAGATGGGGTTCTCGTCGCCGATCGCGTCGAGCCAGTGATCCACCATCGGCTGGTTCACCGGATGGCGACCGACCCGCGGCGTGCTTCGCCCCTGCGCCTTGACCTTCTCGGCTGCCGCCTTGATGTCCTCGATGGCACTCATGGTCGTCTCTTCTTCGCGCGAGCGCTCATCAGCGGGGCACCCGCGGCACCTTGAGACCGGACGCCGCAATCATCTCCCGCATCACCTCGTTGACACCGCCACCGAAGGTGATCACCAGGTTGCGCTTGGTCTGGCTGTCCAACCATTCCAACAACTCGCGGGTGTCGGACTCGGCGGGGTTGCCGTACTTGCCGACGATCTCCTCGGCAAGGCGTCCCACCAACTGAATGCGCTCGGTGCCAAAGACTTTGGTCGCCGCAGCATCCGCGACGTTGATCTCCTCACCGCCGGCGGCCACCTGCCAGTTCAGGAGCTCGTTGATCCGCCAGATCGCGCGGATCTCTCCGAGGGCACGCTTGACGTCCTCGTGATCGAGGGGGGTGACGCCGTTACCGCCCGGCTTGGACGCCCAGGTGTGCACGCGGTCGTAGATGCCCGCAACCTTGCCCGCGGGTCCGAGCATGACGCGCTCGTGGTTCAGCTGGGTGGTGATCAACCGCCACCCGGCGTTCTCCTCACCGACCAGCATCTCGGCGGGCACCCGGACGTCGTTGAAATAGGTGGCGTTGGTGTGATGAGCGCCGTCGGACAGAATGATCGGCGTCCAGGAGTATCCCGGATCGGTGGTGTCGACGATCAGGATCGAAATGCCCTTGTGCTTCACGGCTTCCGGATCGGTGCGGACGGCGAGCCAGAGGTAGTCGGCGTCGTGGCCACCCGTGGTCCAGATCTTCTGGCCGTTGACGATGTACTCGTCGCCCTGTCGCACGGCCGAGGTGCGCAGCGACGCCAGGTCGGTGCCCGCCTCGGGTTCGGAGTAGCCGATCGCGAAATGGACGTCGCCGGCCAGGATCGCGGGCAGGAACTTCTTCTTCTGCAACTCGGTGCCGTACACCTGCAACGTCGGCCCAACCGTCTGCAGCGTCACCGCCGGCAACGGAACGTCGGCGCGGGCCGCCTCGTTGACGAAGATCTGCTGTTCGATGGGACCGAAGCCGTGGCCGCCGAACTCCTTTGGCCAGCCGACGCCCAGCTTGCCGTCCGAACCCATCCGCTTGATGATCGCCCGGTAGGCCTTGCCGTGTCGGTCGACCTCCATCTCCTTCGCCTCGTCGGGCGAGATGAGATTGCTGAAGTACTGCCGCATCTCGGCTTGCAACTGCCGCTGTTCCGGGGTCAGTTCGATGAACATTTACGCTCCCACCAGGTCGAGACGATGCGCGGGACCACCCAGCAGTCGGGTGAGATCCTTGACAGTGGAGTAGTAGCGGTTCATCGGGTAGGTGATGTCCATGCCCATACCGCCGTGCAAGTGATGACAGGTCTGCATGTTCGGTGGCGCCTGCGAGGTCAGCCAGTAGCCGAGCACCTCCAGATCGGCATCGGCGTCACGGCCCTCCGCGAGCCGCCAGATCACCGATGTCGACGCCAACGCGATCGTGCGAGAAGCGATGTAGACCTCGGCGAGCTGCGCGGCCACCGTCTGGAACGTCGACAGCGGCCTACCGAACTGCTCACGCTTGGCCACGTAGTCGGCGGTCAACCGCAGCGCCCCGGCGACGAGACCGGCCGCGAAGGCACCGATCGAGGCCAGCACCAACTGGTTGACCCGGTTCACCGCACCGACTCCGCCCAGGGCGTCGGCGTCGGGGACGGCGACGTCGGCGAAGGTGACGACGTACTCGTCTGATCCGTTGGCCGAGGGCGTCTTGGCCAGCGTCACGCCGTCGGCCGTCGGCGATACGACGACGACGCCGCCATCGGTGGTGACGACGATCCACTCCGCTTGTTCGGCATAGGGAACGCCGACCTTCGTCCCGGAGAGCTTGCCGGCGCTCAGCGTCGTGGCCGGTCGCTCGGGCAACGACGAACCCGGCTCGTTGAGTGCGGCGGTCAGGAGGCCGCCCTTGGCGACCCCCGCGAGGAAGCGATCCTGCTGCTCGTCGGAGGCGAGATCCAGCAGCGGCACCAAGCCGAGACCCAGGGTCGCGAGCGCCGGGCTCACCGTGCCGTGCCGACCGATCTCGGTCAGGGCCGTCGCGATCTCCGGCAGACCCAGTCCGTCACCGCCGAGCCGTTCCGGCACGCCGAACGCGATCACACCGCCTGCGACGAGTGCATCCCAGCTGTTGTCCCGGTCCAGCGCCGACGTCACCACGTTCGCGACGGCTTGCTGACCTTCGTCCGGACTGAAGTCCACCCGAATCCTCCTTGATTCCTTGGGCTTTGAGCTACGTGCTAGGCGCTGGCGCCGGTGTAGTCGACCTGCCAGTGCTTGATCCCGTTGAGCCAACCCGACCGTAGCCGCTCCGGCTCGCCGACGGGCCTGAGATCGGGCATGTGGTCGGCGACCGCGTTGAAGATGAGGTTGATCGTCATCCTGGCGAGGTTGGCACCGATGCAGAAGTGGGCGCCGGTCCCGCCGAAACCGACGTGCGGGTTCGGGTCGCGCAGGATGTTGAAGGAATGCGGGTCGTCGAAGACGTCCTCGTCGAAGTTGGCCGAGCGGTACGACATCACCAGGCGCTGGCCCTTCTTGATCTGCACGCCCGAAAGCTGGGTGTCCTCGTTCGCCGTGCGCTGGAACGCCGACACCGGGGTGGCCCAGCGGATGATCTCGTCGGCCGCGGTCGACGGGCGCTCCTTCTTGTACAGCTCCCACTGGTCCGGGTTGTTGGCGAGCGCGATCATGCCGTGGGTGATCGAGTTGCGAGTGGTCTCGTTGCCCGCCACCGCGAGCATGATGACGAAGAAGCCGAACTCGTCGTCGGAGAGCTTCTCCCCCTCGACGTCGGCCTGGATCAGGGTCGTGACGATGTCGTCGGTGGGGTTCTTGCCGCGCTCGTCGGCCATGGCCATGGCGTACATGATCAATTCCATCGACGACTGCGCCGGATCGACGTCGGCGAACTCGGGGTCTTCACCACCGGTCATCTCATTCGACCAGCGGAAGAGCTTGTCACGATCCTCCTGCGGAACGCCGAGCAGGCCGGCGATGGCCTGCAGGGGCAGCTCACACGAGACCTGCTCCACGAAGTCGCCGCTACCCTCGGCCGCGGCGGCCTTGGCGATGTTCTGGGCCCGCTGCGCCAGTTCCTCCTCGAGCCGCCCGATGGCGCGCGGGGTGAAACCCCGGGAGATGATCTTGCGCAGCCGGGTGTGGTGCGGCGCGTCCATGTTGAGCATGACGGCACGTTGCATCTCGACGGACTCGCGCGTCATCTCCTTGGGCCAGGTCGGGATGGCGCCGTTCTCCCAACTCGAGAAGACGTCGCTGCGACGGGAGACTTCCTTGACGTCGGCGTGCTTGGTGACCAGCCAGTAGCCGTGGTCCTCGAAACCACCGGCACCCTCTGGCATGTCGACCCAGTGGATCGGCTCCGTGCTCCTGAGCTCGGCCAGTTCTGCCACGGGCAGACCGATGAGGTTGACGTCCGGGTCCAGGAAGTCGAAGTCGGCGGGGATGTCGAGGGGTGCCATAGCTGTGCGCTCCTAATTGCAACGTGTTCTAGTGCCAGTAAAACATGCCTTCACTGCAGATCAAAGGCGTGGCGGCATCGCAGCTTGTCAGACTTATGAAACGTGTTCTAGCCTGGCCTGATGGGTAACCCTGTGATCGTCGAAGCCACCCGCAGCCCCATCGGCAAGCGGAACGGATGGTTGTCTGGCCTGCATGCCACCGAACTGTTGGGAGCGGTGCAGAAGGCGCTCGTCGAGAAGGCCGGCATCGATGCCGGAGAGGTCGAACAGCTGATCGGCGGGTGCGTCACGCAGTTCGGCGAGCAGTCCAACAACATCACCCGCGTCGGCTGGCTGACCGCCGGGCTGCCCGAGCACGTCGGCGCCACCACCGTCGACTGCCAGTGCGGCAGCGCGCAGCAGGCCAACCACCTGGTGCACGGTTTGATTGCCGGCGGGGCCATCGACATCGGCATCGCGTGCGGCATCGAGGCCATGAGCCGGGTGGGACTCGGTGCCAACGCCGGGCCGGACCGCTCGATCATCCGGGCGTCGTCGTGGGACATCGACATGCCCGATCAGTTCACGGCCGCCGAGCGAATCGCCAAGCGCCGCGGCATCACCCGTGAGGAGATCGACGCGTTCGGATTCGCGTCGCAGCAGAAGGCCAAGGTGGCCTGGGCCGAGGGCCGCTTCGACCGGGAGATCTCACCGATCGACGCCCCCGTGCTCGACGAGAACAAGCGTCCGACGTCCGAGCGGGCGCCCGTCACCCGCGATCAGGGTCTGCGCGACACCACCCTGGAGGGCCTGGCCCAGCTGAAGCCGGTGATGGAGGGCGGGATTCACACGGCGGGCACCTCGTCGCAGATATCCGACGGCGCAGCCGCGGTGCTGTGGATGGACGAGGACGTGGCGAAGGCGCACGGCCTGAAACCGCGGGCCCGGATCGTGAGCCAGGCCAACGTCGGGTCCGAGGCCTACTACCACCTCGACGGCCCCGTGCAATCGACGGCCAAGGTGCTGGAGAAGGCCGGGATGAAGATCGGCGACATCGACGTCGTCGAGATCAACGAGGCCTTCGCCTCCGTAGTGCTGTCCTGGGCGCGGGTGCACGAGCCGGACATGGACCGCGTCAACGTCAACGGCGGCGCGATCGCGCTGGGCCACCCGGTGGGCAGCACCGGGGCCCGGCTCATCACCACGGCCCTGCACGAGCTCGAGCGCTCCGACAAGAGCACCGCGCTCATCACCATGTGCGCAGGCGGAGCGCTGTCGACCGGCACCATCATCGAGCGGATCTAGTGACGACAGACCAGATCACGGACACCGATCGCATCGCGGCGGCGCAGGCCTACATCGACGCCCTGGTCAGTCATGACGCCAGCGCCGTTCCCTTCGCTCCGGGCTGCACGCGCGTCGAAGTGGGCCTGAAGACCGGGTTCTCGGGAGCTCACCTGCGCCGGAGCCTGAACGGCGGCCTGCAGTACCGCGTCATCCGCGAGACCACCGTGCCCGAGTTCACCGTCACCGGCGACAGCGTCCGCGCCGAGTTCGACCTGGTGACGAAGCCGTCGATCGGCGGCCGCCGGGTCGGGGCCCACATCGACGAGACGTTCGCGATCCCGGCCGACGGGCAGATCCACCACATTCGGGCCGCCATCCGGCCGTTCCTCCACGTGGACTAGGTTGCGCAGATGGCAGGCAGCAGACCGAAGTACATGGACACCGCCTTCGGCGACTTCGTCGTCAAGTGGATGTCCCGCATCAACACCTTCATGTATCGCCGCAATGACGGCAAGGGCCTCGGCGGCAATTTCCAGGGCATTCCCGTGGCCATCCTGACCACCACCGGCCGCAAGTCCGGTGAGAAGCGCGACAGTCCGCTGTACTTTCACCGCGACGGCGACACCGTGGTCTTCGCGGCGTCGAAGGGCGGCAGCGACAAGCACCCGATGTGGTACCTGAACCTCAAGGCCGACCCACGCGTCGCGGTGCAGATCAAGGACGAGACGCTTCGGCTGAAGGCCCGCGACGCAACAGAGGACGAGCGAAACCTGTACTGGCCGAGGCTCGTCGAGATGTACCCGACCTACGAGGACTACGCGTCCTGGACTGACCGCAAGATCCCGTTGGTGATCTGCGAGCCCGCCTGACCGCTACGCGCCGAAGACCGGCAGTGGCGTCCTGGACTTGGCCAGCAGGCCGGTGACGACGGGACCGAGTTCGACCGGGTCCCAGCGGGCTCCCTTGTCCGTCTCCGCGCCGCGGGCCCAACCTTCGGCGACGCGGATGATGCCGCCCTCGACCTCGAAGACCCGTCCCGTGACGTCGCGGGATTCGACGCTGCCGAGCCACACCACCAGCGGGGAGATGTTCTCCGGCGCCATGGCGTCGAAGTCGGCGTCCTGCGTCGACATCATGTCGGCGAAGACCGTCTCGGTCATCCGGGTTCGCGCCGAGGGTGCGATCGCGTTGACCGTGACGCCGTAGCGTCCCATCTCCGCGGCGGCCACCAGGGTCAGACCGGCGATGCCCGCCTTGGCTGCGCTGTAATTGCCCTGTCCCACACTGCCTTGCAGGCCCGCGCCGGAACTGGTGTTGATGATGCGTGCATTGAGGGTGTCAGGGCCGGCCTTTCCTGCCTTCACCTGCGCGCGCCAGTAGGCGCCGGCGTGCCGGATCGTCGCGAAGTGTCCCTTGAGGTGGACGGCGATGACGGCGTCGAACTCCTCTTCACTGGTGCCTGCGACCATCCGGTCGCGGACGATCCCGGCGTTGTTCACCAGCACGTCGAGACCGCCGAATTCCCTTACTGCGGTGTGGATCAACTCTTCAGCCTGCGCCCAGTCGGCGACGTTCGCACCGCTGGCGATGGCTTCGCCACCCGCGGCCGTGATCTCGTCGACCACGCTCTGGGCCGCGCTGCCGCCGCCCGCGGGCGAACCGTCGAGGCCGACACCGATGTCGTTGACCACCACGCGGGCGCCCTCGTCGGCGAAGGCGAGCGCATGCGCACGACCGATGCCGCCTCCCGAACCCGTGACGATGACCACCCGGCCGTCAAGCAAACCCATGTGCGTTGTCTCCCTTGTTATTTGATTGCGTTGGTGGTGGCGAGGTAATGCGGGGGCTCGCCACCGCCGTGCACCTCGAGTGATGCTCCGCTGATGTAGGACGCCGCATCACTCGCCAGAAAGGCTGCTGCCCAACCGACGTCGGCGGGCTTGGCCAGCCTGCCGAGGGGGACGTTGGCCGAGATCGCGGCGATCGACTCGGCGTCGCCGTAGAACAGTTCGGACTGCTCGGTCTCGACCATGCCCACGACGAGCGAGTTGACCCGCACCTTCGGCCCCCATTCGACCGCCAGCGTGCTGGTGAGGCTTTCGACGCCCGCCTTGGCGGCGCCGTAGGCCGCCGTACCCGGGGTGGGCCTGCGACCGCTGACGCTGGCGACGTTGATGATCGAGCCACCGTCGGCCTGGGTCTGCATGTGCTCGTTGGCGTGCTGCGACACCGAAAGCGGGCCAAGCAGATTGAGTTCGATGATCTTGGTGCTGAACTTCGCGGAGGCATCCGCGGCCAGGACGTACGGCGAGCCACCCGCATTGTTGACCACGACGTCGAGGCGACCATGGCGTTCCACGATGGTGTCGACGAGCGCCTCGACCGATTCGTCGTCTCGCACGTCGCAGGCTATGAACTCGTACGGCAGGCCGTCGACGGGACGACGGGCGCAGGTCACCACCGTCGCGCCCTGTCCCGCGAAGACCGCGCTGATGCCGGCGCCGACCCCTCGAACGCCGCCCGTCACCAAGACGACGCGGCCGCCGAGTTGCAGATTGAATCCGGCACTGTCAGCCCCATCGGTCACTGTGCTAGCGTACCAAGCAAGTGCTTGCTTAGGTAGTCGCTCATGGAGTAGCTGAGGAATTCGCATGCCAATCATCACCAAAGCCGTGGAACCGGGCATCGTCTCGGTCACCGTCGACTACCCACCCGTCAACGCCATCCCGTCGAAGGGGTGGTTCGAACTCGGTGACGCCATCACCGCCGCCGGTCGCGACCGGAGCACCCACGTAGTGATCCTCCGCGCCGAGGGCCGCGGCTTCAACGCCGGCGTCGACATCAAGGAGATGCAGAACACCGAGGGCTTCACCGCGCTCATCGACGCCAATCGCGGTTGTTTCCACGCCTTCCGCGCGGTGTACGAGTGCGAGGTACCCGTGGTCGCGGCAGTCAACGGGTTCTGTGTCGGTGGCGGCATCGGACTGGTCGGCAATGCCGACGTCATCGTCGCCTCCGACGACGCAAAGTTCGGCCTACCCGAGGTCGAGCGCGGCGCCCTCGGCGCCGCCACCCACCTGTCCCGCCTGGTGCCCCAGCACCTGATGCGGCGGCTGTTCTTCACCGCGGCGACCGTCGACGCCGCGACGCTGCACCACTTCGGCTCGGTCCACGAGGTCGTGCCGCGCGCCGATCTCAACGAGTCCGCGCTGCGGGTCGCGCGCGACATCGCCAGCAAGGACACCCGCGTGATCCGCGCGGCGAAGGAAGCGTTGAACCTCATCGACGTGCAACCGCCCAACGCCAGATACCGGATGGAGCAGGGCTTCACGTTCGAGCTGAACCTGTCGGGCGTGTCCGACGAACACCGTGATGCGTTCGCGGGGACGTCGAAGGGATCCGAGAAGCAATGATTCGGCGGGCACGAGCGAAGCGAGCGGGGAAATAGTGATTCGGCGGGCACGAGCGAAGCGAGCGGGGAGATAGTGTCGGACAAGAGGACCACACTCGACGAGGCGGTCGCCTCGATCCAGAGCGGCATGACCATCGGCATCGGCGGCTGGGGATCTCGGCGCAAGCCCATGGCATTCGTCCGGGCGCTGCTCCGCACGGACGTCACCGATCTCACCGTCGTCAGCTACGGCGGGCCCGACATCGGCCTGCTGTGCTCGGCAGGCAAGGTCAAGCGGGTCTACTACGGCTTCGTGTCCCTGGATTCCCCGCCGTTCTACGACCCCTGGTTCGCCAAGGCCCGCACCACCGGTGCCATCGAGGCGCGTGAGATGGACGAGGGCATGCTGCGCTGCGGATTGCAGGCTGCGGCACAACGACTTCCGTTCCTCCCGATCCGCGCCGGCCTCGGCAGCGACGTCCGCGCGTTCTGGGGCGACGAGCTCAAGACCGTGACGTCGCCGTATCCCACCGACGGGGGCTACGAGCAACTAGTGGCCATGCCCGCGCTGACTCTCGACGCAGCCTTCGTGCACATGAATCTCGGCGACGAGCGCGGCAATGCCGCCTATACCGGTATCGACCCGTACTTCGACGACCTGTTCCTGATGGCCGCCGACAGACGCTTGCTCTCCGTCGAGCGCGTCGTGTCGACCGAGGAGCTGATCAAGGCGGTGCCACCGCAGGCGCTGCTGGTCAACCGCATGATGGTCGACTCCGTCGTGGAGGCACCCGGCGGGGCGCACTTCACCACCAACGAGCCCGACTACCGCCGCGACGAGAAGTTCCAGCGGCACTACGCCGAGGCGGCCGCGTCCGAGGAGACGTGGCAGCAGTTCGTCGACACCTACCTGTCGGGCAGCGAAGCCGACTATCAAGCGGCAGTGCGCAAGTTCAAGGAGGACGCCCAGTGATGTCCGTGACCCGAGCCGAGGTCTGCGCCGTCGCGTGCGCCGAATTGTTCCGCGACGCAGGCGAAATCATGGTCAGTCCCATGACGACGATCGTGTCCGTCGGCGCCCGACTGGCGCGCTTGACGTTCTCCCCGGACATCCTGCTCACCGACGGCGAAGCCCGCCTACTGGCCGACACGCCCGCGATCGGCGCGACGGGGGCGATCGAGGGCTGGATGCCGTTCGGTCGCGTCTTCGAGACACTGGCGTGGGGCAGGCGCCACGTCGTGATGGGCGCCAATCAGATCGACCGGTACGGCAACCAGAACCTGTCCGCGTTCGGTCCGATTCAGCATCCGAAACGTCAGATGTTCGGCGTCCGTGGCGCCCCGGGCAACACCATCAACCACGCGACGAGCTACTGGGTGGGCAACCACTCGACCCGCGTGTTCGGTGAATCGGTGGACATCGTGTCCGGAATCGGCTGGGACAAGGTTGATCCCGACAATCCGGCCTACCGGTTCGTCAACGTCTACCGGGTGGTCTCCAACCTCGGCGTGTTCGACTTCAACGGCCCCGACCATCAGATGCGCGCGGTGTCGCTACATCCCGGGGTCGAGCCCGACCAGGTGGCCGAGAACACGGGCTTCGAGGTGCACGGCCTGGACTCCGTCGAGTCCTCGCGACTGCCAACCGGTGATGAGCTCGAGTTGATCCAGAAGGTGATCGATCCGAAGGGACTGCGGGACAAGGAAGTCAAGGTATGAGCAGCCTGCGCACTCCGCTGACCGAGTTACTCGGCATCGAGCACCCCGTCGTGCAGACCGGGATGGGCTGGGTCGCGGGTGCCCGACTGGTCGCGGCGACGTCCAACGCCGGCGGGCTCGGGATCCTCGCCTCGGCGACCATGACGCTGGACGAACTGCAGACCGCGGTGACCAAGGTAAAGGCCACCACCGACAAACCATTCGGCATCAACATGCGTGCCGACGCGGGCGACGCCGGTGATCGCGTCGACCTCCTGATCCGCGAAGGAGTCAAAGTCGCCTCCTTCGCCCTAGCTCCCAAGGCGGACCTCATCGCCAAGCTGAAGGATGCCGGCGTCGTCGTCATCCCGTCGGTCGGGGCGGCCAAGCACGCGAAGAAGGTCGCGGCGTGGGGCGCCGACGCGGTGATCGTGCAGGGCGGTGAGGGCGGCGGCCACACCGGACCCGTCGCGACCACGCTGCTGTTGCCGTCGGTACTGGATGCCCTCGCGGGCACCGGCATCCCCGTCGTGGCGGCGGGCGGTTTCTTCGACGGCAGGGGCCTAGCGGCCGCGCTGTCGTACGGCGCCGCCGGCGTCGCGATGGGCACCCGGTTTCTCCTGACGTCGGATTCGACCGTGCCCGATGCCGTCAAGCAGCGGTATCTGGACTCCGCCTTCGATGCGACCGTCGTGTCCAAGCGCGTCGACGGCATGCCGCACCGGGTACTGCGAACCGGGTTGGTGGAGAAGCTCGAAAGTGGGTCGCCCGTGCGGGGATTCAGTGCCGCGGTCCTGAACGCGCAGAAGTTCAAGGCCATGTCGGGTATGTCGTGGCGTTCGATCGTGACCGACGGTCTGGCGATGCGCCGCGGGAAGGAGCTCACGTGGTCGCAGGTCGTGATGGCCGCGAACACGCCCATGCTTCTGAAGGCCGGCCTGGTCGACGGCAACACCGAGGCGGGAGTGCTGGCATCCGGACAGGTGGCGGGCATCCTCAACGACCTGCCGTCGTGCGCGGAGCTCGTCGAGTCCATCGTGGCCGACGCCATCGCACACCTGCGGGCAGCTTCCGCGCACGTCGTCGACTGAACTATCCCCAGTGTGGGGATAGTCCACAGCCCCACTCGCGAAACGCACGAAGAACACCCACACTCGACGGGCGACGTCGTCGCCCAGCGCCAGCATCCGGGGCATGGGATTGGGAGAACGTCCGTTCCTCGGACAACAAGCGCTACGGCGCGGCGACGTCACGGCACGCCGACTGCAGAAGGACTTCCGGGCGATCTACCGCAACGCCTACGTGTCCAAGCACGCCACCGTCGATGCCGTCACCAGGGCCCGCGCAGCGTGGCTGTGGGCCGGTGGTGATTGCGTTCTTGCGGGCCTTTCGGCAGCAGCCGTATTGGGCACCAAGTGGATCGACGCACAGCTGCCCGCCGAGATCTGCCGCGAGGATCGTCACTCACCACGTGGAATCGTCGTGCACACCTATGGCCTGCTCGGCAGCGAGATCTGCACCATCGACGGAATGCGTACGACGACGCCTGAGCGCACCGCATTCGACATAGGGCGAACGATGCCGCAGGACACTGCGCTCGTTCATCTCGACGCGTTGGCTCGGGCAACGGGGTTGGCGGTAAGCGACGTCGTCGCCATAGCCGATTCGCGCCCCGGCAGTCGCGGCGTACGCACATTGCGAGAGACGTTGCAGCACATGGACGGCGGCGCCGAATCCCCACGAGAGACACGGCTCCGCATGGCGATCGTACGAGCCGGCCTCCCGAGGCCAGCTACGCAGATCGAGTTGAGGGACCGATACGGCCGCGTCCGCGTCCGGCTCGACATGGGCTGGCGCGAATGGAAGGTCGCCGTCGAGTACGACGGCGCTCAGCATTGGACGGACACACGTCAACGCGCGTGGGACATCGAACGGATTGCGATGCTCGAGGCATCGGGTTGGGTCGTCGTCAGGGTAAGCGCCGGAATGCTGGCCAGGCCCGACGTCGTCATCGAGCGGGTGCGCCAGAAGCTGAGAGCAGCAGGCTGCCCCATTTGACTGCCGAGTGTGTGACTAGTCGACGGCTGTCATCGCAGTTCGTACTCGGAATCCACACACTCGGCGGGGCCGCTAGGGGCCGCGGCTAGAGGCGTTCGATGATGGTGACGTTGGCGGTGCCGCCGCCCTCGCACATCGTCTGCAGACCGTAGCGGCCACCCGTACGCTCGAGCGTATTGAGCATGGTCGCGAAAAGCTTTGCGCCCGTTGCGCCGAGGGGGTGACCGAGTGCGATCGCACCACCGCTGGGGTTGACCTTCGCGGGGTCTGCCTTCGTCTCCTGGAGCCACGCCATGACCACGGGCGCGAAGGCCTCGTTGATCTCCACGGTGTCAATGTCCTCGATGGTCAGACCGGTCTTCTCCAGCGCGTAGTGCGTCGCCGGAATCGGACCGGTGAGCATGTACACCGGGTCGGCACCGCGGGCGCTCACGTGATGGATGCGGGCGCGGGGCGTCAATCCGTGGTCCTTGACGGCCTGCTCGGACGCGATGAGCACGGCGCTGGCACCGTCGGAGATCTGGCTGGCCATGGCCGCCGTCAACCGACCGCCCTCGACGAGCGTCTTCAGTCCGGCCATCTTCTCCAGCGACGTCTCACGCGGGCCCTCGTCGGTGACGAACCCGTCGACGGGAATGATCTCGTTCTCGAAGTATCCCGACCGAATGGCCTCCTGCGCGCGCTGGTGGCTGGTCAGCGAGTACTGCTCCATCTCCTCGCGCGAGATGTTCCACTTCTCCGCGATCATCTCGGATCCGCGGAACTGCGAGATCTCCTGATCGCCGTATCGGTGCAGCCAACTCTTCGACTCGTTGGTGGGCGAGGTGAACCCGAACTGCTCGCCGACGATCATCGCCGACGAGATGGGGATCTGGCTCATGTTCTGCATGCCACCCGCCACGATCAGATCGGCGGTGCCGGACATGATCGCCTGTGCACCAAAGGAAATGGCCTGCTGACTCGATCCGCACTGCCGGTCCACGGTGACACCAGGAACCTCTTCGGGAAAACCTGCGGCCAGCCAGGACAGCCGGGCGATGTTGCCCGCTTGGCCGCCGATGGCGTCGACGCAGCCGGCGATCACGTCGGTGACGGCACCGGGGTCGACGTCGTTGCGATCGAAGAGCCCACGCCACGCGGCGGCTCCGAGATCGACGGGGTGCACGCCCGACAGCCCGCCGTTGCGCTTGCCCACTGCGGTACGCACAGCATCGATGATGTAGGCGGGTGATGTTCCAGTCATGGTTCCCTATTCTTTCGTGATGCCGCCGAGCACGATGGCGAGGTATTGCCTGCCCACCTGCTCGGCGGTGAGGGGTCCACCTGGCTGGTACCAGCGGACGGAAACCCAGGTGGTGTCGCGGATGAATCGGTAGACGAGGTCCACGTCGAGATCGGCACTGAAGCAACCGTCGGCGACGCCCTGCTTGAGGATGTCCAACCACATCGCCCGCTGTTCACGGTTGCGCTCATCGACGAACGCGAACTGCGGCAGTGGCGAAAGCCGTTTGGCCTCATCCTGATAGATGACGACCTGGGCATGCCGGTGCTCGATGGCCTCGAAGGACGCCATGAAGAGGCCCTCGACGCGCTTCAGCGGATCGGTCTCGGTGTCGACGATCTCGCGGTACCGGCCGAAGAGCCAGTCGAGGAAGTCCCGCAGCACTTCCTCGACCATCTGCTCCTTGGACTTGAAGTGGTGGTAGAGACTTCCGGACAGAATGCCCGCGGAGTCTGCGATGTCACGCACGGTGGTGGCCCGCAGACCGCGCTCGGCGAACATCGCCGCGGCGAGGTCGAGCAGCTCGTCGCGGCGACTCGGAATCGCCTTGTCCACCTGGGCATCATATCGACCAAGCGCTTGCTTGGCTAGCCGTGACTCAGGACCCGGGCGTCCAATACTCTCTGCACTCGTCGCCGCGAGGCGTGCCGTCGTGGCTGGCGGTGACCCGCGACAGGTTGAACTCGTACCAGGGGTCCCGGACGTCGTCACGATATCTCGCGCACTGCCGCATCGATTCGGGCAACCGCGCCAGGACCGGTTCGACGTCGCTCGACAGCGACAGGAGGTAGTCGGCGTCCAACGACCCGGTCTGCTCGTAGCGGTCGACGTTCCACTCAGCGATCAGCCGCTCGGGATTGATCGCCGCCAACCCGAGCAGCGTCAGAACCCCGGCGGTGAGCACGGCTCGGGGTAGCCAGCGGCCGGTCATCCCCATGCCCGCCACGGCGACGAGCACGAACACCACCCCGAGCCACGACTCGATCGCGATCACCATCACCCGCTGCACGCTGAACCCGTACGCCTGCTGATAGAGCCACATCCGATGAATCGCCGAGATCACCACCACCACCGACGTCAAGCACGTGGTCCCGACCAGAATCCGCAGCAGTCGTCGGTCGGCGGCCGCGTCACGACCGGCCACTCGGATGACCACGCTGATCACCAGCAGGGTCAACGCAGACACCCACAGCAACTGCCAGAAACCCTGCCTCGCGTACTCGGCATAGGTCAGGCCCTCGGTCTCCAGGACGTGGTCGTGACCGCCGAAGAGGACAGTCGCCTGGACGGCGACGAAGAGGACGAACAGCGCGTCGAGTACGCCTAGGGGCACGGCCCACTCCCACCTCGGGATGGGCCGCATGGGGGCGGGCGCCAGCGCATCCAACCGCGGCGCGAAGTGCATCAGATAACCGCCGCTCAGCGCGAAGACGACCACGATGCCCAACACCATCACTCGAGCGATGACGTCCATCGTGTCCAGCGCGGGCACGAGGCGCTCGACCACGTGCGCGAACGCGGGATCGGCCGCGGCGAACAGGCCACCGAAGATCCCCACCAATGCCGCCGAGATGGCGGCGACGGCTGCGGCCCGACCCAGCTTCGGCAGTCCCACCCCACGCGGCACCAACTCCGACGACGCTCGCCACGCCCACCCAGCCACCCGGTACGGCAACGCCCACGGCATGAACGGCGCCACGAACACCGCGGTCCAGGTGCGACCGCCGACGAGTGTGCACCAGCCCACCAACCAGGCCGCCATGATGCAGAGCACCCCGAGCCATCGCGCCGCGAGCAGCGCAGGAACCGCGAGCAAGGCCAGCGTCAGTGTGGCCCCCAGCCATTCCGCACGGGTGGGACGACGATCTGCGGTGCCGTAGACCACGGCGAACACCATCACGCCCACCAGAACGTAGCCGACCGACAACGTCGTCGGTCGCCACAGCGCCGTACCGATCATGCCGACCCCGAAGGTGAGGAACACGACCCGACGGGGTGCGCGGGCCAGCGGGTCGAGCGGCCACACCCGCAGGGGCCATGCGGTCCAGCCCAGTTCGCCGCGACGCGGCAGCGCCGCCCCCTCGAGCGGCGGCGGGACAGTCTGTCGTGTGGCGTACCACCCCGGATCAATCATCGTCACGCGCACGTCTCCTCGATCGTCGGGATCGTGACCCCGATGCGGCAGCCGACCGCGACATCCATGACTTCGATTGTGCCCCCGTGTAATTCGACCGCCCACCGAGCGATTGCCAGGCCCAGGCCGGTACCCCCGGCGGACGTCGCGCCTCGGGTGAAGCGTTGGAACACCCGCTCGCGTTCGGCGGGCGCAATGCCGGGGCCCTCGTCGCCGAACTCGAGCCGCAATCCCCTCGACGCGGTGACGCGTGCCTCCACTGACACCGTGGCACCGGCCGGGCTGTGCCGGACGGCGTTGTCCACCAGGTTGACCACCACCTGCCGCAGCCGGGCGGGGTCGGCGACCGCCTCCAGGTCAGCGGGCACGACATCGACCCCGATCCGGACGTCGCCGGATGACGGGCCGACGTGTACGAGCGCTTCCCACAGGAAGTCCTCGACACGGAAGGAGCTGAGCTGCAGCGGAATTACGCCACCCTCCACGCGCGACAGATCGAGCAGGTTGGCCACCAACTCGCCAAGTCGCTCGGTCTGCGCGAGCGCCAGACGCATCGTGTCGCGATCGGGGTCCGCGACTCCGTCCACCACGTTCTCGAGGACGGCGTGCAGAGCCGCGATCGGGGTACGCAGCTCGTGCGAGACGTTGGCGATCAGACCGCGGCGATACTCGTCGGCGGCTCCGAGATCGGCCGCCATCTGGTTGAAAGCCGTTGCCAACTGCCCGACTTCGTCGCGCGACGTCGCCCGGACCCTTCGGCTGTAATCGCCACGGGCCATCGCACGGGCGGCGGCGGTCATCTGCCGCAACGGCGACGTCATGCCATGGGTGAGGAACAGCGTGAACACGAGTGACGCGCCCAGTGCGACCAGCAGCGTGTGACGGATCTGCCAGCCGGTGCCGACCCAGAACAAGAAGGCGATCAGGAAGATGACGCCGACGACGAGAAGACCCATCTTCACCTTGAACGAGGAAAGCGGATCGAGTGGTCGCGGCAACCTGTCCCAGAGGTTCTGGACGCGGCTCACTTGGGCGTCTCCAACGCGTACCCGACGCCGTGGACCGTGCGAATCAGCCCGGTGCCCAGCTTGCGCCGCAGGGCCTTGACGTGGCTGTCCACCGTGCGGGTCTCCCCGCTCGATGCCCACCCCCACACCTGCTCCAGCAGGACCTCTCTGGGCACGGCCGCCCGCGGCCGTGCCGCGAGGAACGCGAGCAGGTCGAACTCGATCCTGGTGAGGTGGACCTCCGCCTCGCCCCGGTACACGCGGCGTTCCTGGGGGTCGATTCGGCAGTCCCCCAACATGACTGACGGCTCATCGGCCGCGCGGTCCACGCGCCGCAGCAGGACGTGGATGCGAGCGACCAGCTCGCGCACGCTGAACGGCTTCGTCAGGTAGTCATCGGCGCCGATGCCAAGCCCAATCAACATGTCGGTCTCGTCGCTGCGGGCGGTCAACATGAGCACGGGCAACGATCGCGCCGCCTGGATGCGCCGACACACTTCCAGACCATCGAAGCCGGGCAGCATGACGTCGAGCACCACCAGGTCCGGATTCGTCGCCGCCGCCTTCTCGACCGCGGACGGGCCGTCGACCGCGGTCTCCACCAGGAACGCCTCGGCGCGTAGCCGGGTCGTCACGGCGGCGAGGATGGTCGGCTCGTCGTCGACCACCAGGATTCGCTTCACACACCTGACTGTAGGTGCCCGCTGTGGACCTTCTGGGGAGAGATTGTGAAGAAATGGTGGAGAAGTGTGCCGTCAGGCGCGCTGGCTCGACACCGAGATGACTTCGCCGGTCAGATAGCTCGAATAGTCGCTCGCGAGGAAGGCCATGGTCGCCGCCACCTCCCACGGCTCAGCCGCCCGACCAAACGCCTCGTCGGACGACAACTGGTCGAGAAGCTCTGAACTGCTGGTCTTCTCGAGGAACTTGTGCCTCGCGATGCTCGGCGACACGGCGTTGATGCGGACCCCGTATTCGACCGCTTCGATTGCGCTGCAACGGGTCAGTGCCATCACACCGGCCTTCGCCGCCGCATAGTGCGACTGCGAATGCTGCGCGCGCCATCCGAGCACGCTGGCGTTGTTGACGATCACGCCGCCGTGCCCGGCCTCCCGGAAGTACCGCAGCGCCGCACGGGTGGCGCGCATGACCGACGTCAACGTCACGTTCAGCACGCGGTCCCACTCGTCGTCGGTCATGTCGACGACGGGCGTCTGACCGCCGAGCCCAGCGTTGTTGATGAGGACGTCGAGGCGACCCATCTTGGCCACCGAGTCCGTGATCAGCGCATCGACGGCCGCGGTCGACGTCACGTCGCACACCACCGCATCGACCCGGCCGAGTCCCAGCCCGGCCAGTTCGTCGCGGGTCTCGCCCAGACGCCTCTCGTGGAAGTCCGACACGACGACGTCCGCACCCTCGGCCAACGCCCGCCTGGCCGCCGACGACCCGATGCCGGTACCGGCGGCCGCCGTCACCAGCACGACCTTGCCGGTCAACAGTCCGTGGCCCTCGATCTCCTTCGGCGCGATGGAAAGATCCACTAGCCCTTGGCCTCCCGAGGTAGGCCGAGCACGCGCTCGGCGATGATGTTGCGCTGGATCTCGTTCGAGCCGCCATAGATGGTGTCCGAGCGCGAGAAGAGGTAGAGCCGTTGCCATTCGTCGAACTCACCGCCGTCGAGGACCAGCCCCGCGCTGCCCTGGACGTCCATCGCGATCTCACCCAGTTCGCGGTGCCAGTTGGCCCACAACAGCTTTGACACGTTGTCCTGCCCCGGCTGCTCGACGTCCATGGTGGCCAGCGCGTAGGACCGCATGGTCTTCAGCCCCACCCACGACTGCGTCAGCTTCTCCCGGATCACCGGATCGTCGATGGTCCCGGTCTTCTTCGCCAGGTCGACGATCCCGGAAAGCTCACGGGCGTAACGGATCTGCTGGCCAAGGGTCGACACACCGCGCTCGAACGTCAACGTGCCCATCGCGACGCGCCACCCGTCACCAGGCTCGCCCACGACCAGGCTCGCGTCGGTGCGGGCATCGTCGAAGAAGACCTCGTTGAACTCCGAGTCGCCGGTCAGCTGGACGATCGGACGGATCTCGACACCGGGTTGGTCCAACGGGACCAGCAGATAGGACAGCCCGGCGTGGCGCTTGGAGCCCTTCTCACTGCGCGCGACGACGAAGACCCACTGCGCCCAGTGCGCCAGTGACGTCCACACCTTCTGTCCGTTGATCACCCACTCGTCGCCGACGAGTTCAGCCGACGTCGACACATTGGCCAGGTCGCTGCCCGCGCCCGGCTCCGAGTACCCCTGACTCCAGAGTTCGGTGACGTCGAGGATGCTCGGCAGGAAGCGCTTCTGCTGCTCGGGCGTCCCGTAGGCGATGAGGGTGGGCCCCACCAGTTCCTCACCGAGGTGGTTGACCTTGTCCGGGGCGTTCGCGAGGGCGTACTCCTCGTAGAAGGCGACGCGGTGCGCCACCGTCAGGCCGCGCCCGCCGTGTTCCTCCGGCCACCCCAGACACGTCAGCCCCGCGGCGGCGAGGTGCTGGTTCCACGCGCGCCGCTCGTCGAATGCCTCGTGCTCTCGCCCCGGGCCGCCGAGCCCCTTGAGCGCGGCGAATTCGCCGACGAGATTGTCGGCGAGCCACTGCCGGACCTCGGCCCGGAACTCCTGGACCCCTATCACCCCTGTAGGCTAACCTACCAAGCACTTGCTTTGTTAGAGGAGTCTCGATGGAGAGGTCCGGCGGGCCGGAGCGCAGCGATACGGGGATGTTCCAGCCGAGGACCATTCCCGGCGTGTTGGACCGAGTCAGCGGCGAGTTCTCCGACCACGAAGCGCTCGTCACCGACGACCGCACGTTGACCTATGCCGAACTGAGGACCGAGGTCAGGCGGGCTGCCGCGGCGATGATCGCCCTCGGGGTGCAGGCCGGGGACCGGGTCGCGATCTGGTCTCCGAACACGTGGCACTGGGTGGTGGCGTGCCTCGCCACCCACTACGCGGGCGCCGTCGTCGTCCCACTCAACACGCGCTATACGGCGAGTGAGGCCACCGACATCCTGGCGCGCACCGAAGCCCCTCTGCTCATCGCGATGGGCCAGTTCCTGGGAGCGGATCGCACGACGGAGCTCGACCGCGCGGCGCTACCCGCGCTGCGGCACATCGTGCGGGTGCCCGTCGACGGCAATGACGGGACCTGGGACGAGTTCGTCGCTCGCGGCACCGATCTCGACGCTGTCGACGTGCGTGCCGCGGCCGTCACCCCCGACGACGTCTCCGACATCCTCTTCACCTCCGGCACCACCGGGCGCAGCAAGGGGGTGCTGTGCGCTCACCGACAGTCCCTCGACGCCCCTGCGGCGTGGGCGGCCTGCGGCGAACTCACCAGCGCGGACCGCTACCTCTGCATCAACCCGTTCTTCCACAACTTCGGCTTCAAGGCCGGGATCCTGGCGTGCCTGCAGAAGGGTGCAACGCTGATCCCGCAGTTGACGTTCGATCCCGAGAAGGCGATGCGGGCCGTCCAGGACCAGCGGATCACCGTGCTTCCCGGTCCGCCGACCATCTACCAGACCCTGCTGGATCACCCCAAGCGCGGCGACTATGACCTGACGTCACTGCGGTTCGCCGTCACCGGAGCGGCCGTCGTACCGGTCGTACTGATCGAGCGCATGCAAGACGAACTCGACATCGACATCGTGCTGACGGCCTACGGGCTCACGGAGGCAAGTGGTTTCGGCACCATGTGCCGGGTCGATGACGACGCCGTCACGGTCGCGACCACCTGCGGCAAGCCGATCGCGGGCTTCGAGCTCAGGATCGATGGGGACGAGGAGGCGGGAGAAGTCCTGCTGCGCGGTCCGAACGTCATGCTGGGCTACCTCGACGACCCGGATGCGACCGCCGCGGCCATCGACGCCGACGGCTGGCTACACACCGGCGACGTCGGAAAGCTCGATGCTGCAGGTAATCTCAGCATCACCGACCGGCTCAAGGACATGTACATCTGCGGCGGTTTCAACGTCTACCCCGCCGAGGTCGAGCAGGTGCTCGCCCGCCTCGACGGCGTAGCGGACAGCGCCGTGATCGGGGTGGCCGACGAACGCCTCGGCGAGGTTGGCAAGGCCTTCCTCGTCGTCAAACCCGACGCCCGTCTCGACGAGGCGACCGTGATCGCCTACACGCGACAGCATTTGGCGAACTTCAAGACCCCGCGGTCGGTGGCCTTCGTGGACGTACTGCCGCGCAACCCTGGAGGAAAAGTGGTCAAACCGCTACTGCGAGAGATCAGTTGATGGATCTGACTTTCGACGACGACACCGATGACTTCCGTACCGAGGTGCGGGACTTCCTGGCCGCCAACACGGCACAGTTCCCCACCAAGTCCTATGACACCGCCGAGGGTTTCGAGCAACACCGCCACTGGGACAGGGTGCTCTTCGACGCCGGCCTGTCGGTCATCGCCTGGCCGAAGGAGTACGGCGGTCGGGACGCGACACTGCTGCAGTGGATCGTCTACGAGGAGGAGTACTTTCGCGCGGGGGCACCGGGTCGCGGCAGTGCCAACGGCACCAGCATGCTGGCGCCCACCCTCTTCGCGCACGGCACCGAGGACCAGTTGAAGCGCGTGCTGCCCAAGATGGCCAGCGGCGAGGAGATCTGGGCGCAGGCCTGGTCGGAGCCGGAGTCGGGCAGCGACCTGGCGTCCCTGCGCTCCACGGCCACCAAGACCGACGGCGGCTGGAAGCTCAACGGTCAGAAGATCTGGAGCTCGCGGGCGGTCTTCGGCGAACGCGCATTCGGGCTGTTCCGATCCGATCCGAGCGCGCAACGCCACAAGGGCTTGACGTATCTCATGTTCGACCTGAAGGCCGACGGAGTCACCGTCCGCCCGATCGCGCAACTCGGCGGGGACACCGGCTTCGGCGAGATCTTCCTCGACGACGTGTTCGTTCCCGACGAGGACGTCATCGGCGGCGTGCACGAGGGCTGGCGTGCGGCCATGAGCACCACCAGCAACGAGCGCGGTATGTCCCTGCGCAGCCCGGCCCGCTTCCTCGCGCCGGCCGAACGTCTCGTCGAAGCCTGGAAGGACGAGCGCAATCCGGCGTACGCCGACCGCGTCGCCGACGCCTGGATCAAGGCGCAGGCCTACCGGCTGCACACGTTCGGCACCGTCACCAGGCTGGCAGCCGGAGGTGAACTCGGCGCCGAGTCCTCGGTGACCAAGGTGTTCTGGTCAGACCTCGACGTCGCACTGCACCAGACCGCGTTGGACATCCGCGGCGCGGATGGTGAGCTTGCCGATTCGTGGACCGACGGTCTGCTCTTCGCCCTGGGTGGACCGATCTACGCGGGCACCAACGAGATTCAACGCAACATCATCGCCGAGCGGTTGCTGGGCCTGCCTCGGGAGCCGAAGTGAGATTCGATCTGGACGATCAGCAGCGCGACTTCGCGGCCAGCATCGACGGCCTGCTCCGCGCGGCCGACGTACCCGCCGCCATCCGGGCGTGGTCGTCCGGTGACACCGGACCCGGCCGCAAGGTCTGGTCCTCGCTCGCCGACCTCGGCGTCACCGCGCTGGCCGTCTCCGAGGAGTTCGACGGCATCGGCGCCCACCCGGTGGACCTGGTGGTCGCCGCGGAACGCCTGGGATACTGGGGTGTGCCGGGCCCGGTCGCGGAATCCATTGCCGTGGCACCGGTTCTGCTCGCGGGCGACGACCGCAGCTCAGCGCTGGCATCGGGCGAGCTGATCGCGACCGTGGCGATGCCGCCACACGCACCCAGGGCGGTCGACGCCGACTCCGCCGGCCTGGTCCTGCTGGCCGGCGACGGCGAGGTGCGCGATGCCGAGGCGGGAACACGACACGACTCGGTCGACCCCGCCCGTCGTCTGTTCGAACTCTCCGGCGCCGGTGTTGCGCACAGTGCCGACACTGCAACGGCTTTCGAATTTGGCGCCTTGATCACCGCCGCTCAGCTGGTCGGAGCGGGCCAGGCCATGCTGGACGGCTCGGTCGACTACGCCAAGCAGCGCACCCAGTTCGGCAGGGTGATCGGCTCGTACCAGGCGATCAAGCACCGACTGGCCGACGTGCACATCGCGATCGAACTGGCCCGTCCGCTGGTCTTCGGCGCGGCCCTGTCTCTCGCGGACGGCTCATCCGATACGGCACGCGACGTCAGCGCGGCCAAGGCGGCGGCCTCCGAAGCGGCGCTGCTGTCGGCTCGTTCGTCGCTGCAGACGCACGGCGCGATCGGTTACACGCAGGAACACGACCTGTCGCTCTTGTTGTTGCGGGTGCAGGCGCTGCGATCGGCCTGGGGCGATCCGACCTGGCACCGCCATCGAGTCCTGGAGGCACTGGCATCGTGAGCGAAGAACGCGAGATGCTGCGCGACACCGTCGCGTCGATCGTCGACAAGCACGCCTCCTCCGAAGCCGTGCGCCGCGCGATGGAGTCCGAGCGGGGTTACGACGAGTCGCTGTGGACACTGCTGTGCGAGCAGGTGGGCGCGGCGGCGCTGGTCATCCCCGAGGAGCTGGGCGGTGCGGGCGGCGAGCTCGCCGACGCCGCGGTGGTGATCGAAACCCTGGGTCGCGGACTGGTACCGACCCCGCTGTTGGGCACGACGCTCGCGGAACTGGCCCTGCTGGCCGCCGACGAGCCCGATGCGGAGACGCTGGAGAGGCTGGCCGAGGGGGCCAGTATCGGTGCGGTCGTCTTCGATCCCGGCTACGTGGTCAACGGTGACGTCGCCGACGTCGTCGTCTCCGTCGAGGATGGCCGCCTGATCCGCTGGAGCGGCTTCACCGCCGAACCCCTCGTCCCCATGGACCCGACCCGTAGGCTCGCCCGACTGCACGGCGGCACGAGAGAGCCGATCGGGACCGATCCCGGAGTCGAGGACACCGCAGCGATCCTGTTGGCAGCAGAGCAGATTGGCGCCGCAGGCCGCTGTCTGGACCTCACCGTGGCCTACACCAAGGACCGCGTCCAGTTCGGTAGGCCCATCGGTAGCTTCCAGGCGCTCAAGCACCGGATGGCCGACCTCTACGTGCTCGTGCAATCGGCGCGGGCGGTCGTCGCCGACGCGGTGTCCGAACCGTCGGCGACATCCGCGGCACTGGCACGCGTATCGGCCAGCGAGGCGTTGAGCGCCGTCACGGCCGAGGCCATCCAGATGCACGGCGGCGTCGGCATCACCTGGGAGTACGACATTCAGCTGTACTTCAAGCGAGCGCATGGCAGCGCGCAACTGCTCGGTCCGCCGCGGGACTACCTGCGCCGCCTCGCCTCGGAGGTGCTCTAGCCTGGTCCAGGTGAGTGATCGTGTCGCGCTGCGCGCCGGGATTCCACCGTTCTATGTGATGGACGTGTGGTTGGCCGCTGCCGAACGCCAACGCACCCACGGCGATCTGGTGAATCTGTCCGCCGGACAGCCGAGCGCCCAGGCACCGGCACCGATCCGCGCTGCGGCTGGCGTAGCGCTTGCCGAGCACAATCTGGGATACACCGTAGCGCTGGGCATCCCGGAGCTTCGCGAGGCCATCGCGGCGTCGTATCAACCCCGCTACGGGCTTCGGCTCGGTCCCGAGGATGTCGTGGTCACCACCGGTTCCACCGGTGGATTCCTGCTGGCCTTCCTGGCCTGCTTCGACGTTGGCGATCGCGTCGCCGTGACGAGCCCGGGCTATCCCTGTTACCGCAACATCCTGTCGGCACTGGGCTGCGAGGTCGTCGAGGTTCCGTGCGGGCCCGAGACTCGATTCCAACCGACCGTCGAGATGCTCGCCGCCATCGAGCCACCCATCGAGGGTGTGGTGCTCGCCAGCCCGGCCAACCCGACGGGCACCGTCATTGCGCCTGCGGAACTGGCTGCGATCGCGACCTGGTGCGAGGTACACGACGTCCAGTTGGTCAGCGACGAGATCTACCACGGGCTGGTCTACCTCGGTGCGCCACCGACCAGTTGCGCATGGGAGACATCCCGCGAAGCCATTGTGGTCAACAGCTTTTCGAAGTATTACGCGATGACCGGCTGGCGGCTCGGCTGGCTCTTGGTGCCGCCAGCCCTTCGTCGCGCGGTCGATCGGCTGACCGGCAACTTCTCCATCTGTCCGCCCACACTTCCGCAACTCGCCGCCGTCGCGGCGTTCTTGCCCGAGTCGGCAGCCGAGGCCGACGACCTGGTCGGCCAGTACGCCGTCAACCGTGACATGCTGCTGCGTGGTCTGCCCGATATCGGACTGTCCCGACTGGCGCCTGCGGATGGCGCGTTCTACGTCTACGCCGACATCTCCGACTACTCGGCGGATTCGCTCGACTTCTGCGCAAGGTTGTTGGCCGACACCGGCATTGCGATCGCTCCGGGGATCGACTTCGACACCGTCCACGGCGGCGGGTACGTGCGGTTGTCGTTTGCAGGTGCCACCTCCGACATCGTCGAGGCGCTGCGCCGGATGGGGCCGTGGCTGGCAAGCCAACGTCCCAACTCGTCTGCCGGAAGCGGTGGGCAGTGCACGTAACCCTGGGTGATGTCGCAGCCGTATTCGCGCAGGGCGTGCAGGGTGGCCAGGTCCTCGACCCCCTCGGCGACGAGCGAGGCACCCAGGCTGTGCGCAAGCGCCACCGTCGATCGCACGATGGCGGTCGAACGGGGATCCTCGAGGAGTCGGCCCACGAAGACACCGTCGAGCTTGAGCTCGTCCACGGTCATCTCCTGAAGACGGGCCAGTGACGACCAACCCGTACCGAAGTCGTCGATGGAGAGCTTTATCCCCAAGCGCTGCAACGCTTCCACGACGCTGTGCGACCGTTGCGAGTTGGAGGTCAATACCCCTTCGGTGAGCTCCAGGATCAACGCATCGGCAGGGACGTCGTAACTGCGGAGGAGGTCACCGATGTGAGACACCAGGTCGACGTCGAGCAGGTTGGTGGCTGACAGGTTGACCGCGACGGTCAAGTCGACACCCTGCTCGCGCCAGGCTCGCACCCGGCCGAGGGCCACGTTCAGGACGGCTGTCGCGAGGGGGCGCATCAGACCACCTCGTTCGACGTAGTCCAGGAATTCGTCGGGTTTCATCAGGCCGTCGGTGGGATGCTGCCAGCGCACCAACGCCTCCACGCTGTGCACGCTCCCGTCGCCTGCGCGGATCTTCGGTTGGTAGTGGCAGGTCATCTGCCCCGCGGTCATCGCCGACCGCAATTCGCCGATGATCCGGCGCTCTTCGATACGACGTGAGTCGTAAGTGCTGTCGTAGGAAGCGATTCGGGCGGGGAGCTCCTTGGCCCGGTACATGGCCACATCCGCACGTTGAAGCAGATCCTCCGGATCGCCACAGTGCGCCGGACAGAGCGCGACGCCGATGCTTGCCTCCACCTCGACGGTCGCCTCGTCCAAGACGAAGGGCTCGGCCAGCGCCGCAGCGACGCGCGCGGCCAAACCCTCCGCAGCGGCGAGATCCGTCCCGATGGGCATCAGGATGGCGAACTCGTCACCACCGACCCGAGCGAGGAGGTCTCTCGATCGCACCGTATGCGAGAGGCGCTGGCCGACCCGACGCAGCAACTCATCACCGACGTGATGACCAAAGGCGTCGTTGATCGCCTTGAAACGATCCAGGTCCATCAGGAGCAGAGCGGGTCCCGTGCCATTCACGGCGTGAGCCGAGTAGGCGATCGATGCCGTGGCCAATGCACTGGACAGTGCGCGTCGATTGCCCAACGTCGTGAGATCGTCGGTCATCGCGTGGCGGTGACTGTCGACGAGCCTGCTCACCTCGCGGAAGGCCATCGCGAACCTCGCGGCTACCGCGACGAGTCCGACGGCGGCGAGAATCACCGTCATCCTGGGTAACCTCGCGTCGTAGCCGGCGACGAGCAGGCCCATGAGGATGATGGTGAAGAGCACCTGCGGAGCTGCGTTACCTCGGGCCGTCAGGTGCAGATTGGAGCGTCGCGGCGGAGGTGCCACCCAACTGGCGGCCGCCAACATCATCGCCGCAGCGGGCCTCATGGCATCGAACCAGCTACCGCGGAAGTAGGTGCCGTCGGCGACGTGGAACATGAACAGGACGTCGGCCACGGCGTAGAGCAGGAAGCCCGCGACGAGGAGCGCCCACCGTTTGTCGGCACGCCAACCCAACATCGCGAGCGCGCCGGCGGCCAGCGCGACGAGCAGCAGGTCTCCCGCCGGAAACGCCAGCGCCAGAATCACCTGGATCGGTGAACCGCTGGTGGCCGTGCGGTAGGGATGGAATGCGATCGCCGCGACCGCGGCCAGCGTCGAGCCCGCGATGAGCGCGTCCAGTGACAGCGCCAGAGGCAAGGGGCGCACCCGCGCCCGCAGCAGCAGGAGAAGCCCGGCAAGCAGCAGCAGATAGAAGCACAACCACAGCGGACGCAGCGAGTTCAGCGGTCCGAATGCCGCGTAGAGCATGTTGCGGGCGGCAGGCAGAAACATCCCGGCGGCGATCAGCCACCAGGCCCATCGCTCTTGGGAGACCGACCACGCTCGCGCGGCGACCACGGCGGCGGCCACGAACATCAGCGCCGGGTATAGCCATTGACCGGTCAGCACGATCGCGGTGACATTGCTGCGCGCGGTCGTCAGGACGCCGTATCCGATGACGCCGACGAGGAGTGCGGCCAGTGCAAGCTGGGCACGCCGAGGAACGATAAATGACGTCGGCGTCAAAAGGCTCGAGTTGCGGTGCTGCGAAATCGGTTGGGACGATTCATTCCCCGATTTCGCAGCCGACATCGACGCCAGCGGAAATTGCATGAACACCCACCTCGGCCCGATCTCGAAACCGGCCCTGCCCGACTCTACGTCAAGTCGTTCGCAGAGATTGCCCAAAGTTTGCCAGAATCATGATCAAACGCGCAACCGAAGTGTTGCTGGAGGTCCTGCTCACACGCTGAGCTTTCGCCAGGATTGCAGCCATCCGTCTACCGCGCGCTCCAGCCGCCATCCATCGTGTAGGACGCCCCGGTCACCATGCCGGCGTCGGGTGAGGACAACCACGCCACCAGGGAGGCCACCTCCTCGGGCTCGACGAGCCGTTTGATCGCGCTCTCCGACAGCAGGATGCGCTCCAAGACCTCCTGCTCTGCGATCCCGTGGGTGCGGGCCTGATCCGCAATCTGCTTGGTCACCAGGGGAGTTCGCACATAACCGGGGTTGACGCAGTTGCTCGTCACCCCTCGCGGTCCGCCTTCCAGGGCGGTCACCTTGGACAGACCTTCCAGTGCGTGCTTGGAGGCGACGTAGGCGACCTTGAACTCCGACGCCCGCAGCCCGTGCACCGACGAGACGTTCACGACCCGACCAAATTCCGCGTCGTACATGTGCGGCAGCGCCGCGCGGATCAAGAGGAACGGAGCCTCGACCATCAGCGCCAGCATCGAGCGGAAACGGGCCGGGTCGAATTCGACGATGGGGTCGATGTTCTGCACCCCGGCGTTGTTGACGAGGATGTCGACGTCGAGCCGCAGATCCTCCAAGCCCTCGACGTCGAGCAGGTCGACTGCCCAGGGACGTCCGCCGATCTCGTCCGCGAGGGCCTTGGCCGCCACGTCGTCGATGTCGGCGACCGTGACGTCGGCACCGCGGCGCGCCAGTTCCCTCGCGCAGGCGGCGCCGATGCCGCTGGCGCCGCCGGTCACCAGCGCCCGACGTCCAGTGAGGTCGGTCATCCGACCGCCGCCTGACGCTCTTCAGCCATCTCGTCGGCGTCGGCCCGGTCCAAGGACGTGAGATCGATCCCCTTGGTCTCACGCGTCACGACCACGGCGACCAGGGTGACGGCGCAGGCCAGTGCGAGATAGATCGCGATCGGTACCGACGAGTCGTAGACGTCGAGCAGCTTGACGGCGATGATCGGCGCCAGCGAGCCTGCGACGATCGACGTCACCTGATAGCCAAGGGACACACCGGAATACCGCATCCGGGTGGGAAACATCTCGGCCATGATGGCCGGCTGCGGTGCGTACATGATGGCGTGGATGACGAGGCCGATGGTGACCGCGGCGGTGACGATCACGTAGTTGCCGCTGTTCATCATGGGGAAGGCGAAGAAGCCCCACGTAGCGCCGAGCGCAGCACCCGTGAAGTACACCGGGCGACGACCGAAGCGGTCGGCGAACTTGCCCACCAACGGAATCATCGCGAAGTGCACGGCATGGGCTACGAGCAGATACCAGAGGATCGAGCTGGTGTCGGCGCCGACCTGGACCTTGAGGTAGGTGATCGAGAACGTGACCACCAGGTAGTACATGATGTTCTCGCCGAAGCGCAGTCCCATCGCAGTGAAGACTGCGCGCGGATAACGCTTGAGCACCTCGACGACGCTGAACGACGTCGCCTTGATCTTTTCGGCCTCCTGCTGCGCCGCCACGAAGATCGGCGCGTCTGTGACCTTGGTGCGGATGTAGTAGCCGACCAATACCACCACCGCGGACAGCCAGAACGCGACCCGCCAACCCCAGGACAGGAACGCGGCGTCGGACAGCGTGCTGGTCAGAACCAGCAGCACCACCGTCGCGAGCAGGTTGCCTGCGGGCACGCCGGCCTGGGGCCAGCTGGCCCAGAAACCGCGTTCCCTGTCCGGGCTGTGCTCGGCTACCAGGAGCACCGCACCGCCCCATTCCCCGCCCACGGCGAAGCCCTGGATGAATCGCAGTGCGACCAATAGCGCGGGTGCCCAGTAGCCGATCTGTCCGAAGGTGGGCAGGCAGCCCATCAGGAACGTCGCCGCGCCCACCAGGAGCAGCGAGAACTGGAGCAGTTTCTTGCGACCGTACTTGTCTCCGTAGTGGCCGAACACCACGCCGCCCAGCGGGCGCGCAGCGAAACCGACCGCGTAGGTGACGAACGCCGCGAGAATCGCGTCGAGGTCACTGGTGCTCGGCGAGAAGAACACCTTGCTGAACACCAGCGTGGCTGCGGTGCCGTAGAGGAAGAACTCGTACCACTCCACCACCGTGCCCGCCATCGAGGCGGCCACGACCCGCCGCAGCCCCGTCGGTATCGGCTTGCCCATCGAACTCTCCTCACCACGGTCACCCCGAAAGGGCCGTGTGATCCGGCCCACAATTGACACTGAGTATTCCTGCACTCAGCGACCGGCCGCAATGCCCAAGAATGCAAGGATCATCTGCAAAAATGCAGATATGACCGCTTCCAAGGGGCTCAGTGCCGACGATCTGCTGATCCTGCTGGCGGTGGGACGTTCGGGCCGATTCGTGACCGCCGCCGAGGAGCTGGGCCTCAACCACACGACCGTCTCGCGCCGAATCGCCGCACTGGAACAGTCCGTCGGCGGCCGACTGCTGGCCCGTGCCACTGGGGGTTGGGAGCTCACCGAACTCGGCAGGGAGGCGTTGGCGGCGGCGGAGGCCGTCGAGTTCGCTGTCCGGTCCCTGACGGGGCCGGCCGGTTCGCGAACGTTGGAGGGCGTGGTTCGGATGTCGGCGACCGACGGCTTCAGCGCCTACATCGCCGCGCCTGCGGCGGCCCACGTCCAGCAGCGCCACCCGAAGGTGTCCGTCGAGATCGTGACCGCCACCCGGCGGGCGACGCAGCAGCGCTCGGGCCTCGATATCGAGGTCGTCGTCGGCGAACCCCAGGTACATCGCGCCGAGGCCGCCCGTCTCGGCGACTACCGCTTGGGACTCTACGGATCGCGCGAATATCTGAAGCGGCACGCAGCGCCTGCGTCCACCTCCGATCTCGCGACTCACCCGCTGGTCTACTTCGTCGACTCCATGTTGCAGGTCGACGACCTCGACCTGGCTCGCACCTTCGCCCCGGCGATGCGGGAATCCGTCACCTCGACCAACGTCTTCGTCCACGTCGAGGCCACCCGGGCAGCGGCCGGGCTTGGCCTGCTGCCGTGCTTCATGGCGGACCGGCACGACGACCTGGTCCGGGTTCTGCCCGACGAGGTGGGACTGCAGCTGTCCTACTGGCTGGTGGCCCGCGCCGAAACCCTCCGCAGGCCCGAAGTGGGCGTGCTCATCGATGCGCTCCACGCCCGGATGGAGGATCAGCGCGAGGTGCTTCTCGGTGCACGCTGAGCCAATCCCTTGCGCTGCAGGCACTCAGCTGGTGCAGTCGCAGACATGCCATTCCTGGACACTGATGGCGGCCCCGCGTACTACCGCCACTGGGCCGCCCCCGAGCCGCGTGCGGCTGTCATCTTCCTGCACGGGTTCGGCGAACACACGGGGCTCTACCACCGCTACGGCTTCGCGTTGAACTCCGCGGGCATCGACCTGTGGGCCGTCGATCAGTTCGGGCACGGTCTGACGCCGGGCGATCGTGGAGACTTCCGAACGCTGGAGGCCTGCGGCGCCCTCGCCGAACAGCTCACCGAGTTGGCACTCGCTGAGCATCCCGACATTCCCCTTGTCGCGCAGGGACATTCGTTCGGTGCGGTAGCGACCCTGTTCCGCCTGCTCGGCGCGCCCGACCGCTACCGGGCCGGGGTGATCTCAGGTGCGCCGCTGGCACCGGTCCCGGGGCTCGTCGATGCGGACTCGACGTTCGAGATCGCGCCCAGCCAGTTGTCCGCCGATCCGTTCTACCTCGACGCGATCGAGAACGACCCACTCGCGTTCGTCGACGCCGACGGCGGCCCGCTGGCACGCGAACTGGACCGCGGCTGGGACAGCTTCGGAGCGACGCTGCCCTCGCTGGCGGTGCCGATCCTTGCGGTACACGGGAGCAACGATCCGATCGCCCCCGTCGGCGCAGTCCGGGCTTACGCCGAGCAACTCGAGACGCTGTCGCTCCTCGAGATCGCCGGTGGCGGCCACGACATCCTCAACGACGTCACGCACCGCGAGGTGGCGGCGGCGATCACGGACTTCGTCATCGAGCATCTGGACGACTGAGGCCGAGTTGCGTCGCCGCACGGTCGGCCGCTGAGCCACCCGCGAGTTGACGCATCAGCAGCAGCCCGTCGAGCAGCACCAGGGCGGCCTCCGCCTCGGCGCGGCAGGTGTGCGCCTCGCCGTCGAAGAATCCGCTCAGCCAGGAGATCCAGCCCTCGATCAGCGGACCCGCGAGTCCGGCGAACGGCTCGATGCCTGCGGTGGCCTGACCGATGGCCTCGAAGTACAGACCGAAGATCGGGTCGATGTCTTCGTTTGCGAGTTGCGGCCATGCGGCCCTTACCAATTCGAGGTGGCCGGAAGCACGCTGCGTGATCGCGTCCGCCAAGACCGCCTGCAGCCGGGCGGCGATCAGTTCCAGGACCGAGAGCACCAGGTCGGTCTTGGAGGGGAAGTAGTAGACGATGACGCGGTCGCTGACACCCAGACGCTTGGCCAATCGCCCGAACGTCAGGGGACTCAACCCCTCGGCGAGAGCCGCCTCCAGCGCTCCCTCGAGAATCTCCTCGCGCGAATGCTTGTACCCCATCGGCCTTGATTGTAGTGCTTACTACGTTTAGAGTTCGTAGTGATCACTACAAACGGAGGTGAGTTCATGGCGACCCTCGCCAATACCGAAGCAGCACTGTCCCCCTCAACATGGTCGCGGTACGGAATCCCGTTCATTTCCATCGGTCGGATCTTCGCCGGGGCACTGTCCTGGGCCAGCCCGGCACTCTCATCACGGGTCTTCCTACTTGGCCGCGCTGCCCCCGACGGTCGCGCCGGCCTGCTGGCCCGTCTCTTCGGCGTGCGGGACGTCGCACTCGGCCTCGCTCTGCAACACCCGAGTGCCGACGTCCGCAAGGTCGCATTGCAGGCCGGCGTGGTCATCGACTCGGCCGACGTGCTGGCAACCCTGCTGGCCGTTCGCGCCGGCGCACCGAAATCCAGTCTTCTTGGCGTGGCTGCCGGAGCCGCGTTGTTCGTGGGGTTGGCCCTCGGGGCGATGGCCGACCGACGCTGAGGTCGGCTACAGCCAGGTGTCGGACGTGGTGGTGGTGAGAAACGCATCCAGGTCGTCACGCCACTGCGCGGGGGTCGTCTTGTCCGGTTCGATGCCGGTGTACTCCCCGCGGTAGAACAGCAGCGGTCGGGGCTTCTCCTTCGGCACCTCCGACAGGGAGTGCACCGCGCCGAATACGACGAAGTGGTCGCCACCGTCGTGCACCGACGCCACCTCGCAGTCGATGTGCGCCAGCGTCCCACCGATCACCGGCGACCCGAGAGCCGATGGCTGCCAATCGATTCCGGCGAACTTGTCCGGTTCGCGCGAGCCGAACCGGGCTGAGACGTCCTTCTGGTCCTCGTGCAGCACGTTGACGCAGAACTTGCCGCTGGCCTCGATCGCCAGCCAGGATCGGGACTGCTTCGTCGGACAGAACAGCACCAGCGGCGGATCCAGTGACAGGGCCGCGAACGACTGACAGGCGAAGCCGACGGGGACGTCGTCGTGCACGGTCGTGATGATGGTGATCCCAGTGCAGAACTGGCCGAGCACGTGCCGGAACGTGCGCGGATCGATGGGTTCGGACATCTACTTGAAGCCGACGCTGAAGTCGTGGCCCCACAGACTGATCGCGGTGCTCTCCCGGGCCACCCAGCTGTCATCTTCGACTTCGAGCCCCTCACAACCGAATTCGACGTCGAAGCCGCCGGGAGTCTTCATGTAGAACGACAGCATCTTGTCGTTCACGTGCCGACCGAGAGTGGCCGACATCGGCACCTTGCGGCGCAGCGCGCGATCCAGGCACAGCCCGACGTCGTCGCTGCCCTCGACCTCCATCATGAGATGGACGATGCCGCTGGGGGTTTCACCGGGCATGAACGCAAGGCTGTGGTGTCGCGGGTTGACGCCGAAGAAGCGCAGCCACGCGGGCGGGTCGCCTGCTTCCCGGCCGACGAGCTGCGGCGGCAGGCGCATGGAGTCGCGCAGCTTGAATCCGAGGACGTCGCGGTAGAAGTGCAGCGACTCCATGTCGTCCCGGGTGGTGAGGACGACGTGACCGAGGCCCTGGTGCTCGGTGACGAACTTGTGTCCGTAGGGACTGACGACGCGACGGTGCTCCAGTGCCGCGCCATGGAATACCTCGAGAGTATTGCCCGAAGGGTCGTCGAAGACGATCATCTCGTCGACGCGGCGGTCGGCCAGCTCACCGGCCGTCGCCTCCTTGTAGGGCGTGCCCTCGACGTCCAGCGCGTTGCGGATCTCCTGCAGCCCTGCGGCATTCGCGGTTTCCCAGCCGGACTGCAGCAGCCGGTCGTGGTCGCCGGGCACGATCACCAACCGGGCGGGGAACTCGTCCATCCGAAGGTAGAGGGCCCCGTCGGTAGTGCCGACCCCCTCGACCATGCCGAGCACCTTCAGGCCGTACTCGCGCCACGCCGCCACGTCGGTGGCTTCGAGTCGCAGGTAGCCCAGAGAACGGATGCTCACGATCTAACCCCCAAGGAAATCGATGGTCAGCTTGTTGAACTCGTCGAACTTCTCGAGCTGAGCCCAGTGTCCGCACTGACCGAACACGTGTAATTGCACGCGCGGAATCTGCTTGAGTGCCACCAGCGCACCGTCGAGTGGATTGACCCGATCCTCACGGCCCCAGATCAGTAGCACCGGTTGACGCAGCTTGTAGACCTCGCGCCACATCATGCCGAGCTCGAAGTCCGCCCCTGCGAACGACTTTCCCATGGCGCGGGCGGCGGCCAGCGACTCGGGAGTGCTGGCGATCGCAAAGCGCTCGTCGATCAGTTCCTCGGTGACGAGCTTCTGGTCGAAGACCATGATGCGCAGGAACTTCTCCATGTTCTGGCGCGTGGGATCGACGGTGAACTTGCCGAGCAGCTTGACACCTTCGGTGGGGTCGGGGGCGAACAAGTTCACCGAGAGGCCGCCGGGCCCCATCAGAACCAGTCGACCAGCCCGCTTCGGATTGTCGAGGGCGAACCGCACGGCGGTGCCACCACCAAGCGAATTGCCTACCAGCGCAGCGCGTTCGATGCCGAGATGATCGAAGAGGCCCAGCAGCGCCACCGAGCTGTAGCGGTTGTACTGCTCGTGCTCAGTGTGCTTGTCGGACAGCCCATAGCCGGGCTGGTCGACGGCGAGCACGTGGAAGTGCTCTGCCAACACGGCGATGTTCTTGGAGAAGTTCGACCAGCTGGACGCCCCGGGACCACCGCCGTGCAGCAGCACCACGGTCTCGGCGTTGCCGACGCCGGCTTCGTGGTAATGCAGGCGCATGTCCTCGCGGACCTGCGCGTAGCGGGACGTCGACTCGAAGGTGATGTCTTGAACCTGAGTCATCAGACCATCGTGTCGGCAGGCGGCAGACCGAAGGCCTCGTTGCCGAAGATCAGGTAGGCCCGCTCGGGCTCGTTGGCCGCGTGCACACGGCCGGCGTGGGCGTCCCGCCAGAAGCGCTGCACGGGCTTGTCGGTCTCCAACGCCGTGGCGCCGGACGCCTCGAACAGCAGATCGATGGACGAGATCGCCCGGGCGGTGGCGCGCACCTGGTCCCGACGGGCGCGGGCGCGGAGTTCGAATGGAATCTCCTTGCCCTCCTTGAGGAGCGCGTACTCGTCTCCGACGTTGCCGATCAGCTGACGCCAGCCGGCATCGATGTCGCTGGCGGCTTCGGCGATGCGCACCTTGGCGAAGGGGTCGTCCTTGGACTTCTCCCCGGCGAAGGCGGCCCGCACGCGCTTGCCCTGGTGCTCGACGTGCGCGTCGTACGCGCCGTACGCCATGCCCATGATCGGCGCGGTAATGGTAGTGGGATGCATTGTGCCCCAGGGCATCTTGTACACCGGCGCGGTGTTGTTCTGCAGGCCACCTGCCGTGCGGTCGTTCATCGACTTGTAGGACAGGAACCGGTGCCGGGGGACGAAGACGTCCTTGACCACGACCGTGTTGCTACCGGTGGCCTTGAGCCCGACGACGTGCCAGACGTCGTCGATGCGGTACTCGCTGCGAGGGATCAGGAAGCTGCCGAAGTCGACGGGCTTGCCGTCCTTGATCACGGGGCCACCGAGGAAGGCCCACGTCGCATGGTCGCAACCCGAGGACCACTGCCACGCGCCGCTGACCAGGTAACCGCCGTCGACGACGACGCCCGCGCCCATCGGGGCGTACGACGACGACACGCGAACAGTCGGGTCCTCGCCCCACACCTCGTCCTGCGCTTGCTGTTCGAACAGCGCGAGATGCCAGTTGTGCACGCCGATGATCGAGCTCACCCAGCCGGTGGAGCCGCAGGCGCTGCCGAGGCGGCGGACCGCTTCGTAGAAGAAGGTCGGGTCGCATTGCAGACCGCCCCACTGCTCGGGCTGCAGCAGCTTGAAGAAGCCGGCGGCGTCGAGATCGGCAATGGTCTCGTCGGGAATGCGGCGCAGGTCTTCGGCCGCCTGGGCGCGCTTGCTGATGAGCGGCAACAAATCGTCGATGCCAGCTAGTACCGATTGCACGTCTCGTTGTTCAATGGACGTCACTGGGTGCCTCCGGACGGTATGGGCCGATATGGGGATCTAGACAAAGATTAGAACACGTTACGATTTGTGTCGAGTAAGGCATTCCCACGGCGCCTAGACCTGCGGAAGCCCTTTTTTGCAACGTGTTCTAGTTTTGGCCGTGCACGACCGACGACGCGCAGCACCCGAGCGCTCGAAAGAGGGAGGACCCGACCGTGACGGACGAGCCGCTAGGTACCCACGTGCTCGAGCTGCAACTGGCCGACGTCATCGACGAGACCGCCGACGCGCGTTCGTTGGTCTTCAAGGTGCCGGACGGAGCCGAGATCCCCCCGCAGCGTCTCCGCCACGCGCCGGGACAATTCCTCACCCTGCGGGTGCCCAGTGACCGCACCGGGTCGGTGGCCCGCTGCTACTCGCTGTCCAGCTCGCCGTTCACCGGCGACGCGCTGACCGTCACGGTCAAGCGCACCGCGGGCGGCTACGCGTCGAACTGGCTCTGCGACAACGCCCACCCCGGGATGCGCATGCACGTGCTCGCGCCGTCGGGCACGTTCGTTCCCACGACGCTCGACACCGACTTCCTCCTCCTGGCCGCGGGCAGCGGCATCACCCCGATGATGGCGATCCTGAAGTCCGCGTTGTCCGAGGGCAGCGGCAAGGTCACCCTGCTGTATGCCAACCGCGACGAGAAGTCGGTGATCTTCGCCGCCGCGCTGCGCGATCTCGCGACCAAGTATCCCGACCGCCTCACCGTCCTGCACTGGGTCGAGACCGTGCAGGGCCTGCCGAACGCGGCGGCGCTGGCAAATCTGGTGGCGCCCTACGTCGGGCGGGAGGCGTTCATCTGCGGACCCGGTCCGTTCATGGTGGCCGTCCAGGAGGCGCTCACGGCGGCAGGCGCCACACCGGAGCGCGTCCACCTCGAAGTGTTCAAGTCGCTGGAGTCCGATCCGTTTGCTGCGGTGGTCATCGACGACGATGACGGCGAGGATGGCCCCGCCGCACCCCCCGCGAAAGCGGTCGTCACACTCGACGGAAACACCCAGGAGATCCGCTGGCCCCGCCACGCAAAGCTGCTCGACGTGCTGCTCGACAAGGGCCTCGATGCGCCGTTCTCCTGCCGCGAAGGGCATTGTGGCGCGTGCGCGGTGCTGGTCAAGAGCGGAGAGGTCGACATGGAGGTCAACGACGTGCTGGAGGCCTCCGACCTCGACGAGGGATTGATCCTCGCCTGCCAGGCCAGGCCCGCGTCGGATTCCGTCGAAGTCACCTATGACGAATGACGTGCGGGCTAACATTCGCTGGACTCGGAGGAGCATCGTGAAGCGGTTGGCTGGACGTCTCGCGGCCGTGTCGGCGCTCCTGCCGGCGCTGGCCGTCCTCACCCCGACCGCACCGTCGTTCGCCGCGGAGAACTCCGCCACCACGTCGATCGCCGTGGACGACGTGACGTCGATCGAGATGCACGTGACCGCCAACTGCGTGAAGGCCGACAACCAGTGCTACGTCACGACGGCCGCGAACCTGCGCACGCCGCAGGGCCCGGTCCCGTTCCCCGACGACGTCTACGCCAAGCAGAACACCACCGTGCGGTCGACGAACCGGCTGGTGTACGTCGCGGACTCCGACTTCGACGCAGCCAATACCCGGATGTTCAAGTCGATCGGCGACGTCGAGTTCGCCACCGTCTACTTCGGCGGTGGCCCGCCGGAGAAGTTCATGCTGCACGCCAACACCCGGACCGTCGACTGGAGCACCGGACAACCCAGGACCGACGCCGGCTACATCGCCTGCGCCTTCATCCAGGTGGTCTACGGCGGGGTCAACCTGACGACACCGACGGCCTGCGCTCAGACCACCTACGCCTGAACGCTTTTAGTCGACCCTGCCGACCAGAACCGGCTCTGCTCGGTACTCCGCCGGGAACAACTGCTTGAGACCGTCGACCTTCGGCATGTCGTTGATGGCAATGTACGAACTCGTCGGATGCGAATTCAGATAATCCTGGTGGTAGGCCTCCGCGGGAAAGAATCCCGTGTTCGGCTCGACCTTCGTCACGATGGGGGCGGGAAAGACCGCCGCTGAGTCGAGTTGAGCGATGTAGGCGTCGGCGACCCGCTGCTGGGTGGCGTCCTGCGCGAAGATCGCCGAGCGGTACTGCGTGCCCTCATCGGGACCCTGTCGGTTGAGTTGGGTCGGGTCCTGCACGACGGAGAAGTAGATCCGCAGGAGTTGTCCGAACGTCACCTGGCTTGGGTCATAGGTGATGCGGACGGACTCGGCGTGCCCGGTGGTGCCGGTGCTGACGGTCTCGTAGTCGGCCGTGTCCTGCTGTCCCCCGGCGTAACCGGACTCAGCCTGGGTGACACCCTTGACGTGTTGGAACACTCCCTGGACGCCCCAGAAGCAGCCGCCGGCGAGCACCGCGGTCTCGCGTCCGCCCGAGCTGGCCGCCGGCTCGTCGACCTGCGGGGCTGGCACGACGAATGACGAGGGGGTGCCGATCCCGGCGAGCACCGCCGGGTTGGCGATGACACCGGACTGCACTCCGATGAACGCTGCCGCCGCCACACCGAGCACGCCGAGACCACTACCCAGAGTCAGCCGTGTTCGCCGCGTCGCCATGCGTCCAGTGTCCTGCCCGAAGAGCCAGCAGGGGCGCCGACGGTTGTTACCGGAGGCTGACGAATCGCCCTGCGTATCCGGGGGTCGCCACTTCAGCGGCCTACCGTTCGAGACATGAACCGTCGGGAGATATTGATGGGCGGCGCACTGGTCGGCCTCCTCGCGGGCTGCGGCGCGTGGCGCGACGTCGCGGGCGCCGACACCCCCAAGGAGTCGACCGAGAAGTTCGACGTCAGCCACTCCGACGCCGAGTGGCGCACGCTGCTCAGCCCGCAGGCGTACGACGTCCTACGCAATGCGGGCACCGAGACGCCGTTCACCAGCCCGCTGAACGACGAACACCGGGCGGGCGTATTCGGTTGTGCGGGTTGCGGTCTCGACCTCTTCTCGTCCACCACCAAATTCGACAGCGGCACCGGCTGGCCGAGCTTCTGGCAGGCGCTGGACAACGCCGTGATCGAGAAGCAGGACGACACCCTCGGGATGGCTCGCACCGAGGTGCGGTGCCGACGGTGCGGCGGGCACCTCGGTCACGTCTTCGACGACGGTCCCCAACCGACCGGTCTGCGCTACTGCATGAACGGCGTCGCGATGACTTTTCGCGCCACCTGAGCGTGTTAGCGAGGCAGCCCGAGTAGTCGCTCACCGGCGAGGTTGAGCAGGATCTGCTCCGTGCCGCCCGCGATCGACAGGCACCGGGTGTTGAGGAAGTACCGGACGTCGGGTGAGTCGACGATGCCCGCACCGTCGTGCGAATCCATGATCGCCTCGGCGAGGTTCTGGCGGTAGCGCACCCCGATGAGCTTGCGCACGCTCGACGGCGCACCGGGATCGTGACCGCCGACGGCCATCTGCGCGATCAGCTGATCGAGGAGAGCCCCGACCTGGGCCGCGACGATCAGCCCACCGAGTCGATCCAGCTCCGCGGGATCGACCTCACCGTCCCCGATGACCTCGAGCAGGTGCACCATGCCCTTGTCCAACGCGCCGCCGGCGGCGATCGCGACGCGCTCGTTGGCCAGCGTCGTGCGGGCCAGCGCCCACCCTCCGTCGACCGACCCGACGACCATCTCGTCGGGCACGAACAGCTCGTCGAAGAAGACCTCGTTGAAGAGGGCCTCGCCGGTGATCTCGCGCAGCGGGCGGATGTCGATGCCTGGCGAGCGCATGTCGACGAGGAAGTACGTGATGCCCTTGTGCTTGGGTACGTCCGGGTTGGTCCGCGCCAGGCAGATGCCCCAGTCCGCGCGGTGCGCGTTCGACGTCCACACCTTCTGACCGGTGAGCAGCCAGCCGCCTTCCGTGCGAACTGCCTTGGTGCGCAACGCCGCAAGGTCCGAGCCGGCCCCGGGTTCACTGAACAGCTGGCACCAGTAGACGTCGCCGTTCAACGTGCCGGGGATGAACCGCTCGATCTGCTCCGGACTCCCGTGGCCCAGGATCGTGGGGGCCGCCCACCATCCGATCGAGATGTCGGGCCGCACCACGCCCGCCGCCTCGAGTTCCTGGTCGATCACCAGCTGCTCTGCCGGGGAGGCATCGCGGCCGTACGGCGTGGGCCAGTGCGGCGCCATCAGTCCCGTCTCGGCGAGGGCGGCCTGGCGCCGATCCTCGGGAAGCGCGGCGATGCCCGCGACGACCTCGGCGATCTCGGGCCGGACGTCCTCGCCGTCGGCGACGTCGACCTGAATCTGCCGACGCACGCCGTCCCTGGTCAGTTGCGCGCAGCGCCGCAGCCAGAACGACTTGCCGCCCAGGAACTGCGCGTTGGCGTAGGCGCGGCGCATGTACAGATGTGCGTCGTGCTCCCAGGTGATGCCGATGCCGCCGAGCACCTGGATGCAGTCGCGCGCATTGACCTTCTCGGCTTCGATGCCGATGGCCGACGCGACGGCCGCCGCGATGGACAGCTGCGTGTCGTCGGGATCCGCGACCGCCGCGGCGGCGTCGGCGGCGGCGACGGCGATCTGCTGCGAACGCAGCAGCATCTCCGCGCACATGTGCTTGACGGCCTGAAAGCTGCCGATCGGCTTGCCGAACTGCTCGCGCACCTTCGCGTACTCGGTCGCGACGTCGAGCAGCTTGCGCGCCAGCCCTGCGGCTTCGGCGGCCAGCACGGTCGCGGTCAGATCGGCGACGTACTGATGGGGCTGCTCGATCCTGGTGGCGGGCGCGGACGCCAACTCGACGCTGGCCAGAGGACGCGAGAAGTCCGTGGCCGCAAGGGTTTCGACGGTGACGCCCCCGGCCGTGGCGTCGACGTGGATCCAGTCGTCGCCGGCGGGCAGCACCAGCACGCCGTCGGCCGACCCACCGAGGACGAACTTCGCCGTACCCGTCGCCGTCGTTCCGTCGAAGCTGATGTCGGATCGGGTGGCCACGCCCGCGGTGCGCTGTCCCGAGGTCAGCGCGTCGAGCACCTTCTCGTCGGAGATCACCAGCGTCGCCAGCGCCGTCGTCGCAACGGGACCGGGCACGAGCGCCGCGGCCGCCTCGTCGACCATCACGCACAGATCTTCGACGCTGCCGCCGGCGCCGCCGAGATCCTCGGGCACGGCGACGCCGAACGTCCCAAGTTGGGCGAAACCGTCGTAGGCCGCCCGCCACGCGTCGGGGTCGCCTTGCTCGACGCGACGCACCGCGTCGATGGCGCCCGAGGAGGCCGCCCAACTCCTGACGAGTTCTCGCGCAGCAAACTGTTCTTCGGTGCCGGTGGCGGGTACCGAACCTGTATGAGCCATCGCGGGGCCCTCCTTGGCCTTGGAGAGAAGAACGTGCTTCTCACTAGAACGTGTTCTAATGGTGCCAGCGTTCCAACGTCAAGTCGACTGCCATTACAGCAGGACACGTCGATTGTTCGGGGCTACGGAGGTGGGAGATTTCTGATCCGCGTGCGTATCGTTTTCCCATAGTGCGTACTACGAAGGAGCTGCCCGCCGCATGTCCGGCTCGCCTATGCCATCAGCGAAGCCTGCAGGCTCGAATCCAGGCCCGGGGTCCGATTCGACCGCCGGCCCTCGCCAGGTGATGAACGTGGCAGTTCTTGCCGAGTCCGAGCTCGGATCCGAAGCGCAGCGCGAACGTCGCAAGCGCATCCTCGACGCCACGCTTGCGATCGCCTCCAAGGGCGGTTACGAAGCAGTTCAGATGCGTGCGGTCGCCGAGCGTGCCGACGTCGCCGTGGGAACTCTCTACCGCTACTTTCCGTCGAAGGTCCACCTCCTGGTGTCCGCGCTCGGCCGCGAGTTCGAGCGCATCGACGCCAAGACCGACCGGGCGTCACTGACTGGCGGCACCCCGTACCAACGGCTCAACATCATGGTGGGCAAGCTGAACCGCTCGATGCAGCGCAATCCCCTGCTGACCGAGGCCATGACGCGGGCCTTCGTGTTCGCGGACGCCTCTGCCGCCGGTGAGGTTGATCACGTCGGCAAGCTGATGGACTCCATGTTCGCCCGCGCGATGAGTGAGGGCGAGCCGACCGAGGACCAGTTCCACATCGCGCGGGTGATCTCCGACGTGTGGCTCTCCAACCTGTTGGCCTGGCTAACCAGGCGCGCCTCGGCGACCGACGTCAGCAAGCGACTGGACCTGGCCGTGCGGCTACTGATCGGCGACGGGGAGCACCCTAAGATCTGACCGGTGGGCAGGAGCGGCAGCGACTCGGGGGATGTACCGGTGGGCGACTTACCGGCAGACCTGATCCGTGCACTCGACGCGGCTGCATCGACGCCTCGCCTGCTCGTCGCCTCGGACTTCGACGGCACCCTGGCGCCGATCGTGTCCGACCCCGCCCAAGCCCGACCACTTCCACGGGCGGCGGAGTCCCTCATCGAATTGGCGGCGCTACCGGCCACCGACGTCGCGCTGATTTCGGGTCGTGCGCTGGCCATCCTGCGCGACTACTCCGGGATGCCGTCGAACGTGCATCTGGTCGGCAGCCACGGCGCGGAGTTCGACGACGGCTTCGCCCACGAGGTCGACGAGGCGCTGCTGTCCATGATCACCAGGGAACTCGACACGATCGCCGAGGGGAGGCCCGGGGTGACCGTCGAGTCGAAGCCCGCCAGCGTCGCCCTCCACGTGCGCAACGCCTCGGCCGCCGACGGATCGGCCGCGCTCGACGCGGCCCGCGTGGTCGGCGAGGCCGCAGGCGTCGAGATCACCACGGGCAAGGCCGTCCTGGAGTTCGCCGTCATCTCCACTGACAAGGGTGAGGCGGTCGACATCCTGCGTGATCGCACGGACGCCACCGCCGTGACGTTCTTCGGCGACGATGTCACCGACGAGAAGGCATTTCGCCGGATGCGTGGCGCGGACCTCGGCGTCAAGGTCGGTCCAGGCGAGACGCTCGCCCGCCACCGCGTCGACTCACCCGAGCACGTCGCCGACGTGCTCGAGTATCTGCTGAGTCGGCGGCGCTAGCCAGCGGGGCCGGACGTCCGGCCCCGCACCAGTTCGGTCTCCAGCACCTCGATCTCGGGCAGGCCCGAACGGGGTGGGTTGTGCAAGAGGTGACCGGCCCGGCGTCCCTTCTCGACACTGGGCTGCTTGACCGTCGTCAGGCCACGGGCGAGAGCGTCGGGCACGCCGTCGAAGCCGGTCACGGTGACCTGACCCGGCACGTAGATGCCATGTGCGCGTAGATGATCCATGGCCGAAAGCGCGAGCACATCGGTGGTGCACATCAGTGCGGTGATCCGCGGATTGGCCTCGAGTGCGACCGCGGCCGCGCTGCCACCGGACGTCGGCAGGTGATCGTAGCTCTCCACCACCGTCAGCGAATCCGGTTGCAGCCCAGCGCTCTTCATGGCATCCCGAACGCCGTGGATGCGCTCGCGCTGGACGTGGAAGTGCGGAGTGCCCGCACGTTCGAGGTCGGCGACGGCAGCCACCGCGTCGGCGTGCGGCCACTCGCGTCCGAGCCGCATCGTGAGCACCCCGATGTCGCGGTGCCCGAGCCCGATGACGTACTCCGCGACCCCGCGCATCGCCGCGCGGTCGTCGATGCCCACCCGCGATGCGCCGGGCACGTCCGCGGGCTGGTCGACCACCACGATCGGCAGTGCGCGCTGCGTGATCACCTGCAGGTAGGGGTCATCGTCGGAGGCGGAGTAGACGACGAAACCGTCGACGCCGGCCGACAACACCGCCGCCGTGCCGTCGCTCACGCTGCGGTTCGGACCGGCCGCGATCAACAACAGGCCCTGCCCCGCCTCCTCACACGATTCGGCGAGTCCGGCGACGAAGTCGAGGGCAGCGGGGTCGCGGAACGAGTAGTTCAGCGGTTCGGTGAGCATCAGGCCCACCGCCCCCGCCCGACGGGTGCGAAGCGAGCGGGCGACCGGATCGGGCCCCGCATAACCCAATTGCTTGGCGGTAGCGAGCACGCGCTCGCGCAGATCGGCCGAGAGTTGGTCGGGCCGGTTGTAGGCATTGGAGATCGTGGTGCGCGAAACCTTGAGTTCCGCGGCCAGCGACGCCAGGGTTGCGCGCCGACGCGGCACCGGACCTCTGGACATGGTGCATGACGCTAGCGGATTCGATGGTTGCGGGTCAGTCGTTGGCCGCGTGGCGCACGCTGGTGATCACGCGCACCGTGCCGCTCATGACGTCGGCGACGTAGATGGTGCGCCCCTCGGGCGTCGCCGTCATCAGCCCCGGCGCAATGCCGACTCCGATGTTCTCGACGGGCTGATTGGTGGCCACGTCGACCACGACGACGCTTCCACTGTTGACGTTGCTCACGTAGAGCCGATCACCGCGCACGACCACGTCGACCGGCGATGCGTCGACGGGGATCGCGTCCACGGCACGGGTGTGGGGAGCGACGTCCACCGCGGTGGTGACCGACCCGTCGACGATGGTGAGCGCGTTCGTCGCGGAGTTGACGACGTACAGGCGATCACCCATCACCGCCGCGAAGTACGGATAGCCGCCGACGTCGAGGGGATCGGCGGAGAGCTCCATGTCCACGGCGGTGTGGGTGGCCCGATCGACGATGGCCAGCGTGCCGCCCGCATAGTTCGTGACGTACACGCGGTCTGCGGTGGCGGCGACTCCGAACGGGTCGCCGGCGATGGGGATCCGGGCCAACTCGGTGTGATCGTCGAGGTCGATGACCGAGACCGTGCCGGACTGGTCGGCGACATAGAGGCGGTCGCCGCTGATCTCGAGGCCGAACGGATTGGCACCGACGTCGATGACGTCGACGAGCCTGCTGGATGCGACGTCGACCACCGACACGGTGCCGTCGTCGGCGTTCCCCACATACAGCGACCTACCGCTGGCGGCCAGCCCGAAGGGCATGCTGCCCACCTCGACGGACGCGATGATCGCCTTGGTCGACGTGTCGATGATCTTGACGCGACCGTTTCCGGCCGGTCCGTCGGAGCCGCTGAGCACGCAGAGCCGGTCGCCAACGGCGGCCAAGCCGTAGGTCAGCCCGTCGCCGGTCTCGATGGTGTCGGTGACGACGGCCTCTGCCGGGTCGACCGGAACATTCACGACGGTCGCCCGGCCATTCGACGCGGCGACGCCGAACGTGACGACTACGCCGTCGTCGAGATACGTGGCGAGCCGGGCGACCTGGTGGGGCGTGAAGGTCCACCGCCCGGTGGCGCCGTCGACGGTGACCACGCCAACCCGTTGGTCGAGTGGCTTGACGAGCTCGTAGTCGAGGCCGTCGCGTTCGCCAACGAGATTGACACGACCCGTGACTCGGCCCGTCATTCGGTCGACGCGATCGACGGTGGCACCGGCCGTGTCCGTCGCCTCATCGGTCGCGATCTGCTCGGTCTGCCGGGGGAGGGCCGCCGGGCTCAGCCGTCCAACGAGCGCGTGGCCGTCGAATTGTCTTCGCGTCCAGGCGAGTACGGCCCACAGGGCCGGCTCGTCCAACGGCACTCCGGGCAGTGGCAGGACGAACGGAGCCAGCGCCGCCGCGAGCGCACCCGTGAACGTCTGCAACGACGTCTCGATGGGCCGCCTCGGGTCGACCGGCGCTAGGCCACGTGGCACGGCCATCGCGTTGACGGCGACCGGCTCGTGCCCGAGTGAGAACGCCCGATCACCGGCGACGACGTCGAGGGGCGCGGTCGGCGAGGGGATCTCCGACATCGCGGGAACCATGGGTTGAGACGCCATGCGCACGACGGGCACGGACACCCTGAACGCGTTCTCGGCGACCGCTTCGTGGCCGCGCGGACGAACCCGACCCGCGGCGGCGACGGAGGTGGCCTCGGTTCCCGCGGGGCTCTGGGACTCGACCGGTTGCGGATCGGATCGTTGAGCGCCGGCGAACTGCTCCTGCTCATCGGAGGTGAGTGCACCACCCGAACTTCGTACGATCACGCCGGGCGCCGGTTCGCTCGCGGTCTCAGCCGAGCCGGTCGACGCGGTCGACCCGCTGGCCCGATCGGGGCCCGACGTGACGTCGGGCCCCGACCCGGCATCGACGGAGCCCGCCCCCGCGGGTGGCGTCGACCCCCCAGGCGACACCACCCCGAGCTCCGTCTTCGGGTCCGGACCTCCCCGTACCGGACCCCCGACCTCGGACGAGTCAGAGGACGCATCGGCCGTTGGATCGGCTACCGCGATGCCCGGATCGAGCATCGCCACCACACCAATGCCGAAGGCGACTACGACGGCCCTGACGGCCCGGAGGTGTCTCGAGTTGCGCACCGTCCGAACCCCTCGCCGTCGTCCCTTCTGACGTCGTCCAGACAATGATGACGCCGAGCCCCCACCCTGCGAATCAGGGATTCCCCTAGAGTTCAGCGCCCCACCACCCCTTTCGGAGTCGAGGAGGGCTGTTCGCAAGCTGCCTTTGCGCACCACCTCGGCCATGCCCTACTATTAATGGAAATGGTTTTCATTAACATCGAGGAGTTCGAGTGGTGGTTCATCGCACGCCCGTCCGGACCGCGTTGACGCTCGGGCTCACCCTGGTCGCATTCGGCGCCGCGGCATGCGGAACGTCGGCGCCCCCGGACCAGTCGGGCACCCCGACCGTCATCGCCACGACCGACGTGTGGGGCAGCGTCGCCAAGGCGGTCGCCGGTGACCACTCGACGGTCCGCTCGATCCTCAACAGCGCGGTCGACGATCCGCATTCCTACGAGGCAACGCCATCGGACGCAGCGGCGATCGCCGACGCGAACCTGGTCGTCTACAACGGCGGCCACTACGACCAATGGGCCGATGACGTCCTCCACGCGCACGAAGGGGTCACGACCGTCGACGCCTACTCGCTGACCCCGCAGCAACCCGACGGCCAACCCGCCAACGAGCACGTGTTCTACGACCTCGCGACCGCGAAGGCGGTGGCCGCGAGCATCGCCGACCATCTCGCGAGCGACGACCCGGCGAATGCCGCCGCCTACCGCGACAACGCAACCGCCTTCGGGACCCAAGCAGATGCGATCGCCGAATCCGAACGCGAGATCGGCCGCAAGCACCCCGGTGTCGCCGTCGTGGCCACCGAACCCGTCGCGCACTACCTTCTCGCCGCGGCCGGCATCACGGACCGCACCCCGGAGTCGTTCGCCAGCGCCATCGAAGAGGGCGACGACCCCGCACCGGTCGACGTCGCAGCGATGCTGGACCTCATCAGCGGCCGCCAGGTGTCGGCCGTCGTGCTCAACAAGCAGACCGAAACCGCCGTCACGAACCAGATCCAGGACGCCGCCCGCAAGGCGGGCGTCCCGATCATCACGGTCGCCGAGACACTGCAGGACAACCTCGACTACCTGGGCTGGCAGCGCGCGACGGTGCAGGAGTTCGCCGACCAGTTGGACCGCGCCCCCGCCGTGACGCGATGATGTCCATCCATGGCGCCTGACCAACCTCCCGTCGTCGAACTGTCGGGCGCCTGCCTCGCCTTCGGCGGGCGTGTCCTGTGGGATCAACTCGACCTGACCGTGGCAGCGGGCGAGTTCATCGCCGTCCTCGGCCCCAACGGCACGGGCAAGACGTCGCTGTTGAAGGTGCTGCTCGGCCAGGTGCCGCTCAGCGCAGGCAACGCCACCGTGGCCGGCGGAGTCGGCTATGTGCCCCAACACCGTTCGATGGACGGCGGCCTGACCCTGCGCGGTCGCGACCTGGTCGGCCTCGGCTACGACGGGCACCGATGGGGAATCACCAGCCCACGTCAGCGGACCGCCAAGCGTGCCATCGTCTCCCGAGCACTTGGGCAGGTCAACGGAGTTCACCTCGGCGACGTCCCGGTCGGAGTGATGTCCGGTGGAGAACTTCAGCGGGTGCGCATCGCCCAGGCGCTGGCGACCGACCCTGCCCTGCTGCTGTGTGACGAGCCCCTGCTCAACCTGGATCCGGCCAACGCCAGGCTGATCTCCGCGCTCATCGACCAACGCCGACGCGAGTCGGCCACCGCCGTGCTGTTCGTCACGCACGAGGTGAATCCCGTTCTGCCGTACGTCGACCGGGTGCTGTACCTGGTCGACGGACGCTTCCGCATCGGCACCGTCGCCGAGGTGATGACCTCGGAGACTCTGTCGGAGCTCTACCGCGCCGACATCCAGGTCGTGAAGATCGGGCAGCAGTACGTGGTCGTCGGCGAGCACAGCGAAACCCACCACGACCATTCGGGTGAGGCGAGCGGACACGACCATGCCTGACCGACTGAGCGACCTGCTGAGTCGCCTGTTCGACTTCGGCGTCACCGCCGACCTGTTGCAGCGTGACTTCGTGCAACAGGCACTGCTCGCCGCGGCACTGCTGGCCCTGCTGGCCGGACTGATCGGACCGTTCATCGTGATGCGGCAGATGTCCTTCGCGGTGCACGGCTCGAGTGAGCTGTCACTGACGGGAGCATCCTTCGCGCTGCTCACCGGTTTCAACGTCGGGCTGGGCGCCCTCGTCGGAAGTGCCTTGGCGGCAATACTATTCGGCTTCCTCGGGCAACGCGCCAGGGAACGCGACTCGGCGATCGGCGTCGTCCTCGCCTTCGGACTGGGTCTCGCGGTCCTGTTCATCCACCTCTACCCCGGGCGGACGGGCACCAGCTTCGCACTGTTGACCGGCCAGATCGTGGGCGTCGGCTACTCCGGGCTGGCGCTACTGAGCGCGATCACCGTGTTGGTCGTCGTCGTGATCGCGGTGAGTTACCGGCCGCTGCTGTTCGCGACCGTGGACCCGGAGGTCGCGGCGGGGCGCGGCGTACCGGTGCGCGCACTCGGCATCGTCTTCGCTGCCCTGGTCGGCGTCGCCGCTGCTCAGGGCGTCCAGATCGTGGGCGCTCTGCTGGTCATGTCGCTGCTCATCACCCCGGCCGCCGCGGCCGCCCGCATCTTCACCGCACCCGCGACGACGATCGTCGCCTCGGTGGTGTTCGCCGAGATCTCCGCCGTCGGCGGCATCCTGCTGTCGCTCGCCCCCGGCGTCCCGGTCTCGGTGTTCGTCACCACGATCTCGTTCGCGATCTTCCTGCTGTGCTGGGCCATCGGCGGCAGGCGCGTCAGCCGCCGGTAGCGACGGGACGGGAGGGTTCGGCACTCCACTGCGACCACGACCCGGGGAACAGCGCGGCGGCCGTTCCGATCGCGGCCGATGCCGCCACGGCCACCGACGCGGTGACCCCCGACCCGCAGTAGGCGCCGGTGACGCCGTCGAGCGCCTGTGCGAGTTCGGCATCCGGGAGGAACGTCCCGTCGGCAGCGAGCAGCGCGGTACTCGGCACGTTGACGGCGCCGGGGATGTGGCCCGCGACCGGATCGACCGGCTCGACCTCACCCCGAAACCGTTCCGGCGCACGCGCATCGACCAACCGGCTCCCGAGCACCGCCGCATCATCGGCGCTCAACGTCGGCATGGCGCCCGCGTAGAGGTCGTCATGCAGGACGGTGACGTCGCCCGGTTCGGGCGTGACGGCACCCGTCTGCAGAGGGCCCGTCCAGGCGGCCAGCCCGCCGTCGAGGATGCGGACGTCGACCAGGCCCGCCGCCTTGAGCACCCACCAGGCCCGTGCCGAACCCGCCCGATTCCAGTCGTCGTAGACGACGACGGCGCTGCCCGCACCGATCCCCCACCGCCGCGCGGCGGCCTGCAGTGCCGCTCCCGTCGGCAGCGGGTGCCGACCCCTGCCAGTCACGCGATGATCGGTCAGGTCGTCGTCCAGCGACACGTACACCGCGCCGGGAACGTGACCCGCCTCGTAGTCGGGGCGACCGTCCGGTTGGGCCAACTGCCAGCGGACGTCCAGGATCACCGGGGGCGTTCCACCCGAGATGAGCTGCCCGAGTTCACGTGCCGTGACCAGTACCTCGCTGCGCACGCCCATGAACGTACGCTGACCGGCGTGGGTGAGCACGCGTTCAGCGCGGACGAGAGGCGGGCCGTGTACCGGGCCATCGCGGAACGTCGTGACATGCGCCGATTCGTGCCGGGCGCCTCGGTGTCCGACGAGGTTCTCGCACGGCTGCTCCAGGCCGCCCACTGCGCGCCGAGCGTGGGCTTGATGCAGCCCTGGCGGTTCATCCGCATCACCGAGGTAGCGCTTCGCCACCAGATCCACGACCTGGTGGCCGACGAGCGTCAGCAGACCGCGGTCGAGCTGGGACCGCGAGGCGACGAGTTCCTCGGCCTGAAGGTCGACGGCGTGCTCGAATGCGCCGAACTCTTCGTCGTCGCGCTCGGGGACGATCGAAGCCGACACGTCTTCGGTCGCCGCACCCTGCCGCAGATGGACCTGGCGTCGGTATCGTGCGCCATCCAGAATCTATGGCTCGCCGCGCGGGCGGAGGGGCTGGGCATGGGCTGGGTGTCGATCTTCGATCCCACCCGCCTCGGCGCGCTCCTCGGCATGCCCGACGACGCCGAGCCGGTCGCGATCCTGTGCCTCGGACCGGTTCCCGACTTTCCCGACCGACCCGCCCTCGAGATTGACCGGTGGACCCTCGGCCGACCGCTGGCCGAGTTCGTCTCCGAGAACGGGTGGCCGGCTCCCGCCGTAGGCTTACCGGCGTGTCCGCCGTGACCGTCGACCTCAATGCCGACCTCGGCGAGGGTTTCGGAGTGTGGCGGCTCGGGGATGACGATGCCATGCTCGACATCGTCACCAGCGCGAACGTGGCCTGTGGCTTCCACGCGGGCGACCCGGCCGGATTGGCCCGCGTGTGCCTGGCCGCAGCCCGGCGCGGGGTCCGCATCGGAGCGCAGGTGAGCTACCGCGACCTCGCCGGCTTCGGCAGGCGCTACATCGACATGACGCCCGAGGATCTGACCGCCGACGTCATCTACCAGATCGGTGCGCTGCAGGCCCTCGCCACCGCGGCGGGGACGACGGTCAGCTACGTGAAACCGCATGGGGCGCTGTACAACACGATCGTCACCGATCACCAGCAAGCCGGCGCAGTGGCCCGTGCGGTGCACGCCGTCGACCCCGGCCTCCCGGTGCTCGGCCTCGCCGGGTCGGCCTTCTTCGCCGAAGCCGACGGCCTCGGCCTGCGGACGGTACCCGAGGCATTCGCCGACCGGGCCTACAGACCCGACGGGCAGCTGGTCTCACGACGCGACCCCGGCGCCGTCCTGGACGACGTCGAGGAGATCTCCCAGCGGGTGGTCACCATGGTCGGCCGAGGCAGGGTCGCCGCCATCGACGGAACGGAGATCCCGATCACGGTGGAATCGGTCTGCGTGCATGGCGATTCACCTGGCGCCGTCCTGATCGCCGCGTCCGTCCGCGACCGGTTGAGCGCCGACGGCGTCGCACTGAGGGCGTTCACCTGATGCGACTGAAACTCGGACGGCCCGACCTCGACGCCTATCGCCGCCACTTCGACCAGCCGGCCGCGACGGCGCAGTCCCCGGTGACGGTGACGTGGGCTGGTGTCACCACCCTGTTGATCGACGACGGCGAGTCGGCGCTGATGACCGACGGGTTCTTCTCCCGACCGACGTTGCTGACGGTGGGCGTGCGCAAGCTGGCCCCGTCGCTACCCCGAATCGACGGTTGCCTGATCCGCCTCGGCGTCGAACGGCTCGACGCCGTGATGCCCGTCCACACTCACTTCGACCATGCGATGGACTCAGCTACGGTCGCCCAGCGGACGGGCGCGAAGGTGGTGGGTGGTACGTCGGCCGCGCACCTCGGCCGCGGCGCCGGACTTCCCGAGGACCGTCTCGTCGTGACCACACCTGGCGAGCCAATGTCGTTGGGGGCCTTCGACGTAACCTTGATCGTCGGTGACCACTGCCCGCCCGATCGGTTCCCCGGCGTCATCACCGAACCCGTCATCCCACCCGTCAAGGCGGCGGCCTACCGGTGCGGGGAGTCGTGGTCGACGCTGATCCACCACCGGGCGTCCGATCGACGCATGCTGGTCGTCGGCAGCGCGGGCTTCGTCCCCGGCGCGCTCCACGGGCAGCGGGCCGACGTCGTCTACCTCGGCATTGGACAGTTGGGTCTGCAGCCGGAGCGCTATCTGGTCGACTACTGGAACGAGGCGGTGCGCGCGGTGCACGCCCGTCGCGTCGTCCTGATCCACTGGGACGACTTCTTCCGCCCGTTGCACGAGCCGCTGCGCGCACTGCCCTATGCCGGCGACGATCTCGACGAGTCGATGCGGGTGCTGACCCGGCTGGCCACCGAAGATGGCGTGCCTCTTCATCTCCCGACGCTCTGGGAGCGTGCCGACCCGTGGATCTGACGCTGGCGCTCGGTGCGCTGGCGATCGTGCTGGTGTTCGCCATGTTTCGCCCCCGGGGGTGGCCGGAAGCCGTTGCGGCCGTCCCCGCCGCGGGCTTGTTGATCGCGCTGGGGGTGGTGTCGCTGGACGACTCCCTCGCCGAGATCGACGAGTTGCTACCGGTCGTCGGATTCCTCGCCGCGGTCCTGGTGCTCGCGAAGCTGTGCGACGACGAGGGCCTGTTCCACGCTGCTGGCGTGGCGATGGCGCGCCGCAGTGCGGGCCAACCGCAGCGACTGCTGGGCACGGTGTTCGTGATCGCCGCGACGACGACGGCCGTGCTGAGCCTCGATGCCACCGTCGTGCTGCTGACTCCCGTCGTGCTGGCGACTGCGGGGACCCTGGGCATCCCGTCCCGACCCCATGCCTACGCCACCGCGCACCTCGCCAACACGGCGTCCTTGCTGCTGCCGGTGTCCAACCTGACCAACCTGCTGGCCTTCAGCGCTGCCGGTCTGACCTTCGCTCACTTCAGCGCCGTGATGGCGTTGCCGTGGCTTCTCGCGATCGCCGCGGAGTACCTCCTGCTGCGCTGGTTCTTCCGACGCGATCTCGCCGAAAAGCCCGCGACGGCCGCGGCGCCACCGCCCGCGGAACTACCGATCTTCGTGCTCGTCGTGCTGGCCCTGACCCTGGTCGGATTCGCGGTCACGTCGCTTCTGGACCTGGCCCCGGCCTGGGCGGCGCTCGCAGGGGCGGTGGTGCTGGGAGTGCGCGGTCTGCTTCGCGGGCGCAGCACCGTCACGGGGATCGCGAAGGCCGCCAACGTGCCGTTTCTGGCGTTCGTGCTGTGCCTCGGCGTGGTGGTGACCGCGGTGATGACGCACGGTCTCGACGACGCGATGCGTCGCGTGCTGCCCACCGGCACGACGTTGCCCGCCCTGCTCGGCATCGCGGTCGCCGCGGCGGTGTTGTCCAACGTGGTCAACAACCTGCCCGCGGTGCTGGTGCTGTTGCCGCTGGTGTCCGGGATGGGTCCGGCCGCGGTGCTCGCGGTGCTGATCGGCGTCAATGTCGGACCCAACCTGACCTATCCCGGCTCGCTGTCGAATCTACTGTGGCGCAGCGTGGTTCAACGCGAGCGTCTACCGGCCGGATTCCTCGAGTTCAGCCGCGTCGGGCTGGTCACCGTGCCGGCCACGCTCGGGGTGTCGGTCGTGGGCCTGTGGGCGGGGATCCAGCTCTTCGGCGTCTGACGTTTGCCAGCGCGGCCGGGTGGCTATAGACATCTCGCCCACCCGACCCGAGCGAGGTAGTAGTTGGCCGTCAAGACGATGCCGTCTCGTCGGTCCCTGCGGGCGCTGGATGCGCTGAACTTCTTCCTCGCCGACGTGCGCGACGGTTTGGGTCCCTACCTCGCCATCTATCTCATTGCCGTCCGCGGACCCAGTCACGGCTGGGACGAGGCCACCGTCGGTTCGGTGATCACCATCGCCGGCATCGTCGGGCTCCTCGCCCAGACGCCGGCGGGCAGCCTGATCGACCGCGCCCGCAACCGGCGCGCGATCGTCATCGTCGCGGCCCTCGCAGTGACGGTCAGTTCGGTCGCGCTGCCATTCGTCGACGGATTCGCCCTCATCACGTTGACGCAGGGGATCGCCTCCTTGGCCGGTGCCGTGTTCGCGCCTGCGATCGCCGCCATCACCCTCGGCCTGACCGGACCAAGACTCTTCGCTCCGCGGATTGGTCGCAACGAGGCCTTCAACCACGCCGGCAACGCGACCGCGGCGGGTATCGCTGCGCTGCTGGCCTGGTCGCTGGGGCCCGTCGTGGTGTTCTGGTTGATGGGCGTGCTGGCCGTGCTCAGCATCATGGCCACCTCATGCATCCGCGGCGACGAGATCGATGACGACCTGGCCCGCGGCCTCACCGACGACGACGGCGACTCGGAGGTCGGCGCCTGGTCGACGCTGGTGACCAACCGTCCGCTCTTGGTGTTCGCGATCGTCGCGTTCACGTTCCACCTGGCCAACGCCGCGATGCTGACGTCGGTCAGCCAACTGCTGACCCGGGTCGTCGGCAAGGACAGCGCCACGTCATTGGTCGCGCTGTGCGTGCTGGCGGCTCAAGTCGTCATGATCCCGGTCGCGATGGTGGTCGGACGCAAGACCGATCGCTGGGGTCGAAAACCCATCTTCCTCTTGGCATTTGGGGTTCTCGCGCTGCGGGGAGTGCTCTACACCGTGTCCGACGATGCAACCTGGCTACTCGCCGTGCAGGCGCTCGACGGTGTGGGGGCCGGCATCTTCGGCGCCCTGTTCCCGATCGTGGTCGCCGACCTGACGCGTGGATCCGGCCGGTTCAATGTGGCGCAGGGCGCGGTCGCCACGGTGCAGGGGCTGGGCGCGGCGCTGAGCGCGACGGTGGCCGGTTTCGTCATCGTGACGCAGGGCTACACGATCGCGTTCTACGTCCTCGCCGCCATCGCGGGTGTTGGGTTCGTGCTCTACGCCCGCTTCATGCCCGAGACCAAACCGGCGCCGGACGCCTCTAGCGTCGCTGCCTAGCGATCTCGGCCAGCACGACACCCGCCGCGACGGATGCGTTCAGCGACTCCGTCGGCCCGGCCATCGGAATCGACACGATCGCGTCGCAGTTCTCCCGCACCAAGCGGGACAGGCCCTTGCCCTCGGACCCGACCACGACCACCATCGGCCCGTGGGCGTCGAGTGCGTCGAGTTCGGTGTCGCCACCCGCGTCCAGACCGACCACCTGCAGGCCCTCGTCGGCCCAACTCTTCAGTGTCCGAGTCAAATTCGTTGCGCGCCCGACCCGCAGCCGTGCCGCAGCCCCTGCACTGGTGCGCCACGCGACCGCCGTCACCGACGCCGATCGACGCTGCGGGATCAACACGCCGTGCCCACCGAACGCCGCAACCGAGCGAACGATCGCCCCGAGATTTCGCGGGTCGGAGATGTTGTCCAACGCCACCAGGAGCGCAGGCGTCGAATCAGCCTTGGCCGCTCGCAGCAGGTCGTCCGGGTGCGCATAGTTGTAGGGCGGTACCTGCAGTGCGATGCCCTGGTGCAGTCCGTTCGAGCTGAGCCGGTCGAGGTCGTGCTTCTGCACCTCGAGGATCGCGATGCCCTTGTCGGCCGCCCGCTGCACCGACTCCGTGAGGCGTTCGTCGGACTCGGTGCCGAGCACCACCCAGAGTGCAGTGGCGGGCACACCGGCGCGGAGGCACTCCAACACCGGGTTCCGGCCCAGCACGACCTCGGTCTCGTCGGTCTTCTTGTGACGGCCCTGGTCCGAGCGGGCGGCCTTGGCGGCCCGCTTGCCCGCCGGGTGGTGGGGTCGGGCACTCGCGGGCGGAGTGGCGCCCTTGGCCTCGAGTCCGCGACGCCGCACTCCGCCGGAGCCGATCGTCGGCCCCTTCTTGGTGCCCGCCTTGCGCACCGCGCCGCGCCGTTGGGAGTTGCCTGCCATCGCTATGCCCCTCTGTCGGTCGAAGCCGACTTGGCGTCTCCGTCGAGGAGCGCCCATTGTGGTCCGTCAGCGGTGTCGGTGACGTCGATCCCCGCAGCTTTGAGGCGGTCGCGAATCTCGTCCGCCTGAGCCCAGTTTCGCTGTTCGCGAGCCTCCGCGCGACCCGCCAGCGCCCACTTCACCAACTCGTCGATCGCCGCGAGGGCAGCCGAGGTCTCGTCGCGCGATTCCCAACGCTCGTCGAGGGGGTCACAACCGAGGATTCCCATCATCGCCCTGATCGACCTCGCGTGCGCCATGGCCGCGTCGTGATCGCCCGCATCGAGCGCGCGGTTGCCCTCGGCACGCGCGGCGTGCACCTCGGCGAGCGCGGCGGGTACCGCCAGATCGTCGTCGAGGGCGGCGCCGAACTTCTCGGTCCACTCGCCCGGCACGACGGTGCCAACTCGGTTGCGCACCCGGTGCAGGAACTCCTCGACGCCCGTATAGGCCTTGACTGCGTCTTGAAGCGCGTTCTCGGAGAATTCCAGCATCGACCGGTAGTGCGCGCTGCCGAGGTAGTACCGCAGCTCAGCGGGGCGCACGCGCTGGAGTACGGCGGGAATCGCCAGCACGTTGCCGAGCGACTTGCTCATCTTCTCGCCACCCATGGTGACCCAGCCGTTGTGCATCCAGTACTGGGCAAACCCGTCGCCTGCTGCCCGCGCCTGCGCGATCTCGTTCTCGTGATGCGGGAAGACGAGGTCCATTCCGCCGGCGTGAATGTCGAACGCCGCGCCCAGGTATTCGTGCGCCATCGCGACGCATTCGGTGTGCCAGCCCGGCCGGCCCGGCCCCCACGGCGTCGGCCATGACGGTTCCCCTGGCTTGGCGCCCTTCCAGAGCGTGAAGTCGCGGGGGTCGCGCTTGCCGGTGGCGACGCTCTCACCCTGATGTACGTCGTCGATCCGGTGTCGGGACAGCTGCCCGTAGTCCGGGTAGCTCAGCACGTCGAAGTAGACGTCGCCGCCGCCGGTATAGGCATGCCCGGCGTCGAGCAGCCGCTCGATCAACTCGACCATCTGCGTGATGTGGCCGGTGGCCCGCGGTTCGGCCGATGGCGGCAGCACACCCAGCGCGTCGTAGGCGGCGGTGAACGCCCGCTCGAACGTCGCGGCCCACTCCCACCAGGGACGACCTGCATCGGCGGCCTTGTTGAGGATCTTGTCGTCGATGTCGGTGACGTTGCGAATGAACGCAACGTCGAAACCCTTCGCCGTCAGCCAACGCCGCAACACGTCGAACGCGACACCACTGCGGACGTGGCCGATGTGAGGCAGCCCCTGAACCGTTGCGCCGCAGAGATATATCGACGCGTGCCCCTCGCGCAGCGGCACGAAGTCGCGCACGACACCCGTCATGGTGTCGTGAAGACGCAGGGGCTGAGCGGTCACGACGGGCCAGCTTACCGGCCTGTCAGCTCTCAATCGTCCACACCGACTACCAATGCGGTCGCAATCGCCGCGAGACCCTCACCGCGACCGGTGAGACCGAGCCCGTCGGTAGTCGTCGCCGACACCGATACCGGCGCATCGAGGAGCTCGGAGAGCACCCGTTGCGCCTCGGCGCGACGGGGACCCACCTTCGGCTTGTTGGCGATCACCTGAACGACGGCATTTCCCACTCGATAGCCCTCGCTGCGCAGCAGGTCATGGACATGTCGCAGCATGTCCGCACCGCTGACACCGCGCCATTCGTCACGGTCGGTGCCGAAGACGCTGCCTAGATCGCCGAGACCAGCCGCGCTGAGAAGCGCGTCGCACAGGGCGTGCGCAGCGACATCGCCATCGGAATGGCCGGCACAGCCGTCGGCATCATCGAACGACAGACACAGCAGCCAGCACGGACGCCCAGCTTCGATCGGGTGTACGTCGGTGCCCAAACCGATCCTCGGCACCATGTACGAGCGCCTGAAACGTCAGGAAGCGGCGGCCAGAACCTCGTCGAGGATGGTTTCGGCCTTCTCCTCGTCGGTGTTCTCGGCCAGGGCGAGTTCGCCGACCAGGATCTGCCGGGCCTTGGCCAGCATGCGCTTCTCGCCTGCGGACAGCCCACGCTCCTGATCGCGACGCCACAGATCGCGAACGACTTCGGCAACCTTGTTCACGTCACCGGATGCCAGCTTCTCGAGGTTCGCCTTGTACCGACGCGACCAGTTGGTCGGCTCCTCGGTATGCGGGGCACGCAGAACCTGGAAGACCTTGTCGAGACCTTCCTGACCCACTACGTCACGAACGCCTACGTACTCGGCGTTGTCCGAGGGCACGCGAACGGTGAGGTCACCCTGGGCGACCTTCAAGACTAGGTACTCTCGCACCTCGCCCTTGATGGTGCGGGTTTCGATCGCCTCGATCAGCGCAGCGCCGTGATGTGGATAGACAACGGTGTCTCCGACCTTGAAAATCATCAGATTAGAGCCCCTTTCACAACCCAATGTTAGCACGGAGCTAAGACACGTGTTGCGCAACGATGCAGGTCAGGGGCATAGCGGGTGAAGACTAGGGGTTGACACGGTGGCGAATCCGTGCAGCGCGCACGCCCCCCGGCAAACCTCGAGCAGCCGTTTCCACGGCTGCGGCGACGCGTCGACGGATGTGCTACCCGGCCGGTCACCGGCCCTCGGCTTCCGCCTCGACCCGCCACCTACTACTCTGCATAGTCGACACACGGGATGCACGTCACGGTCGTCCCGTCGCCCGAGCAGGAGGCTTGAGTGACGCCCTTGAAATTGCGGTCTTCGTCCGCCGCACTGGCCGTTTGCGGCCTGGCCGCCGCCCTCGCCCTGTCCGGTTGCAGCGCCGGTCAGATCTCCCAGACCGCCAACCAACAGCCCGCGGTCAACGGCACGCTCACCTGGGTCGGTGACCCCGCGACGGGCATCGCGCTCCGCAATCTCCACCTTCGGGCCGCGCAGACCACTGACTACGTCAGGCCGGGCGGCGGAGCCGAACTGCTGTTCGTGGCCGTCAACGAGTCGGCCGAGAAGGACGACCGCCTGGTGTCGATCACGTCCCCGATCGGCACCGTCAGCCTCTCTGGCGACCTCAAGGTGCCCGCAGGCGGAACGCTGATCGTCGGGACGCCCGATGGCACGCCGAGCCCGCTCGACGCCACCGAAGGCGCCGACACCGTCGAGGCCGCCGTCCAGCTGACGCAGCCGATCACCAACGGGCTGAATTACCCGTTCACCTTCACGTTCGAGCGTTCGGGACAGAAGGAGATCGTGGTGCCGATCTCAGCGGGCGAGGCACCCCGGCGGGAGGCTCCCACGGGCGCGGGCGCCGAAGCCGACACGGGCGGGCACTAGCCCCCGCTGCCGACGTTCTGTCGGTGCCGACGGATACCGTCAGCACGTGGCAAAGGTTGGTGCGAAGGCGCGTTCACAACATCGCTGTTCGGAGTGCCAGCACGTCACCGCCAAGTGGGTCGGCCGTTGCCCGGACTGCGGGAGTTGGGGCACCGTCGATGAGATCGCGGTGCTCACACCCGTGTCAGGCTCGGGCTCGACAGCCACCCGCGCCGTCGCCCCAAGTTCGCCCGCGGTGCCCATCAGCTCGATCGACCCGGGTTCGACCAGGCACTTCCTCACCGGGGTGAGTGAGCTCGACCGGGTTCTCGGCGGTGGCCTCGTTCCCGGTTCCGTGACGCTCCTTGCGGGCGATCCTGGCGTCGGCAAGTCCACACTGCTGCTCGAGGTCGTGCATCGCTGGGCCCAGACCGGTCGTCGGGCGCTCTACCTGTCGGGCGAGGAGTCGGCGGGCCAGATCCGCCTGCGGGCCGAGCGCACCGGGTGCACGCACGACGAGGTCTTCCTCGCTGCGGAGTCCGACCTGCAGACCGCCTTGGGCCACATCGAGCAGGTGCGGCCAACGCTGATCGTCGTGGACTCGGTGCAGACCATGTCGACCGCCGAGGTCGACGGCGTACCGGGTGGCGTTACGCAGGTGCGCGCGGTCACCACTGCGCTCACGATGGCCGCGAAGACCACCGGCGTGGCGATCATCCTCGTCGGCCACGTGACGAAGGAGGGCGCCATCGCCGGGCCGCGCTCACTGGAGCATCTCGTCGACGTCGTGCTGCACTTCGAGGGCGACCGAAATTCGGCCCTTCGGATGGTCCGCGGTGTGAAGAACCGGTTCGGCGCTGCCGACGAGGTGGGTTGTTTCCTATTGCACGACAACGGGATCGAAGGAGTCGCCGATCCGTCCGGCCTGTTCCTGGATCAGCGGCCACAACCGGTGTCCGGTACTTCGGTGACCGTGACGCTCGACGGCAAGCGACCGATGATCGGCGAGGTCCAGGCACTCATCGGTTCGGCCTCCGCGGGCAATCCACGACGGGCGGTCAGCGGTATCGACTCGGCTCGCGCGGCGATGATCACCGCCGTCTTGGAGAAGCGCGCCCACCTCAACGTCGGGCAGAACGACATCTATTTGTCCACGGTCGGAGGTATGCGGCTCACCGATCCGTCCTCGGACCTGGCGGTGGCGTTGGCGATCGCGTCCGCCTACGCCGACATACCCATGCCCACCACAGTGGTCGCCATCGGCGAGGTGGGCCTCGCCGGGGACCTTCGCAGGGTGACTGGCATGGATCGGCGCCTCGCCGAAGCGGCCAGGCTGGGGTTCGACTGCGCTGTCGTGCCGCCGGGAGTGAAGGACGTGCCTGCAGGTCTGACCGTCATGTCGGCGGACGACATCTCGGGTGCGCTTCGGGTGTTGAAGAGCATCGCCGGTAAATGAGAGACAATTGCGGTCAGACCGAGGAGGGTTGATGACCGTGAAGGCAGCCAGGACAGCGCGCGGCAACGTGGTGCAACTCGCCCGACCCACGCTGCGCGAAACCCTAGGGCAACTCGCGCCGGGAACAGCGCTGCGCGACGGGTTGGAACGCATTCTGCGTGGCCGCACCGGAGCGCTCATCGTGCTCGGTTACGACGACACCGTCGAGGCGATCTGCGACGGCGGCTTCGCGCTCGATGTCGCGTACGCGCCGACGCGACTGCGCGAGCTGTCGAAGATGGACGGCGCCGTGGTGCTGTCCAGCGACGGCACCCGCATCCTGCGCGCGAACGTCCAACTGGTCCCCGACCCGTCGATCCCGACCGATGAGTCCGGAACCCGGCACAGGTCCGCCGAGCGCACAGCCATTCAGACAGGCTATCCCGTTGTGTCCGTTAGCCATTCGATGAGCATCGTGACGGTGTACGTCGCAGGCGAGCGACATGTCGTTCCCGATTCCGCCACGATACTGTCGCGCGCGAACCAGACCATCGCCACGCTGGAGCGCTACAAGGCCCGGCTCGACGAGGTCAATCGGCAGCTGTCAACGGCCGAGATCGAGGACTTCGTCACGCTTCGCGACGTGATGACCGTGGCACAGCGACTGGAGATGGTGCGCCGCATCAGCCTCGAGATCGACGCCGACGTCGTCGAACTCGGCACCAACGGCCGGCAGCTCAAATTGCAGCTCGAGGAACTCGTCGGCGACAACGACACGGCCCGCGAGCTGATCGCCCGCGACTATCACGCCAATCCGGACCCACCGTCCACGGCGCAGGTGATGGCGACGCTAGACGAGCTCGACACCCTCAGCGACAACGAGCTGCTCGACTTCACTGCGCTGGCAAGGGTTTTCGGCTATCCATCGACGCTCGAGGCGCAGGACTCCGCAATGAGCTCACGCGGCTACCGCGCGATGGCCGGCATTCCACGTCTGCAGTTCGCACACGTCGACTTGCTGGTCCGGTCGTTCGGTTCGTTGCAGGGCGTGCTGGCCGCGAGCGCCAACGATCTGCAGTCGGTCGATGGCATCGGTTCCATGTGGGCCCGCCACATCCGGGAAGGCCTGTCACAGCTGGCCGAGTCGACGATCGCCGACCAGCTCGCCTGAGATCTGCGGGCCGAGATATCTTGCTGCACTGACTTTTTCGACGTAGGTCGCGGGAGTTATCCACAGTCTGGGTTTCATCCACAACTTGGGCTTGACGTGGTGTTTCCGTCGGTCCGGCCGCGTAGATTCGAATGCATGTTCGACTCATTGGTGGCTTCGGCGACAGGCGCATCCGGCGCCGCTGGGCTGGACGGGTGGACCCGGGTCGAATCCGCCTCCTGCGCCCGGCGGGTTGCCGCGATGGTCGACATGCTCGCCGTCGTGCACGCCGCCGACGGATCCGCCGAACGCGATCAATGGTGCCTGGACAACTGGTCGGCGGTGACCGCGCACATCGGTGCCGCAGCGCGGATCACCTCCGGTGCGGCCTCGGGCATGCTGCTCGTCGGGATCGCCCTGCGCGAACGGTTCCCGACGGTCGCCGGCCTGTTCTCGGCCGGGCTGATCTCCTATCCGGTGGTGCGGGCGATGGTGACGCGCTCCGCCAACGTCATCGACCCCGACGCCCTTCGCGCATTGGACGAGCAGCTGTCCTCGGCGTTTCAGGACTGCGAACCGCTCTCGGTGGACAAGACCGAGAAGACCATCGACGCGATCATCGCCGACGTCGATCCGCTGGCGTTGCGTCGCCGTGAAGCCCAGGCCCGGGATCGCCGGGTGGACATCACCATCGAGGACGGCAGCGGACTGGCCACCCTGTTCTCGA
>NZ_JAEMTA010000043.1 GCF_016462545.1 Mycolicibacterium sp. | reverse complement strand
TTCAAGCAGGCCGAGTTCGACATCCTCTACGGCAAGGGCATCTCCAAGGAGGGCTCGCTCATCGACATGGGTGTCGAGCACGGCTTCGTTCGCAAGTCCGGGTCCTGGTTCACCTACGAGGGTGAACAACTGGGGCAGGGCAAGGAGAACGCCCGCAACTTCCTGCTCGAGAACCCCGAAGTCGCCGCCGAGATCGAGAAGAAGATCAAGGAGAAGCTCGGTATCGGGGCCGTCCTGACCGACGACACCAATGACAAAGCACTCCCCGCCCCAGTCGACTTCTGAGTCGCGCGAGGAGCAGGCGCAGGATCCTCGCGAACGCGAGGAACAGGCACGCAACCTGTGCCTGCGCCTGCTCACCGTCCGGGCTCGCGCCCGGGCGGAGCTCGCTGCCCAGCTGATCAAGCGCGGCTATCCCGACGACGTCAGCGCGAGGGTGCTCGACCGCTTGGAAGAGGTGGGGTTGGTCGACGACCAGGACTTCGCCGAGCAGTGGGTGCGTTCGCGCCACGTCAACGCCGGCAAGGGCAGACGCGCCCTAGCCGCCGAACTGCGTATCAAGGGTGTCCCCGACGAGGTGATCGCCGAGGCCCTGGACGACGTCGACGCCGATGCCGAACGGGACAGGGCCGAGCAACTGGTCGCCGACAAGTTGCGCCGCGAACGTCTGACCGATGACACCGATGAGCTAAAGGTGACCCGCAGGTTGGTCGGCATGCTCGCCCGCAGGGGTTACAACCAGTCGATGGCCTTCGACGTCGTGAAGGTGGCGTTGGCCAGTGAGCGGGAACGCCGGCGAGTCTAGTGGTCGAAGTCGGTCGACAAGCTCACCGAGCGCCATGTCTCCTGGTCCCGGGCCGTTCGCTCCAATTTGGCGGCGACGTCGTCGAAGGCGTTGGAGCCCAGTTGAATCCGCTCCGGAAGGTCGTCACGAACTGCCAGGTCGACGATGATCTTGGCGGCCTTCACCGGGTCGCCCTGCTGGCCGTAATTGGTGTCGGTCGCCCACGAGCGCGCCGCCCCGGATGTCGAGGCGTAATCCTCGATCACGGTCTCGGCGAACGCGAGGCTGCTGCCGTCGAGGAAGTTGGTTCGGAACGGCCCCGGTTCGACGGCGACTGAACGGATGCCCAACGGTGCCAGCTCGTGCGTCATCGCCTCCGACAGGGCCTCGACGGCGAACTTCGTCGCGGCGTAGACGCCCCACCCCGGCCACGCCACGAACCCGCCGACGGAGGACAGGTTGACCACGAGACCAGACCCCTGGGCTCGCATGTGAGGCAACACGGCCCTGGTGATGGACAGCAGGCCGAACACGTTGACCTCGAAGATCGCGCGGATCTCGGCGTCGGAGGTCTCCTCCACGCTGCCGACCAGGCCGCGGCCTGCGTTGTTGACCAGAGCGTCGACGCGGCCAAAGCGGGCGACTGCCGCCTCGACCGCGGCAGTGATCTGGGCCGGGTCGCCGACGTCCAGGGCGACGGCGAGCAGCCGGTCCGTCGCCTCCGGAATGGCGTCCAAGACGGCCTGCGGATTGCGTGCCGTGGCCACGACGCTGTCGCCCCGGCTGAGTGCTTCGCGGGCGATCTCCAGTCCAAAGCCACGCGATGCCCCGGTAATGAACCACACTGTCATGTCGAATCCCTTCGTTGCGGTGAGTCGTCCTGCACAACGCGTGGGCGACGGCGGTCGACGCCGTCTAGCAGGCCCCGCTGAACCTAGGTCTGGCAGAACCAGGTTCGGGTCACGAGCCGTCGACTGGAGCGATAATGGCGACATGACCACCCGCGAGGAGGAACTCGGAGAATTCCTGCGGTCCCGTCGGGCTCGGTTGACGCCCGCCGAGGTCGGCCTCACGGCCACGCGCAACGGCCGGCGAGTGGCGGGCCTGCGTCGCGAGGAACTGGCATCACTCGCCGGGGTGAGCCCCGACTACTACGCCCGCCTCGAACAGGGCCGGGCCACCAACGTCTCCGCACAGGTGCTCGACGCGGTCTCGGCGGCGCTGCGCCTCGACGCGCTGGAACGCAACCATCTCATGGCCTTGATTAGGCCGACGGAGTCGACGCCGGAGGTGCCGCGGGTCCGGCCCGCGCTGAGGGCGATGGTCACCGCACTCGATCCCGTCCCTGCCGTGCTCCATGGTCCGCGTCTGGAGGTGCTGGCCTGCAACGGTGCGGCGGCGAGACTCATCGACGACTTCGCGGCCATGCCCGTCGCCGAGCGCAACATGGTCCGGTGGATGTTCCTCGACCCCACCGCGCGCCGGGTGTATCCGGACTGGGCAGACGTGGCGGCCCAGATGGTGGCGATTCTGCGGGTGGCCGAAGGACGTGCCGCCGCCGACGCCACGCTGGTGCGGCTCGTCGGCGAGCTGTCGGCACGATCACCGGAATTCGCCGCCCAGTGGTCGGCGCGAGAGCTGTTTCAGCACACCTACGGCCCCAAGCGCTTTCATCACGACGCAGTCGGGACGATGACGCTGAACTACGAGACCATGCACCTGCCTGCCGACCGCGGATTGTCGCTGATCCTCTACACCGCCCCCGCGGGATCGCCCTCGGAGGCGAAGTTGCGCGAGCTGATCGGCCACCAGTGAGCGCGCGCTGGATGTTCGGCTAGATGGTGCCCCCTGCGCCTGCGCCGAAGGAGCCCTGCGTCACCGGTGCGACGTGCATCGGCTCCGGCCCGCGCTTCGAGCGGCGCATCCGGCCCTCGATCCAGGTGGCCAGGGTGCCCAACGCGAAGTTCACGCAGATCATCAAGATCGCGATGACGATCAGCGCCGGGAGGTAGTTGCCATACGACGATCCGACGTTCGTGCCTTGGCGCACCATCTCGACGAAGGTGATCTGATAGCCGATCGCGGTGTCCTTGAGCACTACCACCATCTGTGACACCAGCACCGGCAACATCGACGTGATGGCCTGTGGCAGCAGGATCGACCGCATGATCTGGCCCCACTGCAGACCGAGTGCCTCGGCCGCTTCCGACTGGCCGCGCGGCAGTGCATTGACCCCCGCGCGGACGATCTCGGCAATGACGGCCCCGTTGTACAACGTCAGTCCCGTGATGACACCGGCCAGTGCGAGGTACTTGGACGGGAAGAGGTCGTACGTCGCATAGAAGAAGTACGCGAAGATCATCATGATCAGCACGGGCACCGCGCGGAAGAACTCGACGATCACCGCACAGATCCGCCGGATTCCATTGTGATGGGAGAGTCTGCCCACCCCGAGCACGAATCCGAGAATCAGTGCCAACACGATCGACACGGCAGCGGCCGTCAACGTGCCCTGCACGCCCGGCAGAACGTAGGTCTTCCAAAGGTTCCCGGTGAGGAAGGGCTCCCACTTGGCAGCCGTCAGTTGGCCCTTGCTCTCCAGCCCCGAATAGACCGCCCACACCGCGATCAGGACCAACACCACTGTGATCGCACTGATGACCCGGTTGCGGATCCGGGCATGTGGGCCAGGGGTGTCGAAGAGAACCGATGCGCCACTCACTGAAGTGCTCCGTTCGTCGCGGTAGCTCTCATTGGCGAGCCACCGCCAATCGCTTGCCGAGCCAGCCGAACAGCAATCCCAGCGGCAGCGTGAGGATGACGAAGCCCAATGCAAAGATGGCCCCGATGGTGGCCAGTGCGGCCGTGTTCTCGATCATTTCCTTCATCAGCAACGCCGCCTCGGCGACGCCGATCGCCGAGGCGATGGTGGTGTTCTTCGTCAAGGCGATCAACACCGAGCCCAGGGGAATGATCACTGCGCGAAAAGCCTGCGGCAACATCACCATTCGCAGGTTCTGACCGAACGTCAACCCCAGCGACCTGGCGGCCTCGGCCTGCCCGAGCGGGACGGTGTTGACACCGGCGCGCACCGTTTCACACACGAACGCCGCGGTGTAGACCGTCAGTCCGAGTACCGCCAACCGGAAGTTGCTGTCCTCGATCGAGGTCGTCGACTGGGAGTCGACCAGGGTGATGCCCAGTGTCTGAGCCAAACCGAACGAGCAGAACAGCAGGATCAGGGTGAGCGGCGTATTGCGCACCACGTTGACGTAGGTGGTGCCGATCCAGTTGAGCATCGGCACCGGTGCCAGCCGCATCGCGGCCAGCACCGTGCCCAGGATCAGAGCGCCGACGGCCGAGAACACCGCCAACTGGATCGTGGTCCAGAACGCCTCGAAGATCTGGTCCTGATACTCGGAGAAGATCTCCACGTGAACTCCGCTGTGCTAGGGCTCTGACCTACTTGGCGATTGCCGGGGGCGCCGGCGTCGCGATGCCGGCCGGTCCGAGGTTCTTCTCGAACGCCTTCGCCCAGTCGCCGTCGGTTTCCATCTTGGTGATGGCGGCGTTGATCTTCGTCTGCAGTTCGGTGTCGTCCTTCTTCAGGCCGATGCCGTAGTTCTCCTCGGAGAACGGCTGTCCCACGATCTTGAATGTCCCCGGGCTCTGCGCGGCGTAGCCGGCGAGGATGACCTCGTCGGTGGTGACGGCGTCGATCGCGCCGTTCTTCAGGGCCTCGATGCACGCCGAGTAGGTGTCGTACTGCTGCAGTTGCACGCCGGGATACTTGTCCTTGATGCGCTGCGCGGGCGTCGACCCCGACACCGAGCAGAGCTTCTTGTTGTTCTGCAGCGAGTCCGGACCGGTGATGTCGGTGTTGTCGGCCTTGACCAGCAGGCTCTGGCCCGTGACGAGGTAGGGCCCGGCGAAGGACACCTTCTCCTTGCGCGCATCGGTGATCGAGTACGTCGCGGCGATGAACTTGACCTGGTCGTTCTGGATCAGCGTTTCACGCTGCGCCGACGGCGATTCCTTCCACTCGATCTTGTCGGGGGTGAATCCGAGCTGGCCGGCGACGTAGGTGGCGACGTCGACGTCGAATCCGCTCATCGTGCCGTCGGGGTTCTTCAAGCCGAGGCCGGGCTGGTCGAACTTCGTGCCGATGACGATCTTGCCGTCGTCGCCTCCGGAACCGCCGCCGCACGCCGACACCGACAGCGGCAGGGCTACGGCGAGCGCCAGGGCGGCGACCATCCGGAATCGAAGAGACGGCTTACCTACAGTGGGCACAGCGGTGTTCCTTTCGCCTGAGCGTTAGTGGTTGAGGATCTTGCCGAGGAAGTCCTTGGCACGGTCGGATGTGGGATTCGAGAAGAACGCCTCCGGTTCGGCGTCCTCGACGATCGCGCCGTCGGCCATGAAGATGATCCGGTTCGAAGCCCGCCGCGCGAAGCCCATCTCGTGGGTCACCACCACCATCGTCATGCCGTCCTCGGCCAGCGAGGTCATGACCGCCAGCACCTCGTTGATCATCTCGGGGTCGAGCGCACTGGTGGGTTCGTCGAACAGCATGACCTTGGGGTTCATGGCCAGAGACCGCGCGATCGCGACCCGCTGCTGCTGACCGCCGGACAGCTGCGCCGGGTACTTGTCGGCCTGGTTGGCGATCCCCACGCGCTCGAGCAGCGCCATCGCGCTGGCGTGGGCCGCGTCCTTGGATTCCTTGCGCACCTTCATGGGGGCGAGGGTGACGTTCTGAAGAATCGTCTTGTGCGCGAACAGGTTGAACGACTGGAACACCATGCCGACGTCCGAGCGCAGCTGGGCCAGCTTCTTGCCCTCGTCCGGTAGCTTCTCGCCGTCGATGGCGATGCTGCCGGAATCGATGGGCTCGAGTCGATTGATGGTGCGGCACAACGTCGACTTGCCCGAGCCCGAGGGGCCGAGCACCACCACGACCTGGCCGCGGTCCACCTCGAGGTTGATGTCCTTGAGAACGTGCAGGTCGCCGAAATGCTTGTTGACGCCCTTGATTGAGATCATCGGCACGGACGTCGGAGTCGGCTGAGACGCGTCCGCCCCCGACTGGTCGGTCTCCATGCGCACAGACCTTACCCAGGTAACGTCCAGCACGCCGGGCTCTCGGAAATCCGGGAAGTTTGGCTGCGGCGGGCCCGCCCGTACCATTGAGCCGTGACTTCGATGGTGACGCGTGAGGTGGGAGCGGCTCCAACCGACGTCGGCTCCCCGAACCAGCGCACCTTTCAGGTGCGAACCTACGGCTGCCAGATGAACGTGCACGACTCCGAACGTCTGGCCGGCCTGCTCGAGGATGCGGGATACCGCCGGGCCGCGGACGGCGTCGACGCCGACGTCGTGGTGTTCAACACCTGCGCGGTGCGGGAGAACGCCGACAACAAGCTGTACGGCAACATCAGCCATCTGGTCCCGCGCAAGGAGGCCAACCCCGACATGCAGATCGCAGTCGGCGGTTGCCTCGCCCAGAAGGACCGCGATGCCGTGCTGACGCGGGCGCCGTGGGTCGACGTGGTGTTCGGTACCCACAACATCGGCTCGCTGCCGACGCTGCTGGAACGCGCCCGGCACAACCGGGTGGCTCAGGTCGAGATCGTGGAGGCGCTGCAGGAATTCCCCTCGGCGCTGCCGGCGTCCCGCGAATCCGCCTATGCCGCATGGGTTTCGATCTCCGTGGGCTGCAACAACACATGCACGTTCTGCATCGTCCCCTCGCTGCGCGGCAAGGAGACCGACCGCAGGCCCGGAGACGTACTCGCCGAAGCGCAGTCGCTGGTGGAGCAGGGTGTCCTCGAGATCACCCTGCTCGGGCAGAACGTCAACGCCTACGGGGTGTCGTTCGCCGACCCCGACGTGCCAAGCGACAGAGGCGCCTTCGCGAAGCTGTTGCGCGCATGCGGGCGCATCGACGGACTGGAACGCGTGCGGTTCACGTCCCCGCACCCGGCCGAGTTCACCGACGACGTGATCGAGGCCATGGCGTCGACCCCGAACGTGTGCCCCACGCTGCACATGCCGCTGCAGTCCGGCTCGGACCGCATCCTCAAGGCCATGCGTCGGTCCTACCGGGCCGAGCGCTACCTCGGCATCATCGACCGCGTGCGGTCCGCCATCCCGCACGCCGCGATCACGACCGACCTCATCGTCGGATTCCCCGGGGAGACCGAAGAGGACTTCGTCGCCACCCTCAAGACCGTCGAACGGGCCCGTTTCGCCACTGCATTCACGTTCCAGTATTCCAAGCGTCCAGGTACCCCTGCCGCCGAGCTGCCCGATCAACTTCCGAAAACCGTTGTGCAGGAAAGATATATGCGCCTCATCGAACTTCAGGAACGAATCTCCCTCGAGGAGAACGCCGCTCAGATCGGTACGGTGGTCGAACTGTTGGTCGCCACCGGCGAGGGGCGAAAGGACGTCAGCACCGCGCGAATGTCGGGGCGCGCGCGGGACGGACGACTGGTGCACTTCGCACCGGGTGAAAGCGACGTCCGGCCCGGCGACGTCATCACCACCACCGTCACCAACGCCGCCCCACACCACCTCATCGCTGACGCCGCGGTCATCGACCATCGCCGCACGCGTGCCGGCGATGCCTACGAAGCCGGTCGTCGGGTGACGACGGCGGGCACGAAGTCGGTCGGACTCGGATTGCCGAGCATCGGCATGTCGCCCGCGCAGCCGGTGTCGACGGGATGCAGCCGATGAGCCGCGACCGTGGCGAAGCGGGCTTCGACGAGTTCAAGGGCGATCTCGAAGACGCCGAACGACGCGTGGCCCGCGAGATCGATCCTGGCGCAAGGGCTTTGGTCGTCGCAATCCTGGTCTTCGTCATTCTGCTGTCGTTCGTGCTTCCCCACACCGGCAGCGCGCGCGGGCTCGACGTCCTCGTCGGCGACGATGCCGCCATCCGGGAGGCGATCGCGCTGCCGTCGCGGGTGTTCACCTGGTTGGTGCTGGTGTTCAGCGTCGGGTTCTCCATCCTTGCGCTGCTCACCCGCCGTTGGGGTCTGGCATGGATCGCTCTGGCCGGTTCGGCGGTGGCATGTCCCATCGGAATGTTGGCGGTGTGGTCGCGCCAAACAGTCGCCGAGCCGCACCCTGGGCCCGGCATCGGGCTGATCGTCACCTGGATCGCGGTGATCCTGCTGACGTTTCACTGGGCCAGGGTGGTGTGGTCGCGTACCGCGGTCCAGTTGGCCGCCGAGGCAGAGCGACGCAGGTTGGCGACCGAGACGCAGGGCAAGGGACTGCTGGACCTCGGTGACGGCGACGATCCGGCGCCCCCTCGCCCGCCCGTCGAGGATCCCTAGCTAGCGCTTCTTGCCCAGCGCCTGGACGGCAGCCTCGGCCCACTCGCGCCACTGCGTGGCGCTGGCCCTGGCCTGCTCGGCGTCCTTGGTGCGACCCGCGGCCTCAGCCTTCGCGGCCTGCACCTCGTACTGCTCGGCACGTACGCGGAACTGGTCGGCCCTGGCCTGAGCCTCGGGATCCGTTCCGCCGGTCGACGCGGTGTCGCGGACCTTCTTCTCGACGGCCTTCATGCGTCGCTCGAACTCGGCGGCCCGCTCGCGGGGCACCTTGCCGACGGCATCCCACTTGGCGCCGATCGTGCGAAGCGCGGCACGGGCGCCGTCGGCATCGGACAGATCGATGGCCTCGGCCTCGGCCAGGAGAGCGTCCTTGGTGGCGGCGTTGGCCTCGAACTCGGCGTCTCGCTCGGCGTTGACGGCATTGCGGGCCTTGAAGAACGTGTCCTGCGCGGCCTTGAAGCGCTTCCAGAGAGCGTCGTCGACGTCCTTCGCGGCCCGTCCCGCGGCCTTCCACTCGGTCAGCATGTCGCGGAACGTCGCGGCCGTGGCGCCCCAGTCAGTCGAATCAGCCAGTTGCTCGGCACGCTCGCACAAGGCCTCCTTGGCCTGGCGGGTGCCCACGCGTTCGCGGTCCAACTCGGCGAAGTGCGAGCCGCGGCGGCGGTTGAAGGTTTCGCGGGCCGCGGAGTAACGCTTCCACAGCGCATCGTCGGTCTTGCGATCCAGACCCGTGACGGTGCGCCACTCGTCGAGGATCTCGCGCAGTCGATCCCCGGCGGACTTCCACTGGGTCGCGTTCGCCGCGATGTCCTCGGCTTCGACGGCCAGGGCTTCCTTGCGCGCGGTCTGAGCGGCGCGGTGCTCGTCGCGCTTCTGACGTTCCTCGGCGGCGTGCGTGTCGGCCTGCTCGACGATGGCGTTCAGGCGCCCCGCCAGGGCATCGACGTCACCCAGCACCGACGCCGTGGGAAGGGTCTCGGCCAGCGCCGCGGCCGCCGTCTTGATCTTCCTGGCGTCGCCCGTACCCGATGCGAGCCTGCGCTCCATCAGCGCGACCTCGGTGTTCAGGTCGTCGTATCGACGCCCGAAGTGCGCGTAGGCCGCCTCGTGCTCGCCGGCCTGCCACGAACCGATGACCCGTTCACCCTCGGAGGTGACCAGCCACACCGTCCCGTCGTCGTCGACGCGACCGAAGCGGTGCGGGTCGGCCGACGGGGGCACGACCACCGTCGGCGCGGTGCCGCCCGGTCTCGGAGCGGGGCGCGGAGGTCCTGGCCGGGGTGCGGGCCTGGGTGCTCCGCTTGACTCGCTGGTCGTCATGTCTCGAAACCTCGTGCCCTCCGCGCGGATGACCCACGCTCCTGCCGCGCAACGCGGCGCCTGTTAGCGGTTGTACGGAGCTATTGAAACAGGTCGGACCGAGGCGTGCGCACGCCTTTGCACGAGCGCTTGTCCGCACGCGACCCTTCGCGGTTCGCCGGACGGCGTCGAGGACGCGATCGGTGACGCCGAACAGCACGGCTCAGCCGCCTCGCCGAACCCGTCGAGGCGGCGGCTGGCTAGCGTGAAGGCGTGCTCAGCGCCATCGCCTTCATTCCGTCCGCACCCGTGCTCGTGCCGGCCCTCGCCACCGGCGCCGCAACGGAGCTGCAGGATCTCTACGCGGCGGTGGGCGCCGCCGCCGCGGAGTTGCCGGATCGCTGGTTCGTCGTCGGGACCGGTCCTGCCGACAACGTCATCGGAGAAGCCGCGGTCGGAACGTTTGGCGGCTACGGCGTCGACGTCCGGGTCACCCTCTCTCCCCGCGCCACCGGGGAGCCCAGGCCACTGCCCCTGTGCGCACTCGTCGCGGGCTGGGTGAGGGAGTCCGGCGCACCCGATGCCCGCGCCGAGGTGTGGGTATACGCGGCCGACCACGAACCGGAGGCCGCTCTCGCCCGCGGTCGGGCGTTGCGGGCCGAGGTGGACGCCATCAGAGAGCCCGTCGGCGTGCTCGTCGTCGCCGACGGTGCGAACACGCTGACCGCATCGGCACCCGGCGGTCACGACCCCGATTCCGTGCCGCTGCAGGCTGCGCTGGACGACGCGCTGTCGGTGGGTGACGTCGAGGCGTTGACCAGGCTGTCCGACGGCATCGTCGGGCGGGTTGCCTACCAGGTGCTGGCCGGGCTGGCCGGAGCATCACCGTTCACTACGCGCGAGACGTACCGCGACGCGCCCTACGGCGTCGGCTATTCGGTGGGCGTGTGGACGCCGGTGACCGGGTGACGGCTCGTCCCATCGCGATCATCGGGCCCACCGGGACCGGGAAGAGCGCGCTGGCCCTCGACGTCGCGGAGCGCCTCGGCGGCGAGATCGTCAACGCCGACGCGATGCAGCTATACCGCGGTATGGACATCGGCACCGCCAAGCTGGCACCGGGCGAACGCCGAGGCATTCCGCATCATCAGCTCGACGAGCTCGAGGTGACGGAGACCGCCACCGTCGGCCGGTACCAGGGCGCGGCCACCGATGACGTGGAGGCCATCATGGCTCGCGGTGCGGTGCCGGTGATCGTCGGCGGCTCGATGCTCTACGTCCAGTCATTGCTCGACGACTGGGCCTTTCCCGCCACCGACCCCGAGGTTCGGGCCCGGTGGGAGCTGCGGCTCGCCGACGTCGGGGTGGCGGCTCTGCACGCGGAGTTGGCCGTCGTCGACGCCGATGCCGCCGCGTCGATCCTGCCGACCGATGCCCGCCGCATCGTGCGAGCCCTCGAGGTGGTGGAGCTGACGGGGCAGCCGTTCGCCGCGAGCGCACCGACCATCGGCGCACCCCGGTGGGACACGGTGATCATCGGATTGGATTGGGAGACGGAACTTCTCGACGAACGACTGCAACGACGAACCGACGCGATGTTCGACGGCGGCCTGGTCGAGGAGGTCAGGACGCTGCACGCGCGCGGCCTGCACGACGGGACGACGGCCTCGCGGGCCCTCGGGTACGCCCAGGTGCTCGCCGCGCTCGGCGACGGGGGAGGCGCCGACGCGCTCACCGAGGCCAGGGAGCGAACCTTCGTCGGCACCCGACGCTACGTGCGCCGACAGCGGTCGTGGTTCCGCCGCGATCACCGCGTGCATTGGCTCGACGGGTCCGGCTCGGACAACCTGGACGCCGCGATCGGGTTCTGGCGGGGGGACGGACGTATCCTGAGCAGGTGATGTTCGCCAAGGGGCACGGTACGGAGAACGACTTCGTGCTGCTGCCCGACGTCGGCGCCCGGCTTGCGCTGACACCGGAGGCGGTCTCCGCGCTGTGCGATCGCCGCCGCGGGATCGGCGCCGACGGCGTACTACGGGTCACGACGGCCGACGCCGCCCTGGCCGCGGGGGTGTTCGAGGCCATTCCCGAGGGCGTTGCGCCCGGTGATTGGTTCATGGACTACCGCAACGCGGACGGCTCCGTCGCCCAGATGTGCGGTAACGGGGTGCGCGTATTCGCGCACTACCTCCGGGTCAGCGGCCTCGAGCACCGTGACGAGTTCGTGGTGGGTTCGCTGGCTGGACCGCGCCCGGTCGTGCTGCGCGACGTGGATGATCTGTCGGCCGACGTCACCGTCGACATGGGCAAGGCCAATCAGTTCGGCACCGGCTCGGCCGTGGTCGGCGGGCGCCGGTTCGGCGGAGTGGCGGTCGACCTCGGCAATCCGCACCTCGCGTGCATCGACGCGTCCCTCACCAGTGCCGAATTGGCCACGCTCGACGTGGGCGCCCCCGTCTGGTTCGATGCGGCGCAATTCCCCGAGGGAGTCAACGTGGAAGTGCTGACCGCTCCGTTCGGCGGCGCCATCACTATGCGTGTGCACGAGCGTGGGGTGGGCGAAACCCGTTCGTGCGGAACGGGAACCGTCGCAGCCACGGTTGCGGCGCTACGCCACCAGGGCGCGGACACCGGCACGCTGCGAGTTCGGATACCCGGGGGCGAGGTGACCGTGACGATCACCGACGCGACCAGCTACCTGCGCGGGCCGTCGGTTCTGGTGGCGCAGGGCGAGCTGTCCGACGACTGGTGGCGCGCTCAGCTGTGAAAATTCGGATGCATGACACTGCCGAGAAAGGGCAACATCTCTAACTACATGACGACTCCCAGACTGCCCAGTACGGGCGAACTCGACCTCGAAGACCGCTCGGCCCTGCGTCGGGTGGCGGGCCTGTCCACCGAACTCACCGACGTCACCGAGGTCGAATACCGGCAGCTGCGGCTCGAGCGCGTCGTGCTCGTCGGCGTATGGACCGAGGGCACCGCCGCCGAAGCCGACGCCAGCATGGCGGAGCTGGCGGCACTGGCCGAGACGGCCGGCTCGGAGGTGCTCGAGGGCATGGTGCAGCGGCGGGACAAACCCGACGCAGGCACCTACATCGGCTCGGGCAAGGCCAAGGAACTCCGCGACATCGTCGTGGCCACCGGCGCCGACACCGTCATCTTCGACGGCGAGCTGACCCCCGGGCAGCTCAACGCACTCGAGAAGATCGTGAAGGTCAAGGTGATCGACCGCACGGCGTTGATCCTCGACATCTTCGCCCAGCACGCGACGTCCGCGGAGGGCAAGGCGCAGGTCGCCTTCGCCCAGATGGAGTACATGTTGCCCAGGCTGCGCGGCTGGGGCGAGTCGATGTCGCGCCAGGGTGGTGGTGCCGGCGGCAGCGGCGGGGGAGTGGGTACCCGCGGACCCGGTGAGACCAAGATAGAGACCGACCGTCGCCGGATCCGCGAGCGAATGTCCAAGCTGCGCCGCGAGATCAAGGACATGAAGAAGGTGCGCGACACGCAGCGTGGACGCCGGTTGCATAGCGACGTCGCGTCCATCGCCATCGTCGGCTACACCAACGCGGGCAAGTCGAGCTTGCTCAACGCCCTCACGGGCGCGGGCGTCCTCGTCGAGAACGCGCTCTTCGCCACGCTCGAACCGACCACCCGCCGTGGGCATTTCGCCGATGGTCGGCCCTTCGTACTGACCGATACCGTCGGGTTCGTGCGCCACCTTCCGACCCAGTTGGTCGAAGCCTTCCGATCGACGCTCGAAGAGGTCGTCGAAGCCGAACTGTTGGTGCACGTGATCGACGGCTCGGACGTCAATCCGTTGGCGCAGGTCAACGCGGTGCGCAAGGTCGTTCTCGACGTCGCGCAGGAATACGACATCGCACCTCCGCCGGAGTTGTTGGTGGTCAACAAGATTGACGCGGCGACGGGGCTCGGGCTGGCCCAGTTGCGGCGCGCTCTGCCCGAGGCGGAGTTCGTCTCGGCGCGCACCGGCGATGGTCTGGAACGTCTTCGACGTCGGATGAGCGAGATGGTCGTGCCGAAGGACGTGACCGTGGACGTCACGATCCCCTATGGCCGTGGCGAACTGATCGCGCGCATGCACGCCGAGGGACGTGTCGACGTCACCGAGCACACCGAAACCGGCACGCGCATCAAGGCGCGGGTGCCCGCGGCGTTGGCTGCCGGCCTGAACGACTTCGTCACCTTCTAGCCCGCCGGGGTGGTGGCGGGGCAGGGGTGCGGTAGACTTCGAGGCAATGTTGGTGTCGCTCTGCGCCGTCAACACGTCGTGGAACGCTCGATCACCCGATGCCTCCGACCACAGTGACGTGGCTCACCGCATTCTGGCGATCAGTGCATTGCACTAGCTCTTCTCGCGGCGATCGATATTGCCCGCCGGCAATCTCGCCCATCGAGCCCTGAATTCGCCTGACCCTCAACGTCTTGCGCTGACGTGGCCGCACCCATGCCGGAAAGGCATCACACAATGACCGTAGAACCCACTTTCGAATCCCTCGGCGTCCCAGAGCGCGTCAGCCGCGTCCTCGCCGACCAGGGCATCAACAGCCCGTTTCCGATCCAGGCCGACACGCTGCCCGACACGCTCGCTGGCCGCGACGTGCTCGGTCGCGGAAAGACCGGCAGCGGAAAGACGCTGGCCTTCTCCATTCCGCTGGTCGCAGGCCTCGCTGGAGGACAGCGGCGTCCCTCCAAGCCGACCGGCCTGGTCCTGGCGCCGACGCGCGAACTGGCCACCCAGATCACCGCAGTCATCGAGCCGCTGGCCCGGGCACTCGGCATGAACGTCACCACCATCTTCGGTGGGGTGTCTCAGAGTCGGCAGGTCAGTGCGCTGCGTGCCGGCGTCGACATCGTGGTCGCCTGCCCGGGCCGCCTCGAAGACCTCATGAAGCAACGCCACATCGCGCTCGACGCCGTCCAGATCACGGTGCTCGACGAGGCTGATCACATGGCCGACCTCGGGTTCCTGCCCGGTGTGACGCGCATCCTCGCGGCGACGCCCGCGGGCGGACAGCGACTGCTCTTCTCGGCGACGCTGGACAATGGCGTCGACAAGCTGGTGCAGCGCTTCCTGCGCAATCCCGTCACCCACTCCGTCGACGAGATCGATGCACCGCCGGTCGCCATGACGCACCACGTCTATCACGTGTCCGGCGCGCAGGAGAAGACCCAGCTGGTGCACCGCCTCGCGTCGGGTACGGGTCGCCGAATCCTGTTCATGCGCACCAAGCATCAGGCCCGCAAACTTGCCAAGCAGCTCACCGACGCCGGTGTGCCTTCGGTGGACCTGCACGGCAACCTGTCGCAGCCGGCGCGGGACCGCAACCTCGCGGCGTTCAGCTCGGGTGACGCGCGTGTGCTCGTCGCCACCGACATCGCCGCGCGCGGTGTCCACGTCGACGACGTCGAACTCGTCGTACACGTCGATCCGCCCGTCGAGCACAAGGCCTACCTGCATCGTTCGGGCCGCACGGCGCGAGCGGGCAGCGCGGGTGACGTGGTGACCGTGGTGTTGCCCGAACAGCGCCGCGATACCCAGCAGCTGCTGCGCAAGGCCGGGATCACGGCTCAGCCGCAGCAGGTGCGGGCCGACTCGGCCAGCGTGCTCGAGCTCGTCGGCGAGATTGCTCCCCACCGCGAGCCACCCGTGCGGCCGGCCGTTCAGCCGTCGCGCGGCGGCAACCGCGGCACCGGTGGATCGGGACGCGGCAACGGCACGCCGTTCCGCGGCAATGCCTCCAACGGCCGACCGGCCGGCTCGGGTGGCGGTGCGCGTCGCGGCGGCGGTCCCCGTCGCCCCAGGTCCGGCTCCGGCCGGGCTCAGACGAGCTCCTAGCGGTCGGCCCTCGGGCGGCCATCCGGTCGCCTGAGGATCGTCGGCGGCTGATGCGCCCGCACCGGCGGCAACGGACCGTCGAAACGCTCGACCTCGACCAGCACGTGGGCGCCGGTGCATCCCTTGGCAAGTGACGACGTTCCGACGTCGGCAGTCAGCACGTTGGGGTTGCCGTGCACACACATGGCGTCGGGATCAGCCGGGTCCTCGGGGTCGTACCACGCGCCGGTCGACAGTTGCACCACGCTGGGGCGAAGGGCGTCGTCGACGACGAGGCCCGCCAGGCACGAACCGCGGTCGTTGAAGACACGCACCACCTGCCCTGCGGTCAGGCCGCGCCGCTGCGCATCGTCGGGATGCATCCGGATCGGCTCGCGCCCTTGCACTTTGGAGTCCATGCTGGCCTTACCGCCGTCCAATTGGCTGTGCAACCGCGTCGCGGGCTGGTTGGCCAACAGGTGCAAGGGGTAGTGCGCGGCGCGCGCGCCGCCGAGCCACTCGTCCGGCTCGAACCACGTCGGATGGCCCGCGCAGTCGTCGTAGCCGAACCCGTCGATGTCATGCGAGAAGATCTCGATCCGCCCGCTGGGGGTGCCCAGTCGATGGGCGACGGGATTGGCGCGGAAGTCGGCGAGGAGCGACAACCCGGTCTCGGTCGGCAGCCGCAATCGGCCCGCCGCCCAGAACTCGTCGAAGGACGGCACCTCGAAGTCCAATCGCGACGACCACGTCTCGTACATGTGGACGAGCCATTCCCGCGCGTCACGACCTTCGGTGAACTGCTCGCCGAAACCGAGCCGTTGGGCCAGCGCCGCGAACGTGCTGTAATCGTCGCGCGACTCCGCATACGGCTCTGCCAGCGCGGGCATGGCCACCAGGAGAGGGTCGTTCTTGGAGCCGGAATAGTCCTCGCGCTCGAAGGGGGTCGTCGACGGCACGACGATGTCGGCGTGCTTGGCCATCGCCGTCCAGTACGGATCGTGCACGACTACCGTGTCGACCCGGCCCAGCGCCCGCCGCAGCCGCGGAAGGTTCTGGTGATGGTGAAAGGGATTGCCGCCCGCCCAGTACACACACTTGATGTCGGGGTAGGTCAACGTCCTGCCGTTGAAGTCGAACTGTTCGCCCGGGTGCAGGAGCAGGTCGCTGATCGCCGCCACCGGAATGAACGTCGAGACGGGGTTGGCGCCCTGCGGAAAGGTGGGTAGCGGGCAGCGCAACGGCGCCATGCCGAGTTCGTTCTGCGATCCGTACCCGTGCCCAAAACCGCCTCCGGGCAGCCCGATCTGGCCGAGCATCGCCGCGAGCGTCAGCCCCATCCAGGGCGCCTGTTCGCCATAGCGCACGCGTTGCAGCGACCAGCTGACCATCACGATGGTGCGCTTGGTCGCCATCCGTCGGGCCAACGAGACGAGCTCCTCGGCGGCGAGTCCGCTGATGGCCGCAGCCCATTGCGGCGACTTCGGTACGCCGTCGTCGGCGCCGAGCAGGTAACGCTCGAACCGTGGGTAGCCCGTGCAGTGGGTGTCGAGGAAGTCGCGATCGGCCAGATCCTCGGTCGCAAGCACGTATGCCAACGCCAACATGATCGCCACGTCGGTGCCCGGCAGCGGCGCCAACCACTCGCATTCCCCGCTGGTGTCGTCGCGCAGCGGGCTCAAGGAGACGATCTGGCCGCCGCGGTCGCGAACACCCTGTAATGCCGCACGCGTGGGATGTTCGGTGGCCCCGCCCGGGTTGACGGCGGAGTTCTTCACGCCGACGCCGCCGAAACACACCAGGAGATCCGTGTTCTCGGCGATGACGCGCCACGCCGTGGAGCGTTGAAAGAGGCCGTCGTGAGTACCGACGACTCGCGGCATGATCACCCCGGTGGCGCCGAGGCTGTAGGAGTGCCTCGAAAAAGTATATCCACCAAGGAGTTTCAAGAACCGGTGCACCTGGCTTTGGGCGTGGTGAAAGCGCCCCGCGCTGGCCCATCCGTACGACCCGCCGTAGATGGCCTCGTTTCCGTGGGCGTCGACGATGCGGCGCAACTCGCCTGCCAGCAATTCGGTCAACTCGTCCCACGACACCGCGACGAACTCGTCGGCACCGCGGCGGGCACTCGGCCCGGGACCATCGTCGAGCCACCCGCGGCGGACAGCCGGGCCCGCGATGCGGGAATGGTGCCGAATCGACCCGGCGAGGTTGCCGAGCAGGGGTGAGGGGTCGGCGTCGCCCTCGTACGGTCGGACGGCTGCGATGTCACCGTCGCGAACGTCTGCGGTGAACGCACCCCAGTGCGTGAGCGACGTCTTGGCGCTGGCCATGTGAAGAGCTTAAGGGCCGCGGGACATCACCTGACGGGTCCGTGACGCCGCTACCACCGGTATCAACCATCCGGTTGGGTGGTATATCGTCGAGCACATTCCCGCTTCGCCGATCCGGAGGTCCTCCATGGGCGTCATCAAGTACGACCGCACCCTGTTCGAACCCGAGCACGACCTCTTTCGCGAGTCGTTCCGGGGATTCCTCGACCGTCAGGTCGCGCCGTTCCACGACCAGTGGGAGAAGGACAAGATCGTCGATCGCGGCGTCTGGCTCGAGGCGGGTAAACAGGGCTTCCTGGGCATGGCCGTGCCCGAGGAGTACGGCGGCGGCGGCAACGACGACTTCCGCTACAACACGATCCTCACCGAGGAGATCTCCGCCGCGCGTTTCAGCGGACTGGGGTTCCCGCTGCAGAACGACGTCATCGCGCCCTATCTGATGAGGCTGACCACCGAGGAGCAGAAGCAGCGCTGGCTGCCGGGCTTCTGCAGCGGTGAAATCATCACCGCCGTCGCCATGACCGAACCGGGTACCGGCAGTGATCTGCAGGGCATCAAGACCCGCGCCGTCAAGGACGGCGATCACTACGTCCTCAACGGCTCGAAGACGTTCATCACCAACGGCATTCACGCCGATCTGGTGATCGTGGTGGCGTGCACGGACCCGGACAAGGGTGCGCTGGGCTTCTCGTTGCTGGTCGTCGAGCGCGGAATGGAGGGGTTCGAACGCGGCCGCCACCTCGACAAGATCGGGATGGACGCGCAGGACACGGCGGAGCTGTCGTTCACCGATGTCAAGGTGCCCGCCGAGAACGTGCTCGGCGAGGAGGGCCAGGGCTTCATCTACCTGATGCAGAACCTGCCTCAGGAACGTATCTCGATCGCGATCGGCGCTGCCGCGGGCATGGAGGCCGTGCTCGAGCAGACCGTTCAGTACACCAAGGATCGCAAGGCCTTCGGCAAGCCGATCGGCAGTTTCCAGAACAGCCGGTTCCTCCTTGCCGAGCTGGCCACCGAAGCGACCGCGGTGCGGATGATGGTCGACGAGTTCGTCCGCCTGCACCTCGACGAGAAGCTGACCGCCGAGCAGGCCGCAATGGCCAAGTGGTGGACCACCGAGAAGCAGGTGCACCTGATCGACCGTTGCCTGCAGCTGCACGGCGGCTACGGCTACATGCGGGAGTACCCCGTCGCTCGCGCCTATCTCGACTCGCGGGTGCAGACGATTTACGGCGGAACGACGGAGATCATGAAGGAGATCATCGGCCGCAGCGTCGGCGTCTAGGCAGCCCGTTCGCGCGACACTTTCCGCGGACGGGGTGGATATCCCTCAAGATGGACGTCGACTGACGCAGAGTTGACGGACGCGGAACTCAAGGGAGTCCGGCGCAGCTCGCTGGGAGGACGCAATGACGGGGCTTAGAACCCGGCTGGGCAGGACGATCGGACGCACGGTTGTCGGCATCGTCGCGGTGATGGCTGCCGCCCTGCTCGTCGCACCCCTCGCGGCCGCGACGCCCGAGGGCGACGCTGACGCCGCCATCACCGCAGCGTGGGACGCAGGAGGGGGCCCGGGCGGGCCCCTCGGCATCAAGGACGGCGGGGTGTACCCCGCGGGTACGGGCTTCGGTCAGAACTTCGCGGGCGGAAAGATCTTCTTCACCCCGGACACCGGTGCTCACGCGATGCGAGGTGCGATCCTCGATGAGTACCAGTCGCTGGGTGGCCCGGCCGATGGCGACCTGGGTTTCCCGACGATCGACGAGGGCGACGGCAAGGCGCCGGGCAGTCGCAACACGACTTTCAGCGCCGCCGATCGGCCGGTCATCTTCTGGACTCCCGATACCGGCGCGCGCGTGGTGCGGGGGGCCATCAACGCAGCCTGGGACAAGCTCGGAGGGTCCGCGGGCGTCCTCGGCGTCCCGACCGACGACGAGGCCTATCGTGGCGACGAGGTGAGCCAGACGTTCACGGGCGGCCAGCTCACGTGGAACCGAAAGACGAAGGCGTTCACGACTACGCCGCCAGAACTGGCCGAACAGTTGACGGGCGTCGAGGTTCCGGGCGATGTGACCACGGCCATCGACGCTGCCCGCCGGGCAGCCGGGGGCCCGCTCGGACCACTGGGCGCTACCGACGGCGGTCAGTACGCGATCGGTGCGGACGGCGCCGGGCAGAATTACGCCGGCGGGAAGATCTTCTACAGCCCCGCGACGGGCGCCAACGTCCTCACCGGCCAGGTGCTGGCCAAGTACGAGAGCGTCGGAGGTCCAGAGGGCGATCTGGGTTTCCCGACGAGCACCGAGAGCGATGGCGGCCTCGCGCCGATGAGCAAGATCGCGAGCTTCGCCGCCGCCGATCAGCCCGTGATCTTCTGGACGCCCGACTTCGGTGCCGTGATCGTGCGCGGGGCGATGAACGCGGCGTGGGCGAAACTGGGCGGGGCGACCGGTGAACTGGGCGCCCCGACCGCGGATCAGACCGCGAGCGATGACGTCGTCACGCAGAAGTTCAACGGTGGCGCCATCTCCTGGAACAAGTCGACAAACGAATTCACCACTGAGCCGCCCAGTCTGCAGTCCCAGCTCAAGGGGTTGGAAGTACCTGGGGGAGGTGCTCCACAGTCCCAACCCGCCGCGGAGGCAGCCTCTGACGGCGGTTCGTCGTGGTTCCACCCGAACTGGTGGTGGCTGCTCGGCATCGTGCCCATCCTGGTGTTGATCGGAGTGGTGGCGGCCGCGGTGTCGATGAACCGACGCCGACACGACGACCGCGCGCCGCTGGACGGATTCGATGACGACTACGACGATCCCGACTACGACGACCATGACTTCGATTCCGGTCCGATCCCACTGGACGACGACGATGACGACGGGCGTGGCCGGCGAAGCAGCTGGGCGATGCCGGCCGACGTGCACGGTGACCCGCCTGGAGCAGGCACGCGCGACGGTGGGTCCGACGGCTTCGTGGCCGACCTGGCCCGCGATCAGGACGCCATCGACACGGCTCCCACCCCGATCTTCGGGGGAACCGCCGATGAGCCAGAGCGTCCGTGGTTCTCCGCCCTAGAGGAGGCCGACGATACCGACCTGGTCGATATCGCGTCCGACGACGACGCACCTGAGCTCCAGTCAGAACCGGATCTCGAACCGGAGCTAGAGCCGGAGTCGGAGCACGGATCCGAGCCGGACAGTGGGCCCCCTAGCGGGCGCCATGCCGCCATTCACCTCACCGAGCCGGTGGTCGCGGAGACATCGCTGCGATTGGCCACCGATGATCCGCTCGACGCACCCCACGGCTACCCGATCAAGGCAAACACCAAGACCGGGTTGTACTGGACTCCGGGGAGCGGCCAGTACGATCGCGCCCAGGCCGAGATCTGGTTCGCCAGCGAGGAATTCGCCTTGACCAACGGATTCACCAAGGGATAGCGATCGCCGCCGAGGGTCAGATCTTGCGGATGACCGTGACGACCTTGCCGAGGATTGCCGCATCGTTGCCGGGTATCGGATCGAACGCCGGATTGTGGGGCATCAGCCACACCTGACCGCCCGTGCGCTTGAAGGTCTTCACGGTGGCTTCGCCGTCGATCATCGCCGCGACGATGTCGCCGTTGTCCGCCACGTTCTGCTGGCGGATCACGACCCAGTCGCCGTCGCAGATGGCAGCGTCCACCATCGACTCGCCGACCACCTTCAACAGGAACAGGGATCCCTCGCCGACGAGTTCCTTCGGTAGGGGGAACACGTCTTCCACGGCTTCCTCGGCCAAGATCGGTCCACCCGCCGCGATGCGTCCGAGGACGGGAACGAACGTGGGTTCGGGCAGCGCGTCGGACCCGGCGACGTCCGTCGTCACGACCGGCCCCGCCAACCTCGACGGATCGTCGGGGGACCGCACGTCGACCGCGCGCGGTCGGTTGGGATCGCGGCGCAGATAACCCTTGCGCTCGAGCGTCCGCAGTTGGTGTGCGACCGACGACGTCGACGTCAGGCCCACGGCATCACCGATCTCGCGGATGCTCGGCGGGTAGCCACGCGTGGTGACCGAGCTGCGGATGACCTCCAGGATGGTGCGCTGACGTTCGGTCAGAACCGTCTCGTTGCTGTCACTCATGGCGCCAAATGTAGTCCTCTGCGGGGACGGAATCAAACATGTGTTCGACGCGTGTCGCCGAGATCTTGGGCAGACCGAACGTGTCGGTGGGTCGAGTTACCGTTTGCAACAGTTCGATCACGTGTTCTAGTAATCGAACACCTGAGCGATTATCATTCGAACACAAGAGCGAATGACCTCACGAAGAAAGGCCCGCGAGATGACGATCATCACCCGAGAGAACCCCACCGAACTCGTCGTGCGCCCGCTGCGGCCGGTGCGGCGTACCTCTACCGCCTCACGGCGGGGTCCGCAGCCTCACCGGCCGGCGGGAGCGCCGCTCAACTATCGAGGCACCGGAGTGCTGATGTCCCGCGCTTCGCACCGCCGCAAGCCGGTGACTCCGCTGGCCACCGTCATGCTGGCCCTGGTGGCCGCGGCCATCACCGTGTGGTTGGGATTGGTGGCGCAGTCGGGTGCGCAGCAGTCACCTGCGCCATCGCCCGCCCGTCTGGCCGTCGTTCAGGTCCAGGCCGGGGAATCGCTGGAGCAGCTGGCGCAGAGGATCGCACCCGATGCCTCAGTGGGGTCGGTCGTCGACCAGATCCGCGATCTCAACGAGCTGGACTCCGCGGCGGTCGATGCCGGGCAGACGCTCATCGCGCCGGTTGGATGATCCGCGGCATGCGCCGTGAAAGTCGCTGCCGTGCATCGGTACGCTCGTATGCGACCGGAGTAGGTACGCGCGGCGAAGGAGCGGAGATGCACTGTCCGTTCTGTCGTAATCCCGATTCGCGAGTGGTCGACTCGCGCGAGGCCGACGAGGGCCAGGCGATCCGGCGTCGTCGCTCGTGCCCGGAGTGCGGGCGCCGGTTCACCACCGTGGAGACTGCCGTGCTGGCCGTCGTGAAGCGCAGCGGGGTGACCGAGCCGTTCAGCCGCGAGAAGGTCATCAAGGGTGTTCGCCGTGCCTGTCAGGGCCGCGACGTCGACGACGATGCACTGAATCTGTTGGCGCAGCAGGTGGAGGACGCCGTGCGGGCGGCAGGGTCACCCGAGGTGCCCAGCAACGAGGTCGGCTTGGCGATTCTCGGACCGCTGCGCGACCTCGACGAAGTTGCCTACCTACGATTTGCGTCCGTGTACCGATCATTCTCGTCGGCTGCCGACTTCGAGCGTGAGATCGAGGCGCTTCGAGCGCACCGCGGCGTGTCGTCGACCTGAGGGTCAGTCCAGCCGACGGATGCCGTCATCGACGACGCGTCCCGCTACCTTCACCCAGCCGTCGGCGGTCCAACTCGTCCGCAGCTCGGACCCCTTGCCCTGGGTGATCGCGAGATCTCGGCTCAGGTGCTCGGTGATCCGCACTGCGGCAGAACCGGTCGCCTCGTCCTCGGGAACGCCCAGGTTGCTCGCGAACAGTCGCGACCGGATGGACCCCTCGGACTCGTCGATCCAGGCCCAGACGTAGTGGTCGGCGTCATCGGAGTACTCGTCGGGATCGGCACTCACCACGTCGTCGACCGAATCGAGCCGATCCATGGCGAAGTCCGGAGCCCACTCTGCTCTGGCGCTGATCTCGGTGACGTCGTCGGGTTCTGCGCCGTAGGCAACCTGCACCAGGCCGGCCGGAACCTGCAATGTCTTGACGGGTGTGCCGCGCTCCTTCAGCCACCACGATGCGCCGACGGTCGGGTGCCCGGCGAACGGTAACTCCACCACGGGCGTGAAGATGTGGGCCGTCGTAGTGCTGGCACCGGGTTCGGGCTTGTCGACGAAGATCGTTTCGCTGTAACCCAATTCGGTGGCGATCTGCTGCCGGTCGACGGGTGCCACCAGGCTGGCATCGACGACGCCTAGCGGATTTCCGTAATCGCCATCCGCGTTGGTGAACACCCGCAGCACAGTTACGTCCAAGGCCATCAGAGGATGCTACGTCGCGACCGTCAGGTGGCGCTGCGTTCGTCGGCGTCGAGCGCATCCAGCACGGCTACCCGGTCGTCGATGGTGCCGGTGAGCCCGTTCTCACTGACGCCGGACCGCAGCAGATTGCGCAGGGCGTCCTGGTCATAGACAGCGGGATCGGTCGCACCGATGAACTTCTCGACGATCTCGACGAAGCGGTCGGGATCGTCGTGGAACGGGAAGTGGCCGGAACCCTCGAAGATCTCGAGCTGAGCACCCGGCATGGCGGCGTGGGCCATGCGCGCATGACTGACCGGTATCACCGAGTCTTGTGATCCCCAAATAAGTTGCACTGGAACTGATTCCGTCAAATAACATCGGTCGAGCATGGTGACCACCTGGCCGCGCCAGTCGACCACTGCGCGCAGCGTGCGGGCAAACGCGGAGGATGCCGTGGGTTCGGGGAGATCGGCGAGGATTCGGAGCATGTCGGGGATGTCACGGCCGACCCCGGTGGAACCGAACAGCGCGCCACCGATGCGTCCGACGACCTGCAGAGCGGGCAGAACCATGGGCAACCGCAGCACGGCCAGCGCCTCGGTGCCCAGGGGCAGTGAGGCGATGCGGAGTGCGACGTTCACGTCCTTGGTCACCCCGCCGGATCCGACGAGAATCAGCCGATCCACCAATTGCGGAAACTGGTAGGCGAATTGCATGGCTACCCCGCCTCCGAGTGAGTGACCGATGACGGTGACCCGCTCGATGTCGAGGACGCTCAGAAGATCCCGCATGCCGTTGGCGTATGCGGCGACCGAGTAGTCGGCACGCGGCTTGTCGGACTTGCCATGACCCAGGAGATCCGGGGCGATGACGGTGAATCGTTGGGCGAGTTTGGATTGCACGGTGCTCCACGTCGTGGAGTTGTCGCCGATGCCGTGGATCAGAAGGATGGCCGGACCGGACCCGGCGATACGGTACGCGCGCCGGTACCCGTGGACGGTCCGATAGTGCAGCATCGGTGTGAGCTCGCGCACCGGTCGCAGATTGGGCTTTCGCTCCATCGCCAACTCCGTCGTCGGGGCCCGGGTCAGGCGGCCGATTAGGACCCTGTGTTGCCATCCCCGCCGGCGGAGTCGTCACCGGTCTGCTCGGCGAGAAAGCGCTCGAATTCGGCGCCGAGTTCCTCGCCACTTGGCAAATCCTCGTCACGCGCCAGCAAGGATCGATTCTCTTGGGCAGCAACGAAGGCATCGTACTGTCGCTCCAGCGCCGTCACCACTTGAGCGACCTCGTCACTCGCGGCGACCTGCTCGTTGATCTTGTCGTGCACCTCCATGCCCGCTTCGGCGAGGGGACCGAGCGGCAGTCGCAGCGAGCCGGTCTTGGCAACCTGGGCGAGCAGTGCCTCGGCGGCCGGCGGATAGTCGGTCTGGGCCAGGTAGTGAGGCACGTGCACGGTGTAGCCGACCGCATCGTGGCCGTGCTGTGTCATGCGGTATTCGAGCAGATTCGACACGCTGGCCGGCACCTGGACTTCGCCCACCCACGGCTGGTGCTCGGCGATCAGTTCCTTGTCGTTCGAGTGTGCAGTCATGGTGATCGGCCGGGTGTGCGGCACCGCCATCGGGATGGTGCCAAGGCCGATCACCTGACGGACCCCCAGGCGCTCCGCGAGCAGTCGCACGGCGGTGATGAAGCGTTCCCACCGGAGATCGGGCTCCATGCCGGCAAGCAGCAGGAACGGCGTGCCCACGCTGTCGTGCAGCGCGTACAGGTTGAGTTCGGGGTCGTCGTAGTGCGTGAAGTGGTCGGTCTTGAACGTCATCAACGGTCGACGCGACCGATAGTCGAGCAACTCGTCGATCGCGAAGGAGGCCACCAACTCGGTGTCCAGGGTGTCCTTGAGATGCGTCGCGGCGATCTTGATCACGTGACCGGCGTCGGAGAACCCTTCCAGCGCGTGAATCATCACGGGGCCACGGCCATCCTCGGACGACAGTTGGGGTGCGGGGAACTCCAGTTCGTAGATCCCGGTGTGCTCGGGTTGGTAGTGCTGGCCCGGGTTCTCTGGGTGATCAGCCATTCTGCCTCGCCTCCTCGTGACGTCTAGTGTCCCGCACTTCGAGGTTCCTGCCAGCACGGCCCCACGCAACGCATCAACGATCAGCCACCGTCGGGGCATTCCGTGACCTCTGCCGCATCCAGTTTCTTCGGGCAAGATCGGTCAATGCGTCCCGCTCGGCTTCTTCCGCCCGTCGCGCTGGCGGCGATCGTGACGGCGTGCGCGCACACCTCCTTGCCGGAGGTGACGGCTGCGGCCCCGCCGCCACCGTCGTCGTCGTCGACGCACTCCGCGACGGCGACGGCGACGGCGACCGTCACCGCCGACCCGGTGGGCCCAGATCCGCGGGTCGGGGCGGTCTTCCTCGGAGGCAACTCACTACACACCTGCACCGGTTCGGTGGTGCATTCGTCGACGGGTGATCTGATCCTCACCGCGGCGCATTGCATGGCGGACGGCTTCGATGCCTCCTTCGTGCCGGGATTCTCCGAAAGTGCTCAGCCACAAGACTTCTGGCACATCGACACGGTCTACCTCGATCCCCGCTGGGTGGCGTCGCAGAATCCGTTGGCCGACTTCGCCGTGGCCAGGGTGAGCCACCAGGATGGTGGATCGGTCGAGGCGGCCGCGGGTGGGGGATTCGCGATCGGGCCCAGTCCGAACATCGGAACGGACGTCGCCGTCACCGGCTACGCCCTGGGTGTCGGGGGATCACCCGTCGGCTGCACGGCGCGGATAGCCGAGCTCGAGCACGGCTACCCGTCGATCCGGTGTGCCGGTCTGGTCGATGGCACCAGCGGATCGCCGTGGCTGACCGGCTCCACGGTGGTGGGGATCACGGGCGGGCTGCAGGGCGGCGGCTGCGAGGAGAACGTCTCGTACGCGGCGCCGTTCGACGGTGCGATCACGGCGCTGGTGACGCGGGCCGAGGCGGGCGGCCCGGGCGACGTCGCGCCCAACGCCTTCGAGGACGACTGTTAGATCAGGCCTTGAACTGGCTCAGCGCCCGCAACTTGTTCATGACGTCGAGCGCCGCGACCTTGTAGGCCTCGGAGAATGTCGGGTAGTTGAACACGGCGTCCACCAAGTATTCGATGGTGCCGCCGCACCCCATCACGGCCTGGCCGATGTGCACCATCTCGGTGGCATTGGTGCCGAAGATGTGCACGCCCAGTAGCTTCAGGTCCTCGGTGGACACCAAGAGCTTGAGCATGCCGTAGGAGTCGCCTGCGATCTGACCGCGGGCCAACTCCCGGTAGCGGGACACCCCGACCTCGTAGGGAATCGAATCCTTGGTCAGGTCGACCTCGCTGGCACCCACATAGGACACCTCGGGGATCGAATAGATGCCGATCGGCTGCAACTCCGTCATGCCCTTGCAGGGCTCGCCGAACGCGTGATAAGCCGCCAGCCTGCCCTGATCCATCGACGTGGCGGCCAGCGCCGGGAAGCCGATGACGTCGCCCACCGCGTAGATGTGGTCGACCTTGGTCCGGTAGTCATCGTCGACGAAGATGCGGCCCCGGTTGTCGGCCTCCAGCCCGGCGGCTTCGAGATCGAGATGATCGGTTTGCCCTTGGCGGCCGGCGGAGTACATGACGGTCTCGGCTGGGATCTGCTTGCCGCTGGCCAGGGTGGTGACCGTGCCCGACGCGCCGACGTCCACGGCGGTGACCTCCTCGCCGAAGCGGAAGGTGACCGCCAGGTCACGCAGGTGAAAGCGCAGCGCCTCGACGATCTCCGGATCGCAGAAGTCGAGCATCGTCGGTCGCTTCTCGACGACGGTGACCTTGGTGCCCAGGGCCGCGAACATCGAGGCGTACTCGATGCCGATCACCCCGGCGCCGACGACCACCATCGACGCCGGAATGGTCTTGAGATCCAGGATGCCGTCGGAGTCGAGCACCCGCGACTCGTCGAACTCGACGCCCGACGGCCGCAGCGGTTTGGTGCCCGTCGCGATGACGACGAAGCGACCTCGCACGGAGATGCTCTCCGCCCGGTTGGGATCCTCGACCTGCAGCGTGTGGGCGTCGGTGAAGCGGGCGTGCCCGACGTAGAGCTCGATGCGGTTGCGCAGCAGCTGGGACCGGACGACGTCGATCTCCTTGCCGATGACGTGCTGGGTACGGGCCAGCAGATCAGCGGGGGTGATCTTCTCCTTCACGCGATAGCTGGCGCCGTACAGCTCCCGCTGATTCATCCCGGTCAGGTAGACGACCGCCTCGCGCAGTGTCTTCGACGGGATGGTTCCGGTGTTGACGCACACGCCGCCGAGCATCAGGCCGCGTTCGATGACGGCCACCGACTTGCCGAGTTTGGCGGCAGCGATGGCCGCCTTCTGTCCGCCGGGACCGGAGCCGATGACGACGAGGTCGTATTCCTGCATGGAACCCATGAGGAACAGGTGTACGCCGCCTTGGCTGATCCTGCATGCCGAGTACGTCAATAGCGCGTGAACAACGGTCGCCGTCCACAGACGTCGTTTCATCCACAACGGGCCACACCGCGGGCCGGTGGAGACGATTTCGGGGAGGGGGTCCTGCGAAGTTCTGCCCATGACGACTTTCAGCGCATCCGACTTCGACCTCAACCGACCTGCCGCCATGATCGCCGCGGTCCCCGCCATCCTCGGCTTCGTACCGGAGAAGTCCCTGGTGCTCGTCACCGTCGAGGATGGTGCGCTGGGTTGCGTGATGCGCGCCGACCTCTCGGCGGAACTACCCGAGACGCTCGAGCACCTGGCGGAGGTGGCCTCAGCCAGCGGGCCCGACGCCGCCATCGCCGTGATCGTCGACGAGGACGGTGCGTCGTGCCGGATGTGCCTCGACGAGCATCAGGTGTTGGCCGCACACCTGCGGGAGCAGTTGGACGAGCGCGGCATCGAGTTGCTTGCCACCTATGTCGTCGACAGATTGGAGGCGGGTGGGCGTTGGCGCAGCGCCGACATCCATCCCGGTTCGGGATTGATCGAGGACCCCATGTCGTCACCCATGGCCGCCGCCGCCGTCCTCGACGGGCGGCGGCTCTACCTGCGACGCGCCGAGTTGCAAGAGGTCATCGCCACCTTCGATCCGATACGCACCGACGCCCTGCGGGTCGAGATGCTTCGAGCCGAGCACGACGGAGATCTCCGGCCCGACGCGGACGCACGCTGCGACGTCGAGCACGCGTTGACGATGGCCCGCGCACTGTCCGACGGACTGACGCCAACGGACGCCGACCTGGCCCGGCTCGGGTGTGGTGTCACCGATCCGCGTGTCCGCGACACGCTGTACGCGCTCGCGGTCGGGCGCGAGGCAGACCGGGCGGAGGCCCTGTGGGCGATGCTGGCGCGGACGCTGCCCGATCCGTGGCGGGTGGAAGCTCTGGTGCTGCTGGCCTTTTCGGCCTACGCCCGAGGCGACGGACCCCTGGCCGGCGTGTCGCTGGAAGCGGCGCTGCGTAGCGACGGGGGCCATCGCATGGCAGTGATGTTGGATCAGGCATTGCAGTCCGGAATGCGGCCCGATCAGATCCGGGAGCTGGCGCAGACGGGGTACCGGCTGGCAAAACGACTCGGTGTCTGCCTGCCGCCGCGCCAGGGACTCGGCAAGCGCGCGGGTTAGACCTTCTCGACCCTGACCGCGTGTGCCATGTGGTGCGGAAGCTCGACCTGCTCGTGGCCCGGGATCACGATCAAGACGCCGCCATGCTCGCTGACCTGGACGGTCACCCGCGCATTGGGCACCACACCCGCGTCCTTGAGCCGAGCGATCAGCTCGACATCGCCTTGGACGTGCTCGGTCAACTGGCGCACGCGGACGGCGACGGGGAAGCCCGACGGCAGCTCGGTGAGGCGCACCAAGCTGACGTCGTCAGCATCGGACGACGTCACACCCAGCTCGGACAGTCCAGGAATGGGGTTGCCGAACGGCGAGGTCGTCGGATTGTCGAGCACCTGGACGAGGCGACGTTCGACGTCCTCGCTCATCACGTGCTCCCAGCGGCAGGCCTCCGCGTGGACTTCCTCCCAGGGGAGGCCGATGACGTCGACCAGCAGGCGTTCGGCCAGGCGATGCTTGCGCATCACCGACACGGCCAGTGCACGGCCCTTGTCGGTCAATTCGAGGTGGCGGTCGCCCGCCACGTGCAGCAGTCCGTCCCGCTCCATCCGCGACACGGTCTGGCTCACGGTGGGACCGCTCTGCTCGAGGCGTTCGGCGATCCGCGCGCGCAGGGGTACGACGCCCTCTTCCTCGAGGTCGTAGATCGTCCGCAGGTACATCTCGGTGGTGTCGATCAAATCGTTCATTCGCAGCCCTCCGTTGCGGCTCCGAGTCTACCGGTGACCGGGCCTGAACTGGGGTGCCACTTCGTGGCTACGCGATGTGATCCCCGCCGCGTGACCATCTGCCGCACGAACGCGTGATGCCCGCCGCGGGCGCGGCGGGCATCACATGGCGTTCTGATCGGGTCTAGCTGGCGTATGAGCGCAGTCGCTCGGCGCGCTCGCCCTGACGCAGCTTCGCCATCACCTCGCGCTCGATCTGGCGGACCCGCTCCCGCGACAGCCCGAAGAGCTTCCCGATCTGGTCGAGAGTGCGGGGTTGACCGTCGTCCAGACCGAACCGCAGCCGGATCACCTGCTGCTCACGCTCATCGAGCGTGGCCAGAACGTGCCGGATGTCGGTGTGCAGCAGTTCGGAGATCACCGCGTTCTCGGCCGACATGGCCTCGGCGTCCTCGATGAAGTCGCCCAGGGGGGCTTCTTCGTCGCTGCCGACGGGCATGTCCAGGCTCACCGGGTCGCGGCTGTGCGACAGCAGGTCGGCGATCTTCTCGGCCGGGATGCCGGACTCCTCGGCGAGTTCCTCGTCGCTGGCGTCGCGCCCGAGGTTCTGGTGCATCTCACGCTTGATGCGGGCGAGCTTGTTGACCTGCTCGACCAAGTGGACGGGCAGACGGATGGTGCGGCTCTGATCGGCCATCCCGCGCGTGATCGCCTGGCGGATCCACCACGTGGCATAGGTGGAGAACTTGAATCCCTTGGCGTAGTCGAACTTCTCCATCGCGCGGATCAGTCCGAGGTTGCCCTCCTGGATCAGGTCGAGCAGCGGCATGCCGCGACCCGTGTACCGCTTCGCCAGGGAGACGACCAGCCGGAGGTTGGCTTCGAGGAGGTGGCGACGGGCGGCCTCGCCGTCGCGTGCCACCGCCGCGAGTTCCCGTTTGCGGTTGTCGCCGAGCCGTTTCTTGGAGTCGAGCAGGTGCTGTGCGTAAAGCCCAGCTTCGATGCGCTTGGCGAGTTCGACTTCGTCGGCTGCGTTGAGCAAGGCAGTTTTGCCGATGCCGTTCAGATACACCCGCACGAGGTCTGCGGCTGGGCTCTGGGAGTCCAGATCACTATCGATGCGGCTTGCGGTGGCGTTTGCCATTACGGCCTCCTGCTCTACTGGAACTGTCATGAGCTACAACGCTCGTGTGGTTCCGAGAGTTCCCGCGAGGTGTTGGTTTCACACCTTCTGACCTGCACTTATTCGACCGTGACCTGAGATTCTCCTGAGAATGAACGAAGAACTCTCACATCAGGGAACGTCGCGCTGCCAATCCGTGTCTTCCGGTTGCGGCGCGGGTTCTCTGCGAGCCTGCAGTGCGGGACGCTCGGCGGTGGGGAACAGCGGGATGCGGGCCTGGCTCCTGTACCTACGCGGTTCCTCGGCCCGTCGAGGCGGCCGGTCGTTCGCGATCAGCACGGCGATCCACGGCAGCGGAATGGAAGCCACCAGGATTGCGAGGGAGATCAACCCGTTGTGCCAGATTCCGTAGGCGAAGGCCGCGCCGAGGAGGGCGGGCACGCGCCACGACATGATCTTGAGATACTTGCGAACCCGTTCGCGGTGCTGCTCCTCGTAAGGCTGCGCTGCGCGGGTGATGAGGACCGGCGAACCATCGTCGTCGAAACTCAGCTCTGGGCCGTGTTTCATGCTTCTACTGTTCCACACTTCCGGCGTCAGGATTCGGTCCTGTTTCTTACCGATCGGTTCCCGGGCACAATGAGGACATGGACACCCAGACCATCGAGCGCACCGAAACCGACGAACGCGTCGACGACGGCACGGATGACGACACCCCCAAGGTCTTCCACTACGTCAAGAAGGACAAGATCGTCCAGAGTGCCGTCGAGGGGACGCATGTCGTCGCACTGTGCGGCGAGGTGTTCCCGGTGACGAAGTCGGCGAAGCCCGGTTCGCCGGTATGCCCGGACTGCAAGCGCATCTACCAGTCGCTCAAGAAATAGCAGGCGGCCCATCGGGGGCCGCGTTGACGACGTCGGGCCGTGCGCTCGCCGGCTCGTCGTGCGTGTCGTCACCCGCGGCGTCGCCGTTGCGTTCGTCGGCCTTCTCCTCGAGCCAGCCCCTAAACCGTTTGGCATGCGTCTCGGGTGCCGGCCACTCTTCTTCAATGGCGGCGTTGAGTTCGGCGCCCATCATGATCGCGAAGCCGAGGAAGAACGCGAAGAGCAGAAACGCGATCGGCGTGGCGAGGGCGCCATAGGTGTACCCGGTGCCCGTGATCCACGTCAGGTAGACCCGCAGACCGAGAGTGGCCACCAGGAAGACGATGGCGGCCAGGGCTGCGCCGTAGAGCAAGCGATGCGACGGCAGCGGTCTGGGCAGCGCGACACGGTAGAGGACGTTGATCGCTGCGACCAGCCCCACGAACAGCACGGGGTAGTAGCCGTAGCTCAGGAAGTACTGCCAGTTTTCGGGAATGTGCTCGGCGATCTTCATCGGACCGATCGCCAGCAGCGGGGCCGTGGCGATGATGAAGACGAGTCCGATCACGTACAGACCGAGCGCATAGAAGCGTTGGCGAACCGGATGGCGCAGTTCGGTCTGATCGTGCGCCTCGACGACGGAGTCCACGAACGCGGAGACCGCCGAGGAGCCCGCCCACAACGAGATGACGAAGCCGAGCGACACCACCTCACCGCGGGCGCCAGCCACGATGTCCGACACAGTCGGCGCGATGATCTCGTTGACCACGTTGCTGGAGAACAGGTTTCCCGCGGTGCTCACCAGGCGGTCTTCGATCGTCTGCAGCGTGTTCGGACCGAACAATGGCGCGATGTAGGCAAGGCTGCCGAGCATGCCCAGTAGTAGCGGAGGGAGCGACAGCGCGCTCCAGAAGGCTGCGCCTGCCGACTCGGAGAAGATCGAGTCGTCCCAACTCTTGCCGAGGGTGCGTTTGACGATGCGCCAGACGTGGTGCCGCGTAGGTTTCGCCGGCGAATGCTGATCGGTCATGACCACACCAGCATTCACGACGGCGCGCGCCGACGCGCGGGGTGGTCGCTCAGCAGGAGTCGCTACGACTCGATCTTGCTGGTCTCCAACACTGCGGCCAGTTCGACGAGCTTGGCCTCGTGCTCGTTGGCGTGGTGCTGGCAAAAGAGCAACACCGCGCCCGACGGGAGCTTGGCTACGACACGGGCGGCGGCACCGCACCGATCGCAGCGATCAGCCCGGGTGAGTTCGGGGCTGGTCAGAGTTGCGTTCATGGCGCTGCCTCCATATCTGCTAGGTGCGTACTTCTACTGTGTCAGACGTTTTCGCTTCCGGCCTTGTTCCCCGGTCGTTCACCGGTGTGTCGTGTCTCACGCGCCGTCGAAGTTGCGGCGCGGGCACACTGGCTTCATGCTCCCGCTGCCGCGCGAATTGGTCCATCTGTGCACCACGGACGAATGGGAACGAGCAAAGGCGCTGGGGGAGCGCACGCCGCCGTCGCTGGACGGCGAAGGCTTCGTTCATCTTTCATCGCCCCAGCAGGTCCATCTGCCCGCGAATCGGCTGTTTGCGGGCCGCGCCGACATGGTCCTGCTGAGGCTCGATCCGGCGCGTCTCGGCGCTCCCGTGCGGTGGGAACCCGGCGTCGCCGGCGACCCAGAGGCCATGACGTTCCCCCATCTGTACGGACCACTACCCGTGTCCGCTGTGACCAGTGTCACTCCCTACTCGCCGGGCGCGGACGGTCGGTTTCCCGAGTTGTCCGAGTCGCAGACGTAGGCGTCGACCTCGACTTCGACGAGGAGGTCGGGGGAGATCAGCGCGGACACCTCGACCATCGTCGAGACGGGGCGAATGGCGCCGAACACCTCTAGGTGGACGGCGCCGACCTCCCGCCAGTGCTCGATGTCGGTGACGAACATCCGGGTGCGAATCACGTCGGCGAGAGTCGCACCTGCTTCGGCCAGCGCCGCCTCGATGCGCTGAAACGCCGCCCGCGCCTGCGTGGCAGCGTCGCCACCGGGCGCCGTCGTGCCCGCCACGACCACCAGGGGTCCGACTCGCACCGCACGGCAGTACCCGACCTCGGCCTCGAACTGCGACCCCGACGAGACGGCGATCCGGCGGGACGTCACGCCGCGTCGGCCATCAGCGCGGGGCCTGTCGTGAGGATGGCCCTAGAGAGTCGAAAAATGAAGCAGGACAACGGGTTCGACGGTTCGAGTACGGCGCGTTCGCGTCCGCCCTCGGGCGCCGGCATGTCAAGATCGATTCCGCTGAGGAGCCGGGTCGTCGGTGCTGTCGGGGCGTCGGACATGGCTCGACGATATCGAGGCTGGGAGCGCGCGGTACGCCTCGAGCAGATCTGGCCGGCGATTAAGGTGATCCACCATGGGAATTCTGGCGGGCTTCGCGCCGTGGATCGTGTACTGGGTGCTGGTCGGCAACGTCCCGTTCCTGGCTGCCGTGCTGTCGGCGCTCGGTGTGGCCGTTCTCTCCTTCGCGATCGGACGGGTCAAGGGTCGGCCGGGTACATTGCTCGACATTGGTGCCATCGCAACGTTCGTGGTGTTGACCGCCCTGACGTTCGTCGCCAGCCAGGTCTTCATGGAGCGGTGGATCCAGCCCTTGAGCAACGCCGGCATCCTGCTGGTCGTCGTGATCGGGGTCGTGATCGGCAGGCCGTTCGTGCGTGAATTCGCCGAGGCCGACCAACCCGTCGAGATCACGCAGAGCGAGGTGTTCGGCCGGATCACCACCACGGTGACGTGGATCTGGGTTGCGGCCTTCGCCAGCATGACCCTGTCATCTGCCATTCCGCCGATCGTGCAGGGGGACGCCACGATTCTGGACACCAGGACGCCGCTGTCGTTCGTCTGCTACTGGGTGGTCCCGTTCCTGCTGCTGGGCGGCGCCGCGATCGCCTCCCGCGTGCTGGTCGAGCGGATGACGGCAGCCGCGAACAGTCCGGAGACGGTTCGCCGCACGACGTTCGTCGCGTTCCGCGAACTCGCCATCGACGAGCTGTACTACCTGGCTCGGGAGAAGGTCGAACGAGAGGTCGGCGCGGGCATGGAAGCCTACGACGTCAACGTCGGGAGCGCCGGGGTGCCGCTGACCGGCGACGAGTCCCGCGAGTCGTGGCCGGCGACCTACAAGGTCCGCGCGAGGCGCTGACGCCGCCTAGTCCAGGTAGTCGCGCAACACCTGAGAACGGCTGGGGTGGCGCAGCTTCGACATCGTCTTCGACTCGATCTGACGGATGCGCTCACGTGTCACGCCGTAGACCTGGCCGATCTCGTCCAGCGTGCGCGGCTGGCCGTCGGTGAGACCGAACCGCAGCCGCACGACGCCCGCCTCGCGTTCTGAGAGCGTCTCGAGTACCGACTGCAGCTGATCTTGAAGCAGTGTGAAGGACACGGCGTCCACGGCCACCACGGCCTCGGAGTCCTCGATGAAGTCGCCGAGCTGGCTGTCGCCCTCGTCGCCAATCGTCTGGTCCAGCGAGATGGGCTCGCGCGCGTACTGCTGGATCTCCAGGACCTTTTCGGGCGTGATGTCCATTTCCTTGGCGAGCTCTTCGGGCGTGGGCTCGCGGCCCAGGTCCTGAAGCAGCTCACGCTGGATGCGGCCGAGCTTGTTGATGACCTCGACCATGTGCACCGGGATGCGGATGGTGCGGGCCTGGTCGGCCATGGCGCGCGTGATGGCCTGACGGATCCACCAGGTGGCGTACGTGGAGAACTTGTAGCCCTTGGTGTAGTCGAACTTCTCGACCGCGCGGATCAGACCGAGGTTGCCCTCCTGGATGAGGTCCAGAAATGCCATGCCGCGACCGGTGTAGCGCTTGGCCAGCGACACGACGAGGCGCAGGTTGGCCTCGAGCAGGTGATTCTTGGCCTTGTCGCCGTCCCGGCAGATCCAGAGGTAGTCACGGCGCTGCGCAGTGGTCAGCTTCTCGCCCGCCTCGGCGAACTCCGTCATCTTCTGGGTGCAGTACAGACCCGCCTCGATGCGCTTGGCGAGTTCGACCTCTTCTTCGGCATTGAGCAGCGCGACCTTGCCGATCTGCTTGAGGTAGGCACGGACCGAGTCCGCGGATGCCGTGAGCTCGGCATCCTTGCGGGCCTGCCGCAGGGCCTCCGACTCCTCTTCGTCCCACACGAAATCGCCGGAGGCCTTGTCCTTTTCGGACGGCTCGGCAATGTCGTCGTCACCGGCGGCATCATCTGCGCCGTCCTTGGTGGTCTTTGCAGCGGCACCCTCTTCGGTGGCGTCGTCGCCTTCGACGACTTCGAGTTCCTCGAGTTCGATGTCGGCGTCGACTTCGAGGTCGTCACCGGGCTCGGCTTCGAGATCGTCGCCTGCTTCGACGACGTCGGTCGTCGTGGCCTCGTCGCCCTCGCCCGCGGCGCCCTTCTTGGCGCGCGCGCCGGGCGCTCCCGCGGCCTTCTTGGCCGGCGCCTTGGCGGCCCGCTTGGCAGGCGCGGCGGCGGTCTTGGCCGCTGCGGCCTTCTTGGCGGGGGCCTTGGTGACGGTGCGCTTCACCGGCTCGTCAATTGCCGGGCTTACCTTCGTCGCTGCCACGTGCACCCCTTCGGTCTTGCAAGATTCGGTAGCGTGGGCGTGCGCCACCGTAAAACGTCGGCTGTCTGTTGATGGCGTTTGTCATCAGCTGGGATGTCTGCCGCCATCCGTGATGCGGCCGCCGTTGACCATTGTAACGACACTGTGCGGAACTGCCGCTACGAGCGGGAAATTCGATGCTCGGCGAGCCGTATCGCCGGTGGCGGCAGAGCCAAGTCGGCGATTCGGTCGGGAATGTTCGGCTGTCGCAGGCTTCGAACGGCACCAAATCGGATTACTTCAGAGTCAGACTCTTGGCCCATTCGGACACTCGATTGCCAAGACGAAACGTCCTCGTACGGTATTCCGGCTGGTCGACGCCTTGTTGACGGCCATGACGATAGTGAACTCGCCTATCTGATGCCATCCCAGATGCAGTTAGCGCCAGCGAGAAAATTTGCTAGCTGCAATGATGGGTCAGTGCCAGTGGCAACGGTGAGTCGTTCGGGGGAGCGCCAGGCGGTCGACGACCTACTGGCGGCCACCGATGTCGAGCCGAGCGGGTTGGTGATCGCCGGAGAGCCGGGCATCGGCAAGACGACCCTGTGGCTCGCCGGTGTGGCGCGCGCCCAGGAGCTCGGGTTCCGCGTCCTGTCGACCCGTGCCGACGAAGCCGAGTCGGTGCTGTCGTATGCGGCCGTGGCCGACCTGTTGGAGGACGTCGAAGCCGAGGTACTGGCGGGCTTGACGGAGTTGCAGCGGGTGGCGTTGGACAGGGTGCTGCTGCGAACCGGCGCCGATGGACCTCCCACCGATCACAGGGTGACCGGCTCCGCGGTCGCTGCCGCGGTCACGGCCCTCGCCGCCGGGCAGCCGATCTTGCTCGCCATCGACGACGCACAATGGCTCGACGTGTCGAGTCAGGCCGTTCTCGCCTTCGCGGCCCGACGGCTGAGCGGACGCGTCGCGGTCCTGTTGACCACCAGAGCTCATGCCCCGGAGCACGACCCCGCGGAGTGGCTTCACCTCGGAACGGCCGACGCCGTCCGTCGTGTGCACGTCGGGCCGCTGAGTCTGGGCGCCCTGCACACGATGATCCTCGAACGCTTCGGCAAGGCGTTCCCGCGGCCGACGATGGTGCGCATAGCCGAGGTGTCGGGTGGCAATCCGTTCTATGCGCTGGAATTGGCACGGGGAGTCGACAGCAGATCGGCGTCCGGCGATGCGGTGCTGCCCAGCACGTTGACCGAGTTGGTGCGGCTGCGGACCGGCCACTTCGACGGCGTGGTGGGCGACATGCTCCTGGCCGCCTGTTCGGTGACCGACCCGACCGTCGAACTCCTCGCCGCCGCCACCGCCGAACCGGTGGAACGGGTGGTCGCGCTGCTCGAGGGCCCGCAGCGCGAGGGCATCGTCCGGATCGACGGCAGCAGCGTCCGTTTCGCGCATCCACTGCTGGCGCGGGGCATCTACACCGACGCGGGCCCGGCCCGCCGCCGCCGGATGCACCGGACGCTGGCGGCCGTCGAGACGCAACCCGAGCTCAAGGCCCGTCACCTGGCGTTGGGCTCGGCCAGCGCGGAACCCGAGACGTTGAACGCGCTCGACGAGGCCGCGGCTGCCGCCGTCGGGCGTGGCGCGGCCGCGGCGGCAGCCGACCTCTACGAACTGGCCATCGGTCTCGGTGGCGATACGTCGACCCGACGGCTCAGCGCTGCCGAACAGCATCTGCGGGCGGGTGACACGCGTCGAGCGCGCCACATGCTCGAGACGGCGATCGACGGCTTCGCATCGGGACCGCCGCGGGCTGCCGCGCTCAATTTGCTCGGGGCAGCCCGAATGGCTGATCACGACTATTCCGGTGCACTACCCCTGCTCGGCGAGGCCGTCATGCACGCTCGCGACGACCTCGGTCTGCTCGTCAGTGCCCAGCTGCTGCTGTCGCGAGCGCAGTCCATGACCGGCGCCCACGGCGACGCCCGACGGCAGGCGAAACAGGCCGTCGCCCATGCCGAGCGGCTCGGGGATCCGAAGCTGATCAGCCAGGCGCTTGCGTTGCACGTGACGCTGGACTGCGCGCACGTCCTGAGCAGAGACGAGTCCGCGCTGACCCGTGCGCTGGAACTCGAGGTGCCCGACCCCGACGTCTCGGCCCCATTTCGAGCCAGCATCACCGATGCCGTGACGAAGTCGTGGACTGGCCGACTCGACGAGGCGCTGGTGGGACTCATCGCCGGCCGGCGTCGCAGCGTCGAGATGGGCTCCGACGCGGACTCCGTGTACGTCTCCGGGCATCTGTCGATGGTGTACACCTGGCTGGGCCGCTACTCCGTGGCCGCGGAGGTCGCCCAGGACATACTGCGGCGCGGCGATGCGATCGGCGGGGGCTACCCGATCATCATCGGCAGAACCCAACGTGCTCTCGCATTGGCCTATCTGGGCCGTGAGCGCGGTGTCCGAGAGGACGTCCGCGCAGCCATTGCCGGCGCGCGCCAGTGCGGCGCGCCGTTCCTGACCGTATGGCCGCTGATCGCCGTTGGTCTCCTCGAGACGTCCCTGGGCAACTACGACGAGGCCTTGAAGGTGTTGCAGCCGTTGCTCGTTCGCGGCTCGTGCAGTGAGGGCGTTAGCACCTTCCCATTGTCCTTCATCCCCGATGCCGTCGAGGCGATGGCGGCCGTCGGTCGACTCGACGACGCCGTGCCCTTGGTCGAGTCGCTCGAGGTGCACGGTGCCCGATTGGACCGGCCGTGGATGTTGGCGGTGGGCGCGCGCGGTCGCGGCATGTTGCAGGCAGTCGGCGGCGATCTCGCCGAAGCCGAGGACACTCTGCAGCGGGCGCTCGCGCAGCATGACCGCGTGCCGATGCCCTTCGAGCGGGCTCGGACCCAATTGTTCCTCGGCCAGGTGCTGCGGCGCCAACGCCGCAAGAACCTCGCGGCCACGACACTGCGGGAGGCGCTCGGCACGTTCGAGGAGTTGGCCACCCCGTTGTGGGCACACCGGGCCGCCGCCGAACTCAAGCGCACCGATGCACCGCGTTCGGGCGACTCGGACCTGACCCCGTCAGAGCTTCGCGTGGCGAGGTTGGCGGCTGCTGGAATGACGAACAAGGACATCGCGTCGGCACTGTTCATCAGCCCCAAGACCGTGGAGCACAACCTCAGCAGCGTCTATCGGAAGCTGGCCGTCCGGACGCGGGCCGAACTCGCCGGGCGGAACGACGACCTCGGCGCGGACTAGCGCGTCAGGACTGTGCCACCTCGGCGGCCATCGCCGCTCCGACGATGCCTGCGGTGTTCAGCAGGGCAGCGGCCACGACGGGCGTCCGGTTCTTCAGCAGAGGTATCCACTTGTCGGATTTGCGGCTGATCCCGCCGCCGGCGATGAACAGGTCCGGCCAGATCGCGTTCTCGATCACGACGAGCACCTTCGTGACCTCCTGGGTCCAGCGCTCGTAGCTCCATTCCTTGGCGTCCTTGACCGAGGACGCGGCCCGGTGTTCGGCTTCCTTGCCGCCGACCTCGAGATGGCCGAACTCGGTGTTGGGGAGTAGTACGCCGTTGTGGATCACGGCGGAGCCGATGCCCGTGCCGAAGGTGAGAAGAACGATGACACCGCTCTTGTCGCGCCCCGCCCCGAACTTCTCCTCGGCGAGACCGGCGGCGTCGGCGTCGTTCAGAACGGTGACGGCCCGGCCGCCGAGCTCGGCACTGATCACGTCCTGGGCGTTGGTGCCGATCCAGCCCTTGTCCACGTTGGCGGCGGTCCGGACGATTCCCTCGGTGACGACGCCGGGATAGGTGACACCGACGCCGCCCTCCCAGCCGAACTCGCCAACCACCGCGGCGACGGTCTTGGCGACGGCGTCCGGCGTCGACGGTTGGGGAGTGGCGAGCTTGAAGCGCTCGCCGATGAGTTGTCCGGTGTCCAGGTCGACGATGCCGCCCTTCACCCCGCTCCCGCCCACGTCGACGCCGAATCCTCGACGTGGGGAACCGTCCGTGTCCGGTGCGGTGGCTGACGTTTCGGTCATGTAGCGCTCCTCAGTGAGAGCCGACAGGTGCGACGCCAAACACACACTAGTGCCTCGCCAAGCTCGATGTGTTGCGATGGCACAGTGACCGATGACAGCGATCCGGGCCGCCTTCGGGCCGTTGCCGAACTTCTGGCGGGGGAGGCGGCGGGCTTCGTTCGGCGTCGCAGGACCGAGGTATTCGGTGCAGAATCCTCCCTCGAGGCGGCCGCCTCTGCGGTGCGTTCCAAGAGCACTCCGACCGATCCCGTCACCATCGTCGACACCGAGACCGAGCGACTGCTCCGCGACCGGCTTGCCGAGTTGCGGCCTGGTGACCCGATCGTCGGGGAGGAGGAAGGCGGCTCGGCAGTCGGACACCGCGGGCGACCGACCTGGGTGCTCGATCCGATCGATGGCACGGTCAACTTCGTCTACGGCATCGAGGCCTACGCGGTGTCGGTCGGCGTTCAGATCGATGGCCGGTCCGTCGCCGGAGCCGTGGCGAACGTACCGACGGGCGAGGTGTTCTCCGCCGCCCGCGGCGCAGGCGCGCACCTGAGCCGCGATGGTGCGTCGACCCCGTTGCGCTGCAATCCCATCGACGACGTCTCGATGGCATTGGTGGGCACCGGCTTCGGGTATTCGCCGCAGCGTCGTCTTCAGCAGGCGCAGGTGCTGGCGCGACTGCTGCCCGGTGTCCGGGACGTGCGTCGGATCGGCTCCTGCGCGTTGGACCTGTGCATGGTGGCGGCCGGTCGTTTGGACGCGTATTACGAACTGGGCGTGAACGTCTGGGACTGGGCGGCGGGTGCGCTGATCGCCGAGGAGGCGGGCGCCAGAATGCTCCTCCCGCCCGTCGAGGCGGACGACGACGAGCCCGGTCTGATCGTCGCCGCGGCACCTGGGATCGCCGACGACTTCGACGAAGCGTTGCGCCGCGCCGGGGCTCGGTGAGTCGCTCAGCAGGCGGCGGAGTGGATCTTCTTGAGTAGGGCCGGATCGGCGGGTTGGGTCGCGTCGGGGCGCAGGCTCGCCAACACGGCGTCGATGTCGTCGTTGTGGTTGACGTCGGAGAACTCGGTGCCGATGGCGAGGTCGACGGTGTCGTCGGGGCGCTGGTCCTGGAACAACTCGGTGCACGGTGCGACGAGCCAGAGTGCGGCTGCGGCCGCCTGGCCGGAGGGCCCGAATCGGATCTGGCCCTGGCAGGCCAGCCGCGTGTTCTCGTAGACGGTGTCGTTGCCCGCGGTCGGTGGGGCGTACCCGAGGTCGCGCAACGCGCCGGCCACGTCGGCGGCCTGTCCGCCCTGTCCGCTGGCGTTCAGCACGCGGATCTTCGTGTCGGCGAGCTTGGCCGGAGTGACGTCCGTCATCGTGGCGGGCGACACTTGCTCGCCAAGGGCGGTCTGTTTGGCGTCGGCCACAGGCGGCGGCGGGTTGCAGGCGGCGGCTTGTTGCACGTCGGTGGTCTGGTTGAACGCGATCACCCAGACCACCAGGGTCACGACGGCGAGCACCACCATGACGACGATGCCTGGGATGAAGTTCCGTCGCCGAAAGGGCCGACCGTGTTTGTCGAACGCCGTGCCGGAGGTGATTTGCGCTACCACCACTGCACTGTAAGGCCAGGCCCCGCCACTGGTCCCTACCAGCTCTTTTGAGGTGTGATATAAATCACAACCAATCCGAAGCCGAACGGGGCACGAATCATTTGGCGGATGCGTTCTGCGCTGGTACAAAGCTCTGTCGCACCAAGGCGGATCGACGAGGAGGGGAAGAGGATGGCTACCGACTACGACGCGCCACGGCGCACCGAGACCGATGATGTTTCCGAAGATTCACTCGAGGAACTGAAGGCGCGGCGCAACGAAGCCCAATCAGCGGTTGTCGACGTCGACGAATCCGAGTCCGCCGAATCCTTCGAACTCCCTGGCGCCGATCTGTCCGGCGAAGAGCTGTCAGTCCGCGTGGTACCCAAGCAGGCCGACGAATTCACTTGCTCCAGTTGCTTTCTCGTGCACCACCGCAGTCGGTTGGCCAGCGAGAAGGGCGGCATGATGATTTGCACGGACTGCGCCGCCTGAGGTCTGCCCGCTCAGCTGCGCAGCGCCGCCAACAGGCGGTCTGGGCGACGGCAACTCACCAGCCAGTACGGGGTCGGGTCGTCCGGGTCGTCCAACACCACGAGAACCATCGACGCTATCCACGCCCGGTGCACGACGTAGGCGGCCGGATCGAGCTGGCGCCCGAGTGCGGCCGACTTCGCCGATTTGGGCACCTCGGCACTGCGCGAGATGACGCTCACGGGAAGGTGGGCCGATCCGACCCACAGTTCAGTTTGGTCGCCGTCCCCGGTGTCGGAGGAGCGCGAGGTGCTCACCACCCGGACGTCCACGCGACCCAGCCACGCCCACACCGCGGTGGCGACCGGGAGCAGCACGGCGAAGGGCACCCAGTTCGGCATGGACTGGACGGCCTGGTTGACCTCGAGGGCGATCACCGTCGCGACCACGAAGGCGGGCAACAACCACCACCATGGCACCCGGAGTCGCTCCTGATACCGCACCGTTTGGGTGGCTGCGCGCGTGTCGGACACGCGGCCAAGAGTAATCTCCGTGGACGTGTCCACCTCTCTGGCGGTTGTGCGGCTGGACCGCGACCTGCCTCTGCCTGCCCGGGCGCACGACGGCGACGCCGGCGTCGACCTCTACAGCGCGGTCGACGTCGAACTCGCTCCGGGACGACGAGCGCTGGTCCCCACCGGCATCGCGGTGGCCATTCCCTACGGCATGGTGGGCCTGGTCCATCCGCGTTCGGGACTGGCGACGCGCGTTGGGCTCTCGATCGTCAACGCCCCCGGCACCGTCGACGCGGGCTATCGCGGCGAGATCAAGGTCACGCTCATCAATCTCGACCCCGACCAGCCGATCCTGCTCCGACGCGGCGACCGCATCGCGCAGCTCCTGGTCCAGCGGGTCGAGCTACCCGAGCTGGTCGAGGTCAAGTCGTTCGACGAGGCCGGACTGGCTGACACCTCCCGTGGCGACGGTGGCCACGGTTCCTCCGGCGGACACGAGAGTTTGTGATGGCATTCGGTAAGCGCAAGAGCGGCGACGACACGACGGACCCCACGCCCGCCGAGGCCCCCGTGGCTGAGGTGGTCAATGACGAGCGGGACGCCGACCTCGACGGCCCGTTCGACATCGAGGACTTCGACGACCCGGAGGTCGCCATCGTCGGCCGCCACGACCTTGGCGCCGTATTGATCCCCGAGCACGAGGGGGCCGAGCTTGCCGTTGAGGTCAACCCCCAGGGCATGCCGACGATGGCGTGGATGGTGACGTCCAATGGCCGATACAACGTCACGGCCTACGCGGCGCCCAAGGCGGGAAGCCTGTGGCGTGAGGTGGTCACCGAGGTGGCAGAGTCGCTGCGCAAGGAGGCGGCCGAGGTCAGAATCGAGGACGGTCCGTGGGGGCGCGAGGTCATCGGTCACATGACCAATGGTCCCGAACCCGTCGTCATGCGGTTCATCGGCGTCGACGGCTATCGCTGGATGGTCCGCGGTGCCGCTGTCGGGTCGCCCGACAATGCCGACGCAATCGCCCATGAGCTGCGAAACGCCTTGTCCGACACGGTTGTTCGCCGTGGCGACACGCCGCAGCCGGTGCGCAACATGCTTCCGCTGCAGCTGTCCGAGCCGCTCATCGCGAGGCTTCGCGCCAGGGCCGAGCAGATGATGGCCGAGCACGCGCAGCAGACCGGTCAACCCGTGCCGCAGCCGCCGCCCGAGCCGCAGCCGGTGGCACGACGCAGCGAGCAGGGCTCGGCGATGCAGCAGCTCCGCACCATCACGGGTGGGTAGGCGCCGGGGTCAGCCCTCGGCCTCGAGGAGCGCTCTGACGCACGCCGCGCCGAGCGCGCCTGCATCGGCACCCATGTCGTCCAGCGTTACGGTCCTCAGCGCCGCGCGCGGCGCCGCGGCCACCCACTCGAACGCCACCTCCACGGGCTGGACCAGATCGTCCGTCGCTGCGGCGACCCCCATGGG
>NZ_JAEMTA010000098.1 GCF_016462545.1 Mycolicibacterium sp. | reverse complement strand
TCGACGCGAACGACTCGGCGAACAACGTGCTGAGCTTCCTGCGCTACGGCGACGATGGCTCCGTGCTGGCCTGCGTGTTCAACTTCTCCGGCTCCGAGCACGCCCGGTACCGACTGGGGTTGCCGCATGCAGGCATGTGGCGCGAAGTGCTCAACACGGATTCGGACGTGTACAACGGCGCGGGCATCGGCAACTTCGGCGCGGTCGAGGCCACCGAAGAACCGTCGCACGGTCGACCCGCGTCGGCCGTGATGGTGCTGCCGCCGCTGGCCGCACTGTGGTTCGAGCCGGCCTAAGGGCCCTCGACCGTGGCGAGTTAGTACAGCGCGTTCGCGAGGTTGCGTCTGCCGGCGACCACCCGGGGATCGTCCTGCGGGAACAGCTCGAAGAGCTCGATCAGACGCGTCCGCACCGCGGTCCTCTCGTCTCCCGCGGTGCTGCGCACCAGAGCGGTCAGACGGGTGAAGGCCTCGACCACGAGGTCTTGGGTGACCTCGACGTCCGCGGCCGCGAAGGCCGCCTCGACGTCTCCAGGCGCAGCGTCGGCGACGGCGATCGCATTCGCCGGCTGCACGGTGGCGCGTTTGAGGAACGAGATCTGGCGGAGCGCGTCCTTGGCCTCGGCGTGATTGGGCTGCGCGTCGAGAATCGCCTGGTACGCGGCGAGCGCGTCGTCGAATTCCGCCTCGTCCCAGAGTTCCCGCGCCTTCTCGAGGGCGGGGTCCACCTGCTCGGCCTCGTCGGCCGCTCCGTCGCCAAGCTTGCCCGCAGTAGCGCTGAGCAGGGAGTCGATCCAGCGCCGCAACTGCTCCGGCGGCTGTACGCCCTCGAAGCTGGAGATGGGCTGACCGCCAGCGACCGCGACGACCGTAGGCACGGCCTGAACACCGAACACCTGGGCCACCCGTGGCGCCGTGTCGACGTTGACGGTGGTGAACGCCCACGTATCGCCGTCGGCGCTGGCAAGCGAAGCAAGCACGTCGCCCAGTTGCGCGCTCGCCTCACTGCGTGGCGTCCACAGCAGCACGACGACGGGCTTCTGGTTGGACCGGGCAAGAACTTCGGCTTCGAGGTTCGCCTCGGTGATGTCGAGACCGGCGGGAGCAGCGCTCGCAGCGCCTCCCCTAGTCGGTGGTGGCTGCTTGAGCGCCGAGAGGTCAACCGCGCCCGCCAGCGCTGGGCCGACGGAAGGTCGTGGACGTGTCACGAGGACAAGTTTGTCACGTCGTTTCGGCGGCGGGCGGAGAGGTCACGGCGGCACCACCGAAACTCACGCGTCCCGTCCGCTCAGCCCACATGAGGAAGATCACACTGCCCAGCGGCACGATGCTGCCCAGCAACGCCAGCAACCACGTGGACACCGTCCACTTGAACCCGATGCCGACCAGTACTGCCGCCACGACGAACGCCACGAAGACCAATCCGTGAGCCATGCCGAAGATCTTCACGCCGATCTCGGTACGGGGCGTGCCCAGGTACTTGAAGTACATCCCGATCAGCAGGCCCACCCAGGTGACCGCTTCGGTGAAGGCGATGATCCGGAACCAACCCGCAGCCTTGTGGCGATCAACGATGCTCGTCATGGCAACATTGTGCCCGAACGCGCCGCCAGCTACTACGCAGCGTCGTTGCGGGGAGCCCTCGCTAGGGGCGCCGCAGGATCAGGGCATCGCCCTGGCCGCCCGCGCCACACAGCGCGGCGACGGCGTAACCCGATCCGCGGCGCGCCAGCTCGAGGGCGGCGTGCAACGTGATCCGCGCACCCGACATCCCGATCGGATGTCCGATCGCGATGGCGCCGCCGTCGACGTTCACCTTGGCACCGTCGATGCCCAGCTCCTGGGTCGACGCGAGAGCGACCGCCGAGAACGCCTCGTTGATCTCGATCACGTCGAGCTGCTCGACGGAGATGCCCTCCTTGGCGATGGCCTTCTTGATCGCGTTCGCGGGCTGGCTCTGCAACGTCGAATCGGGACCGGCGACCACGCCGTGCGCGCCGATCTCGCACAGCCAGCTCAGGCCCAGCTCCTGCGCCTTGGCCTTGTTCATCACCACGACCGCGCACGCGCCATCGGAGATCTGCGAGGCCGAACCGGCGGTGATGGTGCCGTCCTTGCGGAACGCGGGCTTCAGCCCGGCCAGCGACTCGGCGGTGGTGTTGGCGCGGATGCCCTCGTCCTCGGTGAACTCGATCGGGTCGCCCTTGCGCTGCGGGATCGATACCGGCACCACCTCGTCGGCGTAGACGCCGTCCTTCCATGCCGCCGCGGCCTTCTGATGCGAGCGAGCGGCAAACTCGTCCTGCTGCGCCCGGGTGAACTGGTCGACGTCGTTGCGCTGCTCGGTCAGAGCACCCATCGGTTGGTCGGTGAACACATCGTGCAAACCGTCGTAGGCCATGTGGTCCAGGACCTTGACGTCGCCGTACTTGTACCCCGAGCGGCTGTCCATCAGCAGGTGCGGCGCCTTGGTCATCGACTCTTGACCACCCGCGACCACCACGTCGAACTCACCCGCGCGGATCAACTGATCGGCCAGTGCAATGGCGTCGACGCCGGACAGACACATCTTGTTGATGGTCAGCGCAGGCACGTCCCAGCCGATGCCAGCAGCCACGGCAGCTTGACGGGCGGGCATCTGCCCGGCGCCGGCAGTCAGCACCTGGCCCATGATCACGTACTCCACGGCCGATGCGTCGACCCCGGCCTTCTCCAGCGCCCCGGCAATGGCGACCGCACCCAAATCGCTGCCCGAGAAGTCCTTCAGCGAACCCATCAGCTTGCCGACCGGAGTACGGGCTCCAGCAACGATCACCGACGTCGTCATCAACTACCTCCATGGGTATCGAACCAGGTGTGTGGCCTATCACACTTACGCAAACATTCAGGTAAAGGTTACCGTGACTAAATGACCACCGAGCATGTTGGTGCACGTCCGGCCCTCGCCAGCGCCCTGGTGACCGCCGTAGACCACGTCGGCATCGCGGTGCCCGACCTCGACGTCGCGATCAAGTGGTACCACGACCACCTCGGCATGATCGTCCTGCACGAAGAGGTCAACGACGACCAAGGCATTCGCGAGGCAATGCTGTCAGTACGCGGCGCCGCCAAGGGCAGCACCCAGATTCAGCTGATGTCGCCGCTGGACGAGACCTCGACGATCGCCAAGTTCATCGACAAGCGCGGTCCGGGCCTGCAGCAGTTCGCCTACCGGGTGAGCGACCTCGACGCTCTGTCGGACCGGCTGCGCGAAGACGGCGTCCGGCTCATCTACGACGCGCCTCGTCGCGGTACCGCAAATTCACGAATCAACTTCATCCACCCCAAGGACTCGGGCGGTGTGCTCGTCGAGTTGGTCGAGCCTGCCTCGGAAGAACACTGATCGGGCACTGACGATCACGACCACGTTCTGGTCGGACCTCGGTTCTCCCTGTTGCTCCAACACGACGTGTGCCAGTGCCGCCGGTCCTCCACCGCGGTCTCTCCGAGGTCCGCGGGCCACACGACGACGTGTGCCGTGCTGGGCTTGATCTCGTGATCGCAGCCGGGACACCGATAGGTCTTGAGCGCCCTCGACGCGGCGACGGCCTTGACGTCGTAGTCGTATCCGTCCGGCCCGACCTCGACGCGCCGCGACATGGGCAGCGGCGGTAGCGACCGCTGCCGCCGTGGTGGGGTGCGACGCTTGGCCATCTTGCCATCCTACGGCGTCAGAACAACCGGAACTCGTTGCTGTCCATCCCGCGCATCTGGTCGTAATCCAAAGTCACACAACGTATCCCGCGGTCTATCGCTAGTGTGCGCGCCTGGGGCTTGATCTGTTGGGCGGCGAAGACGCCGCTGACCGGGGCCAGTACGGTGTCGCGGTTGAGCAGATTGAGGTAGCGGGTCAGCTGTTCGACGCCGTCGATCTCACCCCGGCGCTTGATCTCGACGGCGACCGAGCGTCCGAGTTCGTCGCGGCACATCAGATCGACCGGACCGATGGCCGTCATGTACTCGCGCCGGACCAACGTGTAGCCGACGCCCAACAGTTCGACGTGCTCGGCGAGCAGCGCCTGCAGGTGCGCTTCCACGCCGTCCTTCACCAGGCCAGGATCGACGCCCAGTTCGTGGGTCGAGTCATGCTCCACGTCTTCGACGGTGATGCGAAGTTGTTCGCCCGCCTTGTTCTCCACCACCCAGACCGGACTGGGACCGCCCGCCTCCTCCACGATCCAGCACGGCGGGCTCATCCAGTTCAAGGGCTTGTAGGCGCGGTCGTCGGCGTGCACGCTGACCGATCCGTCCGACTTGAACAACAGCAGTCGGCGGGCGGACGGCAGGTGGGCGGTGAGACGGCCGACGTAGTCGACGGTGCACTGGGCAATGACGAGGCGCACCGAACCACCATAGATGGCATGGTCGAGGTAGCTAGGCTGACGCCACGATGACCGAGAAGAAGAACACGGCGCAACGCCTGGGCCGGGTCCTGGAGACGGTGACCGATCAGAGCGGTCGGATGGCCCCCACCCCCGAGTACGGTTCGTGGATTCTCGGTCGTGTCTCGGAAAGCCAGGTCCGTCGCCGCATTCGAATTCAGGTCATCCTCACGACGTTCGTGATCGTCGCCAACCTGATCGGGATCGGCGTCGCGGCGCTCGTCGTCACCGTCGCGTTCCCGAGCCCCAACGTCTTCGCGCCGGACGTCCGCTGGATCACGTTCATCGCCGTACCCGCATATCTCTTCGGCGCGTTGATCGTCGGCACGTTCTGGGCGACCTATCGAGTGATGGAGAACGTCCGCTGGTCCATCGAGGAGCGCGAACCCACGAAGGCCGACCAGCACAACACCTTCTTCGCACCGTGGCGTCTGACCCGTGTGCTCTTGATCCTCTGGGGTATCGGCACAGTCGTGCTCACGACGATGTACGCCCTCGCGGATACTCAGTTCATCCCGAAGTGGCTGCTGGGCATCAGTTTTCCCGGCATCGTCGTCTCGGCCAGCTGCTACCTGTTCACCGAGTTCGCTCTGCGCCCGGTCGCCGCTCAGGCCTTGGAGGTCGGTCCCCCGCCCCGACGGTTCGCGCCCGGCGTGATGGGCCGCATCATGCTGGTCTGGGCGCTCGGATCGGGTGTGCCCGTGCTCGGCATCCTCTTGGCGGCGATCTTCTCGCTAACTCTGGAGAACCTGACACCCACCCAGTTCGCCTGGGCGATCGTGGTTCTCGCAGTGTTCGCATTGGTGTTCGGCTTCATCCTGATGTGGATCCTGTCGTGGCTCACCGCGACGCCGGTGCGGGTCGTGCGCGCTGCGCTCAACCGGGTGGAGCAGGGGGACCTGGACACCAATCTGGTGGTGTTCGACGGCACCGAACTAGGTCAGCTGCAGCGTGGCTTCAACTCGATGGTCACCGGGTTGCGGGAGCGTGAGCGCGTGCGCGCCCTCTTCGGCCAGCATGTCGGACGCGAGGTCGCCGCACTCGCCGAGAAGGAACAACCCGAGCTCGGCGGGGAAGAGCGGCCGGCCGCCGTCATCTTCGTCGACATCATCGGCTCGACCCAGCTGGTGACCAGCCGACCCGCGGTCGAGGTCGTCGAACTGCTGAACCGATTCTTCGCCGTCATCGTCGACGAAGTGGACCGACATCACGGACTGGTCAACAAGTTCGAGGGCGACGCCGTGCTGGCCGTCTTCGGCGCACCGGTGACACTTCACAACGCCGAAGAGGAGGCGCTGGCCGCCGCGCGCGCCATGGCGGATCGTCTCCGGGTCGAGGTGCCCGAATGCCAGGCGGGAATCGGGGTCGCAGCGGGTCAGGTGGTGGCGGGCAACGTCGGCGCCAAGGACCGCTTCGAGTACACGGTGATCGGCGAGCCGGTGAACGAGGCGGCCCGGCTGTGCGAGCTGTCCAAGACGGTGGACGGGCACATCGTGGCGTCGTCTGCCACCGTCGCCCGCGCGGGTGACGAGGAAAGCGGTCGTTGGACGCTGGGTGAGACGGTCACGCTGCGCGGCCACGATGAGCCGACGCGGCTCGCCGTGCCGGTGTAGAAGCCGGGAACGACGCCTTTCAGGAGTTACGCTCGGGGCATTCTCCCAGGTGGGAGGGACGTTCCGAGCATCGCCGAGAGGACTGGCCCCATGTCGCTCGCACTGCGACTTCTCGCATCCTTACTCGTCGGCGGCGCTGCGGCGGTCGTGGCGGCCTCGCTCGCCAACGCCGCCCCGATCGCCAACGGAGAGTCGGCGACGACGGTGATCGACCGACTGCAGAAACAGGGCTACGCCGTCGAGGTCAATGGTTCCCCCGCTGGCGACACCTCGCTCCTCAAGACCTGCACCGCGACGACGATCCATGATCCGACGACGGATCCAGTGACGGCGACGAAGACCGTCAACGTCGACGTGGCGTGCCCCCTCACGCACGGGTGACTCAGACCCTCAGATCCCGTTCGGCCGCAGCCACCGCGTCGTCGACCGTGGCATAGCGGACCGATTCGTACTCCAGTTCGTGTCGGATGACGATCCCTGCCGGGTCGACGAGGTATCCGGCCTTGCCTTCTGCGCGCAATCCAGCGCTGGTGCCGGACAACAACTCTCGTGCCGCGTCGTCGATGTCGTCGACCCGGGACACGTCGAGGATGGCGGCCTCGAAGCCGTCCCGCTCGCGGTCGATGGTTCGGGCCACCTGCTCGGCTCCACTGAACAACAGATCTCCGTGCGTCTCGTAGACGCGGATGCCGTCGCGCGGCTCGTACACCGCCCGCAGTGTGGCGCGCGAATCGCGGGCGACGGTGAGGAAGTGCAACCCGAGCTGCTCGGAAAGGCTGCGGCACAAGCGAACTCCACGCACACTATTGCCCTTGGCGTCCAGTAGCGGAGAGTACACACCGATACCGAGTTGTCCGGGCAGGACGGCGACGATGCCGCCGCCGACCCCACTCTTGGCCGGCATCCCGACGGCGCTGACCCAGTCGCCTGCTGCGTCGTACATCCCGCACGTCACCATCACCGACAGCGTGCGCCTGACGACCGCGGCGTTGGTCACCCGTCGGCCCGTCAACGGATTCATCCCGCCGCGGGCCAGCGTGGCCGCCATCCGGGCCAGGTCGGTCGAGGTGACGTTGAACGAGCACTGCCGGAAGTACACGTCGAGCACGTCGTCGGGATCGTCGTCGAGCACCCCGAAACTCTGCAGCATGTATGCGATTGCGCGGTTACGACTGCCGGTGGCCTTCTCCGAGGCGTATACGTCGTGGTCGAGTTCGAGCCGGCGACCGGCGCAGGCCGAGTAGAACTCCGCGATCATCGCGAACCGCTCGTCGGGCGTGCTGGCCGGAATCAGCGACACCGCCGCGATGGCGCCCGCGTTGATCATCGGGTTCTTCGGCTTCTTGGTCGCCTCGTCGACGCTGATCTCGTTGAACGCCTCGCCCGAGGGCTCGACGCCGATCTTGGCATCGACCGCACTCTGGCCGATCCGGTCCAGCGCCAACGCATACGTGAACGGCTTGGAGATCGACTGGATGGTGAATTCGACTCCGGCATCACCACATTCGTAGACGTGACCATCCGACGATGACAGTGCGAGCCCGAATCCACTTGGGTCGACACGGGTCAGTTCGGGAATGTAGCTGGCGAGCGCGCCGTCGGTCACCTGTCGATGTTCGTCGACTATTCGGTCCAGGTAGCGCTGTACCAGTTGAGCCACCGTCGAATTGTAGGTTCTCGGTCAGGGCTGGGGGTACGGCGCGAACCGGTTGTCGAAGCCCGCCTTGCGAACCGACAGCTGCGCCTGGCGTTGCGCCCGGGTGTAGTACACCGTGCCCGGGGGCAGCGTGGCGGGCAGCTGATCGAGTGCCACCACCTGCGAGCTCACCGAGGGGCGATCCGCCGAGTCGGGGTCGAGGTCTTGGAATCGCATTGAGATGGTCCCCTGGTTGAGTCCGCCGGTGGAGACCCAGTTCGCCACGCCGGGGTCCGTCTTCGAGATCACCAGCGTGTACGTGCCGTCCGAGTTCGCGATCGCCTGCGAGTCATTGAGGCTGGTCTGGTCATTCCAGTAGTCCTTGGAGATGGTCCAGTCGTTGGTCACCGGCAGGACGAAGTAGCCGGCGTTGCCGGGATCGATCGTGACGACGAGCGCCTCGTCGTCGGCCAGCTGGAAGTAGCCTGCGCTCTGCAGTTGCGTGGCAAGGAATTCCGCATTGCGCGCCGGATCCTTCAGCACGTTGGGTTGGATTTGCCGTCCGGTCTCCGGATCCGTGGTGGCCACCGCCATGTAGGCGGCCTCGCGCTGAATTCCGAGCGCCATGATGACGGCGGCGATGGCGCCGCGTAGCAGCGGTGGAGGGTGAGCCATTGGCGGAATCAACGACACCAGCGTCGTCAGCCAGGGATTGCCGATCACCAGCGGGCCGAGGCCGGGAATCGCGAATCCGCCGAGTTGGCTGAACAGGCTGTTCGGAGGGCCCCCGACACGCTCGATCGACAACGTCATCGGCACCTCGGCACCCCAGTCGGACAACGTGTTTCGCGTCGCGATGAGAGTGGAATCGTTGGTCAGCTGAAGGTGGTTGGTCTGCCCGGGCGCGGCAGCGTCACGGCTGACCGTGATGGTGAACCTGCCGTCCTGACCGACGACGAGATCGCGACCGCCCAGGACCGACGCAGTGTTCCCCGACAGGCCGGTGAGGACGCTGAAGGTCGTGTCGGCCGGACGTTCGCCGGTGAAGCGACCGGCGATCACGTACGACGATGCAGCATTGACGCCCATGAAGCGGTAGATGGTGTCCGGGTTGTCGTAGAGGATCCGCGAACCGAGCACCCCTTGGCCGTACCACGTGTGCGGCGGCGCCACCTGCATCACGACGGTCGGATCGTTGGAGTTGAGGATCTGCTGTTGGAACGCCGCGCCCATCGCGTACTCGTTCACGGCCGCGTCGAGCTGGTCGAGGTTGCCCCGATCGGGCCCGCCCACCTGAGCGAACTGCTGCTGGGCCGCCGCGAGGAATCCGAAGCGCAGGACCAGTTGCATCAGCGCGACGGGCAGGGTGTTGACGGTCTCGGTGGCCCGCTTCTCGGCCTCGAGTTGCTGCTGGGTGCCCAACGGACTCGGGGCGGCGGCCACGGCGGTCGACGCCGAAGCCGGGGGCGCGGGCGGGCTGGCCGTCGATGCGGCCGTCATCGCCCGGATGGGCGGCGCGTCGACCGATACCGCTGGAGCTGGCGCCGGTTCGTCCTTCTCTCGCTGGACCGGTCGGTCGGCGGTCTCGTCGACCCTTGGGGCCTTGGCCGCCTTCCGCTCGATCTGCACGACCCTGGCCACGGTCGTCGACGGTTCGGCGTCCGCGAGCTTTCCGTCGGCATCCTTGGCATCGTGCGTCGTGGCGTTCTGTTCCGACGGATTCTCGTCGGGTGTGGTCTTCGACGCCGCCGACGCGGGGGCGTCCTTCGTGTCGCTCGCCCCCGAGGGTGCGGAGGAGCCAGATGGCGAGCCGGAGGCGTCCTCGTCGGCGTGCGCGAGCCCCGCGCTCGAGAAGATCGCCGCTCCGATGCCGAGACCGACCGCCAAGGCGCCCACCCGCCCGACGTATCTCGCGTACCCCGTGGTGGACGATGGACGGGACTGCTCGTGCGGCATCGACATTGACGCGCTCCACTCCGTGACGTGGGTAACACCCACGTCTGGTTATAGCAGCGTCGTCGGCCCGTCGGAGGCGATGGCGGCTATGGGACCGGTACCGACTGATGCTCGATCCACTTGCGTCCCGCCTTGGCCGCACGCACCAGAGCGCCATACTCCCCGAAGTAGTCGGCGACTGCGCCCACCGCGGGCAGCATGCCCAGATAGCGGAAGACGCGACGCGGCCGTGGACGCTTGACGAGCTCGCCCCCGATCGCCCGCACTACCCCCGCCAAGCGCCACAGCGACTTCACGATGGCCGACGGAAAGGCATCCTTCTGCGCTGACTCGGCGCCGGCCTGCTCCGGCGGCGAGGACGTCTCGGCGCCACCGAGCGCCTCGGCGCCGAGGTCGCGACCGCACATCACCGCGGCGAGGAGGCGCACCTGCTGCGCGTAGTCCTCGACGCCGCATTCCCGCGCCACGGCGCAGAGCACGATCGCCTGGTTGCTGAAACCGAGGACGTCCTGGATGGGCAGGCGGTCGGCCACCGCGCCGAAGACGCCGGGGAAGGCCACCAGCACCGTGTCGAGGGCGCCGACGCGTCGCACCCACCAGTTGATTCGATCGTCCAGACTCATGTGCTCCCAGGCCTGGGTGCCGGGGACGTCTGCGGTGTTGAGAACCCACGCCAGCGCGTCGAGCGCCTTGTCGACCGAACCGTCCGCGGCGCCGAGGTGGTGGGTGCGCCCCTTCAAACCGAACGGATCGGCACGCGACAGTGTGTCGACGATGGGGTTGATGATCCCCACCGCACGGCGGAGGGCACATGCCACGTCGTAGTCGTCGATGACGGCGGAGGGCATGGGAATGAGAGCCATGAGCTCATCATTACCCGCTTGTCGACATGACGTGACATCGCGTCGTGACCGGCGGTACTCTGCCTGCTCACTTTGATGTCGTTTTTCCGCTAGTGATGTCAGCGGCCACGTGCGATCGTCGATGCATGCACGAGGATTTCGACCGGTGTTACCGGGCCGTCCAGTCGAAGGATTCCCGCTTCGACGGGTGGTTCGTCACGGCCGTGCTGACGACCGGGATCTATTGCAGGCCCAGCTGCCCCGTGCGTCCTCCGTTCGCCCGTAACGTGCGGTTCTACCCCACGGCGGCGGCCGCACAGCGAGAGGGCTTCCGAGCGTGCAAGCGCTGCAGGCCCGACGCGTCCCCCGGATCACCCGAATGGAACGTCCGCGGCGACGTCGTGGCCCGCACCATGCGGTTGATCGCCGACGGCACGGTCGATCGTGTGGGCGTCACCGGCCTTGCGTCCCGCATCGGGTACACCACCCGCCAACTCGAACGGCTCTTGCAGGCCGAGGTCGGCGCCAATCCCCTCGCCTTGGCCCGCGCCCAACGCACGCAGACCGCGCGGGTCCTCATCGAGACGACGGACCTGCCGTTCGGCGACGTCGCCTTCGCCTCCGGCTTCTCCAGCATTCGCCAGTTCAACGAGACCCTGATGGCCGTGACGGCACTGACACCAACGGCTCTGCGACAGCGTGCGAGAACACGTTTCGGCCCCGGCAAGACGACGGGCTCGGGGGTGCTGATCCTGCGCCTGCCGGTGCGCACACCGTTTGCATACGAGGGACTATTCGGCCATCTCGCGGCGAGTGGGGTGCCCGGTGTCGAGGAATTCCGCGATGGCGCGTACCGCAGAACGTTGCGGCTCGCCTCCGGCAACGGCGTCGTCAGCCTGACGCCGCGGCCCGACCACGTTCACTGCGAGCTCGTGCTCGATGACTTCCGCGATCTGTCGACCGCCATCGCCAGGTGTCGTCGGCTGCTGGATCTCGATGCCGACCCCGAGGCCGTCGTGGATGTCCTCAGCCGGGACGGACAATTCGCCGCTTTGATCGCGAAGGCGCCGGGTCAGCGCATCCCCCGGACGGTGGACGAATCGGAGTTGGCACTGCGCGTCGTCATCGGCCAACAGATCTCGGTGAAGGCAACCAGGACGCACGCCGCACGCCTCGCGAAGGCTTATGGATCACCCATCCACGACGCCAAAGGTGCTCTCACACATGTGTTCCCGAGCGTCGAGCAGCTCGCGGACCTAGACCCCGCGCACATCGCCTTCCCCAAGTCCCGCCAACGGACGTTCATCGGGCTGATCCGCGCACTCGCGGACGGTGACGTCGTTCTCGATCCAGGCTGCGACTGGAACCGTGCCCGCCAGCAGCTGCTCGCGCTGCCCGGCGTCGGACCGTGGACCGCGGAAGTGATTGCAATGCGCGGACTCGGCGATCCAGATGCGTTCCCGGTGACAGACCTCGGTGTACTCGCGGCGGCAAAGGCTCTGGGACTGCCCGCAGAACCGCGGGCGCTGACCGAGCACAGTGGCCGCTGGCGACCGTGGCGTGCCTATGCGACTCAACACCTTTGGACAGCTCTCGACCACGACGTCAACGATTGGCCACCGAAGCCGGCCACGAAGGAGAAGTGATGGACACCCTGTACTACCGCATCGTCGACAGCCCGGTCGGCCCACTCACGCTGGCCGGCGCGGACGGTCGGTTGCGTCACTTGCGGATGGTCGATCAGACACATGAGCCCAGTCGCGAAGGCTGGCAGCCCGATGACAGGGCGTTCGAGGAGGCGGCTGAACAGCTGGAGGCGTACTTCTCCGGCGAGCTCATCGACTTCGATCTCACGCTCGACATGGTCGGTACCGAGTTTCAGCGACGGGTGTGGGCTGCCTTGGTCACCATTCCGTACGGCGAAACGCGCTCATACGGTGCGATCGCTGCGCAGATTGGATCACCGAGCGCTTCCCGCGCAGTCGGCTTGGCCAACGGACACAATCCGATAGGAATCATCGTGCCGTGCCACCGCGTCATTGGTGCCAACGGCAGCCTGACGGGTTACGGCGGCGGATTGAATCGGAAGAAACAATTACTCGAAATGGAAAAGAATCGAACGTCGCCAGTGGCCACCCTCTTCGATTAGCAATTCGAGAAGGCATACGAAAATGCCCGAGGCCCCCAATCGCAATTGGGGGCCTCGGGACTTAAAGGGTGTTCGGCGGTGTCCTACTTTTCCGCCCGTATGGGCAGTATCATTG
>NZ_JAEMTA010000042.1 GCF_016462545.1 Mycolicibacterium sp. | reverse complement strand
CGAGCCCGTCGCGCCCAGCGATCCTGACGCCGAGCCCGTCGCGCCTAGCGATGCCGAGGCCGAGCCCGTCGCGCCCAGCGATCCTGACGCAGAGGCCGTCGAGGTCGACTCGGCCTCTGAATCGCCCGCCCCTTCCGCCGCGCAGGACGCCGCCGCCGAGGGCTGCCGGGACGCCGAACAGTCCGAGGCGGACGCAGACTCCGAATCCCCCGCCCCGCCGGCCGTGCAGGACACCGCCGCCGATCACGCACCACGCCTGGACGGTGTCTTGCCGTCGGCATTCACCAAGCCGCTGCGGGAGCAGACATTGACCGAAGCCCTGACCGGGCTGACCGAACGAGCGCCCGCGGTGCCCAGCACCATTCGCCCCGCGGCCATGATGGGTGGGCAGTTCCTGCCCGGCGAGATCGCCCAACGCGCCGCCCTCGGCGCCACCATCACCGCGATCGTCCACCCCGGCCAAGCCCCACCAGAACAGCGCTACACACCCTCGAAGAAACTGGCCGACTTCATCCGCGCCCGCGACATGACGTGCCGCTTTCCGGGCTGCTGCGCGCCCGCCACCAACTGCGACCTGGACCATACGATTCCGTGGCCCTACGGTCCCACCCAGGCGTCCAACCTCAAGGCACTATGCCGAAAACATCACTTGCTCAAGACATTCTGGGGCGGTCAGGGCGGCTGGCAGGACCGACAGTTCCCCGATGGCACCGTCGAATGGCGCGCGCCCGACGGTCGAAGACACCTGACCAGACCGGGCAGCAGACGACTGTTCCCCGAACTGTGCACACCCACCGCACCCACCGAGGTGACCGGACGAGTACCGACCGCGCACAATCCTGGGCTGAGAATGCCGCGCCGCAAAACCACCCGCGCCCAAGACCGCGCCCACCGCATCGCCGAGGAACGCGAACTCAACCGCGCCGACGCCGAAGGCGACGAGCCCCGAAGCTACTCCGGCGTGCCGTCTGCGAGCTGAAACTCGATCATCGCGGCCACGGTCTCCACCGCATCGCGCAGGGCATCCAACCGAGCAGCCGCAGAGGGCGCCTCAAGCACCGAGTACCGATCGGCTTGCCCCATTGGCACGCGGGAAGCCAACGTGTACAACCGCTTTCCCGCATCATCACCCGGCTCCGGCTCACCGAGAAGCTCCTGGCGCGACGGCAGTGTGGTCTCCTGAGCCGACGCAATCCGCTCGAACGTCTCCATCAACCGATCCTCGACCAGTTCGATGTCTGCACCGGTCACGTTCGGTCCCGGCTCGTCGGGCCATGGCTCGACGTCGGCCCGGGGGTACGGATCGTCGTCGAGCCACGAGATCACCCGGATCCGCTCGCGCATCTCGCACTCGAGCAGGTAGCGACCCTCGCCGAAGTCCTGGCAGTCCACGATCTTTGCCATCGAACCGACGTCACAGCGTGCGTCCTCACCGCCGACTTCGCGCCCCGCCGCAATGAGGACGACACCGAACTCCATTGCACCGTCCAGGCATTCGCGGACCAGCGCGCCGTAGCGCGGCTCGAAGATGCGCAGCGGCAAGTCTTCACCCGGCAGCCGCACCGACTCCAACGGGAACATCGGCCTGATCGTCATGGCGCTAGAGCACCAACTCGGCGACTAACGCATCGACCACGGTCCGCAGATCTCCGTCGTTGGCCTCGGCCACTTGCCGCTGCCGCTGATAGGACGCACCGGTCTCGTAGATGCTCGACACCCTGGCCAGCTCGTCGGCACATCCCAACGACTTCGCCACCGGCTCAAGCCGATTGAGGATCTCGTCCAGGTCCTCGGTCACCAGTCGCTCGTTGCTGTCCTCATCGAGGATGATCACGGCATCCAGTCCGTATCTGGCCGCGCGCCACTTGTTCTCCTGCACATGCCACGGCGGCATCGTCGGCAGATGCTCACCGGCGTCGAGACGGCGGTCGAGGTCGACGATGAGGCAGTGGGTGAGGGCCACCAGCGCCCCGAGTTCGGCGATGTTGGATATCCCGTCGAAGATACGCACCTCGATGGTGCCGAGATGCGGCGAAGGCCTGATATCCCAACGGATTTCGTTCATGTGATCGATGATGCCGGTCTTCTTCTGATCATGAACGAACTGCTCGAACTGCGACCACTCCTGGAAGTGGAACGGCAGCCCCGCAGTCGGCAGCTGCTGGAACATCATCGCGCGATTGCTCGCGTACCCGGTGTCTCCGCCGTCCCAGTAGGGCGACGACGCCGACAGCGCCAGCAGGTGCGGGTACTGGTTGAGCAGTGAGGTGATGATCGGCATCACCTTGTGCGCCGAGGACACCCCGACGTGCACGTGCACGCCCCAGATCAACATCTGCCTGCCCCACCACTGGGTGCGCTTGATCAGCTCGGCGTAGCGGGGCGCGTCAGTCAACTGCTCGACCGACCACTTCGCGAATGGATGCGTTCCCGCACAGAACAGTTCCATGCCGCGAGCTCGCACGATTCTTCGAGCCGGCGCCAGGGTCGATCGCAGATCGTCCATGGCCTCCGCGGAGTTGTCGCAGATGCCGGTGACGATCTCGACGGTGTTGCGCAGCAATTCCTTGTGCACGTGCGGACTTTCGCCGATCTCAGCGATGACTGCGGAGGCCTCGTTGCTCAGCTCCCTGGTCTCGGGATCGACGAGCGCGAACTCCCATTCGACGCCAATCGTCGGCCGAGCGGACCCGGCGAAGTCGATCCGCTGTGGTCGCGCACCGACCGTGGACTCACTCGGGGGATATGACACCGCACGCCACCCGCTTACCGGCGTCACCGGTGGCCATCGTCATCTCGTCGGGACCGGGCGTTCCGTTCACCTGCTGGTAGCGCTCGGGCGGAATGTTGGCGAAGTTGTCGGCCTTCTCGTGGATGATGATGGCCGTCTTCGTACCCGCCTGCAGGTCCGCCGCGGTGAAGGCGTCCGTCGTGGTCACCAGCATCGCCGAACCATCCGCGCGCACCTGGAGCGACGACAGATCGCCACTCGCCGGGTGCGTGGTGCGCCCGCCGGCCTGGAAGTGGCCGCCCGCGGAGTTGAAGTCGCCCGGGGCGCCACCGGTCGGGGCGACGGAGGCGGGCTCGCACTTGCCGACGGAGTGGATGTGCAGGCCATGAAAGCCGGGCGCCAACTGACCGGACGCGGTGGTCTTCACGGTGACCGTGGCGAAGTTGCCGGAGAACACGATCTCCGCGGTCGCCACCGACGTGCCGTCGGGCGTCCTGAGATCCGCGCTGAGTTTCTCCCCCGTCGTGGTCGTCGTCGTGGGCTCGCCGGCCGTGCCTGCCTGCCCGGCGGCTGACGGCGGCGGCGAACCGGTCCACACCGGCGGGGTGGTGCCGGGTTGCGTGGCGACCGGCTCATACGGGGAGCATGCACTCGCGATCGGAACGATGAGTGCCGCGGCGGCGAGGAGGCGAAGCGGGGCAGAGATCGGCATGTCGGAGAGCCTAACTGGTGACGGCCACGATTACGCCGGGCGGTTGGTCTGCAACCGCGGGTGTCCTTGGTTCCACCGCCGCCTGGAGCAGAGCGCCGATCTCATCGGCCGCCTCCTTCTCCCCCGGCGCCTCACCGAAGTAGACAGTGGTGGCGGTGACACCCTCGAGGGTCAGGTTCCCGGTCTCGGTCACGTTCCACTGCGCATCGCGAAGCCGGGAGGCCGTTTGATCGGCCAAGCCTGAGACGTCCGACAGATTGAACACGCGGACGTCGGGCCTGGCCGCTGCCGGTTGCGGGCTCGCCGACGTCGGCGCGGCGGTCGTGGTCACGGTGGTGGAGGAGCTCGACGCGCTGTCGCTGTCGTCACTGCCACCCATCGACTGGAAGCCGACCAACAGAAAGACCACACCCAGGAACAACAGCACCATGACCATGGCGCGCAGGGGCAACCCGGAGGAGTCTCGTTGATTCATCGCACTCACTGTATCGAGACGGGGCCTCGGGGCGAAAACCTTAGGTGACGTCGAAGCCGAGGCGACGTGCCGCACGTGCCTTCTGGCGGCTGGCCCGGAGCCTACGGAGCCGCTTGACCAGCATGGGGTCGGCGGCCAGCGCCTCCGGACGGTCGACGAGCGCGTTCAGCACCTGGTAGTACCGCGTCGCCGACATGGAGAACAGTTCCTTGATCGCGTCTTCCTTGGAACCCGCGTACTTCCACCACTGCCGTTCAAACGCAAGGATGTCGTGTTCGCGGCGAGTGAGACCGTCGGCGAGAGCCGCGTCGTCCCCGGACTTTTCAGTCCGCGCAATGGCGCCGTCCATTTGCTCTCTGGACCCTTCCCCGCACTCGTGACACTCGGTCCTGTCGGGCAACATTGAACCACGGCGGACGGAGTTGAGCCGTGAGCCTTGCCCGCGAGTCGGCCGACTTGAAGTCGCCCACTAATCTCTCCGCATGGCCGTTGTACCCATCCGCATCGTGGGAGATCCCGTCCTGCACACCGCGACCAGTCCGATCCCCGTCGGCGACGACGGTTCCCTGCCCGCGGACCTGGCCGATCTCATCGCCGATCTGTACGACACGATGGACGCCGCCAACGGTGTCGGGTTGGCCGCCAACCAGATCGGGATATCGAAGCGGGTGTTCGTCTACGACTGCGCCGACGAACGTGGCCGCGCCACCCGTCGGCGTGGAGTGATCGTCAACCCGGTGCTCGAGACGTCCGAGGTGCCCGAGACGATGCCCGACCCGGACAACGACGACGAGGGCTGCCTGTCGGTTCCGGGCGAATCGTTCCCCACGGGCCGGGCTACGTGGGCCCGTGTCACGGGACTGGACGCCGACGGCACGCCCATCACGCTGGAGGGCTCCGGACTGTTTGCTCGGATGCTGCAGCACGAGACCGGTCACCTCGACGGCTTCCTCTACATCGACAAGTTGGTCGGCAGGCACGCCCGCGCCGCCAAGCGCACCGTCAAGTCCAACGGCTGGGGCACACCGGGTCTGAGCTGGACTCCCGGCGAGGACCCCGACCCGTTCGGGCATTAGTGCCCGAGTTACCGCCGGTCGGGACCAGGGTCAGCCTGCGCTACCGGCTGCCTGCCGGATCGGTGCCACCACTCAGCGATGTGGTCGGACACCTCATCGAGGTCGGCGCCACGCTGCGGGTCAAGGACAAGGGCGGCGACGTCGTCGTGGTCTCCGCGGCCGACGTCGTCTCGATCAGAGCCCTGTCCGCTGCGCCGGTCCGCAACCGCGACATCCGCAACCTCGAGCACGCCGCGGCGTTGGGCTGGCCGGGGGTCGAGCACGCGTGGCTCGGCGGCTGGCTACTGCGCTTCGGACACGGCAGCACGCGGCGGGCGAATTCCGCGGTGCCGCTGCTTCCCACGCCCGGCGAGCACGTCGGGGAGATCGTCGACTGGTATGCCGCCCGTGGTGTGGCGCCGCTGCTGGCCGTGCCGGACCGGCTCTTCCGCCTGCCACCCACTCAGCCGACCGACGGCGAGAACATCGTCATGGCACGACGATTGACCTCGGGCGTGATCACCTCGGAGGTCACGCTGACGCCGCGGCCGGACGACGACTGGTTGAGCCTGCATCCGCGTCACGTGCCCGTCGACGTACTGAGTGCCGTCGTCGACGGGGACGTCGTCTTCGGGCGTGTCGCGGACGCCGCGGTCGGACGGGCCACCGTGACCGTGGCGCCCGACGGGACCCGCTGGGCGGGACTGTCGTCCGTGCACGTCGCCGAGACTGCCCGCCGGCGCGGGCTGGCGCGCACCCTGTGCGATGCATTGTTGGCCTGGGCGAGTGAACGAGGTGCCACCCGCGCCTACGTGCAGGTGCTTGTCGACAACGCCGCGGCGACGAGGCTCTACGAGTCGATGGGGTTCGCCGAGCACCACCGGTCGCGCTACGTGTCGCTAGGGTAGCCGCGTGCGACTGGCCACCTGGAACGTCAACTCGATCCGCTCCCGCATCGATCGCGTCACCGACTGGTTGGAGCGTGCCGAGGTCGACGTGCTGGCGATGCAGGAGACCAAGTGCACCGACGCACAGTTCCCGACCATGCCGTTCGCGGCCCTTGGCTACGAGGTCGCGCACGTCGGGCACAACCAGTGGAACGGCGTGGCCATCGCCTCACGGGTGGGACTCGACGAAGTGCAGTTCGGCTTCGATCGACAGCCGTCGTGGAACGACGCGGTCGAGGCGAGGGCGATCGGAGCGACGTGCGCGGGGGTGCGGGTCTGGAGCCTGTACGTCCCCAACGGTCGCACGATCGAGGATCCGCACTACGCCTACAAGCTGGAATGGCTGGCTGCGCTGCGGAACACCGCGTCCGACTGGCTGGGCGAGGACCCGGGACGGCCCATCGCGCTGGTCGGCGACTGGAACATCGCCCCCACCGACGAGGACGTCTGGGACGTCGAGGTCTTCCAGGACAGTACCCACGTCACGGCGCCTGAGCGGGCGGCATTCGAGGCGATCGCCGAGGCGGGCTTCACCGACGTCGTGCGACCGTTCACCCCGGGCCCGGGGGTCTACACGTACTGGGACTACACCCAGCTGAGATTCCCCAAGCGCCAAGGCATGCGCATCGACTTCATCCTCGGTTCACCGGCGATGGGTGCCCGCGTCACGCATGCCGAGATCGCCCGCGACGAACGCAAGCCCGGCAAGAAGGGCACGCCTGCGCCGAGTGATCACGCGCCGGTCGTGGTCGATCTCGGCGACTAGGCCGCGTTGTCGGCGCCGACCTCGGTGCCGTAGCGACCCGGATTGAACAGGGACGCGGCCGCACCGAGCAGCATCATCACCGCGGCCGCGATGAACACCACGGTCAGCCCGGAGTGGAACGGCTCGGTGATCAGTTGCGGGAAGAACGTCTTGCCCGTCAGCACATCGGCGTTGACCCCCGGCTGGGTCAACGCGCCCGACGGCCCGAGCAGCTCGCCCATCGGGTTGTACCCCAGGAAGGCCGCGAACAGGCTGCCGACCGGCGGCAGGTTCGAGACATCGTTGGCCACGGAGGCCGAAACGCCCTGTGCCTGAAGGCCACTGCTCATCGCGGACGGCAGGGTGTTGGCCAGGCCGATGATCATCAGCGAGAAGAAGACACCGATGGACAGTGACGAGCCCGCGTTGAAGAACGTCGCCCGCACGCCGGACGCCGCGCCGCGCTGGGCGGCGGGCACGCTAGACATGATGGCGGCGGTGTTGGGCGCGGTGAAGATGCCGCCGCCCAGGCCGTTGAGGAACACCAGGAGGGCGAACACCCAGTAGTCGAAGTTGACCGGGATCAGCACCAGCGCAATGAAGGTCGCCGCCATCAGCAGCATGCCGCCGACGGTGAACGGCCGGGCGCCGAAGCGGTCGGACAATGAACCCGCGATGGGGCCGGCCACCAGGAAGCCGACGGTGATGGGCAGCAGGTAGATGCCTGCCCACAGCGGCGTGGACTCGAAGCTGTACCCGTGCAAGGGAAGCCAGATGCCCTGCAGCCAGATGATCAACATGAATTGCAGACCGCCGCGGCCCATGGAGGACATCAGCCCGGCCAGGTTGCCCATACCGAAGGACGCCGACTTGAAGAGCCGGACGTCGACCATCGGCGACTCGACGTGCAGTTCGATGAAGCAGAACGCCACCAGGAGCAGCAGCCCGATGCCGATGGCCCCGAGCACGTACGGGCTGGTCCACCCGGTGGTGGAGTCTCCGTAGGGCTGGATGCCGTAGGTGATGCCCGCGAGCAGCACCGTCAGGCCGAGACCGAACGTCAGCGTCCCCGGCCAGTCGAGTCGGCCCGGCGTACGGGAGCCGAGCTCGCGCAGGGACCGGAGGCTCCAGATGGTGCCGAGGATGCCGATCGGCACGCCCACCCAGAAGATGGCCTTCCAGTGCCATTCGGAGAGAAAGCCGCCGATGAGCAGGCCCAGGAAGGAGCCGGCGACCGCGGAGACCATGTTGACGCCGAGCGCCATGCCGCGCTGGTTGGCGGGGAAGGCGTCGGTGAGGATCGCCGACGACGACGCCATCAGCATCGCGCCGCCGATGCCCTGGATCACCCGCCAACCGATGAGCCACAGAGCGCCGCCGCCGAGGTGGAAGGGATCGAAGGACAGCGCGACCGCGGCGAGGGTGAAGACGATGAAGCCCCAGTTGTAGATCTTCACGCGACCGAACATGTCGCCGAGGCGCCCGAAGGGCACCACCAGCACGGCGGTGACCACCAGATAGCCCATCAGCATCCAGAGCAGATAGCTGACGTTGCCCGGCGCGAGCGGGTTGAGCCCGATGCCTCGGAAGATCGCGGGCAGCGAGATCAGCACGATCGACGCGTTGATGGTGGCCAGCAGTGTGCCGAGCGTCGTGTTGGACAGCACGACCCACTTGTAGTGGGGATGGTCGTGGTCCATCCGCGTGCGCCGGCCGGCGGTTTCGGCGGCGTCGGCGTCAACGGTCACGGTCTTCTCAATCTCAGTCGTCATCAGCTTCGCTCTAGGTATCGAGTTCACGTCGAGTCGAGGGCCACGGTGCCCAAAACGCATATGTTAGCTATACAAATCATCTCCGAGCAATTCCTATTCCCTGCGGTAGGTTGAGGCGGTCCGCGCGGGAGCGCACGCCAAGTGCGCTGAGAGGACGGCTGGAGCCGTCGACCGTATGAACCTGACCGGGTAATGCCGGCGTAGGGAGTGTGCCGATGAACTACCTACCGCTCACCCCGCCGGGGCAGACTCCGCTGCGCGTCATGACCATCGCGGGCACCGACTCCGGCGGCGGCGCGGGCATCCAGGCCGACCTGCGGACCTTCGCCATGCTCGGAGTCCACGGTTGCGTCTCGGTGGCTGCGGTCACCGTACAGAACTCCATGGGCGTCAAGGGTTTTCACGAGATTCCACTCGACGTCATCACCGGGCAGATCACCACCGTCGTCGAGGACATCGGAATCCAGGCCGCCAAGACGGGCATGCTGGCGTCGTCGGCCATCATCGAGGCCGTCAGCGAGACGTGGCGCGGTCTGGAGACGCAGGCGCCGCTCGTCGTCGACCCGGTGTGCGCCTCGATGCACGGTGATCCACTGTTGCATCCGTCAGCGCTCGACACGCTTCGCACCGACCTGTTTCCGCTCGCCGCGCTGGTCACGCCGAACCTCGACGAGGTGCGACTCATCGTGGGAATAGAGGTCGTCGACACGGCGACGCAGCGCGAGGCGGCGAAGGCCCTGCATGCACTCGGCCCCAAGTGGGCGCTGGTCAAGGGTGGGCACCTGCGTTCGTCGTCGAGGGCTCCCGACCTCTTGTTCGACGGCACCGAATTCCACGAGTTCGACGCCGAGCGCATCGACACCGGCCACGATCACGGCGCGGGCGATACCCTCGCGGCCGCCACGGCATGCGCATTGGCGCACGGCTATCCGGTGCCCGAGGCAGTGGCGTTCGGCAAGCAGTGGGTGACCGAATGTTTGCGCGCCGCATATCCATTGGGCCACGGTCACGGCCCGGTCTCTGCGCTCTTCAGGCTGACCAGTGAACTTTGACGCCGTCGCGGGCATCGCTCACGCGCCCGCGGGTGAACCGATGGGCATCGTCGTGCTGACCCACGGCGCGGGCGGCAGTCGCGAGTCCCCGATGCTGGTGCGGCTGTGCGATCAGTGGGCCGGACGCGGTTGGCTGGCAGTGCGATACGACCTCCCCTACCGGCGGCGTCGACCCAAGGGCCCGCCGTCGGGATCAGCACGCGCCGACCAGGCCGGCGTCGTCGAGGCCGTCGCGCTGGCCCGCTCGCTGACCGACGGACCGGTGCTCGCGGGCGGGCACTCCTACGGCGGTCGGATGACCTCGGTGGCGGTCGCCGACGGCCTGTCCGTCGATGCGCTCACCCTGTTCTCCTATCCGCTGCACCCTCCCGGCAAGCCAGAACGCGCGCGCACCGAGCACCTGCCCCTGATCACCGTCCCGACGATCTTCACCCACGGCACGTCCGATCCGTTCGGAACGATCGACGAACTGCGTGCCGCGGCCGCGCTGATCTCGGCTCAGACCGAGGTCGTCGAGGTGACCGGCGCCCGCCACGATCTCGGCTCCAAGACCCTGGACGTGCCCGCGCTGGCCGTCGATGCCGCACTCCGGTCGTTGACGCCGTAGATCCTGCTATCTTCCGGGAATGACCTGGCCGTCGGGAGACCCGAATCAGCCGCCCGCATACGGACAGCCGGGCCCGCAGTACCCGCCGCCACCGCCCCCGCTGCCCTATCAGCAGGGGCAATACGGACCTGCTGGTCAATACGGCCAGTACGGCCAGCCGGCCGGGGGTTACCAGTACCCGGAACCGCCGAAGAAGAAGTCGCGCAAGGGCCTGTTCATCGGGCTGGGGGTCCTCGCGGTCGTGCTGCTCGGCGGACTGGCCGCCGCCGTCGTGTTCTTCGTGGTCGCCGCCAAGGACAAGGTCATCGCGACCGACCTGGCCGTGGGCGACTGCCTCACCGACATCCCCGATGGTTCTCTGGTGCAACTGGTGCCGAAGACGGACTGCAGCCAGCCGCACGCCGGCGAGGCGTACGCCGTCCTGACGATGCCCGATGGCGACTACCCGGGTCAGGCCACGATCAGCGAGTGGCAGAACAGGTGCCCCGGGGAGTTGGAGTCGTACTCCCCCGACGCCATGACCGACGACTCGATCGGCGTCTTCGTGCTCTATCCGACGGCGGAGACGTGGGGCCAGGGCGACCGGGCGGTCGTGTGCATCGCCACCACGGACGTCAAGCGCACCGGATCGCTCAAGAAGTAGCTACCCGGACCTGAGGTACCGTCTTCAGAATGACTACGGAGCACCTGGACGCGGTCATCGTCGGCGCCGGATTCGCAGGGATCGGCGCGGCCATCCAGCTCAAGCGGCTCGGCTTCGACGACTTCGTCATCCTGGACCGCGAGGACGACCTCGGCGGCACCTGGTACGTCAACCACTACCCCGGCCTGGCCGTGGACGTGCCGACGACGACGTACTCCTACTTCTTCGAGCCCAACCCGAACTGGTCGCGACTGTTCACCCCGGGTCCGGAGATCAAGCAGTACGCCGACGACGTCGCCGACAAGTACGACGTCCGCAAGCACATGCGCTTCACCACCACGGTCGAGGGCGCGCGCTGGGACGAGGACGCCCACGTCTGGCGGATCGCCCTGGCAGGCGGCGAAACGCTGAGCGCCCGGTACCTCATCACCGCGACGGGCTTCCTGTCCCAGCCGAAGGTGCCCGACATCCCGGGCATCGCCGACTTCGAGGGCAAGGTCATCCACACCACCGAGTGGGAGGACGACTTCGACGCCACCGGCCGCCGCATCGCGGTGATCGGGACCGGCGCCACGGCGGTGCAGCTGATCCCCGAGCTCGCCAAGCGGGCCGCCGATCTCACCGTCTATCAGCGCACCCCCATCTGGGTGGTTCCGAAGATCGACCTGCGCTTCGGCGAACGCACGAAGCGGCTGTTCGCACGAATCCCGTTGACTCAGCGCGTTCTTCGCTGGTTGACGGACTCGATCTACGAGGTGATGGTCTCCGTCGGCGTGCGGCACTACAAGACCTTCCGCGGCAGGTTCAACATCTCGGCGTCCGACCTGTCGAAGCTGCACCGGTTCGCGGTGATCCGCGATCCGGACCTGCGTCGCCGTCTGACACCCGACTACGACTTCGGCTGCAAGCGACCGACGTTCTCCAACGGCTACTACCGCGCGTTCACCAAAGCCCATGTGCACCTGCAGGATGCGGGCATCGATCACATCGACGCCGACGGCATCGTGGGCAAGGACGGCGTCCGCAACGCGATCGACACCCTGGTGCTCGCCACCGGCTTCGATCTCTGGGAAGCCAACTTCCCGGCGATCGAGGTCATCGGACGGGACGGCCGCGACCTCGGAAAGTGGTGGCGTGACACCAGGTTCCAGGCCTATCAGGGTGTGTCGATGCCGTACTTCCCGAACTACCTGAGCCTGGCCAGTCCGTATGCGTTCCTCGGGTTGAACTTCTTCAACACGATGGAGTACCAGATGCGGCTCATGGACCGCCTGCTCTCCGAGGTGAAGCGCCGCGGCGCCACGACGTTCGAGGTCACCGAAGAGGCCAATACGGCGTTCCTGGACCGGATGACGGACCTCCTCGGCGATTCGATCTTCACCGCGGGCAACTGCGGAAGCGCCAACTCGTACTACTTCAACCCGGCAGGCGAACCCACTCTGCTGCGGCCGTCGTCGACGGAGGCGGCCATCAAGGAAGCCTCGGAATTCCCATTGGACGACTATCAGATTGCGTAATCGGAGAGGATCGGTACGTGCCGCAGGAGAGTAGTTCGAAGGTGCCCGTGCTCGCTGGACTGACCTTGGCGGGGACGGGTGTCGCACACTTCGTCCGCCCGGATCTGTTCGTCGGCATCACCAAGTCCGCGTTCCCGAAGGACACCGACCGTTACCTGAAGATCAACGGCGGCCTCGAGACGGCGCTGGGGCTCGGCGTGGCGCTGCCGCAGACCCGGAAGCTCGCCCTCGCGGGCCTGCTCGGCTACGGCGGCTACCTGGCCGTCAACGTCATCCGCAACCGCTAGCGGACACCGGCTCCCAGGCACCTGACCGCAAACACCCAGCAGCGAGTTTTCGACAGTCGCCCCAGCTTCCCCGTCTATTGGTCGTCCGGCAGTTACCCTGCTGAGCGTGCCGGACGTGACCAGAGTGACGGATGGGACGATGCTGTCCCGCCGCAACGTGCTCATGGGAGTCGTCGCATCGGCCGCCGGCATCGCCCTCGTCCGCTGCGGCGCAGATGCCTCCAGCCAGGCCGCGCAGGTGCCCGCTCCACCGACGCCGGTTGGGCCACCACCCCCGCCCACGTGGCCCGAGTTGCTGCCGCCACCTCCGGCGCAGGCCCGGATGCTGCTTCCCGGCGGCGGGGTACTCAGCGCCCTGCCCGGCTCGGGTGATCTGATGTCGCTGACCCTCGACGACGGCGTCGATACCGGGGTGGTGCGGGCCTACTGCCAGTTGGCGAAGGACACCGGCCTGCGCCTGACGATGTTCGTCACCGGCGTGTACTCATCGTGGACGGACAACCGCGAACTGCTCCTGCCCCTGGTCGAGTCTGGCCAGATTCAGCTCGGCAATCACACCTGGATCCATCCGGACCTGACGAAACTGACCGGGAGCCGTATCGCCGACGAGCTGCGGCACACGGATCAGTTCATCGCCAACACCTTCGGCGTGGACGCGACGCCGTTCTACCGACCGCCGTATGGCGCCTACAACGACCTCGTCCAGTCGGTCGCCGCCGACCTCGGCTACACCGAGACCACGCTGTGGAACGGCAACATGGGCGACGACCAGATCCTCCGGCCGCAGGACATCGTCGCCAACGCCGACAAGTACTACGTCCCGCAGTCGGTGGTCATCGGCCACCTGAACCACCCGCCGGTGACGAGCGTCTACCACCAGCTCATCGACGTCATCCACGACCGCAGGCTCCGCACCGTCACCCTCAACGACGTCTTCCTCAAGCCGGAGGCGAGCCGCCTGACGTCCGCGTATCCAGACTAGGTCTCTACGATCGTCGGCGTGGCCACGCCAGAACCGCCCACGCTGCGACGCAGTCTCGGCACGGCGGATGCCGTCACGATCGGACTCGGCTCGATGCTCGGCGCGGGCATCTTCGTCGCGCTGGCCCCGGCCGCGGCGGCCGCCGGGTCGGCTCTGCTCGCGGGACTGGCGCTCGCCGCGATCGTGGCCTACTGCAATGCGACCTCGTCGGCCCGGCTCGCGGTCCTGTACCCACAGTCCGGCGGGACCTACGTGTACGGACGGGAGCGCCTCGGCCCGTTCTGGGGATACACCGCGGGATGGAGTTTCGTCGTCGGCAAGACCGCGTCGTGTGCCGCGATGGCACTGACGGTCGGTGTCTATGCCTGGCCGGACCATGCCCACGCGGTGGCGGTCGCGGCGGTGGTCGCCCTGACCGCGGTGAACACCGTCGGCGTGCAGAAGTCGGCATGGCTGACGCGGGTCATCGTCGCCGTCGTGCTGGCGGTGCTCGCCGCGGTGGTCACCGTGACCGCTTCCTCCGGTGGGGCCGACGTCTCGCGCCTCGCGATGCACGACGTCAGCGTCCTGGGCGTGCTCCAGGCGGCCGGGCTGTCGTTCTTCGCGTTCGCGGGGTACGCGCGCATCGCCACCCTGGGCGAGGAGGTCCGCGATCCAACCACCACCATCCCACGCGCGATCCGCATCGCACTGGGCCTGGTGTTGGTGGTGTACGCCACGGTAGCCGTCGCTGTCCTCAGCCAATTGGGCAGTGCCGCAATGGCTTCCGCCACCGCTCCGCTGGCCGAGGCCATGACGGCGGCCGGGCATCCCGGGCTGACACCGCTCGTCCGGGTCGGCGCGACGGTTGCGGCACTCGGTTCGCTGCTCGCGTTGATCCTCGGGGTGTCGCGGACGGCGCTGGCGATGGCCCGCGATCGCCACCTCCCCGGTGCGCTGGCCGCCGTGCATCCTCGCTTCAACACGCCGTACCGGGCCGAGCTCGCCGTCGGCGCGATCGTCGCCGTCGGTGCTGCGGTTCTCGACCTGCGGGGCGCGATTGGCTTCTCGTCGTTCGCGGTGCTGGTCTACTACGCGATCGCCAACGCATCGGCCATGACGCTGGGCGCCAGGGTCATTCCGATCGCGGGGCTCGTCGGCTGCCTCGTCCTGGCGTTCACGCTCCCGGTGACGTCCGTGCTCACCGGTACCGCGGTGGTGCTCGTCGGCGCGGCCCTGTACGCGGTGCGGCGCGGACGACTCGCGCGATGACCGTCGATGGTGTGTAGTCCAACCTGTGATTCCCCTGACCTGGAAGCCCGTACCGTCCGATGCGCACGTGGTGGCCCCCGATGAGCGACTGAGCTGGCCGCGCACCATCGGGATAGGCGCCCAGCACGTCGTGGCGATGTTCGGCGCGACCTTCCTGGTGCCGGTGCTGACGGGATTTCCGCCGGCGACCACGCTGCTGTTCTCCGGTGTCGGCACCGTCCTCTTCCTGATCATCACCGGCAACCGACTGCCGAGCTATCTCGGCTCGAGCTTCTCGGTCATCGCCCCGGTCACCGCCGCGGTGGCATCGAACGGGACCGGCAGCGCGCTGGGTGGCCTCGTCGCCGTCGGCCTGTTGCTGATCGTCATCGGCGGGGTCGTGCACCTCGTCGGAACCCGTTGGCTCGACGCGACGCTGCCGCCGGTCGTGACCGGCGCCATCGTCGCCCTGATCGGCTTCAACCTCGCGCCCGCCGCCAAGTCGAACTTCGAGAAGGGCCCGGTGGTCGGCATCGTCACCCTGGTCCTGCTCGTCGCGATCCTGGCGTTCTTCCGCGGCATCATCGGACGCCTCGCCATCTTCCTGGCCGTCGTCATCGGGTATCTGCTGGCACTGGCGCTCGGCGACGTCGACACCTCCGCCATCGCGGCGGCGCCGTGGATCGGCCTGCCCGAGTTCCAGACTCCGACCTTCAGCCTGTCGGTGCTCCCGCTGTTCCTACCCGCGGTGATCGCCCTGGTGGCCGAGAACATCGGCCACGTGAAGTCGGTAGGCCAGATGACCGATACCGACACCGACCCGGTGATGGGGCGCGCGATCGCCGCGGACGGAATCGCCACGACGCTCGCGGGCTTCGGTGGCGGATCCGCCACCACGACCTACGCCGAGAACATCGGCGTCATGGCGGCGACTCGCGTGTACTCGACGGCGGCGTACTGGATCGCCGCCGCCGTGGCGATCGTGCTCGCCATGTGCCCGAAGGTCGGCGCGGCCATCTCCGCAATCCCGCCCGGCGTGCTCGGCGGCGCGACCATCGTGCTGTACGGACTCGTCGGCATTCTCGGCGTTCGCATCTGGCTGACCAACCACGTCGACTTCAGCCTGCCCGTCAACCAGATGACGGCCGCGATCCCGCTGATCATCGGGATCGCCGACTTCACCTGGCAGGCAGGATCGTTGATCTTCACGGGCATCGCGCTCGGGTCGATCGCCGCCCTGATCATCTACCACGGCATGCGACTGCTGGGCTTCCGATCGGCCAGGCCCGACGAGGATCGTTCCGAGCGAGTTGGCGGATTGCCCGCGCCAGACGGTGACGGGCGCGATAATATCCGCGAGTCGGGCTAGCAAAAGGAAGTATGCGATGAAGAAGCTGGCAGCAGCCATCTTGACGACCACGGCGATGGCGGTCCTACCGTTCGCCGTGGCACCTGCGGCTCAGGCCGACGTCTGCGCGGGAGCCGGTGGTCGGCACGTAGCAGTCGGCGGCTGCACCGATGTGGCCGGAGACGTGGCGCGGGGCGTCGCCATCGCCTCGGCGGACACCCCGTACGTCTACGGCGAGATCCCCTGCTACACCGTCGAAGGGGTGCCCTACTACACCCCGCCCGGCGACCCCTGCTGACGACCGAGCGTCACGCTCCCAACACCGCTGACGGACCCCGGTTCATCAGTTGGCGTGCCACGATGATCCGCTGAATCTCGCTGGCGCCCTCCCAGATCCGCTCGACGCGCAGTTCGCGGTACATCCGTTCGGCGACGTTCTCCCGCATGTAACCGCGGCCGCCGAAGATCTGCACGCTGCGATCGGCCGCGCGGCCCGCCATCTCGGAGCAATACAGCTTCGCCATCGACGCCTGCGCGTGCAACGTCTTGCGGTCGGCGCCGTCGTCGATCGAACGCGCCACCTCGTACAGCATGGTGCGTGCCGCGAAGAGTTCGGTCGCGCTGTCGGCGAGCATGCCCGCGACCAGTTGATGCTCCCCGAGCGGCTTGCCGTCCACGACGCGATCCCGCGCAAACGTCGTCACCTCGTCGAGCAACCGCTGAGCGGCGCCAACGCATCTGGCCGCGACCATCAGCCGCTCGAACCGGAACCAGTCCTGGGTGAAGGTCATTCCCTCGCCCTCGGCGCCGACGAGATTTGCCACCGGCACCCGCACACCGGTGAAGGAGACGATCGGATGCTCATCGGCGATGTGGTGCGAATAGTGCGGCGTGCGAACCACTTCCACACCCGGCCACGGTAGATCCACGATCAGCAGGACGTGCTCACCGGAGAACTCTCCGCCGACCAGCACCGCCTGTACGAAGCAGTAGTCGGCCAGGTTGTACGACGTGACGTGCCACTTGACCCCGTCCACGACGTACTCGTCGCCCTCACGGCGGGCGGTGGTCTGCAGGGCGGAGACGTCGGAGCCGGCGAACTCCTCGGTGATGGCGTATGCCTCGTGCTTCTCGCCGCGGACGGCGGGCAATAGCCACCGCTCGCGCTGGTATTCGGTCGCCACGTCGACCCACCATTGCGGCGGCGTGGCCATCACCCAGGCCAGCCCGTTGGTCGCCCGACCACATTGCTCCTGCACCAGCACCTGCTGCAACGCGGTACATCCCGGTCCGCCCACCGAGGTCGGCATGTTGGTGCCGTAGAGACCCAATTCGATTGCCCTGGAGTGATGTTCGGCGGTCACCTCCTTGGGCAGCATGCCGCCCGCGAGCTCAGCCTCGACCTCCAGCGGAATCAGCGAATCGACGAATTCGCGCGCACGGTCCTGGAGGTGCCGATCCGCTTCCGTCAACCCGTACATCCGCGCTCCCTACTCTTGACTGAGCGTTCAGTCTATGTCAGCGTTTGGTGCTATGACTAGTTCCGCTCGTGCCGACGTGGTGGTGGTCGGCGGTGGCACGGTTGGCGCATGGACCGCCGTCCTGCTCGCCGAATCCGGTGTCGAGCACGTCGTGCTCCTTGAGGCCGCCACCCTCGGGGACGGCGCCAGCAGCCGCGCGGCGGGCATGGTCCGGGCGCAGGGCGGCACCGCTCCCGCCATCACGCTCGGCCTCCGGGCGCAGGAGTTCTATGCCGCCAGCGGTGACCGCTTCCCGCTCGATTGCGGCTTCGTCGCACAGGGTTACCTCATGCCCGCCTTCACGGAAGCCGAAGTGCAGCAAGCACATGCCCGCATCGCGCTGCAACGGAGCCTGGGCCTGGACGTCGAATGGCTCAGCAGCGACGACCTCGACGCACGCCACACCGGCCTCGCCCCCGGCGTCACGATGGGCGCGTCCTACGCCCCGGGTGACGGCTATCTCGATGCACCCCGCAACGTGCTGGCCTACACCGCCGCCTTGGTCGCGCACGGGGTCGACGTCCGGGAGCGCTGCGCCTTCACCGGATTGCGGACCACGGGCGGCAGGGTGGTCGGAGTCGACACCGCGGCCGGCCCCATCGACACCGACCGGGTCGTGCTCACCGGCGGGCCGAAACTCGCCGCGGTGGGTGGCGCGGCAGGCGGCCGCATCCACGCCGGTGGCGCCCGCCACCAGGTGGTCGTCACCGCCGCACCGTCCGACGTCGACATCCACGAGCTGCCGATGGTCTTCGACGTGATGTCCGGAATCTATTGGCGGCCAGGCGAAGCCGGTGGCGTGCTGTGGGGTATGAGCAACCCCGACGAAGCGCCCGGCACGGCCGTCGACTTCGACACCCTGTACTACCGCAAGGCCCGTGACCGGATGGAGCACCTGTTCCCCGCCGTCAGAGGCCTCGGCCTTCGACGATCATGGGCGGCGACCATCGACTACACACCGGACCATCTGCCGATCCTCGGCCCGCTGCTCACCGACGACGGCCCGGTCGACGGCACCGTCGTCGCCAGCGCCGCCGGTCACGGCATGATGTGGGGCCCCGCGGTCTCGCAGGTGGCGGCTGATCTGACGACGACGGGCCGCTGCGACTGGCTCGACCTGACGGACCTCGGCCTCGACCGCTTCGACGCCGACGGCAACAGCCGCGTTGCCCCCGAACCGATTTCACTACCGTTCCCGGAAAGGGCCTACCAGTGATCACCAGCATGCTCCCCAATGCAGGAGACGTCGAACTCGAGGACTGGGGTCCGCTGGAGGAGGCCACCGGCGCGCCGATGGCGACCCACGGTCTCGAGGTCTGGGTCGACGGCGACGCGAGCGCGGGCATCTGGCAGTGCGCTCCCGGACCGTCACGGTGGACACTGGAGACCAACGAGGTCATCTACCTGGTGGCAGGCCGGATGACGGTGACCCCCGACGGCGGCGAGGCCTCGGAGATCGGCGTCGGCAGCGTCACGGTGTTTCCGAAGGGCTGGACGGGCACGTGGGACATTCACGAGACCGTCCGGAAGGTCTATTCGATCTTCTGATTCCGCGGGATCACCAACGCGTCCACGGCGATCACGCCGGACGCCGACGCGATGACGGGGTTGGCCTCGACGGCGTCGACGGCGTCACCGAGTTCGGTTGCCAACAGGGAGAAGTCGACTACTACGTCGGCCAGCGCGGCGACGTCCACCGCCGGGGCACCACGCCAGCCGTCGAGCAGCGGTCGGATCCGCAACCCGTCGAGCATCCGCAGCGCGCCGGCGCGCGTCACCGGCGGGCAGGCCAGGGCCTGGTCGGCCAGAAGTTCCACCAGGGTTCCGCCCGCAGCGACCGCGACCAGCGGGCCAAACGTCGCATCGCGCACCACCCCGACCGACACCTCGGCGCCGGCGGTCACCATCGGGTGCACCGTCACACCGGGGCCCAACCGCGCGGTGAGATCGAGGTACGCCGCGCGCACCGCGGCCGCGTCTGCAAGATCGAGTGCGACTCCGCCGACGTCGCTCTTATGCTCGGCAGCAACGGTTTTCAACACCACGGGATAGCCGATGGATGCCGCGGCGCCGAGTGCCCCGTCCAGATCCCGCGCCGTGATCGCCGCGGCCACCGGCACCCCGTAGTCGGCGAGGAGATCGAACGCCAGGCTGGGATCCCAGTGATCCAACGCTGCCCGCCAGCGACGTTGCCGCTCGACGTCGACGGGCGGCTCGATCCGCTCGACCGCCAGCGGCCACGCGGCCAGGTGCCGCAGCGCCACCAGACCGCTGCGAAAGCCCTCGAGGACGGGAACTCCGTTGGCGCGCAGACGTTGCGCAGCCTCACCATCGACCGCCGCGGCCACCGACGTGAGCACCGCCAGGGGTGCACCCGTCTCCGCGGCGACGTCGAGCAGCGCATCCGGATATGCCGTGTCGCCGTCGAACTCGGTGACCAGGTCGACGGCCAGTGCGGTGACGGCCACCGCGGGATCATCGCTGACGACCTGAAGGCACGCACGGAACAGGGCCCGGGTGTCCGCTCCGGTGCCCCACAGGTCCAACGGATTCGTGGCGACCAAACCGTCGTCGAGCAGATCTTCGATGGCCGCCAGCGACTCCGGGGAGAGCGCGGCGAACTCCACGCCGACCTCGTGTGCGAGGTCGGCAGCCAGCGCCCGCTCCGCACCCGAATCATGCACGGTGGCAATGCCACCTCCCCGACCCGCCCGCCGCCCCGCGCTGAACACCTCGATGGTGTCGCAGAACTCGGCGATGTCGCGCACCCGCAGCGCCCCGACGTCATCGCAGTACGCCTGCCACGCCGCGTCGCCTCCGGCGAGTGCTCCGGAGTGGGCCGCCACCATCGCCTGTCCCGCCGGTGTGCCGCCGACGGGCAGGACCACCGCGGGCACACCCTGGTCATGTGCCCGGCGTAGTGCGCGACGCAGCCGGGGTATCGCGCGGGGTGTCTCGAGCAGCAGCGCGAGCACCTTCGTGTCCGGGTCGTCGAGCGCGTAGTCGACGTAATCGGCGGTGTCGGTGACGAGTTCCTGTCCGGATGAGACGGCGAGCCGAAAGCCGAACCCGCGCCGGGATCGGAGCAGTGTGGAGAACGCCGAGCCGGAATGAGTGATCAGGCTGACGCCGCCGGCGGGCAACACCTCTGGCTCCAGGTACCCCAGCGCGCGCAGGCCGATGGCGTTGTTGACGAACCCCATGCAGCCCGCCCCGCAGAGGGCCATACCCGCCTCGGACGCGACGGCGGCCACCTTCTCGCGGACACCGTTGGCGGCGCCGAACACGATGGCGGATCTGGCGCCCGTCTCCGCCGCCGATTCCAGTTGGTCGACGAGTGCACTGTCGGGCACGCCGAGGAGCACCAGGTCCACCGGCTCGTCGAGATCTGCGAGCGACGAGGCGCACGGCTCGTCGCCGATGCGGTCGTACCGGGGGTTGACCAGATACGTGCGGGCCGAGCTGCGTCGAGCCTCGACGATCATGCGGGCGCCGAAGCTGTCGGGGCGGGCGCTGGCGCCGACGATCGCCACCGATCGCGCCCCGAGCATGGCGGCCACTGCCGCCTCGCGAGCCTGGCCCACGGGTCTGACCTACGACCGACGGCTCAGCGCTGCGCGCACCCGCCCACCGGCCCGCTTCTTGTCTGCGAGGGCGGCCTTCGCGGCCTGCCAGCCAGGGATGCCGCACACTCCGCCGCCGGCATGCGTCGCCGAGCTTCCGTTGTACAACCCGGCGATCGGGGTGCGGTAGTCGGCGAAGCCTGGTGCGGGACGCATGTGGAAGAGCTGCTCGAGCGACAGCTCACCGTGGAAGATGTTGCCGCCGATCAGGCCGTACTCCTGCTCCATCTCGTGGGGGCCTACGACGTCGCGGTGCAGGATCGAGGACTTGAAGCCGGGGGCCACCTGATCGTAGAGATCGATGAGACGGTCTGCGTAGGCATCGAGTTCCTGCGTGTGCGGGGCCTCCGCCCACTCCGCGGGCACCCACTGGGTGAACAGCGACATGATGTGCGTGCCATCGGGATTGAGTGTCTTGTCGAGCGTGGTCGGGATGACGCCGTCACTGAACGGCAGCAGCGCGGGCTTGCCGACGCGGGCGTCCTGAAACGCCGCTTCGATGTACTCCATCGTCGGTGCCATCTCCACCGAACCGGTGTGATGTTCGGCGATGCCCGAGCTGGGGTCGGCGGTGAAGTTGGGGAGCTCGCCGAGGGCCAGGTTGATCTTGACGACGCCGCTGCGCGTCTTCCAGTGCTCGATGTCGCGGACGAAGTCGTCGGGCAGCTCGTGTCGCGGGATGTGATCGAGGAACGCCGTGCGCGGGTGCAGCGTGGTGACCACCAGCGGGGCGGTGAGCTCTTCACCGCCCTCGAGTACCACGCCCCGAACCTGGCCGCCGCGCACCGTGAGGCCCGAAACCCCTGCCTTGGTGCGAATCTCGGCACCGAAGCTGCGGGCGGAGCGGGCGATCGCCTCCGACACCCCGCCCATGCCGCCCTCTGGATAGCCCCAGCTGCCGAGCTGGCCATCGCCGACGTCACCGATCGAGTGGTGTGCCATCACGTATGCGGTACCCGGCTCGTAGGGCCCGGCCCACGTTCCGATCACGCCGTTGACCGCAAGGGCGCCTTTGACTTGCGGTGATTCGAACCAGTCGTCGAGCAGATCGGCGATGCTCATCGTCAACAGGCGGGTGACGTCCGCCGTCATCCGGGTGGTGATGCCCTTCTGACTCCAGGCGAGCTTCGCCAGGTCGACGAGATCCGACGGCTTGTGCGAGCCGATGTTGGGCGGTACCTGGGTCAGCAGCGGACCCATCACCTCCGCGATGCCCTCGAGCCACTCGTTCCACTTGGGCCAGGCGTCGGCGTCCTTCTTGGAGAACGTGGCGATCTGTTCGTGCGTACGCGCGGGGTCGTCCTCGTAGATGGTCAGCGAGCCGCCCTCGGGAAATGCCTGGTAGTACGGGCCCATTGGGTGCACCTTGTAGCCGTGGCGTTCCAGTTCGAGATCGCGAACGATGGTCGGCGGCATCAGGCTCACGACGTAGGACAGTCGCGTCACCCGCAGATGCGGTGCGTCCTCCCACGGCGATTCGGTGGTCGCCGCGCCGCCGAGACTGCCGCGCGATTCCAGCACCAGCGTCCTGGCGCCGGAGCGGGCGAGATAGGCGGCCGAGACCAAGCCGTTGTGACCACCACCGACCACGATGGCGTCGTAATCATTGGCCATGGGAACCTCCTCCGTGAACTCGCCTGACTGACTGTTCAATCTAATCGAGTGTTAGGCTTGCAGACAAGTAGCAGTGCCGCCACTTGGACGGAGGATCGAGGACGCCATGGCCGAACCCGCGCCCGCGACGGAGAACAACGAGGCCCGCCGCATCGAAATGCTCGACGCTGCAGCGAGCCTGATCTGCGAACGCGGATTCGGCGAGACGCGCATCGCCGACGTCGCCAAGCGGGCAGGCGTCAGTTCCGCACTCGTCATCTACTACTTCGGCACCAGGGACAGGTTGCTCGTCGATGCCCTCCGCCACTCCGAGGAGTCGTTCTACGAAGCGGCCGAGAAGATGCTGGCCGAGGTCACCTCGCTGCGGGAGCGCCTGTCGCTGTTGATCAGGTGGACCGTGATCCCACAGGCGGACAACGAGATTCCTGGCGCGTGGGGGCTCTGGTTCGACCTGTGGGCGCAAGCGTTCCGCCACGACGAGGTGAAGGCGGGGCGGGTCGAGCTCGACGCCCGCTGGCGCCGAATGATCGTCGACGCCATCAAGTCGGGTGAGGCGACCGACGAACTCGGCGGCACCGTCGACGCCAGGATGTTCGCACTCGAGTTCGGCGCCCTCCTCGATGGTCTGTCGATCCAGGTGGCACTCGAGGATCCGGAGATCGACTCCGAGGTGGCCTACGACATCGCCATGCGCTTCTGCGAACGCGAGCTCGATCTGCCTGCGGGACGGAAGAAGCCCAAGGTCAGGCCGAAGAAGCGCTGAGCGTCTCGTCGGCCTCGGTCTCCACGGGATCGGGTTTCGGCGACGCCGTACTGCGGTGCAGCACGCGGACCGCGTCGTGCGCACACACGCACGTGACCGCCGCCCCGGGACGATACGTCACCGAGGACGGACCGGAGGCGTTCGGCACCTCGACGACCAACGCCGTCTCGGCACCGACGTCGACGTGGACCTGGGTACACGCTCCGAGGTACACGACGTGGGCGACCGTGCCACCGATGGCGTTGTCTCCCTGCGATACCGGCGTGTCCGGACCCCGCAGCGCGATGCGCTCGGGGCGGATCACGATCGCCGCGGCGCCTCGCGGCACGGCGCGGTCGACGACGGCGCCGAGCCGGGTGCCCAGTGTCGAGCAGATCGCCGACGTGTCGGAGACCTCGAGCACGTCGGCGTCGAAGATGTTGGCGGCGCCGAGGAAGCCCGCGACGAAGGTGGTAGCGGGAGATGAGTAGATCTCCTGCGGTGGACCGACCTGCTCTACCCTGCCATCCGCGAGCACCGCGATCTGGTCGCTCATCGTGAGAGCTTCCTCCTGATCGTGCGTCACGTAGACGAACGTGATGCCGACCTCGCGTTGCACGGCCCGTAGCTCGAGCTGTAACTGCCTGCGCAGCTTGGCATCCAAGGCGCCAAGCGGCTCGTCGAGGAGCAACACCCGGGGGCGCAGCACCAACGCCCGCGCGAGAGCCACCCGCTGCTGCTGGCCGCCCGAGAGCTGGGCGGGGCGGCGCTTGGCGAACGTGCGCATCTGCACCAGGTCCAGAGCTTCATCGACGCGGCGCCTGGTCTCCTCCCGCGAGGTCTTCTGGTACTTCAGCCCGAACGCCACGTTGTCAGCGACGCTCATGAACGGAAAGAGTGCATAGGTCTGGAAGACGGTGTTGACCGGGCGTCGGTGCGGTGGATCGTTGACGACATCACGCCCGTCGAGCTCGATGCGCCCCGAATCGGGCTTCTCGAAGCCGGCGATCATCCGTAGCGTCGTCGTCTTACCGCAGCCCGACGCCCCCAGCAGCGAGTAGAACTGTCCCGCGGGGATGTCGAGGTCGATGCCGGTGACGGCGGGCACCCCGTCGAACGACTTGGCGAGCTGATGCAGGCCGATGTGCCCGCCGGTCGGGGCGGTCATATCCGCCCACCGGTCACGGCGCCACCGATGCGGCCAACCGAGCGAAGTTCGTCGTGAACCGATCGACGTCGGACTCGTCGTGCTGAACGGACAGCAGCCATTGCTCCACCTTCCCCCACGGCGGCAGGAAGACACCACCGTTGTGCTGAATGAGCCAGTGCAGATGTCCGAGTCGCGCGTCGACGCGCAGGAAGTCGCGGAACTCCCGCACCGGATCGCGCCGGAAGGTGACACACCCCTTGGCACCCACCGAGACGACGTGCCAATCGAACCCGTGGGTCGCGATGACGCCCTCGAGCGCCCCGCGCATCCGCGATCCGAGAGCGTCGAGGTGGCGGTAGTTGTCCTCGGTGAGCACCTCCGACAGCGTCGCGCGCGTCGCGGCCATTGCCAACGGGTTGCCGTTGAAGGTGCCGACTTGCTCGTAGCGACCGTCTGCGATCGCGGACATCACCTCGACCGTTCCCCCGATCGCCGCCACGGAGATGCCGCCACCCAAAGCCTTTGCCAGACAGACCATGTCAGGCACCACCCCGGAGATCGCGGTGACGCCGCCGGGGCCGGTGGTGAAGCCGGTCTTCACCTCGTCGAAGATCAACAGGACGTCGGCGCGGTGGAGGAGATCTCGAATCGCCGCCAGGTAGCCGTCATCGGGGGCGATGATGCCCGCGTTCATCATGATGGGCTCGAGAATCATGGCCGCCACCTGGCCGCGGTGCTCGAACAGCGCCCGGGCCACGGCGTCCACGTCGTTGAACGGTACGACGACGACCAGGTCGCGGATCGCCGTCGGGATGCCCGAGTTGCCGGGGACCCCGGTCGGGTGATCCCGCGGGCCGATCTCGTCGGCCTCCGGCAAGACGGACACCTGAACCGAATCGTGGTGGCCGTGGTAGCAACCCTCCACCTTGATGATGAGGTCGCGTCCGGTCAGCGCACGGGCGAGGTGTACGGCATCCATGGTGGCCTCGGTGCCCGAGTTCGCGAACCGCCACAGCGGCAGGTCGAACCTCCGGGCCAGCTCTCCGGCGATCCAGATCGCGTCCTCGGTTGGCTGAGCGAAGTGCGTGCCCCGCCTGACGCGGTCGCTCACCGCGGCGACGATGGCCGGATGTGCATGTCCCGCAATGGAAGCGCCGTAGCCGCCATGCATGTCGACGTACTGGTTGCCGTCGACGTCGTACACCTTCGAGCCCTCACCGTGGCTCATCCAGACGGCCTGCGGCTCGGCGATCTGCCAGTTCGAGGTCGCACCACCGGCGAGGTGTTCGCGCGCCCGACCAATCATTTCGGTACTGCGCGGCTGGCGCCGAAGGAACGTCCTCTCCTCGTCGGCGATGAGGTCGTCGACCGCATCCGATACCGGGCTCTGCATCACCGTCGATGACACGGTCGAACCTCCACTCTTCAGCCAGCCCCTAGCGGTTGACTGAGCATTCAGTCTATGCGAGAGTCCTAACACCGACAAGACGCGAACCTGCGGGGAGGCCCAGATGCCAGCCCAGTTTTCGATGCCCGACGGAGCCGGACACAGCCGTCGTCAATTCCTGCAGCGGGCCGCGATTCTCGCCGCCGCGGCGCCCACGCTCGGAGCCTTCCTGGCGGCGTGCGCCAAGTCCGGACCCACGTCGTCCGGACCGACCCTGACCATCGCGAAACCGGACAACCCCGTCAAGTGGGCCATTCCGGCCGACAATCAGCCGATCGCCGACGGGATGACGCCCGAGAAGGGCGCGACCCTCAAGATCTACAACTATGCCGACTACCTGAGCCCCCAGGCCATCAAGACGTTCGAGGATCAATACGGGTGCAAGGTCGAGGTCTCGACCTTCAACGACGGCGACGAGGCGATCACCAAGCTGCGCAGCGGGGTCGACTTCGACATCTACAACGCCAATTACACGGAGATGAGCCGGCTGGTGACGGGCGGGCTGCTGCGCCCGCTGAATCACAGTTATCTCCCCAACATCTCGAACGTGTGGCCGAGTTTCACCAATCCCTGGTACGACCAGGGCTGGCAGTTCACCGTGCCCTACACCATCTACACGACCGGAATGGGCTGGCGCAGTGACCAAGTGCCCGCCGACATCGGTGCGCTGAAGAATCCCTACGAGTCGCTGTGGGACCCCGCCTACAAGGACAAGACGGCGATCATCGACGACTGGCACACGGCGATGGCGATGGTGCTGTTGAAGCAGGGCATCACCGACGTCAACACCTCCTCGGCCGCCGACCTCAAGATGATCGGCGAGCAACTCAGCGCCCTGGTGAAGGCGACCTCACCGAAGGTCACGATCACGATGTACAGCGACATGCCCGCGGGACAGATCGGGCTGTGTCAGATGTGGTCCGGCGACATCATCAACGCGCAGTCCTACCTCCCCGAGGGCGTCGGGACCGAGATCCTGCAGTACTGGTTCCCCCAGGACGGCAAGGGGCTGGTCGACAACGACATGCTGGTCACCCTGAAGGGCGGCAAGAATCCGGTGCTGGCGCACCTGTTTCTGAACCACATGCTCGATCCCGCCGTCGCCAAGGAGAACTTCTCCGCGATCGGCTATCAGCCCCCGCAGAACACCCTGACGGCCGATTCGCTGATCGCCGAGGAATTCATTCCCGAGAACCTGCGATCGGCGATCGTCAAGCCGGAGTACTTCGACGCCGGTTATCGCCTGCTCGAACTGGACGCGGACAATGATGCGGCGTGGCACAACGTCTGGAACGCGTTCAACGCGGGCGGATCCTAGCGCCCGTGCTGCAGCGGTCGCGCGAACCCAACGCCCGGCTGTGGGCCGCCCTCGCCGCGCCGGGGGTCGGGTGGCTGCTGCTGTTCTTCCTCGCGCCGCTCTACGTGGTGCTCGCCATCGTGTTCGGCCGGGTCGACCCGCTGTTCCGCACCGCCGTTCCCGTGTGGAACCCGTTGCAGTGGAACGCCTCCCAGTTCACCTACGTGCTGTCCCGGATCGGACCCGATGGGGTCTACTTTCCCGCCCTAGTGCGTACGGTGCTCTACGTCGGCGCGGCGAGCATCCTCTGCCTGGCGATCGCGTTCCCGGTCGCCTACTACGTGTCCCGGCTGGCCGGTAACCGCAAGGGCCTGCTGATCGCCCTGCTGATCGCACCGTTCTGGATCAGTTACATGATGCGAATGTTGGCCTGGGTCAACCTCCTGCAGAATGACGGGCTGTTCAATCGGCTAGTGAACCTCGGCGGCCTGTTCGACATCCAGATCGATTGGCTGACCGGCCAGCCGGTCGTGGTGATCCTCGGACTGGCCTACGGCTACGTCCCGTACATGATCCTGCCGCTGTACGCGGGTCTGGACCGGTTGTCCCAGCCGATGCTCGAGGCCTCGCGGGATCTCGGAGCCGATCGGATCTCGTCGTTCCTCAGGGTGACGTTGCCGCTCTGCCGGCCGACGATCATCGCCGCCGTCCTGCTGACCTGCCTGCCGATGCTCGGCGACTACTTCACCAACGACCTGCTGTCGGCCTCGCCCAAGACCGCGATGGTCGGCAACCTGATCAATGACAGCGTGCAGGCGCCGGGCCAGACCGGTCAGGCCGGCGCGTTCGTCATGCTGGTCCTCGTGGCCACCGTGCTGCCGATGTTCTACTACGTGCGAGTCACGTTGCGCGGTGACGAGGTTCGGACATGAGGGGGCCGGTGGGGTGGTTCCGCGACCCGTGGCGACGTCCACGCGTGCTTGCCGCAATCACGATCTTCTACCTGGTGTGGTCGCTACTCCCCGTGCTCATCGCCGTGATGTTCTCGTTCAACGACGGCCGGTCCCGAACCAACTGGCAGGGCTTCTCGTTCCGGTGGTACTGGGGTGACCCGACCCGGTCGGTCTGGCACGACGCGAGCCTGCACACCGCCCTGCTGCAGACACTCAAGCTGGGACTGCTCGCCACCCTCATCACCGTTCCCCTCGGCGTGCTCTTCGCGATCGGCGTCGACCGATGGCGCGGGCGACTTCCGTCCGGTGCGAACGTGTTGATGCTCATCTCGTTCGTCATACCCGAGGTGCTGCTCGCCGTGGCACTGCTCTTCGTCATGACGAACCTGGCGCTGCCGATCGGCCTCGGTACGTCCGCCCAGGTGGTCGGGCTGGTGACCTACCAGGTGGCCTACCCCGCGGTGCTGGTGCGCGCGCGCCTCGCCACCATCGGCAAGCAATATGAAGAGGCTGCAACGGATCTCGGTGCATCGCCACTCGGCGCACTGTGGCGGGTGACGATGCCGATGCTGATGCCCGCCATCTTCGCCAGCACCGTGCTGGTGTTCGCCGACGTCATCGACGACTTCGTCCTGGTGCGATATCTGTCCGCCGGGTCGTCGACGGAACCGGTGTCGGTGAAGATCTACAACACCGCCCGTGCGGCCCCGACGCCCGCACTCAACGCACTCGCCACCCTGCTGTTGGCCGCTGCCCTGGCGGCGGTCGTCATCGGATACCTGGTGTACCGCAGGATGACCCGAGGCGACGCCACCACCGCCGATCGTGGTCTCGCGGCCTTTGCCGGCGAGGCCTGAGCCGCCCTGTAGACCGCCTGCCTCCCAGCGACTATCCTGACTGTATGTTCAAACAGTACGATCCCGCACCCGTGCCCGCCGACGATCTCGCCGCGAGCCTGGCGCCGTTCGGCTCGTCGCGCATGCTGCCTCGAGAGGCGTACGTGGATCCCGCGGTGTTCGACTGGGAACGGCGCCACATCTTCTCGGGCTGGACGTGCGTGGGGCATGCCAGCGACATGGCCGGGGTAGGCACCCAGCGCGCCATCGGCTCCGGTGCCAACGCAATGCTGCTGGTCCACGGCGACGACGGCGTCGTCCGCGCGTTCGCCAACACGTGCAGGCACCGCGGGCACGAGCTTCTCGAGTGCGGCACGTCCGCGAAGCGGCGCGGCATCGTGTGCCCGTATCACTCGTGGTCCTACCGGCTGGACGGCGGCCTGCGCCATGCCCCGGGCTTCGGTGACGGCGACGGATTCGAGCCCGCAGAGTTCGGCCTGACCCCACTCCGGCTGGTCGACTGGCACGGTTGGTTGTTCGTCGACGCCAGCGGTGAGGACGTCGAATTCGCTCAGCACGTCGCGGGTCTCGAGGAGATCGTCAGCCCCTACCGGCCCGAGGAGCTGGTGATCGTCGACCGACACTCCTACGAGCTCGCGACCAACTGGAAGGTGATCGCCGAGAACTATCAGGAGTGCTACCACTGTTCGACCATCCATCCCGAGCTGTCCAAGATCAGTCCGCCCGACACCGGGGAGAACCTCGAGTTCGCGGGTTCGTGGATGGGTGGCTGGATGTCGATGATCGAGGGCGCCGAAACCATGTCGTTCACGGGCAAGAGCGGTGGCGTGGCGATCAAGGGGCTCTCCGAACACGAATTGCGCACCGTGATGTACCTGGTCGGTTTTCCCAACCTGCTCGTCAGCCTGCATCCCGACTACGTCATGACCCACGTGATGACTCCGTTGGCCGCCGATCGCACCCACGTCGAGTGCGCCTGGGCGTTCCCGAAGGACGTTGCGGCACAGGCGGATTTCGATCCGTCCTACGCCGTCGACTTCTGGGATCTGACCAACCGGCAGGACTGGGCGGCCTGCGAGTCAGTCCAACGCGGCCTGAGCTCGCCGCACGCAAGGCCTGGACCCCTCGCTCCGGACGAGGACGGGGTCTACCAGTTCGTCACCCGTGTTGCCCGTTCGTACCAGGGCCGAGATCGCTCGTCCTAGCCGTCAACCTCGCGCGGGCACCCCGTTGGGCCCCTCTGTCGAGTGCGCGTACGTGCCGACGGCGAAGGCCACCGCTGGTCCCGTCATCGACAGCGTGGTGCGATCGACGTTGGTGATCGTGTCGCCCGGGCTCTGGTAATTGGGATCGAACGCCACCCCGGCCCGACCGCCCCAGAGCCGCGCCTGAGTGGCCGTCTTGCGCTGCGACGATCCCGTGGTGATCCCGCCGATCGGTATCCCGGCGCGCAGGAACGCGCTGTAGTCGCTGGCCAGGCCGAGCGGCTGATCCGCAGGCCGTACCCCGGCGAGGTTGAGGTAGCCGGCGAGTGTCCGCTCGACGCCCGCCGAACCTGCGGGCACCCGGTCACCGGGCACGGCCGGGTTGGGTTGGCCGGACTGGTCGCCGTCCAGGGTGAAGTAGCCCGCGTTCGTCGAACCCAGGAGGTCGAAGTCCAGGTACATGGCGATGTCGTCGAGCGCGCCGCGATCCAGGTTCGCCACGTAGGTGGACGATCCCTGCAGACCGGTGTCCTGCGCTCCCCAGAACGCGAATCGCACCGCGTTCTTGACAGGTGGCGAACCACCAAGCTGCACGGCGGTTTCCAGCACGGCGGCCACGCCGGAGCCGTTGTCGTTGAGGCCCGGACTGCTCGTCGCGGAGTCCAGGTGAGCACCCGCCACGATCACGTCGTGCGGATCACCCGTCGTGGTCTGCGCCACCACGCTCCGTGACTTCACGATCGAACCCTTCGCGTTCAGGGTCAGTCGAACGGGCGCCGAGGTGCGGCGCAGTTGTGCGTCGGCCTCGCCGTCGATCACGGCCACCGGCGTGGTGAGTTGGCGGTAGTACCCGGGGGTGAACAGGCCCGCCGGGCTGCCGCTCGCACCGGGGTCGCTCACCACGAGCACCCCCACCGCGCCCCGCCCGACGGCCGCGTTCTGCTTGTCGACCACCGAGCAACCCTTGTCGTCGACGATGACGATCGCCCCACGCACATCGACCGAGCCGTAGTCACCCGCACTGCAGCCGGACGGCCGCTGCGGCCGCAGCGTCACCGCGCTGAGCCCGCCGGCGGCGGTGGTCACCAGCAGCGAGGCTTGGTCGACGGGGAGGGTCCGGCCCGCTGCGACGAGGGTGGGCCGACCGGGCGAGGACATGGCGAGTCGGTCGAACTCGGGGGTCTGCACGTCGAAGCCCTTGTCCCGCAGGGTCTGAGCGACATAGTCGACGCTGGCGTCGAAGCCGGGCGTGCCGTCGGCCCTGCTGTTGCCGTTGGCGGCGGCGATGTCGGCGAGCTTCTGCAGATGCAGGTACATGCCGTCGGCGGTCACCTTGCCGGACAGCTCACGCGCGGGATCGGCGACGGGAGCAGAGGTCGGCGGCTGCGCTGAGGAACATGCGGTCAACACCGCGAGGCAGGCCAGCGCCCATGCGATCCTCATGAGTCGGACGCCACGTGCCGGGTGCGGTCGGCGCGGTCGGGCACCCCGTTGCGCCCGGTCTCGTCCTGGGCGTAGACGCCGACGGAGTAGGCGACTCCCTTGCCTTGGATCTCGAGTGCCGTGCGGTCGAGGTTGTCGAAGGTGTCGGAGGCCTTGTGGTAGTTGGGATCGAACGGCTCGTTCGCCGCGCCGCCCCAGATCTTCGCCTCGTCGGCGCTCTTCTTCTCCTCGGCGCCGGCGAACAGACCGCCCGCCGGGATGCCCGCCCGCGTGAAGGCGTCGTAGTCGGAACGGCCGTCGAAGCTCGTGTCGCGCGGCTCCTTGCCCGCACCGTCGAGATAGCCGGCCAAGAGTCTCTCGATGCCGGCCGATCCCTCCGGCACCCGCGGCACGCTGTCCGACGGCGGTGCGGACTGGTCCCCGTCGTAGGTGAAGTAGCCGGGGTTGGGCGAGGCGAGCATGTCGAAGTTCAAGTAGAGCGCGATGTCCTTGAGCGCCTCCGCGTCGAGGGTCTGGATGTACTTGGTCGAGCCCACCAGCCCCTCCTCCTCGGCCGCCCAGAACGCGAAGCGGACCGCGTTCTTCACCTGCGGCGAACCGCCCAGTTGCACAGCGGTTTCCAGCACCGCCGCAGCGCCGGAGCCGTTGTCGTTGATCCCGGGCCCCTCGGGAACGCTGTCGAGGTGCGCACCCGCCATCACCACGTTCTGCGGCGAGCCCGTCTTGGTCTGGGCGATGACGTTGCGGGTGCGATCGACGCGCACTCCTGCGTTCAGGGCGACGGTCGTGGCGGCGGGGTTGGCACGCAACCGGGCGCCGTCGGCCTTGGAGATGCTGACCACCGGAATCTTGACGTCGGTGCCTTCGCCCAGCGTGCCACCGCCGATGTCGTCACCGTCGACGTTGTTCGCCACGACGACGGCAATGGCCCCGCGTTCGGCGGCGACCTTCTGCTTGTCCCCGAATGGACACGCCCCACGGTCGACCAGGACGATGGCGCCCTTGACGTCGATGCCGTCGTAGTCCGTCAACGCGCAACCGGGCTTGGGCCCGGTGGGAGCGGGCACGAGTCGGCCGCTTACGCCCCCCTCGGGCGTCCCGATGGTGTACTTCAGCGCCGAGGCCTTGACCCGCTGGCCCGCGACGGTCACGACAGGCTCGTCGGCGAAGGGTATCCGGACGTCGAAGTCGGTCGTCTGCACGTCGAAGCCCTTGTCCCGCAACGTTTGCGCGACGTAGTCGACGCTGGCGCCGTAGCCCGGCGAGCCGAGGGCCCGGTTTCCATCGTTGGCGTCGGCGATCTCTTGGAGCTTCTTCAGGTGCGCCAGCATGGCGTCGGCGCCGACGCGGTCCTTCAGACCGGTCGCGAATTCCGCGGCGGGGGTCGACGCGGTCGTCGGGGACGCCGAGGGCGCAGGCCCGGCGCCCTCCTTGCCGCATCCGGCCACGGCCGTCGCACACACGACCGCCGCGAACGTTGCCAGTACCGCCCGTGATCTCCTCTGCATTCCGCCAACGTTAGTCACGCGTTGCGGAATACCTCTGGCGCCTTCCCGGTTGATTGACATGTCACGCAAATTGGACACCCCCACCTCACGTTCCACGTCACGCACAAGGAGTAGTCATGGGATCTCTCGACGGCAAGAATGCTCTCGTCACCGGCGGCACCGCGGGCATCGGCCTCGCCTCCGCCCGCGCGCTCGCCGAGGCGGGCGCACACGTCTTCCTCACCGGTCGCAACCAGTCGACGATCGATGCGGCCGTCGCCTCGATCGGACCGTCGGCAACCGGCATCCGCAGCGACGTGAGCGACCCGGCGCAGCTGGACGCCGTCGTCGACGCCGTAGCGGCCCACGGTGGCGGCCTCGACGTCGTGTTCACCAACGCGGGCGGCGGCGAGTTCGCCACGCTCGAGGACGTCACGGCGGAGCACTTCGACGACACCTTCAACCGCAACGTCGCCGGAACGCTCTTCACCGTTCAGAAGGCCCTGCCCCTCCTCAACCGCGGGGCGTCGATCATCCTGTCGGGATCGACGTCGGCATCCAAGGGCATTCCCTCGTTCGGCGTCTACGCCGCCAGCAAGGCCGCCGTCCGGTCACTCGGCCGCACCTGGGCAGCGGAGTTGGCCGACCGGGGCATTCGGGTGAACACGCTGGTGCCGGGGCCGGTGGAGACTCCCGGACTCATCGGCCTCGCGCCCAGCGGAGGCGAGAAGGAGTTGCTCGAAAGCCTCACCGCCGACGTGACGCTTGGTCGGATCGGCCAACCCGAGGAGATCGCGGCCGCCGTCGTGTTCCTTGCCTCGCCGGCCAGCAGCTTCATGACCGGCAGTGAGATGTTCGTCGACGGGGGCGAAGTTCAGACCTAGCGATCAGTCCGGCGTCGGCAGGGTGCCTTCGCGAAGGATCGTCTGATAGACCTCGCCAAGGAGGTCGCCAAGCTCGACGACCCGTTCCTCGTCGAGGTCCGCGAAGAACAGCGTGCGCACCCACGCCACGTGTTTGGGTGCCGCGCCCCGCAGCGCCTTCATTCCCGCGTCCGTCAGCAGGGCATCGGTCGCCCGCCCGTCGGTGTTCGACTGCGCCCGGTCCACGAGGCCCCGCGCGGCCATCCGCTGCAGGTGGTGCGACAGCCGACTGCGCTCCCACCCGATGGTGGTGGCCAACTGCGAGAGCCGCAGGCGTCGACCCGATGCCGCGGACAGCGCGTTCATCACCGTGTAGTCGGCCAGCGACAGGCCGCACTCCGCCTGCAGCTGTCGATTCATCTCGAACTCCAACCGGTGATAGACCTGCATGTAGTGCAACCAGGTGCGCCCCTGCGACGGGGTCAACCAGGTCATCGAGGTTCGCCCAGCTGCGCCACGATCAGATCGGCCACCGCCCGCATGCCCGCTGCGTTGGGATGCAGCGGCGCAGCCCGACCCGGCAGCGGCAGTCCGAACGTCGTCGTCCACGGATCGTCCGACCACGCGTGGTGCCCCGTGCTGGCGGCGGCGGCTCGAACCCAGCCGCAACCGGTGGCGCTCGCCGCCTCCCCGGTCAGCCGCTCCAGCGTGTCGGCGACCCGGCGGCCGAGTGCAACGTCGACATCGTTCAGCGGTGCCGCGGGCGTTCCGACGGGCGGCAGCAGAGTGAGGTAATCGACGAACAGCACCGTCGCCCGCGGGGCGCGCTCGTGCACCGTCCTGCCGACGGCCCTCAGCGACTCCCCCACGGCAACCAGGGCGCGGTCGCGCGCGGTCGGGTCGACCATGTCGCGGAGCCGTCGACCGATGACCGGTAGCGATCGCGTCCACCCGGGCAGTCCCGCGGCGAAGAGCAGGGGGATGTAGCCGACGTCGTTGCCGCCGATGGTCACCGTGACCAGACTCTCCGTGCCGTCGAGCGCCTCGACCTGTGGCGGGGTACCGCGCTGCGGTTCGGTGAGGACGTTCGCCGTCGTGGCGCCCGAGAACGTCACGTCGACGAGGTCATGGGAGAGCCGGGCGGCGACGAGGTGGGCGTAATTCACGGCCGAACGTCCAGCGCCTGCGGGTGCGTCAGCCGCCTGAGGCCTGATGCCGGGTCCCGCCGCCATCGACGAACCGAGCGCGACGTACCGCCCCGTCACGTGTGGACCGCGGGGCTCGACGCCTGCGCCCAGAATCGCTTCGGGATCCGTCCGGCCTCGCGCGCCAACCTGCCGGCAGTGACCGCGGCCGCCATGGCGGCCGCCATCTTGGGCGGATCGGCAGCCCGGGTGACCGCGGTCGCCAACAGGACGGCGTCACACCCGAGTTCCATCGCCTGTGCGGCATCGCTCGCGGTGCCGATGCCCGCGTCGAGCACGACGGGTACACCCGCCCGCTCGACGATCATCTCGATGTTGTGCGGATTCGCGACGCCGAGGCCCGTTCCGATCGGCGAGCCCAACGGCATCACTGCGGCGCACCCGATGTCCTCGAGTCGCCGTGCCAGCACCGGGTCATCGTTGGTGTACGCCATGACGACGAACCCGTCATCGACCAATTGCTCTGCGGCCCTGACCAATTCGATGCCGTCGGGCAGCAGTGTGCGTTCGTCGGCGATGACCTCGAGCTTGACCCAGTCGGTCTGCAGCGCCTCGCGGGCCAACCGCGCCGTCAGCACCGCTTCGGCCGCGCCCCGGCAACCCGCCGTGTTCGGCAGCGGCATGATGCCGAGGCGGGTCAGCAGCTCCAACACCCCGCTGCCACCGTCGGCGTCGACGCGACGCATCGCGACTGTGGTCAGCTCGGTGCCCGAGGCGACGAGCGACTCCTCCAGCAGCGCGAGATTGGCCGCGCCGCCGGTGCCGAGAATCAACCGGGAGCCGAAGCTGCGGCCTGCGATCACCAACCCGTCAGCCACCCTGCACCGCCGTCACGACCTCCACCTTCGCGCCATCGGACAGCCTCAGGTGCCACTCCGAGCGGGGGATCACCGCCCAGTCGACCGCGACCGCAATGCCCTTGTCCGGAATGCCAAGGCCAGCAAGGAGATCGGCGACATTGGTGTCGTCGTCAACCTCGACCGACTCGTCGTTCACCACGACCTTCATGCGGGCACACCCACTTTCAACTCGGCAGCGATCGTCGCGGCGGTCCACGGCGCCAACAGGAATCCCGAGCGACCGTGACCGGCCGCGACCAGCGTGCGCTCGTCGAGTCTGCCGACGACGGGCAGGTTGTCCGGGGTCATCGGGCGCAGGCCCGCGGCGCACTCGGCGAGCTCGTACTCGCCGAGCGCGGGCATCACCTCGCACGCATCGTCGAGCAGTTCCCGAACGCCTGCCACCGCGGGGGCGGTGTCGCGGCCGTGTTCGTACTGCGTGGCCCCGACCACGACGCCGTCCGCGCGCGGCACCAGGTACACCTGCCTACCGTGAACGCGGGCCCGAATCACTCGCTGCGGCAACGGCATACACCCCCGTCGCCACCGAAGCCGCAACACCTCGCCCTTCACCGGCCGGATCGGCAGCCCGGGCCACAGCGAGGGCGCATCGATGCCGTTGGCTATCACCACCACGTCGGCGTCGCGCGCCTCGTCCAGCGTCTCGACCGGCGGCGCCCACGTGACGCCGAGATTCGCACACCGAGTCGCCAGGGCTTCGACGATGGCCCGGTTGTCCACTGCGAGTTCGGTGTCGGCGACGAAGCCGTGCCGGATGCTCTGACCCAGCAGCGGCTCCAACTCACGCGCCGCCCTGGTCATCGTCACCGGATGCCCCTGCGCCGCAAGCCATTCCCCGGTGGTAGCCAGATCGGTGACGTCGGCACGGTCGACGGCGACCACCAGCGAGCCGCGGGCGGTGACGACGTCCGCGGGCAGGCCGTCGAGGAAGTCGTCGTGCCACATCTGCAGCGAGGCCAACCCGATCTGCAGCAGCCGCTCTTCGCCGGGCCAGGCCTCGCTGTGCGGAGCCAACATGCCCCCCGCCACCCAAGAGGCGCCGTGCGCCGGACTCCGGTGCACGCGCACGGTCCACCCGTCGAGCGCCGCGCGGCGGGCCACCGACAATCCGATGACACCCCCACCGACGACGGCCAACGATCGCCCGGCGTGCTGGGTACGCAATTCCCTGTCCTTCCTACGCCGGCATGACCCGGATCAGGTGTGACGGTAAGGGTGGCATCGCACCCACTCTCAGCCCCCGATTCCGGGACTCCCGTGTCGCCCGTCCGAGGGTACTCGCCGGTCGCTAACCTTCGCGGCATGGTTGAACCCACCGGACACCCTGGTCGGCGGCTCGCAGCCGCCAGGCTCTACCTGTGCACCGACGCACGACGCGAGCGCGGCGACCTCGCCGAATTCGTCGACGCGGCGCTGGCCGGTGGGGTCGACGTCATCCAGCTCCGCGACAAGGGTTCGGCCGGCGAGAGGCAGTTCGGTCCCCTGGAGGCCCGCGGCGAGCTCGCGGCCCTCGAGGTGCTCGCCGACGCGGCCCGCAGGCACGGCGCTCTGTTCGCCGTCAACGACCGGGCCGACCTCGCCCGGGCCGCCGGAGCCGACGTCCTTCACCTCGGCCAGGACGACCTGCCTCTGTCGATCGCCCGCGACGTCATCGGAGCAGGCCCGCTGATCGGGCGGTCCTCGCACGACGCCGAGCAGGTCCGCACGGCAGTGGCCGAGCCCGTCGACTACTTCTGCGTCGGTCCGTGCTGGCCGACCCCGACGAAGCCCGGGCGTGCGGCACCCGGCCTCGACCTGGTCCGCACGGCCGCGGAACTCGGTCCCGAGAAGCCGTGGTTCGCCATCGGCGGCATCGACCTCGACCGACTACCCGACGTGCTGGACGCGGGCGCCCGGCGGATCGTGGTCGTGCGGGCCATCACCGCGGCCGAGGACCCCGCCGCAGCCGCCCGCGACCTGAAGGCCGCCGTCACCGCTCGCGATTGAGGTGGAACGGCAGCGACGCCGACTCCGAACGCAGCCGCTCCCAGCTGGCGGCAAAGCCCGGGTGCAGGGGTAGATCGATCACCTCGTCCTCGGCGACCCAGCGCAGCTCGGAGCTCTCGCGGTTCGGCACGGTGCGCAACGGCTCGGGCGCGTCGGCTATCACCGTCGTATAGCTCCAATAGGACCCGCCGGCTCCGGAGATCTCGGCGGTGATCACCGTCGTCCGGACCACCAACTGGTCGGACGTCAGACCGGCCTCCTCGTTCGCTTCGCGGATCGCCGCCTGCTCGACGGTCTCGTGGCTGTCGCGAGCGCCCCCGGGCAGGCTCCACGTGCCGCCCTGATGGCTCCAGGGAGCGCGATGCTGAAGGAGCACCGTCGCTCCCCCACCGGGACGTGGGGCCCGCAACAGCAGACCCGCCGCGCCGTGGCGACCCCAGAATGGGACACCGTCATCGGACAAGACCCAGCCGTCCCCATCACCACGCACGACTTCAGGATAGGGCTCCGGCATCTCTTTGGGCTCGGTCGCACGCGCCCCATCTCGGGGTTCCTCCGCGGGTGTCGGTGATTGTCCCGCGCGTCCCGCCCCCTGCTCTTAGAATTCCTTTACAGTTGAGGAGTCGGGAAAGTAGCACCGAAAGCAGAGGTCCGCGCACAGGTGACTGTGGAGTTGGCGCACCCTTCCACTGAGCCCCTTGCGTCCCGCTCACAAACCAGACCAGCGCACCCGCGGTGGTGGTTCCTCTGGACGACTCCCGGCCGAATCCTCACGATCGGCTTCGTACTCTCCGCGTTGGTGATTGCCTGTGCCTTCGCGACGTCGACCACGATCAACGGGCGCCAAGAGGCCCTGTCCAACGTGCTGGATCACACCGAACCGCTGGCTTTCGCGGGTGGCCAGCTCTATACGACGCTGTCGGTCGCCGACGCCGCCGCGGCGACGGCCTTCATCTCCGGCGCCGAACCGCGAGCCGTGCGGCAGCGCTACGAGCAGGCCATCACCGACGCCTCCGTCGCGGTGACCCGGGCCTCCAGCGGTCTCACCGACGACGAGATGGTCCGGCTGCTGGGTCGGATCAATGCCCAACTCGCCGTGTATACGGGCCTGGTCGAGACGGCGCGCACGAACAACCGCGCAGGCAATCCGGTCGGCTCGTCGTACCTGTCGGAGGCCTCGGCCCTGATGCAGACGCAGATCCTCCCCGACGCCCAACGGCTCTACGAGGAGACCAGCAAGCAGGTCGACATCGAGACGACCGCGTCGACCCGGATCCCGGCGCCGGTGATCCTGGTGGTGTTGGCGACGCTGATGTTCGGGGCGTTCGCGAATCGATGGCTGGCCCGGCGCACCCGCCGCCGGGTGAACATCGGGTTCGTTGCGGGAGGCATGGCGGTGCTCGTCATGATCGTGTGGGTGGGTACCGCCCTGACGATCTCGACCGCCGACAGCCGCAGCGCGAAGAGCACGGCGGCCGAATCGCTCAAGACCGTCACCACCATGGCGATCACCGCGCAGCAGGCGCGTGCCGACGAGACCCTGTCGTTGATCCGCCGCGGCGACGAGGGCGTCCGCAAGCAGTCGTACTACCAGCGCATCGACACCATGCAGCAGCAACTCGCCGACTATCTGGGCCGCGACGACGCGATCGACAAGGCTGATCTGGCGGATGCAGAACAGCTGCTGCGCCGCTGGCGCGCCGCCGACGACCGGATCAACGCCTACATCGCCGTCGGGAACTACCAGGCCGCGACCCAGGTGGCCCTCGGCACCGGCGAGGACGACTCCACTCCGGCGTTCGACAAGCTCGACGCCGCGCTCACCAAGGGCATCGGGGAGAGCCGTCAGCAGCTACGCAACGACATCGTCAATGCCCGGCGGGTGCTGTCCGGCGCCACGGTCGGGGCGGCGGTACTCAGCATCATCGCCGCGATCGCGGTGGCGCTCGGGCTGTGGCCACGGTTGAGTGAGTACAGATGACGACACGACGCCTGATGGTCTTGCTCGCAGCGGTGACGATGCTCGCCGGCTGCAGCCAGACCGCGCCCGCCGTCACCGTGCCCTCGGTGACGCTCGCACCGCCGACGCCCGCGGGGATGACGGAGGCGGCTCCGGTGCCCGTGCAACTCCCCGAGACCGAGAGCGACGACGATTGCACCGCAAGCCTTCGGCCGTTCCCCACCAAGGCCGAGGCCGACGAGGCCGTCACCAACATCCGCAACCGCGGCAGGCTCATCGTGGGTCTCGACATCGGTAGCAACCTGTTCAGCTTCCGAGACCCGATCACGGGCGAGATCACCGGCTTCGACGTCGACATCGCGGGCGAGGTGGCGCGTGACATCTTCGGCACCCCATCGCAGGTCGAATACCGGATCCTGTCGTCAGCCGACCGGATTGCCGCGCTGCAGAACAATCAGGTCGACATCGTGGTCAAGACCATGAGCATCAACTGCGCGCGCAAGGAGTTGGTGAACTTCTCCACCGAGTACCTCGCGGCCAATCAACGGATCCTGGCGCCCCGCGACTCGGCGATCACCCAGGCCTCCGACCTGGCGGGCAAGCGGGTGTGCGCGGTGACGGGGACGACGTCGTTGACGCGCATTCAGCAGATCAGCCCGCCACCCGTCATCGTCGAGGTCGTGACGTGGGCCGACTGCCTGGTCGCGCTGCAGCAGCGTCAGGTCGACGCCGTCAGCACGGACGACTCGATCCTCGCCGGTCTGGTCAGCCAGGACCCGTACCTGCACATCGTCGGGCCGTCCATGGCAAAGGAGCCGTACGGCATTGGGATCAACAAGGAGAACACCGGTCTGGTGCGCTTCGTCAACGGAACACTCGAGCGGGTGCGCCGCGATGGCACGTGGAACACCTTGTACCGCAAGTGGTTGACGGTGCTCGGGCCGGCCCCGGCGCCACCGGTCCCGAGGTATGACGGCTGATGACCACTCCACCGGAGGCACCCGACGAGGGCCCGGGCACCCAGCCCGCGGACGCCATGACCTACGACTCGTTGGCCACCATGCGGCCGATGGCGACCCAGGCCGTGTTCCGGCCGAACTTCGACGACGACGACTCCGACGGATTCTCGGTCAGCAGCGTCGAGACCGAGCCGCACGAGCAGACGACCATGCTGACGCGGCAGTGGTCGCCGATCCGGCGACTCGGCGGTGGCCTGGTCGAGGTGCCCCGCGTTCCGGAGCGGGACCCGCTCGAAGCCCTGATGACCGATCCGGTGGTGGCCGAGGCGAAGCGGTTCTGCTGGAACTGTGGCAGACCGGTCGGCAGGTCGAGCTCCGACGGCGAGGCGCTCTCCGAGGGCTGGTGCCCGCACTGCGGCAGCCCGTATTCCTTTCTCCCGCAGCTGAGTCCGGGCGACATGGTGGTCGACCAGTACGAGATCAAGGGCTGCATCGCGCACGGTGGGCTCGGCTGGATCTATCTGGCGTTCGACAAGAACGTCAACGACCGGCCCGTCGTCCTCAAGGGTCTGGTGCACTCGGGAGACGCCGAGGCACAGTCCATCGCGATGGCTGAGCGCCAGTTCCTCGCCGAGGTCACCCATCCCGGAATCGTGAAGATCTTCAACTTCGTCGAACACGACGACAAGAACGGCGACCCCGTCGGCTACATCGTGATGGAGTACGTCGGCGGCACCTCGCTGAAACAAGCCAAGGGGCACAAGCTTCCGGTCGCGCAGGCGATCGCGTACATGCTCGAGATCCTGCCCGCACTCGGGTATCTGCACTCGGTGGGACTGGTGTACAACGACCTCAAACCCGAGAACATCATGGTCACCGAGGAGCAGCTCAAGCTCATCGACCTTGGCGCAGTCTCGCGGCTGAACTCCTACGGATTCCTTTATGGCACACCGGGATACCAGGCACCGGAGATCGTCAAGACGGGGCCGACGATGGCCACCGACATCTACACGGTGGGTCGTACGCTCGCCGCGTTGACGCTGGACCTGCGGACCCGCAACGGCCGCTACGACGACGGCCTCCCTGAGGGCGATCCCGTTCTGGCCCGCCATGATTCGTTCGGTCGGCTATTGCAGCGTGCGATCGACCCCGATCCGCGCCGACGATTCGCCAGCGCCGAGGAGATGGCCGGTCAGCTGATCGGCGTGCTCCGCGAGGTCGTCGCGCAAGACTCCGGCTTGCCGCGGCCAGGTCTGTCCACGGTGTTCAGCCCGTCACGATCGACGTTCGGCATCGACCTTCTCGTCGCGCACACCGACGTATACCTGGATGGGCAGGTTCACTCCGAGAAGTTGACCGCACAGGAGATCGTCAGGGCGCTACAGGTGCCGCTCGTCGACCCCGCCGACGTGGGAGCGGCAGTGCTGTCGGCGACCGTGCTCAGCCAGCCGGTGCAGACGCTCGACTCGCTGCGGGCGGCGCGTTACGGGTCGCTGGACTCCGACGGCGGAGTCGACCTCTCGGAGTCCGTCGAGCTGCCGCTGATGGAGGTCCGGGCCCTGCTCGACCTCGGCGACGTGGCCAAGGCGAACCGCAAGCTCGACGATCTTCAGGAGCGGGTGGGTTGGCGCTGGCGCCTGGTGTGGTTCCGCGCCGTCGCCGAATTGCTGTCCGCCGACTACGAATCCGCGACCAAACACTTCACGGAGGTGCTGGACACCCTGCCCGGTGAACTAGCGCCGAAGCTGGCCCTGGCGGCCACCGCGGAGTTGAGCGGCTCGGCCGACGAACGGAAGTTCTACAAGACGGTGTGGAACACCGACAATGGCATCGTCTCGGCCGGATTCGGGCTGGCGCGCGCACAGTCCGCCGACGCCCAGCGCGACGACGCCGTCACCACGCTCGACCAGGTGCCGCCCACGTCGCGACACTTCACCACGGCGAGACTCACCAGCGCCGTCACGCTACTGTCCGGGCGGTCCGGCAGCGAGATCACCGAACAGCAGATCCGCGACGCTGCGCGACGGGTGGAGGTGTTGCCGGACACGGAGCCACGGGTTCTGCAGATCCGTGCGCTGGTGCTCGGAACTGCCATGGATTGGCTGGCCGACAACACCGCCAGCACCAATCACATCCTGGGGTTCCCCTTCACCGAACACGGCCTGCGGCTCGGGGTCGAGGCGTCACTGCGAGGACTGTCGAGAGTCGCGCCGACGCAGGAACATCGTTACGCGCTGGTCGATCTCGCCAACAGCGTCCGGCCCATGAGCACGTTCTAACGCGTTCTAACGCCTGCCGAAACGCTCGCCGAGTTGCGGATCGGCCTCCCACCACAGTGCGGGTGCGGGTCCATCGGTCGTGTCCTCGAGCTCCGCGTCCACCTCTTTCGCCCTGACTTTCTCGTGTTTGGACAGTCCCCGCATGAGGACCGCCAGGAACGGAACCCCGAGCACGTCGCCGACGATCCACAGGATCCCCGCGCCGACCGACTGGTCGACCCTCGCGCTAGGGCCCCAATCCCGTTGCAGGCCTGCGTAATAGTCGACGGCGATGAGTGGTCCCAACCACAGCACCAGACCCAGCAGGCCGTCGCCGAGCGACTCCACCACGCTGATACCGATGGACAGCAGCGGCGAGTACCGCCTGGGCACGGGGTCGCTCTGCAGACGGGCGTAGAAGTAGCCGAAACCGATTGTCAGGAGCAGGATTCGCGTCAATGATGCGACCGTGCCCGTCATCGACGCCACGTACCAGGGCGTCAGATAGAGCAGCCACGGCACGCCCAGCATCGCAACGGAAGTACTCAGCGGCGAGAGCGCCAGTCGGCATGGGCGGGAGGCCAGCAGTCGGTCCATTCTCACCCGGCCCGATTCCGAGAGCGCGGCCCGCATCGCGCTGACCGGCCTGCCCAGAGCAAGCAGGAAGGGGACGACGAACAGCGACATCAGCACCTGCAGCGCCCGCATCCAGAACAGTACGGGCGCGTACACGGCGATCACGCTGCACGTCGCCAGTGCCCACAGCACGAGGCCGGCGATGAAGCACGACGTGGGACCTCGACCCATTCGAGGGCAACGGGCGTACCCGACGCCGAGGACCACGATGAGCAGCACCGCGGCGGCATCGAACCGCCAGGACTGCACGGCCACAGCGAGCGAGAGCGGCGTGTCAGCGGGCGACGACATGCGCCGAAGCTACGTCGGCAACCTGGGAATTCGCCGTGGGTGGCGAGTTACCATGTCGGACTGACACATTCGGCGCCTTCGCGCGGGTTGTGCACAGTCTGGGTTTCATCCACATATTGGGTTTCACGTCGCTTTTTCATCGTCGCCCGGGCGTAGATTCGAATGCATGTTCGACTCATTGGTGGCTTCGGCGACAGGCGCATCCGGCGCCGCTGGGCTGGACGGGTGGACCCGGGTCGAATCCGCCTCCTGCGCCCGGCGGGTTGCCGCGATGGTCGACATGCTCGCCGTCGTGCACGCCGCCGACGGATCCGCCGAACGCGACCAATGGTGCCTGGACAACTGGTCGGCGGTGACCGCGCACATCGGGGCCGCAGCGCGGATCACCTCCGGTGCGGCCTCGGGCATGCTGCTCGTCGGGATCGCCCTGCGCGAACGCTTCCCGAAGGTCGCCGCCCTATTCACGGCTGGGCTGATCTCCTATCCGGTGGTGCGGGCGATGGTGACGCGCTCCGCCAACGTCATCGACCCCGACGCTCTTCGCGCACTCGACGAGCAGCTGTCCTCGGCGTTTCAGGACTGCGAACCACTCTCGGTGGACAAGACCGAGAAGACCATCGATGCGATCATCGCCGACGTCGACCCGCTGGCGTTGCGCCGCCGGGAAGCCCAAGCCCGAGATCGCCGGGTGGACATCACCATCGAGGACGGCAGCGGGCTGGCCACCCTGTTCTCGACACTGTTCGCCACCGACGCCCACGCCCTGGACCTGCGACTCGACGCGCTGGCCGACACCGTCTGCCCTTCTGATCCGCGGACCAAGGATCAGCGCCGCGCGGATGCCTTCCACGCCCTGACCCACGGCGCCGACCGCCTGGCCTGCCTCTGCGGCACCGACGACTGCCTCGCCGCCCTGATGCCACCGTCGACCGGCGTGGTGATCTACGTGGTGACGCATCAGGACACCCTCGACGCGCGCCCCGAGACGCCACCACCGCCGCCGCCCGACGAGC
>NZ_JAEMTA010000041.1 GCF_016462545.1 Mycolicibacterium sp. | reverse complement strand
GCCGAACCGCGCGCCCTCAACACCAAACGGCGACGATGGACCCGGTCACCCGATGGGATGACCGGGTCCATCGCCGTAGGCGTCAGACGCCTTGTACAGCGAACTGGCTGACGGTCGTCGGAGGATTCAAGGTTGCCCGCCCCCCGACCGGCACGTACACCGCGGCCCACTCGTTGTCCTCGGTGTAGGCGACGATGAAGAAGCTGTCGTCGACGTCGGCGAAGTCAAGGAAATCCCAAGTGGCAGAACGGGTGTAGGTGAAGTTTCCGTTGGCGTCGATCGTCACCGTCCCGAACGACGGCTGCTTGAAGAACTCCGGATCGTCGATCAGGCGCCGGATGCTGGTGATACCCGCGGCAGCTTCGCGGTCGACTGAGTAGCCGGCCACGTTGCTGAACGGCACACTGACGTGTCCGGAGAACGACCCCGTCCCGGTGAACGGCAAGGATCCCGTACCGGACACCGTGGCCTTCTTGGCGATGATCAGCGGAACCGTCTGGGTCGTCACGCCCCCGCGACCGTCGTCGGCGCTGAAGGTGAAGCTGTCCAGGTAGGTGTCGGCATCGGTGCGAACCGCCGCGTCCGGGGTGTAGACGTAGACGATCCCCTCGGCGTTGGCGGTCCCGAGCGGTCCCCCGGGCGCCGGGGCCTGATCCTGGTGAACGATCTGGATGGTGCCGTGCGCTGGCGCGCTGACGACCTGGAAGGTGATGTCGTCGCTCTCGACGTCGAGGCCGTGGACCACGATCAGCACCTCGCCGGTGACCAAGTTGGTCTCGCCGACGTAGGTGTCCAGGTCGGTGAGATCCAGCGACCCGTCGAAGAAGTCCAGCGACGAGTGAGGGCCCCAATCAACACCGGGCGCGACGTTGGCGATGGGCACCGTCACGGGCACGTCGAGCGAACCACCGCCGACGGCGACCGTCACGGTGTCGTTCGTCACGGCGGTGTGTGCGGCGGCGAGGTCGTTGGGCTGGTAGGCGAACAACACGTACGTACCGGCGGGTAAGCCGAACAAGCCACCGATGTAGTCACCGCCGTCCGGATTGCCATTCGCATCCACCTGTGGCGCGGCATTGACCGTGAAGACTGCCAGCTTCGCCAACGTGCCATGCGTGCTGGCCAGAGTCACCGCGTCGGGGTCCACGGTGCCGGCCGGCACCTTGACGACGTACGCGACGGTGGCGTAGCCCACGTGTCCGCCCGGGAAGTTGTCGTCGGTGTAGGGACCCCACACCGTCTGCCCGACGATCGTCGTCACGGGTGGAATCGGCACCGCCAGTTGCAGACTGGTGTTCGGCGCGCCGGCATCGTGGTAGTCCAAGGCCAGGAACGTGACGTTGGCGTTCGGCACGTCCTCCGAGAACCACGACGGTGGGGTGAACGTAAAGGTGCCGTCGTGGTTGTCGGTGATGTCGCCGTGATCGGCAAAGGCGACGACCTCGACTCCATCGCCGTCAGCGTCGCTGACGGTCACCGTGATGATGCTGGCGCGGGTATCCGGGTCGGCCGGACCGACGATGGCCGCGAGTTCTGCCTCGGTATTGTGCGGCGTGATCAACAGCACCGTCGAGGCCGTGGTGCTCGTACCGTGGTCATCGGAGACGACGACCGTCGCCCGGTCGACCACCGGTCCGGTGTTTACCTCACCGCAGCCGAAATGGCTCGCGTCCTCGCACCCGACCGATGCAATATGGGCGGCCACGACGTCGGGGGTGTAGGTGAAGCTGCCGTCGGCGTTCTTCACCACAGTGCCGTCGTCAGCAGTTCCGGCCGCGAACGACACCGGATCGGCGTCGGGGTCGGTGGCCGTCACGGTGAACACGATGGCCCCCGTGTTCGGGTCGGCCGCGCCAACGGTGTCGATGGAGCCGACGATCGGTGCGCGGTTCTGCGGAATGATCGGAATCGTGGTCGACGCATTGACGAGATGACCGTGGCCATCGTCGACCGAGACTGCGATGGTGTCGACGTTCGACAGCGTGTTGCCGTTGGTTGCCAACTGGTGGGCATAACCGGCGTCGGGGGTGTAGGTGAAGTTGCCGCCTCCATTACTACCGACCGTGCCGTGCGATGCAGTCGCGCTGTAGGACAAGGGATCCGAGTCCGGGTCTACGCCGGTAGCGGTGAAGGTGACTGTGCCCGTTGCATCGAGATGCAAGCCGGTCGGCAGCGACAACGTCGGAGCCGAGTTGCCGGTCTGGATGGGCGTGGTCGCAGCCACCATCACCTGGACGACGGCCTGGGTACTGGATCCGCCGCCAGTGAAGAGCCCGAACAACCCGTGGATGTGGTCGCCTGCGTTGGTTTCGGTGACCGCGACGGTAAAGCGGTCGGTGCCCCCTGCAGCGGCCCAGTTGGCGTCCGGGGTGTAGACGAAGGCACCGGTCGACGCGTCGACGGACACCGTGCCGTGAGATGCGTCGCCGACCGACGCGTAGTGCAACGGGTCGCCGTCGGCGTCCGAACCACCGATCGTGCCGGTGACGACACCGGTGTGCGGGTCCGAGACACCGACCACTGGCGCACTCGTGGGCGTGGCGTTGTCCAGCGCGGACTGCAACCGCCGCCAGACCGTGCCGAGAATCTCCAGCAGGGTCGGCGGTGCCGTCGGGAAGCCGGGTGTCGACGTGGAAGCCGACGGCACCAGGCCCAGCAAGGACAGCACCCCCCTAACGAGCTGTCCTATTGGGCCCAGTGCCGCCGGGGTCGGGGCCGCCGGAGGTACCACGACGGCGGCACTGGCGGGGATGGCCAAAGGCGCAGCGGCGCTGCGCAGCAGGGGATTCGAGGACGTGATGCTCGCGACTGCTGTCGATGCACTCGGCACCGAGCTCGTGTGCAACGCGGAAGCAGTCGTCGAGGTTCCGTCGTGGTTCGACGACCTACTCGTGCCGAGCACGTTTGTTACGGCAAGTTCGGTGGACGGCAGGTCGGAACCAGTCGCCACGGCGCTCGTCGCGTTAGTAGGCACGGAAACCTCTGGGAGGCGGCCGGATTCGAGCACCTGTGGAGTCTCCGGGACGAGTGTCTCGACGGCCGGCTCGACGGCTGTTGCGACCGCGTTGGTCGGCGACGTGTTCACGACGATGCCGGTCTGGGGGTCGGGCGCTGGGGTGTCGATCACCGACGACGACGCCGGTGTCGACGACGGTGCCGCTGTCGACGACGGTGCCGGTGCCGTCGAATCATCCGCAGCGGACTCGGAAGCGTTCGCGGTCGAGCCGGTGTTCTGCTGGGCCGATACGGACGTCGGAGCGTTGGCATGGACCGGCGACTGGGCAGCACGCAGCGGATGCGACGAGTCGAGCGTGGCCGAAGACTGCTCCGTCTCCGTGCCGGTGGGTTCGTTCGACGAGGACGGCGACGTCGCCGCGGAATCGGTCGACGACGAAGACGACGAAGGGCCCGTGGAGTCGGGCGCGTCGTCGGCGTAGGCCACGCCGTGGCCCGTGACGACCGCGGCTCCTAGTCCCAGCGCGACGGCCAACCCACCCACTCGGCCTATGTAGTTCGCTGCGTTCATTATTGCTCCCTTGACGTACCGGCGCTGTCGTCGGTGACTCGTGTTGACGCGATGGACGCTACGAACGGCGGGTACCTACGCGCCTGAGTGACGATGTACGCGAAAAACGTAGGTAGCAGCGTCCCGGACCGCGGAACGGCGGCTCCGTCGGGCCGTCAGCTGAACCCCGATCGCGAGACACGCCCCGACTCGAAATACGCTGTTGCACAGAACTTATCGATGATTGCACGCGGTGAAGACTCCGCGTTGCGGGGTGCGGGCGAGTGGCTGGCCGGAGGTGCGAGCGGGGCAGGTATTCCCTTACGCGGTGGGCCGGGATGCAGTGCCGTGTGAGTGCGTAGCCGATCTCCGGACCGACGTATATTACGGGCGCGGCAAATACCATCGACCTGGCGATCTGCTGTGTAGAGTCCGCCCTGTGGGGGCACAGGTATGGCCAGTCGTTCAGCGCGACAGTGAATTCGCGCGCATTCATGCCGCTCTGGCAGGCGAGAGCACGACGTCGGGGATCGTTTTGGTCGGCGATGCGGGTGTCGGTAAGACCACGCTGGCCCGCCTCGTGACGCAGGCGCTTCCCACCAAGGTCCAGTGGGTGGCCGGTACCGAGTCCGCTCGCAGCATCCCCCTGGGCGTCTTCGCCCATCTCGTCAGCTCGGCGACGTCTCGGGACCCGATGGCGTTCTTGAGCGCAGCACGCCAAGCGCTTCTGTCCAAGCAGGGCGCGGTCGTGGGTGTCGATGACGCCCACATGCTCGATCAGCTGTCCGCGACCTTGTTGCACCAACTCGCCCTGGACGGCTCGGTGCGCATCGTCGCGACTGTGCGTCGTGGGGAGACCGTCCCCGATGCGATCACCTCGCTGTGGAAGGACGGGTACCTCGAACTGTTGGATCTTCAGCCCTTCACGAAGCAACAGTGCATCACCCTCATCGAGGCAGCACTCGGCGGACGGGTGGAGGGACTGAGCGCCGATCTGATGTGGGATGCCTCGGGTGGCAACGCCCTCTACGTCCGGCACCTCGTCGAAGGTGCGTTGGAAGTCGGCACCCTGAAGCAGGTCCGTGGGGTCTGGCAACTGCGCGGTCGCACGTCGGTCACATCGGAACTCGCCTCGCTACTCGACGCTCGCATCGAGTCATTACCCGACTCGGTCATGCACGTGCTGCGGCTGGTGACCTTCTGCGAACCCTTGGACCTGGACGTTCTCACGAGCATGGCTGGCGCCGAACCGGTCGAGCTTGCCGAAGCTCGCGGGCTGATTCGCATCAGCGAGGAACTCGACACCATCGGCGTCCGCTTCACCCATCCCCTCTTTGGTGAGGCGATCCGTCGCCGCCTCGGCGTCGCCGCCGCGCGCCGGGCGAAGGGCGAACTGGTACGCGCCCTGCGGAAGCAGCCCATCACCGCGCCCGCCCAGCGCATCCGGCTCGCCGAACTCACTTTGGAGAGCGACGTCGTTCCCGAGGTCGATCTGTTGATTGGCGCTGCGCGCGACGCCATCGCGCTGACCAACGTCACCCTCGGCGAAAGGCTGTCCCGCGCCGCGGTGAATCGCGGCGCGGGCCTCGTCGCAAGCGAATTGCTGGGCCGGGCCATGCTGTGGCAAGGCAACGCAGCCGAAGCCGAAGAGGTGTTCACTGCCTTCGATCCCGAGCAGCTCGACGAACTCGACCTGGTGCGCTGGGGCACCGCCCGTGTCGCAAACCTGCACTGGGCCATGGGCGATGCCGACGCAGCGGACGACATCATTGCGCTCCTGCGCGACCGAATCACCGATCCGATACTCAGTTTGGTCGTCGACGGCCTCGCGGCGGCTTCCGTCGTGTTCGAAAATCGCCTTCAGGAGGCCGCCGAGCTCGCCGCCAGCGTGCTCGCCAACCCCGCCGCACCTCCGTCCGCGATCCAGTGGGCGGTATTCGGGGGAGGGCTCGCACTCGGGCTCATGGGACGTGGCGACGAAGTCGCCACGGTCGCCGCACGCGGCCGCTCGCTACGCGATCAGGCCGATGGCCTGTTGCGCTACCTCATGGCCTTCGGCGAGATCAGAGCGCTCGTCGTCACGGGTGACTTCGCCCTCGCCGAGCAACGATCCGCCGACATCGTCCGGGTGTCTTCGCCTGGGCAGTACCTGGCCTGGGGAATGGCCAACGTGTTGGCGGGCACCGTAGAGCTCGCCCGAGGACAGTTCCCGGCGACGGTTTCGCGCATGGAACAAACGGTCGCGGCGCTCACCTCCGAATCAGCCGCGTCGTGGAGCTTTCCGGCCAGATTGCTTCTGGCTCAGGCATACTCGGTGCTGGGCCGTAGCGAACCAGGGGCGAAGATGATCGCCGAACTGAAGACCCGCTACGGCCGTCACGTCGCGGTGTTTCGCCCCCAGCTGATGATCGCCGAATCCTGGCTTGCCGCCGCCCACGGGAACGTCAGCGGTGCCGCCGACCTCGCCCTCGAGGCAGCGCGCGCCGCCCGCCTCTCCGGCCAGCGGGCCATCGAACTGATAGCGCACCACGACGCGGCCCGATTTGGCGATCGCACCGCACTGGATGCCTTCAGCGACGTTGCAGCGACGATCGACGGTCCCCTTGCGCGCATCCAGCATTCCTACGCCAACGCTCTGATCGACCGCGACCCTGCCGCACTGTACGACTGCGCCAAGTCGTTCTCCGACCTCGGCGCGCTGCTGTACGCCGCCGACGCTGCCGCACAGGCGGCCGTCATATTCGACTCGAAAGGGCAACGTGCCCTACATCTCGAATCCGCCGCCATCGCCGATCGGCTGGCGACGGCGTGCGGGGAAATCCGCACGCCTGCATTGAGTTTGGCGGCGCAACCACTGCCGCTGAGCACCCGTGAACGCGAGATCGCCAACCTCGCTGCGCAGGGACTCACCAACCGAGACATTGCTGAGCGCCTTACGGTCTCAGCACGAACGGTCGAGGGCCATATCTACCGCGCGTGCATGAAGCTCGACGTGTCCGATCGCGCGGCCCTCGCTTCGCTCATGCGCCGAAATTGAGGCGGGAGGCCGCGGGCTCTCGAACCGGAACTAGACTCCGACCGCGTGGGACTCGACGACCGTGACGCGCTGGCGACACTGCGCGCCGCGATCGACCCGCAGGCAGGTTCGGATCAGCTGATCCACCGCTTCTACACCCGTTGGTTCGCCATCGACACCGCGGTCCGCGACCTGTTCCCACCCGACATGGAGCGCCAGCGCTCCGTCTTTGCGACGGCGCTGAGCTGGTTGCTCGGCGAGCTCATCGAGCAGCACGCCGACGAACCGGTCGCATTCCTGGCCCAGCTGGGTCGCGATCACCGCAAATACGGTGTCACACAACGACATTACGACAGCATGCAGGACGCGCTGCTCACCACGCTGCGCAGCCATCTGATCGATCGGTGGGACACCCGCCTCGCCGAAGCGGCCGAGCAGGCCGTCGCGTTGATCGTCGGGATCATGCGGGGCGCAGCCGACGCCGAGAAGGGGCCGCCCTACCGCGACGGCACCGTGATCGAGCATCTGCGGGTCACGCGCGACGTGTCGGTGATCCGGTTGCAGCTCGACGATCCGCTGTACTTCCACCCGGGTCAGTACGTCACCGTCCAGGTGCCCCAGTGGCCGCGACGCTGGAGGTATCTGAGCCCGTCCATCCCCGCCGATCGCAGCGGGGCCATCGAGTTTCACGTGCGGTCGGTGGCCGGCGGCATGGTGAGCACCGCCATCGTCAACGAAACCGTGACGGGTGACCGATGGCGGCTGTCCAACCCGCACGGCGCGATGCACGTCGATCAGGGCGGTGGCGACGTCCTGATGGTGGCCGGCGGTACCGGTCTGGCACCGCTGCGTTCGATCATCATGAATCTCAGTCGCTCGGGGGTGAATCCGCGGGTCCACCTGTTCTTCGGCGCCCGATATCCATGCGACCTCTACGACCTCAAGACCCTGTGGCAGATCGCCTCGACCAACCCGTGGCTGTCGGTGACACCGGTGTCGGAGTACTCCACCAATCCGCCGTGGGCCGGTGACTATCCCGACGTCGAACCACCCCGTGGCCTGCACGTCCGCCAGACCGGCACGCTCCCGGAGGTGGTGACGAGGTACGGCAGCTGGGGTGACCGCCAGATCCTGGTGTGCGGTGGGCCGCGAATGGTCGAGGCGACCAGGGCCGCGCTGATCGCCAAGGGCGCCGATCCGCGCAGCATCCAGCACGATCCACTCGCCACGTGAGCGTGACAGAATCGCCGGATGTCCGAGTTTGACGCCGTTACACTGACCGACCCGTCGTCGTCGGTGACCGCGACCTTCGTGCCCAGGGCGGGCATGATCGCCACGTCGCTCTCCGACGGGGAGAACGAGTTCCTCGGCCAGCGCCGGGGGCTCGATGCCTACATCACCGCGGCCAAGACCATGGGCATACCGATCCTGTATCCGTGGGCAAATCGACTGAGCGCCAACGACTATGGGATCAATGGCGCCGTGGTGACGCTTACGCCGGGCACCGGCGGAGTCCGGAGCGACGAGTATGGCTCGCCGATCCACGGCGTGCTGGCCGCCTACCCCGGCTGGCTGGTGACGGAGCAGTCCGACAATTCTCTGACGGCCGTGCTCGACTTCGGAGGCACGCCACGACTGCTCGCGTCGTTCCCGTTCCCCCACCTGCTGACCCAGAAGGCGACGCTGTCGGATCGCACCCTGACCATCGAGACCACGGTGACGCCGACGACGGCCGCGTCGGTGCCGCTGTGCTTCGGGTATCACCCGTATCTGACGGTTCCCGGCGTGCCGCGCGCGGACTGGGTGCTGCAGACGCCGACCATGCGACACCTGGCGGTGGACGACCGCGGCCTTCCCACGGGCGCGCACGCCGAGTGGGTGGGGGCCGCCGCAGCGCTGGGGTCCACGGAGTACGACGACGGGTTCGATCAGGTGCCCGAAGGGGCGGTGTTCACCCTCTCGGGCGGCGACCGACGGGTCGACGTCACGTACGTGAAGGGCTATCCGGCCGCCCAACTCTTCGCGCCTGGAACCGACGACGTCATCGGCATCGAACCGATGGCCGCACCGACCGATTCACTGCGGCGCGGGCATTACCGCTTCGCGATCGCGGGCAGGCCGGAGACGTTCGCGTTCTCGATCACGGTCACCTAGCGTCGGCCCTTGCGGGGCTGCCACACCACGAGGGCGGTGCTCTTGGGCACCACGGCGACGTCGCGGCGCTGATTGCCCCGCAGTCGCTCGATCTCGTCGGCCATCTCGCTCACCCGCGAGCGCAACGCCTCGACCTGGTTCGTGAGCTCGATGATCCGCTTGATGCCGGCAAGGTTGACACCCTCGTCCTGAGACAGCCGCTGCACCTCACGGAGCAGGTCGACGTCATGCTGCGAATAGCGCCGACCGCCGCCCGAACTGCGCTGCGGGCTCACCAGGCCGAGGCGGTCGTACGTCCGAAGCGTCTGGGCATGCATCCCCGCCAGTTCGGCGGCCACCGAGATCAGGAACGTGCGAGCCTCCTCGCTGCGTCGCTCCGCGCTCATCACGCACCGGCCCATCCGGCCCGCGGGTCGAACCCGCTTGCCCGCTCGGCCTTGGCATAGGCCTCGAGCGCTTCGGCCGCCTCACCTTCGAGGTTCGGCGGCACCGCCACCTTGACGGTGACCAGCAGATCGCCGTGGCCGCCCGCCCGCTTGGGCACTCCGCGACCGCGAACCCGCAGAATTCGGCCGTCGGAGGTGCCCTTCGGCACCCGAACCCCGACCTTGCCCTCCAGCGTCGGCACCGAGAGCGTCGTGCCCAAGGACAATTCGTGGAAGCTCACGGGGACGGTCACGGTCAGGTCGTCACCGGTCCGTCCGAACACCTTGTCCGGGCGCACGTGCACCGTCACGAACAGGTCGCCCGACGGAGCGCCGCGAAGACCCGCTTCACCCTGACCCGCGAGGCGGATGCGTTGACCGTCCTCCACGCCCGGCGGGATCCGCACGTTGATGGTGCGGGTGCGGGTCGTCACGCCGGTGCCGTGGCACTCGTCGCACGGCTCCTCGATGATCGAGCCGCTACCCCGGCACTCGGTGCACGGCTCGGAGAACCCGAACGCACCCTGGTTGCGGTTGATGACACCGGCGCCGTTGCAGTTCGGGCACACCTTGGGGCTGGTGCCCGGACGCGCACCGCTGCCGTGGCAGTTGGTGCACGGCGCCGGGCTGGTGAGCCGCAGCGGCATGGCGACGCCCTTGGTGGCCTCGAGGAACGACAGCTCCGTCTCGGTCTCCAGGTCGTTGCCGCGCCGCGGACGGCTGGGCCGCGGCTGTTGGGCACCGCGCCCGAACAGTCCACCGAACAGATCGCCGATGTTGGCGCCGCCCGACTGGGGTGCGGCGTCGAACAGGTCGCCGAGGTTGAATTCGGCTCCGTCACCACCGAATCCACCGAAGTTGCCGCCCCCGGCACCGCCGCTGTAGCGGCGGCCGCCGCCGTTGGCGAAGAGCCGACGAGTTTCGTCGTACTCCTTGCGCTTGGCCTTGTCCAAGAGGACGTCCTTGGCCTCGCCGACGGCCTTGTACCGCTCTTCGGCCTTCGGATCGTTGGGGTTGCGGTCGGGATGGTTCTCCGCCATCAACTTGCGAGCGACGCTCTTGATCTCGCTGTCGGTGGCGTCGGAGGTGACGCCGAGCTCCTTGTAGAAGTCCTTCTCAACCCATTCTCGCTGGACCATGTTGCGTCACCTCCTCACCTTCGTGCATGTCGTTCCTGCCTAGTTGTTTGATTCTGAGTTCTCGTCGCCGTTCTGCGCGCCACCCGCGCCCGAACCCTCGGGCGTGTCGGGAGAATCGACCACGCCGACCATCGCGTGCCGCAACACCGGCCCCTCACCAAGGCGGTAGCCCTGGCGCATGACGGTGCCGATCACCGGGTTGGACCCGTCGCCCTCGTGCTGCACGGCCTCGTGCAGGGACGGATCGAACGGGTCGCCCTCCACCCCGTAGGCCACCAGTCCGATGGTCTGCAGGGCTGCGGTGAGCTTGTCAGCGACGGACTTGAGCGGTCCGGCCTCCAGGTCACCGTGCTTACGGGCCCGTTCGAGATCGTCGAGCACCGGCAGCAACTGGGTGGCCGCGAAGGCCTTGCCCCGTTCGGCCGCGGCCTGCTCCTGCCGTACGGAGCGCTTGCGGTAGTTGTCGTATTCCGCCTTGACGCGTTGCAGCGTCGACTTGAGCTCGGCAGCCTCGTCGGTCTCTGCGACGGGCTCGGGAGCCGGCATCGACCCACTGGGGGCCGACGCCGACTGACCAAATCCCGGGTCGCTTCGCTCCTGCCCGCCGGGCCGAACTTCACCCGTTTCGGGATCGACGCGCCGTTTGTCGGTGATGGTCACCGGCTCGTGCGGATCGTTCTCCTGGGTCACTTGCGCTCCTGCTCGTCGTCTTCGACGACCTCCGCGTCCACCACGTTGTCGTCAGCCGGTCGCGACTCTTCTCCTGCGCCCTGCTCGGCCTGGGTGGCCTCGTAGATCGCCTGGCCGAGGGCCTGGGATTCGACGCCGAGCTTCTCCATCGCGGACTTGATGACCGTGATGTCGGTGCCCTCGAGGGCGGTCTTCGCCTCGGCGATCGCACCCTCGACCTTGGTCAGCGTCTCCTCGGGAACCTTGGAGCCACCTTCGGCCTCACGCTGTTCCTTGATGAACTTCTCGGTCTGGTAGACCAACGCCTCGGCGTCGTTGCGTGCGGTCGCTTCTTCGCGACGCTTGCGGTCTTCCTCGGCGTGGGCCTCGGCGTCCTTGATCATCCGATCGATGTCCTCCTGGGAGAGGCCGGAGCCTTCCTGGATCTTGATCGTGTTCTCCTTGCCGGTGCCCTTGTCCTTCGCCGTGACGTGCACGATGCCGTTGACGTCGATGTCGAAGGTGACCTCGATCTGCGGCGTGCCCCGCGGCGCCGGCGGGATGCCGGTCAGCTCGAAGCTTCCGAGAAGCTTGTTCGCCGAGGCGATCTCGCGCTCACCCTGGAAGACCTGGATCTGCACCGACGGCTGATTGTCGTCGGCCGTGGTGAAGGTCTCCGACCGCTTGGTCGGGATGGTGGTGTTGCGCTCGATGAGCTTGGTCATCACGCCACCCTTGGTCTCGATGCCGAGGCTCAACGGGGTCACGTCGAGCAGCAGGACGTCCTTGACCTCACCGGCCAGCACGCCCGCCTGCAGCGCGGCACCGACGGCGACGACCTCATCCGGGTTGACGCCCTTGTTGGGCTCCTTGCCGCCGGTCATCTCCTTGACCAGTTCCGTCACGGCGGGCATGCGGGTGGAACCACCCACCATGACCACGTGATCGATCTCGGAGACCGAGACGCCGGCATCCTTGATGACCGACTGGAACGGCTTGCGGGTGCGGTCCAGCAGGTCCTGCGTGATCTTCTGGAACTCGGCGCGGCTGAGCTGCTCGTCGAGGAACAGCGGGTTCTTGTCCGCGTCGACCGTGATGTACGGCAGGTTGATCGAGGTCGACTGACCCGAGCTGAGCTCGATCTTGGCCTTCTCGGCCGCTTCGCGCAGCCGCTGCATGGCCATCTTGTCCTTGGTCAGGTCGATGCCCGCCGAGGCCTTGAACTTGTCGACCAGCCACGTGACGATCCGGTCGTCCCAGTCGTCGCCACCGAGGTGGTTGTCACCAGAGGTCGCGCGGACCTCGACGACACCGTCGCCGATGTCGAGCAGCGAGACGTCGAACGTGCCGCCACCGAGGTCGAACACCAGGATGGTCTGGTCCTTGTCAGCCTTGTCCAGGCCGTAGGCCAACGCCGCCGCGGTGGGCTCGTTGACGATGCGCTGCACCTCGAGGCCGGCGATCTGGCCGGCTTCCTTGGTGGCCTGGCGCTGAGCGTCGTTGAAGTACGCCGGCACGGTGATGACCGCGTCGGTGATGTCCTCGCCCAGGTAGGCCTCGGCGTCGCGCTTGAGCTTCATCAAGATGCGCGCGCTGATCTCCTGCGAGGTGTAGTCCTTGCCGTCGATCTCGACGGACCAGTCAGTGCCGATGTGGCGCTTGACCGAACGGATCGTCCGGTCGACGTTGGTGACTGCCTGGTTCTTGGCGGGCTGACCGACCAGCACCTCACCGTTGCGCGCGAACGCGACGACGGACGGGGTGGTGCGCGAGCCCTCCGAGTTTGCGACGACGACGGGTTCGCCGCCTTCGAGTACCGAGACGACGGAGTTGGTGGTCCCGAGGTCGATGCCGACCGCACGAGCCATAGTTACTGCCTCCTGAATAGAAGTGTTGCGGGTCTGAGTGGACCACGCTCAAGCTTGCACCCGCGAGTGCAGGGTGTCAAGCCAGAGTTGAGCCTGTTTCACTCAAGTTGTCGAATGGCACAACCGGACGCCTACGCGATTCATTCCCGGGGCGGTCGAGCGTCAGACGGCCGACGGTAAGGACACGCCCGTCGCCAACTCGGCATATTCGCGCATCAGCCTCAGGGCCGTCTCCCGGTCGAGCTCGGGGTCACGGGCCACGATGCGATAGCCGAAGTAGTCTTCCAGCGCCATGAGCGTCATGGCGACGTCTCGGGCAGGCGAACGAAGTCGAAATGCGCCGGCCGCTGCACCCGCACGCAGAACGCGGATGTAGAGCTCGACCTGCCGGTGATAGATCCCCTGGACGTCACGGCGCCGGTCCAGCTCGAAGCCCGCGGCCAGCACCGCTCGCCAGATTGCGCGCCATTCCGCATCCTCCGGACCGGTCGGCAGCCCCGCCGCCATCGTCAACGCGAGCTGCGTCGGGATGTCTTCCGTGCGCTCGACCACCGACAGTCGCTCGTCGTAGAAGCGGACATCTGACCGCAGAGCAAGCTCCGACAGCAGCTGATCCATGTCCTTGAAGTAGTAACGGACGGCGTTGGCCGTCAGCCCGAGTTCGGCGGCCACGTCGGTGATCCGCAGACTCGCTACATCGTGGCGTTCGATCAAAGCGATTGCCGCATCGAGGATTTCGGTCCGTCGCTCCCCTTGCCGGCTAGGCCGTGCCACGCGTCATCCGCTTCCCGTTACCAGTCGACTCGATCCGATTACCGATGCAGCGAGGGTACTCGGCGACTCGTCGCCGCCTCGATCGGGCCGGACCCAATTTCCCCGTTCCCCTTGCGCGGATCGCGACCTGGGCGCATTCTTTTCACTCAAGGAAAAAAACTCTCGGACCCGGAGGGCCGCTTGCGCGCAAGAGATCTCGGCGTGGTCGTCGGTGAGCACCCCACCGGACCGCACAACGCCATCACCGACGTGACGGGCGTTCGCGTCGGCCACACCACGCTCGACGAACCGGGCTCACCGGGCATCCACACGGGTGTGACGGTCGTCGTCCCGCACGACGACATCTGGAACGAACCGGTCTTCGCGGGCGCACACCGCCTCAACGGCAGCGGCGAACTCACGGGGCTCGAGTGGATCCGTGAGTCCGGTGAGCTCACCTCGGCCATCGGCCTGACCAACACCCACAGCGTCGGTGTCGTTCGCGATGCCCTCGTCTCGGCTCAGGTGCACGCCCGCGGTGAGGGCCTCTACTGGTCGCTGCCCGTCGTCGGGGAGACCTACGACGGGTTGCTCAACGACATCAACGGTCACCACGTGCGCGCCGAACACGTCCAATCCGCACTCGCTTCGGCGCATGGCGGCCCCGTCACCGAAGGCAACGTCGGAGGCGGCACGGGGATGATCTGCCATGGCTTCAAGGGCGGGATCGGAACCTCGTCCCGAGTCACCGACACTGCCGTGGGCCGCTACACCGTCGGCGTGCTCGTTCAGGCCAATCACGGACGGCGCGAACGCCTTCGCGTCAACGGCGTGCCCATCGGGGAGCTGATCGGACCCGACGAGGTGCCGCTGCCAATGGTGTCATCGCGATACGAGCAGGGGTCGGGCTCGATCATCGTCATCGTCGCCACCGACGCACCCCTGCTACCGCACCAGTGCACCCGACTGGCCCAGCGGTCGGCGCTTGCGGTGAGCCGGCTCGGTGGCAGTGGCGAGCAGTACAGCGGAGACATGATGCTCGCGTTCGCCACCGGTAACCGCGGCATCCCGCCGTACGCATGGGACGAAGACCCGACCTGCGCCGCGCCCGAAGTGCCACTGCGCATGGTCGCACCACAGCTGATGACGCGCCTCTTCGACCTGACGATCGAGGCCACCGAAGAGGCGATCGTCAACGTCCTGACTTCCGCCACCACCCTGGTCGGTCGCCACGGACTGACCGCACATGCCCTCGACCACAACCTGTTTCGGCAGGCATTCGCACAACCCCAGGAGACCCCATGACGGAACGAACAATCCCCGAGCAGGGTCGGCGCCTCACCGGACGGCTTGGCACGGTCGGCATCGTCTTCATGGTCATCGCCGCCGCCGCCCCGTTGACCGTCATCGGGGGCAACATGCCGCTGGCGATGGGTATCGGAAATGGGGCGGGTGCTCCGGTGGGCTTTCTGATCGCGGCGCTGGTGCTGCTGCTCTTCAGCATCGGCTTCGTGACCATGACGCCGTACGTGCCCGAGGCGGGCGCCTTCTTCTCCTATGTGACCGTCGGTCTTGGTCAGCGCATGGGCAAGGGGATCGCGGTGGTCGCCCTCATCGCCTACACCGCCATCCAGGTCGGCATCTACGGCTATATCGGATGGGCGATAGGTGACACCGTGGGCTTCTACGACGGACCGCAAATACCCTGGCCCGTCTACTCATTCGCGGTACTCGCGATCGTAGCGATCCTGGGTTACCGCCACATCGAACTGAGCGCCAAGGTGCTTGGTGTGGCGCTGGTGCTGGAGATCGGCATCGTCGTCCTGCTCGACCTCGCGATCGTCACGAAGTCCGGACCCAGTGGCCTGACCCTGGCTCCGTTCCAGCCAGACGTGTTCACCCACGGGGCGCTGGGCATCGCCGTGCTGTTCGCCCTCACCGGGTTCATCGGCTTCGAAGCCACCGCCGTCTTCCGTGACGAAGCCCGCGATCCCGAACGCACCATCCCCCGTGCCACGTACGCCGCGGTACTCATCATCGGGGCGTTCTACGCCGTGACCTGCTGGGCCTTCGTCGTCGCGATCGGACCCGACCAGGTGGCCGCCGTCGCGCAGCGCACCCTTGCCGGTGACGGCAACATGCTGCTGGACACCACGGAGGCCAGCCTCGGCCGCGTCGGCCGCGACATCGTCAACGTCCTGCTGCTGACCAGCCTGTTCGCCTGTGTGCTCTCATTCCACAACGTGATTGCCCGCTACCAGTTCGTGCTCGCCGGAAAGGGATTGCTCCCCGCGCGTCTCGCGAGTGTTCACGGCCGGCACGGCTCACCGGCGTTCTCCTCGCTGGTGCAGACGGCGACGGCCGCGGTGATCCTGGCCGTTCTCGCGGCGCTCGGAATCGACCCGCTGGTCGGCGTCTTCGGCTCGATGGCCGGAGTCGCGACCGTGGGCATGGTGCTGCTGATGCTCGCCACGTCGGTCGCCGTCCTCACGTACTTCGTCCGCCACCGCGAGCACACCGGCGGTCGTATCTGGCAGACCCGAATCGCCCCAGCGCTGGCCTGTCTGGGCTTGCTCGCGAGCATGTGGTTGGTGCTGACGAACTTCACGCTCGTCACGGGCGGAAGCGCGACGCTGAGCACCGTCCTGGCGGCCATTCCGTTCGTCGGCCTCCTCGTGGGTGCCCTGCTGTGGCGACCGGCACGTTCGATATCGGAGACCGTCACTCGCTGAGAACCGTCGCTCGGCGCTTCCGTCCGAGTCGTCGAGCGCGCGCTTCCCCCAATCGGTGGACACGGGTTTCCACCGACCCATCCACCACTCACCCGACAGACACCGCGGTCGCTTCGAGCCATAGTTGTCTCAACGCCGAAAACGGCATTGAGACAAAGGAGTTCGACATGAGCATCATCATCCGCACCGTCGCCGCCGCCGGAATCCTCGGCGCCGCCGCACTCGGACTGGCCGGCACCGCCAACGCCGTCACCACGTCCACCACGCCGCAGGGCCCCGGTTACTCCTACAGCCCCGGCACCTACGCCACGCCCGCCCCGACCGCCAAGCCAGGCTGGCACGACAACCACGGCCCCGCCTACATCGCCCACCTCACCGGCAAGTAGGCCCCAGAACCCACCAGGCCCTCCCCGACCAATCCCCGGGGGAGGGCCTGGTGTTCGTCATGCCTGGCGTTCGGCGAACGTCGCCCGTCCACACCAGTCACTGACCGCAGCCTCGACGTCAGCGCGCGTCGGCGAGGCCGCCGCCCACGCGACATAGCCGTCTGGCCGCACCAGTACGACACCGGGCAGGTCGGCAAGCGAGCCGCGCCCAACATGCACCGCACGCACACGGTCGGACCACCGAACGCCCACCTCGTCGACTCCGGCAGTCCCGGATGCCGCGACCAAGGCGAATCTGCCGTCGCGCAGCAACTCGTAGAGCCGGCCGTCGGCGCTCAGCAGGTCAGGCATCCGCTTCCCGGTCCACGCGTGTTCGCTGCGGCCCCGTGCCGGATAGGAGATGCCGATGCCGGTTAGCCGTCCGCCGACGGCCAACCGCGGTCTGCGAAATCGCAGCACCGCCGTGACCACCCGGCGGGCCAGCGCCCGGACGAACGCCGAGTCGCCGACCATCATCTTGTTGAAGACGTCGGTGATCTTCAACACCTGTGCCCCCACCGGGTGCCTTTCGGCTTCGTAGCTCTCCAACAGCCAGGTCGGCGCCCAGCCGTGTACTGCCCCTGCCAGCTTCCAGCCCAGGTTCATGGCATCGCCGATGCCCGTGTTCATGCCCTGACCGCCCAGCGGCGAGTGCACGTGGGCGGCGTCGCCCGCGACGAACACGCGACCGACCCGGTAGTGCCTGGCCTGTCGGTGCTCGCTGAGGAACCGTGAACTCCACCGCGGCTCGCTCATGCCGAAGTCGGTGCCCGCGATGCGGTCGAACGCCGAGCGGATCTCGGCCCCGGTCACCGGCTCGGACAGCGGAACCCGTTGCCGTAGCCGATCCCACGCGATCACCCGGTACCAACCATCGCCGAACGGGACGCAGAGCACCACGCCCTCCACGCTGTTGCGCGTGAACATGGCTTCCTCCGGCGGTTCGGCAAGGCGCACGTCCGCGAGCAGAATGTGCGTCGGATACCGCTCACCGACGAAGTCGATGCCGACGAGAGCCCGCACCACACTGTGCGATCCGTCGCAACCCACCACATAGCGGGCGCGTTCCGTCGTCTCGATTTCATCCTTGCTGACGGCGACGGTCACTCCATCGGAGTCCTGGCGCAGTGCCGTCAACTCGACGCCATATTCGATCTGCACGCCGAGCCGCAGTGCACGGGTCTCCAGTAGACGCTCGGTCGCGCTCTGCGGCGCGATGAGCACCATCGGGTACGGCGTGGCGAACTCGTTCATGTCGAGCACGGCGCCGGGTGCGGGCGCAACCTGCTGGATCGGCACCCCACGGGGTACCAGGTCCTCGGCCAGGCCGCGCGCATCGAACAGTTCGAGCGTCCTGGCGTGTACCGCGAACGCCCTCGTCATGTTGGACTGCCCGTCGCGGCGCTCCAGAACCCGGCATTGCACTCCGGCAAGCGCCAGCTCGCAGGCCAGCATCAGGCCGGTCGGACCGGCTCCGACGACGATCACGTCGCTGTGGTTCATGGTGTTCTCCTTCTCTTTGTCGAGCACCACACTTCCGCCAGGCAACTCCGGTCGAATCCGTGTAATCACCAGTCTTCGCCGGTAAAGGCGGCCGTAGCATTCCGGCATGCTGCACGGCCGCTCACGGGAGTGCGTCAGGATCGACGGGTTGCTGGACGCAGCACGCTCGGGAAGCAGTGGCGCATTGGTCCTGCGTGGCGAGCCAGGCATCGGCAAGACCGCACTACTCGAGTACGCCCGCCTGCGCGCCGACGGCTTCAGTGTTCTGCGGGGCGCCGGGATCGAGTCGGAATCGGAGTTCCCGTTCGCCGCCGTGCACCAGTTGCTGCGCCCGGTGTGGAATCACGCAGCGGTTCTGCCCGCTCGCCAGCGCACGGCCCTAGACGCCGCGTTCGGACTGCGGCCTTCGAGCGGGGACGACAGGTTCCTGGTGTCGCTCGGCATCCTCGGCATGCTGGCCGATGCCGCCGACGAGCAACCCGTACTCTGCCTGATCGACGACGCACAGTGGCTCGACGAGCCCTCCGTGGATGCACTGACCTTTGTCGCGCGTCGGCTGGAGGCCGACGGGATCGTCATGATGTTCGCCGTCCGCGACGACGAGATGGACGTGCTCGCGTCGGCTGGTCTGCCAGAGGTACGCCTCCACGGTGTGGATACTGCGGCCGCACACGCACTGCTCGCCGAGGGCCCACCCGTCTCACCGTCGGTGCGCGACGTGCTCGTCGAGACCACGGCGGGAAACCCGCTCGGATTGCGCGAGCTACCCGCGTCGTTGAGCGCGGACCAGCTCAGCGGCCGCGCCGCGCTCCCAGATCGAATGCCGTTGGGCGACGGCCTTGAAAGGGTCTTCCTGACGCGGGTTCGGCGCCTGCCCGACGCCACCCAGACCGTCCTGCTGCTCGCCGCCGCCGAACAGACCGGCGATCTTCGGGTCGTGCTGGCGGCGGCCGAGTTCCTCGACATATCCGTCGACTCGCTCGGTGAGGCGGAGGCGGCCGGGATCGTCCGGATCGCCGATGACCGGGTGACGTTCCGACAACCCATGGTCCGCTCCGCGGTGTACCGCGGCGCGACCTTTCTCCAAAGACGCGCGGCCAACCAGGCCATCGCCGCCGCACTCACCCGTCCCGAGGACGTCGACCAGAGGACCTGGCAGCTGGCCGCGGCGGCGGTCGGACCCGACGAAGGCCTCGCCGCGCAGCTCGTCGCCATCGCCGATAGGGCGACCGCCAGGGGCGGTCACGCGTCGGCGGCCACTGCCCTCGAGCGGGCCGCGGAGCTGACCTCGGCGTCCGAGACACAGGCACGACGCCTTCTCTCAGCGGCCCAGTGCGCCTGGCAGGCCGGCAAACCCGACCGGGCCGCCACCGCGCTCGAGAGGGCGGCGCCCCTGGCGACCGAGGTGAAACTGCGAGCGGGTATCAGCCGACTGCGCGGAAAGATCGCCTTTGCCTGCGGTGAGCCAGATACCGCGTACGAGAACCTGCGCAGCGCAGCGGATCTGATCTCAGCCCTGGATCCACCGTCGGCCGCGAGCGCGCTGGCGGAGATGGGACAGATCGCCTGGGTGAGCGGAGACGCACGGCGATTGGGTGAGGCTGCCCGTCGCCTGGTAGCGCTCCCCACTCCAACTGATCAGTCGGCGGTCACCGCATCACTGGTCGTCGGTCTCGATCTGTTCCTAAAAGGCGACACCGCGGCCGCGACGGCCGCGCTCCAGCGGGCCGCCGAATCCATCGAAACATCCGACGACGCCGCGATTCTCAGCCAGACGGCAGGTGCCGCACTGTTCCTCGGAGACGACGCCCGTGCTCTCCCGATGTTCATCAGGGCCGTTGCAGCTGCAAGGCTGGCCGGTGCCGTCGACATGCTTCCCGCGCTCCTTGGCCCGCTGGGCGCGCTGCAGGCATGGACCGGCCGCCATGCGTCCGCCATGGCAACCGCAACCGAAGGACTTCGCCTCGCTCTCGATATGGGCCAGGAGAATGCCGCCGCGCACCACCGGAGCGTGCTGGCCTGGGTGGCGGCAGCGCAGGGACGCGAGCAAGACTGCCGCGACGCAGCCGCGGCGACGCTCTCCTGGGCCATCGGGCATCGACTCGGTCCGCACGCCGGGATCGCGTCGTGGGCTCTCGCGTTGCTCGATCTCGGAATGGGCAGGCCCGCAGAGGCTTTCGATCGTCTTAACGCGATGGCTGGCGCGCGGACCGGTGAAGGACATCAGGTGGTCAAGACCTTTGCTGCCGCCGACTACGTCGAAGCCGCGATGCGCGTGGGTCAACCCGACCGCGCGGAGCAAGCGGCACTCACCCTGCGGGCCTGGGCGGCCCATGTGCAGGCGCCGTGGGCATTGGCGCTCGCGGCCCGCTGCGACGCCTTACTCGCCGACGGCTCCGAGGAGCACTTCGCCCGTGCGGCCGCGCTGCACGCCGAGGGCAGCAGGCCTTTCGACGCGGCGCGCACCGAGCTCCTGCGCGGCGAGTTCCTGCGCAGGCGTCGCAGCCGGGCACGTGCCCGCACCCACCTGAGGGCCGCGTGCGAAGTCTTCGAGGGACTCGGTGCGGCGCCGTGGACCGAACGGGCACGCGGCGAGTTACGGGCCACCGGCGAGACGGCGCGCACGCGCGACCCGAGCACGGTCACCCGGCTCACGCCCCAGGAACTTCAGATCGCGCGGCTCGTCGGTGCGGGTGGCACCAACCGTGAGATCGCCGCCGAGCTGTTCCTGAGCCCGCGCACCATCGACTATCACCTGCACAAGATCTTCACCAAGCTCGGCATCTCGTCACGCGCGCAGTTGGTTCGGCTCGACGTCGAAAGCTGAACTGAGTACTTCATCTCACAGTCAACTGACGCAGGCCGGCCACGCACAGGTCCCACGCCGGGGTGCCGACGGTGATCGGGTCGAAGTGGTCGCCGTCGAACGTCTGCAGTTCGGCTCGGTCGCCCGCAGCCGTGGCGGCAGCGACGAAGCGCTGCGACTGTTCGATGGGCACCAATGAATCGGTGGTCCCGTGCACGCACACGGTCGGTACCCCCAGCGGCACCCGGGCGATCGGCGACGCCTGCGCGTAGACGTCGGGCCGCTCCGTCGGCGAACCACCGAGGAAGCCTTCGACCGCGCCCCCGCCGAGACCAACCTCCGCACCGCGCACCAGGTCCAGCACACCCGCCTGCAGAACCGCCCCGGTCAGCGGCACGGCCCCACCTCGACGCGCCGCGAGCCAACCCGCCAACTGCCCACCCGCCGAATGACCAAGGCCGACAACCCGACTCAGATCCAGTCGGCCAGGCGCCCGATCCCGCAACGCATCGACCGCCGCGGCGACGTCCTCGCCCGTCTGCGGCCAACCACCGCCACCGCCCACCCGGCGATACTCGACGTTCAGTGCCGCGAAGCCCCGACCCACCAGGTCGGCGGCCAGTGGCCTGCCGAGTTCGAGGCCGTACATCGCCGACCAGTAACCGCCGTGCACGATCACCACCACGGGAGCGAGATCGCGTCCCACCGGCAGCGAGAGTTCGGCGAACTGACTGGGATGGTCACCGTAGGCGAATCGCATGGGACCATCGTCGTCGCCACGCGCAGGCCCCGCACCCGAGGAGCATCCGGCCATGGCGGCGGCCAGACCCCCCACCACGCCGAGGGCCGATCGTCGGGTCAGCTGAACCATCAGCCCAGCAAACCAGCTAGCCCGCGCGGGACGCCACCCGGTCCCGGCGATCGGGCACCCGCGCCAAACCGAGGTGCCCACGCAGCGTGCTGTGGGTGTACTCGCGACGGAACAGCCCGCGGTCCCGGAGGATCGGAATCACGTGATCGACGAAGAGCTCCAGCCCCGAGGGGAACACGTCGGGCATCAGGTTGAAGCCGTCGACCGCCCCCGCGGTGAACCATTCCTCGATTGCGTCGGCGATGCGCTCGGGTGAGCCCACCACCAGCCGGTGCCAGGTGATCACCCGGTCCAGGATCTGCCGCACGGTCAGGTTCTCCCGGCGGGCCAGGTTGACGACGATGTCGCGGGCACCCTGCGAACCGCCCGTGGCCTCCGCACCGTCGAGCAGCCACGTGGGCAGCGGCTTGTCCCATTCGAGTTCTGAGACGTCGACGCTGATCTGGCCGGCCAGGTGCGCCAGCCTGCGCTCGCCGGCCAACTCGTTGAGCTCCCGGTTGCGCCGCTGCGCCTCCTGCTCGGTACTGCCCAGCACGAACGACAGCCCGGGCATGATTCGAATCGCGTTGCGTGGCCTGCCGTAGGCAACGGTCCTGGCCCGCAGGTCGTCGGCGTTGCGCAGGGCGTCGGGAAGCGACGCCTGCGCGGCGAAGACACCGTCGGCGTAGCGAGCCGCCAGGTCGAGCCCGCCGGCGGACCCGCCCGCCTGGAACAGCACCGGATGACCCTGCGGCGAGCGCGGCAACGTCAGCGGTCCGTCGACGCTGAAGTAGTCGCCCCGGTGGTCGATGGTGCCGATCGCGCCGACCCTGCTGAAGGCCCCCGTCGCCTTGTCGCCGAGCACCGCATCGTCGTCCCACGAATCCCACAGTGCACGGACGACGTCGATGAATTCCGCAGCGCGACGGTATCTTTCACGTCGCCCGGGCTGTTCCCGGGAGCGACCGGCCGCTCCGAAGTTGTTCCAGGCGAATGGATCGCTACTGGTCACCACGTTCCACGCCACCCTGCCGCGACTGAGGTGGTCCAGGGAGGCGAACCGGCGGGCGACGTTGAAGGGCTCCTCGAACGACGTCGACACCGTGCCGATCAGTCCGAGGTGTGTCGTGACCGACGCCAGGGTGGACAACAGCACGATCGGGTCCAGCGCCAGGGGCGGAGCCACCAGCGGCTTGTCCGGCTCCTGGAACAGTGACGGACTATCCGCCAGGAACAGCGCGTCGAGGGTGCCCCGCTCGGCCGTCCGCGCGACGTCGATCCAGTAGGCCGGATCGGTGAACCAGTTCGGGTCGGTGTCCGGGTACTGCCAGGCCGCTGGATGCATGCCATCGGAGAGGACGTTGACCCCGAGATGGAGCTCCCGGCTGCCGCCCGTCACGCCGGTTGGCCTGGCAACGCGAGTTTCTTCACCTCGGGATCCGAGGCGATGAACGTCTGCACCCGCGGGTCCTTGAACGCCTTGATCAGATTCTGCACGTTCGCCGTGTCGACGTAGTCGCTTCCCACCGTGAGAACCGACGCGAATTCGTCCGGAGACTTCGGCGCATAGATCAGCTTGTCCTCCGAAACACCTGCAGCCAAGAATGATTCGGCATAGCCGACGATGGCGTCGAGATCAGGCAGCGCCCTTGGCTGCGCGCCGAAGTCGAGCAGGGTGAACTTCAGGTTCTTGGGGTTGGACGCGATGTCCCGCTGCGTGAGAGCGGTGACGTCGGCGTCCGGCTTCAGAGTGATCAGACCGGCCTGGGCCAGGTACCAGATCCCCTGGGCGTTGTTGGCGGGGTCGGCGAGCAGCGACACGTTCGCGCCGTCGGGGATGTCCTGTGGCGTGCGGTACTTGTCGGACCAGATGCCGAACACCCAGTGGAAGAACGGACCGGTGGCGGCCTCCTCCTGGAAGCCTGGATTGGCGTCGAGCACCTGCTGCAGCCAATGGCGGTGCTGGAAGATGGTGCCCGCGTATCGCCCGTCGCTGATGGCACTGTTGATCTGGGTGCTGTCGCCCAACCCGACCGCAGCGACCTTCACGTCGTAGTCCGGCGCGATCTCCTCACCGATGTAATCGATGATGCGCTTCTCCGCCGGGTTGGAGTCGAGATACACGACTTGCAGAGTGGCACCCGCCGTCTCGTTGGCCGACGTCGCACCGCTGCTACGGAAGAACGTGAAATACGTTGCTGCCGCGACGATCACCACCACCACCGCCACTAGATACGGCCACCGCCGCCGCTTCGCGATGGTGAAGCCGTGGGTGCCGGCGTCCGTCGTTGCCTCGTCGATGCTCATCGCGGGTTAGCACACCAGCACCACCGCCCACCGGGAAGGTTTTGGATCAGGCTGGCGTCAAACCGACGGCCTCTGCACTCGTGCTGATCGCAAAGGTGTTCACTCACAACCCGTTCTGGGAGCCTTCCCCGGTGATCGAACTGACCAACCTCACCAAGGTCTACGGCCACGGTGACCAACGCACCGTGGTGCTCGACGACATCACCTTCCACGTCGACGCCGGCGAGATCCTCGCGGTGGTCGGTCCCAGCGGGGCGGGCAAGAGCACGCTCGCGCAGTGCATCAACCTGTTGACGCCACCCACGTCGGGCTCGGTCGTCGTGAACGGTGACGACCTGACCACGCTCTCGGCGAAGAAGTTGCGGGTCGCCCGCAGGCGCATCGGCACGGTCTTTCAGGCCGCAGGCTTGATGGAACGACGCACCGCCGCCGAGAACGTCGCGCTGCCACTGGAGTATCTCGGCGTGACCAAGGCCGAAATCGCCAGGCGCGTCGCCGAACTCCTGGACCGGGTCGGGCTGTCGGAGCGGGCCGGACACTATCCGTTCCAGCTCTCCGGCGGCCAGCGGCAGCGGGTCGGCATCGCGCGCGCCCTGGCGCTGCGACCGTCGGTGTTGCTGTCCGACGAGGCGACGGCCGGCCTGGACCCGACCACGACGGACTCCGTGGTCGAGCTACTGCGGGAACTGCGCGACGACCTGAACCTGTCCATCGTGTTCATCACCCACGAGATGGACACCGTGTTGAAGATCGCCGACTCGGTCGCGCGCCTCGATCACGGCACCGTCGTCGAGTCCGGACGTCTGGTCGACCTGCTCACCGATCCGTCGTCGTCCCTGGGCGCCGAGCTTCGGCCGCAACGCGAGGACGCCGAACCAGCTGCTGGACAACATGTCTGGAACGTCGTCTACGACGCGCCGGACGTGCCGTCGGACTGGATCAGCCGGGCGAGCCAGGATCTGGGCGTCCCGCTGGCCGTTCTGGGTGCCTCGGTCCAGGTCGTCGGGGGCACCAGCATCGGCGGCGTCACCCTGGGTGCACCGGCCGAGCTGGGCGACCGCGTGCGCGACGTCTTGCTGCGCTACGGATTGTCTGCCGAGTCCGATTCGTCGACAAGGGAATTGGAGGGGGTCGCGTGACCGAGACACTGCTGGCCAATGCCAAGGTCCCCTTCGACGAGCTGCCCGGTCTACTCTTTCCGGCACTGCTGGACACCTTGATCATGGTGGGCATCGTGATGGCCGTCGTGGTGGTGATCGGGGTGCCCCTGGGCGCACTGGTGCACAACCTGGCCCCCGGCGGCCTGTTCGAGAACCCGGCCCTGCACACGACGCTGAGTTGGATCATCAGCATCGGCCGATCGCTGCCGTTCCTCATCCTGATGGCCTCGATCATGCCGTTCACCAGGTTCATCACCGGCACCAACATCGGCATCGCCGCCGCGGTCGTGCCCATGTCGCTGGCGGGCATCGCGTTCTTCACGCGCATCGTGGAGAACTCGCTGCGCTCGGTGCCACCCGCGGTCGTACAGGTGGCGCGGGCGTCGGGCGGATCGCGACTGCAGATCATCCGCACCGCGCAGCTCAATGAAGCCGTGCCGTCCATCATCGGCGGACTGACCATCAACGTCATCGCCATGATCGAGTACTCGGCCATCGCCGGCACCATCGGTGCAGGTGGAATCGGTTACGTCGCAGTCACATACGGATACCAACGTTTCGACCAGCGAGTCATGCTCGCGACCATCGTCATCCTCGTCATCACGGTCGCGGCAGTTCAGTTGATCGGCGACGCCCTGGTTCGCTTCACCACTCCCCACAGCCGGCTCTCCGCCGGCGCCGCCCGCCCCCTCCGCAGACGCGCACCCGCTGTCTAACTCGAAAGGTTCACGATGACAACGACTCCCACCGTCCCACCCGAGGCCGACGATCACGGCTTCGAACTCCAACGCCGACCGAAGTGGATCTGGATCGCCGTCGCGCTCGTCGTGGTGGTCGCCGTCGTCGTCGGCGTCCGCTTCTTCTTCTTCGGTGAGACGAAGTCCGCCAACGAGATCGCCGGTGCGACGCTGGTCGTCGCCACCAACGAGGGCAACGCAGCAGAGCAGGCGCTCATCGAGTACATCGCCTCCGACGTCGCTCCCCGACACGGCATCAAGGTCGCCTTCCGCGGCCTCGCCGACAGCAACACCATCAACCGCGCCGTCAGCGATGGCGAGGTGGCAGGCACCATCTACCAGCACAAGCTGTGGCTCGGTCAGGTGCTGGAGGCCAACCCCGACTTCCGCGAGACCGCTGCGACACCGGTGTTCCGCTGGGGCTTCGGCATCTGGTCGGACAAGCACACCGACGTCTCGCAACTGCCCGATGGCGCAAACGTCTCGCTGTACTCCGATCCCGCCAACGAGGCCCAGGGCCTGTGGCTGCTGGAGCGAGCCGGTCTGATCACCCTCGACCCCAAGGTCGACAAGTTCCAGGCCACCCAGAAGGACATCGTCGCCAACCCGAAGAACCTGAAGTTCACCCTGCTCGACTTCGCCGCCCAGTCACGGTCGCTGCCCGACCTGGACGCCGCGGTCGGCTACACCGAGTACTACCTCGCGGCGAAGGTTCCGATCAGCCAGCAGATCTTCGCGCCGCCCGCGCCGGACGAGTTCGCGGGTCAGCTCACCATCGGTAGCAGGTGGGCCGACACCGAGAACATCAAGAAGCTCGTCGAGACGTTCCAGGATCCGGCGGTCCAGCAGTACCTCGCGACCGACCCCAGCGTGAAGAACATCCTGCTGCCGCTCAACTGACGGACGTACCATCGAGCCATGGTCGATACCGGAATCGAAGAGGCCAAGAAGCTCGCGGGCGGCGACACCGCTGCGCTGCTTCCCCGCACCGATCGCACGATCGAGGAGGAGCGGCTGCACCGCAAGCAGAACCTCGCCGCCGCCTTCCGGCTGTTCAGCCGGTTCGGCTTCGACGAGGGGGTAGCCGGGCACATCACCGCCCGCGACCCCGAGTTCACCGACCACTTCTGGGTGAACCCGTTCGGCATGCACTTCGGCCACATTCGGGTCAGTGATCTCCTGCTGGTCCGCCACGACGGCACCATCGTGCACGGGGACCGACCGGTGAATGCGGCCGCGTTCGCGATCCACTCGCAGGTGCACGCCGCACGTCCGGACGTGATCGGCGCCGCGCACTCGCACTCGGTGTACGGCAAGACGTGGTCGACGCTGGGCAAACTGCTCGACCCGATCACGCAGGACTCCTGCGCGTTCTACGACGACCACGCGCTGTTCGACCAGTACTCGGGCGTTGTCCTCGACCTCGAGGAGGGCAAGCGAATCGCACACGCGCTCGGTGATCGCAAGGCCGCGATCCTGCGCAACCACGGGCTTCTCACCGTTGGTCAATCGGTGGAGGAAGCCGCGTGGTGGTTCATCACGATGGAGCGGTCGTGCCAGGCGCAACTGCTGGCCGAGGCGGCGGGCACCCCCATCCTGATCGACGAGGAGATGGCGACGCTCACCCGCGGCCAGGTCGGCAGCCACTTTGCGGGCTGGTTCAGCTTCCAGCCGCTGTTCGCCAAGATCACCAGGGAGCAACCCGATCTCTTCGACTGACGGTCGGTAGCCTTGACGACGATGACGGCGCGGGCGATGGTGGCTGCCGCACTTGCGGCGGGCGCATTGTTGTCCGGCTGTCAGTCCACCGTCGCCGGCAATCCACGAGGAAACGCGGCCAATCCCACCGAGCCGAGCTTTCCCACGTCGCGGCCGTCTCGAAGCACCGCCACCCCGGCGCCACCGCCACCGAGTCCCGCACCGCCACCGACTGCCGCACCTGCGCCGCGTGCAGAGGCCCTTCCGCCGCAGAACGGCTACGTGTTCATCGAGACCGCGTCGGGCAAGACCCGCTGCCAACTCAGCGCCACCGAGGTGGGGTGCGAGGCCCAGTTCACCAACCCACCGACCGTCGACGGCTCGCCGGCGAACGGAGTGCAGGTCAGCGCGCAGGGTCAGTTGAGGTGGATCGTCGGCAACCTCGGTGACATCCCCGTCGTCACCCTGGCCTACCGCACCTACACCGCGCAAGGCTGGACGATCGTGGCAACCGAAGCAGGCACCCGCTTCACCAACGATGCGTCGTCGCACGGGATGTTCGTCAGCATCGACGAGGTCGACGCCTTCTGACGGTTATCTCACGTGGGGTTTGAGCGACCGCCCGATCTGGGAATTGAGACCCCCATGGGGTTCGCACGTGCATCATGACCTGATCATCATCGGAACGGGTTCCGGCAACATGGTCGCCGACGATTCGTTCTCCGACCTCGACGTCGGCTTCGTCGAGGAGCGCCGGGCGGGCGGCACCTGCCTGAACTTCGGCTGCATCCCGTCGAAGATGCTGGCGTACACGGCCGACGTCGTCGACACCGTCTCGGGAGCCGCTGAGTTCGACGTCGACGCCAGTCTCGGCGGCCTTCGCTGGTCGGATCTCCGCAACCGCATCTTCACGCTCACCGATTCGAAGTCCCTCGAGGGGCGCGAGGCTCGCGAGAGCAGTGATCACACCACCTACTACGAAGGCCATGCCGAGTTCACCGGCCCGAGCCAGCTACGGGTTGCGGATCCCGACGGCAAGATCACCGAGCTCACGGCCGATCAGATCGTCATCGCCAACGGTGGCCGCCCCGTCATCCCACCGGTGGTGGGCGACTCAGGTCTGCCGTACGAGACGTCTGACACGATCATGCGGATCGACGCGCCGCCGCGCCGCCTGGCGGTCCTCGGTGGCGGGTACATCGCCGCCGAACTAGCGCACGTGTTCTCCGCGGCGGGTAGCGACATCACCATCATCGAGCAGCACGACGAACTGCTCGGGGGGCCGCAGGACGGTGACGTGCGCGCCACCTTCACCGAGCTCATGAGCAAGCGTTGGGACCTGCGGTTGGGAGTCGAGTTGTCCGCGATCGGCGGCAGCCCGGGCAATCTAGAGCTGACACTAGACGACGGCAGCACGGTTCAGGCCGACATGCTGCTGGTCGCCTCTGGACGCAGGCCCAACAGCGACCGGTTGAACCTGGAGGTCTCCGGCGTCGACATCGACGACCACGGTCGCATCGTGGTCGACGAGTTCGGTCGTACCACTGCCGACGGTGTGTTCGCCCTCGGTGACGTCAGCAGCCCGATACCGCTGAAGCACGTCGCCAACCGTGAGGCCGAGATGGTGTCGCACAACCTGCGCAACCCGGACGACCTTCGCTCGATCAGCCACGAGTTGGTGCCGTCGGCGGTGTTCACCTCACCGCAGATCGCGTCCATCGGACTCACCGAGGAGAACTGTCGCGAGGACCACCCCGGCTACCGCGTCGGCCGCACGCCCTACGGCGACGTCGCCTACGGCTGGGCCATGCAGGACCACAGCGGGTTCTGCAAGGTTCTGGTCGACGGAGGCGACGGTCGCATCCTGGGCGCCCACATCATCGGACCCCAAGCCGCCAGCCTGATCCAAATCTTCGTCGTGGCAATGGAATTCGGCATCACAGCCGCCGACCTGGCACATCGACCCTACTGGATTCATCCAGCTCTGACCGAGGTCGTGTCGAACGCCCTCCTGAACGTGGAGGAGGCCGCATGAGCGCCGCGGACATCGGCGACGAGCTCGCACCGCACGTCTTCGTTCTGTTCGGTGCCACCGGCGACCTGGCCAAGCGCAAGCTGTTTCCCGGCCTGTACCGGTTGGCCGCCGCCAAACGACTGCCCGCGGACTACGCCATCATCGGCTCCGGCCGCCACTCGCCCGGCACCGACGACGAGTTCCGCGACAGCATCCGGGAGGGTCTGCGGGATTCGGTATCCGACCTCGATGACGACGTGCTCGAGGACCTGGTGGGCCGGGTGTCATTCCAAACCTCGGACGCCGACGACGGTGACGACCTTGGCGCCGCGGTGAAGAAGGCCCTCGAGGGCCTCGGAAAGGATTCCCGCACGCTGATCTACCTGTCGATTCCGCCGAAGGCCATGGAGTCGATGATCGGCATGCTCGGCAAGCAGGGTCTGACGGACGGTGCCCGCGTGGTCGTCGAGAAGCCGTTCGGTACCGATCTGACGTCCTCGCGCGAGCTCGACGACGCGCTGAAGGACGTCATCAGCGAGGAGCAGGTCTACCGGATCGATCACTTCCTCGGCAAGGAAGCCGTCCAGAACATCCTGGCGCTGCGCTTTGCCAACGGGCTGATCGAACCGGCGTGGAACCGCGCTCACCTGGCATCCGTTCAGATCGACGTGCCCGAGGAGCTCACGGTCGAGGGGCGTGGCAGCTTCTACGAGTCGACGGGCTGTTTCCGCGACATGATCTCGACCCACCTGTGCCAGGTGCTTGGGTTCGTGGCGATGGAGGCACCGGTTCACCTCGACGAGGTGTCGCTGCGCAACGAGAAGGCCAAGGTCTTCGCCGCCATGCAGCCGTTCGATCCAGCGCGCGTGGTCTTCGGGCAGTACGACGGCTACCGCGACGAGGAGGGTGTCGAGGACGATTCGTCGGTCGAGACCTTCGTGGCACTCGAGGCGTTCGTCGACACCGAGCGATGGCAGGGCGTGCCGTTCTACCTCCGCACCGGCAAGGCGCTGAAGGCCACCCGGCGGACCGTCACCCTGACCTTCCGCAGTCCGCCCACTGGCCGTTTCGGGGAGAGCGAATACGGACCGAACCAGCTCGTGATCGAGTTGAGTGATTCGCCAGAGGTCGCGGTCGACCTGACGGTGAAACGACCCGGTCCCGCACTGGATCTGATTCCGCTGACCTTTCAACTCCACGTCGCCGACGAGGATCCCGACGACACGCCGCTCGAGGCCTACGAACGCCTGCTGCTCGACGTCCTGCGCGGCGATCAGACCCTGTTCACCAGGGCCGACGAGGTGGACCGGTTGTGGGAGATCTGCCAACCCGTGCTGGACGACCCACCAGAATCCCAGCCCTATGCCAAGGGCTCCTGGGGACCAGACGATGCGCTGACACTGCCTGGCGCAGCGGGGTGGAGACTCGCCGATGACTGACTGGCTCGGTATCTCCGAGCACGGTCTCATCGGCGACCTACGCACCTGCGCCCTGGTCGGCACCGAAGGCACCATCGACTGGTTATGCGCCCCCCGCTTCGACTCGCCAAGCGTGTTCGGCGCCATCCTCGACAAGGACAAGGGCGGCAGCTGGCGCCTCGCCCCCACCTGCGAGGTGTCTCGCACGCAGCAGTTCTACTACCCCGACACGGCCGTGCTGATCACCCGCTTCCTCACCGCCGACGGCGTGGCCGAAGTGCACGACTTCATGCCCGTCCTCGGCGTCGGCGACGGTCAGCACCGCCAGCGCGTGGTCCGTCGGGTCAACGGCGTACGCGGAAAGATCACGCTGCGCATGGTCTTCGACGCCAGACCCGACTACGCCCGCCAGACCTGCGAGGCCGAGTTCGCCGGTGATGGGGTCCTGGTCACCGGCGACGGCGTGCGCATGGGCCTGCTGGCCACGACGAAGCTGAGCATCGACGAGGGTGAGGACAACACCTACGTCACCGCCGACGTCGAGCTCACCAAGGGCGACACCGAGATGTTCGTGCTCGAGATCCTCGGTGAGGGAAGCGAACTGCCCACCTCCAAGTCGATCGACATGACCGACGAACTGCTCGACGCCACCACGGCGTACTGGCGGTCATGGCTGTCGCAGTCCCGCTACACGGGGCGGTGGCGGGAGTTCGTGCACCGGTCGGCGATCACGCTCAAGCTGCTGACCCATGAGCCCACCGGCGCCGTCATCGCCGCGCCAACCACCAGCATCCCGGAATACATTGGCGGAAGCCGTAACTGGGACTATCGCTACGTCTGGGTGCGCGACGCGGGCTTCAGCCTGTACGCGCTGCTACGGCTGGGGTTCACCGACGAAGCCCGGGCGTTCATCGGCTGGCTGTCGGAACGGCTGGGCCGGGAGCGCAGGCAGAACCACGGCCTCGGGCCGCTGCGCGTGCTCTACGACATCGACGGCAACCTGCCCGACGACGAGATCGAGCTCGACCACCTCAGCGGCCACCGCGACTCGCTTCCGGTGCGCGTCGGCAACGCCGCGGTAGACCAGCTCCAGCTCGACATCTACGGCGAGCTGATCGACTCGGTCTACCTGTTCAACAAGTACGGCCCCGGCATCAGCAGCGACGCGTGGAACGACATCAGCGACGTCGCGGACTGGGTGATGAACAACTGGGACCGCGACGATGCAGGCATGTGGGAGGTGCGCGGCGAGCATCGCCGCTACACCACGTCGCGGCTGATGTGCTGGGTGGCCTTGGAGCGCACCATCCGCGTCGCCCGCCAGCGCGGGTTGCCCGGTGATCTCACCGCGTGGTCCCGGGTTCGCGACGAGATCTACGAACGCATCATGACGCACTGCTGGAACGACGATCTGCAGGCCTTCACCCAGACCGAGGGCGGAACCGAACTCGACGCGGGAGTTCTCCTGATGCCCATGGTCAAGTTCCTCTCGCCGGCCGATCCGAAGTTCCTCTCCACCCTGAAGGCCGTCGAAGCCGACCTCGTCACCGATAGTCTGGTCTTTCGATACACGCCGGAATCCGACGGCTTGGACGGCGAGGAGGGCACCTTCTCGCTGTGCTCGTTCTGGTACGTCGAAGCCCTGACACGCGCCGGTCGCCTCGACGACGCGCGACTGGCGCTGGAGAAGATGTTCACGTACTCCAATCACGTCGGCCTCTACGCCGAACAGGTGAGCGCGACCGGCGATCAGATTGGAAACTTTCCGCAGGCGTTCACGCACTTCGCACTCATCAGCGCGGCGATCAACCTCGACCGCGCCCTCGACGAAGGATGACCATGACAGTCGCTCAGCAGGAACGCGCCGCACTCGTTGCCACCATGCGCGGGGTCGGTCCCGAACAACCCACCCTGTGCGGCGACTGGAACACCCGCGACCTGGCTGCGCACCTCGTCATCAGGGAGCGGCGCCTCGACGCGGCGCCGGGCATCCTGATCCCGAAGTTCGCGGGCTACACCGAACGCGTGCAGAACCAGGTGGCGGCGCAGAACGACTGGAACGTGCTGCTGGAGCAGATCGCGTCGGGCCCGCCGCTCTTCTCCCCCTTCAAGCTGCTCGACCCGTTCGTCAACGTCGCCGAGATGTTCATCCACCACGAGGACGTCCGGCGTGCCGTAGGTGACTGGGAGCCAAGGGAACTCGACGCCAACACCACCGCCGCACTGGCGAAGCAGGTCGGCCTCATGGCGCGGATGACGTTGTCCAACACCCCCGCGCAGGTATCGCTGCGCACCCCCGACGGCACGACCCTCACCAAGATCGGCAAGGGCTCACCGGTCGTGATCACCGGCGAGCCCGGCGAGCTGCTCTTGTTCATCTCGGGCCGCGACGAGGCCAAGCTGACCTTCGCCGGGGACGATGACGCCGTCCGCGCGGTGCGCGGTGGCGAGCGCGGGCTCTAGGCTTCGCGGTATGGACTTCCGCGTATTCGTCGAACCGCAGCAGGGCGCTACCTACGGAGATCAGCTGGCGGTGGCACAGACCGCGGAGGCGGCAGGTTACTCCGCGTTCTTCCGCTCCGATCACTACCTTGCGATGGCGGGAGACGGGCTGCCCGGGCCAACGGATTCCTGGGTGACCCTTGGCGGCATCGCCCGCGAGACCTCCACCATCAGGCTCGGCACGATGGTCACGTCGGCGACGTTCCGCCACCCCGGCGTGTTGGCCATCTCGGTGGCGCAGGTCGACGAGATGAGCGGCGGCCGTGTCGATCTGGGCATCGGTGCGGGCTGGTTCGAGGCCGAGCACGACGCGTACGCGATCCCGTTTCCTCCGCTCGGCGAGCGATTCGACCGCTTGGGCGAACAGTTGGAGATCCTGACCGGGTTCTGGTCGACGCCGGTGGGTGAGACCTACGACTTCAGCGGCGCGAACTACACCGTCACGAACTCTCCTGCGCTGCCAAAGCCCGTGCAGACTCCGTACCCGCCGATCATCATCGGCGGCGGCGGCCCCAAGCGGACCCCCGCCCTGACGGCGAAGTACGCATCCGAATTCAACATTCCGTTCGTCGACCTCGACACCCTGAAGGCTCAGTACGGCCGGGTCGCGGCGGCGGTCGCCGATGCGGGCCGGGCCCCGGATTCACTGACGTACTCGGCGGCGTTCGTGGTGTGCGCCGGGCGCGACGATGCCGAGGTGGCCGCCCGGGCGGGTGCCATCGGCCGCGACGTCGACGAACTGCGCGCCAACTCGCCCCTGGTCGGCACGCCGGGCGAGATCGCCGACAAGCTCGACGCCTTCGCCGAAGCCGGTGTCCAGCGGGTGTACCTGCAGGTGCTCGACATGTCCGACCTCGCGCACGTGGAGTTCTTCGCGAGCGAGGTCGCCAGCCAGTTCAGCTGACCTCCGCGGCTACTATCGGACCTCGTGAGCCCCGACCGTAGCGACGAGTCCAGTGGCGACGAGCCTGCCTGGCACGAGCGCACGTCGACCGTCGTCGGTGCCAGCGTCGGCGCCGTCGCCGCGATCGGTCTGCTCTGGCTCCTCATCTCCTACGTCACCGGCGGATCCGACGATCCCTCACCCTCCTCTCAGTACTACCTCGAGCCGAGCGCCTCGGGCAGCAGCTCGACGTCCATGACGACGACGGGCACCGAGCCGATCACCAGTACGAGCCCGCCAGTTACCACCGACATCAATCCAGGCGACACGTCGACGACCACCGGCACCGACACCAGCACCACGTCGACCACGCCGTTCGATCCGTCCAACCTGCCGCGCACGAGGACGTCGTCCACCTACGGCGACGGCGGGCCCACCAGCCGGCGGCCTCGGTTCAACGAGACGCGCACGCTGTATCCCCGGCCCTGACTCACCGACCCTGCGCGGCGAAGTCGGCGACCATCGCCTCGGCGCTGCGCACGGCCGCCCGGCAGGCACGGCTGGTGAACGGATCGTTGAGAGGATGATCGGCGCGGCGCCGCCAGCGTTGCGCGGCGGCGAACGCCGCTCGCGGTCCGTCGTACGGAGCGTCGGGCTGCAGACCCAGACGACTGGCCGCGTCGGTGCCGGAACCGCCGATGATTCGTCGCAGCGACGCCATCTCGTCTTCATTGAATGTCGTTGTCCGCGAACGCAATTGGCTCAACAGCCGCAGCTCTTCGAACGCGTGGGTATCGGCCAGCAGAGGATCTATGTCGGCGACGATGTACGGGGTGGCGTAGATGGGGTTGGCCTCGACCACCCGGCGCAGGGACAGCAGCGCGGTGTGCGCCTTGAGCAGATCGGAGCGCTGCGCGAACTGCTGGTCGATGACGTCACGCAGAGCGACCAGTCCGCTGCGCTCGAGGAGTTCGTCGGCCAGGGCGACCGAGTCGCTGACCCCCGCCCTCAGCACCGCGATCGAGATTCGGATGCCGAACATGCCGAAGCGCTCCAGCAGCGCCGCGCGGGTGGCGGCATCAACGGGTAGCTGACTGTCCTCGCGAACGAAGCGGTCCACCGACAGCATGGCCTTGGTCAGTTCGGCCACCTCGACACCCGCCAACTTCTCGAGCGCGACGAATTCGCTCTGCCGCAACGTTCGAGCGGTGAGCGCGAGCAGTCCCGACACCGGCACCACGGCCTGGCAGATCCCTGTCTTGTCCATCTCGGCGGTGAACCGTTCGGCGACGTCCTTCGCCGACAGCATCGCGTCGATCCGACCGGCGCCGATCTCGTCGGCCCTGGACGCGACGCCGATGACGCCCAGCGCACCCGCCGACCCCCCGACGAGCATCCCGATCTGCTTGAGCAACGCGATGTCCGCGGCGTTGAGGGTCCGCAGCAGGAAGACGACGGCGTCGACCCGCGGCACCCCGTCATCGGGAACCAGCAGGCGCAGGGTGCGCTCGGAGACGTCGCGTGACAGCGACGACGTGCCCGGGGTGTCGATGATGGTGGTGTCGACCAATTCCGTTGCGGGCCATTCGACGTCGAGGTCGATGACGTCTACGGGGTCGAGGCTGGCGAAGTCGAACGTCAACCCGCGATCTCCTGGATCGCGTGCGATCGGCACGTTGGACCGTCGGCCACCGCGGTGGTTGGCGGTGACCTTGGGTGTGGCGCCGTGCCGGAACCACGTCACGATGCGGGTGGCCTCAGTCGCGTCGGTGGGCGCGATGTCCTCCCCGACGAGCGCGTTGACCAACGTCGACTTGCCCGCCTTCAGCGTGCCGGCCAGGGCGATGCGAATCGGTTGGTTGAGTCGTCGGCCGATCCAGTCCAGTTCGTGGTGGACGTCGGCGCGTTCGCGGTAGGCCGGGTCGCTGCGATAGGCCTGCACCGTTCCGCCAAGGATCGCGCGCACTCGATCGCTGGTACTCATGTCGGCTCACCAGCTTAGGCGGGGCCCGCTTATGGGCGAGGGGCCAGGTTCACGGCGTGTTCGGTGACCTGACGCAGGATGTCGAGCCGACGCTCGAGTTCGCGCACCCGGGTGTCGCGTTCGTCCATCTCCATCTTCGCCGCCGCGAGGGACGCCTGGAGCGACTCGTTCAGCGAGCGGGTGGTCTGGTTCGCGATGTCGCGGTAGTGGTCGCGGAGTTGGCGCTGGATGCCCTTGAGTCGATCGCGCGACTCCTTGCTGACGACGAAGGACACGTCGTCGACGAACCTGCGCATGTTGGTCTTGGCCTCGTTGCGCACCCGCAGCATGCGGTTCTCCATGTCCTCCTTGTACGCCTTGCGCCCGAGTACCAGACCCGCGCCGAGCGACAGGGGGTTGAACATGCCGAGGCCGGCGAAGGAGGTGAGCATCCCGAACATCAACACGCCACCGTAGGAGCCGCGCATACCGGTAACAACCTTGTGGCCCTTGCCAATCGGCTTGGCCTCCAGCCTGCCGAGTGACTTCATCTCGCCGAAGCCCGCCCCCATGTCGCGGGCATTTATCTGCGGCATCTCGATGGCATCGAGCCCCGCCTCCATGAAGGTGCGGCCCACCTCCTGCGCGAGGGCCTCGGCACGTTGATAGGCCCAGACGAAGTTGTCCCCGACGGCGGTGGCGACGGTGCTCTCCAACTCGGCGCCGATCTCGGCCCAGTGCTGCGTGGGATCGCATCCGTCGATCACGTGCTCGGTGTGCTGGGTGATCGCGCGGAACCGGGCCCGCATGTCGTGGTCGACGTCCGCGGTCAGGTCGGTGATGCCGTCGTTGAGCACCTGCTGCCAGAGGGCGGTGTGTTGCAGTGCGTCCTGCGCCTCTTGTTTGCGCCGCTCGAGGTCGGCATTGAGAGCCTCGCGCGCGTCGGGATCGTTGATCGAGGACAGTTCGGTCGCGATGGTCATCGTCAGGTGCTCGGCGGCGGAGCGTACCTCCGCGAGCACCTCGTCGCGGATCCGATCGTTCTCACGGCCCAACACCTTCTCGCTGAGGAACTTGACGATCGCCGGGAAGTTCGACTCCTCGTTGAGTTCCTTGTCGTTCATCGAAATGGCGTGGCTGCGCAGGATCGAAGACACCGGGGTGACCGGAACGTCGACCCCCGCGCGTCGCAGGTGGCCGGCGTTGGCGTCGACGATCTCGCACCAATGCGGGTAGAGATCGGTTTTGGTCGCGAGAATCGTTGCCAGCGGGCAGATTTCGATGGCTTGCCGGATGAAGGTCATCTCGGGCTCGGTGAATTCCTGGCTGACGTCGCTGACCATCAGCATGGCGTCGGCGTCGGGCAGCAGGCCCAGTGTGGCCGAGAGGTGCGGCTGACCGTGCCCGCCGACGCCCGGGGTGTCGACGAAGGCGAGCCCGTTCTTGAGCAGCGGGCTGGGCGCGGTGACCTCGACGCGCAAGACCTCGCGACCGCCGGCCTGAGGCGCCCGCCGCAGGTCGTTGCGGACGTCGGCGATGGGAATCTCGATGGCCTCCGGCTCGGCGCCCTCGCCCCGCGCGACGATCAGTCGGGCCGACGCCTGCTCGCCGTAGGACACGACGGTCGCCAGCATGGTGGTCTCGTCGTCCCCGACGCGGGCGACGGGAACGTTGAGCAACGAATTGAGCAGCTGGCTCTTGCCCTGCTTGAGCTGGCCCGCGATGACCACGCGGATCTGCGGGTCGGTGATCCGCTCCTTGGCCCTGGCGAGTCGAGCCACCAGGTCACCGCGGTCGTAGTCAGTGGCGATCTTGGTGCTGTGGTCGATCAACTCGACGATGACCTTGACCTTGCGGGGGTCGTTCGGTTGCGTCATGTCGTCTCTCTTCTCGGCGCAGGCGGTAGACGTGCGAACTGGCGGGGACCCTAGTCGAGGTCCCCGCCAGTTCCCTTTGAATCAGAAGCCGATGTGCGTATCGGGTGCGATGTGCGTATCGGCCGACTGGTGCAGCGAGTTCTCCTGGGAGAACGTGTTGTCGCTGTGGATCGAGCTGTCGGTGTGGGTGGAGTTGTCCTGAGCGAAGGTGTTGTCCTCGTGCACCGTGCTGGCGGTGTGCGTGGACGAATCGACGGTCGTGGAGTTGCCGCTGCCCAGGTCGTGACCGGCAGAGGTCTGGTTGCCACCGACCGTCGTGGTGGACGTGTTCGAGTGGTTTCCGTTGTCGGTCACGATGATCGAGCCGCCCCCGCCGCCGCCACCGGCGTTGGCCTCGTTGCCGCCGTTGCCGATGCCAAGCAGTCCGCCACCACCGCTGGAGCTGGCGCTGCCACCGTGGCCACCGGACATGTCGTTGTCCTTGATGACGGTGCCCTGGTTTCCGTCGATGATGTCGCCACCGGAGTGCTGCGAGGTGTCCTTGACGGAGGTTTCGTTGCCCTCGCCGATGATGATCGGCGAGTGGCTGCCGCCGTCGATGTAGCCCGTGTTGGCGCTGTTGCCGTGGCCCACCACGTTGCCGTCGCCGTTGACGCTGGTGGTGTCGATGTGGCCGGCCGTGCCGGTGTTCACGACGCCGCCGTTGGTAGCGGTGTTACTGGTCTTGTCGCCGAGGGTGATGTCGCCGAACCCGAGGTTGAAGGCGCCCTGCTGGGCATTGGATCCCGCGTGCTGGTCGGGGCTGAACAGCGAGGTGTCGTTGTTGCTCGCGAGCTGGGTGGCGTTGTTGCTGGCGAAGTCCGTCTGCGGCGCGAAGGCCGTCTGCGGGGAGAACGCGGCCGGGATGTTGTGGTAGCTCGCGACCGCGTGCTGCAGACCCTGGACGGGATCGCCACCGCCGAGCAGGACTCCGGCGGGCGCTGCGGAGGCCGCGACGGCCTGGAACTGTGCGGCGCTGACGTTCTGCAGACCCACCGACCGCAGGGCGCCATCGGGGTCCTGGATGAAGTTGGCGGCGACTGCGGGGCTGCGGAACAAGTCGAGGATGTAGTCGATGAGGTTCGTCATGGGAGTGCCTTTCGGTGGAGGGTCTTCGGTGCGGAAGGTGTTCGTGTCGCCGGCCTCGCGGCGATCTGGTCACTACGTTATGAGCCCGTGCACCCGCCGGAAACGGGGCCGTGACCCCTCGCTCATCGGGGACGTTACGGGGTTCCCTAGGGGTGCCCGTTAGGGGATTAGGGGATTGCGGGGCAATGCCGTTCACACGGCGCTGACCTGCGCGAACGTGGTGTCGCAAACGCCGACGGCGCGGCCATTACTGGCCGCGCCGTCGTGCATCAGATGGTCGCTGGGTCACGTGAAGATGTCGAAACCCGGGTCGTGTGGATGATCGAGGTGATCGTCGATCGCAGCGCCGACGTCGTGGTGCGCGTCGTCGAGGGTCGCGGCGTCCAGCGTCTGCCCGTCGTCGACGACGGGTGCATCGAAGGCCGGCCCCTGGTCCGTCGGACCTGCGATGGTCGGCAGGCTGACGTCGTCGAAACCATGGTCGACGATGGTGGGCGTCGAGTCCTCCGGCAGTTCGATGACGTTGGCCACGGTGGGGACGTGATCAGCCACGATGTCGCTGCCCTGAAGCGGCAGGTGGTCGTCGAAGGCGTCGAACGCCGCCGTCGCCGCGCCGCTCGACCAGACGTTGTGGGCCGAGTCGAGGAGGGTGCCCACGTCGCCCGAACCCCCGCCCGTCGGCACGACCGTCGACATCGACTCGGCGACGACGGGGATCAGGTGGTTGACGTCCACACTCGTCACGTCGCTGAGGTTGGCGTCGGCGATGGCTTGCGCGGGGTTGGCCGCATACTGGGCGGCAGCGTCCGGATCGCGGACCAACGCCATGACGAAGTCGAGCAGTGAGTTCGCCACGCGGTACCTCCTATCTGCGGCTGGGTCCTTGGGTCGTCTCGAATGCTATCGCCGGGGCGTGGTCGTGGGATCGGTGCTGAACCCACCCGTCCCGCAATGGCATTAGGGGGCGGAACGTTAGGGGTTCGCGATCGTTAGGGGGATTGCTCCCATGACCCGCGGTCCGACGGTTATGGTGAGTGCTGATCTTCACCGATGAAGCAGGGATGTGCTTGTTGACGAGCGACGCACTCGGATTGTCCGTCGGGACCACCAACCTGGTGGCGGCGCGCGTCGGCGCACCGCCGCTCTCGTGGCGATCGGTCTTGACGGTCTTCACCGACCGCGCCCCGGAGGTCGGCGTGCTGCCCGGCCCCAACCAGCCCGGGCTGGGACTGACGGGATTCGTCGAACGGGTCGGTGACCCGGTGCCGTTGGTGGCGTCCGACGGCTCGTCTCATCGCGGCGAGGTCGTCCTCGCCGAGGCTCTCGATGCGATGGGCCGCGCGGCCGGCGGTGGCGCACCGGTCACGATCGCCGTCCCCTCGCACTGGGGTCCGGGGGTCGTCGGCGCCCTGCGCAATGCGCTGCGGGCGAAGCCCGGCCTGTCCCCCGGCGGTGTGCCCCCCACGCTGATCCCCGATGCGGGTGCCGCGCTGGCCGGGCTTCGGTCGGTGCCGGGACTGCCGTCGGACGGGGTCGTGGTGCTGTGCGACTTCGGTGGCGGCGGAACCAGCATCACCCTCGCCGACGCGCGCTCCGGCCTCGCCGTCATCGGTGACACCGTCAGATACCAGGACTTCTCCGGCGATCTCGTCGACCAGGCGTTGCTCAACCATGTGGTCACGGGCATCGCGCAGGCCAACTCCGCCGACCCCGCCAGCACGGCGGCGGTCGGGTCACTCACCCGGTTGCGCGACGAATGTCGAGCGGCGAAGGAACGGTTGTCCGCCGACACCGCCACGGTGATCCAGGCGGAGCTGCCCGGGTATTCGTCCGAGGTCCGCATCACCCGGCCCGAGCTCGAGCGCCTCATCGAAGCGCCGCTGACCGGGCTGCTGTCGACCATCTCGGAGACGTTGCAGCGCTATCGCATTCCGCTCGCGAGCATCTCCGCGGTCGCCACGGTCGGTGGCGGTGCCGCAATACCACTGGTCACGCAGCGGCTGTCAGAACAGCTCCGCGCACCCGTCGTGACCACTCCGCTACCGGTTCTGGCGAGCGCGGTGGGGGCAGCCGTCCTCGTTGCCGCCGGCTTCGACGATGCACAGACGGGCATGGCACCGACCGGGATGGCCCCGGCCGCCGACTCTGCGCCGACGGGTCTGGCACCGACGATGGGCTGGGTGGCAGGCGCCGCTGCGGTCGGCCCGCCGCCCGACGGGTCGTCGACCGCGGGGTCGCTGGCCTGGTCGCAGGATGACGACGCTGTGACCGGCGAGCCCGTGCCCTACGCGGGAGGGGACTACCAGTCGGAGTACTCGGCGACGGGCGCCAGGCCCGAGATGGCCTTCGCCCACGAGGAGGAGGACGACCTTCCGGATTCGGCTCCGCTGCCCTGGTACAAGCGGCCACCCATTCTGTTCGGGGCGGCGGCCGCCGCTGCGCTGCTGGCCGTCGGAGGACTCGCGGTCACGCTGACCGGCAACTCCACCGACAGCGGCACGGTCACCGAGGTCGTCACGATCTCGTCGACGGGGGCGAACGGCCTGGTGACCACCAGCCTCTCGACGCTGACATCGACGCAGGCCCCGGACAGCAAGACGACCGGTACGTCGACGGTGTCGAACTCCCCGACGTCGGAGTCGAGCACCACCTCGCCCACCACGACGACCACGTCGCCCACCACCACCACGACCACGACGACGACCACCACCACGACGACCACGACGACGACCACCACCACCACGCCCCCCACCACGACGACGACGCAGCCGACGACGACCACGACGCAGCCCACCACGACCCAGCCGCCGGTCACGACAACGCAACCGCCCGTCACGACCACCGCGGCCCCGCCGCCCGTGACGGTCACGACTCCGGTGATCGCCCCGGTGGTACCCGCGGGTCAGTGACCGCCAGCCCCGCGGTCGCGGCTTGGGCGTCCTCTCCGACGGAGCCCGCGAAGGTGCTGGTGTCGGGCGGGGTCGGCACCGGGAAGACGTTGGTGCTCAACGACATCCGAACGGCCCTACGCGCGGCCGGGGTCACCGTGTTGGCACGCGCCCCGCGCGACGGCGATCCGAGGGATGCGGCGGTCGTCATCGATGACGCACACCTCCTCGGCACGACGGACCTCGAGCGGTTGGTCGAGCTCGTGGGCGACCAGACCGCCACGATGGTGATCGCCACCGAACCGCGGTCGCACGAGCCCGCGCTCGCAGCGCTACGGACGGCCATGATGCGGGAGGCGCCCGTCGTGGCACTGGGCCCGCTGACACCTGCCGACGTCCACCGGATCGCGCTCGACGTCCTCGGCGCTGCGCCCTCCGGCGAGCTTCTCAGAGCCACCATGGCGGTCACCGAAGGGCTGCCGTTCCTCGTCCACCGCTGCCTCGCGGCGTTGGCCTCAGCCGACCGCGTGCCTGCGGAGGACGCCATCGCGTCCGCCACCCAGGTCGCACTCATCGAGAGGTTGCGACGCGTCGACGAAGCGGTCCTCGACACCCTTCTGCTGTCGTCGCTCAGTCGGGAACTAGGGCCCGACGACGTCGGCGCGGCACTGGGGGTGGATCAGGATGAGGCGCAGCGACTCGTCGACGTGGCACGGGCCAGTGGGCTGATCGCGCCGTCGCACGGACCCGGATTCACCAGGGCCCTGCATCAGAGCCTCGCGCAGATCGTCGGCGCGGCGCGGCACCGTCACGTCGAGACGGCGTTGTTGCAGAGCCAGATTCAGAACTCGACGCTCTCGATGGACCTGGCGCTGCGCCTCGCCGAGCACGGCCTGCGCGACGTCCGCCTGGCCGAGGCACTCACCGACCTGGCCGGCCGCCAGCAGAATCACCCCTCGAAGGCCGCGCGCCTGTACCGCGCCGCCGCCGAGGTCGGGGCACGCGAGATCGACGCCAAACTCGCCGATGCCCTGGCGCTGACGGGGGACTGCAGCACGGCGGGACGGCTCGCCGACGAGCTGCTGGGCTCCGACGCGCCGGCCGAGCGTGCCGCGGCGGTGCGGATCGCCGCCAGCGTCGCCCTGCACGACGGGAGTGCCGCCCAGGCCGCCGACCTGTTCCGTTGGCTCGGGCCATATCCCGATGCCCTCGTCGGCGCAGGTGCGGTGGTGGCGACCCTCGGCGTGGGCGACGTCACGGCAGCACGCGCCGCGCTCGACGTCGACGCCTCCGGTCCGCCGACGTCCACCGCTCGCGCGGCCCGCGGACTCGCCGAAGGTCTGCTGCTGACGGTCGACGGCACCTACGCCACGGCGATCACCCGGCTGGCCCAGTCGATGACCGAGCGGACGTCTGCCGTCGTCTCGCCCGACACCCCGTCGGCACTGGTCACGCTGGTGGCGTTGCACGGCGGCGACTCGGTGCGGGCCCGCAGCGCGATCGGGAGGGCCGTCCGGGAGACCGGCGACGACGACGGCTTCGTCGCCCATCGCCACACCCTGCTGCTCGGCTGGGCCAGGATGCTGGATGGTCAACTGTCGGCCGCAGCGGCCGATGCCGCCGCGGTGTCGATGGCCAAGCTGCATCGGCGCGACGCGCTGTGGGCTGCGGCGCTTCAGACTGCCGTCGCGCGCCGCAGCGGCGACAGCGGCGCCGCGCAGAAGCACTGGTACGCCGCCATGGAGGTGCTCGGCGAGTACTCCATCGATCTCTACACACTGCTCCCGCTCGGAGAATTGTGGGTGGCCGCCGCGCGCCTGCGTCAGGTCGACCTCGTTCAGCCCGCAGTGGACGCTGCGTTCGACCTCCTTGGCACGCTTGGCAATCCGAGTCTGTGGTCGATGCCGCTGCACTGGTCGGGCGTGCACGCCGGCATCCTGGCGAACTCGCCGGCGATGGTGGCACCGCACGGGCAGGCGTTGACCGCCGCGGCCGCGCACAGTTCGTTCGCCCGGGCCCTCGCCTCGGCGGGCCGTACCTGGCTCCGGGTCCTGGCCAATCACGTCGACACCGATGAGGTGACCGCGGCGGCCAAGGGGCTGGCACAGCACGGGCTGACCTGGGATGCGACCCGACTTGCCAGCCAGGCGGCGCTTCAGACGCCGGACGGACGGGCTTCGGGGGCCATGCTGCAGTTGGCGCGAGATCTCAAGCTGACCGCCTTCGGTGACGAGAACGACATCGACGTCGCAATGGCCCCCGCCATGGCAGCACCCCCCTCAGGCTCATCGATGGCGCGGGAGTCACGGCTGTCCGATCGCGAGCGCGAGGTCGCCGAGTTGCTGTTGCAGGGCATGCCCTACCGCGACATCGGCAGCCAGCTCTTCATCTCGGCGAAGACGGTCGAGCACCACGTCGCCCGGATCAGACGCCGGCTGGGAGCGGAGTCGCGATCCGAGCTGATCTCGATGTTGCGGGCCATCCTGGGGTCCCCGGACGCAACGTGACGAGTGCCACAGCCACGGCGAGCCCAACGTTCGCCACTTGCACGGGAGCGCTGGTCACAATTCTGACCAACCGGTGAGTTAGGCGAGCCTTCGTAGCGATGCCAAACGTCCGGATGCCACTATGAGCTGGCATCTAGCCTAAGTTACCGGTGGGTAACCAGACACCTTACTGAGCGGTAACTTTAAACCCGGGAGGCGCGCGTGGACACGCAGACTCTGATCAGGCTGACCGTTGGCCTTCTCTTGACGGCCGTCGTTCTGGCCTTCGCCGCAAAACGCGTGCTCTTCCTGGTCAACCTGATCAGCTCGGGCCAGCCGACGATCGACGAGGACGCCCGCAAGGACAACCTCAAAGCTCGCATCACGACGCAGTTCACCGAAGTTCTCGGGCAGAAGAAGTTGCTGAGCTGGTCGATCCCCGGCGTCGCCCACTTCTTCACCATGTGGGGCTTCTTCGTCTTGGCCACCGTCTACCTCGAGGCCTACGGCGTCCTGTTCAACCCCAAGTTCGCCATCCCGTTCGTCGGCCACTGGGATCTGCTCGGCTTCCTGCAGGACTTCTTCGCGGTCGCCGTGCTGCTCGGCATCATCACGTTCTCCATCATCCGACTGCGCTCGGAACCCAAGGAGCACGGCCGGGACTCGCGGTTCTACGGCTCGCACACCGGCGGCGCCTGGTTGATCCTCTTCATGATCTTCTTGGTCATCCTCAGCTACGCGTTCTTCCGCGGGGCCGCAGTGGTGACCGAGAACCTGCCCTACGGCTGGGGCGCGTTCTTCTCGCACGGCATGGGCGCGTGGATGCAGGTCTTCGGTGAGCCCGCCAACGAGATCATCGAGACGGTCGCCCTGCTGCTGCACATCGGCATCATGCTGGTGTTCCTGCTGATCGTGTTGCACTCCAAGCACCTTCACATCGGCTTGGCGCCGGTCAACGTGACGTTCAAGCGCCTGCCCAACGCGCTGGGCCCGCTGCTCCCGATGGAGTACAACCGCGAATACATCGACTTCGAGGATCCGTCCGAGGACGCGGTGCTCGGTCGCGGCAAGATCGAGGACTTCACCTGGAAGGGTTACCTCGACTTCACCACGTGTACCGAGTGTGGCCGCTGCCAGTCGCAGTGTCCCG
>NZ_JAEMTA010000040.1 GCF_016462545.1 Mycolicibacterium sp. | reverse complement strand
GACGGGAAGCCGACCTCGATCTCCTTGTAGCCCATTCGGACCAGCAGGTCGAACATGCGGCGTTTGCGTTCGGGACTCATCGGGTCGATGAGCGCCTGGTTGCCGTCGCGCAGATCGACCGCACACCACATGGGCGCGGTGTCGACCACCTTGTCCGGCCAGGTGCGGTCGGCCAGCGTGACGGGTTCTACTTCAGTGGCGAATGGTCGGTATCGGCTGACGGGCATCGACGTGCCGCGCTGGGTGTTCCAGGAGGACTGGCCGGGGTTGCGCGCGCCGGACGGGGTGTTGATGGTGCGCGCCGACGTATACGAGTCGATCGAATGGGGGTGGGGGTTGTTCACAGTGGGCTCCGGGTTTCGTCTGGAAGAGATTCAGACCGGCGCATCAAGACCACCCGCGACGGGAAGCCAGTCTGGTTCAGACCCCGTCGCGGCGTCCGAGGAGGAGCGTCCGCTGCACGTCGCTCACCATACTCCGCGAGAGCGGAGGTCCAAAACCCCGCCGGGGTCAGACCTGCGAATCCGGGAAGGCGACCGGATGCTGGAAGGGCGGGTAGGTCTCGCAGTAAGCACCAACGCGCTGGCCGACCAACGGCTGTGTCAGCATCGAGGCGTGAAACGAGTGAGGCCACTGACGACGGTGGTGACGTTGACGGCCATCCTCGTGGGAACCGGTGTCTGGTGGCTGTTCTTCCGCGGTCCCTCCTCCGCAGATTGCGCGCCGGTGCGAGAACTGTTGTCGTTCAACAGGACCGAGATCGACAAGCTGAATGCCAAGACCCACGTTCCCGAACCCGGGTCATACGAGGCGGCGACCGACCCCAGCGAACTCGACTATCGGGCCTGGGTGGACGGGCTGACCGACCGGGCCGCGAAGGTCACCGCCCCCGAACTGTCCACGCAGGCGAGCGACATGGCGGACACCGCCGAGCGACTGGTCCGGGCCCGCCTCGACTTCGACGCTCAGAGCGCGCGCACCGCACCCGGTGCGGCGACACCGGCGGTGGCGATGGTGGTCACCGCGTTCAACGATCAGTTCGAAGCCCAGGTCGGTCAACTGGCGAAGACGTGTCCAGAGTGAACGCCGATCCCCAACGGCCTGCGAACGCGACGTCCTCGAGTGGCAGGCGGGCGCGGGACTGCGAATCCCGCTCGACGATCGCCGCGTCAGCCGCCGCATAGTCCCCCAGCGTCCCGACGGCCAGCACCGCGAACGGTCTGACCTGCTCCGGAATGCCGAACGCGGTCCGTGCGGCCGCGGCGTCGAAGCCCGCCATCGGATGCGCGACCAGACCCCGTGCCACGGCTTCGATGCTCGCGTTGGCCAGCGCCGCTCCCGCGTCGACGCCCGCATACAGTGCCGTCTTCTCGTCGGGACCCTCGTCGGCACAGACCAGGATCAGGGCGCTCGCGGCATGCGCGTAGGAGTTGCCGCGTTTCAGCGTCGCCGCGAGCGCGCCGAACGTCTCGTCGCCGCGCAGACCGACGACGAACCGCACGGGCTGTCGATGCCCCCACGTGGCCGCCCATCGGGCTGCCTCCAGCACCGCCGTCACCTGATCTGCGGTGAGGACCGCGTGCGCGTCGAACGCTCGGGGGCTCCAGCGTGCGGCGATCGGCTCGTGGATGGGAACGCGGGTGTCGGCGTGCCGGTCTGTCACATCGACGAACGGTAGTCGCACGCCAGCGCCGGGCGGGAGTGGAAAACCGGGTGCGCAGACCCCTTATCCTTTATGGGACTCCCAGAACGGAAGGGCGAATCGTGGCGCTCGTCGTCCAGAAATACGGTGGATCCTCGGTGGCCGACGCCGACCGGATCCGCCGCGTCGCCGAGCGCATCGTCGAGACGAAGAAGGCCGGACACGACGTCGTCGTCGTCGTCTCCGCGATGGGTGACACCACCGACGACCTGCTCGATCTGGCCCGACAGGTGAACCCGGCACCGCCACCGCGCGAGATGGACATGCTGCTGACCTCGGGGGAGCGGATCTCCAATGCACTGGTCGCGATGGCGATCTCCTCCCTCGGTGCGCAGGCCCGGTCGTTCACGGGATCGCAGGCCGGGGTCATCACCACCGGCACGCACGGCAACGCAAAGATCATCGACGTCACCCCCGGCCGACTGCGCGATGCACTCGACGAGGGGCTGATCGTGCTGGTCGCCGGCTTCCAGGGGGTCAGCCAGGACAGCAAGGACGTCACCACCCTCGGCCGCGGCGGATCGGACACCACCGCCGTCGCGCTGGCCGCCGCGCTGCACGCCGACGTCTGCGAGATCTACACCGACGTCGACGGGATCTTCACGGCGGACCCGCGCATCGTGCCCAACGCGCGGCACCTGTCCTCGGTCAGCTTCGAGGAGATGCTCGAGATGGCCGCATGCGGGGCGAAGGTGCTCATGCTGCGGTGCGTGGAATATGCACGACGCTACGACGTTCCGATACACGTCCGGTCGTCGTACTCAGACAAGGCGGGCACGCTCGTCAAAGGCTCGATGGAGGACATCCCGATGGAAGACGCGATCCTGACCGGAGTCGCCCATGACCGCGGTGAGGCGAAGGTGACCGTGGTCGGTCTGCCCGACGTTCCCGGTTACGCCGCCAAGGTCTTTCGCGCCGTCGCCGACGCCGACGTCAACATCGACATGGTGTTGCAGAACATCTCGAAGATCGAGGACGGCAAGACCGACATCACCTTCACGTGTGCGCGGGACAACGGCCCCGCGGCCGTCGAGAAGTTGACGTCGCTTCAGCATGAAATCGGCTTCACCCAAGTGCTTTACGACGATCACATCGGCAAGGTGTCACTCATCGGCGCAGGGATGCGCAGCCACCCCGGCGTCACCGCCACCTTCTGCGAGGCGCTCGCGGCCGTCGGCGTCAACATCGACCTGATCTCGACCTCCGAGATCCGGATCTCGGTGCTCGTCAGGGACACCGAGTTGGACAAGGCCGTGCTGGCATTGCACGAGGCGTTCCATCTCGGCGGCGACGAGGAAGCCGTCGTCTATGCGGGAAGCGGGATCTGAGATGCCGGGGCGAGCGAAGCGACGGGGGATTTCGATGGGGCGAGCGAAGCGACGGGATGGATAGATGGTCAGCGTAGGGGTGGTCGGCGCCACCGGCCAGGTCGGCCAGGTGATGCGTAAGTTGTTGGAGGAGCGCGACTTTCCCGCGACGGGCGTGCGATTCTTCGCCTCCGCACGTTCGCAGGGCAAGAAGCTCGAGTTCCGGGGCCAGCAGATCGAGGTCGAGGACGCCGAGACGGCCGACCCGTCGGGCATCGACATCGCGCTGTTCTCGGCAGGTGCCACCATGTCCCGGGTTCAGGCGCCGCGGTTCGCCGCCGCGGGTGCGGTCGTCGTCGACAACTCCTCGGCGTGGCGCAAGGATCCCGACGTCCCTCTGGTGGTCTCGGAGGTCAATTTCGACCGCGACGCGGGGATTCGTCCGAAGGGCATCATCGCCAACCCCAACTGCACCACGATGGCCGCGATGCCGGTGCTCAAGGTGCTGCACGACGAGGCGGGCCTGGTGCGGATGATCGCCTCGACCTACCAGGCGGTGTCGGGGAGCGGACTCGCCGGCGTCGAGGAACTGTTCGGCCAGGCCCGTGCGGTGGTCGAGGACAGCGAGCAGTTGGTCCACGACGGGTCGGCGTTGACGTTCCCCGCCCCGAACAAGTACGTCGCCCCGATCGCCTTCAACGTGGTGCCACTGGCGGGTTCCCTGGTCGACGATGGCTCCGGCGAGACCGACGAGGACCAGAAGCTGCGCTTCGAGAGTCGCAAGATCCTGGGTATCCCCGACCTCCTGGTGAGCGGTACCTGTGTTCGGGTGCCGGTCTACACCGGTCATTCGCTCTCGATCAACGTCGAGTTCGCGCAACCGCTTTCCCCGGATCGGGCCAGAGAGCTGCTGGCGTCCGCCCCGGGGGTGACGCTGGTGGACGTGCCGACCCCGTTGGCCGCCGCCGGGACCGACGACTCGCTGGTCGGGCGCATCCGTCACGATCCAGGTGTCCCCGAGGGGCGCGGTCTGGCGCTCTTCATATCCGGAGATAATCTCCGAAAGGGCGCGGCACTCAACACTATTCAGATCGCCGAGCTCCTCGCAGCCCAGCTGTAAGTGCGAAGGTCATGGGCGGTGGTCGCGGCGCTGCTCTGCGTCTGCCCAACGCCGCTCGCCGCGGCTGATCCGCCCGCGCCGGTACCGCAGCCCGTGCTGCATCCGTTGGCGCCCGGGCAAGTCGTCCGCATCGGTCCGGTGGCTGGAACAGGAACGCCGACAAGGGATTACGGAATCGGCGCCACGGACTTGTGCGAGTTCATGGAGTTCCCGAGTGGACTGTTGCAGGTGTGTGGGGACAGCTTCGCCGGACAGGGGGTCGCCTTCGGGCCCCACTTCTCGCCCGTCGCCCTGCACGTCGACATGGACTCGGTCGACGACCCGGCGGGTGTGCGCTACTTCGGCGTCACCGGGACCGACCGGCCGCTGCTCGCCGATCCGACGCCCCCCGGGTCGTCTCAGCTGCCCGCGGGCATCGTCGCGATCAATCGCGAGAACTACATGTTGGTCACCACCACCGCGAACCTGGTGCCGGCGACGTCCCGCCTGGTGAAGGCGACGCCCTTTCAAGGGAATTGGGCAACGGTGCCGAAGTCGCAGCGGCCGGCGTCGTACGCGGGCGGTCGACAGTCGCAGATCAGCGGTTACTACGACCCGATCCCAACGCCGGACTCGCCGAGCGGGTGGGTCTACGTCGTCGCAGCCAACTTCGACCGCAGTAGCCCCGCCGAGCTCTATCGGGCTACCCCGCAATCGTTCACGGACCGCTCGAGTTGGCAGGCGTGGTCGGGCGGCGGGGTGTGGGGCAAGGCGCCCACGCCGCTGTGGGGCGACCGGGTAGGGGAGATGAGCGTCCGCCAGGTCGACGGTAAGACGGTGCTGTCCTACTTCAATGCCAGCACTGGCAACATGGAGGTGCGCGTAGCCGACGCGCCGACCGGCCTCGGGACCGCGCCCGTGACCACCGTGGTGTTCGCGGGTGCGTGGCCCGACGACGTGAACGAACTGCCGCCTCCGGAGGACAACCGACTGGCGCAGCCGTACGGCGGTTATCTCTCACCCGGATCGACACTCGACGAGTTACGGGTGTTCGTCAGTCAGTGGAACACGACCCCGCAGGCCGACAACGCGCCCTACCGGGTGATTCAGTTCGCGGTCAATCCGCTGAGGTGACGTGGTCTCGCATCGTCCAGCACACCTTCAACGGTTGCTGCGGCTCTGACGCTGCAGTAGATTCTCGGCCTGGGGGCCGATTAGCCGAGGCAGATGGGCTCCGATGACGACGGATACGACGGGCGCGCCGCCCCTCACCGATGCCACGGGCCCCGAGGAGGAGTGGCGTCGACTCCAGATTCTGCTGAACAGTCTCCCCGCGTTGATCGGCTACTGGGATCGCGATCTTCGGAACGTGGTGGCCAACCAGGCGTATGTCGAATACTTCGGAATCACCCCCGAAGAAGCTCGCGGGCGCCACATTCGTGAGGTTCTCGGGGAAGCCGTGTACACGCTCAACCTGCCCTACATCGCAGGTGCGCTGGCCGGTAGGGAGCAACTGTTCGAACGCACGCTGATCGACAGTTACGGTGCGACCCGTTACACCCAGGCCTCCTACGTTCCCGACATCGTCGACGGCGAAGTGCGGGGATTCTCCGTCCAGGTCACCGACGTGACGGCGCGGGTCGAGGCTGAGCACGCGCGCGACGATGCTCGCCGGCTGTTCGAGATCAGCCTGGCCAACGCACCGTTCGGCAAGGCCGTGTTGAACAGGTCGGCGCACGTTCTTCAGATCAACCCGGCGCTGTGCGCCTTGCTGGGTTACAACGAAGGAGAGTTGGTCGGTCGGGATTTTCGTGACCTCGTCCACCCCGGCGACCGCCCATCCGCCGATGCCGACCTGGCACGCCTGCAGGAAGGTTCGCAGGTGGCCTCGGAGCGTCGCTACATCAGACGTGACGGCACCACGATCTGGATGCAGCGCAACGCCGTCCTGGTCCCCGGCGCACACGGCGGTGAGGACGTCATCGTGGCGCAGTTCCTCGACGCCACCGCGCGTCGACGCGCCGAGGCGGAGCTGGCCCGGCTCGCGTTGACCGACTCGCTCACCGGTTTGCGGAATCGTCACGCGCTGAACGAGTGCATGGTGCAACTTCGTGACGCAAAGCCCGTCGCAACGGTCGGGGTGGTGTTCGTCGATCTCGACGGATTCAAGTTCGTCAACGACACCTTCGGCCACGTGGCCGGTGATGCCGTCCTCGTCCAGGCAGCCGGGCTGCTGGCGCAGTTCGTGGCACCACCCAACTCCGCCTACCGCCTCGGCGGCGACGAGTTCGTCGTACTGGTGCCCGGGGCGACGACGGACGAGGAGGTGGCTGCGCTGGCGCGTGGCATACGTGCTGCTCTCACCGGGGCCTACCGGATGACGACGGAGTCGGTCTCCGTCACTGCCACGGTCGGCTGGACGCGGGGTAGCGCTGCCGACGCCGAAGGTCTTCTCCGGCAGGCCGACGCCAACATGTACCGCCAGAAGCCGAAACAACGCCTCGACCCGACCTCGGGCGGAACCGCCCCGCTCTGACGGGAATTCGGCACTTGCTATGCAGAGCTCAGTCTTTGCACATTCAACACACAGACTGCGTCGGTAGCTTTACGTCAGGACGGATCGCGGCCGCCGAACCCCCCCGCTCGCGCGGCCGCGGTTCGGCCCTTCCACTGCGGACCGCCTCCAGCCTAGGTCTCGTCGGCGACCTGGTGTCGATCCTGATGTCGCGCAGGTGCCTGCGGATCCCCGTGGTCGTGCTCCAGTTGATCCTGGAGTTCACGTTGTTCTTCCGTGGCCTTCGTGGCGTCCTTTGGCGTGGGTGGCGGAGTGCGTGCATGTTCCATGCACTCAAGGGTCTCCCGTCGCGCATCCGGTGAAACTTCCCCTGACGCATTCTCCATAGCCGATTCATAGGCGCTACCTAGCCGGCACCCGGGTGGACGCGAGGATCATGGGCGTCATGAGTGATAAGCCAGAGGATTCAACGGATTCCATCCCAGTACCCGAGCCCACGGTGCAGGAGCACGTGCCCGCTGCCCCGACCTACGCACCGCCGCCCGGCTACGCGGTGCCACCGCAGGTCGTGCAGAAGCCGAGTCGCCTCAACCAGGTGGCCGCGTGGGTCGGCATTGCCGCCGGCGCGGTGGTCATCGTCGCCGTCATCTTCGGCACGGGCTTCATGCTCGGCGCACACTCGGGCAAGCACGGCGGTGGCGGCGGATACGGCCACGACCGTGGTGGCGCCATGGAGCATCGCGATGGACCGCCGATGTGGGGTCAGGGCCCGATGATGCGGCCAGGACCGGCCTTCGTGTTCCCGGGTCCGAACTTCCAAGGTGGACCTGGATTCCAGGGCGGTCCGTTCCAGAGCGGGCCCGGCGGTGGACAGGCCGGACCCGGTGGGTCAGGCCAGGGACCCGCGGCCACCCCACCGACTCAGCCTGGTCGCTGACACGATCGACGCACCCGATGCCCCGCTCACCCGTCGTGGTGCGCGGGGCATCGCCATCGGTGTGGACCGAACTCCATCCCGACGCGTGTGTCGGTGCAATCGTGGGTACTTCGTTGGTGTGGAGCCTCCGAGGCAACCGCGGCCCAGTCCCGAGCGGCCGCGACCACGAGGAGATGGGTAGGTACATGACCGAAAAGATTGCAACGACCGACGGCGGCGCACCCGTACCGAGCGTCGAACACTCACTGACCGTCGGCCCCGACGGCCCGATTCTGCTGCAGGACCACTACCTGATCGAGCAGATGGCCAACTTCAACCGGGAGCGCATCCCGGAGCGTCAACCTCACGCCAAGGGTGGTGGCGCGTTCGGCACCTTCGAGGTGACGGGAGACATCAGCCAGTACACCAAGGCGGCGTTCCTGCAGCCGGGCGTCAAGACGGAGATGGTGGCGAGGTTCTCGACCGTGGCGGGCGAGCGCGGCAGCCCAGACACGTGGCGCGACCCGCGTGGGTTCTCGCTGAAGTTCTATACCTCCGAGGGCAACTGGGACATGGTCGGCAACAACACGCCGGTGTTCTTCATCCGCGACCCCATGAAGTTCCAGAACTTCATCCGCAGTCAGAAGCGGATGGCCGCCAACAACCTTCGCGACCACAACATGCAGTGGGACTTCTGGACCCTGGTGCCCGAGTCGGCGCACCAGGTCGCGTACCTGATGGGCGACCGCGGCATCCCCAAGACCTGGCGGCACATGAACGGCTACTCCAGCCACACCTACAGCCTGGTCAATGCCAACGACGAACTGTCGTGGGTGAAGTACCACTTCATCTCCGACCAGGGCGTCGACTACCTCACCCAGGAGGACGCCGACCGCATTGCCGGCGAGGACGGCGACTATCACCAGCGTGACCTGTTCGACTCGATCGAGGCGGGCGACCATCCGAGCTGGACGCTGAAGGTGCAGATCATGCCCTTCGAGGACGCCAAGACCTACCGGATCAACCCGTTCGATCTGACCAAGGTCTGGCCGCACAGCGACTATCCCTTGATCGAGGTCGGGAAGATGACGCTCAACCGCAACGTCGTCGACTACCACGCCCAGATCGAGCAGGCGGCGTTCGAGCCCAACAACCTCGTGCCCGGGACTGGCCTGTCGCCGGACAAGATGCTGCTGGCCCGGGGGTTCTCCTACTCCGACGCGCACCGCGCTCGGCTTGGGGTGAATTACAAGCAGATCCCGGTCAACGAGCCGAAGGTCGAGGTCAACGCTTACAGCAAGGACGGGGCGATGCGGATCAAGCTCGCTACCGACCCGGTGTACGCACCGAACTCGATGGGCGGACCGGTGGCCGACCCCGTCCGTGCCGCCGAGGTGCACTGGATGGCCGACGGCGACATGGTCCGCACGGCGTACGCCCTGCGGCCTGAGGACGACGACTGGGGCCAGGCGGGCACGCTGGTTCGCGAGGTCATGGACGACGACCAGAGGGAACGCCTCGTCGGAAACATCGTTGGCCACGTGCTCGACGGAGTGAAGGAACCCGTGCTGTCGCGGGTGTTCGAGTACTGGCGCAACGTGGACCCGGATCTCGGGAAGAAGGTCGAGGAAGGCGTGCGCGCCAAGTCCGACGCCTGAGTTGTCCTCGCGAGATCTACACCTGGGTCGTGGTCGGCGTCCGGTGGCGACCAGGGTGTAGATCTCGCGAGAATGGCATGCGACACGCCGGTGTGAATGCCAACGTTGTGATTCTCATGGGGTCTGTGAGACTATTGAGAACTTTGGGGAACATGTGGCGACAATCCACGATTCGTGACAATGTCGCTACCCATGACGCGTGTGTCGGCGATTCGAGTGGTGCTGGTCGCCGTGCTCGGCCTGGCCGTGTTGAGCGGGTGTTCACTACACGCTGCCGAATCGCCGCGCGGCCTGGCCAAGGTGTTCTCCGTCGGCGACTGCGTCGCCATCCCGGCACAGGCCCCCGGGGCGACGTCCGACACGCTCTCCGCCGAGAAGGTCCCGTGCGCCGCTGATCCCAGCTACACCGTCGGCGCCATGGCGAACTCGTCCGGATCGTGCCCGAGCTCTGAATACCAGCATCTACCAACGCAATTCGCCGACCCGTCGACGACTCAGCTGTGCCTGGTGCCGAATCTCGTCGCCAATCACTGCTACGTGATGGACATGCCGATCGGGATGCTGCAACTGGCCGACTGCGCCGAGAGGGGCCAGCAGGGTCTACTCGTTCAGGTCACCCAGCGCCTCGACGTCCGCGATCAGCAGGCGTGCCCCGCGACCGCCGGCCACTACGCCTGGCCCTACCCGTCGCCCCCTCGGACCTACTGCACGCTGACGATCTTCTAGAGGTCGGGCTTCGGCCACGTCGCGGTCGCACGTTGCTGGCATGATCGAACGCATGAGCATCGACGTCGTCTACACCGCAGAGTCCACTGCAACCGGCGGGGGCCGCGACGGCCACGTCACCTCCGCGGACGGCAAGATCGACCTCGACACCCGCCCTCCCCAGGAAATGGGTGGCAGCGGTGAGGGTGTCAACCCCGAACTGCTGTTCTCGGCCGGCTTCTCGGCATGCTTCCTCGGCGCGCTGCGCCTGGTGGCCCGCACCGAGAAGATCGCCATCGACGATGCCAGTGGCATCACCGCCCAGATCGGGTTCGGCAAGGATTCCGACGGCGGCTTCGGGCTGACGGCGCACCTCATCGGGTACCTGCCGGGCCTGGAGCAGAGTGTGGCCGACGACCTGATGGAGAAGGCCCACGGCGTGTGTCCCTACTCGAAGGCCACGCGCGGAAACATCGACGTCAAGCTGTCGGCCAAGGTCTGACGCGGATGCGGGCAGCCATTGCCGTACTCGGCGCCGGACTGGTGCTGGGGCTTGCGGTCGCGCCGACAGCCCAGGCGCGTCCGTCCGACCCGGGCGTCGTGTCCTACGCCGTGCTCGGCAAGGGATCGGTCGGCAACGTGGTCGGTGCCCCGATGACGTGGGAGTCGACGTTCACCGCTCCGTTCCAGGCCTTCTACGTAGACCTCCCGGAGTGCAACAACTGGGCCGACATCGGGCTGCCCGACGTCTACGGCGACCCCGACCTGGCGTCGTTCAACGGTGCGGTGGCCCAACGCGCGGAGAACGACGACACCAATCTGGTCAAGCAGGCGGTCGGTGTGTTCGCGACGAACGACGCCGCAAATCGGGCCTTTCACCGCGTGACCGACAGGACCGTGGGGTGCGCAGGCCAGACCACTGCGATGCACCTGAACGACTTCGTCACGCAGGTCTGGTCGTTCTCCGGCGGTGGACCGACGGGGAATGACGCGGTGTGGGTGAAGCAGGAGGCGGGTACTGACCGACGGTGCTTCATTCAGACCAGGCTGCGCGAGAACGTTCTGCTTCAAGCGAAAGTCTGTCAGCCTGGCAACGGCGGTCCGGCGGTGAACGTGCTGGCCGGCGCGATGCAGAACGCCTTGGGTCAATAACGGTCGGGAAGAGTCGCGCGATTTTGTCGGGGTCGGATCCGAAGATGGGTGGGCACTGGCACTCGAGGATCGATGACGCCCCGGTTGCGTGCATCGATCGGAGGGGATGGTTGACATGACCACCACCGCAGACATGTGTGGCACCCGCCGGGATGGCCCGGCGGAGGCCGAGCTCGCGGACGCGGCCGACGCCGCCTCGCGTATCGGCGGCGACTGTCTGAAGGACGGGCCGCTGGGTCCGGTCGGATTGGAGATCGAAGCCCACTGCTTCGACCTCGCCGACCCCATGAGGCGTCCGTCCTGGGACGAACTCACCGCGGTGATCTCCACGGTGCCGCCGTTGCCGAGCGGCAGTCCGATCACGGTCGAGCCGGGTGGCGCCGTGGAACTGTCCGGTCTTCCCGCCGAGTCGGTGCTGCCGGCCATCGCCGCCATGCAGTCCGACCGGGCTGTGCTGCAAGATGCGTTCGCCGAGCACGGCCTCGGTCTGGTGCTTCTGGGCGCCGACCCGCTGCGGCCGCCCCAGCGGGTCAACCCGGGGGAGCGCTACCGCGCGATGGAGCAGTTCTTCGCGGCGAGCGGCACCATCGACGCGGGTGCCGCCATGATGACGTCGACGGCGTCGGTCCAGGTCAATCTCGACGCGGGCCCGCGCGGTGGCTGGGCAGAGAGGGTTCGGCTCGCCCACGCCCTGGGGCCGACGATGGTCGCCATCTCCGCGAACTCGCCGTTGCTCGGCGGCGAACCCTCGGGGTGGCGCAGCACCAGACAGCGCGTGTGGAGCCAGCTCGACTCGGCTCGCTGCGGGCCGGTGCTCGGCGCCAGCGGCGGCGACCCGGCGGACGACTGGGTGAGCTACGCGCTGAAGGCACCGGTCATGCTGGTCCAGGGTTCCGAGACCGTCCCGATGACCGAGGTGGTTCCGTTCGCCGACTGGGCCGACGGCCGCGCCCTACTCGGCGGTCGACGCCCGACGGCTGCCGATCTGGACTACCACCTCACGACGCTGTTCCCACCGGTCCGCCCGCGCGGGTTCCTCGAGATCCGCTACCTCGACAGCACGCCGGACGAGGTGTGGCCCGCCGTGGTCTTCACCCTGGCCACGCTGCTGGACGATCCCGCCGCCGCTGAGATCGCCGCTGAGGCCACGGAACCGGTCGCCACCGAATGGGACCTCGCGGCCAGGATCGGCCTGGGCGACGGCCGCCTGCAGGCGTCCGCCCTGCGCTGTGTGCGCACCGCGGCCGACATGGCGCCCACGGAATTACTTGGGTCCATGGAGAGGTTGGTGCGTCAGGTGGAGCAGGGCAGGAGTTCGGCCGACGACTTCTCCGACCACGTGGTCGGCGGCGGTGTCCGGACTGCCGTGCGGCGATCGGCGGGAGTGACGGCGTGATCACGCGAGAGGCGCTGGCCAGAGATCTCACCGTGGCGCGGGAACGCACGCTGCGCCTGGTGGAGATCGACGATGCGGAACTGCTGCGCCAGTACGACCCACTCATGAGCCCGCTGGTGTGGGACCTCGCGCACATCGGCTGGCAGGAGGAGATGTGGCTGCTTCGCGGCAATGACGCGCGTCGCCCCGGCTTGCTCCCGACGAACGTCGAGGGCCTCTACGACGCGTTCGCGCATTCGCGGGCCAGTCGCGTCGACCTGCCGCTGTTGCCCCCCGCCGACGCCCGGGCGTTCTGCCGTACCGTGCGCGCGAAAACCCTTGATGCCCTTGATGTCCTACCCGACGATGACGGCACGGGAGTGGACCCGGCCTTCGTGTTCGGCTTGGTGGTCAGCCACGAGAACCAACACGACGAGACCATGTTGCAGGCGCTGAGCATCCGCACCGGTCCGCCCATCCTGGACCGCGGCGTCCCGTTGCCGCCGGGGCGTGCGGGCGTGTCGGGTACGCCGGTGCCGATACCGGGCGGCCCGTTCGTCCTCGGTGTCACGGCCGCCGAGGAGCCCATGTCGTTGGACAACGAACGCGATGCACACGTCGTCGACGTTCCGTCGTTCCGGATCGGCCGGGTGCCCGTCACCAACGGCGAATGGCGCGACTTCATCGACGACGGGGGTTACCGCGCATCGCGGTGGTGGTCCGAGGCCGGCTGGGCGCATCGCTGCGAGGCGGGCCTGACGGCGCCGAAGTTCTGGTCCTCCGACGGCACCCGCACGCGATTCGGCCACGTCGAGGACGTCCCCGCCGACGAACCGGTGCAGCACGTGTCGTACTTCGAAGCCGAGGCCTATGCCGCCTGGGCGGGTGCCCGACTCCCCACGGAGATCGAGTGGGAGAAGGCGTGCGCGTGGGATCCGGCCACCGGTTCGCGCCGTCGATTCCCCTGGGGCGCATCGGTACCCACCGAAGCGCTGGTGAACCTCGGCGGTGAGGCGCTGCGACCCGCGCCGGTCGGCGCGTACCCCGCCGGGGCGTCGGCCTACGGTGTCGAGCAGATGCTGGGCGACGTGTGGGAGTGGACCACCTCGGCCCTGCGACCGTGGCCGGGTTTCACGCCGATGCTCTACGAGCAGTACTCGCAACCCTTCTTCGAGGGCCCCGGTTCCGGCGACTATCGGGTCCTTCGCGGGGGCGCATGGTCGGTTGCCGCGAGCATTCTCCGGCCGAGCTTCCGCAACTGGGACCATCCGATCCGCAGGCAGATCTTCTCCGGTGTGCGGTTGGCCTGGGATGCGTGATGTGTAGGCACCTCGGCTGGTTGGGTGCGCCCACGTCGGTATCAGCCCTCGTCCTCGACCGGCCCTACGGCCTTGTCGTGCAGTCCTATTCACCCCGACGGCAGAAGCACGGCACGATCAACGCGGACGGCTGGGGCGTGGGATTCTTCCATCGCGACACCCCGCGCCGGTGGCGCAGCGCTGCCCCCCTGTGGGGTGACGCGTCGTTCGCGTCCGTGGCACCCGCCATCGAAAGCCATTGCGTCATCGCCGCGGTGCGTTCGGCCACCGTGGGCATGCCCATCGAACCGTCGGCGTCGGCGCCGTTCACCGACGGGCAGTGGTTGCTCTCCCACAACGGAGTGGTCGACCGGTCGGTGCTGCCACCGTCGGCGGCCGCGGAGTCCACCGTCGACAGTGCGTTGCTGGCGGCGCTGATCTTCGACCGCGGGCTCGACGCGCTCGGCGAGACGGTGGTCGAGGTCGGCGAAGCCGATCCGAACGCCCGCTTGAACATCCTGGCCGCCAATGGTTCTCGACTTCTCGCCACCACGTGGGGGGACACGCTGTCGATCCTGCGCAGGGACGACGGCGTCGTGGTGGCCAGCGAACCGTACGACGACGACCCCGCTTGGCAGGACGTACCCGACCGCCACCTCGTCGAAGTCGACGACTCACGACTGGACCTGACTCCATTGAAGGGATCGCCATGACCATCACGCTCTCCAACTACCTTGCCGCCGACGCCGCCGCGCACGCGCTGCGGCGAGACGTCCGCGACGGTCTCGCCTCGTCACCGAAGTCGTTGCCGCCCAAGTGGTTCTACGACTCGCTGGGCAGCGACCTGTTCGACCAGATCACGCGTCTGCCGGAGTACTACCCGACGCGGGCCGAGGCGGAGATCCTGCGCGCCCACGCCGCGGACATCGCTGCGGAGTCGGCTGCCGACACGCTGGTAGAACTCGGCAGTGGGACGTCGGAGAAGACGCGCATCCTGCTCGACGCGCTTCATCGGGCCGGATCACTGCGGCGCTTCATCCCGTTCGACGTGGACGACACCATCCTCGAGTCGGCGGGCGAGGCGATCGCGGCCGAGTATCCCGGCGTCGAGATCGACGCCGTCTGTGGTGACTTCGAAGAACACCTCGGCAAGATTCCACTGGTCGGCCGTCGCCTGGTGGTGTTCCTGGGCTCGACGATCGGCAACCTGACCACCGGTCCGCGGGCAGCATTCCTCGGTGCGTTGGCGGACAGTCTGCAACCCGGTGACGCTCTGCTGCTCGGCACCGACCTCGTCAAGGACGTCGATCGTCTCGTCCGGGCCTACGACGACTCCGCAGGCGTCACCGCGGCGTTCAACAAGAACGTCTTGACGGTGGTCAACAGGGAGCTCGCCGCCGACTTCGACGTCGAGGCCTTCGACCACGTCGCCCGGTGGAACCCGGCGGAGCAACGGATCGAGATGTGGCTACGTGCCAGCACCGCGCAACGGGTGCGCATCGGCGACCTTGACATGACCGTCGACTTCGCCGCAGGCGAGGAGATGCTCACCGAGGTGTCCTGCAAGTTCCGGCCCGACGAGGTCGCCGACGAACTGGCCGCAGTGGGCCTGCGCCGAATCGATTGGTGGACCGACGAAGCCGGTGACTTCGGGCTGTCGCTCGCGGTCAAGTGACGCTGGCCGAGCAGTGGCGGTCGGCCCGTCCGGCGGTCGCGGGCGTCCACCTCGACAGCGCTGCGTGCTCCCGGCAGTCGTTCGCCGTGATCGACGCAGCGGCCGCCCACGCCAGGCACGAAGCAGAGGTCGGCGGCTACGTCGCGGCTGAGGCTGCGGCGCCCACCCTGCAGGCGGGTCGCGCCGCCGCCGCGGCGCTGACGGGCTTCGGTGCCGGGGACGACGTCGTCTTCACCACCGGTTCCGGCCATGGACTGGACGTGCTGCTGCGCGACTGGCGCGGCCCCCGCACGCTGGCCTGCCTGCCCGGCGAGTACGGGCCGAACCTGCTGGCGATGACGCGCCACGGCTTCGAGATCAGGACCCTTCCGGTCGACGCCGTCGGCAGACTCGACGTGGACGCGGCACACCGAACACTGGCCCAGGACCCGCCCGCTCTGGTGCACCTCACACCGCTGGGCAGCCATCGCGGCACCGTCCAGCCGGTGGCCGGGGTCGCCGCGGTGTGCCACGAGCACGGCATCCCGTTGGTCGTCGACGCCGCCCAGGCCTTCGCGCACATCGACTGCACCGCCTTCGGCGCGGATGCGGTGTATTCGTCGTCGCGCAAGTGGACGGCTGGCCCGCGCGGGGTGGGAGTGCTGGTCGCGCGCCGCGGCCTGCTGAGCGACGAGACGCTGGCAACCGTCAACCATATCGAGGCGAATATCGCTGCGCAGGTGGCCTTTTCGGTTGCGATGGGCGAATACGTCGGAGCCGGACCGGAACGGGTCGGGGAACGCCTCGCCGAGGTCGGCTCGCAGGTGCGCACGGCGCTGGCCGATGTCGGGGGCTGGCAGGTCGTCGAGGCCGTCGACGAGCCCAGTGCCATCACCACGCTGATACCCCCCGATGGCGTCGACCCGGTCGACGTCCGCGCCAGGCTGATCGCCGAGCACCGGATCGTGACCACCTGTGCCGGCGTCGCCCGCGCCCCAGGCGAGATGACGCGCCCCGCGCTGAGAGTGTCCCCGCACGTCGACCTCGTCGTCGAGGATCTCGAGATCTTCGCGGATGCCCTCGCGGCGGTCGGCTCCTAGGTTCGCCGCCGCGGACCTACCCGAACGGGTAGGTCAACCCTGTCCGGTCGTTCGGACTCGTGCTGCCCGAGCATTCGGAATCAGCGTCAAGGTGTTCCCGGCGTCACACCCGCGTGCCTACCTTGAGGGCCGACAGCCGCACTAACTGCGCGAGTTGGACCAGGAGAGGATCCCATCATGAAGGTCGAAGACCTACTCAAGCCGTTTCCCATCAAGGAGTTTCATCCGTTCCCCCGCGCCATGATGGGACCGGGTGCCCACGAGATGGTCGGCCCGGAAGCACTCAAGATGGGATTCAAGAGGACCCTGCTGATGTCCTCGGGTCTGCGCGGCACGGACATCGTCCACAACATGGCCGAATCCCTGAAGTGGCACGGTCTCGAGGTCGTGGTGTACGACCAGGTCGAGTCCAACCCCAAGGACTACAACGTGATGGACTCGGTGAAGCTCTACCAGGAGAACGAATGCGACAGCTTCATCTCCATCGGTGGCGGCTCCACCCACGACGCCTGCAAGGGTGCGCGCATCTCCGTTGCCCACGATGGTCGTAACGTCAACGACTTCGAGGGCTTCAACATGTCCGAGAACCCGAAGAACCCTCCGCACATCGCGATCTCGACGACGGCGGGCACGGGCTCCGAGACGTCATGGGCCTACGTCATCACCGACACCACGACCGACCCCGACAATCCCCACAAGTACGTGGCCTTCGACGATGCCTCGGTGGCGACGCTGGCCATCGACGACCCGGTGCTCTACTACTCCTGCCCGGTCGACTACACCGCGCAGTGCGGTTTCGACGTGCTGGCGCACGCCTCCGAGCCCTATGTCTCGCGGCTGAACTTCGAGCCGTCGCTGGGCAACGCCATCCGGGCGATCAAGTTGACCGCCGAGAACCTGCGCGAGGCCACCTGGAACGGCCAGGACCTCAAGGGCCGCGAAGGCATGATGTACGCGCAATACATTGCGGCGCAGGCATTCAACTCCGGTGGACTCGGCATCATCCACTCCATCTCGCACGCGATCAGCGCCTTCTACGACACTCACCACGGGCTGAACAACGCCATCGCACTGCCCCGCGTCTGGGCGTTCAACATGTCGGCGGCCTACAAGCGCTTCGCCGACATCGCCGAGGCGATGGGCGTGGACACCTACGGCATGACCGACGTCCAGGCCGCCGATGCCGCTCTGGCCGCGGCCATTCGGTTGCTCCGCGATGTGAACATCATCGAGAAGTTCACCGACGTGAAGCAGGACAGCTATTCGAAGAACCGGCTGGGCCAGGGTCCGACCAAGTTCTACGAGAACGCTCCGGTGATCAAGGGCGACAAGGCCGACGTGGACCGCATCACCAACCACGTGCTCGGCGATGCATGCACCCCCGGCAACGCCAAGGAGTGCACCTTCGACCTGGTGCGCCCGGTCGTCGACCACTGCATGAACGGCGACCTCGACGATCTCCTGTCCTGATGCTCGATTCCGTCGAAGGTGTGCGCGAGGCACTCGCCGGCGAGGGCTACATCGCTGACGAGCGCCTCGCCACAACGGTTTTCCTGCAGACCCGACTCGACAAACCGCTGCTGATCGAAGGCCCGGCGGGGGTAGGCAAGACCGAGCTGGCCAAGGCGCTGGCGGCGGCGACCGGCCGTCGTCTGCTTCGGTTGCAGTGCTATGAGGGCCAGGACGAGACCAAGGCGCTCTACGAGTGGGACTACGGCAAGCAGCTGCTATACACCCAGATACTCCGCGAGAAGATCGGACAGCTGGTGGCGGATGCCGCCGACCTCGACGAAGCCGTGGACCGGATCGGCAAGCAGGAGAGCGTCTTCTTCTCCGACCGGTTCCTGGCTTCGCGGCCGCTGCTGGAGGCCGTCCGGTCCGATGAACCTGTGGTGCTCCTGATCGACGAGATCGACAGGGCGGATGAGGCGTTGGAGGCCGTGCTGCTGGAACTCCTTGGCGAGTACCAGGTCTCGGTACCCGAGATCGGCACGTTCACGGCCAAGCATGCGCCGTACGTGATCCTGACGTCGAACAACACCCGCGATCTGGCGGCCGCGTTGAAACGTCGGTGCCTGCACATGTTCCTGGACTATCCGTCCTCGGAGCGCGAGCTGGAGATCGTCCGCTCCAAGGACACGGGTCTCACCGAGGCGCTGGCCGCTCAACTCGTCGACGTGGTTCGCGGACTGCGTGACCTGGATCTACGCAAGGCGCCGAGTATCTCCGAGACCATCGACTGGGCCCGCACCCTGGCCGTGCTCGGGGTGGACGAGCTGTCCGCGAAGGTGCTGTCGGACACGATTTCGGTGGTGGTCAAGTACGACAAGGACGTACGCAAGGCGCTCGACGCACTGCCGCGACTGGTCGACCCGAACGCGAAAGTGCCTGCAGCGCAGCATGACAGGCACGATCACGGCCACGATCACGGACACGGGGTCCACGGTCACTCCCACGACGAGCCCAAGGACGAGGAGTCCGAACCCAACGGCAAGGCCGTGCGCCAGGCGAAGGACAAACCGGGCCGATTCACCAACGGTTACTACGGAACCCCCAGCAGCACGCCGTCGCTGGGCCGTCGCAGGCCCTTCTAGGCGCCGACGATGGAAGCGACTCTGCACCGTTTCGTGCGGCTCCTGCGACTCGGGGGGTTGCGTGTCTCGATCCCCGAGGCGCTGGACGCGATGCGGTGCGCCGGGCAGCCCGGTGTGCTGTCCTCGCGGACCGTGCTGCGCACTGCATTGCGGGTGGCACTGGTCAAGGATCAGCGCGACGAGCCGATGTTCGACGAGATCTTCGAGGCGTTCTTCTCGTTGATCCGCGTCGGCGACGATGACGCTGGTCACGGACACAACCATGTGCACGACGACCTCGTCGACTCCGGCGATCTCGAGTCCTTCACGCTGTCCGACGAGCCCAGCGACAAACCCGAGGAGGGCCACGAACACGGCAAGCCGGCGAGCATCAAGGACTACTTCAAACAGGAGGATCTGGCGCAGCAGTACAACCTGCACCAGGAGGCCAACAAGATCGATCTGGCGGCTCTGACCGACCAGATCGTCTTCTCCAAGGAAGGCGCGGGGCTCGACGAGAACAAGTACCGCGTGGAGTTGTCCGCCGACCGACTGCACGGTGCAGGCCCGCCCGGCACGCTGTCGTCGTCGACCGGGACCAGTGTCGAGGCCTCCCTCACCATCGCCGAGCAGGACGCGCTGCTGGGTTGGCTCGACGAGCTGAACGACCTCGAGAACGAGGGCGACGAGGCGGATGCCGCGGCGTTGCGCAAGCGACTGACCGGGGTGCTCGAGAACCTGCCCCAGGCCCTCAAACGCCATCTGGAGGCGTTGCTCGCGCTGGAGAACAGAATCGTCGAAACACGTGAGCAACGCGAGGCGTCACTCGCCGGTTCGGGGCGGCTGCCCGAATCGGAGCGCGCCGAACTCGAGGATTCGCTGCGTCGATTGGCGCGCACCCTGCACGGTGCTCTGACCCACCGCCGTCGCGCGGCGGCAGCGGGTCGGGTGGACTCCGGTGCGACGATGCGCCGCAACATGCGGTTCGACGGGATACCGTTCGTCCCGGTCACCGTGCGCCGCGCGGAGGACCGGCCGCGGCTGGTGGTGCTGGCCGACGTGAGCCTGTCGGTGCGTGCCACGTCGCGGTTCACGCTGACCCTGGTGCACGGACTGCAGGACCTGTTCACCCAGGTGCGGTCATTCGCCTTCGTCGCCGACGTCGCCGAGACCACCGAGCTGTTCCGCGACTACCCGAGTGAGCGCGCGCTCGGGCTAATCTTCGGCGGTGACGTGATCGACGTGGACGCGAACTCCGACTACGGCAGCGTCTTCGGGGAGTTCCTCGCCGAGCACTCCTCCGCGGTCACCAGGCGCACCACCGTCGTGGTCCTCGGTGACGGCCGCAACAACGCCAACGATCCGAATCTCGCCGCGTTCGAGGAGATCACCCGACGGGCGCGCGAAACGGTGTGGCTGACACCGGAGCCCAGATATTCGTGGGGACTCGGTAGCTGCGACCTGCCGGCGTACGCCGAGTTCTGCAGCCGGGTGCGCGTGGTGCGCGACCTCGGTGGGCTGGAGCGGGCAGCGGTGGAGTTCGCGGTCCCGGCCGGGGCGCGATGAGCGTCGGATCGCCGCGGTTGGCTGAGCAATGCGGAAGTCGTACTGTGGATCCCAGAATGTCGTCTGGGTCACAATCGGTGTGCCCGACGGTGGGTAGTCGAGGCAGGGCTGTGGCGAAGCTGGATGCGGAACGGGCGTGGCCCCCGGAGTCGGCGCCGGTGCCACGACCCGGTCACCGGCGAGAGGCCGGCGGTCGTGTCCTGAAGTTTCACGCCCCCGAGATCGTCTTCGGCGTCGACTCGATGGTCGAAGCGGCCCACGCCGCACTGCGACTGGGCGCGATGCGTCCGATGCTCGTCACCGATTCGGGACTGATCGATGCCGGGTGGGCCGACGAGATGATCGGCCACCTCCGAGAACAGGGTGTCGAGGCACGCGTCTGGAGTGGACTCACGCCCAACCCGAAGGATCACGAGATCGCCGCCGGTCACGACATCTACCGGAGCCACGGCTGCGACGTCCTGATCGCCGTCGGCGGTGGATCGGTGATCGATGCCGCGAAGGGGGTGGCGATCCTGGCCGCCAACGGCGGAAACATCCTGGACTACGAGGGTGTCGACAAGGCGCCGATGCCCATCCCGCCGTTGGTCGTCGTGCCGTCGACGTCGGGAACAGGCGCCGACGTCTCGCAGTTCTGCATCGTCACCGACACGACGCGCAACACCAAGATCACCATCCTGGGGCGTTCGCTGGTGCCCGACATCACCGTGATCGACCCGCGCGTGCTGACCACGATGCCCGAATGGCTCAACGCGGCAACGGGACTCGATGCGCTCACCCACGGCATCGAGGCGTTCGTCTCCCTCGGGCACAATCAACTCACCGACCACCACGCGTTGCGCGCGGTGCAGATGGTGACCGACAACCTGGTGTGCACCATCGAGCGGCCGAAGGACATGGCGGCGCGAATCCTGATGGCGCAGGCGGCACTCGAGGCCGGATTGGCCTTCACCAACGCGATTCTCGGCGCGGCGCACGCGATGAGCCATCAGGTGGGTGGGCTCCTGGACCTTCCGCACGGCGTCATCAACGGGGTGCTGCTGCCGCACGTCATTCGGTTCAACGCGGAGCACGATCCGTACCCCTATCAAGCGATTGCCGCGCACCTCGGCATCGCCGATCCGCGTGCGCCCGCCGCCGAGGCGGCACAGGCTCTGGCCGATCGGATCGAGCAACTGGCCGTTCGGGTCGGTGTGCCCCGCGGACTGGCGGAACTCGGGGTCAGCCACGACGACCTGCCGCGCCTCGCAGCGGCCGCCCTCCAGGATGCCTGCATGACCACCAATCCCCGCCAGGCCGACGAGGCGCAGATGCACGCCCTGTTTCGGGCTGCGATGTGACCTCCGAACTCTCGCGAGCACCCGACCGTCGTAGCGGCGCCGGGCCTCCCGACCTCGAGCAGCTCACCGGGCTACGCTCCGGCAAGGGCACCTTCTATCCCGAATTACGCGTCGCGGCAAGGCGATTGGATCGCGTCGTGGCGGCGTTCGACACCATCTCGCGGGCGCTGGTCCAGACTGTCGCCGGACCGGAGAGCCTCGTCCGCGCGGTGGCCGAAGCGGCGCGCACCCACCTCGACGCCGAGTGGATCCTGCTGGCGCTCGCTGATGGGGCACTCCCCGAGGCCAGCCCGCGCCATCTGATCCTGGATTCGGCCGGAGTCGCCTATGCCTTCGAAGGCCTCTCCGGGGCAATGGATCCCGGGCCGCACCTGCCGGATGCGGTGCTCAACCGACTCAACGACATCCTGCGAGGTCAGCTCGCGCAGTTCCGCCTCCCGGTGATCGAACGCCAGCATGCACATGTGCCGATCGAACTGGACGGCATCGTGATCGGTGCCTTCGCTGCGTGGACCCCGCGCAGTCGCCCGCTCGACAGCTCGGATGAAGTGGTCATGCGCATCCTGTCCAGTCAGACCGCCGTGGCCCTACAGAACTGCGCGCTGTTCAGCAAGTCGCAGGCGCTGCTCGCCGAGTCCGAGGCGCGTAACGCGGAGTTGATCGCCACCCAGCGCGAACTCGGTGCGGCCCAACGCCATCAGGTGCTCGACTCCGAGCGCCACCGCATCGCACGGGAGTTGCACGACAGTGTGGCGCAGACGGTACTGTCCGCGGGAATGCAGATCGAGGTCTGCCGCAGCGAACTCGCATCGCAGTCGACGGCTGGTGACCTGATCGACCGGCTCGATCTGGCGAAGGACCTGAGCCGCTCCGCAGTCGAGCAGCTGCGGTCGGCCATCTACGCCCTGAACCATCCCGGCGACGCGCAGCGATCCAGCCTGCCGGAAATGCTCGAGCAACTCGCCACCGTGCACATGCCCGAGGATCTACGGGTCACGTTGAAGGTCGTCGGAAGTGCGGTGGAACTGCCCAACGATTTGGAACACGGACTGCTCCGGATCGCCGGTGAGGCTCTGTTCAACACGGCGATGCACGGGAACGCAAGCCGAGCCATCGTGCGGCTGAACTACGGCCGCAGCGGCGTCACGCTGTCCATCGCCGACGATGGCACCGGCGAACCCGAGAAGCTCCGGATGATGCTCCGCCTGTCCGAGGCCACCGACGTCGACGGCCGCCACCGCGGGCTGGCCAACATGCTGGCCCGCGCTCGCGAGCACGGCGGCACCCTGGAGGTTCGGCGTTCCCGGATCGGCGGTGTCCGCGTGGTGGCCACCGTGCCCGCGGTCGAAGAGAAGAGGTCCGGCCATGGCGATTGACGTCACCACCGCAACGATCAGATTGGTGCTCGTCGACGACCACGCGATCCTCCGGGAAGGGCTGCGCTCGGTGCTGGAACGCCAGGACGGCCTCGTCGTCGTGGGAGAGGCCTCCTCGGAAGCGGAGGCGGAGGCCGTCGTGCGGGCCACGGCGCCCGACGTGGTGCTGCTGGACTTGAAGCTCTCGGCGGGCTCGGAGTACGAGGGTCTTTCCCTGTGCGGCAAGCTCTCTGCCGCGCACCCCGGCATCGGTCTCCTGGTCTTGACCACCTTCCTCGACGAGGATCTGGTGGTGCGTGCAGTACACGCGGGCGCCCGCGGTTACGTGGTCAAGGACGTCGACACCACCGAGTTGGTTCGTGCGATCCGTGCCATCTCGGCGGGGGACAGCGCGTTCGACTCGCGCAGCGCCGCCGCCGTCGTGAGGTCGATGTCCGGCCGTACCCAACCGCGCCAACAGCTCACCGACCGCGAGTTGGAGGTGCTACGGCTGCTCGCAACGGGCCTGTCCAACAACAAGATCGGTGAACAGCTCTACATCTCTGCCACCACCGCCAAGTTCCACGTCAGCAACATCATGCGCAAGCTCGAGGTCAGCAGGCGAGCGGAAGCGGTGTACGCAGCCAGCAAGCGCGGCCTGATCTAGCTCCCCGCCAACCCCCTCTTTCTCGCGAGCGTGCGTGTTTGCGCCCGACACGCCGCACGAAAGTCGCACTTTGCGCACGCTCGCGAGCCCTCTCAGCGGTCGAGAATCAGCCAACCGCCGTGGTATTCGTGCACGCCGGCCCGCACCCCCGAAGCTCGCCACGCATCGGCGATCACCCGGAGGACGCCGTCGTCGAAGCGTTGGACATGCCCGTAGCAGGCGCGCGGTACGTCCTCGAACGGCACCGCGACGATCACCCGCCGACGGGCCAGCCGCACCGCCTCGCGCAGCACGGATCCGGCCGACGCCGCGTCGAGGTGCTCCAGTAGATGCAGGACCGTGACGGTATCGGCGGCGCCGTCGGGCAGCGGCACGCGGGCCGCGTCGCAGCGCAGCGTCCGCACGGTGCGCCGCAGTGGCCCGCTCACCCGGTCCAACAGGTCCATGGTCGGGCCGCTGAGGTCGGTGGCCGTCACGCGCAGTCCGGCTGCCGCCAGCCGGAGCGGGAAGAAGCCGAAACACGAACCGAGATCGACGATGTCGGTGCCGACGATCAGTGAGGCGGCGTGTTCGTGGACCGGCGCGAAGGCCGCGGAGCCGTGTTCGAGCCGATCCAACGAGTTGCGGTAGAAGGAGATCCAGGCTTCATCGCCTGCGGCGGCGGACTGCACCACCCCGGTGAACACCGCTTCGAACTCGGACTGACCGCGTAGCACGCCGGCGTCGTCGAGCTCGGTGGCCAGGAGCACCGCGAGTTCATCGGAGATCTCGTCGGGTTGCAGGTCGTGCTGGACCGCGAGCACCCCGTCGACGCGACTGGTGCAGAACGTCGGGGTGCACAGGGTGGTCTCGCCCGAGTGGTCGAGGTGGGCACCCGTGCGGCGGGTGACGAGGACGTCCGGGGCACCCGACAGCATGGTCACGGCCGCACCCTTCATCGAAGATCGTTGTAGATCCACGCTATTCGCGTGCGTCATGCCCGCGCGTGCCCCAAAGGGTCGGAGTTCCAGAGCCGCCCGGGTGGGTGTGCGACTGCCCGTTTGGCGAGTGCCATCGAGGCGCCGGGTGCCATAGCGTGGTGTCGAGAACGCTGCCGCACGCGCACGTTCCAAGGAGTTCGATCATGGCCAAGACCGGATGGTTCGAGACGGTTGCCGAAGCCCAGCGGCGAGCAGCCAAGCGTCTGCCCAAGAGTGTCTACAGTGCGCTGGTGGCCGGCTCGGAGCGCGGCCTCACCACCGAGGACAACACCGCGGCCTTCGCCGAGCTTGGCTTCGCGCCCCACGTCGCCGGACTGTCCGCCAAACGCGACATGTCGACAACCGTTATGGGACAGTCGATCTCGCTTCCGGTCTTCATCTCTCCGACCGGCGTGCAGGCCGTGCACCCGGACGGCGAAGTAGCGGTGGCCCGGGCCGCCGCCGCCCGCGGTACCGCGATGAGCCTGTCGTCGTTCGCCAGCAAGCCCGTCGAGGAGGTCGCCGCCGCCAACCCGCAGACCTTCTTCCAGATGTACTGGACGGGCGGGCGGGACAAGCTGGTGGCCCGAATGGAACGGGCCCGAGACGCGGGAGCGGTCGGGCTGATCATGACATCGGACTGGTCGTTCTCCAGCGGCCGCGACTGGGGCAGCCCCGCGATCCCCGAGAAGATGGACCTGCGCGCCATGCTTCGATTCGCCCCCGAGGGCCTCGCGCGCCCACGCTGGCTACTCGACTTCGCCAAGACGGGCAAGGTGCCGGATCTGACCGCCCCGAACCTGTCGCAGGATGGCGGGCCCGCGCCGACGTTCTTCGGCGCCTACGGCGAGTGGATGCAGACGCCGCTGCCGACGTGGGCGGACGTGGCGTGGCTTCGGGAGGAGTGGGGCGGCCCGTTCATGCTCAAGGGCGTGATGCGAGTCGACGACGCCCGCCGTGCCGTGGACGCGGGCGTCACCGCCATCTCCGTGTCGAATCACGGCGGCAACAACCTCGACGGCACCCCGGCGCCGATCCGCGCACTGCCCGCCATCGCCGATGCGGTGGGCAGTGACGTCGAGATCGTCCTCGACGGCGGTATCCGCCGCGGCAGTGACGTCGTCAAGGCGCTCGCGCTCGGGGCGCGTGCGGTGATGCTCGGCCGGGCCTACCTCTGGGGTCTGGCGGCCGGCGGCCAGGTCGGGGTGGAGAACGTGCTCGACATCATGCGCAGCGGCATCGATTCGGCCCTTCTTGGCCTAGGCCTGTCGTCGACCCAAGAGCTCAGTGCCGCGGACCTGATCATTCCCGACGGCTTCCGGCGCGACCTCGGCGCATAGCGTGCGAGGCGCTCAGCCCTTGGTCACCCGCAGGGTCACCCGGTACTCCGGAAGCTCGATCGGCTGATCTGGGGTCTGCGGATATGGTTCGAGTGACCGCATCTCGACGGTGTAGTCACCGGCTCTAACCATCGAAATCGTCTGCCCCGGAGCGGGATTGGTGTTGAACTCCATGGTGTCCGGCTCGCCGCGATCGGAGTCGGCGACGATCGCCACCCGCGCCTGGCCCGTCCAGAAGCATTCGACCCTCTCAGGGCAGCGGGAATCCTCGAGGACGTCGGCGAAGTGCAGACGGAGGTCTTCACCATTGATCGAAGCATCGCGTCCGCCGCCGAGGGTGAAGACCTGGTTCAGGTCGAAAGCCGCGGGCTCGGCCGTCGCTCGATCCGCCTGACAGCCCGCGAGTGCCAGGCCCGCGGCCATCGCCACCAACCACCGCGTCGTCACGCGGGGCCGTCCCAGGTGTGCACGGGTTCATTGCTGTGCATCCGCTCGCAGTAGAGGCGCAGCATCTCGGCCAGCGCGTGCGGGCGCGCCAGCCCCCGCTCCTGCAGTGCGTGCACCGTCTCGACCTGCCACAACGCACCGTTGCGACCGGTCTTGGCGCGGCCCTCGATGACCCCGAGGAAGCGATCGCGGACGTCCGCCGACACGCCCCACCTCTCGAGGCCCTCGTGCGCACGGGGGAGCAGCACCCGCAGCACCAGCTCGTCGGGCGTCACCTCGCCCAGCCCGGGCCAGTACAGGCGCGCGTCCATGCCGCTGCGCGACGCAGCGACGAAGTTGTGTTCTGCCGCAGCGAAACTCAACTGCGTCCAGACGGGTCGGTCCTCGTCCGACAGTGCCCGCAGCGCACCGTAGTAGAAGGCCGAATTGGCCATCATGTCCAGTACCGTCGGGCCCGCGGGCAGCACCCGGTTCTCGACGCGCAGATGCGGTCGGCCGTCCACCACGTCGTAGACGGGTCGGTTCCAGCGATAGATGGTGCCGTTGTGCAGTCGCAGTTCGGGCAGCGTCGGCGTGCGCCCGGCGGCCAGCTCGGCCACCGGATCCTCGTCGGACACCTCCGGCAGAAGCGACGGAAAGTACCTGACGTTCTCCTCGAACAGATCGAAGATCGAGGTTATCCAGCGCTCGCCGAACCACACTCGCGGTCGAACACCTTGGGTCTTGAGCTCCTCGGGGCGGGTGTCGGTCGCCTGCGCGAAGAGCTCGATGCGGGTCTCGGCCCACAGTTCGTGGCCGTAGAAGTACGGCGAGTTCGCGCCGAGTGCGAGCTGTGGTCCAGCCAGTACCTGGGCAGCATTCCAGTTGCGAGCGAAGTCGGCAGGAGATACCTGAAGGTGCAGTTGCATACTGGTGCAAGCCGATTCGGGCGCGATCGAGGCCGATTGCAAGCTCAGCCGCTCCGCTCCGCTGATGTCGATCATGATGTCCTCACCGCGCGCGGTGAAGATGGAGTCGTTGAGCGCCTGATACCGCGTCGAGTCGCTCATCCACCCGGCAGCCAGGTGCTCGGGCATCAGGGTGGGCAGGATCCCGATCATCACGATGTGTGCGCCATCGGAGTTGGCCTTGGTCTCCGCGGCGTTCAGACTCGCACGGACCTCGGCCTCGAGTTCGAAGGCCGAGCGGCCTGGCAACGGGCGAGGCGGCACGTTGAATTCGATGTTGTAGGCGCCCAATTCGGTCTGGAACGCCGGATCGGCGATGGCGGCCAGAACCTCCCGGTTGGTCATGGCCGGTTGGTAGTCGGCATCGACCAGATTGCACTCGATCTCCATGCCCGTCAGCGGGCGGTCGAAGTCGAAGCTGGACTGCGTGAGCATCGTCTCGAACACGTCGAGGCTGAGCTGGACCTTCCGCCGATAGTGCAGCCGCTGTTCCCGGCTGTATTCGGTCTGCGTGACGTCGTCGCCCACGGGGTCGAGCCTATCGGCGCGAGGCCACCACGACTCACGGACTGACGAGACCGGTGTGAACCGGCTTCCTCACTTGGCCGACCGACGGCACCGTCCGGAGCAGTAGAGCACCTGTTCCCACTGTCCGCGCTGGCGCCACTTCTTCCGGTTCGCGAACGGCCGCCCGCAGACGACGCAGTCCTTCACCTCTTGGTTCTTTGGCATTGCTTCCAATAGCTCGTGAAGGATCCGTAGGACTTGTCGGGGACGTGGGGGAACAACCGCGGCATCTCGTCGGCCCTACCTCGCCAGTGCGGAACCGAGGGATGGTCCATGAAGTACACGTCGTCGCCCAGCCGAAGGTCGTCGAAGTCGGCCACCACCAACTGCGCGCCCGGAATCTCGCGCGCGCAGCGCACGATGTGGTCGGTGACGAGCGGACTGACCGGGAAGCGCTCGAACCACCCGGGCTCGAGCAGGACGACGCGATTCGCGTCCAGGTCCGCGCGCCAGGATGCGTTGAGCCAGAACGGGTGGTGGAGCACCGTCGGTTTGGTCGGGTCGATGACGAGCGTCTCAGCCGGCGGCGGCGTCCACGTCAGCTCGAGGTCGGCACGCTCGGAGAGCACGTCGGGGACGGGGAGTTCGGCGAGTACGTCGTAGTCGTGATCGATGATTCCGCCGTGCTGCCGGTGGGCCGAGTACCTGTTGATGTTCTCTTGCGCGGCAAGGTATTTCTGGTGGCCGAAGGTGCCGGCCACCCACTGCCAGGACAGGGTGTTGCTGGCCGGATCGCCGTCGAGCAGGTGGTAGTACAGCCATCTGCTGGGTTCCCACCAGTGGGTGCGGGCGGTGTTGCAGACCAGTCCGGCCAACCACATCCGTTCATGGTTGTGCATGTAGCCGGAGGCGTACAGTTCGCGGACGGCGGCGTCGAGGGCCCCGACCCCGGTGCGGGCGTCGAGCACGGCTCGCGGAATCCGGGTGGACGTGACCGGGTGCTGCGGCCGCTTCACGTCGGCGAAGATCGCGTCGCCGCGGAACGTCCACTCCCGTTGCCAATATTCGCGCCAGGCCAGTTCGAAGACGAACTTGTAGGCCTGACCGGGAGTGTGCCGCTGCAGGACCACGTCACGGACCTCGGGCAGGGTCACCAGACCGCGCGTGAGAAATGCGGAGATCCGGGTCCCGCCATCGGTGTGATTGCGCCGCCGGGAGTACTTCTCGGCATCGATCCGGGCGACGTGCTCGAGTATCTCGGAGCGGGACACCGGAACCTGCGGCACGTGGCAAGCCTAGCCGTCAGCGCCGCGAGGCCACCGCGACCTGAGGGCTGAGGAGACCCCCGCGAAGCTCGACGCCGATCGCGGGGTCGGCGTGTGCGGCGAGGGCGCGCAGTGCCGACGGGCTGTAGGCCCGCAGCGAGCTGATGACCCCGTCGTGCACGAACGGGACGAACGGCGCGAACGGCAACATCGTCGCCAGCCGCACCAGATGAAGCGGCGCGGGTGGGCGCGGCAGGTCGATGAGCAACAACGTGCGGGCGACCCGGGTGCCCTCGGCGATGGCGCGTGCTGCCAGCGCGGGTGACAGGTGGTGAAACGACAGGGCGAACACCGCCAGGTCGAAGGCACCGTCGGCGGCGTCGATGTCGGTGGCGTCCATGGCGCGGACGGTCGCGCGGTCGGCGGCGCCGAGGGGCCCCGCGGCGATCGCCGCCACGGATTCCGGTTCGACGTCGGTCACGGTGACGTGGGCCGTCGGGTGCATCTCGAGCACCTTCGCCGACAGGCCGCCGTGTCCCGACCCCAGTTCCAGGATGCGGGGGTCCGGAACCTCGGCCACCTCCTCGAGGACGATGTGCGCGAACCGCTCGTGGTTGCCGAACCAGTCGCCGGTGAGCTCGAGCGCGCGGACGACGCTGCGCTTCACCCTCGGATCGACGTCATCGCGGTCGAGGTACTCGCGTCGTTCGGTCTGCAACAGCCGATCCAGACAGGACGCATGCGGCCCACCGCGGGGCATGCGATCGATGTCCCTCGTTGCCGAAGCCATGCGCTCCATGATGGCCGCAATCTCCGGCTAGGGGGTGAAGTGGGCGGGGAGTTCGATGTCGGCGACGGCGAGGTTCTCCTCCAGGTGTGCCACCGACGAGGTGCCGGGAATCAACAGCACGTTGGGGGCGACCGAGAGTGTCCACGCGAGCGCGATCTGGGCGGGCGTCTTGCCCAACTCGGCCGCAGCCTGCCTGACCGCCGGGTTCCCCAGCACCGGGTTGTCGGCGTTGAAGGCCGAGCCCAGCGGGAAGAACGGGACGAACGAGATGCCGCGTTCGGTGCACAGATCGAGCACGGGTTGCGACGTCCGGTCGACCAGGTTGTAGGCGTTCTGCACCGTCACGATCTCGGTGCGGTCCAAGGCGATCCGCAGGTGCTCGACGGTGATGCTGCTCAGACCGATGCCGTCGATGAGGCCCTCGTCGCGGGCGGCGATCATCGCCGTCAGCTGGCGGTCGAAGAGTTCGCGGTCGACCTCTGCCGCGGCGTTCGGGTCGTCACCGTGGATCCGCAGGTTGACCGCGGCGAGGCGATCCACGCCCAGCTCGCGCAGGTTCACCTCGATGTCGGCGCGCAGGTCATCGGGTTCCGAAGCCGGAATCCAGTTGCCCTCGCCGTCGCGGCGGGCGCCGACCTTGCTGACCAAGGCCAGGTCGGCCGGGTAGGGGTGCAATGCCTCGCGGATGAGGGCGTTGGCGACGTCGGGACCGTAGAACTGGGCGGTGTCGATGTGGTTGACACCGAGTTCGACGGCCCGCTTCAGCACGGCGATGGCCTGGTCGTGGTCGCGGGGCGGACCGAAGACTCCCGGACCGGGGAGCTGCATGGCGCCGAAGCCGATGCGGTTGACCGTGAAACTGCCCAGCGGGAATGTCGTCATGCCTTCATGCAACCAAGGACGGGGCGCATTCAATCCGAATGCGCCCCGAATCGATGGCTAGTCGGACTCGCCGAGGATGCCGTAGATCTCCCGGCGAGCGTTGTTGACGACGTCGACGATGCGTTTCTGCTGTTCGGGGTTGGCGGCGAAGAAGGACTGCTTGACCGCGCCCATCAGCTGGCCGACGGCGCCGCGCAAGTTGACGGCGCCGGGGTCGGCGTCCTGGGTGATCTCGTCCCACGGCGCCGTCTCGATCTTCTCGGCAACGGCCCGGCCGGCATCGGTGAGCTCGAACAGCTTCTTGCTGCCGTCACTCTCGGTGCCAACGATGAGGTCCTCGTCGACCAGCAGCTGCAGGGTGGGGTAGACCGAGCCGGGGCTGGGCTTCCACAGATCCTGGCTGCGTTCGGCAATCTCCTGGATCATCTCGTAGCCGTGCATCGGCCGCTCGGCGAGCAGCGTCAGGATGGCGGCGCGGACATCGCCACGCCTGCCGCGGCCGCGACCACGTCCGCCGCCGCGTGGACCGCGGCCGAAGCCGGGTCCACCGAAGCCGGGGCCGAAGCCCGGGCCGCCGAAGCTACGGCCGAAACCGGGACCGAAGCCACCGTCGAATGGACCGTCGAATGGGCCGTCGTGACCGGCGTGCTCGCGGACGGCGTCACGAAAGCCGCGTCGGGCAGCTCGCCGCTGGTCGTGCATGGCGCGACGGTCGACGGGTGAGAAGCCGAAGCCGAAGCCGCCGCCGTGGGGTCGACCCTCGAAGGGGCCGGATGGGGGTGTGAATGGGGTGTTCATGGTGGGTGTCTCCTATGGCCGGGAAACGCCGAATGCGCTTCCGATACGTTGACGATATATCGGAAACTATCGCGATGCAACCATTGATATGGCCCCAACATGGGGACGACCCGACATTCCAGGCGTGGAATGTCGGGCCGTCCGGGTGTCGACGTCCGGCGGATCAGGCCGGATCGTGCTCCGCATCGACGAGCGTCGCGCCCTCGGGCAGCCGAAGTGCCGTCGAGCGCCACGGGCCGCGCGTGGCCAACAGGTAGTACACACCGAAGGCCACCCCACAGCCGATGAACCAGCTGTACTGCGCGGCGCCGGCCATGCCGAACACGACGCCGCCCAGCAGCACGGGAGCCATGGCCAAGAGTGCACCGACCAGCGTCGCGGTCACCGCGGAGAGGTTGTAGCCCTTCGAGTACCAGTAGTTCGACGTCGTCGACATGGTGAACAGGTCGTCGACGACGATCTTCTGCTTGCGGATCAGATAGAAGTCGGCGATCAGGACGCCGAACAGCGGTCCGATGAACGCGCCGAGGGTTTCCAGCGTGTAGTGGATGACCTCGGGGTTGTTGTACAGGTTCCACGGCGTGAGCAGCACCGAGCCGACCGCGGCGATCATGCCGCCCATCCGCCAGCTGATCTTCTGCGGGCTGACGTTCGAGAAGTCGAACGCGGGCGAGATGAAGTTGGCCACGATGTTGATGCCGATGGTGGCGATGGTGAACGTCAAGGCGCCCAACACGATTGCGGTCACACTGTCGATGCGCGCGACGGTGGCCACCGGATCGGTGATCAGTTCGCCGAACACCGGAACCGTCGCGGCCGCGGTGACGACGACGAGCAGGGAGAACACCAGGAAGTTGACCGGCAGACCGAGGAAGTTGCCCTTCTTCACCGCCGCGTAGCTCCTGCCGTAGCGGGCGAAGTCGCCGAAGTTCAGCATTGGCCCGGAGAAGTAGGACACCACCAGGGCGATCGCGCCGAGCATGATGACCAGCGAGTTGCCCTTCTTCTCGCCGCCGAGGCTCAGGCTGACCTGCCATCCCGACTTCCACAGCAGATAACCGCAGAGGATGAACATCACCACGTAGACGGCGGGCCCACAGAAGTCGATGAACTTGCGGATCGACTCCATGCCACGCCAGAACACCGCCGCCTGGAGTATCCACAGCAGGGTGAAGCTGCCCCAGCCGAGAAGCGACAGTCCCGTGAAGCCGTATTGATCCACGTCGGCGTATGGCGCCAGTCCGGGAAACAGCTTGAGCAGCACGACGTCCAGCGCCGCGGAGGCCAGGTAGGTCTGAATGCCGTACCACGCCACCGCGATCAGCCCGCGGATGATCGCCGGGATGTTCGCCCCGAGCACCCCGAACGAGCTGCGGCACACCACCGGGTAAGGCACCCCGGCCTGTTGGCTCGGCTTGGCGACCAGGTTGCACAGGAAGTAGACGATGACGATCCCCACCAGCAGGGCGATGAGCACCTGCCAGCTGGCGAGCCCGAGGGCGAAGAGGCTGCCCGCCGTGACGTAGCCGCCGACGCTGTGCACGTCCGACATCCAGAACGCGAAGATGTTGTACGACGACCAGGTCTGCTTGCCGAGCGGCGCGAGATCCTCGTTGGTCAGGCGTAGGTCGTAGCTGCCCTTGATCACGCCGCTGCCGACCGGATGGCCGGCGGCCTCGACGATGTCGCCGACGGCGATCACCGCACTGGGCGGCGGTTCCCTCACGTCTGTCATGGGTTGCTCCTGGTCTCGTGCACACGATGCGTAGCGATTGGGAAAAGCTAGCGTCGAGTTGTTGCAGGACCGTTGCGGCGAAGATATATCTATGTCGCGTCAGGAGTTCGCGTGCCGCGGATGGAAGGTGGAGACGACGTGAAGATCGCTCCGTCCGCGATCAATCCACGTGGCGTTCGTCGGCGAATCACCGTGCGAGACGTCGTAACCCTCGACCGGTAGGACCCGACATGCCTGCAGCAACAGCGATCCACTTCTTCCTCGAGTTGGCCGTCATCCTCGCCACCTGCCGGGTGGTGGGACTCATCGCGCAACGCGTGGGACAACCGCAGGTGGTCGGCGAGATGATCGCCGGGGTGGTCCTCGGTCCCTCTCTGCTGGGTCAGATGGCGCCAGGCGTGCAGCAGGCGTTGTTTCCGCCGGGAACATCGAACGTGGTGCTGTACACGGTCGCGCAGATCGGCCTGGTGCTCTACATGTTCCTCATCGGGCTCAACTTCGACATCGACCTGATCAAGCACCGGGCGGGTACCGCCGTGGCGGTCTCGTCGGCGGGCATCCTCGCGCCGCTCGTACTGGGAGCCATCGTGGCCGTGCCCCTGCTCAACAGCGGTGGCTACTTCGCCGACGGCGTCACCCCGATCCTGGCTGCGATGTTCCTCGGCGCGGCGATTGCGATCACCGCGTTCCCCATGTTGGCCAGGATCATCTTCGAGAAGCGGCTCACCGGAACGTCTTTGGGTACCCTCGCGCTGGCCTGCGGTGCCACCGACGACGCCGTCTCCTGGTGCATCCTGGCGACGGTGCTCGCCGTGCACCGCGGAAACCCGGTCATGTCCGTGGTCGCCATCGGTGGTGGAGTTCTCTACACGGTGGCGGTGCTCACGATCGGACGCCGGGCGCTCGGGGTCCTCGGGCCGATGGCCGAACGCCGCAACACCATTACCCCACCGATGCTGAGCGTCGTCCTGATCCTGCTGATGGCCTGCGCCTGGTTCACCGACGTCATCGGCATCTACGCCATCTTCGGCGCATTCATCCTGGGCGTCGCCATGCCATCCGGCTTCTTCGCCAAGCACCTGACGAACAATCTCGAGCCGCTCGTCACCACATTCCTGCTGCCACTGTTCTTCGTCTATTCGGGCCTCAACACTCAGATCGCACTCGTCAACACTCCGACCCTGTGGGCGGTTACCTTCGGCCTCATCGCGGTGGCCGTCGCGGGCAAGGGGATCGCGTGCACGGTGGCCGCACGGCTGAAGAAGGTGCCCATCCGCGAGGCCATCGCGCTGGGTTCGTTGATGAACGCCCGCGGCCTCATCGGCCTCATCCTGCTGAACATCGGCCTGGAAGCCGGCATCATCACGCCCACGCTCTTCACCATGCTGGTGTTGGTCGCCATCGTCACCACACTCATGGCGTCGCCGATCTTCGAATGGGTCTACGGACGGCACCGGGAGCTCGCGCCGGAGGCGACACCGGCCGGTGACGTGCCGGAGCGACCGTCCAGCTCCGTAAAACCTGTGAACAAACACTGACGAAGGTCTCGGCGTGGCTAACTGCTCCGCACTGGTTCACACGTTGTCGGGGGCGTCGACGCAGGGGCCGCCGCTAAGTCGCTTGGGCGCGCTTCGGCGCTGGTCGAAGCCCTATTTCAGGTATCGTCGCGAACCACTCGGGATTCGTCGATCTCACTCGAGGGAAGGACACGCGTGGACGCCAAGGCGCAGCTTTCGCAGATGACACCGGAGGCCAGGGCGGCCCTCGCCAAGCGCATCAAGACGCGACTGGCCGAGGCCGATCACTCCGCCGCCGACCATGACGTCACCATCATCGGAGGTGGCGTCGCGGCGCTCACCCTGGCGCTGGAGCTCCGCAGCGAGCGCCCGGCCACGCGAATCCAGATCGTCGAGCCGACTCCACATCCGGTAGCCGAGATCACCCACACGGTCGGCGAATCGACGGTCGAGGTCTCTGCGCACTACCTGCGCGACCGCCTCGGCCTGGGCGAGCACCTGCGCACCTCGCAAATCCGCAAGATGGGGCTGCGAATGTTCTTCTCGCGAGAGGGAAACACCGACATCACCCAGCGATTGGAGGTTGGTGGTTCCAGTTTCGTGCCGCTGGCCACCTATCAAATCGACCGCGGCAGGTTGGAGAACGAGCTGACCGAGCGTTGCCTCGCCAGTGGCGTCGACATCGCCCGAGCCCGAGTCCGTTCGGTGGAGTTCGGTGCCGAGGACAGGCCACACACGATCTCCCTGCAAAGCGGAGACGTCAGCAGCCAGACGACGGCGCGCTGGGTGGTCGACGCGTCGGGCCGGAACCGGACACTGCCCCGACAGTTGGACCTGAAGCGTCCGAACGGGCACGAGTGCAGTGCGGCGTGGTTTCGCGTCGCGGCCGAGATCGACGTCGGACGGTGGAGCGACGACCCGGACTGGCAGGCCCGCCTGATCGAGGGTGATCGTGCCATGTCGACCAATCACCTGATGGGTGACGGTTACTGGGTCTGGCTCATCCGGCTGGCGTCCGGCGCCACCAGTGTCGGCATCGTCGCCGATCCTGCGTTTCACGCGTTCGACGAGTTCAACACGCTGGAGAAGGCCCGAGCGTTCATCCGGGAGCACGAACCGCAGTGCCACGCGGAACTGGTCAAGCACGAGAACCTGATCATGGACTTCAGGGTCATGAAGAAGTACAGCCACAGCGTGACGAAGGCGTTCGACGGCAAGGACCGTTGGTGCCTCACCGGCGACGCCGGAATCTTCCTGGATCCGCTGTACTCGTCGGGCCTGGACCTCGTCGCGATCGGCAACGGCCTCATCACCGACATGATTTCCCGCGAGCTCGACGGCGAGGATGTCGTGGCACGGGCCGCCATCGACGATTCGCTGTTTCGATCGCTGACCGACATGTGGCTCAACATCTATCGCGATCAGTACGCCCTGATGGGTACGCCGACCGTGATGGGGGCCAAAGTGGTCTGGGACGTCGCGTTCTACTGGGGATTCGTCGGCTTCCTCTACAGCAATGGCCGGTTCGCCAGTGTCGCCGACGATCCCGAGGTGGTGCCGTACCTGGAAGGGCTCATCGAGCTCAGCAATCGTGTCCAGCTGTTCTTCCGAGAATGGGCTTCGGTGGACAGCGGCGAATCAGCGGCGCAATTCCTCGATCTGTACCGGCCCCTGAACTTCATGGCGGCGCTCCACACGTCGATGATCGGGAGGGCACCGAAGTTCGCCGAGCAGTTCGACGCCAACGCCCTGCTGCTGCGTCAGGTCGCGGGTCAGCTGATCGAGACCGTGCTCGCGGACAAGTCTTCGTCGTTCGCCGACGACGACGTGATGCGGCAGGTGCAGGCGTGGCAGCGCGACCCGCTCCTTCGCGACCTGCGCGCCGTCTACCGTCGGGAACAGGCGGTCAACCCGGTCAATCACGAGTGGATCCTCACCACCGCACGTGAGCTCCGGCCGAGCTTGATCTGAGCGGGTTCGCCCGCGTCGTAGGTCTCCACCCGCACGCCAGCTGCCGTTGCGCTGCGTGCCCGAAAGATCCCCGGAGCCCCATCCGACGCGGCCGTCAATACGAAGTACTCGACAAATGTGCCGTGCAACGAGGAGATGCCACCATGGCTGGTGACATGTGCGTGATCATGGACGCTGATTCCAGGGCTGGCGGGGGCAAGGGATGACGATGCTCACTGAAGAGGGCGCTCACGAGCCGTTGGCGATAGTCGGAATCGGGTGCCGCCTGCCCGGGGACGTCAGGTCCCCGGAGAGCTTCTGGGGCCTGCTGTGCAGCGAAACCGATGCCACCCGCGTCGTCCCCGACGCCCGCTGGGATGCCGCGCGATTCCATGATCCGAATCCGGCCAAGGTCGGGAAGATGGTGACGCGCCGCGGCGGATTCCTCAGCGAGATCGATCAATTCGATCCCCAGTTCTTCGGCATCTCGCCGCGCGAGGCGCACCTGCTGGACCCTCAGCAGCGACTCCTGTTGGAGGTGACGTGGGAGGCGCTGGAGGACGGCGGTATACCGGCGGACGGGTTGGCCGGCACCGACGTGGGGGTCTTCATCGGCGGCTTCACCCTCGACTATCAACTCCTGCAGAACCAGGGCCGCACCAGTAGATACCGGTTCAAGACGCATTCGTCCACCGGAATGATGATGACGATGCTGGCGAACCGGATCTCGTACGCGTTCGACTTCCGCGGACCCAGCATGACGATCGACACCGCGTGCTCGAGCTCGCTCGTCGCGGTGCACTTGGCGGCACAGAGCATCTGGAACGGCGAATGCGACCTCGCCCTGGCCGGCGGCGTGAACATCATGGTCGGCCCCAATACGGCGATCGCCGAATCGAAGAGCGGATTTCTCAGTCCCGAGGGTCGCAGCAAGGCCTTCGACGCATCCGCGGACGGGTATGCCCGAGGCGAGGGCGGCGCCGTCGTCGTCGTGAAACCTCTCGCCCGAGCACTACGTGACGGCGACGAGATCTACGCCCAGATTCTGGGGACGGCCGTGTCGCAGGACGGCCACACCGACGGCATCACCGTGCCCCGTGAAGAAGCGCAAGAGGCAGCGATCAGCACCGCCCTCGGACGGGCGGGCGTCCACCCGACCGCGGTGGGATACGTCGAAGCACACGGCACCGGAACGCCGGTCGGGGATCCCATCGAGATGCGGGCGCTGTCCAGCGCGCTGGCCCTCGACCGGCCCGCCACGACGCCGTTGGTGATCGGGTCGGTCAAGACGAACATCGGTCACCTGGAGGCCGGTGCCGGAGTGGCCGGGCTCATCAAGACGGCACTGGTCCTCAAACACGGCTACATTCCGGCCAACCTGCACTTCGAGAAGCCGAGCGGACAGCTCTCGCTCGAGGACCTGAACCTCGACGTGCCACGAACGGGCCGTCCCTTTCCCGATTGCGAGCGGCGCATCGCCGGCGTCAACTCATTCGGTTTCGGCGGCACCAACGCCCACGTCGTGCTCGCGGAGCCGCCCTCGGCCGACGCCGCCCCCACGCGTGGCCAGACGCAGCAGCCGCCGTTGGCGGTGCTACCGATCTCCGCGCGCAGCGAGGAGGCCTTGGTGGCGACGGCCCGGCAGCTGGCCGAGCACGTGAGCACGCACCCCGAGGTCACGCTGTCGGATCTGGGATACACCCTTGGTCAGCGACGCGCTCACCTGAACTACCGCCGTAGCCTGGTCGCGGACAGCATCACCGACGCCCGAGAGCAACTGCAGGCGCTCGCCGACGGCGGGGAGATCTCCGTGGGGCGCACCTCGACGACGGCACCCAAGCTCGCGTTCGTCTGCACGGGCATGGGCCCCCAGTGGTGGAAGATGTGCCGAGGCCTGCTCGACGTCTTCCCCGCGTTCACCGAGAGCATCATGGCCAGCGATCGCGAGCTGTCCCGTTACACGGACTGGTCCCTGATCGAGGAACTCCGCCGCGACGAAGCCGACTCCCGGATGGGCGATACGGACATCGCGCAACCGGCCAACTTTGCCATTCAGGTCGCACTTGCTCAGCAGCTCAAGGCCTTTGGCGTCCAACCCGACGCAGTGATCGGCCACAGCGCCGGTGAGGTGGCCGCTCATCATCTCGCCGGTCTGCTGACGTTCGAGCAGGCGATCGAGGTGATCTACCACCGCAGCCGGCTTCAGCAGCGGACGAGCGGACTGGGCCGGATGCTCGCCGTCGGGCTCGACGCGGAAACGCTGATGCGGACGATCGACGAGAAGACGCTCGATGAGTTCGGGCGTCGGGTATCGGTGGCCGCGATCAACAGCCCGTCGGCCGTGACCATCGCGGGCGATGGCGACGTCCTCGACGACGTCACGCGCCAGCTGGACGAGGCGGGGATCTTCAATCGATATCTCGCCGTGAAGGTTCCGTACCACACGCACTACATGGAGATGGTGAAGGACGAGCTCTACGGCGCCTTCGAGGGCTTGTCCTCGGCCCCGGCGACGATCCCGCTCTACTCGACGGTGACCGGCGAACGCCTCGACGGATACGCCGCAGGCGCCGCCTACTGGTGGCAGAACACCCGTGCCACCGTGCTCTTCGAGCCTGCGATCCGGCGGATGCTGGACGACGGGTACACCCACTTCGTGGAATTGGGCCCGCATCCCGTGTTGGCGGCGTCGATCTTCGAGACCGCCGGAACCGAGAAGGCCACGGTGTTGGCTACCCAGCGGCGCAATGACGACGATGCCCGCAGCTTCATGAATTGTGTTGGCGCACTTCACTCCCACGGCCACGACGTCGCCTGGGACGCCTTGGCCCCGCGAGGGAGCGCACGACTGGTCACGTTGCCCACGTATGCCTGGCAGTCCAAGCGATTCTGGAACGAAAGCCCCGAGAGTACCGAGGACCTGCACTACGACCCCGTGCATATGCTTCTGGGGCAACCGGTCAGCGGCGTACATCCCACCTGGGAAGCCGAGTTGAGCACCGCCCACATCCCGTTCCTGGACGACCACCGGGTGCAGGGCAGCGTCGTGGTACCCGGGGCGGTGTTCATCGAGATGGCCCTGGCGGCCGCGAGGGAGACCTACGGGACCGACCTCGGCGTGGACAACCTGGCGCTGCACCGCGCGCTCATCCTCGACGACACCTGCGACCCCATCGTCAGGACCACGCTCCACGAAGCCGACGGCACCCTGGAATTCGCGGCGTTCACCGCCACGGCCGACGGCGACCTCAAGTGGACGATCGTGGCGACCGCCGAACTGAACACGCTGCCGACGTCGCCCCGCCGCATCAAGGCCCCCCACGGCGAGGACCTGATCCCCCCGACCAGCGGCGCGGACTTCTATGCCCGCACTCAGGCCATCGGCTTCGAGTACGGCGACGCGTTCCGTTCCGTCAGCACCATCACCGGAGGCGACGGCTGGACCGTCGCTAGGATCGCCATCCCCGCACCCATCGCCGACGACCTCGGTCGGTACCGGTTCCACCCGGCCCTCGTCGACGGTGCCTTTCAGGCACTCTTCGGCCTGCCCGTCCTCGGCCAAGACGCGGACGACAGCCCGTACCTGCCGACGCGGATCCGTCATAGCGCCGTCTACGGTTCGCCCACCGAAGACATGACCGTCCACGTTCGCGTCGTCTCGGCCACCAGGGAGGAGATCGAGAGCGACATCACCATCGCCGACCGGCACGGCGAACCGCTGGCTGTCTTCAGCGGCTTCACGGTGCAGTCGCTGCGCTCCTCAGCCGGTATGTCGTCCGAGCGAATCGACAAGGGCCTCTACGAGATTCAGTGGTGCGAACGGACCGAGGACGGCCAGGATCCGCTGCGTGACGACGCACCGGTCGACGGGTCCTGGCTGGTCTTCGTCGACGACACCGGGGTGGGGACGACGCTCGCAGAGCACATGCGCGGCCGCGGCTACCGTGTGCACACGGTGGTCCACGACACGGTCGACGCGCTCACCGAACTCGACGGCGGCTACCTGCTTAACCCTCGATGCCCCGAGCAACTGAACCAGCTGATCGACGGTCACCTCGGCGCGCACTCCGACCTCGCGGGCATCGTCGACTGCTGGCCGCTCGACGTCTCAGCCGACGAGGATCAACCGTTGGGGGTCTTGACGATTCTTCGTCTCGTCAAGGTCTTGGCGAGGCACGACACCGTCAAGCCCCGCCTGCACGTGATCACCGCCAACGCGCAACCCGCTCCGGGAACCGACGTGTGCGCGGTTGACCAGGCCGCCGTCTGGGGGCTCGGCCGGGTCATCGGTCACCACGAATTCGCCGGCCAGTGGGGCGGTCTGATCGACGTCGATGGTGCTCCGGACCTCGAGGACACCGCCGCGCGCATCTGCGAGCATCTCCTCGGCGACGGGTCCGAGGACCAGATCGCGATCCGCGGCCGCACGACGTTCGTCCCGCGGCTGCGCCCGTGCGCAAGCCTGACGAAGCCGTTCCCCACGAAGCTCAACCCCGACGGGGCCTACGTCGTCACCGGTGGCGCCGGGGCTCTCGGCCGGACCGTGGCCACCTATCTCGCCGAACACGGAGCCCGGCACGTAGTCCTGTTGGGCCGCAGCGAGATTCCCCCGAGACGCCGCTGGCCGCAGCTGACCGAGGACCACCCACACTTCGGTACCGTCGAGGTGATTCGACGGATCGAACGCCTCGGTGCTCAGGTGAGCACCGCCAGCGTCGACATCACCGACGGCGCGCAGGTGAAGGCCTGGTTGCGCGACCACACCCGCGACGGAGGCCGCCCGGTCCGCGGCATCATCCACGCCGCCGGGTCCGTTCACGACCAACTCCTCGTCAACATGAGCGAAGAGGACTTCAGGAAGGTGATGGCGCCCAAGACCATCGGAACTCGCGTACTGCACGACGCTTTCGCGGGGCACGATCTGGAGTTCTTCGTGATGTTCGGGTCGGCGGGGTCGACGATCGCATCGCCCGGCCAGGGTAACTACGCCGCCGCGAACGCCTTCCTCGACGCCTTCGCGCACTACCGCCAAGCGCAGGGACTGCCCGCGCTCACCATCGGGTGGGGTCCGTGGTCGGTGGGCATGGTCGAGGAACTGAAGCTGGAGCGGCTCTATGCGCAGCGTGGAATCGAGCTGATCACCCCGGCATCTGGCGCGCGGATCCTGGATCGTCTCATCAACCAGAAGACACCCAACGTCGTTGCCATCAGCGCTGATTGGGGCCGAGCCCGGCAGGCCGGGCACAGCGGGCGGCTACCACGAATGTTCGCCGACCTCGACGCGGCAGAGGGGTCGTCGGCGCTCCCCGACGGAGACTCCTCGATACTCGACGTCATCGTGGCACTTCCGGAATCCGAGCGGATCCACGCGGTCACGGAGCACGTTCAGCACACCGTGGCCGCCGTCTTCGATTGCGCCGTCGCCGACATCGAACCCGACGCCATCCTCGACGACATCGGCTTGGACTCCATGATGGCGATGGACTTCAGGGTGAGGATCAATACGATGTTCGCGATCGACCTGCCGGTGCTCGAAATCCTCAAGGGCGTGAGCGTCAACTCACTCGGCGCCCGGGTGCTCGCCGAGCTCGAGTCGATGCACGACGACGTGCCCGCCGTGACGGGACAGTCGACCGAATCCGCCGAGGCCGATGGCGAGGCCGAGACCGGAGCCGAGTCCGACGACGACCTCGAGCGGCTGATGGAGGAGCTGTCCGAGGCCGACCTCCGAGAATTGCTGGCCGAGCTCGAGGGCCACGGTGCCGAGCAGGAAACGGGAGGACCGCAGTCGTGAGTTCCGCAGGCCGTACCCACGTCCTGGCCGCCGCGACGCCGAAACGGCTGTGACGCAATCGGATCGACAGGCTGCGGTACACGTCCGCGGACTGTCGAAGAGCTATGGGCGGGTGCACGCGGTACGGGACCTGGATCTCGACGTCGGGCACGGCGAGGTGTTCGCGATTCTCGGTCCCAACGGAGCGGGCAAGTCGACGACCATCGAAATCCTCGAGGGCAACCGCGCCCGGGACTCTGGAGACGTGCGAGTGCTCGGTGAGGACCCCGGCACCGCGGGCCGGAGTTGGCGCGCCAGGGTCGGCATCGTGCTGCAGGAAGCCAGCGACGCCGGGATGCTCACCGTGTCCGAAACCGTGAAGATGTTCACGAATTGCTATGGGAAGGCGCGGGTTCCGGGGGAGGTCCTCGATCTCGTCGGGTTGGGTTCGGTGTCCGGTTCGCGGGTGCGGACGCTATCCGGGGGTCAGCGCCGTCGGCTCGACGTCGCCCTCGGCATCATCGGTAGGCCCGAACTCCTGTTCCTCGACGAACCGACGACCGGTTTCGATCCCGAGGCCAGACGACAGTTCTGGGATCTCATCAGGCTCCTGGCCGCCGACGGCACCACCATCTTGCTGACGACCCACTACCTGGAGGAGGCCGCCGCGCTGGCGGACCGGGTCGCCGTCGTGGCGGGCGGCCGAGTGGTGGCAGTGGATTCGCCGACACGGCTGACCGGACACGTGAGCTCGGCTGCGACGGTCCGCTGGGTCCAGGGGGGCGAGGTTCACGTGGAGACGACGGACCATCCGACCGACCTCGTCAGGCGGCACAGCGAGGACGGAACCGAACTGGCCGAGTTGACCATTACGCGACCGACGCTCGAAGACGCGTATCTGCACCTGATCGGTCTGGCGTGATGGCCGTCGAGAACGCGAACGCCTCCTCGCCGCCACGACACCGTGCGACCGAGTCGGACGAGCTGCCGTCCGTGCTGCGGATCGGCTTCTCCCGGGTGGTCCCCGAACTGAAGATGTTCTACCGGCGCCCGGAGCAGGTGGCTCTCACCTTTTCGATGCCGGCGGTGATCTGTCTGCTGCTGGGGTCGATCTTCACGACGAAGCTGCCCAACAGCGACACCAGCACCGGTTCGGTCATCGCGGCGAGCATGCTCGCCTACGGAATCCTGTCGACGTCGTTCATCAACCTGGGCATCAGCATCGCCGCCGATCGCGACACCGGGGGCTTGCGGCGACTTCGCGGAACGCCCACGACCGCGGCCTCCTACTTCATCGGAAAGATCATGCTGGTGGCGATCGTCAGCTTCGCCGAGGCCGTCATCCTGCTCGCGGTCGGGGTGTTCGTCTTCAAGCTCCGACTGCCATCGGACGTCTTCGGCTGGTTCACGTTGACGTGGATCTTCGTACTCGGCGTCGTCAGTTGCTCCCTGCTGGGCATCTTCATCAGCAACTTCGCCAGCAACGCGGTGTCGGCCGCCGTCATCACCAACGGTCCCTCGGTGGCACTTCAGTTCATCTCGGGAACCTACGTGCCGCTCGTCGTCCTACCCATCTGGATGCTGACCATCGGCTCCATCTTTCCCGTCAAGTGGTTGGCCCAAGGATTCCGGTCGGTGCTGCTGTCGCCGGACATGGTGGTCTTCGAACCGGCGGGCAGCTGGGAACACTGGCGAATCTTCCTGGTCCTGCTGGCGTGGAGCGTCGGTGGCCTGGTCGGCTGCATCGCCGTCTTCCGGTGGTCGGAGAAGAACTAGTCCCGCCAACGTCAGACGGCCGGCGCGGCCATGGGCGGCCTGCCGTGGCACGCCCTGAAGAGACTGCCGCTGCCGCAGAAGCACGGGTCGCTACGAGGAATGGGCAGCATGTAGACGTGATCGTCGCGGACGCGTGCGATGGCCTCTTGAATCCGCGGGCTCGGAGCAGCCATGTGCCGGTGCGTCAGCCAGGCGATCTCGACCGCGAGGGCGCCGAGCAGCATGACGACCTTGACCGCCTCGCCCCGTGAGTCGACGAAGCGAAACCAGGCCGCGACCTCGGGATCGAGGCGTTCGAGGGCCTTCGCGATCTGTTCGGTGGACGGCAGGCCCGAGCGGAGTTGCTCGAAGAGAACGTCCTGCATCCGGCCCAACTCGTCGAGCGTCATGGCGCCAAACGCGGATTCGAGGCGTGCGTCGGATGCATTCCGTGGCTCCGACGCGAACTCATTGGGTGGCGTCCGGTGATGAGTGGTGATCATGCATTCCCCCGAATACGACGTTGCGACCTCCACACGGTATCGATTCACGAGCGTGCGCGAATCGGGGAAAACCCTTGACGGACTGCCACCTCACTGACAGCCAACGGGATTATCGTGTCCGGATGGCAGCGGTGAAATGGCTCGACGTTCCGGAGGATCACGACTACGACGCCGCGGCGGACTATCTGAGTCTGATCAGCGAGCTCGACGTCATCACGCCGACGGTCCAGGCGCTCAAGACCGCAGACACGTCCCTGCGCAAGGCCAAGGACGTCCTGCGGGCGGCCGGCCTCGCGCTGCTGTCCGAGACGAATCCCCGGGTGAAGACGGATCTCGCGAAGATTGCTGCCGGGAAGAAGCTTTCGCCGATCCTGCTGGTGCGCGGCAGGGTCCTCGACGGCGTCGCCCTGCAGATCGCCGACGGATACCACCGGGTGTGCGCGAGTTATCTCACCGACGAGAACACCCCCATCCCTTGTCGTTTGGTGTCGTGGCAGACATCGGCCTGAGATGACGGGGTTCGGGTTCGGCACGCTGGCGCTGCTGGTCGTCGCAGGTCTGGTCGGCCCGCTGCTGGCCTCGGTGCCGCACCTGCGCTTGCCCGCAGTGGTCGGCGAGCTGCTGGTCGGAATCATCGTGGGCAAGACGGGCTTCGGCCTCATCGACCACTCCGAACCCACCTTCGAACTGCTGGCCAACATCGGCTTCGCCCTGGTGATGTTCGTCGTCGGGACGCACGTTCCGGTCAGGGATCGCGCGATGCGTTCGGCGGCTCCCGCCGCGCTGGTGCGGGCGGTGTTGGTCGGTGCGGTCGCCGCGATTCTGGGCGTCGGGTTGGCGGCGGTCTTCGACACGGGGCACGCCGCGCTGTACGGCGTGTTGATGGCCTCGTCCTCGGCGGCGCTCGCCCTCCCCATCATCGACGGTCTGCGCCTGACCGGGACACCGGTGCTGTCGGTCACCGCTCAGATCGCGGTGGCCGACACGGCGTGCATCGTGTTGCTGCCTCTGGTCATCGATCCGTCGCGGGCGCCGCGGGCGGCCCTCGGCGCGGTGGCGATCGCGGTGGCGGCCGTCGGTTTGTTCGTCGTGCTGCGCTGGGCCAATGACAAGGGCCTTCGCACACGGCTGCACAAATACTCCGAGAAACAGAAGTTCGCCCTCGAACTGCGGCTCAGCCTGGCGATGCTGTTCGGGCTCGCGGCGCTGGCGGTCAGCACCCACGTCTCGATCATGTTGGCGGGCTTCGCGTTGGGTCTGGTGGTCGCCTCGATCGGCGAGCCTCGCCGACTGGCCCGTCAACTGCTCGGCATCACGGAGGGATTCTTCGCGCCGCTGTTCTTCGTCTGGCTGGGCGCCTCACTTCAGGTGCGCGATCTGGCCGCGCACCCGCAGTACATCGTGCTTGGAGTTGCGCTCGGCGCGGGGGCGATCCTGGCGCACACGGCGGGCAGACTACTCAAACAGCCTCTGACGCTTGCCGTTCTGTCCGCGGCGCAACTCGGCGTACCCGTCGCGGCCGCCACCGTCGGCACCGAGGAGCAGCTGCTGCTCCCCGGCGAACCGGCGGCGCTCATGTTGGGGGCGATCGTGACCATCGCGGCCACGTCGGCGGCCGGGGTGCTGGCAGCGCGTGGTCAGCGTACGGAGAAGCCTGCTGACGCAAAGCCTGCTGACGCGGTGGATACCCCTCCAGCCGCGTAGAGACGCTTGTCGTACCCCGCTGTCATGATGGTGTCATGTCTTCGACCGCAACGGCTTTGGTGACTGAGGCCAGTC
>NZ_JAEMTA010000039.1 GCF_016462545.1 Mycolicibacterium sp. | reverse complement strand
GAGTTCCGCAAGTGCATCGAGTGCTTCCTGTGCCAGAACGTCTGCCACGTGGTGCGTGACCACGAGGAGAACAAGGAGAACTTCGCCGGCCCGCGCTACCACATGCGGATCGCCGAACTGGACATGCATCCGCTGGACACCGTGGACCGCAAGGACATGGCCCAGGACGACTTCGGGCTCGGGCTGTGCAACATCACCAAGTGCTGCACCGAGGTCTGCCCCGAGCACATCAAGATCACCGACAACGCGCTGATCCCGATGAAGGAACGCGTCGCCGACAAGAAGTACGACCCGATCGTGTGGCTGGGAAACAAGCTCTTCAAGCGGTAGCGGCGTAGGCTCGTGGCAGCCAATCAATGAGGAAGGGCTGCCGCATGAGTGCTGGGGAAACCAAGAGCGTCAACGACATTCGCACCGCGATCCGCGAGTTGACCGCGCGCGCCGAGTTGGCTCGCAAGGAGGGCAGGCGCGACGACGCCGCCGAGATCGACAAGCGGATCCAGGGTTATCGTGAGGCGCTCGGCTCGCGGCCCTGACCAAGGAGCCCCGGGGAGCGGGCCGGCGTCCGCGAATACTGCGTTGCGCAGACAGGCTCTCGAACTTCTCCTGCGCAAAGTCGATCTCGAGCGCTGCTAGCCGCCGAGGCGGCGGAACGTGCTGCGGTGGAACACGATCGGCGCGATGTCGTCGTGCACGGTGATGTCGTGTACGCGGAGTACGACGATCGTGTGATCGCCGGCCAGGACCTCTTGATCGATCGCGCTCTCCAGCCACACGCTGGTGCCGTGAATGAACACCGCGCCACGATCGCTCGAGTGCGTCTCCAGCCCCGCGAAGCGGTCACCGGTCTTCGCGGCCAAGGTCTTGGCGGCGAAGTCATGCGCCTCGCCCAGCACGCTGATCCCGAGGAACGGCAGATCCTTCAGCTTCGGCCAGGTCGTCGACGTGTTCTGCACGCAGAACGACACCAGCGGCGGATCCAGCGACACCGGGACGAACGTGCTGGCCGCGAGGCCCACTCGAATGCCGTCGACCTCCGCGGCGATCGCGATCACGCCCGATGGGAAGTGCCCGAAGGCCTCGCGCAGGGACGTCGGACTCAAGTCGGTGCCGGTCATAGCCACTCCATCCTCACACGTCGTCCCGCATCCCCACGGCAGCGCCCGCAGGCCCACTCGACCATCATCGTCGGACGGCGGGCCGGTGGCCACCTTCACGATCCGCGTGAACGCAATGGGCGACGACACCGTCACGCGATTCTCAGGTTTGCTGGATGGAATCCACAGCCTCGTCGACCGGTCACACCGCAGATCACCTCACCGAGCATCGGGCGGTACCCTTTCGCCCATGCCTCAGCAGACCCTGCTCTCCCTCCTGCGCGAGCGTGCGGGCCTTCAGCCCGACGACAAGGCCTTTACCTACACCGACTACGACCAGGACTGGGACGGCGTCGCCGAGACCTTGACCTGGGCGCAGGCCTATCGGCGAACTCTCAACGTCGCAGCTGAGGTCAGCCGGCACGGATCCGTTGGCGACAGGGCGGTCATCCTGGCCCCGCAGGGCCTCGACTACATCGCGGCATTCCTCGGTGCGATGCAGGCCGGGTTCATTGCGGTGCCCCTGTCGGTCCCCTCGTTCGGCGCACACGACGAGCGCGTCAGCGCAGTGCTCGCCGACACGTCGCCGACGGTCATCCTGACGACGAAGGCGGTCGCGCCGAGCGTCACCGAGTACCTCGGCGACTCGACGGGCGACGTCGAACCGGCGGTCATCGCCGTCGACGGTCTGGACCTGGACGCCCGCAACGGTTCCGGCCCCCGCATCAAGGACGCACCGGAGACCGCGTATCTCCAGTACACCTCCGGTTCGACCCGGCTCCCCGCCGGCGTGATGATCTCGCACCGGAACCTGCAGGCCAACTTCGAACAGCTGATGGCCCATTACTTCGTCGAGTACGGAGGCATCGCGCCGCCCGACACCACGATCGTCTCCTGGCTGCCCTTCTATCACGACATGGGGCTGATCCTCGGCGTGTGCGGACCGATCCTCGGCGGCTACCGAAGCGAGCTGACCAGCCCGGTCGCGTTCCTGCAGCGGCCCGCGCGATGGGTGCAATCGCTGGCCAAGAACACCCATGTCTTCTCCGCGGGCCCGAACTTCGCATTCGAGTTGGCCGTGCGAAGGACGTCCGACGAGGACATGGCCGGACTCGACCTGTCCGGCGTGCTCAGCCTCGTCAGCGGCGCCGAGCGCGTCCACCCCGCGACCCTGACCCGATTCGTCGACCGGTTCGCCAAGTTCGGGTTCCGCGATTCCATGATGCGGCCGTCCTATGGTCTGGCGGAGGCGACGGTCTACGTGGCAAGTCGCTCGTCCGGCGAGCCACCCGAGATCGTGCACTTCGAGACCGACGACCTCGCCGAGGGCAGAGCGCGACGATGTGCGGAGGGCACCCCGCTGATCAGCTACGGCGTGACCGACTCGCCGGCCGTCCGCATCGTCGATGCCGAGACCAGCGTCGAATGTCCGCCCGGAGGCATCGGCGAGATCTGGGTCAACGGCGACAACGTCGCCCAGGGGTACTGGCACAAGCCGGAGGAAACCGAGCGGACGTTCGGTGGCGCCATCGCCTCCCCGTCGGCGGGCACCCCGGAGCGGCCCTGGCTGCGCACCGGCGATCTCGGCTTCATCTCCGAGAACGAGCTGTTCATCGTCGGCAGGATGAAGGATCTGCTCATCGTGTACGGCCGCAACCACTACCCCGAGGACATCGAGGCCACCGTCCAGGAGATCACCGGCGGTCGCGTCGCCGCCATCCCCGTGTCGGTGGATCACATGGAGAAACTGGTCGCCATCATCGAGATCAAGAAGCGCGGCGACACCGAAGAGGAGGCGATGCAGCGCCTCGGCATCGTCAAGAACGACGTCACCGCTGCGATCTCGGCCGCCCACGGCCTCAATGCCGCGGACCTCGTCCTGGTGCCGCCGGGGTCCATCCCGACCACGACGAGCGGCAAGGTCCGCCGCGCCGCCTGCGTCGAGCAGTACCGGGCCGGACAGTTCACCCGGGTGGATGCCTAGCCGATCCCCGTGTGGATCACCCTGCTGGTGATGGCCGTTGCCGTCAGCCTGGAACCGTTCCGCATCGGCATGACGGTGCTGATGCTGAACCGGCCGCGGCCGCTGTGGCAGCTGCTCGCCTTCCTCTGCGGCGGCTTCACGATGGGCATGACGGTGGGCGTGGTCGTGCTGTTCCTGTTTCGGCCAGCCCTTCTGGGGTCGCAGCACTTCACGCTGCCGAAGGTGCAGATCGTGATCGGTGCGCTGGCGCTAGTGGTGGCCGCCGTGCTGGCCAGCGGGATCCGTCTTGGTCGATCGGACACACCGGGACGACTCGCGACGTGGGGCCGCCGCCTGGCCGACGGCAGCTCACTGTGGGTGGCGGCGCTCGCCGGCCTCGGGATCGCGTTGCCGTCGGTCGACTACCTGGCGGCGCTGGCCGTGATCCTCGCGTCGGGGTCGTCCGCCGCGACGCAGATCGGCGCGTTGGCGGCGTTCAACGTGGTGGCGTTCGCCCTCGTCGAGATCCCGCTGCTCGCGTACCTCATCGCCCCCGACCGGGCCCTCACGGCGATGAACCGCCTGCACGCGTGGTTGCGGTCCCGTAGGCGCCGCGACGTCGCTGCTCTGCTGGCGGTGGTCGGCGGTGTGTTGATCGTGGTCGGGATGGTCGGGTTGTGACGCGCGCACCAGGTTGTCCACAGTCGAGGGAACGTCAATTACCAGCCGTGCATCGACTGTCGGGCTGCAGTAACGTGGAAGCCGAAATCCGGTCGTTGATCGCGGTTTTCGCACGCTGAGCCACATACGATGGCGGCAACGCGTCGGGGCTATCGAGGAAGAAGACTTTTGAGGCGACTACTCGCAGGAGCGCTGGCCATCGGTGTCGTGGGCACCGCAGGCGGATTCGGTACCGGCGTCTCACTCGCCGATCCGGCGTTCCCGCCCAATCCCAACCCTTCTCCGATCGGCGTCGGCTCGGACGCGCAGGTGGTCTACGCGTTGGGCGGGGCGCGCGCGCCGGGCATTCCGTGGCGTGACTACACGATGCGGGCCGGCACGGGCTACTACCCGACGGCCGCGCACGACGTCATCGACTATCCGGCGGGCGCTCCGTTCAGCTGGGTGCCGTCGATGTTCCTTCCGGCGGGCAACCCACCGGACAAGGTGACCATCGGCGTGGCGGCCGAGGACGCCACGAACAACCTCACCAAGGCCATCAAGAGCGGCAACGCGCCCGCGGCCGCCGTCGGCCTGTCCCAGGGAAACCTGGGGATCGACAGCGTGCAAGCCCGCTTGGTGAACGATCCCAAGGCACCGCCGCCAGACAAGCTCCAGTTCACCAGCTTCGGCGACCCGACCGGACACACCGGCTTCGGGAAGAGCTTCCTGCGCGGGTTGTTCCCGCCCGGTAGCTACATCCCGATCATCGACTACACGATGCCCAAAGAGGTCGACGACCAGACGCAGTACGACACGAACAAGGTCTTCGCCGCGTACGACGGGCTGGCCGACTTCCCCGACCGGCCGACGAATCTCGTCGCCGTCGCCAACGCGACGTTCGGGGCTGCGATCGGCCACACCCCGTCGGCGTTCACCACCCCGGAGGACGTGCCCGCGCAGAACAGGCGGACCTTCACCAACGCCAAGGGCGCCACGACGACGACCTACATGATCCCGGTCGACCACCTCCCGTTGACGGTGGGGCTGCGCTACCTGGGCATGTCCGACGGCTTCGTCAACCAGATCGACAGCGTGCTGCAGCCGATGGTGGACGCCGGGTACTCGTACAACGACGATCCCGCGACCAGGCCCACCGGAGTGGACCCCGTCAACGGCATGAACCCGCTGGCCCTGGTCGACGGCGGCACCCGCGGAGGCATCGAGGACGTATTCGCACAGGTTCGCGGTTTCCTTCCGCCGCTGCCCTGACGACCGCTGCGCCGAGTGTGGACTTCTGCAACGCCCTGTCTAGAATCGCGTGACACGAGTCCACACTCGCCGGGGGGTGTGGGTCAGACCTTGTCGAAGACCGTCTCGGGCTCCCGGGGTTCTTCGGTCGAGCGCTTCTGCTCCCACGGACGCGACGGCCACCACGTCGCCCGTCCGAGCAGCGCGGCGATGGCGGGCACGGTGATGGTGCGCACCAGGAACGTGTCGACCAGGATGCCCACCCCGATCACGAAACCGCCCTGGACGACGACGCCGATGCTCGAGAACAGCAGCCCGAACATCGATGCAGCGAAGATCAGCCCGGCCGCGGTGATCACGCCGCCGGTGGAGCGCACCGTGCGGATGACCCCGGAGCGCATGCCGCCCGCCGCCTCCTCACGCAGCCGGGACGCCAACAACATGTTGTAGTCGGCGCCCACCGCCACCAGCACCACGAACGCCAATCCTGGCACGCTCCAATGCAATTGCTGCCCGAGGATCACCTGGAAGAACAGCACGCCGATGCCCAGCGCCGACAGGTACGACAGGATGACCGACCCCACCAGGTACAGCGGGCCCACGACCGCTCGCAGCAGCGTCATCAGGATCAGCAGCACCACGATGATGGTGACGGTGACGATGAGCCGGATGTCGCGGTTGTAGTAGTCCCGGGTGTCCCGCAGGGTGACCGGATAGCCGGACATCGAGATCGAGGCGTCGGAGAGCGTCGTGTTCGGTTGGGCGCCCTTCGCGGTGTCCAGGATCGTCTTGACCTGGTCCATCGCCTCGCTGCCGAACGGGTTGAGGTCGGTCTGGACCAAGAACCGCACGGCGTGCCCGTCCGGCGAGACGAAGAGTTGGGCGAGTTTCTTGAAGTCGTCGGTCTCCAGTGCTCCGGGGGGAACGTTGAATCCCGACATCGACGGATCCGACGCGTTCTGACCCATCGCCATCAGGAAGCTGGACGCCTGGTCGAGGCCAATGCCCATCTTCTTGGTCTGGTCGACGAGAAGGGCCACGCCGTCCGCGATCTGGCGGCTGGAGTTCGCCAGGGTGTTGGCCTGGTTCTGCACGGTGACGAGTTGCGTCCTGGCTCGGCGGGGATTGCTCAGCCCCAGCTTGTCCAGGGAGTTGGTCACCGCCTGCAGCTGCTGGCCGAGGCCCTCGACGGTCGAGGAGAGCTTGTCGAGCGCGCCGGTGTCCTTCAATTGCTTCGACAGACCGACGATCTTGTCGAGGGTGCCATCGTCACGGGCGGCCTGCAGTCGATAGAACTCTCCGCGCGCGGTAATGCAGGCCACGTTGGCGTTGCACACCGGGCTGGCGTCCAGGGAGGCGACCACCGGGTCGATCCAGCCCCAGTCTGCGGACAGATTCCCGAAGACCCTGTCGCTCAGTTCGCCGAGCGAGCGCATGCTCTTGACCAGTTTGTCGGATCCGGTCAGCTGACCCAGGGTGAGGTCACCGCCGCCCAGTTGGCCCTGGATGGTCGCGAGCCCGTCGATGAGGCTGCCGATGCTCCCGACGTACTGATTGATCTGGCTGCGTGCGCTGAACAGGCCGTCAGCCATCTGACCGGCACCGGAGCGCAGCCGGTTGAGATCACCGGTGCTCCCGTTGATCAGGTTGGACGCGCCACCGAGCTGGTTGCCGACTTCGCCGGCCTGATAGCTGGTCCTGGCCTGCTCGAGTGACTCCCCCGTCGGCCGCGTCACGCCGCGCACCATGGCGACCCCGGGAAGCTGGCTCACGCGCTGCGCCATCTGCTCCAGGTCAGCCAGCGCCCGCGGCGTGCGCAGGTCCTGCGGGGAGGTGATGAACAGATACTCGGGAATGGTCTGGTTGACCGGGAAGTGTTTCTCCAGCGCGGCGTATCCCACGTTGCTCTCGGTCTCAGGGCCCAACTGCTTGCGGTCGTCGTAGTTGAACTTGACCAGGCCCGCGCAGCTGGCCAACGCGATCAGCACCACGAGGCTGGCCACCAGGTGCTGCGCCGGCCGGCGCACGATACGCACCCCCGACCGTCGCCAGAACCGGGTCGTGAGATCGCGGCGCGGCGCCACCCAACCACGCCGCCCCGCCAGGACCAGGACCGCAGGCAGCAGGGTGACCGCGGCCAGGAAGGCCACGCCGATGCCGACCGCGAGGGCGACCCCGACCGTCGAGAAGACCCCGAGCTTGGCGAACCCCATACCGAGGAAGGTGACTCCGACCGTGGCCGCGGACGCGGCGATCACCTTGCCGATGGAGACCATCCCCCGCTGCACTGCGATATCCGAGTCCTCCACCGACCCGGAGCCCTGGCGCACGTAGTCGTGGTAGCGACTTATCAGGAAGACGGCGTAATCCGTTCCGGCGCCGGCGATCATCGCGCTGAGGAACACGATGGTCTGGTTCGAGATCGCCATCCCGGTGACTAGTGAGACCGCCGCCACCACTCCCTGTGCGGTCACGAGGGAGGCGCCGATCGTGATCAGCGGCAACATCATGGTGACCGGATTGCGGTAGATGATCGCCAGGATGATCAGCAGCAAGATTGCGATCGCCAGCTCGATCGGAAGGCGGTCGGTCGCGCCGGCGACCGTCAGGTCGGCGACGGTAGCGGCCGGACCCGTCAGGTTGGCCTTGAGCGAGGTCCCCTCGACCGTGCGATCGACGATGTCGGAGACCCGGGTGTAGGCGTTGTAGGACTCGGGCGTACCCAACTCGCCCACCAGGCCGACCGGCAGGATCCACGCCTTGGAGTCCTTGCTCACCAGCACCTCGCGCAGCTCCGGGGTGCTGACGAAGTCCTGCAACATCGCGACGTCCGCATTGTCCTGGCGCAGGCGATCGACCAGGGTGCCGTACACCTTCTCGTCGGCAGGCCCCAGACCGTTGTCGTCGGTCAGCAGGACGACGAGGATGTTCTCCGAGCCGGCCTCCTTGAAGGTCTTCGTCATCTCCATCGCCGTGACCGTCGACGGTGCATCGGCGGGAAGGATGGCGACCGGATTGCGCTCCGACATCTCCGTCATCGACGGGACCGCGAGAGGCAACGCCAAGGCGATGACCGCCCAGCATCCGATCACGATCCACGGCCATCGGACGACGACTTGACCTAGGCGTTCGAAGATGCGTCTACCTCCTGTTGCGCCGGTGCGGCGAAGCGGTCGTTCCGCAGACGGCGTGAATCACGCGACATTTCGCCGGTGCCCGCCCTCGGCTACCCGCTCGAACACCGTCTTGAGCGTGGCGAGATATTTGGCGACCGACTCCTGGGCGACCGGGTTGTCGGGGAACATCACCGCGACTGCGGTCTCCTTCTCGACCCGGAGCGCGTAGATGCACAGCTGATAGCTGTACCTGTTGTCGCTGTAGATCCCGATGTTCAGATCGTCGAGGTTCGCGGTGAGCAGCGCCGACAGCGGTGCAGTACCCGCGTCGAGGAAGTTGACGACGGGAAAGTTGTGCTGGGCCTTGCGCAGGGTGGGCGCCAGTTCCCGGAGGCGGTCGTAGGACACCTCCGCCATGTTCGAGCTCATTCCCGTGTCGAACGAGACCTGCGCAGCTCGCGCGGCATCACCGAACGAGGATCCGGCGACCGGAACGGTCACCGGGATCAGACCGGTGAACCACCCCTGGGTCATGACGTCAGTCTCGGTGCGGCGGGTATCGATCGGGGTCAATCCGTAGTACGTCTCGGCACCGGTGAGCTCGTATTCGGCCATGCCGAAGCAAGCCATCACGCCACCGACGAAGCGGGCCCCGGCCGCCGTGCAGGCCGACTCGAACCGGGCGGTCTGCTGTTCGTCGAGCATGCTCATCGTGACGATGTCAGCTTCATTGGGAATCAGCGGATCGCCAAGGGGCAGTGGGAATTCGGGGAAGCTGCCATTGTTGTCCTCGGTGAACTGCAACCAGGCGCCCACCTCGGGTGAGTCTGCGGTGAGCAGGGACATCTGCAGTTCCTGACGGACACAGAAGTCGTCGTAGCTGCCTGCCGGCGGCAACGGTATCGGCGGATTGCCGCCCACCAGCGCGGCGTACATCAGGTAGAACTCGGTGAGAGTGCCGCCGACGATCGCCGCGTCCACGTGGACGTGGTCGATGCTGACGTAGAAGGTGAAGTGGTCCTCGCCCTGAATGATGCCGAACCGGAAGCAATCCCATTGCAGCGGATCGGGTGTGCTCACCACGAGTTCGCGGGCCTGCTCCAGCGTCAACTCGCCGTGCCGGACCGGGACGAATTCGATGTCGGCCGCATCCTGCATCGTCCGGCGGATGATCGGTCCGTCACCGGAGTAGGAGAACCAACTTCGGAACGTGTCATGCCGTCGCAGATGCGCGTTGATCACGTAGCTCATCGCGCGCACGTCGCACCGACCGGGCGCATCGCAGCTGACGACCATCAGCCGCGAGTAGTCGAGGCCCAGAGCGCGCTGATCGTAGAAGCCCCGGATGTGCTGCGCCTGCATGTAGCTGACCGGCACGTTGCTCACCGGAGCCTGAGCGGCCTTCTCGAGCGAGGCGGCCGACGGTTCCCACGTGACGGTCGACCCGGTACTCGGTTTCCAATCGTCCAGCGTTCCCACTACCAACGGCCCAACGCGCACCTTGACACTCCTCGTTTGAAATCCCTCGGCAATGTGCCATCAGGAGACTGCGGACGCAACCTCCATGGCTTCCAGCTGTTCGCAGAGGTGATCGGCCAACCCGCGGACCGTGGTGATGTGCGTGGGGCTGATGCGCACACCGGTTTCCGTCTCGATGCGGGTGCGCAGCTCGAGGTTGCCCAGTGAGTCCAGCCCGTATTCCGATAGGGGCCGGTCCGGGTCGATGGTGCGACGCAGCAACAGGCTGATCTGGTCGGAGACCAGACGCCGAATGGTGCTCGGCCATTCCTCGTGGGGCAGCGCCGCGAGTTCAGCCCGGAACTTACCCGTATCGGACTGTCCCTTGGCCGAGGCCTGGAAGCCTTCGGCGAACTTGCTTCGTTGCGCGAAGGCCGTCAACCAGGGTGTGCCCGAGATGGGCGCGTACCCGGAGTAGGGACGGTCATAGCTCAGCAGCGCATGGAACGCAGCGAAGCCCTCGGCGGGCATGATGGCCGCGCCCGCTTCCTCGGCAAGTGCCTCGGCGAGAGCCGTCGCACGGCCCACCTCGGCCCACGCGCCCCACGCGATTGCGGTGGCGGGGAGACCCTGCGCCCGGCGCCAGTGCGAAAACGCATCGAGCCAGCTGTTGGCGGCGGCGTAGGCGCCTTGGCCCGGCGAACCCACCAGCGCGGCCGCCGACGAGAACGAGCAGAACCAGTCCAGCGGTTGCGTCACCGTCGCCTGGTGAATGTTCCACGCGCCGTTGACCTTCGGCGTCCAACAGTGCTCGACGAGTTCGGGGGTCACATTCGTGAGCGTGCCGTCCTCGACCACCGCGGCAGCGTGCAGCACGCCGCGCACCGCGAGACCCGATGCGACCGCCGTCGCCACCAGCCGCTGGGCCGTGGCGGGATCGGAGACGTCGCCGCACTCGACCTGGATGTCGGCCCCGGTGGCCCGGATGCGATCGATGGCCTGCTGCGCGTCCACATTGGGCGCCGAACGGGAGTTCAGCACGATCCGTCCACAGCCCGCGGCCGCCATCTGCTCGGCGAGGAAGAGTCCGAGGCCACCGATGCCGCCCGTCACGATGTAGGCGCCATCGGATCGGAAGACCGGCGCCTGCGCCGGCGGCAGCACGGCGACGGTGTGGCCGCTGCGCGGAACGTCGAGAACGACCTTGCCGGTGTGGCCGGCGCCCGCGACGAGCCGGACCGCGGCGGCCGCATCCTCGATCGGATAGTGCGTGCTCGGCGGCATCGGCAGCGAGCCGTCCGCAGTGAGCCGGTAGACCGTGCTCAACAGTTCGTGTGCTGCGTCGGGATGGGTGACGCTCATGAGCCCCAGGTCGACGGCGTAGAACGTCAGGTTGCGGCGGAACGGGAACAGGCCCAGACGGGTGTCACCGTAGATGTCTCGTTTGCCGATCTCCACGAACCGCCCACCGAAGGACAACAGCTCGAGTCCCGCCGACTGCGCCGCGCCCGGTAGCGAGTTGAGCACGACGTCGACACCGTATCCGTCCGTATCCTTGCGGATCTCGTCGGCGAAGTCGGTGCTGCGCGAGTCGTACACATGCTCGATACCCATGTCGCGCAACAGTTGTCGGCGCTGCGGGCTGCCTGCCGTGGCGAAGATCTCGGCCCCGGCCGCCCGCGCGATTGCGATGGCCGCCTGCCCGACGCCGCCGGTCCCCGAGTGGATCAGCACCTTGTCGGCCGCGGTGATCCCGGCCAGATCGTGCAGGCCGTGCCAGGCGGTGGCGTGCGCGGTGGTCACTGCCGCAGCCTGGCCGTCGGAGAGTCCGTCGGGAAGGGCGGCGGTGAGCCGGGCGTCGCAGGTGACGAACGTGCTCCAGCAGCCGTTCGGGGACATGCCGCCGACGCGGTCTCCGACCCGGTGCTCGGTCACGTCCGGCCCGACTGCGGTGACGACCCCGGCGAAGTCCGTGCCCAGCCGCGGCAGGTGTCCCTCGAAGCTGGGGTAGCGACCGAACGTGACGAGGACATCGGCGAAGTTGACGCTGGACGCCGTGACGGCGACCTCGATCTGACCGGGGCCCGGTGGCACCCGGTCGAAGGCGACGAACTCCATGGTCTGCAGGTCGCCGGGCATGCGGATCTCGAGTCGCACGCCGTCGTGCTCGTAGTCGACCTCGACGCTTCGACGTTCACTCGGACGCAACGGGCCCGGACGCAGGCGGGCGGTGTGCCAGGCACCGTTGCGCCACGCGGTCTCGTCCTCCTCCGATTCGCTGATGAGTTGCCGGGCAACGGATTCCGCGCAGTTGCCGCTGTCCACGTCGATCGACGTGGTACTCAGGTGCGGGTACTCGGAGTCGATCACCCTTAGCAAGCCACGCAGACCGGTCTGCTCCAGATTGGCCACGTCGCCACTCAGGACGCTGGCCGCGCATCTGGTCACCACGAACAGGCGAGGCGCATTGCCCGGCAGCTCGGCGAGCGCCCTGGCGATGCCCGCAAGGTGCGCCACGTAGTCCCGGCCACGATTCAGCGCCGCCTCCCCCGGGGTGGACTCCGCAGCGCCGGTGATCACGACGACGCCGGTGGGGTTCTCGGTCAGGCCGCTCTCGTCGAAGTGGGAGCCGAGCGCCCGACCGTCGGTCGGGTGTTCGGCGCCGAGCGGCCAGGACAGCGTCACGCACGGCGCGCCGTGGGCGGTCAACGCCTCTGCCAACTCGGTCGTCAGCGGGTCGGCCACCTCGGTCGTGCCGAGAAGCAGCCAGGACGTCGGGTCGCCGTGCCCGTCGTCGGAGAGCTCGCGCTGCTCCCATTCGATGGTCAGCAGTCGCTCGTTCAGCGTCCGGTCGGCACGGTCGCTCTCCGTGCCGCCCGCCGCGAGCCGCAAGCCCTCGACGGTCAACAGCACGTTTCCGGCCTGATCCATGATCTCGAGGTCCGCCTCGCATTCGCCGGGCCGCGACGACGTCACCGTGGTGAGGCAGTAGTGCGCGTTCCGGGTCGGTTGGTGGCAGCGCAGTCCACGCACGCCGACCGGCAGCAGCAGGCCGGCGCCGGCCGCGGCGTTCTGCACCTCCGGGTGCACGATGACGGACTGGAAGCAGGCGTCGAGCAACGCGGGGTGCGTCCCGTAGGCCGCCTGCTGCGACCTGATGAGCCCCGGCAGGGCCACCTCGGCGAGCACGGTCGTGATCTCACCCTCGGCGGTTCGGGCGGCGACCAGACCGGAGAACGCCGGACCGTACTGGATGCCGACGGCATCGAACCCCTTGCGGAGTTCGGCGCCGTCCAGGCTGGCGGGATGCGCGGCGATCAGCGCGGCGAGGTCGCGCGTCGGCGGTGGCGTAGGACCGTCCGTCGAGTGCAGGATGGCGCTGGCCCGACGGACCCGTTCGCCGTCCCGATGCGTGTCGACCGCGAAGTCGAGGACACCGGGCGCCGCCACCGATGCGGCCGACGACACCGAGGTGTCCCCGTCGAGGAGCAGGGTCTGTTCGAAGCGGACGTCGCGGACCTCGGCCCCCTCGCCGAGGGTGATGAATGCCGCCGCCAATGCCATCTCGCAGTACGCCGCGCCGGGAAGTGCTGCTACCCCGTGGATCTGGTGATCATCGAGCCACGGGTGCACCGCGGTGCCGACCTCGCCCTGCCACACGTGGCGCTCGGGTTCCTCGAACAGGTGCACGTGCGAACCGAGCAGGGGATGCACGGCCTGCACGGACGTGCCTCGCGGTTGATGGTCCTGCGATTCGCGGCTCAGCATGAGCTCGCGATGGGTCCAGGTGGGCAGAGGTGCGTCGACCAGCCGACCCTGGGGGTACAGCGTGGCGAAGTCGACCTCGGCACCCGCGGCGTAGACGTCGCCGACGAAACTCCTCAGCCCGGTGGGCAATTCCTGTTCCCGCCGCATCGCGGCGAGCGCGGCGATCGGCATGTCGAGGCTGTTCGCGTTCTGCTGGACGGCGTGGGTCAGCAGCGGGTGCGGCGCCAGTTCCGCGAACACCCGGAAACCGTCGTTGAGCGCCGCCTGGACGGCCGCCCCGAACCGGACCGTGAAGCGCAGGTTGTCGGCCCAGTAGTCAGCAGTGAAGGACGGCCGATCACGCGGATCCCACAGCGTCGCAGAGTAATACGGGATCTCCGGAGTGCGTGGTTCGAGGTCGGCCAGTGCGTCGATCAACTCGTCGAGGATCGGATCGACCTGCGGCGAATGCGATGCGACGTCGACCGCCACCTCGCGCGCCAGCACGTCCTTCTGCTCCCAATTGGCGACCAGATCGCGAATGGACGCGGTAGCTCCGCCGACCACGGTCGACGTCGGGGAGGCCACCACGGAGATGACGACGTCGGTGATACCGCGGATGGAGAGCTCCGAAAGGACTTGTTGCGCAGGTAGTTCCACCGATGCCATGGCGCCGGTACCCGCGACGCGACCCATCAGCCGGGACCGGCGGCAGATGACCCGCAACCCGTCCTCGAGCGAGAGCGCGCCGGCGACCACGGCGGCTGCGGACTCACCGAGGGAGTGTCCGATGACGGCGCCGGGTCGGATGCCGTAGGACTTCATGGTCTCGGCGAGTGCGACCTGCATGGCGAACAGCGTCGGCTGAACCCGGTCGATGCCGGTGACGGTCTGGGGCGCGGAGATGGCCTCGGTCACCGAGAAGCCCGACTCCTTGGCGATCACCGGCTCCATCGAGGCAATGGTCGCGGCGAAGACCGGCTCAGAGGCGAGAAGCGCGGCGCCCATCCTCGGCCACTGGGAACCCTGACCGGAGAACACCCAGACCGGCCCGCGGTCGTCCTTGCCGACGGCCGGCTCGATGGGGAGGTCGGTATCGGCGACGTCGCGGAGCGCCGCGCTCAGGCCGGCGGCGTCGGCGGCGATGACCGCCGTCCGCACGGGCCGGTGCGCACGGCGCCGCGACAACGTGTAGCCGAGATCCGAGAGCGAGAGATCCTGCTGCCCGTCGACCCAGTCGGCGAGCCTGCCCGCCGTCACGCGCAGTTGCTCGGCGGAGGTCGACGACAACGGGAACAGGCGCAGTTCGGGCTCGTCGACGGCCGGAGTGGACGACTCCGCCACGGGCGAGGGGGCCTGCTCGAGGACGGCGTGCACGTTCGTGCCCGACATGCCGTAGGACGACACCGCGGCGCGACGCGGGCGGTCCCCGGCGTGAGGCCACTGCGTGACGTCCTGCGGAACGAAGAGGCCGGTATCGATGGCCGCCATTTCCGCGGGCAACTGGTTGAAGTGCAGGTTCTGCGGCACGACACCGTGCTGCAGCGCGAGGATCGCCTTCATCATGCCCAGCGGTCCGGACGTCGACTGCATGTGTCCGAAGTTGGTCTTCACCGAGCCGAGCACGGTGGGGCCGCCCGTGCCGTACACGGCCGCGAGGCTGGCGTATTCGATCGGATCGCCGACCGGGGTGCCGGTGCCGTGCGCCTCCACGAAGCCGACGGTGGCGGGGTCTACGTCAGCGGCGGCCAGCGCCGCCCGGTACACCGCGATCTGGGCGGGCTCGGACGGCGTCGCGATGTTGACGGTGCTGCCGTCCTGGTTGGCGGCGGTGCCGCGCACGACGGCCAGGATCCGGTCCCCGTCGCGCTGGGCGTCGGGCAGACGCTTGAGCAGCAGGACCACGACACCCTCGCCGGACACGAACCCGTCGGCGTCGACGTCGAAGCTGTGGCACCGGCCGGTGGGCGACAACATGCCCTGCAGCGATCCGGCGATGGACTTCCGGGGTTCCAGCGCGATCGCGACCCCACCTGCCACGGCGAGATCGCTCTCGCCGTCGTCCAGGCTGCGGCAGGCCTGGTGGATGGCCATCAGGCCGGAGGAGCAGGCGGTGTCCATCGTCACCGCGGGACCGTGCAGCCCCAGCGCGTAGGACACCCGGCCGGAGGCGAAGCTCGGATTGGTCCCACTGAATCCATAGGGGCCTTCGACGGCGTCGCTGGCCGCTGCCAACAACTCGTAGTCACCGTGCGTCAGTCCGATGAACACCCCGGTCTGGGTCCCGGCCACGTCGGCGGGGTCGAGCCCGGCGTGCTCGAACGCATCCCAGGACGCCTCTAGCAGCAGGCGATGCTGTGGATCGATGGCGATCGCCTCGCGCTCCGTCATGCCGAAGAAGTCGCAGTCGAAGCCGCCGACGTCGTCGAGGAACGCGCCCCAGCGGGTGATCGAACGCCCCGGGACGCCGGGCTCGGGGTCGTAGTACGCGTCCGCGTCCCACCGCTCAGCAGGGATCTCGCCGATGAAGTCTTCCCCGCGAAGCAGGGCCTCCCACAACAGTCGTGGAGAGTCGATGCCCCCCGGCAGCCGGCAGGCCATTCCGATGACGGCAACGGGTGTGGCGGTGGCGTCGCGCAAGTGGGTTTCTCCCTGTTCTCGTCCCCTGAGCTCGGCAGTCGATTGACACGCGCGCGGCCCAGAGCCCTCGACGTCGACGTGCCCACCGGTGCCGCACTGCACCGTGGCTCGCTACTCGTCGACGTGCAGCGGTAGCTTAGCGACTCAACCTTAAGGGGGTGCGCTTAGAGCGGGAGAGGTTCTGCGCTCGCGAAAGCCGTGGCAGCGTTGAATTTCGGAGGCTTTGCGCCGGTCCCGAGGTCGATTCTGGGACACCCGGCAGAACATGCTGTGAGGTCGATGGCGTAGCTGGCCACCGTGCCCCCAACCGGGCCTCATGCCCAGCGCGTCGCCTCGACTGCGTCGGGCAGGGGTGTGTGCAGTGGCACGTCGAGGCCGTCGTAGATGCCCGCCTTCTGCGTGGCCAGCCATTCGATGGCCCCGAGCAGCCGGTTGGCGGCCGTGGTATTGCCGCCGTCGGCTCGCGTGCCGCCGGGTACGTCGGCGCGGCTGACGATGGTGAGCTGAGGGTCTCCGTCCACGACGACACGGTGGTCACCGACGCCCTCGTCGGGCTGGGGCCAGTGCGGGGCACACGCCGGGTCGATGCGGGTGATGTGGTCGACGACGATGCGTTGCTTGCCCGCCGACCACCCGATGATCTTCAGCCAGAACGCGCCCTGCGTGCCCTTCTCGAAGTGGCCCATCACGTTCTCGACCGACTCCTCGAGCGGCAGCCGCTCGACGACCTCGGTGATGTCGTCGATCTCCAGGCCCAGGCCGCGGCCGATCAACCGGATGTTGCCGCCCCAGACCATCGTCGGTACGGAAGGAAGCAGCATCATCGGGACCTCATCCATGGGGCCACCGAAGCCACAGCTCACCCGCACGGCGTGGGGCTGGTCGTACGTCGAGTAGTCGAAGATCTCCTGGCAGTAGATGGTCTTGATGCGGGTGCACAGCCCGGCGGCCATCACCGCGAGAGCGTCGTTAGCCCATCCCGGGTCGACGCCGCTGACCAACAGGGTGCAGCCACCCTCCTCGGCGGCTGCGGTCAGGCGGTCGACCCACTCCCGCGGCGCCGAGCGCGGGTCGTACAGCGAGTACAGCGACGGCGTGACGACGTGCGCACCCGCGCGCAGGCATCGCTCGATGTCGTTCAGGGCGTCGTCCGGGCGGATGTCACCCGAGGCCATGTAGGCCACCGCGTCACAGCCCGCCAGCGCTGCGTCGACGTCGGTCGTGGCCAGCACCCCGGTGTCGGTGGGCAGGCCGGCGAAGGTCGCGGCGTCGCGCCCTTTCTTGGCAGGCGACGAGGTGATCACGCCAGTCAACTCGAGCCCGGGAAAGGCCACGGTCGACCGGATTGCCGTGGACCCCATGTTGCCGGTTCCCCACACCACCACACGCCTCATGCGCCCCACCCTACGGCCATGCCAGGGCGCCTCGTGGCAGACATCACAATTGACCGAAAGTGCAGCTCAGAGCGTATCCGCACGCCGTGGCGCGGCCCCAATCAACCGTCGGGTTGGGTAGCCGACGAGAATTTGCTCGAGACTGCTTTGCGATCAAGTTACCAGCCGGTATAGTCGAGTGCAGTTACTGGTGGGTAACTTAGCCCGAGTACCCAACCGCAGACGCATTTCTCATCGAGGAGACATCGTGAGCCATTACAAGAGCAACGTCCGTGACCAGGTATTCAACCTCTTCGAGGTCTTCGGACTCGACAAGGCACTCGGCCAGGGCGAGTACAGCGATCTGGACGTCGACACCGCCAAGGACATGCTCGACGAGATGGTCCGGCTGGCCGAGGGACCGATCGCGGAGTCGTTCGCCGACTCGGACCGCAATCCGCCGACGTATGACCCCAAGACCTACTCGGTGTCCCTGCCCGAGGGCTTCAAGAAGTCGCTGCGCGCCGTGACCGACGGCGGCTGGGACCGCGTCGGACTCGATGAGGCCCTCGGCGGCACCCCTGCACCCAAGGCGCTGATGTGGGCGCTCAACGAGCACATCCTGGGCGCCAACCCGGCCGTGTGGATGTACGGCGGCGGCGCAGGCTTCGCCAACATCTTCTACGACCAGGCCACCGAAGAGCAGAAGAAGTGGGCCGTCCTCGCCGCCGAGCGGGGCTGGGGCGCCACCATGGTCCTCACCGAGCCCGACGCCGGCTCCGACGTCGGCGCAGGCCGCACCAAGGCCGTCAAGCAGGACGACGGCTCCTGGCACATCGAGGGCGTGAAGCGGTTCATCACCTCCGGTGACTCCGGCGACGTGTTCGAGAACATCTTCCATCTGGTCCTGGCCCGCCCCGAAGGCGCCGGCCCCGGCACCAAGGGCCTGTCTCTGTTCTTCGTGCCGAAGTTCCTCTTCGACTTCGAGACCGGCGAGCCCGGCGAGCGCAACGGCGCCTACGTCACCAACGTCGAGCACAAGATGGGCCTGAAGGTCTCGGCGACCTGCGAGCTGTCGCTCGGTCAGCACGGCGTGCCTGCCAAGGGCTGGCTCGTCGGCGAGGTGCACAACGGCATCGCGCAGATGTTCGACGTCATCGAGCAGGCGCGGATGATGGTGGGCACCAAGGCCATCGCCACCCTGTCGACCGGTTACCTCAACGCACTCGAGTACGCCAAGAGCCGCGTGCAGGGTGCCGATCTGACCCAGATGACCGACAAGACCGCACCCCGGGTGACCATTACGCACCACCCGGACGTCCGGCGGTCGCTGATGACGCAGAAGTCCTACGCCGAAGGCCTGCGCGCGCTGTACCTCTACACCGCGACGTTCCAGGACGCCGAGGTCGCCACGGCGGTCCACGGCATCGAGCCCGAACTGGCACACAAGATCAACGACCTGCTGCTGCCGATCGTCAAGGGCGTCGGCTCCGAGCAGGCCTATGCCAAGCTGACCGAGAGCCTTCAGACCTTCGGCGGATCCGGCTTCCTGCAGGACTACCCGGTCGAGCAGTACATCCGGGACGCCAAGATCGACTCGCTGTACGAGGGCACCACGGCCATCCAGGCGCAGGACTTCTTCTTCCGGAAGATCGTCCGCGACAAGGGTGTGGCGCTGGGCTTCGTCGCGAACGAGATCGAGCAGTTCATCAAGAACGAGGCGGGCAACGGGCGGCTGAAGGCCGAGCGCGAACTCCTCGCGACCGCGCTGGCCGACGTGCAGGGCATGGCCGCCACGCTGACCGGCTACCTGATGGCCGCTCAGGAGGACACGGCGAGCATCTACAAGGTGGGCCTCGGCTCGGTGCGCTTCCTCATGAGCGTCGGAGACCTGGTGCTCGGCTGGCTGCTGCAGAGGCAGGCCGCCGTCGCCATCGCCGCGCTCGACTCGGGTGCAACCGGCTCGGAGAAGTCCTTCTACGAGGGCAAGATCGCCGCCGCGTCGTTCTTCGCGAAGAGCTTCCTGCCGCTGCTGACCAGCACCCGTCTGGTGATCGACAACATCGACAACGAAGTGATGGAACTCGACGAGGCTGCGTTCTAGAGTCTCGACGCTCAAGGCCCCCGCTACGGCGGGGGCCTTTTGCGTCGAGCGGCCAGTTGTCATACGCCAATTCGTCTTTCGCGTGTGATGAGTGCCCACTCGGCGACAGGAATCCCCCAGGTTTCGTTGCCACCATGTAACGGTGCACTTCTTGGCCGCGGACGCTCCCGCTCCCTATCGCCACGGACTGTCGCTGCTACACGGCTGGTTGCCGCTGACCGTCCAGATCGTCACGGTCGTCGTATTGGCGGCGGCGATCGGCTGGCGCTCGCGCCGCTGGCGTTTCAGGTGGCTGCCGGTGGCCATCGTGCTTGGACTCGGCGCCGCGGCGTGGGCGCACTGGTACGTCGACTCCCAGGGCATGGCGGGAGACCCCGCCCCCGACTCGCTATGGGTGTGGACCGGCGTGACGGGATTCGCGGTCGGCGCGGCGGTACTGGGCTGGCGAGGCGTTCGATGGCGGCGGCTCGCGGCAGTGGCCGCCGTCCCGCTGTGCCTGCTCAGCACGGGTCTGGCACTCAACACGTGGGTCGGCTACTTCCCAACGGTGCAGATCGCCTGGAATCAGCTGACGGCAGGTCCTCTGCCAGACGAGACCGACCTCGACACCGTCACGGCGATGCAGAGGTCCGGGACGGTGCCGGATCACGGCAGCGTGATCCCGGTGGACATTCCCTCCACCGCGTCGGGTTTCAAGCACCGCACCGAACTGGTGTATCTGCCGCCCCGGTGGTTTGCCGCGGGGCCCTCGCCCAAGTTTCCGGTCGTGATGATGATCGGCGGTGAGTTCAACACCCCGGCCGACTGGCTGCGCACGGGCAACGCCGCGGCGATCGTGGACACCTTCGCGCAGGCGCACGGCGGCAACGCGCCGGTGTTGGTGTTCGTCGACTCGGGCGGCTCCTTCAACAACGACACCGAATGCGTCAACGGCGTCCGCGGAAACGTCGCAGACCACCTCACCAAGGACGTCGTGCCATACGTGAACGCGCACTTCGGCACCAGCCCCGCCAGCACCGACTGGGGCATCGTCGGCTGGTCGATGGGTGGCACGTGCGCCGTCGACCTGACCGTGATGCATCCCGAACTGTTCAGCAGCTTCGTCGACATCGCCGGCGACACCGGTCCCAACGCCGGCACCAAGGACCAGACGGTGGCCCGGCTCTACGGTGGGGACACCTCGGCGTGGTCGGCATTCGACCCTTCCACCGTCATCACCAAACATGGTCATTATCAGGGTGTTTCGGGGTGGTTCGCCATCTCCACGGATGCTCCGACACAGCACCGGTTCGCCCAGGGCGACGACGCCGTCGGTCTCGGCGGGCGCGACGGCGCCGGCATGCAAACCGATCAGACCCAGGCCGCGAACACACTGTGCGGCCTCGGTCGGGTGAACGGCATCACGTGCTCGGTGGTGCCCACGACCGGCCGCCACGACTGGCCGTTGGCGACCCAGGTCTTCACCGCCGCACTGCCCTGGTTGGCGGGCGCGGTGCACACGCCCGGCGTCGCGGCCATCCCCCTGCCTGCGGGTGCCCCGCTGGCCGCGACGGGTAGTTGACTCCGGCTCAGGCGTCGAGCGCGCGCAATGCGGCGCGGGTGCGGGCCCGGCCCTCGGGGGAGGCGTCGAAGGCGGCGGCGACGTACTCGTCGACCCCCGCCGCCCTCAGTTCCTCGAGACGGTCCTCGACGGTCGCCTCGTTGCCGATGATCGCGGCGTCCTCTGGCCCCGCGTAACCCTCACGATCGAGCATGGCCCGATAGGACGGGAGCACCCCGTACATCGCGAACTGTTCGGCGGCCTGCTTGCGCGCGCCGTCGACGTCGTCGGTGACACTCACCGGTAGACAGGCCACCACCCGGACCGCATCCTCGGGACGGCCCGCGTCGGCGGCGGCCTGCCGCAGCGTCGGGGCGACGTGCCCAGCCAGGGTCTTGGGCCCCGTCATCCAGGTGCACGTGCCCGCGGTGCGTCGGCCTGCGATCTTCAGCAGCTGAGGGCCCAGCGCCGCGACGTAGACGTCGGGCCGCGGCGCCCCACCGATCATCAACGCGCCTCGGGTGGTGAGGATCTCGCCCTCGGCGGCGGCCGGTTCACCCGCCAGCAGTGGCAGCAGGCCGTCGAGGAACTCGTTGAGCCTGCGCACCGGCCTGTCCCAGGGAATGCCCCACATACCCTCGGTGACGGCCTGATGCGTCATCCCGAGGCCGAGGATCAACCGACCGTGCGAGGCGAGGCTGACGGTCAACGCGCGCTGCGCCATCTGCATCGGGTGTTGGTTCTGGATGGGGACCACCCCGGTGGCCACCTCGATGTCGTCGACCTCGCGTAGCGCGGCGGCCAGCACGGTGAGAAGGTCTGCCTCGTAGGGCATTTGGCTCATCCACAGCCGACGGAAGCCCTCCTCTCGGAGCATCGCGAGGTTCTGCACGCAGGCGTCGATCGGGTTGTCGATGCCTGGGCCACTGAGCTGTCCGAACATGCTGATCTGCATGGCTACATCGAAGCATGCTCGCGTCCTGTTCAATGACGAACCATGACGACCGACGCGGCTCGACTCCAGAACTTCGGGCCCAACTGGTTCGCGTCGGTGATGGGCACCGGGATCGTGGCGACCGCGGCGGCGACGCTGCCGGTTCACGTGCCCGGTCTGCACGTCTTCGCCCGTGCGGTCTGGGTGGCGGCGGCCGCGCTCCTGGTGGTCCTCGTGGTCGCGGTGACGGTGCAGTGGTTCCGCCATCCGGTCGTCGCGCGGGGTCATTCCCGCAACCCGCAGATGGCGCACTTCTATGGCGCCGCCCCCATGGCCCTGATGACCGTCGGCTCCGGGGCGGTGCTGATCGGCAAGGATCTGATCGGCGTGCGCATCGCAGTCGACCTCGCCTGGGTGCTGTGGACGGCAGGCACGGTCGGCGGGCTGTTCACCGCCGCGACCATTCCCTTCCTGATGTTCACCCAGTTCGACGTCGAACCCGACGCGGCGTTCGGCGGCTGGCTGATGCCGGTCGTGCCGCCGATGGTGTCGGCCGCCGGGGGCGCTCTGCTGATCCCGCACATGGCTCCCGGCACCGGGCGAACCACGATGCTCTACGGCTGCTACGCCATGTTCGGCCTCTCGCTGATCGCGGCGCTGATCATCATCAGCATGATCTGGAGCAGGCTGGCGCTCTACGGCACCTCCGGCACGGCACGGGTGCCGACGCTGTGGATCGTGCTGGGCCCGCTGGGTCAGGGCATCACCGCCGCCGGCCTGCTCGGCACCGCCGCCGCGTTGGCGGTACCACCCGACGTGGCCAACGCGATGAACGTCTTCGCGATCCTGTTCGGCGTGCCCGTGTGGGGCTTCGCCCTGTTGTGGATCGTGTTGGCGACCGAGTTGACGGTGCGCACACTGCGCCGGGGGATGCCCTTCGCCCTGACGTGGTGGAGCCTCACGTTTCCCGTCGGGACGTTCGTGACGGGCACCACCCAGTTGGCGGTGCACACCGGCCTGCCCGCGTTCAAGGTGGCCGCGGTCATCGCCTACGCCGGGCTACTCGGGACGTGGACGTTGGTGGCCATCAGGACCGCGCGCGGCAGCGTGGGCGGCAGCCTGTTCATCCCGCCGCCGAATGCCGGCCCAGTGAAGGCGAGGAAGGATCCGCCAGCCGCCTGAGATGAAGAGTGCCCCGTGTTGCCGTCGGGTCGGGGGGTCAGACGGCAACACGGAGCTACTAGACGTATCGACGTGTAGCCGCGGGGCGTTACACCGTGGCTACGACCAATTCTCAGGCCTCCAGGATTGCGGTGACGCCCTGGCCGCCGGCCGCGCAAATCGAGATGAGGCCACGCACCGGCTTACCGGTTTCGGCCTTTTTCTCGGCAAGCTGCTTGGCAAGTTGGGCCACGATGCGTCCACCCGTCGCGGCGAACGGGTGTCCCGCCGCCAGCGATGAGCCGTTGACGTTGAGCTTGGTCCGGTCGATGGGGCCGAGCGCCTTGTCCAGGCCGAGCCGCTCCTTGCAGTACTCCTCGGACTCCCAGGCAGCCAGGGTGGCGAGCACGACCGACGCGAACGCCTCGTGGATCTCGTAGAAGTCGAAGTCCTGCAGCGTCAAGCCATTTCGGGCCAGGAGGCGCGGCACCGCGTAGGTCGGCGCCATCAGCAGGCCGTCGGGTCCATTGATGTAGTCCACCGCCGCGGTCTCACCGTCGACGAAGTAGGCCAGCACCGGGAGCTTCCGCTCGGCCGCCCACTCCTCGGATGCCAGCAGCGCCACCGAGGCGCCATCGGTCAGCGGCGTCGAGTTGCCCGCCGTCATGGTCGCGTCGCCGTTCTTCACGCCGAACACGGGCTTGAGCTTCGCCAGCTTCTCGGCCGTCGAGTCGGCCCGCAGGTTGTTGTCGCGGTACAGACCGAGGAACGGGCTGACGAGATCGTCGAAGAATCCGCGGTCGTAGGCGGCGGCCATGTTCTGGTGGCTGGCCGCGGCGAGAGCGTCCTGATCGACGCGTTTGACGCCCATCTGCTTGGCGGTGACGGCGGCGTGCTCGCCCATGGACATGCCGGTGCGGGGTTCGCCGTTGGTCGGGATCTCGACGCCGATCGCGGCGGGCAACTTGCCGACCAGCTTGAGCCGGTCGACGTTGGACTTGGCGCGACGCAGGCCCAGAAGGACACGGCGCAGATCGTCGCCGAACGCGATGGGCGCGTCCGAGGTGGTGTCCACACCGCCCGCGACACCCGAGTCGTACTGACCCAGAGCGATGCCGTTGGCGACGGCGATGGTCGACTGCAGGCCGGTGCCGCAGGCCTGCTGCAGGTCGTATGCCGGCGTGTAGGGCGACAGTGCGCTGCCCAGCACGCATTCGCGCATCAGGTTGAAGTCGCGGCTGTGCTTGAGCACGGCGCCACCGACGACGGCACCGAGGCGCTCGCCGGAGAGGTTGAACCGGTCGACGAGGCCGCCGAGCGCGGCGGTGAACATGTCCTGGTTCGACGCGTTGGCATACGCGCCGTCCGAACGCGCGAACGGAATCCTGTTGCCGCCGAGAATGGCGACTCGACGTGCTGCCGTGGTGGAGGCCTGGGTGTCGGCCACGTTCATCTCCATTGCTTGAATGTGGTTGCTAGGTGTCGAGGGTCATACTACCCACCGTTCTTACTCTGGAGTAAGTTCGTGACCGATACGACAGTGTGGGGTACTCACCCCGTCTGTACGCGATACCCGTTCTCCTCGAAAGGCAGCGCAGTGGCTTCCGATCTGTTCTCGCAAGTGGTCAACTCCGGACCGGGGTCCTTCCTGGCCAAGCAACTCGGCGTCCCGCAGCCCGAGACCCTGCGGCGCTACCGCGCCGGCGAGCCCGCCCTGGCGGGGCCCCTACTGATCGGCGGTGCGGGCCGCGTCGCCGAGCCGCTGCGCACCGCGCTGGCCGAGGACTACGACCTGGTCGGGGACAACCTGGGCGGACGCTGGGCTGACTCGTTCGGCGGGCTGGTCTTCGACGCCACCGGCATCACCACCCCGGAGGACCTCAGCGCGCTGCGCGAGTTCTTCACCCCGCTGCTGCGCAACCTCGGCGGCAGCGGTCGCGTCGTCGTCATCGGCACCACCCCCGATCAGACGAGCAGCGTCGACGAGCGCATCGCCCAGCGGGCGCTGGAGGGCTTCACCCGGTCACTCGGCAAGGAGCTGCAACGCGGCGCCACCATCGGCCTGGTCTACCTCGCCGCCGACGCCAAGCCTGCGGCGACGGGTATCGAGTCGACGGTGCGGTTCCTGCTGTCGGCGAAGTCCGCGTACGTCGACGCGCAGGTGTTCTACGTCGACGCTCAGGACTCCGTGCCGCCCGCTGACTGGGACAAGCCGCTCGACGGCAAGGTCGCACTGGTGACGGGTGCCGCCCGCGGCATCGGCGCCGAGATCGCCAAGGTCTTCGCCCGCGACGGCGCGAAGGTGGTGGCGATCGACGTCGAGGCGGCCGCCGAGGCTCTCGCAGAGACGGCTACCAAGGTGGGTGGCACCGCACTGGCCCTCGACGTCACCGCAGCCGACGCCGTCGACCGCATCACCGAGCATCTGCGCGAGCACTATGACGGCACTGCCGACGTTCTCGTCAACAATGCGGGCATCACGCGTGACAAGCTCCTGGCCAACATGGACGAGGCGCGCTGGGATTCGGTCGTCGCCGTCAATCTGCTTGCGCCGCAACGACTGGCACAGGGACTCGTCGACAACGGCACCATCGGCGAGGGTGGCCGCGTCGTGGGGCTCTCCTCGATGGCCGGCATCGCAGGCAACCGCGGACAGACGAACTACGCCGCCACCAAGGCGGGCATGATCGGCATGACGCAAGCGCTCGCACCGGTGTTCGGCGAGAAGGGCATCACGATCAACGCCGTGGCGCCCGGTTTCATCGAAACCAAGATGACGGAGGCGATCCCGCTGGCCACCCGCGAGGTCGGCCGGCGACTCAACTCCCTGTTCCAGGGTGGCCAGCCCGTCGACGTCGCGGAGCTCATCGCCTACTTCGCCAGTCCCGCGTCGAATGCGGTCACGGGCAACACCGTTCGCGTGTGCGGCCAGGCCATGTTGGGAGCATGACATGGACCAGCCGAGTGGCTTGAAGAACATGCTGATGGCCGCGGCGGGCGCCCTGCCGTTCGTCTCGCGCGGGGACGCGATCCCCGACCGGACGGTCACGGTGAGCGACCTTGCCATCGACCCGGCGAACGTCGCGGCTTACGCCGCAGTGACCGGGTTGCGGTTCGGCGACGCGGTGCCGCTGACCTACCCCTTCGCCTTGACGTTCCCCTCGGTGATGTCGTTGGTGAGCGGGTTCGACTTTCCCTTCGCCGCAATGGGATCGGTTCACGTCGAGAACCGGATCACGCAGTACCGGCCGATCGCCGTGACGGATACCGTCGACGTCAAGGTGCATGCGGAGAATCTGAGGGAGCACCGCAAGGGACTTCTCGTCGACCTGATCACCGACGTCACCGTCGGCAACGAGAGCGCCTGGCACCAGGTGACGACGTTCCTACATCAGCAGCGGACCAGCCTGTCCGACGAACCGAAGCCTGAGCAGAAGAAGCAGCGGAAGCTGCCGCCGCCGAATGCGGTCCTGAGCATCACGCCCGGTCAGATCCGCCACTACGCTTCCGTCGGTGGGGACCACAATCCGATCCACACCAGTTCGATCGGTGCGAAACTGTTCGGATTCCCGACCTCGATTGCGCACGGAATGTTCAGTGCCGCAGCCGTACTCGCCAACATCGAGGGTCAGCTCCCCGATGCAGTCGAGTACTCGGTGCGCTTCGGCAAGCCGGTGCTGCTCCCCGCCCGCGTCGGGCTGTACGTCGATCGCGTGCAAGGCGGCTGGGAGCTGGCGTTGCGCAACCTCTCCAAGGGCTACCCGCACCTGACCGCAACGGTGACCGCACTCTAGCCCTGGCGCGGGTAGACCAACTCAGGGTCGACGTTCTGGGCCTCGTACAACCGCTTGTAGAGGCCGACCTCGGCGAGCAGCGCGTGATGGGTGCCCTGCTGTGCGATGCGTCCGTTCTCGAGGACCAGGATGCGATCGGCGACCGCGGCGATGAAGTCCATGTCGTGGCTGATCACCAGACACGTGCGGTCACGCGCGTAACCGCGGATGACGCCGGTCAACCGGGCCCGCTGATCCGCGTCGAGATTCTCGGTCGGCTCGTCGAGCAGCAGCACCTCGGGCTTGCGCAACAGGCAGCGCGCCAACGCAATCAGACGCTTCTGCCCACCGGATGGGACCTGCACGTCCACCACCGTGTCGTACCCGTCGTGCATCTTCATCGGGTCGGTGATGACGGCATGCACGTTGGCCAACTCGCACGCCGCTTCAACGTCCGCGTCGCTGGCCTCCGGCCTCGCCAGCCGGATGTTCTCGCGGATGGTGTCCTTGGTGAAGAACGGGAATTGGGCGAGTTTGGATACCTGTTCGCGCAGCGACGCGATGGTGACCTCGTCGATGCGGTGGCCGTCGAGCAGGATGCGGCCACGCTGCGGATCCAGGAATCGGAGCAGGAGGTTGTACACGGTCGACTTTCCCGATCCGATGCCTCCGACCAGGGCCACGGTCTCGCCCTCGGCGATCGAGAACGACAGACCGTCGAGGACCTTCTGCTCTGGGGTATAGCCGAAGGCCACGTCGTCGAAGATCAGGTTGCCGTGCACCTCGCCCAGCGCGACGGCGTGAGGCGCCTCCTGCACCGTCGGCCGGGTGTCGAGCAGCTCATAGGTCGCCGCCGCGCTCGGCGCCACCGATTGATACGTGGTGTAGGCACCCATGACACGTTGGGCCGCACCGAACATCGTCGGGACCATCCCCGCGAAGACCACGAGGCCGGCGAACGTCAGGCCGAAACTCGCGCTGAACCCGATCCCCACGACCAGCACCACGACGGTGCTCAGCGCGACGAAGACCTGTGATCCGTTGGCGGTGGCCTGCATCCACATCGTCGTCGACGCATCGCTCTTCGCCGCGTCGTCCGACACCCTTCGGAAACGCTTGCTGCGCAACGGCTGAGCATTGAACAGTTGAATCTCGGCGATGCCACTCACCGTCTGCTCCAGTTCGGCACCCATGGCCCGATCGGCGTCCATCGTCCGACGCACCGCCGCCTGGACGTGCCCTCCCGCGTACTTCAGCACCAGCAGCGCCACCGGGGTGAGGACGAGTGCGGCAACCGTCATCTGCCACGAGAGTGCCGCCAGGTAGCAGACGGCTGCGAGCAGGACCACGGAGTCGATCAGTGGCGGTAGCAGGCAGTTCGTGAGAAGCCGTTGCACACCCGTGGATTCCGTCGTGACGCGCTGCATCAGCGCCCCGCTGTGGGAGGCCGTGAAGAAGTCCAGGGACAGCGTCTGGAGGTGGTCGTGCACGCGTTGCCGGACATCCGTGACGAGGACCCGCTCGACCTTGGTCCCGACCCAGGCATTGATCAGGTACATCAACTGCGTCAACACCAGCGCCGACGCCCACACGGCGAGAAGGACCGCGAACGGCACCGGACCCGCCACCCCGGAGAGGAGACCGTCCTCCCGCGCCACCAGCGGGCCTCGCATATCCCATACCCCGCTGAGGTTTCCGCCCGCACCCGCATCGGCGACGACCTGCATCATGGGACCGAATGCCGCCGCCGAGACGTACGGCAGTGCCGAGGCGATCACGCCTGCGACGAGCAGCGCCAGGATCGAGCCTCGCACCGCTGGCAGCATGCCGAGGCTGCGCCTGATCAGACGGTCGGCCATGGGCCGACACGCTAGCCGGTGGTCGCGGGAACCGCCTGGGTATCGGCGGGTCTGCCCTTCAGGCCGCGCCAGAACAGATTGATCATCAGCTCGGCGGCCTCGTGCACCTCCGCGTCGCCGGTGCTCACCCGCGTCGCCACGGCCTCGCCGGCACCCACCAGTGCGACGGCCATCATGTCGAAGTCGGTGTCCGGCTCGGGATTTCGCGTACCCGACTGAAGGAGCCTGCCGACCAGATCGATGATCCGCTCGCGCCCCTCGCGCACCGTGTGGGCGAACGCCTGCGAACTGGTGGCCTGGGTGTAGAGCACCATCCAGGAGGCACGGTTGGTGTCGATGTAGGACAGGAACGCCACCACCGCGCTGCGCAGCAGGTCCTTCGGGCTCTGGGTGAAGTCGATCTCGGCCCGCACCGAGTCCACGAAGCGGCCCAACTCGCGGTCGAGGCAGGCGCCGAACAGTTCTTCCTTGGAGCCGTAGTACAGGTACAGCATCGGTTTGGAGATCTCGGCCTGCGCGGCGATCGCGTCCATCGACGTCTCGTGATAGCCGTTCACCGAGAACATCTGCACGGCGGCGTCGAGCATCTGCTGCTCACGCACCGCGCGCGGCAACCGCTTCGTTCCACCTGCCATCAGACCAGGGTAGGCAATAGCGGCCGGTTCAGCCCCCGCAGAGTGGACTCTTGCCCTTCAGCGCCGCAATTCGCAGCACCGAGTCGTCTACCTTCTTGGCGTCGAGTTGGCCTCCGCTGACGGCGGCTTCCAGCGCGTCGAGCACCCCGGGGACCTCGTCGGTGGTGATCCACAGGGCGATGTCGGCGCCGGCCTGCAGCGCCTTCAGAGCGGCCTGGGCCACCGTGTACTGCTGGTTGATGGCTCCCATGCTGGAGATGTCGTCGGTGAAGACCACGCCGTTGAACGGCAGCCCGCCGTATCCGCCGGTGCGCAGCAGCGAGTAGGCGGGGGCGCTCAGGCTGGCGGGATCCGCGCCGGTCAGCCCGGGGACCTGCATGTGGCCGACCATCACCGCGGTGCCCGGCACCTGGGCCAGCTCGCGATAGGGCACCAGATCGTTGGTCATCAGCTCCGAGAGCGGCGGTGTCACCACGCCCCCCAGGTGCGAGTCACCGGACGCGTGACCGTGCCCGGGAAAGTGCTTGAGCACCGGCGTAATTCCCGCGTCGAGCAGTCCCCGGGCGTACGCACCGGCGTACTCGGTCGCCTTGGCGGGGTCGGCGCTGAACGAACGATCGCCGATCACCGTGTCGTCGTCCTGATCGGAGACGTCGACGACGGGGGCGAAGTCGACGGTGATGCCCAGTGCCTTCATCGCCTGGCCGCGGGTCAGCGCGATGTCGTGGACTTCCTGCGCCGAGACCGTCTGACCGAGGATCCGCGCCGACGGCTGGACGCCGATCAGGTTCTTGAGCCGCGAGACCCGCCCGCCTTCCTCGTCGGTGCTCACCGCAAGTGGCAGCGGGCCGGCCGAGGCGGCGATCTCCTTGAGCGGATCGCCCAGCATGGTCAGGTCGGTCCAGCTGCCGATCATGATGCCGCCGACGTGGTCCTTGGCCACCACCGCACGGGCGTCGTCGGCGCCGGTGACACCGACCATCAGCAGTTGGGCCAGCTTGTCGCGCGTCGACATGGCCGCTAGCAGCGCATCGCCCTCCCCGCAGGCGGGTGGCCCGGGCGGCGGCAGAGGCGTGGACGCAGTCGGCGTCGGCTCCTGCGACGCGGTGGCCGACGCATTGCGGTGCTTGACGAAGTACACGCTGGCTACGGCGACGGCGGCGATGACGATGACGGCGAGCACGATCGACACGATCGTGGATCGTTGGCCTGCGCCCGTGGAGTCGTCCTTGGATTTACGGCCCAGCGGCATGGGCCGAATCGTAGCGTGCAGCGTGGGCGACGCCCGTCGCCGTGCTGGGTAATCTCGCGCGTATGCCGCTACGCCCGGGGGACGTGTTCGCGGGCTACACCGTGGTCCGGCAGCTCGGCACCGGTGCCAACGGTGAGGTGTACCTCGCCGCCCACCAACGGATGCTGCGTCAGGACGCCCTGCGGGTGCTGCCCGCTGCGGCCTCGGCGGACGAGCGATTCCGCGCCCGCTTCCTGCGCCACGCGGAGCGGGCCGCGACGCTCTGGCATCCGCACATCGTCGGCGTGCACGAGCACGGCGAGTACCAGGGTCGGCTGTGGCAGTCGATGGACTTCGTCGACGGCACGGACGCGGGCTCGCTGATCCGCGACAGATACGACACCGGCATGCCCGCCGAACAGGTCCTCGACATCGTGACGTCGATCGCCGACGCGCTGGACTACGCCCATGCCCGGCACGCGGTGCACGGTGACCTCACGGCGGCGAGCATCCTGCTCACCGGTGACCGGCGACGACGAGTCCTGTTGACGGACTTCGGCATACCCCGCAGCGACGACGACTCCGACGACGGCCGGGGCGACCAGTACGGTCTCGCGGCCGCGGCCTACCACCTGCTCAGCGGCGCACCGCCCGAGGCCAACACCTACCCCAAGCCCGTCCCCGCGCTCGGCGAGCACCGCCAGGACCTCGCTGCGTTCGACCCCGCCCTGCTGCGGGCGCTGGCGCCGGACCCCCGTCGACGATTCAACGCCTGTCTGGACTTCGCGGCCGCCCTGCGCGATGCCGCGACCGCGGCGACGCAGGCCCAACCGGTCGTCGACCCGGCGGCACACGCACCCACCGAGCACCTGGTGAACCCCACGACGGGCTCGGGGATGCCCGCCGTCTTCGTCCCCGCCTGGTCGGCGGAGGAACCGGATCCCGATGTCGGCTTCGATCCGGGTCTCGAACCGGAGTTCGCCCCCACGATGGCGGCCGCTCGACTCTCGGAGCCGACGCCCTCGCCCGAACCGTCCTGGGACCTCGAGCCGCCCTACGACGTGGCACCCGACGGCCAAGGGGGTTCCGGCGCGGGGCGGATCTGGGCGTACACCGGGATCGCGGCGCTACTGGCGCTCGTCGTCGTGCTGGTGGTCGTGGTCGTCAGCGGCCGTAGCGACGAGTCGGGTCGCACCACCGCCTCGCCACCGCCGAGCAGCGCTCGACCGGCGCCCCCGGCCGCGGAACCCACCACCACCGGAGTGGGCGGCAGGCCGAGACCGGCCCCGATCCGAGGCGCCGATCCGACGGGTGAGGAATGCGAGGGCGGCTACCAGATCACCGGGCAGGCGGGCTGGGCGAGCCAGGGCGTCCGCGGCAGCCCGGCCGCGACCTGCGCGTTCGTCAGCAGCGTGTTGAAGGCCTACTGGGACGCCGCCGACCCGAGCCGAGACCCGCGCTCCGTCGTCGCCGCGGGTGCGATCCCGTGCGCGCAGGGTGCGGCGTGCGTCGGGGACGACTTCTTCGTCACCTGCTCGGCCGAGGGGACCGATCCCTGGATCACCTGCCGGGGCGGCCGCGACGCCGTCGTCGTCCTCTACTGAAGCCGGTGGTGCTACCTTGGCCGGGTGGATCGGTTCGTCTTGCCCGCTGCGGCCAGCATCGTCGTTGGACTGTTGCTCGGTGCCGCCGCGATCTTCGGGGTGACGCTCATGGTTCAGCAGGACACGAAGCCTCCGCTGCAGGCAGGCGACCCGGGGTCCTCCGTGCTCAACCGGGTCGAGTACGGCGACCGGACCTAAAGCACTGGTCGCTGAACTCAACCCCCGAGTCGCTGCGCTCCTGCCCGCCGAACCCCTGAGTCGCCGCTGGCTGTGGCTCGTCGGAGCCCTCGCACTGGCGCTGACCTTCGCTCAGTCGCCGGGTCGGACATCGCCGGACACCAAACTCGACCTGACCGCCAACCCACTGCGGTTTCTGGCCAGGGCGGCGAACCTCTGGAACAGCGATCTGCCGTTCGGGCAGGCGCAGAACCAGGCCTACGGCTACCTCTTCCCCCACGGCGCGTTCTTCCTCGCCGGTGACGTCATCGGGCTGCCCGGCTGGGTGACGCAGCGGCTGTGGTGGGCACTGCTGCTGGCGGTCGGATTCTGGGGCCTCATCCGGCTGGCCGAGGCCCTGGACATCGGCAGCCCCGGTTCGCGGGTCATCGCGGCGCTCGCGTTCACCCTGTCACCGCGGGTGCTGACGACGCTCGGCGCGATCTCGTCGGAGACCCTGCCGATGATGCTGGCGCCGTGGGTGCTGCTACCGGTGGTCCGCGCGCTGCGGGCCGAGGGCAACGTGCGCATGCTGGCAGCGAGATCGGCGCTGGCCGTCGCGCTGATGGGCGCCGTGAACGCGGTCGCCACCCTGACGGCCTGCCTGGTGGCGGTGATCTGGTGGGCGGCGCACCGTCCGAACCGGCTGTGGTGGCGGTTCACCGGGTGGTGGGCGTTGTCGACGGCACTCGCCGTGACGTGGTGGGTGGTCGCGCTGGTCATGCTCGGCCGGGTCAGTCCGCCGTTCCTCGACTTCATCGAATCCTCCGGCGTGACCACGCAGTGGCTGTCGCTGGTGGAGGTGCTGCGTGGAACGTACAGCTGGACGCCGTTCGTCGCGCCGAACGCCACCGCCGGAGCGTCGCTGGTCACGGGATCGGTTGCGGTGCTGGCCACCACGCTGGTGGCCGCGGCGGGGCTGGCCGGTCTGACCCTGCGCTCGATGCCCGCCCGCGGCCGGTTGATCGCGATCCTGCTCGTCGGGCTCGGCTTGTTGGCCGTCGGCTATTCCGGTGGCCTCGGCAGCCCGTTCGCCCACTACGTGCAGGCGTTCCTGGACGCCGACGGCACACCCCTGCGCAACGTGCACAAGTTGGAGCCGCTGATCCGGCTACCGCTGGTGCTGGGCGTCGCGCACCTCCTCAGTCGTGTTCCGTTGCCCGGCAACGCTTCTCGACGCGAGTGGCTGCAGGCGCTGGCCCATCCCGAGCGTGACAAGCGCGTGGCCGTCGGCGCCGTGGTCCTGGTCGCGCTCATCGTGGCGACGTCGCTGGCGTGGACCGCGCGTCTGACGCCGCCCGGCACGTTCACCGCGATCCCCCGGTACTGGCACGACGCCGCCGACTGGCTCGACGAGCACAACCAACCCGACCCGGGGCGGGTGCTGGTGGTTCCCGGCGCACCGTTCGCGACGCAGGTGTGGGGCAACACTCACGACGAGCCGCTGCAGGTGCTCGGCGGCAGCCCGTGGGGAGTCCGCGACTCGATTCCCTTGACCCCACCCGAGACCATCCGCGCCCTCGATTCGGTACAGCGACTGTTCGCTGCGGGTAGACCGTCCGCTGGACTCGCCGATACCCTTGTCCGACAGGGCATTTCATACCTTGCCGTCCGCAACGACCTCGATCCGGAGACGTCGCGCTCGGCCCGGCCACTGCTGGTGCACCGCGTGATCGACGGCTCGCCGGGGCTTACGAAGGTGGCTCAGTTCGGCGATCCCGTCGGCCCAGGCACGTTGGACGGGTTCATCACCGACAGCGGGCTTCGGCCCCGCTACCCGGCGGTCGAGATCTACCGGGTCGACGGCGCACAACCCCTGCGCCCCTTCCTCACCGACGTCGACTCGATGGCGCGCGTCGACGGCGGCCCGGAAGGGCTGCTGCGGATCGACGAACGACGTCGGCTGCTGGGCCAGCAGCCGCTCGGACCGATGCTGCTGACGTCCGACGCCCGCGCCGCCGGGTTGCCGACGCCGGTCGTCACGGTCACCGACAACCCGGTGGCCCGCGAAACCGACTACGGCCGCGTCGACGATCACTCGTCGGCCGTCCGCGCACCGGGCGACACCCGAAACACGTTCAACCGCGTGATGGACTACCCCGCCGGGGACGCCGCCCTCGTCTACGGCCGCTGGCCGGGCGGCAGGGTGTCGGTGTCGAGTTCGGCCGCGGACTCCACCGCGCTACCGAACGTCGTCCCCGCGGCGGGAGCGGCGGCCGCCATCGACGGAGATCCCGCCACCAGTTGGGTGTCCAACTCGCTGCAAGCGGCTGTGGGCCAATGGCTTCAGATCGACTTCGACCGCCCGATCGCCAATGCCGCGTTCACCATCACGCCGAGCGCCACCGCCGTCGGCGCCCAGGTGCGACGGATCGAGGTCTCGACTGCGACCGGCACCAGCACGCTGCGTTTCGACCGGGCGGGCAAGGCACTGTCGGGGGCGCTCCCGATCGGCGAAACCCCCTGGGTGCGCTTCACGGCCGTGGCGACCGACGACGGCTCCCCCGGCGTCCAGTTCGGCATCACCGACTTCACCATCACCCAGTACGACGCCTCCGGTTTCGCGCAACCCGTCAGCCTTCGGCACACCGTCGACGTCCCACCACCGCCCGCGGGATCGGCCGTCGCCCAATGGGATCTGGGTTCCGAACTGCTGGGCCGCCCGGGATGTGCGGACGGACCCGACGGCGTGCGCTGCGCCGCGACGATGGCGCTCTCCCCCGAGGAACCGGTCAACCTCAGCCGCACGCTGTCGGTGCCCGACGCCATGTCGGTGAGGCCGACGGTGTGGGTGCGGGCCCGCCAAGGACCCAACCTGGCCGACCTGATCGCCCAACCCGGCACCGCCCGCGCGCTCGGCGACGCCGACGTCATCGACGTCCTCGGCTCCACCTACGCGGCGGGTGACGGCGGTCCCCGCACCTCGTGGACCGCCCCGCAGAGCATCGTGCAGCACCGCGGAGCAGCCACTCTGACGCTGAAACTCCCCCGGCCGACCGAAGTCTCCGCGCTGCGGCTGACGCCGAGCCCATCGGAGCTGCCCGCCCATCCGACGTTGGTCGCCATCGAACTCGGCGGCGGCCCGCAGGTGCGATCCATGACTCCCGACGGCCCGCAGACCGTGCCCCTCACACCTCGCGTCACCGATACCGTCACGATCTCGATCCTCGACTGGAATGACGTCATCGACCGCACCGCACTGGGTTTCGATCAGGTGAAGCCGCCGGGACTGGCCGAGGTCACCGCACTGGACGGCAACGGCGTCCCGATCGCCGCTCCCGACGCCGCCCGCAACCGCACCCGTGCGATCGAGGTGCCGTGCGGTAAGGGCCCGATCATCGGCGTCGCCGGACAGTTCGTCCAGACCTCCGTGCACACCACCGTCGGCGCCCTCCTCGACGGCGAACCGATCGCCGCCACGCCGTGCGGGGCGCCGACCATCGCACTGCCCGCGGGACAGCAGGAACTGGTGCTCAGCCCCGGCCCGGCATTCGTCGCGGACGGGGTCCAGCTGGCCGGCCCCTTGGCTTTCGGATTACCCAGTGCCCCAATGCTTCCCGCCAAGACCACGCAGTGGCAGGCTGACCACCGACGGGTTGACGTGACCCCATCGGACGGGCAGCGACTGCTGGTGGTGCCCGAGAGCATCAACCCCGGCTGGACCGCGCACGCCGCGGACGGCACGGCCTTGACGCCGATCACCGTCAACGGGTGGCAACAGGGCTGGATTCTGCCGGCGGGGACCTCCGGCACCGTCACCCTCGACTTCGCCTCCAACACCACCTACCGGGTGGGCCTCTTCGGCGGCCTGGCCCTTCTCCCCCTGCTGTTGGCGCTCGCCTTCCTCCCCGGCCGCCGGGAACCGTCGTCCGCTGAGGCCGCCCGGCCGTGGCGGCCGGGACCGGTCGGCGTCGCCGCGGCGGTGCTCGCCGTCGGATTCCTGGTGTCGGGGGTCGTCGGCGTGGTCGTCGTCGGTACGGCGATCGGAGTGCGGCGGCTGCTGCGGTCCCGACCGCAGACGTCGGACCGCGTCGTGCTCGGCGCGGCGGCGAGCGGGTTGATCCTGGCGGGCGCGACGCTCAGCAGATACCCGTGGCGGTCGGTCGACGGCTACATCGGCCACGCCTGGGGCGTGCAGCTGCTGGCGCTGATCTCGGTGGCTGCGCTGGCCGCATCGGTGGTCCCGATTTCCCCTTCGGCGCGCGGGAACGTCCCTACCATCGAGTGAGTGCCCCTCCTCAACACCGCCCGCGGTGCCATCGACACCGGCGATCTCGGCGTGACCCTCATGCACGAACACGTGTTCATCCTGTCCACCGAGATCATGGAGAACTATCCGGAGGGCTGGGGTGACGGCGCCAAACGCGAGGCCGATGCGATCACCCGGCTCACCGAGCTGAAGTCACGCGGTGTCGACACCATCGTCGACCTGACCGTCGTCGGGCTCGGCCGCTACATCCCCCGCATCGCGCGGATCGCCGCGCAGACGGAACTGAACATCGTCGTCGCCACCGGTCTCTACACCTACAACGACGTGCCGATGTACTTCCACTACCTCGGCCCCGGCGCCGCGCTCGGCGGCCCGGAGCCGATGGTCGAGATGTTCGTCCGCGACATCGAGCACGGCATCGCCGACACCGGCGTGAAAGCGGCGATCCTCAAGTGCGCCACCGACGAACCCGGCGTCACCCCCGGTGTCGAGCGGGTGCTGCGGGCCGTCGCGCAGGCACACCGCCAGACCGGCGTCCCGATCTCGACCCACACGCACGCCGCCACCAGGCGCGGACTCGAGCAGCAGCGGATCTTCGCCGAGGAGGGCGTCGACCCGAGCCGAGTCGTGATCGGCCACAGCGGAGACACCACCGACATCGCCTACCTCGAAGAGCTCATCGCCGAGGGCTCCTACCTAGGCATGGACCGGTTCGGGGTCGATGCGTTCCTGGGCTTCGAGGACCGCGTCAACACCGTGGCGACGATGTGCGAACGCGGCCACGCCGACAAGATGGTGTTGTCGCACGACGCCTCGTGTTATTTCGACGCCCTCCCCGAGGCGACGCTGCCCGTCGCGCTGCCGAATTGGCATTACCTGCACATTCACGACGACGTGATCCCAGCCCTCAAGCAACGCGGTGTCACCGACGAGCAACTCACCACGATGCTGGTCGACAACCCGCGCCGGATCTTCTCCACACAGGGTGGTTACTGACGTGGTCGCCGGAGTGCCCCCGATCAGCACCCAGGTCTCGGCACTCGCACAGGCCGCGCCGCACGCCCCCGCCGTGACGTGCGACGGCCGCACCCTCGATCGGGCCGAACTCGACGCCTCCACCAACCGACTGGCCCGGGCGTACGCCGAAATGGGCGTCAGGACAGGTGATTACGTCTCGATCGCGATGCCGAACTCCATTCAGTGGATCCAGGCGTGCCTGGCCTGTTGGAAGCTGGGCGCGGTGCCGCAGCCGCTGTCCGCGCGCCTGCCCGACGCCGAGCTGGCCGCCATCCTCGATCTCGTGCCGCGCGCGTTGATCGTCGGCCGCGTCGACCCGCGTGGACGGGTACCGAGCGTGCCGGCCGACTTCGTCGGAGACCCAGCGTTGTCGGACGCACCGCTGCCGGAAGCCGTGTCGCCGGTGTGGAAGTCGATGACGTCGGGAGGCAGCACCGGACGGCCCAAGCTCATCGAAGCGGGCGGCGACAGCCGGGTCCCGGCGCTCATCGGCTACCCGCTGGGCATGCAGGACGGCGACGTCAACCTGCTGTCGGTACCGCTCAACCACAACACCGGATTCACCACGGCAGCGGCGGGCCTGCTGCTGGGCCATCACCTGGTGATCATGCCGAGGTTCGAGCCCGTCGAATTCCTGACCCTCGTCACCGAACACCGCGTCACGTTCCTCGCCACGGTGCCGACGGTCATGCAGCGCCTACTGCCGGTGTATCGCGCCGATCCGGACGCCTACGACCTGTCGTCGATCCGACGTTTCTGGCATCTGGCCGCGCCCTGCCCGCCGGCGATCAAACAGGCTTGGATCGACATCCTGTCCCCCGAGGTGGTTTGGGAGCTCTACGGCGGCACCGAACTTCAGGCGCTTACCTTCGTCTCGGGCGATCAGTGGCTGGCGCACCCGGGGACCGTCGGCGTCGTCGTCGCGGGTGAGATGAAGGTGCTCGACGACGACGGCAACGAACCCCCGCCCGGGGTCGTCGGCGAAATCTACATGCGGCCCGCCCCGGGCAGCGCCCCCACCTACCGCTACGTCGGCAGCGCCGCGAAGAGCCGAGACGGCTGGGACTCCATCGGCGACCTCGGCCACTACGAGGACCACGGCGGCGAGCGCTTCTTCTTCCTCTCCGACCGACGCGTCGACATGTTCACCGTCGGCGGGCGCAACGTCTACCCGGCGGAGATCGAGTCCGCCCTCGCCGAACACCCGGACGTCCTGTCCTGCTTGGCCGTTGGGATACCGGACGACGACCTCGGCCAGGTGCCGCACGCGTTGGTCGAGGCGGCGACGGACCTGGACGAGGAGTCGGTGCGCGCGTTCCTCGCCGAGCGGCTGGCGGGCTACAAGGTGCCGCGCACGGTCGAGTTCGTCGACCGCCCGTTGCGCGACGACGCGGGCAAGGCGCGACGGTCGGCGGTCCGTGATGACGTCATCGCGCGACGACGGGCCGCCGAGTGTGACGGTTATGGACGAGAATCGGCCGAATTTCGTACGTAGGCCGCACAGTCGGCGGCTAGTGCGCGACGACGGGTTCGGGCGCGTCGGTGACGGAGCTGTCCAGCGGTGCGGGTGAACTGCGAAGCTCCCAGCGCCGCAACGCATTCCGGCACGGCGACTCGATCAGCGCGTAGCTCACCGCGGCGATCGCGAAGCCGAACACCAGCGTCAACGCCAACACCACCGGCATGTGTCCGTTGAACGGGAACTCACCGATCACGGGGAAGACCATCGCCAACGCGGCCAGGTGCCACACGAACAGGCCGTAGGACCAGCGCCCGAGCGTCACCATCGCTGTACTGCCGAGGATCCGGTGCGACGTACCCACCCGGTCCAGGACCAGCGGGGCCAGCAACGCGTAGGCCACCACCGCGCCCATCGACACCTTGATGAGGAACTGCCCCAGCGTGCCCGGCGCCAGACCCGCGGGTCCTGCCATCGGGGAAGCAGCCAGACCGAACGCGGTCAGCGCGATGGCCGCCATCAGGAGCCGGTGACGGGCCAAGCGGTGCGCCCAGCCCACCGGGCTGACGGTCAGCTCGGCAATCAGCATCCCTGCGGCGAACCAGGAGAAGAAGGCGGGTGGCCAGGTGAGCGGATTGACGCCGAACGGAACCGTGAACGGGATCAGCCCCCAGGCGAAGCTGGCCAGCGCGACCACCGCGATCGCCGGGATCCGGGCGCGCACCGGCAGCCGGCGCGCCACCAGTGCCAGCAGCGGCAGTGCCAGATAGAAACTGACCTCGACCGACAGGCTCCACATCTGCGTCAGCCCGTTGGTCAGCGTCAGCGGAACGTAGATCTGCGTCAGCGTGAGGTTGGCGAGCCACACCGTCAGATCGGCGTTCGTCTCGGGGAAGAGGGTGAGAATCACCACCACGGCCACCAGATAGCCGGGCATGATGCGGACGATCCTGGACCGCAGATAGTGGCCCGTCGGCGGGGCGTGCCGCAGTCCGCGCGCCGCCGCGGCGTGACCGCGCCACAGCAGGAAACCCGACAGCGCGAAGAACACCGCGACGGCCAGATCGAAGCGCCCGAGCAGGCGACCCGTGCTCCACGTGGTGTGTCCGGTCTGAAATGCGACATGGGTGATCACGACGCCGATGGCGGCACAAGCCCGCATGCCCTCGACGGCGGGCAGAAAGCTGCGCGTGCCGGAGACTTCCCCCGGGTCGCTCCGCTCCTGCCCTCCGGAGACTTCTCCCGAGTCGCTCCGCTCCTGCCCTCCGGAGACTTCCCCCGGGTCGCCGTCCACCTCGCGGTCGCTCACGGCCACCAGTGTGCCGGATGACCTTGGACTGAGCACCGGCCTCTGCGTGGGCTGTTAGGGTCGAGCAGGTTTGCCCCAGTTGCCTTCGGGGCAGGTGACGGCATTGGGTGGAGTCGTCTCACGACGAGAAGGAGGCACGGATTGAACCGCGCTGTGGCGCTGCGTATCGCAGCGTGCGGGCTCATGGGCCTCGGTGCCGCCCTCTTGATCGCAGCTCTGCTGCTGACCACGTACACGAAGGGCAAGATCGCCAAGATCCCGCTCGACATCGACACCACCCTGGTCAGTGACGGCACCGGAACGGTCTTCGACCCCGCCTCGCTGAACAGTCAGAAGTTCGTGGTGGATCGGAACGCGCCCGTCTCGCTACAACAGCAGATCAGCGTCGAGGCTCCCTCGAACGCCGACGTCGTCACCCTTCAGGTCGGCAATACGGTGCGTCGGACCGACAAGCAGCAGGACAACGGACTTCTGCTGGCCCTCGTCGACACCGTCACGCTGGACCGCAAGACCGCACTGGCCGTGTCGAGCGACACCAACCCGGGTGGCTCCGTGCAGAAGCCGCGCGCCATCGCAGATCCGCAACCCCCGACCAACGTCGCGCTGCCGCACGAGGGGTTGGCCTACCGTTTTCCGTTCGACACGGAGAAGAAGACCTACCCGTACTTCGACCCGATCGCGCAGAAGGCCTATGACGCCAACTACGACGGCGAAGAGGACGTCAACGGGCTGAGCACCTTCCGGTTCACCCAGAACGTCGGTTATGACTCCGACGGCAAGCTGGTCGAACCCGTCAAGTACGCGTCGCTGTACGGCGACGACGCCGACAGCGTCGTCTCCGCGCGCGCCGTGCTGTGGGGCCTGCCGGGCGACCCCGAAGAGCAGATCACGATGACCCGCTACTACGCCGCCCAGCGCACCTTCTGGGTGGATCCGGTATCCGGCACCATCGTGAAGGCGCAGGAGCACGGCTTCCACTACTACGCCCGCGACGCCCTCAAGCCAGAGGTCACCTTCGCCGACTACAAGGTCACGACCAACGAGCAGACGGTCGAGGCTCAGGTGGCCAGCGCCCGCGACGAGGGTGATGTCGTCGCCCTGTGGGGTCGGATCCTGCCGATCACCTTCACGGCGCTCGGGCTGGTGTTCCTGGTGGGCGGCGTCCTGTTGGGATCGTTCACGCTGCGCGCCGAGTCCGCCCTGATCGACCCCGGCCTGGACGACACCGGCCACGGTTTCTTCGGCCGTCGCCCGACGGATACCGGGCCGATGCCCGCTGCCGAGGCCGCGACCGAGAAGATACCCACGCAGAGACCATCGGATCTGCCGCCGGACCGACCGGTCTGATCGCTCGACTCCTCCGCCTCGCGGTGCCGGCGTACGCGCTGGTGCTGTCGCTGGCGGTGACGGCACCGCTGCTGGCACCGGGTTATCTGCTCCTGCGGGACGCGGTGTCCACGCCGCGCGCCCACCTGTCCGACGCGGCCCTCGGACTCACCGAGGCGGCGCCGCGCGCCCTGCCGCAGGACTTCGCGATGGTGCTCGCGTCGCACGTGGTCGACGGCGGTGTCGTGGTCAAGCTGCTGGTGATCGCCGGGCTGTGGCTCGCCGGCTGGGGTGCCGCCCGGCTGGCAGCCGTCGTGGTCCCCGCCGCGGGACTCGCCGGCCAGTTCGTCGCCGCGACGCTCGCGGTGTGGAATCCCTATGTCGCCGAACGACTCCTACAGGGCCACTGGAGCCTCCTGGTGGGGTTCGGCTGTCTGCCGTGGGTGGCGGCGGCAGTACTGCGACTGCGCACCGGCGACGCCTGGTGGGCGGTGTCGTTCTGGATCGCCCTCGCCGGTCTGACGCCGACCGGGCTGATGCTCGCGGCGACCGTGGCACTGGTGAGTTGCGCTGCTCCCGGCGAGGGCCGGTCCCGGCGACGGTGCGCAGCGATCTCGCTCGGTGCGGCGGTGCTCGGCGCGGTGCCGTGGCTCGTCGCGCCGATGATGGCCGGCTCGCTGTCGCTGACGCAGGCGGCGGGGGTGCCGCAGTTCGCCGCCAGGGCCGAGCCGGGTCTCGGTACGTTGGGTAGCCTCGCCGGTCTCGGCGGGATCTGGAACGGTCAAGCCGTACCCGACTCTCGCACAACGCTTTTCGCGGTGGTCGCGACCATGGTCCTGGTGGGGGTGGTCGCGGTGGGCGCGCTGACGGCGTGGCGTCGACCTGCCGCGCGGCCACTGCTGGTGCTGGCCGCCGTCGCGGTGGTGGCACCCGCCCTGATGGCGACCGGCCCCGGACTCGTGGCGGTGGAGGCGCTGGCCCGCGCCGTGCCCGGCCTCGGCGTGCTGCGCGACGCCCAGAAGTGGGTCGCCCTCGCGCTGCCGGGCTACGCCGTTGCGGGGGCGGCGGCCGTCGTCACCCTCGAGCGCGTAGCGCCCAGGGCCGTCACGGCGACGGTGTGCTGTCTGGCGTTGGTGGCCGTCCTGCCCGACCTGGCCTGGGGCGTCGGCGGCAAGGTGACCTCGGTGCAATACCCGTCGGGCTGGGCGACGGCGGCGGCGCTCATCAACGCCGATCCCCGCCCAGTCGCGGTGCTACCTCAGATGAGCATGCGCCACTTCCCTTGGGCGGGTACGGCACCCGTGCTCGACCCGCTACCCCGCTGGGTGTCGGCGGACGTGCTCACCACGGGCGATCTGAACATCGGTGGGCAAACGGTGCCCGGCGAAGGGACGCGGGCACGCGAGGTGCAACGCCTGGTCGAGGACGGTGCCGGTGTCGACGAGCTGGCCCGCGCCGGCGTCGGTTGGGTGGTCGTGGAGGGCAGTGGCTCACCGCCTCTGGCGCTTCCCGTCGCGTTCGCCGACGACGACCTCGTGGTCTACCGCATCGGGGGTGAACGCCCGGCCGCACCGCACCGCGGCGTGATGATCGCCGCACACCTGGTCTGGCTGGCCGCGCTGCTCGCGGGAGCGGCGGGCGTGCTCGCGACGGCGGTCGCGCGGCGTCGCAGGGGTGCGGTGTACTAACGCCATGAGATGGCTCACCGATTGGTGGCAGTACGAGGTCGTCGACGGCTACAAGGGACCGCTGCTGCTCAGCTTCACCGCATTCGTCGTGACCTTCTTGACCACCCGCACCATCACGCGTCTGATCCGCGCCGGCAAGGGACCGTTCCACGACGTCAGCACGGGTGGCGTGCACATGCACCACTCGACTCCCGGCATCGTGCTGCTCATCGTCGGCGGTTTCACCGGGGTCGGCTCACCGCCGCTGTCGGGGTGGACCTACCTGGCGGCGCTGTTGGTCGGGGTGGGCGCGTCGCTGGTGCTCGACGAGTTCGCGATGATCTTCCGCCTGCAGGACGTGTATTGGTCGCAAGAGGGCCAACTCTCGGTGAACGTCGTGACGTTGGCTGCCGCATGCGTCGGGCTGGCCACCGTCGGGGTGTCCCCGGTGGACGATCTCCCCGCGGACATCACCGCGTTTCGCTACGCCGCGGTGGTGGTTCTGCTCGTCAACTTCGCCCTCGTGGCCGTCACCGCGCTCAAGGGCAAGTACCCGACCGCGCTGCTGGGCCTCTTCATCGGTCCGGTCGCGTGGGTGGCCGCGCTGCGGCTGGCCCGGCCGACGTCGCCGTGGGCACGCTGGCGCTACGGCCCCAAGAAGCGCGCGCATGCCCAACGCCGCGCTGCCGCGTTCGACCGTCGCTGGGCACCCATTCGACGCCACTGGGACGACTTGATCGGTGGCACACCGACACTCGCCGACCCGCCGACGTCAGACCACGCCGCCGATCCGCCCGCCGTCGACCACTGACTCGAGGACGACGCGCATCGCGTCGGTACTTTGGCGCCAGGAGAACTCACCGCTGCGCACCTGCGCCTTGGCTCCGAGCTGCTCGCGCAGCACGTCGTCGGACAGCACGTGCTCCAGGCGCGACACCAACCCGTCGTGGTCGTCGACCAGGACACCGGTGACGCCGTCGACGATGGAGTCGGTCAACCCGCCGGAGGACCGGTAGCCGATGGTCGGTACGGCATGCTGAGCCGCTTCGGTCACAGCGAGCCCCCAGCCCTCCTTGCGCGATGGCAACACGTGCACCCAGCATCGTTGCAGCACTTCGTGTTTCGTGCGATCGTCGACATGACCGTGAAAGGTCACCGCGTCGGTGATGCCCAGTCGCAGGGCATGGGCGACGAGGCGGTCGTGCCACCAGCCGCCGCCGACGACGTCGAGGTGCAGCTCAGGCGACCGCGGCAGCAGTTCGGCCAGGGCGTCGAGGACGTCCTCGATCTGCTTGTGCGGCACCAGCCGAGAGAGCACGGCCACCCGCGGCGTCTCCGACCGCGGCAACGTCAACGTGTCCGCGGGGGCCTCGTCGAGCCCGTTGCGCACCACGGCCACGCGGCGAGGATCGACCCCGAGATCTGCGAGATCGCGGGCCGAGGGCAGCGATACGGTGACGTACTGGTTGTCGCCGTGCAGTCGGGGCGACAGCGTGGACTCGATGAACCAGCCGATTCTGCTCATCACCGGGCCCGCGACCGGCCACTGCTCGCGGTGGCAGTGGTGGACCAGCAGGACGGATCGCCGCCCGAACGCCAGCCGCGCCAGGAACGGAATGCCGTTCTGACTGTCGATCACGACGTCGGGCCGGACGTGGCGCAACGGGCCCAGTCCGAGGCGCGCGGCGACCATGGCCAACCCCGCCCGCACGTAGACGCCGTATCGACCGCCGCCGCGGCTGATGGTGACGCCGTCGAGGACCTCGCGTCGGGGGGCGCCCCGGTAGCGGGCGGTGCGCAACGTGACGTCGACCCCGTCGGCCGCCAACTGACTGCCGATCCGCTGCAGGTAGGTCTCACTACCGCCGCCCTGTGGGTGACCGGTGTCGCGCCAGCACAGCAGCAACACGGAACGGACGGGCACCCGACCAGCTTAAACCCTGCGCGAGTGGCCAGATACTGCACGCCAAACGCCGTTCTGCGCGACGTAACTGGCCACTCGGCGCGCTGGATAGAGTTGTCGAGTGCCCGCCGCCACCGACCTGTTCGCCGACCAGGCCACCCTGGCGCGGTCGGTGCGGCTGCTCGGCGAGTTCCGATTCGAGCAGCGCGATCCGGCCCGGTTCTACGGAGCCCTCGCCGACGACACCGTCGCCCTGGTGGCCACGCTGTGGACGTCTCTCAAGGGCGCGGCCCCGACCGGGCGCACGCTGCTCGACGTCGGCGGCGGCCCCGGTTACTTCGCGACCGCGTTCGAGGACGCAGGCGTGACCTACGTGGGCGTCGAGCCCGATCCCGACGAGATGCACTCGGGGCCTGCCGGTGAACCGGGGGCAGGTGTGTTCGTCCGGGCGTCGGGAATGGCGCTGCCGTTCGCCGACGACAGCGTCGACGTCTGCCTGTCCTCCAACGTCGCCGAACACGTTCCCGACCCGTGGCGGATGGGCCGCGAGATGCTGCGGGTGACCAGACCCGGTGGGCTCGTCGTGCTGTCATACACCGTGTGGCTCGGACCGTTCGGTGGCCACGAGATGGGCCCGACGCATTACTTCGGTGGCAGGCGGGCGGCCGACCGGTACAGCCGCAGGCACGGCCGTCGACCGAAGAACGACTACGGCTCGTCGTTGTTCGCGGTGTCGGTGGCCGACGGCCTGAACTGGGCCGAGAGCACCGGGATGCTGGTCGCCGCATTTCCCCGCTACCACCCGCGATGGGCGTGGTGGATGACGCGGACGCCCCTGCTTCGGGAGTTTCTGGTCAGCAACCTGGTGCTGGTGTTGCAGCCGTCCTGAACGGCTGAACTGGAACAGGTTCTCGTTCGGCCCTTCGATGGGTAATGTGACGGCCATGACACAGAGCACTGCCTTCAAGACCGTCTGGGACAAGCTGTTCATCGGCGGCAAGTGGGTCGAGCCGGCCACGTCCGAGGTCATCGAAGTGCACTCGCCTGCCACCGGTGAGCTGGTCGGCAAGGTGCCGCTGGCGTCCGAGGCCGACGTCGATGCCGCGTGCGCCGCCGCCCGCAAGGCGTTCGACGAGGGCCCGTGGCCGCACACCTCCCCCGAGGAGCGCGCAGCAGTTCTCGGCCGCGCCGTGAAGATCATGGAGGAGCGCGCCGACGAGCTGAAGTTCCTGCTCGCCGCCGAGACGGGTCAGCCCCCCACGATCGTCGACATGATGCAGTACGGCGCCGCGATGTCGTCGTTCAACTACTACGTCGGGGCCGCCGACAAGTTCACCTGGCAGGACATCCGCGACGGCATCTACGGCCAGACGCTGGTGCTCAAGGAGCCCATCGGCGTCGTCGGCGCTGTCACCGCGTGGAACGTGCCGTTCTTCCTGGCCGCCAACAAGCTCGGCCCCGCCCTGCTGGCCGGCTGCACCGTGGTGCTCAAGCCGGCCGCGGAGACGCCGCTGTCGGTGTTCGCGATGGCGGAGATGTTCGCCGAGGCCGGACTGCCCGAGGGCGTGTTGTCGATCGTGCCCGGCGGCGCGGAGACCGGTCGCGCCCTGACCGCCAATCCCGAACTGGACAAGTTCACGTTCACCGGCAGTTCGGGCGTCGGCAAGGAGGTCGCCAAGATCGCGGCCGAGAAGCTGAAGGCCTGCACGCTGGAACTCGGCGGCAAGTCGGCGGCGATCATCCTCGAGGACGCCGACCTGGACTCCACGCTGCCGATGCTGGTGT
>NZ_JAEMTA010000038.1 GCF_016462545.1 Mycolicibacterium sp. | reverse complement strand
ACCCCACACCATCCCCCTGTCCTACGCCCAAAACCGACTCTGGTTTCTCAACCGATTCGAGGGCGGAGTCGCGACCTACAACATGCCAACCGCCTTTCGCATCAACGGTGACCTCGACATCGGTGCCCTCGACGCGGCACTCGACGACGTGATCGCGCGTCACGAATCCCTGCGCACCACGTTTCCCGACGTCGACGGGGTGCCGTTCCAGAACATCCTGAGGGCCCAGCCGGGAATGTGGCGGCGCGGCGGCGCGGCGGTGGTGTCCCTGCCGGAGGACGAAGTACTCGGTGAGCTGCTCGCATTGGCCACCTACCAGTTCGACCTGTCGACCGAGATTCCACTGCGCGCACAGATCTATTCGATCGGGCCGGAGCAACACGTGGTGGCGATCGTGGTGCACCACATCGCCTTTGACGGCTGGTCACTGGCTCCGATGGTCCGTGACATGGCCGTGGCATACGCGGCACGTCGCAACGGCGAAGCTCCAGGGTGGGACCCGCTGGTGGTGCAGTACGCGGATTACGCTCTATGGCAGCAGGATTCGCTGGGCAGTGAGTCAGACCCGGAGAGTGTGATCGCCCGACAGCTGCGCTACTGGTGCGACGAGCTTGCCGAGCTTCCAGCCTTGTTGTCGTTGCCGACGGACCACGTTCGCCCACCGATGCCCAGCTATCGCGGCGACGGCGTGGACCTGCTCATCGGACCGCAGACGTGGTCGGGCATCAAGGCTGTGGCGGCGGCGCACCACGCCACCCCGTCGATGGTGCTGCAAGCGGTGGTGGCGGTGGTGCTGCACCGGGTCGGCGTCGGCGAGGACGTCGTGATGGGGACGCCGATCGCCGGACGGTCGGCGTCCTCGCTGGACGATCTGGTCGGATTCTTCGTCAACACATGGGTGCTGCGGGTGGGCATTGATTCGCGGCACACGTTCGACGACGTGCTCAACCGGGTGCGGCAGAAGGCCTTGAACGCCTACGGCAACCAGGACGTGCCGTTCGAACGGCTGGTCGAGCAGCTCAATCCGACTCGCTCTACGTCGCACCACCCGCTGTTCCAGGTGCTCACGGTGTTCCAGAACAACGTGGGCCCACAGGGGCTGGCGTTCGACGAGGTCAGCATCGAACCCCTTGCGGCACCGACCCATACCGTCAAGTTCGACCTCGAGTTCGAGTTGCGGGAGGTACCCACCGCGGACGGGGCCGCATCGATGGCCGTCGGCATGGTGTCCTACGCGACGGATCTGTTCGACAGGTCGACCATCGAGAGAATCGCCACGTGGTTCGGGCAGGTGGTCGAGGCCGTGGTGGCGGACCCGTCTGCGGTAATCGGAGACGTACCGCTGCTGGATCGAGACGAACGCGAACTCCTGCTGACCCAGTGGGCCGGTGCCGACGTCGTGGCACCGGTGGGTCCGGCACCGCAACTGTTGGCGGCGGCAGCAGCCGCCCACCCGAACGCCGTCGCCATCATCGACGGTGCGCGACGTGTGTCTTACCGCGAGCTCGACGAGTGGTCCAACCGGTTGGCGCGGATGCTGATCGGTGCGGGGGTGGGTCCGGAGCGGGCGGTCGGTGTGGCAATGGATCGAAGCGTGGAGCTGGTGGCGGCGTGGTGGGCCGTCAACAAAGCCGGAGGTGCCTACGTACCAGTCGATCTCGCGCATCCCGCCGAGCGGATCGCCGGGGTGCTGAAGACCGTCGAGGCGGTGTGCGTGTTGACCCGTGGCACCGACGCCGCGCACGGGATTGGGGCGCGACCGGTGTTCCGCGTCGATGGCGTGGACGTGTCCGGCTGGTCGGCGGACCCGATCACCGACGCCGATCGACTCGTCCCCCTCGGGGTCGACAACACCGCGCACGTGTTCTTCACCTCGGGTTCCACCGGGGCGCCGAAGGGAGTGTCGGTCAGCCATGCCGGTCTGTACGGCGTGGCGGCGCTCGACGAGATGTTCGGCGTGACTGTCGGATCCCGCGTCCTGATGGCGGCCTCACCGACGTTCGACGTGTCCGTCGGCGAGATGCTGCTGGCGGTGCGTGCGGGGGCGGCTCTGGTGGTAGTGCCCGCGGATGCCTATTCCGGCGAGGCGATGACCAGACTCATTCTGCGTCAACGAGTCTCGACGGTAGCGTTGACCCCGCCGGTGCTGGCCCTGCTGGATCGCACCCGGCTGGGCGGTGTGCAGACCGTGATCACCTCGGGCGAGGCCTGCCCGGGAGAATTGATGTCGGCTTGGGCTCCCGGGCGGCGGATGTTCAACGCGTACGGCCCCACCGAGACGACGATCTGGGCGACGTGCAGCGCCCCGATGTCGGCGGGACAGCCGGTCGTGATCGGTGGGCCGATCGCAGGGGTGCGCGCATTGGTCTTGGATGCCCGCCTCAAACCGACACCGATAGGTGTCGTCGGCGAGCTGTACCTCTACGGCCCTGCCATCGCCCGCGGCTACGTGGAGCGACCAGGATTGACCGCTCAGCGATTCGTCGCCAATCCCCACGGCGCCGCAGGCGCACGCATGTATCGCACCGGGGACCTGGTGCGCTGGACCGCCGGCCGAACCCTGGATTATCTGGGACGCAGCGACACTCAGATCAAGCTGCGTGGGCAGCGCATCGAGTTGGGCGAGATCGAGAGCACTCTGCTGGCCAGTCCGCAGGTCTCGCAGGCCACCGCTTCGGTGCATCGCGGTGCCACCGGAGACCACCTCGTCGCCTACATCACCCTCGAGCGCACCACCACCAGTGACGACGACGCCGAGATCGTCGATCAATGGCAGGGCGTCTACGAGGAGTTGTACGGAGCCGAGGTCGCACCGTCGGGCTTCGGTACGGACTTCCGCGGCTGGAACAGCAGCTACACCGACGAACCGATCCCACTCGGGGAGATGCTGGAGTGGCAGTCGGCCACGGCGGCTCGGATCACGGCGCTGCGGCCGCGGCGAGTGTTGGAGATCGGCGCGGGCTCGGGACTGGTGTTGTCACAGATCGCCCCGGCGTGCGAGCACTACGTCGCCACTGACATGTCCGCGGCGGCAATCGAGAACCTCGCCCGCTCGCTGAAGAGATTCCAGATTCCATGGCGGGACCGCGTCGAACTACACACCCGACCCGCGCACGTCACCGATGGGCTACCCCGGGGCTACTTCGACACCATCATCCTGAACTCGGTAATCCAGTACTTCCCCAACGATAGATACCTCGCCGACCTGTTGGACGCCGCCATGGCGCTGCTCGCCCCCGGCGGGGCAATCTTCATCGGCGACGTCAGGAACCATGCCCTGCAGGGGGTCTTCCAAACGTCGGTTGCGCTGTCCCGCACCAACACCAGCGACGCCGACGAGATCCGCCAACGCGTCCAACGCGCCATGCTCAGCGAGGCCGAACTGCTCGTCGCTCCGGAATTCTTCACCACCTGGGCCGATGAGCAGTGCTTGCCCGTCGGACTCGACATCCAGGTCAAGCGCGGACCCTCCGACAACGAAATGAACTGGTATCGCTACGACGTCGTCATCCACGAGGCGTCGACCCCGGCACGCTCAGTGGCAGACGTGACCTCGGTGGCGTGGACCCAGTGCGCCGGTTTACTAGGACTGCACACCTGGCTGGCGTCCGAGCGACCCGCCGCGGTCCGGGTCACGGAGATCCCCCGCGCCGGATTGTTCGCCGACGTCGGCATCGAACGCGCCATTGCCGAGGGCCTGTCGCTCGCCGAGGCGCTCGCTCGGGGTTCCGACGCTGCGATCGCCGAAGCTGTCGCACCGGAACAGTTGCACCGCATCGGAGAAGGCATCGGATACGACGTCGCGGTCACGTGGGGCGCTCGAGCGGGCACCCTCGACGCCGTGTTCATCGCCCGTGGAACCCCCAGTCGCATGGGCGACGAGCGGCATCCGCCGGTGACCGATATCTACCTACCGGTTCGTCAGCGCGCCAGCAGTACCAACGACCCTCACACCAACACGAAGATCGGCGCGGTGCGTGAGTGGTTGGCCTCGCGGCTGCCCGACTACATGGTGCCTGCCCAGATCATGGTGCTCGACGAGTTCCCGCTGACCTCGTCGGGCAAGCTCAACCGAAAGGCCTTGCCTACACCGATTTTCGCCGCCACGACCTTCCGGCCTCCGCAGACCGACACCGAGAGAATGATCGCGGAGGTCTATGCCAGGGTGCTCGGTCTGGACCGAGTCGGGGTCGACGAGTCGTTCTTCGATCTCGGCGGTGACTCGCTGTTGGCGATGCCGGTGATCGATGGCATCAACAAAGCGCTGGGGACCCAGCTTGCGGTGCGAACCATCTTCGACACGCCGTCCGTACGTGGCCTCAGCCAACATCTGGGCGAGGCAGACAGTGCGGTGCAGGTCGTCCCCGTCGAATTCTTCACGCGTGGTGCCGGGGATCCGCTGTGCTGCATACACGACGGGCTCGGCCTGTCCTGGTCGTATCGGGTCCTCGGCAATCACCTGGACTGCCCAGTGATCGGCATCAATCAAATCTCCGTGAGCGGCGACACCGCCCCTGGATCGATTCGCGAGATGGCGGCCTGTTACGCCGACAAACTCCAGACGATCAGCCCTCACGGGCCGTACAAGCTGCTCGGCTGGTCGCTGGGCGGGGTGGTGGCTCACGAGATGGCCATCGAGTTGCAGCGACGAGGATGCGATGTGCGACGGCTCGTCGTGCTCGACTCCACGTTCAGCGGAAATAGAATCGTCGCGAGAAGTGAGGCGTCCGGCGAAACCCAGATCCTCGAGCACATTCTGCGGATCAACCACGTCGAACTCCCCGACCACACGGAGCCCCTCACCTATCGTCAGGCCGCCGAGTTGATCCACCAACACCCGAGCATGGCCGAGCACTCGCTGGTGCCGACAGAGCTGTTGGAATTCATGACCAGAAGCCTCACGACCAACCAGTCCCACCTCCAGAATCACGCGCCAGGGGTCTTCGACGGCGACATCGTCGTCTTCTCCGCCACGCGGGACGAAGACGATGGTCACGCATCGGAGCTAGCCCGGTGGCGACAGTGCGTCACCGGCGACGTCACCATTCACCCGGTGGACTGCACCCATCACGAGATGTTGAGCCCCGAGTCGCTCGGCAGTTACGTCGAACGACTCAAGGTCGCGCTCGGACCGTGACTCCCATCAGCTCAGCTCGGTGCCCGACCCCGGCGCCTCGGGTGTCTGCGTCGGCGCGAAGGCCCACTTCTCGGGATTCTTGGTGCTGTACACGATCGGTATGAGCTGACCCATCGACGGCGCGGTGCCGACCGCCATCTGCAGGCGCCCGTAGACCTCGTGCTCGCGGACCGTCGGACCGTTGATGACACCGGTGATCGTCACGAACTGAGAGCCCTCCGATTCGGCACCGGCACTGACACCGGTGACCAGAAGGGTGCCCTGGGTCACCTGTCGGCCGCCGCCGAAGCCACCCGCCCGCTGCGGGCCGCCCTGACCGCGCCTCCCCATGATCCTCGGTCCCACCAACAGCACTAGGCCTCCGACCACCAACAAGAGCACAGCGAATTCCCACACCCCACCATGGTAGGACTGCTCCCATGAGTACCTTCTCGGATGACGTCACCCTCGCACTCCAGATGGCCGACGAGGCCGATGCCCTGACGTTGGCCCGCTTCGGCGCGCTGGACCTCCATGTGGAGACGAAACCCGATCTGACACCGGTGACCGACGCCGACAAGTCGGCAGAGGAGCTGCTGCGAGGCCTACTCGCCGCGAACCGCCCCGACGACGCCGTGTTGGGCGAAGAGTTCGGCGGCACTGCGGTTTTCGAGGGACGGCAATGGGTGCTCGATCCCATCGACGGCACCAAGAACTTCGTCCGCGGCGTGCCGGTGTGGTCGACGCTCATCGCGCTGCTGCAGGACGGCGTCCCCACCGTCGGCGTGGTGAGCGCACCCGCCTTGGCGCGCAGGTGGTGGGCGGGCGCCGGCGAGGGGGCCTTCACGTCGTTCAACGGGGTCAGCCGACGCATCTCCGTGTCGGGGGTCGCCACGCTGGATTCGGCCAGCCTGTCGTTCTCCGATCTGACCACCGGCTGGGACGAGCGTCGTGAGCGCTTCCTCGAGCTCACCGATGCCGTATGGCGGGTGCGCGGTTATGGCGACTTCTGGTCCTACTGTCTGTTGGCCGAGGGCGCGGTCGACGTCGTGGCCGAACCCGAGGTGAAGATCTGGGACCTGGCGCCTCTGGACATCGTCATCCGCGAGGCAGGTGGCCGGTTCACGAACGTGGAGGGCTCTCCCGGCCCGCACGGCGGCAGCGCCGTCGCCACCAACGGACTACTGCACGACGATGTCCTGGACAGGCTCGCGGCTCCATGATCCGGAGGCCTCGAAACGGCTGCGAAGAGTAGGGGAAACCCCGATTCCTCGGCGCTGCGACTTCTCTAGCGTCATCTCCCATGAAGAAGTCCACGATCCTCGCCACTGCCGCGCTGACCGCGTTCGGCGCCGCGCTCATCGCCCCGGCAGCAGTGGCAGACCCGCGAATCAACCTGCCGTTCGTACCCGTATCCGTGCCCCTCGATCCGCCGCAGGGCGATGATTGGGGCACGCCGTCGACAACGTGACGTTGGTAACACGTTTTGCTTACCTTACTCCGGAGTAAGATACGGTCGTGAAGCACTGCCCAACGACGCGAGGCTGCCGACATGACCAACACACTGCCGTCATCGAACGGATCCAAGCAGCGCCCGAAGCGCTCGAACACTGAAAGCTCGGTGGGCCTTCAGAAACACAAGCGCTCCCCGACCGGCATCGGGTTGGCACTGATCACCCCCCTTCTCGGCCAGGAGTTTCTGGACAGATACGGCCTGCGCGGCCCGCTCAACCGCGGCCTGCGCTACGGCGTGAAGACGGCGTTCTCTGCCCTCGGTGCATCCAGCCGCCAGTTCAAGCGAGTCCAGGGCATCGGCAAGCCGGCGACCCGACTCGAGGCCAATCGCCCCAAGGGGCTGGACTACTTCGACCTGACGCCGGACGACGAGCAGAAGATGATCGTCGAGACGGTGGCGGAGTTCGCCGAGGAGCTGCTGCGCCCCGCCGCGCATGACGCCGACGACGCCGCGACCTACCCTGCCGATCTCGTCGCCAAGGCTTCGGAGATCGGCGTCACGGCGATCAACATCCCCGAGGACTTCGACGGCATCGCGGCGCACCGCAGCACGATCACCAAGGCTCTCGTCGCCGAAGCTCTCGCCTACGGCGACATGGGACTGGCCCTGCCGATCCTCGCGCCAGGAGGTGTCGCGTCCGCGTTGACCCACTGGGGCAGCGCCGATCAGCAGGCCACCTACTTACCCGAGTTCGCGGGCGAGAACGTTCCGCAGGCATGCGTCGCGATCGCCGAGCCGCAAGCCCTGTTCGATCCGACTGCGCTCAAGACGGTTGCCGTTCGCACGCCGAGCGGTTATCGACTCACGGGCACCAAGTCCCTGGTGCCGGCGGCCGCCACAGCCGAGTTGTTCGTCATCGGCGCACAGCTCAACGGCAAGCCCGCGCTGTTCATCGTCGAATCCGGCTCCGAAGGCCTAACCGTCAAGGCCGACCCCAGCATGGGGATCCGCGCCGCGGCACTCGGTCGCGTCGAGCTGAACAATGTCGCGGTGCCGCTGCACCACCGGCTCGGGGATGACGAATCCACCGAGGCTGATCACGCCCAGAACTATTCCGATGCGATCGCCCTCGCCCGATTGGGTTGGGCCGCATTGGCAGTCGGCACGTCGCACGCGGTGCTCGACTACGTCGTGCCCTACGTGAAGGAACGCGAGGCGTTCGGCGAGCCCGTCGCCCGCAGACAGTCGGTCGCCTTCATGTGCGCCAACATCGCCATCGAGCTCGACGGGCTGCGGTTGGTCACCTGGCGCGGAGCGTCCCGGGCCGAGCAGGGGCTGTCCTTCGCCAGGGAAGCGGCGCTGGCCAAGCGGCTCGCCACCGACAAGGGCATGCAGATCGGCCTCGACGGTGTCCAGCTGCTTGGCGGTCACGGCTTCACCAAAGAGCACCCCGTCGAACGCTGGTACCGCGATCTACGTGCACTCGGCGTCGCCGAGGGTGTCGTCGTTCTCTAGAAGTTCCGTCCCCGGCCCGAAACACCGAACCTCACGAACGGAAACCCAGTCATGGCAATCAATCTGGAAATGCCACGCAAGCTTCAGGCCGTCATCGACATGGCCCACGACGGCGCCGCCGAGATGCTGCGGCCGATCTCGCGCAAGTACGACCTGGCCGAACACGCCTACCCCATCGAGCTGGACACTTTGGCCGACCTGTTCGACGGCCTCACCGCGGCCAACACCATCTCCTTCGCCGGCGCTGACGCCTTCCGCGGCAGCGATGGACCCAAGGAGAACGTCAACGGCGCCAACATGTCCGCGCTCGTGAACGCACTCGAGATCAGTTGGGGTGACGTCGCGTTGCTGCTGTCGGTGCCCTTCCAGGGCCTCGGCAATGCCGCGCTCTCCGGCGTCGCCACCGACGAACAACTCGAGCGACTCGGCAAGGTCTGGGCGGCGATGGCGATCACGGAACCGGGTTTCGGCTCGGACTCCGCCGCCGTATCGACGACCGCGAAGCTCGACGGCGACGAGTACGTCATCAACGGCGAGAAGATCTACGTCACCGCCGGTTCGCGCGCCAGTCACATCGTGGTGTGGGCGACGCTGGACAAGTCGAAGGGGCGCGCGGCGATCAAGTCGTTCATCGTGCCTCGCGAGCATCCTGGCGTGACGGTGGAGCGCCTCGAACACAAACTGGGTATCAAGGCCTCCGACACCGCCGCCATCCGCTTCGACAACGCCCGGATACCGAAGGAGAACCTCCTCGGCAATCCAGATATCCAGGTGGACAAGGGCTTTGCCGGCGTCATGGAGACGTTCGACAACACCCGGCCCATCGTGGCCGCGATGGCGGTGGGCGTCGCTCGCGCCTCACTGGAGCAACTGCGCACCATCCTCACCGACGCGGGCGTCGAGATCTCCTACGACAAGCCGGCGCACTCCCAGAGCGCGCCCGCCGCGGAATTCCTGCGCATGGAGGCCGAATGGGAGTCCGGCTATCTGCTGACCCTGAGATCTGCGTGGCAGGCGGACAACAAGATCCCGAACTCGAAGGAAGCCTCGATGGGCAAGGCGAAGGCCGCCCGGGTGGCCAGCGACATCACCCTCAAGGCAGTCGAATTGGCCGGCACCACAGGCTATTCCGAGGAGACACTGCTCGAGAAGTGGGCTCGCGACTCGAAGATCCTCGACATCTTCGAGGGCACCCAGCAGATCCAACAGCTGGTCGTTGCACGTCGACTGCTGGGACTGTCCTCGGCTGAGCTGAAGTAGCGGACCCCGCCGGAGCCATTCCCCGTTCGCTGCGCTCCTGCCCGCCGGAGCCATCCCCCGGTCGCTGCGCTCCTACCCGCCGGAGCCATCCCCGGTCGCTGCGCTCCTGCCCTCCGGAGCCATTCCCCCGTCGCTGCGCTCCTGCCCGCCGGAGCGGTCCGATAACGTCGTTCCCATGGATGACTTTCAGGCATTGGTCGCGCGCCAGGGCGACGACGGGATCACCACAGCGGTAGAGACACTCACCGAGTCGGAATTGCCGCCAGGTGAGGTGACCATCCGCGTCGCGTACTCCAGCGTCAACTTCAAGGACGCACTGGCGCTCACGCCGAAGGGCGGCGTCGTGCGCGAGTATCCGATCGTCCCCGGCATCGACCTCACCGGCGAGGTGATCGCCTCGTCCTCCGACGAGTTCGCGGTCGGCGACGCGGTGCTCGCACACGGCTACGAAATCGGCACCGGTCGGCACGGGGGTTACGCCGAGTACGCCCGCGTGCCCGCCGACGAGGTCGTCGCCCTCGGCCCGCTGACCCCCTACGAGGGAGCTGCCATTGGCACGGCCGGTTTCACCGCGGCGATGAGCGTGCAGGCGCTCATCGACTGGGGCATCACCCCGGACGATGGACCGATCGTGGTGACCGGAGCGACCGGAGGCGTCGGCTCGGTCAGCGTCGACCTGCTGTCGGCGGCGGGCTACGAGGTGGTCGCATCGACCGGTAAGGCCGACGCCGCCGGACGGCTGAAGGCATTGGGCGCCGCCGAGGTGATTCCCCGACTGCCGGCCGACCCCGATGCCAAGCCGCGCGCACTCGGCAAGACGCGGTGGGCCGGTGCGGTCGACTGCGTCGGCGGCGCCACCCTGGCCGACGTACTCAGCACGATGGCCTACGGCGGTGCGGTGGCGGCGAGCGGACTGACCGGCGGGCCGGCGTTGAACACGACCGTCATGCCGTTCATTCTGCGTGGAGTCGCCCTACTGGGGATGGACTCGGTGATGATGCGGATCGGTCCCCGCCGCGAGCTCTGGGCCAAGCTGGGGGCTGCACTGAAGCCGCAAAGACTTTCGTCGATCACCCACGACGTCGACGTGAAGGACGTCGTCACGGTCATCGACGAGGTGCGCGCCGGCACGTTCTCCGGTCGCGCGGTCGTGAAGGTGGCAGGCGGGTTCTAACCCGCCCGCCACCTCGTCACGATCAGAGCAGGTGGCTGATGAGGTCGGGCTTCATCTGCTGCAGCTGCGCTCCCCAGTACGGCCAGTCGTGCGTGCCGCTGTCCGGGAAGTTGAAGACGCCGTTGGATCCGCCGGCCGCGATGTAGTTGTCCTGGAACGTGCGGTTCGTGCGGATGGTCAGGCCCTCGAGGAACTTGGCGGGCAGGTTGTTGCCGCCGAGCTCGCTGGGGGTGCCGTTGCCGCAGTAGACCCAGATACGGGTGCCGTTGGCGACGATCGTGGGGATCTGGACCATCGGGTCGTTGTACTGCCACGCCGGATCGGTCTCCGCAGGTCCCCACATGTCGTTGGCCTTGTAGCCGCCCGCATCACCCATGGACAGGTTGATCAGGCCGGGCCACTGGCCTTCGGACGGGTTGAGGAAGCCCGACATGGAGCCGGCATAGGAGAACTGGCCCGGGTGATGGGCCGACAGCACGAGCGCGGCACCGCCAGCCATCGACAGGCCGACGGCGGCGTTACCCGTCGACTTCACGCTGTTGTTGGCCGCCAGGTAGCTCGGCAGCTCGGAGGTCAGGAACGTCTCCCAGTTGTAGGTCAGGCAGCCGTTCTTGCCGCAGGCGGGCTTGTACCAGTTGGAGTAGAAGCTGGACTGGCCGCCGACGGGCATGACGATCGACAGACCTGAGTTCAGGTACCACTCGAATGCCTGGGTGTTGATGTCCCAGCCGTTGAAGTCGTCTTGGGCACGCAGGCCGTCGAGTAGGTAGACCGCAGGAGAGTTGGGTCCGCCGCTCTGGAACTGCACCTTGATGTCGCGCCCCATCGAGGGCGAGGGAACCATGAGGTATTCGACTGGGAGACCAGGGCGCGAGAACGCCCCTGCGGTCGCACTGCCCCCTACCGCGCCGATCATGCCCGGCAGCAAAACAACCGCCATGGTCGCCATCAGTAGTCGGCGCGCCCAGCGGCCGAGAATTCCGTCAAACAACATCTACGAATCCATCCAGTTCCTGTTACGGGTAAACCGTCGACTCCTGCGATGCGAGATCGCCCAAGCGGCGACGGGATCGCCGCCGACCGCGCCCGCGCAGCGATAGCAGGCGGACCTGACTCTTAACTTGTCACCACGCAGTAAAACATGTGGCGCGCGCCACCAGCCACCCCGGCACCCGTCGTAGCTGGTCACGCGGCCGGGCGTCGGCGGGCGCACCCGCGCCGTAGGCTGCTGCCGTGGCGAGTTCTCGCAGTACCGCCGGCAACCGGTTGGGCGTGGACGACTGGATCCAGGCCGGCTACGGGCTGCTCGCCGAGGAGGGCATCAAGGCGCTCAAGATCGACCGGCTGTGCGACCGGCTCGGCGTCACCAAGGGCAGCTTCTACTGGCACTTCGACGGCATGCCGAGCTACCGCGCCGTGCTCATCGATTCGTGGGGACGGCTGCGTGACGAGGATCGCCGCGCCTTCGACGACTTCGGCGATCTGGCGCCCCGCGACCGGCTGTCACAGATGATGACGTCACTCGTCAGCCCACGGCACTGGACTCTGGAACGGGCGATGCGGGAATGGGCCCGCTCGGACGACGCCGTGGCCGACAGCGTGCGCTCCGCGGACCGGAGGTTGCTGCGGGCCGTGCGCCAGGCATTCCTCGATGACGGCTTCGTCGCCGACGAGGCCGAGATGCGGGCCGACGCCACCTTCGCCGCGGGCATCGGCTTCCTACATCTGTCGGGACCCACGCCCGACGCCCGGCACGCAGAGCGCAGCGAACGCTTCCTCGATCTGATGCTCGCTCACTGATCCTGTTTCCATACTTTTTAGTATGGTAGCGTCGCCGACATGCAGCTTAGCGACGAATTGAGCGACGAGTTCGTCGCCCGCCTGGCCGAACGCGCGCAGGAAGCCGAGGACCTTCGCCACCTCCCCGACGCGACGATCGCGGACCTGGCCTCGTCCGGACTGACCGAACTCCTGGTGCCGAAGCGGTTCGGCGGCCGGCAGGCCGACTTTCCCGCGATCCTCGATCCCGTCCGCCGCATGGCCCACGGCTGCACCTCCAGCGCGTGGACCCTCGGCTTCTACGCACTGCACAACTGGATGCTGGCGCTGTTCGGCGAGCAAGCCCAAGAGGAGGCCTTCGCCACCAGGCCGTTCCTGGCGCCGGCCCCCCTCGCCCCCACCGGACGCGGCACGCCTGCCGACGGCGGGATCCGACTGACCGGCAGGTGGTCCTGGGCGACCGGCGTGATGGCGGGCAACTGGCTGATCGTCGGCGCGCTCTGCGGAGCAGACGATGCCATCTACCCCGCCCTGGCGCTCCTGCCCGCGTCGGACTTCGCCATCGAGGACGTGTGGCACACCGACGGGATGCGCGGCACCGGATCCCACGACGTGGTGGTCGCCGATGCGTTCGTCCCAGAGCATCGGCTGGTGAAGGTCGTCGACATCTACGGCGGTACGGCACCGGGCGCGAGCCTTCACGATTGCGCGACCTACCGCTGGCCGATGGTGCCCGCGCTCGCGCTCCTGGCCGCCATGCCCGCGCTCGGCAGCGCTGAACGCGTGACCGAGATCTACGGCGAGCGACTGGCCGGGCGAGTGCTGCCCTACGAGGGCGTCATGCAGAAGGACAAGCCCATCGCGCAGGCCCACCTCGGTGAGGCCACCGTGCGGTTGCGGGCACTGCGGGGCCTGCTGGCCGACACCGTGGGCGCCATCGAGGACATCGTGAACGCAGGCGATTCGGTGCCCCGCCCGGTGCGCGGCGATGCCCGCCTGGCCGCCGCACACATCGTGCACGAGTCCAGGGCCGTGATCGGCAACCTGACGGAGGCCTCGGGGGCCAGCGCCCACTTCCTGCGCAGCCCGCTGCAGCGTTTCAAGCGCGACGTCGACGTGATCTCGGGCCACGTGGTCTTCGACTACGACACCAGCCGCGAACTCGCGGGAGCGCTGACGCTGGGCATGACGATCCCCCGGACGGCGATGGTGTGATGCGCAACGGTGGGCGTGAGGTGAAGGTCCGTGTCTGATTGCGAGAGATGCTGCAGTTCAACAGCTTTGGTGTAGGTAACTTCGGAACCAACTTCCCGACCGTGCGCGTCGACCCCGATCGCTAGGCCGCGCACGAACGGCACATTGGGTCTTGCGGGGCGGTTGAAATAAAAGTAACGTCAGTTTTAGTTCCTGATCCCTCACTGCGTACCGCATCGTCATTGGAGACAGCCATGGAATCGTTCGTCCACCTCCGCAAGGGCAGGACGCCCCGGCGCCTGCACGCCGACCTCGACGGCCTCAAGGACGACGAACTGGGTCGCGGCGGATTCACCGGGCGCACCGCGAGCATCTATCGGCGCAATGACCCCACCGCATATCGGTCGGTCGGGCCGCTGCGTCCCATCGACGTCCTGTCCAGCGAGTTGAAGCCGAGCGACGCCACCGACGCCGATGGCAGCCCGCTGCTGATGTTCTCCAACGCCGACTGCCTGGTGCTGCTATCGCGGCGGACGGAGCCAATGCCCTATTTCGCGCGCTACGTCGATGGCGACCTGCTTTGCTTCGTACACGAGGGTTCCGGAGTGTTGGACACCGAGTTCGGTCCGCTGCGCTATCGCAAGGGCGACTGGATCTACCTCCCGAAGGCGTGCACCTTCCGCCAGATCCCCGACATCGAGTCGACCCTGCTGATGATTCAGGCCACCGACGAGTTCAGGGTGCCGCCCCCGGGGCAACTGGGCAGGCACTTCCCGTTCGACCCCTCGCTCACCGTCATCCCCGAGCCCGGGCCCATCGAGCCGGACCCGTTCGGCGACGGGCGAGATGAGTACGAGGTCCGCCTCTTCCACTCCGGGATCGATGGAGCCGGAACGACTTCGCTGTACTACCAACATAATCCGATTGACGTCGAGGGCTGGCAGGGCGACAACTTCCCCTTCACCTTCAACATCGCCGACTACAACGTGGTGACCTCTGACAGCGTGCACCTACCGCCGACCGTGCACCTGTTCATGCAGGCCACCGGCGTGTACGTGATGAACTTCCTGCCGAAGCCCGCCGAAGGCGTGGCAGGCACCGAGCGCACGCCCTGGTATCACCGCAACGTCGACTACGACGAGATCGCGTTCTTCCACGGCGGCACCCTGTACGGCATCCTGATGCCCGCCGGACTCATATCCCATGCGCCGCAGGGGGTTCACCACGGCGCACCCGAGAAGGCGCGAGAACGGGCCAGGCGCAAATTCGACGAGTACGACCGCGTCGACTGGTCGGTGATCGCGATCGACACCCGACGTCGGCTGGTGCCGTCGGCCGAGGTGCTGGCCCACGACCTCGGGCAGCACTAGAGATGACGACCACCGAGCAGCCCGCCAAGCACGACTACGAGCGCATCCCGTATCTCGTTGCCTACCAGAACACCTCGAGCACGCGCGATGTCTACGGCGGCGTCGCCGAACTCGTCGTACTGGAGAGCTACCTGCTCAAGCCGGACAGGCCGAGCGACACCGTGCTCGTCTTCATGCACCCCATCGGCGGTGGGGCGTACCTCCCGATGATCAATGGCCTCGCCCGCGCAGGTCACCACGTCATCTATTGCAACAGCCGCTTCCGTGGCACCGACTCGGCACTGCTGATGGAGAAGGTGGTCGAGGATCTCGGCGAGTGCATCAAGGACGCCAAGAACCGACTCGGTTACTCGAAGGTGGTGTTGGCCGGGTGGAGCGGTGGCGGCTCGCTGTCGGTGTTCTACCAACAGCAGGCTCAGCACCCGACCATCACCGCCAGCCCCTCGGGCGACGGACCGGACCTGACCAAGCTCGGGCTGATCCCGGCCGACGGCATCATGCTGCTGGCCGCTCACATCAGTCGCCACGGCACCATGACCGAGTGGCTGGATGCCTCGATCCTCGACGAGTCGGATCCGTCCAAGCGCGACCCCGAACTCGATCTGTACGACCCGCTCAATCCCAATCAACCGCCTTACACGGCCGAGTTCCTGGACCGATACCGGGCGGCACAGATCGCCCGCAACCGACGAATCACGAAGTGGGTGAAGGAAAAACTCGCCGAGCTGAAGGCATCCGGACGCCAGGAGGACGAATTCGCGTTCGTCGTGCACGGCACCATGGCCGATCCCCGCTGGCTGGACCCGTCCGTCGATCCGAACGATCGCACCCCGGGGACGTGCTACCTGGGGGATCCTCAGGTGGTGAACTCGAGTCCCGTCGGCCTCGCCCGGTTCTGCACGTTGCGCAGCTGGCTCTCGCAGTGGAGCTACGACGACGCCAACGGTGACGCCGTGGCCTGCGGACCCGACATCGCGGTGCCTGCCCTGGTGATCGGCAACCTCGCCGACGACGCGTGCACGCCGAGCCACACCCGTCGGCTGTTCGAGGCGATCGGCCACCCCGACAAGGAGATGCGCGAGATCGCCGGCGCCAACCACTACTACGCCGGCCCGGACCAGCGCGGCACGCTGCGCGAAGCCGTTGGCATCGTGACCGACTGGCTGCACCGGCACGGATTCAGCCAGTGACCGAGGCCTGTTCCGGAGCTCTCGACGGCATCCGCGTCATCGAGGTGGGCACGCTGATCTCGGGTCCGTTCGCAGGGCGACTGCTCGGCGACATGGGGGCGGAGGTCATCAAGATCGAGCCGCCCGGCGCCCCCGACCCGCTGCGCACCTGGGGACAGGCCGAACTCGACGGGCACCACTTCTTCTGGACGGTGCACGCCCGCAACAAGAAGGCCGCCACGCTGAACCTGCGCGAGGCCAAGGGGCGTGAGCTGTTCCTCGAGCTGGTCGAAAGATCCGACATCATCGTGGAGAACTTCCGACCGGGCACGCTGGAGAAGTGGAATCTCGGGTACGACGTTCTGCGCGAGCGCAATCGGGGGATCATCCTGGTGCGAGTGTCCGGCTACGGCCAGACCGGACCCGAGGCCCACAAGGCGGGTTACGCGTCGGTGGCCGAGGCCGCCAGCGGCCTGCGCCACATGAACGGCTTCCCGGGCGGCCCTCCCCCGCGGCTCGCACTGTCGCTCGGCGACAGCCTGGCGGGCATGTTCGCCGCGCAGGGTGCACTCGCCGCACTGTACCGACGCACCGTGACCGGTGAGGGTCAGGTCGTCGACGCCGCGCTCACCGAATCCTGTTTGGCGATCCAGGAATCCACGATCCCCGACTACGACGTCGGCGGTGTGGTTCGCGGGCCGTCGGGCACCCGTCTCGAGGGGATCGCGCCCTCGAACATCTACCCGACCGCCGACGGCAGCTGGGTGGTGATCGCCGCCAATCAGGACACGGTCTTTCGCCGGTTGTGCGGGGCAATGGGCCGGCCCGAACTCGCCACCGACGACCGATTCGCCAACCACGTTGCGCGCGGCCGGAATCAGGACGAGATCGACGCGATCATCGCCGCGTGGGCGGCCGAGCGCCAACCCGCCGACATCATCGCCACCCTGAGCGAGGCGGGCGTCATCAGCGGACCCATCAACACCGTCGCCGACGTCGTGACCGATCCCCAGCTGGTCGCCAGGGGGATGATCGCCGACCACTGGGATGAGAGGGTCGAGCGGAACGTGAAGGGGCCCGGCGTGGTCCCGATGCTGTCGGACACGCCGGGCACCATCCGGTACGCGGGCTCCGCCGAGCCCGGTCAGCACAACGACGAGGTGTACGGAACGTTGCTCGGTCGGTCCCCGGAAGAACTGAAGGCGCTGCACGCGGAGGGCGTGTTGTGACCGTTGCGGAGCACGTCACCATCCGAGAGGTCTGCCTGCGCGACGGGCTGCAGATCGAAGACCCGATCCCGTTGTCCGCCAAGCTCGAACTCCTCGACGCCGTCGTCGCCACCGGAGTTCGCGAAGTCGAGGCGACCGCCTTCGTCTCTCCGTCGAAGGTGCCCGCACTCGCCGACGCCGAGGCGCTGGCCGCCGAATTGCCACGATTTCGCGAATCACACGGAGTCGAGTTCTCCGCACTGGTCGCGGGTCCCGGTGGCGCGGCCAGAGCCATCGCCGCAGGAATGGACTCTATCGAGTACGTGGTGTCGGCCGCAGATGCTCACAGTCAGGCCAACGTGGGGCGGTCGACGGCCGAGTCCACCGACCTGATCGCCGACATCGCCCGGATCGCGCACGAGAACGGCGCCACGATCGAGGTCATCATTGCGACCGCGTGGGACTGCCCCTTCGACGGCCCGACCGACCCCTTGCGCGTCCTGGACATCGCCATCGCGGCCGTCGAGATCGGCGCCGACCGGGTAGCCATCGCCGACACCATCGGCACGACCACTCCGCGCCGGGTCACCGCCCTGATCGAGCTGATCCGGCCGATCATCGAAGGCCTTCCGCTCGGTGCCCACTTCCACAACACCCGCGGAGCCGGGCTGGCCAGCGCCTACGCGGCCGTCCTTGCCGGCGTGCGCCGACTGGACTCGTCGGTCGGCGGCCTGGGCGGCTGTCCGTTCGCGCCGGGCGCCAGCGGCAACATCGCCACCGAGGACCTCGTATACCTGTTACGCGACAGCGACATCGGCACAGACGTCGACCTCCAGGCCGCGATCCGCGCCGCAGACGTTGCGCGCCAGGCCGTCGGTCACGACCTGCCCAGCGCGCTGCTGAGCGCCGGCGATCGCATCCTGGGCTGACGGTGCCGCCGGATCCGCTCACGGCCAAGGGCCGCCAGACCCGCGACGCCATCGAGCTCGCGGCCCGGAAACTGTTCGCCGAGCGCGGGTTTCACGGTACGACGTTGGCCGACATCACCTCGGCTGCGGGCAAGTCGACTGCCGTCTTCTACCGCTACTACGGCGACAAGGAAGACCTGCTCGCCAGCCTGGCGGAGTCCTTCCTGCACGACGTGGTGATGCCATCGGGACTGGCCGTGCACCTGCCGGAGTCACCCGATGACGCAACGTTCTTCTCCGCCGTGGTGACCGGGTACTGGAACATGTTCAAGCAGAACATCGGCATCATGATCGCCGTCAACCAGCTCGCCGATGCCAAGCCGCGGTTCACCGACGTGCAGAACGAGTTTCGCCGTTTCGGTATGGACATCGTCGCCGCCTCCGTGCGACGCGCCCAGGAACAGGGTTATGCCGCCGACCTCGACGCCGAACACACCGGCGCTGCCATCGCGCTGCTGTTCGAGAACTTCACCGCGGTGTATCTGCGCCCATCTGGGCTCGACCTCCAGATCAGTGACGCCGACGCCATCAACACCCTCTCGACGATCTGGAAGAAGACACTGTACGGCTACTAGGAGAGATCACCGTGGATTTCGCACTGCCCGAACACCTTCCGGGGCTGCTGGCCGAGATGGACGCCTTCATCGAGGCGGAGATCAAGCCGCTGGAAGCCGAGCACATGCAGTACTTCGACCGCCGCCGCGAGCACGCCCGCACCGACTGGGACAACGGTGGCATCCCGCAGCGCGCCTGGGAGGACCTTCTCGACGAGATGCGCCGCAGAGCCGACGCGGCCGGGTGGCTGCGCTACGGCCTGCCGTCCCGCTTCGGTGGGCGCGACGGCACCAACCTCGACATGGCGGTGATCCGGGAACACCTGGCGCACAGAGGCCTCGGTCTGCACAACGATCTACAGGACGAGTCGTCGATCGTCGGCAACTTTCCCCAGGTCATCATGATGGACCGGTTCGGCACCGATCAGCAGAAGAAGGAGTGGGGTGAAGCACTGCTCACCGGCGAACGCTCGATGGCGTTCGGGCTGTCCGAACCCGCGCACGGCTCCGACGCGACGTGGCTGGAGACCACCGCGGTGCGCGACGGCGACGGCTGGGTGATCAACGGCACCAAGCGGTGGAACACCGGCGTGCACCGAGCCACCCACGATCTCGTCTTCGCCCGCACGTCCGGCGAGGCGGGCCAAGCGCGTGGCATCACGGCGTTCCTGGTGCCGTGCGACTCGCCGGGCTTCACCGTGCCGTTCTACTGGTGGACGTTCAACATGCCCACCGACCACGCCGAAGTGGAACTCAAGGATGTGCGCGTGCCCGCCGATGCGATCCTCGGCGAGGTCGATCACGGCCTCGACGTGGGCCAGACCTTCCTGCACGAGAACAGGATTCGCCAGGCCGCCAGTAGCCTGGGTGCCGCGCAGTATTGCATCGACCGCGCCGCGGCGTACGCCTCCGAGCGCGTGGTGTTCGGCAAGCCGCTCGCGGTGAACCAGGCCGTTCAGTGGCCCCTCGTCGAGCTGCAGACCGAAGCCCAGATGGTGCGTCTGCTGGTCTACTACGCCGCCTGGCACCTGGACCGCAACCACCACATGGAGGTGTCGGACAAGGTCTCGATGGCGAACTACCGCGCCAACCGACTGGTGTGCGAGGCCGCCGACCGGGCGATGCAGGTGCACGGTGGCCTCGGGTACAGCCGCCACGAACCGTTCGAGCACATCTACCGGCATCACCGCCGATACCGGATCACCGAGGGTGCGGAGGAGATCCAGATCCGGCGGGTAGCCCAGCGGATGTTCAAGTTCGGCCGCAAGTGATCGACTCCGCGGCCTTGGCGCACGTCCTCCAGCCGTCGCTGGGAGCGGTACGCATCGACGACCTCCGGGTGCTCACGGGCGGCGCGAGCCGCGCCACGTGGGCCTTCGATGCCATCACCGAAACCGGTCCGCGGAAGCTGATCCTGCGCATCGGCCCGCCCGACGAGCTCCATGCCGGCATGGAGCTGGAGGCAGCGGCATCGGCTCGCGCCGCGGCGGCGGGCGCACCGGTGCCGCGCGTGCTGATCGCCGACGATTCCGCAGCGGCACTGGGCAATCCGTTCCTGGTCTGTGACTTCGTCGACGGCGAGACCATCGTGCGGCGGATCCAGCGAGCTCTCGACGACACCTCCAGGGCCGCCCTGATTCGCCAGTGCGCCGGCGCACTGGCGGCCATCCACCGCGCCGACCCGCTGAATATCGGACTCAAGGCCTCCGATCCGCTCGACGAGTGGCGTGCGCAACTCGACGAGATGGGTGACACGACGGCGACGTTCGAGTGGGCCTTCCGGTGGCTCGCCGCACACCGGCCGCCAGCGTCACCGAACATCCTGGTGCACGGTGACTTTCGGATGGGCAATCTGATCGTCGACACTGACGAGCATCCGGCCCGGCTGGCGGCAGTCCTCGATTGGGAGCTCACCCATGCCGGGGAGAGCTACGAGGATCTGGCGTGGTTCTGCATCCGCGCGTGGCGCTTCGGCGCACCCGAATCGCTCGGCGCCGGCGGCCTCGGCAGCATCGAGGAATTCCTGCGCGCCTACGAAGAAGCCTCGGGTATCGCGGTGGACCGCGCGGCGATGCACTGGTGGCTGGTGTTGTCGACGCTGCGGTGGGGCGTGATCTGCCGATACCAGGCCGAACGGCACCTGTCCGGGCAGACCCGATCGGTGGAACTCGCCGCGATCGGACGTCGCGTCTGCGAGACCGAGTTCGACCTGCTCACCCTTCTGGAGGTGTGATGACCGAGCTTCACGGCCGACCCTCGGCCGCCGAACTGGTGGCCGCGGTCGCCGAATTCTTGGAGTCCGACGTCAAGGAGGCGACGACGGGAGCCGTCAACTTCCACGCCCGCGTCGCCGCGAACGTGCTGCGCACCGTCGAACGCGAATTACTGGACGCCGGAGCCGCGGTCGATCTGCTCGGGTTCGATGATGAACCAGCGTTGGCGGCGGCCATCCGCGCGGGTGACCTCGACGACCGTGGGGCCGAGGTGACCTCCGCGCTGCGACATCTCGTGTTGCGCCGGCTCGCCGTCTCACATCCGGGCTATGAGCGCGGCTAATCGCTCAGGTCCGTCGGATTCGCGCCAACCAGGCGGGTTCGTCGACGACCGTGCCCGCTGCCACGCCAAACTTCTCGGCGTGCGCCTCGCCGACGACGCCGCGATACGTCGCGGTGTCGACCGCCTCGATCTGCCAGCCGTCGACGAACGCGTCGCGTATCACCGCCTCACCGACCGATGGACCAAAGCCGCGCCCCGCGTCCGAGAGGGCAAGCAGATGCAGCACGCCGCCCGGACGGATGGCGCAGTGCAGGCTCACCACATAGCGCGCACGGTCGGAATGCTCGGAGAAGACGTGAAACAACGCGCTGTCGATGACGGTGGCGTAGCCGGGTTCGGCGCCGAGGTCCATCGCGTCGGCGACCTCGAACCGTGCGTCGATGCCCCTCTGCTCGGCATTGCGACGAGCCTGAACGACCGCGCTCGGTGCGAAGTCGACACCGAGGACGTCGTAGCCGAGCGCGGTCAGCAGGATGGTGTGCTCGCCGAGTCCGCAGCCGACATCGAGCACCGGACCACGGATGACGCCACGTCGTTCGAGAGCGACGACGGCCGGCTGGGGTTCTCCGATCACCCAAGGTGGAGAACCACTTTGGTAGGCGTTCTCGAAGAGTTCCCGTCCCGGTGTAGTCATGCGACCCAGTGTTCTACCTCAACCACTCTTGAGGTCAATCCCCGAAGGAGAAGCACGTGACCGAAGCCGTCAGCCGTGATGTGGCGGACCGACTCTTCAGCGCCATCGAGCACGGCGACTACGAGGCCGTGGAGCAACTCTGGGCGGAGGACGTCTTGGTGTGGCACAGCGGCGACGCGGCCGACAACGACCGCGTCCGCGCGCTGAAGGTGATCAGGTGGTTCATCGGGACCACCACGACACGCAGTTACGACATCCTGGACCGGCAGTTCTTCGATGGTGGGTTCGTCCAACAACACGTCCTGCGCGCCGACGGACGCCACGGGGCGTCGATCAGCCTGCGAGTGTGCATCGTGATCAAGATCGCTGCCGACGGGCTGATCGTCAGAATCGACGAGTATTTCGATCCGGCCGACATGGCCGCCCTCCTGACGAGATGACGGTCGCCATCAGAGCACGCGGTCGACGTCGTATTCACACCGCGGGGCGGGCTGTCGCCGTAGCATCGGCTGCGTGCCCGAGTCGACCGTGAAGATCCTGGTCTACAGCGACAACGCGCGCACCCGCGATCAGGTGCGCAGCGCACTGGGCAAGCGGGTTCACCCCGATCTTCCCGAGTTGGAGTATCTGGACGTCGCCACCGCGCCGGTGGTCGTCGCCAACCTGGACAAAGGTGGGATCGACCTCGCGATCCTGGACGGTGAGGCCACGCCCGCGGGGGGAATGGGATTGGCCCGCCAACTCAAGGACGAGGTGGCCCACTGCCCACCGATACTGGTGTTGACGGGCCGACCGGACGACGCCTGGCTGGCCTCCTGGTCACGGGCAGAGGCGGCCGTATCGCATCCGATCGACCCGATCGCGCTCGGCGAAGCGGTCGCATCCCTGCTGCGCTCGTTCGCGCAGTAACCAGTACGAAACACGCTGGCACCATTCACATCTCGCTTTGATCTTGGCGCGAGACCTCGGTGCACAGCCGGTTCGCCAGATCCTATCCAAAACGCGTCGAGCCGACCGTTAACCAGACTAAGCTGTGTTCTAGCTCACATCGACGGCCCAACGAGGGAGCGACGCAGCGGTATGAACGCTTATCTACCCATCCTGGTTCTCGGCGTGATCGCGGCCGGGTTCGCGATCGGATCGGTCGGCATTGCGGTGCTGATCGGGCCGCGACGCTACAACCGGGCCAAACTCGAGGCCTACGAGTGCGGCATCGAACCGGTGGCGCCCGGATCGCCCGGCGACCTGCTGACCGGACAGCGGTTCCCGGTGAAGTACTACCTCACCGCGATGCTGTTCATCGTCTTCGACATCGAGATCGTGTTCCTCTATCCGTGGGCCGTCGCATTCGACTCGCTCGGCCTGTTCGCCGTCATCGAAATGCTGCTGTTCATGCTCACGGTCTTCGTTGCCTATGCGTACGTGTGGCGACGCGGCGGACTGAGTTGGGATTGAGCTGACCCATGGGACTAGAAGAACAACTACCGGGCGGCATCCTGCTCTCGACGTTGGAGAAGGTCGCCGGATACGTCCGCAAGGGTTCCCTGTGGCCCGCCACGTTCGGGTTGGCGTGTTGCGCCATCGAGATGATGGCCACCGCGGGCCCGCGGTTCGACATCGCCCGCTTCGGGATGGAACGGTTCTCGGCGACCCCGCGCCAAGCCGACCTGATGATCGTCGCAGGCCGCGTCAGCCAGAAGATGGCCCCGGTGCTGCGACAGGTGTACGACCAGATGGCCGAGCCCAAGTGGGTGCTCGCCATGGGAGTGTGCGCCTCATCGGGTGGGATGTTCAACAACTACGCGATCGTGCAGGGCGTCGACCACATCGTTCCCGTCGACATCTATCTGCCGGGTTGCCCGCCGCGGCCCGAGATGCTTCTCAACGCAATCCTGATGTTGCACGCCAAGATTCAGGACATGCCGCTCGGTGTCAACCGCGCCGAGGCCATTGCGGCCGCGGAGCAGGCCGCGCTCGCCTCCCGGCCGACCATCGAGCTCAAAGGGTTGCTGCGGTCGTGACCGAAACCAACGGCGACAACGAAGTCGAATCAGAGGTGATCGGCCGGCGTCGGGGCATGTTCGGCGTCAGGGGCAGTGGCGACACGTCGGGCTACGGACGCCTGGTGCGGGAGGTAGTCCTGCCGGGCAGCTCGCCGCGGCCCTACGGTGGCTACTTCGACGACGTGGTCGACGCACTCGCAGCTGCGCTGGGCGAGGAGGTATTCGGCGAGGCAGTCGAACGTGTCGTGGTCTTCCGCGACGAGCTCACCCTCGACATACACCGCGAACACCTGGTGGCCGTCGCGCAGGCACTGCGCGACGATGCGACGCTGAGATTCGAACTGTGCCTCGGCGTCTCCGGCGTGCACTACCCCAGCGACACCGGCCGCGAACTGCACGCCGTCTACCCGCTGATGTCCATCACCCACAACCGCAGGATCCGCCTCGAGGTGGCCTGTCCCGATGCCAATCCGCATGTGCCATCGCTGTTCTCGGTGTATCCCACCACCGACTGGCACGAACGCGAAACCTACGACTTCTTCGGCATCATCTTCGACGGTCACCCGTCGCTCACCCGCATCGAGATGCCCGACGACTGGGTGGGACATCCACAACGCAAGGACTACCCGTTGGGCGGCATCCCCGTCGAGTACCACGGCGCCGAGATTCAACCGCCCGATGCGCGGAGGTCCTACAACTGATGAGTGCGTCGAACAATCCGCCCGAAACTCTGGTCACGGTCGGCGGTGAAGACTGGGAAGAAGTGGTGAAGGCGGCCCGCGACAGCTCCGTCGCCGGCGAGCGCATCGTCGTCAACATGGGCCCACAGCACCCGTCGACCCACGGCGTGCTACGCCTCATCCTCGAAATCGAGGGCGAGACCATCACCGAGATCCGCTGCGGAATTGGCTACCTGCACACCGGAATCGAGAAGAATCTCGAGTTCCGCAACTGGACTCAGGGCGTCACGTTCGTGACCCGGATGGACTATCTGTCGCCGTTCTTCAACGAGACGGCGTATTGCCTCGGCGTCGAGAAGCTGCTCGGCGTCACCGACGACATCCCCGAGCGCGCCAGCGTGATCAGGGTGATGCTGATGGAGCTCAACCGCATTTCCAGCCATCTCGTGGCGTTGGCGACCGGCGGGATGGAACTAGGCGCGATGTCGGCCATGTTCTTCGGCTTCCTGGGACGCGAGCAGGTGCTGTCGGTCTTCGAGACGATCACCGGCCTGCGCATGAACCACGCGTACATCCGGCCGGGTGGCCTCGCCATGGATCTGCCCGACGAGGCCATCCCGCAGATCCGAGAACTCCTGGCGACCATGCCGGCCAAACTCGCCGATCTCGAGGACCTTCTCAACGAGAACTACATCTGGCGGGCTCGCACCCAGGGCATCGGATACCTCGACCTGACCGGCTGCATGGCGCTGGGCATCACCGGACCCTGCCTGCGCTCCACCGGTCTGCCCCACGATCTGCGCCGCGCCCAGCCGTACTGCGGCTACGAGGACTACGAGTTCGACGTCATCACCACCGACGAATGTGATGCGTACGGCCGCTACATGATCAGGGTCCGCGAGATGCGGGAGTCGCTGAAGATCGTCGAGCAGTGCCTCGGAAGGCTCAAGCCGGGGCCGGTGATGATCACCGACAAGAAACTGGCGTGGCCCGCGGACCTGAAGGTCGGGCCCGACGGGTTGGGCAACTCACCGGAACACATCGCCAAGATCATGGGCGGCTCGATGGAGGCACTGATCCACCATTTCAAGCTGGTCACCGAGGGCATCCGCGTGCCCGCAGGGCAGGTCTACGTCGCCGTCGAGTCGCCGCGGGGTGAACTCGGCGTGCACATGGTGTCCGACGGCGGAACCCGCCCCTACCGCGTGCACTACCGCGATCCGTCGTTCACCAACCTTCAGGCGGTGGCCGCGATGTGTGAAGGGGGCATGGTCGCCGACGCCATCGCGGCAGTGGCCTCGATCGATCCGGTGATGGGCGGTGTTGATCGATGAGCGCTTGCGGAAAGAGGAGACAGCACAGATGACCCTCGTAGACCTCCAGTTGGGGCCGCGTCCCGACGAACCGGGGCCACCGATATCAGCTGGGCCGCAAATGTATTCGCTCGAGGTGACACAGAGACTCGCCGCCGACGCCGCGGTGGTGATCGGACGCTACCCCGAACCCCGCTCTGCCCTGCTGCCACTACTGCACCTGGTCCAGGCCGAGGACGGTTACCTCACACCGGCCGGAATCGCCTTCTGCGCCCAACGTTTGAGCCTCAGCCCCGCCGAGGTGACCGCGGTGGCGACGTTCTACTCGATGTACCGTCGGACGCCGACCGGCGAGTATCTGGTCGGGGTCTGCACCAACACGCTGTGCGCGGTGATGGGCGGCGATGCCATCCTCGACGTCCTCGAAGATCACCTGGGCGTCCATGCCGGGCAGACCACCGCCGACGGCAAGGTGACACTCGAGCACGTCGAGTGCAACGCTGCCTGTGACTACGCACCGGTGATCATGGTGAACTGGGAGTTCTTCGACCAGCAGACACCCTCGTCGGCACGGGATCTGGTCGACGAACTCCGCAGTGGCGCGGCGGTGACGGCCACCCGCGGCGCGTCCCCGTGCTCATTCCGGGAGACCGCGCGGATCCTCGCCGGTTTCCCCGATCCGCGACTGGGCGCCAACGACGGCGCGACCGCAGGGGACGCCACCCTGGCCGGGTTACGGATAGCCCACGAGCGCGGGATGACCGCGCCGAGCCCGGCCGAATCCCATTCCACCGCAGCGGGACCCGATGATCAGAAGATCACCGAGGAGACGGTCCGCAACGAGCCGGCTCCTGCCCCGTCCGCTGATCTGCCACCCAAGAACGGGGCGCAGTCGTGACGTTGACACCGGTATTGAGCAGCTACTGGGACGAAGCGTCGTCGTGGACCCTCGAGTGCTACCAGAGCCATGACGGCTATCGAGCGCTACGCACGGCCCTGGCGATGGATGCCGATGCGGTGATCGGCCTGGTGAAGGACTCCGGCTTGCGCGGCCGCGGCGGTGCGGGCTTCCCCACCGGGCAGAAGTGGTCGTTCATCCCCCAGGGCACCGAGGGAGCCGGCGCCAAGCCGCACTACCTGGTGATCAACGCCGACGAGTCGGAACCCGGCACCTGCAAGGACATTCCGCTCATGATGGCGACTCCGCACGTGCTCGTCGAGGGAGCGATCATCGCCGCCTATGCGATCCGCGCCCGACACGCGTTCATCTACGTCCGCGGCGAGGTGGTGTCGGTGCTGCGCCGACTGCAGACCGCGGTCGCCGAGGCCTACGAGGCCGGGTTCCTCGGCACCGACATCCTGGGGTCGGGCTTCGATCTGGACCTGGTGGTGCATGCGGGTGCTGGCGCCTACATCTGCGGCGAGGAGACCGCGCTCCTGGACTCGCTCGAGGGCAGGCGCGGCCAACCGCGTCTGCGGCCGCCGTTTCCCGCCGTGGCCGGTCTGTATGCGTGCCCGACAGTGGTCAACAACGTCGAGTCCATCGCGAGCGTGCCCGCCGTCATCCGAGGCGGCGTCGACTGGTTCAAGTCGATGGGATCGGAGAAGTCTCCCGGCTTCACCCTGTACTCGCTGTCCGGGCACGTCACCACCCCCGGCCAGTACGAGGCGCCACTGGGCATCACCCTTCGCGAGTTGCTCGACTATGCGGGCGGGGTTCGGGCCGGCCACGAGCTGAAGTTCTGGACACCCGGCGGATCCTCCACTCCCCTGTTGACCACCGAACACCTCGACGTCCCATTGGATTACGAGGGCATGGCCGGTGTCGGCTCGATGCTCGGGACCAAGGCGCTGCAGATCTTCGACGAAACCACGTGTGTGGTGCGGGCGGTCCGGCGGTGGACCCAGTTCTATGCGCACGAGTCCTGTGGCAAGTGCACACCGTGCCGGGAGGGCACGTACTGGTTGGCGCAGATCTACGAGCGCCTCGAGAACGGCACGGGGCGACGCGAGGACGTCGACAAGCTGCTCGACATCGCCGACGCGATCTTCGGCAAATCGTTCTGCGCGCTGGGCGACGGCGCGGCGAGTCCGATCATCTCGTCGATCAAGCACTTCCGCGACGAATACGAGGCGCACCTCGGCGAGGGCTGCCCCTTCGATCCCCACGCCTCGATGCTGGTCGCACCGGAAGGAGTCCTCTCATGACCCGCGAGCAGACGCAGAGGGCCCTCGATTGGGGCATTTCAGGGCCCTTTACGTCTGCTCGCCGGGGAGGGGGGACCGCGTGACGACGGCAGAAGACAAGGCTGTCACCGACGTCGAGATGGTGACGTTGACCATCGACGACCATCAGATCAGTGTTCCCAAGGGCACCTTGGTGATTCGTGCGGCCGAACTGATGGGCATCCAGATTCCCCGGTTCTGCGATCACCCGCTGCTGGAACCCGTCGGCGCCTGCAGGCAATGCCTCGTCGAGGTCGAGGGTCAGCGAAAGCCCATGGCGTCGTGCACCATCACCGTCACCCCGGACATGGTGGTGCGCACCCAGCTGACCTCCGAGTCGGCCGACAAGGCGCAGCACGGCGTCATGGAACTGTTGCTCATCAACCATCCGCTGGACTGCCCCGTCTGCGACAAGGGCGGTGAGTGTCCGCTGCAGAACCAGGCGATGTCCAACGGCCAGGCCGACACTCGCTTCACCGACGTCAAGCGCACATTCCCCAAGCCGATCAACCTGTCGGCCCAGGTGCTGCTCGACCGCGAGCGGTGCGTGCTCTGCGCGCGGTGCACGCGGTTCTCCAACCAGATCGCCGGCGATCCGTTCATCGAGCTGCTCGAGCGTGGCGCCCTGCAACAGGTCGGCATCGCGAACGACACACCCTTCGACTCGTACTTCTCCGGCAACACCGTGCAGATCTGCCCGGTCGGCGCGCTGACCGGCACGGCCTACCGCTTTAGGGCCAGGCCGTTCGACCTGGTGTCCTCCCCCAGCGTGTGCGAGCACTGCGCGTCGGGCTGCGCACAGCGCACCGATCACCGGCGCGGAAAGGTGTTGCGCCGCCTTGCCGGTGACGACCCCGAGGTCAACGAGGAGTGGAACTGCGACAAGGGTCGCTGGGCGTTCACCTATCCCAACCAGGGTGACCGCATCACCACCCCGCTGGTGCGCGACGACGACGGTAGCCAACGTCCGGCGTCGTGGTCGGAGGCCGTTGCGGTCGCCATCCGTGGCCTCACCGCGGCGGAAGGACGGGCGGGGGTGCTGGTCGGCGGACGTAGCACGCTCGAGGATGCCTACGCCTACGCCAAGTTCGCCCGGATCGTGCTCGGCACCAACGACATCGACTTCCGCAGCCGGGCGCACTCCGACGAGGAGGCGCAGTTCTTGGCGGCGGCCGTCGCGGGCCAATCGATGAACGTCACCTACGCCGACCTCGAATCCGCCTCCGCCGTGCTGCTCGTCGGCTTCGAGCCGGAGGAGGAGTCCCCGATCGTCTATCTCCGACTGCGGAAGGCGTTTCGCAAGCACGGCCTGAAGGTCAGCTCGATCGCACCGTTCGCCACGCGGGGGCTGCAGAAGATGGGCGGCGCGCTCATCGCCACTGCACCCGGCGGGGAGGCCGCCGCCCTCGATGCGCTGGGCGATGGCATGGACGCGGGGACGGTGGTCCTGGTCGGCGAGCGGCTTGCCACGTCCGCGGGGGCGTACTCGGCAGCACTCCGGTTGGCGAGCCGGACCGGCGCACGGGTGGGCTGGGTCCCCCGCCGCGCCGGCGATCGTGGGGCACTGGAAGCCGGTGCGGCGCCGAACCTCCTACCAGGCGGCAGGCCACTCTCCGACGCCGCCGCCCGCGCCGAGGTCGCCGCGGCGTGGCACGTCGACGAACTCCCATCGAGCGCCGGACGGGACACCGCCGGCATCGTCGCCGCCGCCCTCGACGGATCACTCGGCGCACTGCTCGTCGGTGGTGTCGACGTCTACGATCTGCCCGACCCGACGGCAGCACTCGGCGCACTGGACGCAGCGCCCTTCGTCGTCAGCCTCGAATTGCGCCACAGCGCCGTCACCGAGCGGGCCGACGTCGTGTTCCCCGTGGCTCCGGTGACGGAGAAGGCCGGCACCTATCTCAACTGGGAAGGCCGACGACGATCCTTCGAGCCCGCGCTGCCACCCAACGCCACCTCGGATTCGCGGGTGCTCGCCGCCCTCGCCGAGGAGGTCGGGGTGGATCTCAATCTGCGCGACGCACCCAGCGCCCGAGCCGATCTCGATCGACTCGGCAGCTGGCGGGGCGCGCCGCCGGTAGCCCCGAACGTGTCCGCGCCCCCACCGCAGAGTCCGGCGTCGGGACAGGCGGTGCTGGCGGGCTGGCGGATGCTCCTCGATGCGGGCCGTCTGCAGGACGGCGAGCCCCACCTGGCGGGCACCGCACGGCCCTCGGTCGCGCGACTATCGACGGCGACCGCCGCCGAGATCGGCGTGGGCGACGGACAGTTGATCACCGTCGCGACGCCACGGGGCACCATCACTCTCCCCCTGGAGATCACGGAGATGCCCGACGCAGTGGTGTGGGTGCCGTTGAACTCCACGGGCTCCCAGGTCGCAGGAACGCTCGGCGTCGCCCCGGGCGCCGTGGTCGCCCTGTCACGCGGAGGTGAGCAGTCGTGACGTACCCCGACCTCAGTTCGTTCGGCCACGACCCATGGTGGCTGGTGGTGGCCAAGGCGTTGTTCGTCTTCGTGTTCTGCCTGCTGACGGTGCTGGTCGCCATCCTCATCGAACGCAAGGTCCTCGGCCGGATGCAGATGCGCTACGGCCCCAACCGGGTTGGGCCCTTCGGTCTGCTGCAGAGTCTGGTGGACGGCGTCAAGCTCGCCCTGAAGGAAGGGCTCATCCCTGCGGGCGTGGACAAGCCGATCTATCTCGCCGCCCCGGTCATCGCCGTCATCCCGGCGATTCTGGCGTTCGCCGTGATCCCGATGGGCGGGATGGTGAGCGTGTTCGGTCATCAGACCCCCTTGCAACTGACCGACCTGTCCGTCGGCGTCCTGTACGTGCTGGCGGTCACGTCGATCGGCGTGTACGGAATCGTGTTGGCGGGCTGGGCGTCCGGGTCCACCTATCCGCTGCTCGGCGGACTGCGCTCGAGTGCGCAGGTGATCTCCTACGAGATCGCCATGGCGCTGTGCTTCGCCGCGGTCTTCCTCTACTCGGGCACCATGTCCACCTCCGAGATCGTGGCCAAGCAGCAGGGCCTCTGGTACGTGTTCCTGCTGCTGCCGTCATTCGTGATCTACGTGACGTCGATGGTCGGTGAAACCAACCGCGCGCCCTTCGATCTACCCGAGGCGGAAGGCGAGCTGGTCGGCGGATTCCACACCGAGTACTCCTCGCTCAAGTTCGCGATGTTCATGCTCGCCGAGTACGTCAACATGACCACCGTCGCCGCGCTGGCCACCACGCTGTTCCTCGGCGGCTGGCAGGCCCCGTGGCCGTTCAACATGATCGACGGCGCGAACTCCGGATGGTGGCCGCTGCTCTGGTTCATCGCCAAGGTGTGGACGTTCATGTTCGGGTTCATCTGGCTGCGGGGCACCCTGCCGCGCTTGCGCTACGACCAGTTCATGAACCTCGGCTGGAAGATCCTCATCCCCATCTCGCTGGGGTGGATCATGACCGTCGCGGTGGTCCGGACCCTGCGCATCCACGGCTACGACGGCCTCGCCGCAGTCCTCGTCTCCACCAGCTCGTTCGTCGGCGTGCTGTTACTCGTCTATCTATGGCGGACCCTGCGGCACAAACAGACTCGGCCGCGGCGCCTTGCCGATCCACCGTCGACCGTGCCGGGTGCGTTCCCGGTACCCCCCATTCCCCAGAAGGAGCCCGCCGATGCCTAAGCGGCCGCACCTCGTCGACGCCATCGCCGGCTTCGGGGTGACGTTCAAGACCATGTTCAAGAAGCCGGTCACCGAGCAGTATCCGGAGGAACCCGGTGCGACGGCCCAGCGCTATCACGGTCGCCATCAGCTCAACCGGTACGACGACGGCCTGGAGAAGTGCATCGGCTGCGAACTCTGTGCCTGGGCATGCCCTGCGGACGCGATCTTCGTCGAAGGCGCCGACAACACCGAGGCCGAACGCTTTTCGCCGGGTGAACGCTATGGGCGGGTCTATCAGATCAACTATCTGCGGTGCATCGGCTGCGGCCTGTGCATCGAGGCCTGCCCGACGCGGGCGCTCACCATGACGAACGACTACGAGATGGCCGACGACAACCGCGCCGACCTGATCTACGGCAAGGACAAGCTGCTGGCACCGCTGCAGCCCGACATGACCGCCCCGCCGCACCCCATGGCGACAGGTAGCACCGACGAGGACTACTACCGAGGCAACATCAGGTCCGACGGACTCGCCACCCCGCTGGGCATGCCCGTCGTGCTACCCCGGGAAGCGACGCTGTGACAAGCGAACTCACGCTCCTCGCGGCCGAGACCGTCTACCGGACGTCGACGATGGAAGCGGTGACGTTCTGGGTGCTCGGCACCTTCGCCGTGCTGGGCGCCATCGCCGTGATCGCCGCGCCCAAGGCCGTGTACTCGGCGATCTTCCTGGCGATCACCATGATCATCCTCGCGGTGCTCTACATCGCCCAGGACGCGCTCTTCCTCGGCATCGTGCAGGTCGTCGTCTACACCGGAGCGGTGATGATGCTCTTCCTGTTCGTGCTGATGCTGATCGGCGTGGACTCGGCCGACTCCCTGGTGGAAACCATTCGTGGACAACGCATCGCGGCGATCGGCGCAGGGGCGGCGTTCGGTATCCTACTCATCGCGGGCATCGGCAACGTGTCGGTCGCCGGCTTCACCGGGCTCGCCGCGGCCAACGCGGGCGGTAACGTCGAGGGCCTGGCCGCACTCATCTTCGTCCGGTACCTCTGGGCCTTCGAGCTCACCAGCGCCCTGCTCATCACGGCCGTCCTCGGCGCGATGGTGCTGACCCATCGCGAGCGCGTCGACCGCCGTAAGACGCAGCGCGAGCTGGCCACCGAGCGGTTCGCGCCCGGCGGCCACGCCACCCCGATGCCGAACCCCGGCGTGTATGCCAGGCACAACGCGGTAGACGTCGCCGCGCGACTGCCCGACGGTTCCGACGCGGCGACCTCGGTCAGCGGGATCCTGCCTGCGCGCAGTGCGTCGGCTACCGAGAACGGGGTGCCACGGTGAACCCCGCCAACTATCTGTATCTCTCCGCGCTGCTGTTCACCATCGGCGCCGCGGGAGTGCTGTTGCGGCGCAACGCGATCGTGATGTTCATGTGCGTCGAGCTGATGCTCAACGCCGCCAACCTGGCATTCGTCACGTTCTCCCGCCTGCACGGCCACCTCGACGGCCAGGTGGTGGCGTTCTTCACGATGGTGGTCGCCGCGTGCGAGGTCGTGGTTGGCCTCGCGATCATCATGACCATCTTCCGGGCCAGGCAGTCCGCCTCGGTCGACGGCGCGAACCTACTGAGGCACTAGTGATGCTTCCCATCTGGCTGCTCATTGCGCTGCCCCTCGTCGGTGCGGCCATCCTGCTGCTCGGCGGCAAGGCCACCAACACGTGGGGCCACCTCCTGGGCTGCGCCACGATCATCGCGTCCTTCGTCGTCGGCGCGGTGCTGTTCGTCGGCATGCTCGACCGGGCGGCCGAGGACCGCGGATTTCACGAGCACCTCTTCAGCTGGGTGCCCGTCGGAGCGCTTCGGGTCGACTTCGGCCTCCAACTCGACCAACTATCAGTGTGTTTCGTCCTGCTGATCACCGGCGTGGGGTCGTTGATCCACGTGTACTCGATCGGCTACATGGCCCACGACCCCGAGCGCAGACGGTTCTTCGCCTATCTGAACCTGTTCGTGGCGGCGATGCTTCTCCTCGTCCTGGCCGACAACTACCTCGGCCTCTACATGGGCTGGGAGGGCGTCGGTCTGGCGTCGTACCTCCTGATCGGCTTCTGGTCGCAGAAACCGTCGGCGGCCGCCGCCGCGAAGAAGGCGTTCGTGGTCAACCGGGTCGGTGACATCGGCCTCGCACTCGCCCTGATGGTGATGTTCGCAAACGTCGGAACCATCTCCTACGCGGGCGTCTTCGCGGCCGCCGGGCAGATGACCCCGGGCACCCTCACGGCGATCGGACTGCTGCTCCTGTTGGCCGCCTGCGGCAAGTCGGCGCAGGTGCCCCTGCAGTCGTGGCTGGGCGACGCAATGGAGGGCCCGACGCCGGTCTCGGCGCTCATTCATGCCGCGACCATGGTCACCGCAGGCGTCTACCTGATCGTCCGTTCCGGACCGATCTACGACCTGGCCCCCGACGCCCGCCTCGGGGTGGTGATCGTCGGTGCGGTCACCTTGCTCTTCGGCGCCGTCATCGGTTGCGCGAAGGACGACATCAAGAAGGCGCTCGCTGCGTCGACGATGAGTCAGATCGGGTACATGGTGCTCGCCGCCGGTCTCGGTCCCGCGGGCTACGCCATCGCGATCATGCATCTGCTGACCCACGGCTTCTTCAAGGCGGGACTGTTCCTCGGCGCCGGTTCGGTCATGCACGGCATGGACGACGAGACCGACATGCGCCGTTTCGGTGGACTGCGCACGTTCATGCCGATCACGTTCGTCACATTCGGCCTGGGCTACCTGGCCATCATCGGCGTGCCACCGTTCGCGGGCTTCTTCTCCAAGGACGCGATCATCGAAACCGCCTTCGCCGCAGGCGGAGTCAAGGGCATCCTGCTCGGCGGAGCAGCCCTGCTCGGCGCGGGTATCACCGCCTTCTACATGACGAGGGTGATGCTGATGACATTCTTCGGGGAGAAGCGCTGGAAGGAAGACGTGCACCCCCACGAATCTCCGGCCTCGATGACGGGACCGATGATCGTGCTCGCCGTCGGATCGGTCGGCGCGGGCGCCCTGCTGGCCATCGGCGGCACGCTGGAACACTGGCTGGAGCCCGTGGTCGGCGCTCACGAGGAAGCCGCGCACGCGGTCCCGGTCTGGCTGATGACCGCCATCACGCTGGCCGTCGTCGCGGCGGGCATCGCCATCGCCTACCGGGCCTATGCCACACGCCCCATCCCCGAGGTCGCCCCGGACGACGTCTCGGCGCTGACGGTGGCCGCCCGCAGGGATCTCTATGGGGACGCCTTCAACGAGGACGTGCTGATGCGCCCCGGTCAGGTGCTGACCAGGGGGCTCGTCGAGATCGACGACGACGGCATCGACGACGTATCCCGCATCCTCGGCAACCTCGTCGGCGGCTCCTCGGAACGGTTGCGGCAGCTTCAAACCGGGTTCGCCCGCTCGTACGCCCTGTCCATGCTCGGCGGTGCCGCACTGGTCATCGCCGCGATTCTGGCGGTGAGGATCTGGTGACCGGCGCACCGTGGTTGACGATTCTCTGGGCCGTGCCGATGGTCGGTGCGGGGGTGGTCATCCTGTTGCCCTCGGCAGCAAGGCATCTCGCGAAGTACGCCGCGCTGGCGGTGTCGGTGGTGGTGTTGGCGGTGGCCGCGCTGCTCGCCGTGACGTTCGATCCCGCAGGTCCGCAGTACCAGTTCGTCGAGGACCACGCCTGGATCCCGTCCTTCGGGACCGGCTACATCCTCGGCATCGACGGCATCGCGCTGGCCCTGGTGGTCCTCACGGCCGTCCTCGTCCCACTGCTGATCGTCGCCGGTTGGAACGACGCAGGCGACCAGGCCCGCTCCGCGCATGCCTACGTGGCGTTGATCCTGGCCGTCGAGGGCATGGTGCTGATCTCGCTGACGGCGCTCGACGTCCTGCTCTTCTACGTGTTCTTCGAAGCGATGCTCATCCCGATGTACTTTCTCATCGGCGGCTTCGGCACCGGGGCCAACCGCTCGAAGGCAGCGGTGAAGTTCCTGCTGTACAACCTGTTCGGCGGCCTCATCATGCTGGCCGCGGTCATCGGCCTGTACGTGGCGACGGCCAAGAGCGATGCGTTCGCCGCAGGCACCTTCGACTTCCGTGCGATCGTCGCGGCCGTCGCGGACGGATCGCTGAACATCGATCCTGCCGTGCTGAACGCGTTGTTCCTCGGCTTCATGTTCGCCTTCGCCGTCAAGGCGCCGCTGTGGCCGTTCCACCGCTGGCTTCCGGACGCGGCCGTCGAGGCCACCCCGGCGACGGCGGTGCTGATGATGGCCGTCGTCGACAAGGTGGGCACGTTCGGCATGCTGCGGTACTGCCTGCAACTGTTCCCGGACGCGTCGATGACGTTCCGGCCGTTGATCATCACGCTCGCGGTGATTGGAATCGTGTACGGCGCGGTCGTCGCCATCGGCCAGACCGACGTGATGCGGTTGATCTCCTACACGTCGATCTCCCACTTCGGCTTCATCATCCTCGGCATCTTCGTCATGACCAGCCAGGGCCAGTCCGGCTCGACGCTCTACATGGTCAACCACGGCATCTCGACCGCGGCACTGTTCCTCATCGCGGGATTCCTGGTGTCGCGCAGGGGAAGCCGCGCCATCGCCTCGTTCGGCGGAGTCCAGAAGGTGGCACCGGTACTGGCGGGCACCTTCCTCGTCGCCGGGTTGGCCACCCTGTCGCTGCCCGGGCTGGCACCGTTCATCAGTGAGTTCCTGGTGCTGATCGGCACGTTCACCACCTATCCCGCCATGGCGGTCTTCGCGGCCTCTGCGCTGGTGCTGTCGGCGATCTACATCCTCTGGATGTACCAGCGCATGATGACCGGACCGATCGCTCCGGACAACGAGAGACTGCGCGACCTCGTCCCACGGGAGCTCGTCGTGGTGGCACCGCTGATCGCGCTCCTGCTGGTGTTGGGGATCTATCCGAAACCCGTCCTCGACGTCATCGACCCCGCCGTCGGCCACACCCTGACGACGATCGGCCAACAGGATCCCGCAACCCGTATCGCGGAAGGACCCGCGAAGTGACCCTCACCCCGCCCTCGGTCGAATACGGCCTCGTCTCACCGATGTTGATCGTGCTGGGCGTTGCCGTACTCGGCGTGCTCGCCGAGGCGTTCCTGCCCCGCTCCATGCGCTACCGGGTGCAGTTGACGTTGGCCGTGGGAGGTCAGGCCGCCGCCTTGATCGCCGTCGTCGTCGAGTGGATCGGTCTCGGATCCTCGATCGGGCGGACCGCGGTCATGGGCGCCGTGTCCGTCGACAAACCCGCATTGTTCCTGCAGGGCACCCTGCTGGTGGTCGGTCTGCTCGGCACGCTGTTGATCGCCGAGCGCCGCATCTCCTCCGAGGTCGACGTGGACGACGGCGCCAGCGGTCTCGACGCCTTCACACCCATGGCGTCAGCCGTGCCGGGCAGCGTCACCGAGAAGTTGGCGACGAAGGCCGGTATCGCGCAGACGGAGATCTTCCCTCTGACGATGTTCGCGCTCGGCGGCATGATGCTGTTCGGCGCGTCCGACGATCTGCTGACGATGTTCGTCGCCCTCGAGGTGTTCTCGCTACCGCTGTACCTGATGTGCGGACTGGCCCGGCGACGACGACTCCTCTCCCAGGAGGCGGCGCTGAAGTACTTCCTCCTCGGCGCGTTCTCGTCGGCGTTCTTCCTCTACGGGATCGCGCTGCTCTACGGCTACTCGGGAGGGCTGAGCCTGAGTGGCATCCGTGAGACGCAGGACGCGGACCACACCTCTCTGGCCCTCGTCGGCATTGCCCTGCTGTCGGTCGGTGTGCTGTTCAAAGTCGGTGCGGTGCCGTTCCATTCGTGGATTCCCGACGTGTACCAGGGTGCCCCCACTCCGGTGACGGCCTTCATGGCGGCTGCCACCAAGATTGCTGCGTTCGGCGCGATGCTGCGCATCTTCCATGTCGCGCTGCCCGGCTTCGAGCACGAGTGGCGGCCGCTGATGTGGGGTGTCGCCATCCTCACGATGGTGGTGGGCACGGTGACCGCGGTGTCGCAGCGCGACGTCAAACGGATGCTCGCCTACTCGTCGGTCGCCCACGCCGGGTTCATCCTCACCGGCGTCATCGCGCTGAACGACAACGGTGTCTCCGCGACGCTGTTCTATCTGTTCGCCTACGGATTCAGCACTCTCGGCGCGTTCGCCGTCGTCAGCGTGGTGCGCACTGCGGACGGCGACGAGGAGACCGACATGACCCGGTGGGCAGGCCTGGGCCGCAACCATCCCCTGGTGGGAGTGGTGTTCTCGCTGTTCCTCCTCGCCTTCGCGGGCATTCCGCTGACCAGTGGCTTCGTCAGCAAGTTCGCGGTCTTCAAGGCCGCCGCGGAGGGCGGCGCCGCTCCGTTGGTCATCGTCGGCGTCTGCGCCAGCGCAGTGGCCGCGTACTTCTACGTGCGCGTGATCGTGCTGCTGTTCTTCACCGATCCGCCAGAGCACGCCCCCACCGTGGTGGTACCCAGCGCGCTGAGCACCGCGACCGTCACGTTGAGCGCCGCGATCACACTGGTACTCGGCGCCCTGCCCCAGCCGATCCTCGACCTCGCCAACACGGCGAACCAGTTCGTGCGTTAGCGTTCGCCGATGACTGATGAGCAATTGGTGATCCGGGCCGACCACGGCGCCGTCCGGGTGCTCACCATGAATCGGCCGCAGGCACGTAATGCGTTGAACCGCAGCCTGATCAGAGCACTGTACGCGGCCCTCCGCAGTGCGGACGACGATTCCTCGGTACGCGCGGTGGTGCTCACGGGCGCCGACCCCGCCTTCTGCGCCGGCGTCGACCTCAAGGAGGCCGCGCGCGACGGCGTGAAGTACTTCGAGGAGTTCCAGACGCAGAGTTGCATCACCGCGGTTGCCGAGATGCGCACACCGATCGTCGGCGCCGTCAACGGGTCGACGTTCACCGGCGGTCTGGAACTGGCGCTTGGATGCGACTTCCTGGTCGCGTCGGAGCGCGCCGTGTTCGCAGATACCCATGCGCGGGTGGGCATCCTGCCCGGCGGCGGCATGACGGCACGACTGCCCCAGGTGGTCGGACGTGCGATGGCCCGTCGCATGTCGATGACCGGCGAGGTGGTGGACGCGGTCCGCGCCGAACGCATCGGCTTGGTGACGGAGATCGTTCCGCACGACGTGCTGCTGCCGCGGGCCATCGAGCTGGCCACGCAGATCGCGGCAGTACCGAAGCCAACGATGTTGGGGCTCAAGGAGATCTACGTACGCGGTGCTGCCACCGTCGTCGATCCGGCACTGGCGGCCGAGGATGCGATCGCGGGAGCACACGACCACGACCTCGCCGGCCTGGAGCAGCGGCGTCTCGACGTCATGCGCGTGAACAAGTCGCAGATCGGCAGCGTTGCGCCCTGAGCGATTGAACCGTGCGCCGTGCCGCGACGTGTCAAGATCGATCAATTCCCCGAACAAGGACGTTCACATGCCCAGCTTTCCCGCTCTCACCCACGTCGCGCTCACGGTGCGGGACCTCTCCGTCAGCGCACCCTGGTACCGCGAGCTCATCGGCGTCGATCCGGTGATCGACGAGGACACCGACGCCGGCTACCGCCACGTCGTCTACGCACTGCCCGGCGACACGTTGTTCGGCATTCATCAGCACACCCAGGCGGCGCCCGACGAGCAGTTCAGCGAATTTCGCGTCGGGCTCGATCACGTGGCGTTCGCGTGCGGATCCCGCGCCGAGCTGCAGGAGTGGGTCGCCCGTCTCGACGAGCTGGGCATCACCCACGGCGGGATCGTCGACGCGCCGTACGGTTCCGGTCTCAGCTTCCGCGACCCCGACGGATCGGCCCTGGAGTTCTTCGCCCCGCCGGCCTAGAGCTCTCCGGCAGGGTCATCGTCCGAGCCGGCCATCAGGACGTTCCACGCCTCGCGGCGCTTGCGGTCCTGGACCTCCTTGCGCCAGCGGGTACCACGCTGGCTGAACTCGCCCTCGGCGGCCCGCTCGGCGATCTCCGTGATGCGCCTGCCGAGGACCAGCGCCTCACCGATCGTCATCGTCAGCAGCACGCCGGCCCGGTCACCGTCGGGTCTACCGACGGGGTCGACGACGACTCTGGCCGTCTCGGCCCGGCCGTCGGCGTCATCGGTCCAGGGTGGGGTCGAATAGACCTCGGGCACCCCGTCCTCGTCGTTCAGGGTCAGCTGCACGTACATGGGTTCAACGGTAACTGGTCAGGCCTGCACACCGTGACTGATGATCGCGGCGGTCTGGTCGACCCAGTCGTCGTCCTGCTGCCCGGTGGGGTCGAGCAGAAGCCGAAGAAGCGTTGCACCGCCGATGATCTCGATCAGGCGTTCGGGATCGACGTCGGCGTGCACCTCCCCGCGGGCGACGGCGTGCACCAGCCTCTCCCGAACGACGCCGAAGAGACCCACGAAGCGGCTCATCACCCGGGTGTTGAGGTCGGCGTCGGCGGCCATGTCCGCGATCAGCCCAGGTAGCGCCGCCCGCACCACGGGCGTGGTGAACACGTCGCGGGCGGCGGCGACCATGGCCCGGACGTCACCGACGATGTCGCCCTCGGGTGTCCTCAGCGCGGTGGGCGCCACGGGGAACGCCGCCTCGTGGACCAGTTCGGCCTTGCTCGACCACCGCCGGTACAACGCGGTCTTCGTGGTGCCAGCGCGTTCGGCGACGGCGCCCATCGTCAGATTCGCGTACCCGATCTCGACGAGCAGATCCGCAGTCGCTCCCAAGATGGCAGCGTCGATGCGCCGATCGCGTGGACGTCCGACGCTCGGGGTCTTGTCAACGTCACCCACGTCTGCTTTCATAACGCTACTCACCGTATCGTAATTGCTCGAAGGGGTAAACCGTGGCCAACGAACCGGCTGTCGAAGACGTCAGCCGCCTGAACCGCACCTCTCGCGACAACAGCACCCTGCCCGCGCTGATGTCGCAGTGGCTCTCCACCGTGATGCCCGGGGGTATCACGCCAGACGTCATCGTCGAAAGTGGCATCGACTCCAACGGGATGTCCTCGGAGACCATCGTCCTGACCGGCTCGTGGCAGCAGGACGGCCAACCGACCGAGCAGAAATGGGTGGCCCGCGTCGCGCCGAGCGAGGCCGACGTTCCGGTATTCCCGACCTACCGGCTGGACCACCAGTTCGAGGTCATCCGACTGGTCGGCGAGCTGACCGACGTGCCGGTCCCCCGAGTCCGCTGGATGGAGGACTCGGGCGACGTGCTCGGCACTCCGTTCTTCCTGATGGATCACGTCGACGGGATCGTGCCACCCGACGTGATGCCCTACACGTTCGGCGACAACTGGTTCTCCGATGCCCCCGCGGAGAGGCAACGCGAACTGCAGGACGCCACGGTCGACGTTCTGGCGCAGCTGCATTCGATCCCCGGTGCTGTCGACACCTTCGGCTTCCTGTCCGAGGTCGACCCGCCCGGTGACACCCCACTGGATCGGCACTTCGGCTGGCTGAAGGACTGGTACGAGTTCGCGGTGCCCGACATCGGCCGATCTCCGTTGGTCGAGCGCGCGTTGGCGTGGCTGACCGAGAACTTCCCGAATGACGTGGCGGCTACCCCGCCGGTGCTGGCATGGGGCGACTCGCGGATCGGCAACGTCCTCTACGAGGACTTCCGTCCCGTCGCCGTGCTGGACTGGGAGATGGCGACCGTCGGCCCGCGCGAGCTGGATGTCGCATGGATCATCTTCGCGCACATGGTGTTCCAGGAGCTCGCCGGCCTTGCCGGGCTGCCGGGGCTGCCCGACGTGATGAGGGAGGAGGACGTCCGCGCCACCTACGAGGAGTTGACCGGCGCCACCCTCGGCGACCTGCGCTGGTTCTACGTCTACTCCGGCGTCATCTGGTGCTGTGTCTTCATGCGCACCACGGCGCGGCGGGTGCGGTTCGGCGAGATGGAGAAACCCGAGGACGTGGAGTCGGCGTTCTACCACGCGTCGCTGCTACGGCGACTCCTAGGAGAGGACCACTGATGCTCGGACCCATGGATGAGTTTCCGGTACACCAGATTCCGCAGCCGATCGCGATGCCGGGCTCGTCGGACCGCAACTTCTATGACCGGTCCTACTTCAACGCCCACGATCGCAGCGGCGACATCTTTCTGATCACCGGCGTCGGCTACTACCCGAACCTGGGCGTGAAGGATGCCTTCATGCTGGTGAGGCGCGGCGACGAGCAGACCGCGGTGCACCTGTCGGATGCGATCGATCAGGACCGCCTCAACCAGCACGTCCTGGGCTACCGCGTCGAGGTGCACGAGCCATTGCACCGGTTGCGCATCGTGCTCGACGAGACCGAGGGCATGGCCGCAGACCTCACCTGGAACGGGCTGTTCGACGTCGTGCAGGAGCAGCGCCACCTTCTGCGCGCAGGCAACCGGGTGACGCTCGACGCCCAGCGATTCGCCCAGTTGGGTTCCTGGAGTGGCCATCTCGTCATCGATGGCCAAGAGGTCACCGTCGACCCGGAGACGTGGATCGGCAGCCGCGACCGGTCGTGGGGAATCCGTCCCATCGGTGAGGCCGAACCCGCCGGACGCCCGGCGGACCCGCCGTTCGAGGGCATGTGGTGGCTCTACGTGCCGATGGCGTTCGACGACTTCTCCATCGTCATCATCATCCAAGAGGAGCCCAATGGCTTCCGGTCGTTGAACGACTGCACGCGGATCTGGAAGGACGGCCGCGTCGAGCAGTTGGGCTGGCCGCGGATCAAGATCCACTACACCTCGGGGACGCGGATCCCGACCGGCGCCAGCATCGACGCCACGGCGCTCGACGGATCCCCCGTGCACTTCGACGTGGAGTCCAAACTGCCCGTGCCCATTCACGTCGGCGGCGGTTACGGCGGTGACTCCGACTGGATTCATGGCGTCTGGAAAGGCGAGAAGTTCACGGAGCGGCTCACGTACGACATGACGGATCCGGCGATCGTCGGCCGAGCGGGGTTCGGCGTAATCGATCACGTCGGACGTGCGCTGTGCACCGAGGGCAGCGGGTCGCCCGTCGAGGGATGGGGCCTGTTCGAACACGGCGCACTGGGTCGTCATGACCCGTCGGGCTTCAAGGACTGGTTGACGGTCGCGGACTAGAACACGAAGAAGGGGCACCCGTTTCCGGATGCCCCTTCTCCGTCGTGCTGCTTAGCGGCCGTTGCCGACGGTCGAGGTGACCGTGCCGACGGTGGCGTGCTGCTGGATGTCGGTGATCCACTGGTGGTGGTCGACGTCCGCGCTGGCGGGGGCGGCGAGGCCGAACAGAGCGGCGGCGAACCCGGTGGCGACGGCGCCGGCGATGCTGGCGAATCCGAACTTCTTCATGGCTATCCCTCTTCCTCTGGCCGATTCTCCGGCCGGTCTGAGGGCTGTAACGGGGCTGCTCAAGGGTTTAATTCCAATGGCAGCAATTGATCGACGGGTGGCAGCAATCAGTGTGTCGGCCGGCTCACGAGCGTGCATGAAGTGTCAGCGATCACGGCGTGTCGACGCGCAGACACGCACGCTCGCGCGAGGGGGTGGGCTCGCGCTAGGCCGTTTGAGCCTGCTCGCCCGTCGGGACCGTGGCGGCGACCTGCGCCGGGGCGCGACCGAACACCATCGACTCCTCGATGCGGTCGAATCGGTGGTCGATGAGGTCCAGCACGTAGTTGTGCCGAACGTTCCACGGTCGGTGGGTACCCGACTTCGGCAGCGCATGCGGGGCGCGCTGGATGTAGCCGGCCTTCAGGTCGAAGGTCGGCTTCTCCTTCATCGGCACGCCGCCGAGGTGCGGGTAGGCGTGCGTGTAGCCGTGAGACTCCATGTACGCCAACAACTTCGCCACCGCACGCGCCGTCATGTCCGCCCGCAGCGTCCAGGACGCGTTGGTGTAGCCGATGCACCACGCCATGTTCGGGACGTCCTCGAGGAGGTACTCCTTGTAGACGAAGCGGTCGGTGGGCGTGATCTCGGTGCCGTCGACGACGAGTGTGATGCCACCCAGTGCCTGCAACTGCAGGCCGGTGGCCGTCACGATGACGTCGGCGTCGATGCGCTTACCGGATGCGAGCACGATGCCGGTGGCGTCGACGTGATCGACGTGGTCGGTCACGACTTCGGCGCGACCCGCACCGATGTGGTCGAAGAGATCGTGATCGAGGACCAGACACATGCGCTGGTCCCACGGGTCGTAGCGCGGCTTGAAGTGAAGGTCGACGTCGTAACCGTCGGGTAGCGCCGCGATGGTCCGGTTCCTGATCAGCCACCGTCCGAACTTCGGGGCTGCGCGGAACAAGAAGTACGAGAGCACGGAGAAGGCGGCGTTGCGCGCGCGGACCACGGTGTGGGACAGCTTGCGCGGCAACATCTTCCGGATGGCCGTCACCATCGGATCGATCCGCGCCATCGACATCATGTAGGTCGGTGAACGCTGCAGCATCGTGACGTGTGCCGCGGTCTTCGCCAGTGCGGGAACCAGGCTGATCGCCGTGGCGCCGCTACCGATCACGACGACCCGCTTGCCCGAGTAGTCCAGCGACTCCGGCCAGAACTGCGGGTGCACCACGTCGCCGGCGAAGTCCTCGATGCCTGCGAACTCCGGCAGGTACGGCTTGTCGTAGTCGTAGTAGCCCGTGCCGAAGAAGAGGAAGCGCCCTCGATAGAGCTTCGTTGCGCCGTCGGCCGTCGTGGTGTGCAGCGTCCACGTGTCGGTAGCGGAGTCCCACTCGGCCGAGGTGACGTGCGTGTCGAATCGGATGTGCTGGTCGATGCCATGGTGGCGAGCGGCGTCGGTGAGGTAGTTGCGGATGTCGCCGCCGTCGGCCACGTTCTCGGGGCGGGTCCATGGCTCGAAGGGCAGGCTCAGCGTGAAGATGTCACTGTCCGATCGGATACCCGGGTAGCGGAACAGGTCCCACGTGCCGCCGATTCGCTCACGCCGTTCGAGCAGGGTGTAGCTGAGCTTGGGATTGCGCTCGTGGATGCGGTAGGCCGCACCGATGCCCGAGATGCCCGCGCCGATGATCAACACGTCCGAGTATTCCGCCTGGTCGTCCATCGAGACCTCCCTTGGTCCTGCCCCGTACCACCACACGATAGGGGGTCACCCCGCGAGTGCGTCCACGATCCGGGCCAATGAGTCCACCTGGATGGGCGCGGGCTGGTAAACGCACACCTGATCGCTGACGCCCGCGACGCGGTCGCGGATGTGAGCAGCGATCTCCTTGGGCGTGCCGCATGCGGCGATGGTGTGCAGGACGTCGTCCTCGATGAGACCGCCCATCTCCTGCCAGCGTCCCTGCTTGGACAGTGCGTGCAACTCCGGCTGCAGATCGCCCCACCCGTGGGCCTCGAGCACCGGACGGTAGGCAGGCGTCGAGCCATAGAACGCGAGCAACTGGCGGGTCGAGGTGTGCTTCGGATCCTCGTCGCTGACCGACACGATGATCTCGGGTACCACGGCGAAGTCGGTCCGGCCGCGACCCGAGGCCGCCAAGCCCTCGTCGACCTTCGGCATCGTGACCTCGTGGAGGAAGCGCTTCGAGCCGAACGGCATGACGAGCAGCCCGTCGGCGGCCTCGGCCACTGCGCGGGTGAGGCGTGGACCCAGCGCACCGACGTAGATCGGAGGCGGCCCGTGCGGAATCGACTTCGGCGTGAAGTTCGGCGTCATCAGCGTGTGACGGTAGAACTCGCCCTGGAAGTTCAGCCGCTCGCCGGTGGTCCACGTCGCGAAGATCGCGCGCAGCGCACCGATGAGCTCGGTCATCCGCGCAACGGGTTGAGAGAAGTCCGCGCCGAACCGCTTCTCGATCTGGGTGCGGATCTGCGTCCCGAGACCGAGGATGAAGCGTCCGTCGGCGAGCAACTGGTGGTCGATCGCCTGGTGTGCGAGGTGAATCGGATTGCGCGGGAACGAGATCGCCACATTGGTCATCAGGTCCAGGCCGCCGACCGTCGAGGCCAGGGTCAGCGGGGCGAACACGTCGTGCGGTCCCTCGAAGGTGAACACCCCGGTGGCGCCCGCCTCCTTCAGCGCCCGCGCCCGTTCGATCGCATCCGTCGGTCCGAACAACGCCGTCATGACCCTCACGCGTGAGAGCCTAGTCACGTGAGTACCCCGCCCGAGCAGGACGTCGTCGTCGTGGGCGCCGGGTTCGCCGGACTGACGGCCGCCCGCCGTCTGACCGCACTCGGGTACGACGTCACCGTTTTGGAGGGGCGTGACCGCGTCGGGGGGCGGTCCCACACCACCACGATCGCCGGTGTCCCCGTCGACCTCGGCGGCACGTTCGTCGGGCCGACGCAGACCGCGGTCCTCGAGCTCGCCGCCGAACTCGATTGCCCGACCGTGCCGACGTACAACCACGGCAAGAACCTGATCAGCTGGCACGGTCGCGTCAAGTCCTATCGCAGCACCATCCCCAAGCTGTCCATCCTCGAACTCCTGGACGTCTCTCGCATCCAGTGGCGCTTCGAGCGCCTCGCCAAGCAGGTCCCCCTGGCCACGCCGTGGACCGCCCCGATGGCCCACCGCCTCGACCATCAGACGCTCGACGGGTGGCTGCGATCGGTGCACGCCGGCAAGAGCACCAGGGACCTGATGGCGATCATGGCGAGGGTGACGTGGGGTTGCGAGCCCGACGAGGTGTCCATGCTGCACGCCGTGCGCTACGTCAAGGCCGCGGGTGGCATCGGTCCCATGCTCGATGTCAAGGGTGGCGCGCAGCAGGACCGCTTCCCCGCGGGCACCCAGCAGATCGCGCTGCGGATGGCCGAGGACCTCGGCGACCGCGTGCGCCTCGACAGCGTCGTGGAACGCATCGAGTACGGGGCGGACGGAGCGAGCGTGCACACCGCCGCCGGCACCGTGACGGCGCGCGCCGTCGTCGTCGCCGTCCCGCCCGAGCACCGCGCGGGCATCACCTACGACCCCGGCCTATCCACCGGCCACGTCGAACTGGCCAGACACTGGCCGCAAGGCAAGCTCAGCAAGGCCTACGCCGCCTACGAGACGCCGTTCTGGCGCGCCAGCGGGTACTCGGGCGAAGCACTGTCCGACGACGGTCCGGTGTTCATCACGTTCGACGTCAGCCCCGGAAATGATGGCCCGGGGATCCTGCTCGGCTTCACCGATGCACGCACCTTCGACCCGCTCGAGCCGGACGCCCGCCGCGACCGCGCGCTGGAGTGCTTCGCGAACCTCTTCGGCGAGCGCGCCCTTCGTCCGATCGACTACGTCGACCATCGTTGGGGTGCAGAGGATTTCGCGCCAGGTGGTCCGACTGCTGCCGTTCCGACCGGCTCCTGGACCACCTATGGACGGTGGTTGCGCGAGCCGGTCGAGGGCATCTTCTGGGCGGGCACCGAGACCGCCGACGAATGGACGGGATTCCTCGACGGCGCCGTGCGGTCGGGCCAACGCGCAGCCGCCGAGGTGGCCGCGCATCTGACTTCTAGGGGCTGATCCGACGTTGCGTCCGAACCGATTCGGCGAGGGCCCGAAGCTGCTGGTTGACCTCGTCGGGGTGCTCCAGGGGACCGCAATGACCACCGGGCAGTTCGACCAGCGACGCCAGGTTCGGTGCGTCCGCCGCGATGCGCCGGGACGCGCCGATGGGCAGTAGGCGGTCGTGCGTGCTGCCGATGACCAGGGTGGGCACCGTGAGGTTACGCAACGAGATGTGCTTGGGACCAAGCGAATCGACGAGGGCCCGGGCCCACCC
>NZ_JAEMTA010000127.1 GCF_016462545.1 Mycolicibacterium sp. | reverse complement strand
CCGGACTCCTCCTCGTTCCAGCCGGCGCCGATGCCGAGTTCGAGGCGGCCGCCCGCAAGGACTTCGGCGAGCTGACCGACAGTCCGCCCGCAGACGGGGGCTATCAGCTGGACGACGACTGGCGCAGTCAGTACCCACGCAACCTGGCTCTGCCCGCGAAGGCCTGGCGTGACCCTGGCGCGTGGGACGGTATGACCCGGGATGGGCGAGGGGCTAGCTCGGCGCCACCAAAGACATCAATTCGGTTCCATCGTCGGACAATTGGACGAGGGTGGTGTCGATTCGCCAGGCGCGGGCGAGTGAGTCGACCGCTGATGGGAGAGTCCACAGTGTGTCGCAAGTGTTGCTGTCGCGCGCTTTCAGGATGACGTCCGCCTTGCGGTTGGTCACCGCGAAGACGAACACCGAACCGTCGGTGCCAAGGAAGTTGCCCATGTTGAAGTCACACGCGTTGCCCTTGACACCGGTCTTCAGGTCGTACTGCCGCCACATCGAAAACTCGTCACTGCTGTTCTCATTCAGTAGCATCGTCGAACCGACGAGGTATTTCACTCCCCGAGGCATGTCGAGAAGCTTTCTGCCGCTTGCGGAGAACACGGAAGAGGCACCGCCCGCGAAGCCTGACACGATCGGCAACGTGCCTGTTTGGTCCGTCGTCGGAGTGCCATCGACGCCTCCGCCCACGTGCGAGCCGGACGTATCGAAGAATTGAACGCCGGTGTCCTTGCCGTCGACCTCGACGGCGGCTGCGAATCCGCCCGGGTAAAGGACCGTCCGCTCCATTCGTGCGCCGGTGGCGACGTCGGGGACGATCACCTCGCCGCCATCGATTGAGAAGATGGTTACATCGCGCTCCCCCTCAGGGAGGGCTTGAGCCGCCAGCATGGAGTCCGAGCCCGCGGGCGGGCTTGCGGCAATGGTTCCCGTACCTGGAACGAACCATGTCGTCTCCGCACGGTGGCCGATGCCATAAACGCCCTGGCGCCCCGCGGCAGCCAGGGCGCGGCTTCCCACTTGCTGCACCACGAGTCCGCCGGGAATGGCACGAAGGTCTGTTGGCCCGGTATAAGTCGTGGCGCCCGAGTCCGCGTCCACTACCCACGCCGTGGCCGAGAGGCTATTTCTGCTGAGGCACAACACGTCAGTCGGCCCGTTGAGGAAGCACTGTGGAGACATCGCCGCACTCGACAACTCGACCGCGGGGAATAGGCGCTGGCCGTTTCGCACGTCGATGCCAACCAGCCACCATCGTGATTCCGTGGGGGCGCTGGTCCGGGCCAAGTAGTACGCGTGGTCGCCCAGACTCCCGATGAAGGGCCGAGGACCCTGGGGATCGTTACTGGCCGCAATCTCGCTCGATACCGGAAGTCCGAAGTCGACCACCGAGGATCTCCATCCCGGGACCGGTCGTTCGCGCATCGACGGTGAAAATGCATTGATCGTGGGCTGCCATGAATGGCGCGCGGCAGCGAACCGACCGAACCAGTGCCACCATACGAATCCGGCCGTCATGGCGACGACGGTCACGAGTGCCACCGCGACGATCAACGTCGTACGGCGCCTTCGCGCGGCGAGCATGGGATGGGAAAAGCGCTTCACGCTAACCATTCTCGCGCACGAAGCGAGCCGTCCGGGCACCAGCGCTCATGGTCGCAGGTGCGCGCGACTGCGTTAGCAGGACCATGTGCGCCCGGCTCTTCGGCACTCCGCTAATCCTGATCAGTCGTGTAACGGGTGGCGAAGATGTCGGCCTTGACCGTCTCGACGGTGGTGGGCGACGGCAGTCCAACGTTGTACTCGAGAAACCCACTTGTCATGACCCGGTCGTGGCCCATCGAGTGCATTAGCTCTACGACGACCGCATGTTGTGCGGCTTGCGCCTTCTGGGAGGCGAGACCTGCGAGGACGGTGATCTCGTCAGCGAGCTGCGACTCCGTCATATCCGTGACGTTCCCAGGGAACTCGACCCGTTTGATATGACCGCCGATGGCCGCCGTAACTGCCACGCTCCCTGCAGGATTGGTCACGGTGAAGTAGACCGAATGCGCCTCGCCTTCGTCATTCGCAGACTGCGTGGCATCGACGGAGTAGTAGGCGTCGCCGAAGCCAGGGAGTTCGTCGCCTTCGTCATCCGTCCATGAGTTATCAGGTGTCACAGTAGAACTCCCGTACTGGACGAGACATCACATCTCGCATGCATCGATGTCACGACCTGCGAGCCAGTCGGCGTTGTTGTAGTTCGCGGATGACTCACCCAGTCGCTCCGACAAATCGTGGGACATGTGCCAGAGTTTGGCGGCGGCGGCGTCTCGCGCCCGCTCAAGTGCCGAGACGGCTAAATTGCTGGGTGCGCAGACCACACCGTGCGTGCCCCAGACACTGTCCGTGAGGTCGTTGACTGTCTCGCCAGCGACCTTGAGAATGCCTGCTGCCGTGCCTTGCTTGGCGGCGATGTCGTCGAGAAATGCGGTAAGTACTTTCAGGTTGTCCGATTGAGCTGTCACGGCCTCTCTCCGTTCGCATTGACACCGTCACTTGGGTTGCAGCACCGGAGGTTCGGTGTGGTACGGGGGAATGTAGGGGACACCCTCGAGAGTGCGGGTTGGTAGCGAACCGTTTCTGCGTTCGTCGCCAAAGGGCTCACCGCACGGCAACTCGACCCGCGTTCCGTCGGGTCCCGTTTCCTCGCCGAACAGTTGTTGTCCTGCGGCCGCCTCATACTTGCCGACGACGTCCAATATCGCGCGGGCCTTTACCGCAGACTCGCTGATGAGCTGTGCCATGCTCGTCTCGGCCCAAGCGAGCTGTGTCGCGGCGACACCGGCATCGGCAGCCGCCTTGACGGCAGCGCCACCAGGTATGGCATTCATCCAGCTCGTCGCGGTGTCGTAATCCGCGAGAAAATCTACACGGTCCTGCAAGGTCTGGCGGGTCTCCTTGACCTGGATTCCGAGCTCGTGGAGCAGTTGTCCCATCGCTTTCTCGGCGTCGGCAACTTCGAACGTTTGGTGACGGTGTGCGCTAGCTTTCGCCTGATATGCCGTCGCGGCCGTGCCATCCCACTGGTCTGCGTCGTAGACCTCGGTCTTGACGAGCAGGGCACCTGCCTCCGCATACTTGGCTGCAGACGTTTCGAACGCCTCACCCGCTTGAGGCTCGCCGGAACCTGTCGACGCCTTCATTCCATAGATGGTGAGCTGAGCGGCGGAAAGAATTGGAGAACCTGCAAGGTTCGCGACGGAGCTCATGACGTCCGTGTTCGGCAGCCGGTCCAATGGGCCTGGGGCATCGTCCCAATCGATGCCGATGGAATCCCCGTACTTTCGGAGCAAGTCCCACGCTTCGCCAAGCAGGCTCATACCTCTGAACTCCCTCCCGCCCGAATCAGAATACAGCTGGCGATTGGGGGAGCATCGCACCTTATCGAACGCTCCGTTTCTGCTGGAGAACGTGGTCCAAAGCCTCGTCCGGGGCACATTGGACCCATGGACCCGGTCACCGCACTGCGCCAGATCGCCTTCTAC
>NZ_JAEMTA010000126.1 GCF_016462545.1 Mycolicibacterium sp. | reverse complement strand
CTGGCCGACGAGATGGGCGAGCTGCAGGAGCGCATCACCTCGACCCGTGGTCACTCCATCACCTCGATGCAGGCCGTCTACGTGCCCGCCGACGACTACACCGACCCGGCTCCCGCGACGACCTTCGCCCACTTGGACGCCACCACGGAGCTGTCCCGTGCGGTGTTCTCCAAGGGCATCTTCCCGGCGGTGGATCCGCTGGCGTCGAGCTCGACGATCCTCGACCCGGCCGTGGTCGGCGACGAGCACTACCGCGTCGCTCAGGAAGTCATCCGAGTCCTGCAGCGCTACAAGGACCTTCAGGACATCATTGCCATCCTCGGTGTCGACGAACTCGCCGAAGAGGACAAGCAGCTGGTCAACCGGGCCCGCCGCATCGAGCGCTTCCTGAGCCAGAACATGATGGCTGCCGAGCAGTTCACCGGTCAGCCCGGCTCGACGGTTCCGCTCAAGGAGACCATCGAGGCGTTCGACAAGCTCACCAAGGGCGAGTTCGACCACCTGCCCGAGCAGGCGTTCTTCCTCATTGGCGGTCTGGACGATCTGGCGAAGAAGGCCGAGACTTTCGGCGCCAAGCTGTGATCCGAGCTCGAAAGGTGATGCGCCATGGCTGAAATTCACGTCGAGATCGTCGCCGTCGAACGCGAGCTTTGGTCGGGTGACGCGACGTTCATCTTTACCCGCACCACCGCGGGTGAGATCGGTATCCTGCCACGGCACATTCCGCTGGTGGCCCAACTCGTCGACGACGCCATGGTGCGCGTCGAGCGCGAGGGCGAGGACGACCTTCGGATCGCCGTCGACGGAGGCTTCTTGTCCGTGACCGAGGAGGCCGTTCGGATCCTGGTCGAGAACGCCCAGTTGGAGTCGGAGATCAACGCCGACGAGGCCAAGCAGGATGCCGAGTCGGACGACGAGCGGACCGCAGCGTGGGGACGGGCGCGGTTGCGCGCCCTGGGCGAGCTCGACTGAGTTGGCGATGAGCGCGTCCATGATGGTCATGGTCGCGCTGGTCGGCGTGTTGTTGCTGGTCGTCATCGCACTGACGTATCGGTTGTGGAAGTTGCGTCAGGTCGGCGGCTCGGCCGCCATCCTTCGCGACGTTCCAGCGGTCGGCGGACACGGTTGGCGACACGGCGTGGTCCGCTACCGCGGTGGGGAGGCCGGCTTCTACCGTCTGTCGAGCCTGCGGTGGTGGCCGGATCGTCGGCTGTCCCGAAGAGGCATCGAAGTGGTGACGCGTCGCGCGCCACGCGGTGACGAGTTCGACATCATGAGTGGCGAGATCGTCGTGCTCGAGTTGCGTGACACCGATCCCGACAGCCGCAGGGGCTACGAAATCGCCTTGGACCGTGGCGCTTTGACCGCGTTCACGTCGTGGCTCGAGTCCCGGCCGTCACCCCGAGCGCGGCGCCGGTCGAACTAGTCCCGCTTACCGCCGGGCTGCCACAGCACGTCACCGTCGGGGTTCGCCACGCGGCACAGGATGAACAGCAAATCGGACAGTCGGTTCAGGTACTTCGCCGGCAGCACGGTGATCGCGTCGCCGTGATGTTCGACCGCACGCCAGGCGGAGCGTTCCGCCCGGCGCGCCACGGTCCGCGCCACGTGCAGCAGCGCCGACAGCGCAGTGCCGCCCGGGAGGATGAACGAATTCAGCGCGGGCAGAGGCTCGTTGAACTCGTCGCACCAGCGTTCGAGCCGGTCGACGTACTCCTGCGTGATCCGCAGCGGCGGGTATTCGGGGTTCTCGACGACAGGGGTGGACAGATCCGCCCCGGCATCGAAGAGATCGTTCTGAATCTGCCGTAGGACGTCGAGGATCCGTTCATCCGGTGCGCCGAGAGAGACCGCAACGCCGAGCGCAGCGTTCGTTTCATCGCAGTCGGCGTAGGCCTCGAGCCGGGGATCGTTCTTGGACACCCTGCTGAAGTCGCTGAGCCCGGTCGATCCGTCGTCGCCGGTTCGGGTGTAGATGCGGGTCAGATGGACGGCCATGGAGAAACCGTACCTGGGCCCGCTGGCCGAATCGGACTTGAGAGGCTTGCGCTGTTTACACTGAGCCGCGTGAGCGAGCGATTCGTGGTGACCGGTGGTACCCGGTTGTCGGGCGAAGTTGCCGTCGGCGGAGCAAAGAACAGCGTGCTGAAGCTGATGGCCGCCTCGCTTCTGGCGGAGGGCACCAGCACCATCACGAACTGTCCCGACATTCTCGACGTCCCGCTGATGGCGGAGGTGCTCCGGGGTCTCGGAGCTACGGTCGAGCTCGACGGCGACGTCGTTCGCATCACCTCGCCCGACGAGTTGAAGTACGACGCGGACTTCGCGGCGGTGCGGCAGTTCCGCGCGTCGGTGTGCGTCCTGGGTCCGCTGGTGGGGCGGTGCAAGAAGGCCAAGGTGGCGTTGCCGGGCGGCGACGCGATCGGCTCGCGACCGCTGGACATGCATCAGGCCGGTCTGCGGCAACTCGGCGCGCGCTGCAACATCGAACACGGCTGCGTGGTCGCCGAGGCGGATCACCTGCGGGGTGCGGAGATCCAGCTCGAGTTCCCCTCGGTCGGCGCCACCGAGAACATCCTGATGGCCGCCGTCCTGGCCGAGGGCGTGACGACGATTCACAACGCCGCGCGAGAGCCCGACGTGGTGGACCTGTGCACGATGCTCAATCAGATGGGTGCGCTGATCTCGGGGGCGGGTTCATCGACGATGACCATCACCGGCGTCGATCGACTGCATCCCACCGAACACCGCGTGATCGGCGACCGCATCGTCGCCGCCACCTGGGGCATCGCCGCCGCGATGACGCGCGGCGACATCTCGGTGACGGGCGTCGACCCACAGCATCTGCAGTTGGTACTTCACAAGCTTCACGACGCCGGGGCCACCGTGACCCAGCACGACAACGGCTTCCGCATCGTTCAGTACGAGCGACCGAAGGCCGTCAACATGGCCACGCTGCCTTTTCCCGGGTTCCCGACGGACCTGCAGCCGATGGCCATCGGCCTGGCCTGCATCGCGGACGGCACGTCGATGATCACCGAGAACGTCTTCGAGGCTCGCTTTCGCTTCGTGGAGGAGATGATCCGACTCGGCGCCGACGCACGGACCGACGGTCACCACGCAGTGGTCCGGGGCATCCCGCAGCTGTCGAGCGCACCGGTGTGGGCCTCCGACATCCGCGCCGGCGCCGGGCTGGTGCTGGCCGGATTGGTCGCCGATGGCGACACCGAGGTGCACGACGTGTTCCACATCGACCGGGGCTACCCGTTGTTCGTGGAGAACCTGGTCAGCCTCGGGGCCGAAATCGAGCGCGTGACATAGCTTTTCGCCCAAAACCACCCTTTGGCGTGCAGTTTTGGAGTATGCGGGATCGTGGGCTACAGTTCTCTTCAGTGCCTACGGCCCCGGTCGAAAGACCGGAAGGACGAGGATTGACGTCACCGCCGCTGTGAAGTACAGTGGCAGGGTTGCCTGAAATCCGGGTGTGTTGTTTGAGAACTCAATAGTGTGTTTGGTGGTTTTTGTTTGTTGTTT
>NZ_JAEMTA010000037.1 GCF_016462545.1 Mycolicibacterium sp. | reverse complement strand
CGGGGAACGCGCCAACTGGTGGTGGTACCAACCCTTCGAACCCCAACCACCACCGGAGATCGACTAACCGCAGACCGCACCCTGGGCTGCCGAGCCGACCAGCTTGCGGTACTTGGCCAGCACCCCGGTGGGGTACTTCGGCGCCGGCGGGTTGAAACCGGCCTTGCGGGAGTCGAATTCACCCGCGTCGACGAGAACGTCGAGCGTGCCCTTGCCGACGTCGAGGCGGATCTTGTCGCCGTTCTGCACGAAGGCGATGGGGCCGGCGTCGACGGCTTCCGGCGCGACGTGCCCGACGCAGAGGCCTGTCGTCCCGCCGGAGAAGCGGCCGTCGGTCAGCAGCAGCACGTCCTTGCCGAGGCCTGCACCCTTGATGGCGCCGGTGATGGCCAGCATCTCCCGCATGCCAGGGCCGCCCTTGGGGCCCTCGTAGCGGATCACCACGACGTCGCCGCCGGTGATGGTGCCGTCCTCCAGCGCATCCATCGCCGCGCGCTCACCGTCGAAAACCCTTGCAGTGCCTTCGAACACGTCGGAGTCGAAGCCTGCCGACTTGACCACGGCGCCCTCGGGCGCCAACGAGCCGTGCAGGATCGTGATGCCGCCGGTCGGGTGGATCGGGTTGGCGAGTGCCCGCAGCACCTTGCCGTCGGGGTCGGGTGGCGCGATGTGGGCGAGGTTCTCCGCCATGGTCTTTCCGGTGACGGTCAGGCAGTCACCGTGCAGCAGTCCGGCGTCCAGCAGGGCCTTCATGATGACCGGAACGCCGCCGATCTTGTCGACGTCGTACATCACGTGCTTGCCAAACGGCTTCACGTCGGCGAGGTGCGGAACCTTGGCACCGACGCGGATGAAGTCGTCGAGGGTCAGCTTCACGTCGGCCTCGTGCGCGATCGCCAACAGGTGGAGCACCGCATTCGTCGATCCGCCGAAGGCCATCACGACGGCGATGGCGTTCTCGAACGCCTCCTTGGTCATGATGTCGCGGGCCGTGATGCCGCGCTTGAGGAGTTCGACGACGGCCGCTCCGCTCTGCTTGGCGAAGCCGTCGCGGCGGCGGTCGCTGGCAGGCGGTGCCGCGCTGCCCGGCAGTGACATGCCGATGGCCTCGGCGGCGCTGGCCATGGTGTTCGCGGTGTACATACCGCCGCACGCGCCCTCGCCGGGACAGATCGCGCGCTCGATGATGTCCACGTCCTCGCGCGACATCAGCCCGCGCGAGCAGGCGCCGACGGCCTCGAACGCGTCGATGATCGTGACGTCCTTCTCGGAACCGTCGGTCAGCTTGGCCTTGCCGGGCATGATCGACCCGGCGTAGAGGAACACGCTCGCCAGGTCGAGTCGCGCGGCGGCCATGAGCATCCCGGGCAGCGACTTGTCGCAGCCGGCCAGCAGCACGGACCCGTCGAGGCGCTCGGCCATCATCACGGTCTCGACGCTGTCGGCGATCACCTCACGGGACACCAGCGAGAAGTGCATGCCCTCGTGACCCATGGAGATGCCGTCCGAGACCGAGATGGTGCCGAACTCCATCGGGAAGCCGCCGGCGGCGTGCACACCCTCCTTGACGGCCTTGGCCAGCCGGTCCAGCGACAGGTTGCACGGCGTGATCTCGTTCCACGACGACGCGACGCCGATCTGCGACTTGACCCAGTCGTCGTCGCCCATGCCCACGGCCCGCAGCATCCCGCGGGCGGCGGTCTTCTCGAGGCCGTCGGTGACGTCGCGGCTACGAGGCTTGATGTCGGGGCCCGATGAGCCGCTTGCGTGAAGAGCATCGGGGGAGGCGGGCTGATCTGAGGGCATCGGTCAAGTATGCCTCCGGGTGGTTCGTCGACCAAACCATTTCGGATACCCCGGTGGGGTATCCGGTACGGTGGTTCGCATGAAGCCGTTCATCACCGCGGCGGCCACGATCGTCGCAGCTCTGTTCCTGTCCTCGTGCACCAGCCCGGCCTCCGACGGCCACACCGATCACGCGCACGACAGCGAGTCGAGCGCCGCGGTGGCGTCGGCGAGTCCCGCCCCGAACAACGCCGCCGACCTGACGTTCGTCACCGGCATGATCCCGCACCACGAGCAGGCGGTTCAGATGTCGGCGCTGGTGGCCCAACGTTCCACCAACCCCTCGGTCACCACGCTGGCCGCGGACATCTCTGCCGCGCAGGGACCCGAGATCCAGACCATGAAGGCGTTGCTTGCGCAGTGGGGCGGCGATGCCCACTCCAGCGGCCACCAGGGCCACGAAGGCATGGAGATGCAGGGCATGGTCGATGACTCCACGATGGCGAAGCTGGCCTCGCTCAACGGTGCCGACTTCGACCAACTCTGGCTGCAGTCGATGATCGGCCACCACGAAGGCGCGATCGCGATGGCCCGAACCGAGATCGCCGACGGCGCCAATGCCGACGCCAAGACGTTGGCCACGCAGATCGTGACCGCGCAGCAGGCGGAGATCGGCCAGATGAAGCAGATGCTGGGAGGATGACGATGTCCGAGACGTCCGACGTGCACGACGCAGCCGAGGTCGACGATGACGCTGCGCCACACGGGTATTCGCCCCACAAGGAGAACTACGCCAAGCGTCTGAGGCGCATCGAGGGTCAGGTTCGCGGCATCGCGAAGATGATCGACGACGACAAGTACTGCATCGACATCCTGACGCAGATCAGCGCCGTCAACAGCGCACTGCAGTCCGTGGCGCTGGGACTTCTCGACGAGCATCTCGGCCACTGCGTGACCCATGCGGTCGCCGAGGGCGGCGCCGAGGCGGACAAGAAGCTCGCCGAAGCATCGGCGGCAATCGCCCGTCTGGTGAAGTCCTGATCCCCAAGATGCGGCGAAGGTAACGAAGCAGCGGCCGGGGACGATCAAACGGGCAGGTCAGTGCCGTTGGGGTGGAGCGGTGATCGGGGGTCGGCAGTCGTCGTCGCAGGTAACCGGTCACCGCGCTGTGCGACACTGGAAAGACTTGTGTATTGGAGGTGGGGCGTGCCCCAGATAACGTTCAAGCGAACTGTCGCCCGATGTGCCACTGCGATCTTCGCAGCGGGTCTCGTGGGTGGAATGGTCATCGGCAGCCCGTCTGCCTGGGCCGATCCAGAGGTCAACCCCGACCCCGCGGCCATCGATTCCCAACCGATCGAGCAGCCGGCACCGCCCCCGATCGGGGACGTGCCGCCGCCCGCGCCGTTGCCGTTCGGGTTCCCGCTGCCCGCCGATCCGATGGCCCCGGCGCCGGCCGATCCCCTCGCCGCACCCGCGGCGGCACCCACGGTGATCCCCGCGGGCACCCCCGCCGGGCAAGACCCCACGCCCTACACCGGGCCGCCGGTCTTCGCTCCGCCGAGCTTCAACCCGAGCAACGGCTCGATGGTGGGCGTCGCCAAGCCGATTGCCATCAACTTCGCGCGACCCATCGCGGACCGTCAGATGGCGCAGGCCGCAGTGCACGTCTCGTCCGTGCCTGCGGTGCCTGGCAAGTTCTACTGGCTCAGTGACACCCAGTTGCGCTGGCGTCCGATCAACTTCTGGCCGGCGAACACCGTCGTCAACATCGACGCGGGTGGCGCCAAGTCCAGCTTCCGCACCGGTGAGTCGTTGGTGGCGACCGTCGACAACACCACCCACCAGATGACCGTGGTGCGCAACGGGACCGTGGAGAAGACATTCCCGGTGTCGATGGGCAAGACGGGACACGACACTCCCAACGGCACCTACTACGTGCTCGAGAAGTTCCCCAGCATCGTGATGGACTCCGCGACCTACGGCGTGGACAACACCTCGGCGCAGGGCTACAAGCTCACCGTCCAGAACGCGGTCCGCATCGACAACAGCGGCAATTTCGTGCACAGCGCGCCGTGGTCGGTGGCCGATCAGGGCAAGCGGAATGTCAGCCACGGCTGCATCAACCTCAGCGCGGCCAACGCGCAGTGGTTCTTCGACAACTTCGGCAGCGGCGACCCGATCGTCGTGAAGAACTCCGTCGGCACCTACAGCCAGAACGATGGCGCGCAGGACTGGCAGATGTAAGACCCCCGTACGAACGAGAAGGGCCGCCCCGGTGGGGCGGCCCTTCTTGCGTTGAACCCTAGTTCCAGATGCTGACGCGCTGCGATGGCTCCAGGTAGAGCTCGTCGGCCTCGTCCACCTCGAAGGCCTCGTAGAAGGCGTCGAGGTTGCGGACGATGCCGTTGCACCGGAATTCCGGCGGTGAGTGCGGATCGATCGCGAGCCGACGGATGGCCTCGGCGTCTCGGGACTTGGTGCGCCACACTTGGGCCCAACCGAAGAACACCCGCTGCACGCCCGTCAGCCCGTCGATCACCGGAGCCGGCTTGCCGCCGAGAGACAGCTCGTAGGCCAGCAACGCGATGGAGAGCCCGCCGAGGTCGCCGATGTTCTCGCCAACCGTGAACGCCCCGTTCACGTGCTGCCCCTCGGTGAGCTGCCGCGGCACGAAGCCGTCGTACTGCGCGATCAATGCCGCTGTCCGGGAACCGAATTCGGCACGGTCGCTGTCGGTCCACCAGTCGACGAGGTTGCCGTCGCCGTCGTACTTGGCGCCCTGGTCGTCGAAGCCGTGCCCGATCTCGTGGCCGATGACCGCTCCGATCCCGCCATAGTTGGCGGCGTCGTCGGCCTCGGCGTCGAAGAAAGGCGGCTGCAGAATCGCTGCGGGGAAGACGATTTCGTTCATCCCGGGGTTGTAGTACGCATTGACCGTCTGCGGTGTCATGAACCACTCGTCGCGGTCGACCGGCCCGCCCAACTTCGCCAGCTCGTGGTCATACCCAACGGCGTTGCCGCGCTTGTAGTTTCCGTACAGGTCGGCCCGGTCGATCACCAGGCCGGGGTAGTCGCGCCACCGCACGGGGTAGCCGATCTTCGGCGTGAACTTGTCCAGCTTGGCCAGCGCCCGCTCCCGAGTCTCGGGAGTCATCCACGCCAAGTCGCTGATGCTGACGCGGTAGGCCTCGCGGAGGTTGGCGACCAACTCGTCCATCCGGGCCTTGGCGTCCGGCGGGAAGTGGCGTTCGACGTACAGCTTGCCGACCACGTCGCCCATCAGGTTCTCGACGAGGGCCACCCCTCGCTTCCATCTGTCGCGGATCTCCTGCGTGCCGCTGAGGGTGCGACCGTAGAAGTCGAAGTTCTCGGCCACCAACTCGTCGGTCAGCATCGCCGCCCGCGAGCTGATCACACGCCAGCGCAGCCACCACTTCCAGTCCTCGAGATCTTCACCCGCCCACAGCGCGGCGAAGGCCACCAGCGCGTCGGGTTGGCGGACCACGACTTCGGCCGCGGCCTCGGGGGTGGTACCGATCGCGGTCAGCCAGGTTGCCCAGTCGAATCCGGGGGCCTCGGCGACCAGGTCGCCCCGCGCGCGCAGGTTGTAGGTCAGGTCCGCGTCGCGGCGCTTGACGACGTCCCAGTGGGCGGCGGCGATCTTGGTCTCCAACGCGACGATCCGCTCGGCCGTCGCCTGCCACTCGTTGGGCTGCGGTTCCTCGCCGAGTGCCAGCCCCAGCATCCGCGCGATGTGTCCCGGATAGGCGGCGAGGATGTCGGCGTGCTGGGCGTCGCGGTAGTACGACTCGTCGGGCAGTCCGATGCCGGACTGCGACAGGTGCAGCAGGTAGCGCGTCGAGTCCTTGGAGTCGGTGTCGACGTACAGGCCGGTACCCCCGCCGACCCCGGTGCGCTGCAACCCTCCGAGGACGGCCGCGAGCGCGGTCGAATCCGCGGCGCCGTCGATCGTCGCCAGCTCGTCGAGCAATGGCTGCACGCCGATCTTCGCCACGGCGTCGGAGTCCATGAAGCTGCCGTACAGATCGCCGACCCGCTGCTCGTCGGTGTCCGGTGCCGCGTGCGCGGATGCGGCCTCGATGATCAGGTCCCGTACCTGCTCCTCGGCGCGGTCGGCGAGCAGCCGGAAGGCGCCGTCGGTGGCCCGATCGGCCGGAATGTCGTAGTCGGCGAGCCAGCGCCCGTTGACGTGACCGAACAGGTCGTCCTGCGGGCGGGCGTCGTCGTCGACGTAGGACAGGTCGATACCCGAGTGGGTGGCTTCTAACGTCACCCCACCATCCTGCCAGTTACCGCCGGGTACCCTCACGGCCATGCCAGACGAGCTCGATGACGAGCGCACGCAGGCGGGCAGCGGCGCCATGTCCGGGTTCGGCATCGGGTCCGCGGTGCTCGGCGTGATCTCGGTGGCCGCGGTGGTCCTTGCGGTACTGCTGTGGAACGGCCATCGCCACGACGTCGACGATCGTGCCTATCAGACCCGCGTGTTGCAGGCCGCCGCCGACTGGACCGCCGTCCTGATCAACATGAACTCCGGCACGGTCACCCAGAGCATGCAGACCCTGCACGACGGCACCGTTGGCCAACTGAATGCGAACTTCGAGACCGCGGTCGAGCCGTTCAGCCAGGTCGTGCAGAAGCTGCAGTCGCAGACCGTCGGGCAGGTCGAGTCCGTCTCGATCGAGTCGCTGTTCCACGCCGCGCCCGGTGACGCCGGTCTTCCGCCCGTGCCGCAGCCCGAGCTGGCGACCGTGTCGTCGCGCACCGACAACGTCATCGTGGTGGCCACGTCGGTCAGCCAGAACGTGGGAGCCAAGCCGCTGACCGTGCACTGGACGCTGCGGCTCGCGGTGTCCGACGTCGACGGCAAGCTCCTGGTGTCGCGGCTGGAGACCATTCGATGAGGAACCGCTTCAGGGTGCTGGCGTTCGACGTGCTGGCCCCACTCGGTGCGATTCTGGCGCTCGTCTACGTCGGCGTTGCGTTGGCGTGGCCGCTGTGGTGGGTGTCGGTGTGCTCGGTGCTGTGCCTGCTGATCGTGCAGGCGGTGGCGGTCAACGCCGTGCTCTTCCGGCGCGACGGCGTCACGGTCGGCACCGACGACGACGGGCCGGGTCTGCGGCTGGCCGTGGTGGGGCTGGCCACCGTCGCGCTGGCCGCGGCGGTCGTGGTCGGCTACATCAGGTGGACGGCACCCGAGGCGCAGATGCATCGCGACATGACGGAGGTCGTCGGCATCGCCAGCAGCGCCGCGGAGGCGTCTGCGACGTTCACCCCCCAGAGTCCGAACGCCAACCTCGACCGGTTGACCGCCATGATGACGACGCGCGGGGCCGACGGCTTCCGCGGTGAATTCGACGCCATGTCAAAGGATTTGACGAGCAAGGGCCTCACGGTTCAGGCCAGCACGGTGTCGGCGGGGGTCGAGGCCATCGGCCCGGACGCCGCGGTCGTCGCGGTCGTCATGCGCGGCACTCAGAACGGACCGGGTCAGAAACCGGCGAGTGTGCCTCTGCCGCTGCGGGTTTCGCTGCTCAAACAGGACGGACGCTGGCTGGTCGACGATCTGTCGCCGATCAACTCCCGCTAGCTACTCGGCGAGCGACCACTGCGAGGTGGCGATCAGATCGCCCCGCTCGAGCGCATCGGCGCGGTGGGTGTGGATCCGCTGGTACTCCGGGTCGGTCACCATGTCGGTGAACGCCTGCGGCGACGGGTATTCGACCACCAGGATGGCGTCCCACCACGGGCGGTCACCATCGCCGATGACGTGGACCGGGGTGGCTCCGTCGTAGCGCACACTGGCGCCCACTCGCCGCAGGTGAGGCGCGACTTCACGGGCGTACTGCGCATAGTGCTCGCGGCCACCGTCGGCGTGGAACTTGAGCAGATTGATCATCACCACGGGGGCGTCGGGGGACAGTTTGGCCAACGCCTTCAGATTGACGGGACGTTCATCGGCGGCGTTGGCCATGTCAGCTCCTGGCGTTCGTGGGTGTAGCCCATCTTCCCGCGGGGCGGGCACGCATGTTTGCGCTTCCGGCATCGGTCACGAGAGGTACGACCCGGTGCCCGGGATCAGCGCGAAGGCGGTGGGCACTCGCCGTTGCGCATCTTGGCGAAGCGGTCCGACAGCCGCCGCATCCTGATCATCAGCGATGCCGCCGGGCTGGTGGTGCCCTGGAGGTAGGCCGAGAACTCGTCGCCGGGGATGCCGATGCGCGACGCGAACTCCTCGACCCCGAGACCGGATCTCTGGATGAGCATGTGGACGTGGCGCGCGACCTCGGCGCATTCGTTTGCCTCGAGGTGGGCGCGGGTGCGGTTGAGCACCTCGTCCAATGCCTTCGACACGCCGTAGGGCGGTGCTGTCTCGAGCACCTCCTCGACCTGCCGGGCGGTCCTGCCGTAGGGGTCGCGTTTGATCGCGACGACGATGCGCTGCCACACCGTGAGGTCGTCGGTTTCGAGCGCCGCGCGGATCGCCGACGTTGGCCAGAACTCCACTGGCCGCTGGTCTGCGGCCGGGCGTCTCCGCGCGGCCGCCGGCGCTGCGGGCCTGGGGCGCCCGGCGGCGTCGCCACGCGCGTCCGTCGTCAACGTCACCTCGCCTCCTCCAACATCGCAACTGCCACCGATAGACAGCGCTGCCTGACGTGTGCCCAATCGGACTCCGCCTCGGGGCTCAGCCAGTCTTCGTCATCATCTGACGGGTGCGGGTCGGCTAGCCGCCGTACGAGTTGCGTCGCCACCCACTGGCTTCTCAACTGTTGTCCAGAGTAGTACCGGTCCATTCCGGCCAGCACCTCTGCCGCAACCTGAGTCTCCATGGACTCGACCAGATCGGCAAACTCTGCGTAGTCCTTGGCGTTGTTGCGGCACATGATCAGGTAGCACTTCAGGCGCAGGGTTTCGGCGCCGGTGGGAATCTGCAACCGGTCGCCCGTCGGCAGCAGGACATTGGTGGTCTCCATGGGACTGAGACGCCGCACCGTCGGGCGATCCACGTCGGCGGCGGTGGCCAGCGCATCGAGGGCGACCGCGAGCCTGCCGCGCCACATGGTGACCGGGTGCACGGGCCTGCGGGGGAAGAACCGTCCGCCGCCTGCGCCCGCGCCGACCCTGCCGTTCGCCTTGCCGGACCTCCCGTAGTGGGTGCCGTTGAGGCGGAGGGTGTCGCCAAACCTCCCCGTGTCGCTGCGCTCCTGCCCGCCGCCGAACCTCCCCGTGTCGCTCCGCTCCTGCCCGCCGCCGGGCCGCAGCGCAGCCAGCGGCTCGTCGCCACCCTTGACGTGGGCGGCGATCGATCCGCCCGGCGGCAGACAGCCACTGAAGGCCAGCGGGTCGGCGACGGTGACGGTCTGCGGCGCCAGCGTCTTGAGCTTCGCCGCGGACTTGACGACGTTGCGGATGTCCGCGCCCGACGGTCCCATCGCGGAGATGTCCTCCGGGATGACGACCAGGTCGCCGATGTCGGCCTTGGGCAGCGGCTTCTCGAAGTCCACCGACGGCAGGATGCGATCGAGCCAGCCGGGCAGCCACCAGTTCCACTGGGCGAACATCGCCATCAGCGCAGGCACCAGCACGAGGCGGACGATGGTGGCGTCGACGGCGATCGCGACGGCGCACGCCACTCCGAGTTGGGCCACCAGGGGCATGCCCGCGAACGCGAACCCGACGAACACCGCGATCATGATCAGCGCCGCGCTGGTGATGGTGCGGGCGCTGGTGCTGACGCCGTAGGCGACCGCGTCGCGCGTGTTGTTGGTCTGCAGGAAACGCTCGCGGATCCTGGTGAGCAGGAAGATCTCGTAGTCCATGGACAATCCGAAGGTCATCGCCAAGACGAGCGGCGGAATGGTGCTGTCCAGTGACCCGAGCGGCTCGAAGCCCAACGCCTCCAGCCAGCCCCACTTGAAGACGACGACGAGGCTGCCGTAGGCCGCCGCCACCGACAGACACGTCATCAGGACGCCCTTGAACGCCAGGAAGACCGACCGGATCGAGATCAGCAGCATCACGAACGCGATGAGCGCGACGAACACGAAGACCATGGGCTGGGTCGCAGCCACACGTTGATCGAAATCCTTGAGCAGCGCAGTGGGTCCGCCGACGTCGACCACGGCCGGCGATCCGGGGGCGGCCCGGGGCAGCTGGGTGCGCATCCAGTCGACGGTGTCGCGGGCGGCGGGATCCTCCGGGTCGATCGACAGCACAGCCGACAACAGCGCGCTGCGGTTGTCGTTGCCGAACACCGGAGGCGACACCGTCGCCACGTCGGGGCCCTGGCTCATCTTCTGCTGCACCGCGTCCAGGGCACCGGTGTTCTGAGATCCGTTGGCGTTGCCGTCGGGGAAGGTGACCAGCACGCGGATGGGCCCGAGTGCGCCGGGACCGAGGGCCTGCGCGGCCGCGCTGATGCCGCCGCGGATCTCGTGGGTGGGTTCGAACTGCCGCTGCAGGCTGTTGCCGAGTGTCATCGCGAACGCCGGGGTGGCCAGCACGACGAGCACCAGGGTGGCGCCCAGCGCGGAGATCCACTGCCTGCGCATGACCCAGCCCACCCATCGGGTCCAGAACCTCGACTGCGTCGTCTCTGGTCGGCGTGAGACGTGCAGCCACGAGGACCGTTTGGAGGCCGCCTTGCCCACCGTCGCGAGGACCGCGGGGATCAACGTCGTCGAGGTCAGGACGGCGACCGCGACGGCCAATATCGCGCCGGTCGCCATCGACGCCAGTACGGGGGTGTGGATCAGATAGATGCCGGTCACCGAGGCGATGACCGTGAGACCCGAGAGCAGCACGGCCAGGCCGGAGGTCGCCATGGCGGCGTCGGCCGCCTGCGCCGGGTCACGACCCGAGCGCAGCTCCTCCCGGAACCGCATCAGGATGAACAGGGAGTAGTCGACGGCCAGCGCGATGCCGAACATCGACACCGTCGACGTGACGAAGACCGACATCTGCGTGACCATCGACAGGAGATAGACGAGCCCCATGGTCACGACGACCGTGCAGATGCCCAGCACCAGCGGCATCGCGGCGGCCGCCAGCGACCCGAAGACCGCCAGCAGCACCACCATGACGATGGGTAGGTTCCACTTCTCGGCCTGAGCGATGTCGTGCTTGGTGGCCTCGCTGGCCGCGGCCCCGAGTGCGCCCTGACCAATCACGTAGAGCTTGACGCGGCCGTTGTCGATCTGTCCCGGTTGGTCGCCGTCGATGCCGACGCCTTTGCGCAGTTGCTTTGCGAGGTCGGAGCTGCCGCTGTTGAAGTCGGTCTGCAGGGTGAGGACGTAGGGACGGTCCGGCTGAGGTGGCGGCTGCTGGGGGTTCGGGACGACCTTGACGCTGGGCACCCCGGCCGCGATGCGCTCGAGCTGGGCGACGGCCTGGTTCATGTCGTCGAATGAGGCGTCGGCGCGGGGGGCGGCAACCAAGGCCAGCGGCGACGCACCCTGATCCGGAAAGTGGTCCTGAATCGCGTGCTCGACGCTCAATGACTGGGACCCGGCCACTTCGAAGCCGCCGCCCGTGAGGTTGCCGGACTGGTTCAGCGCCAGGTACACGGAAGGAACCAAGAGGAGCAGCCACGCTGCGAACACTGCCCAGCGGTATCTGCGCAGCTTGCTGCTCAACCGCAACATGAACTGCTGGATGGCGGACCCCTGCCTTACTCCCCGCGTTTCGTAGCGAGAGCCTACCCCAGCGTGCGGTAGGGTGGCCGCCCGTCGCGACGGGTCGAATCGCCGACAGCTGCCCGCAGAACTGACCTGCGTATTTGCTGTGCAGGTTGGTGGGCGGGCTTTCGTGATGGCAGTATGGCCCGTGACCGATGTCGGGCCGGGGAACCCCAACAGCGGCAATTGCCCTTAGTTCGTGCGTTGACGAGGCAGTTTGCCCGTGTGAACCTCTAGAGGAGTTACCCATGACCACCGCCACTCCCAGGCTTCGGCGATATCTCGCGGGCGTGTTCGCTGCATCTGCTGTCGGTGGTGTCATCGTCACCGCAATCTCGTTGCCGGGGACCCCCTCCGCGACGGCCGCCGCAGATCCCTGTGCGGCGAGCGAGGTCGCTCGCACGATCGGGTCCGTGGCCACCTCGATGGGCAATTACCTCGATGCGCATCCCGAGACCAACACGGCGTTGACGACCATCTCGCAACAGCAGGCTGGTCCGCAGTCGCTCGGCGCCCTGAAGGCCTACTTCGACGCGAACCCGCAGGCGGCCAAGGACATGCAGGCGCTGCAGAGTCCGCTGCAGGGACTCTCCGCCCGCTGCCGGCTGCCGCTGACGCTCCCGCAGGCAATGGGCCTGCTGCAGGGTGTGCAGTCGCAGGCCGGCGCGCTCCCCGGAGGTTTGCCGGGAGCGCTTCCCACGGCGCAGACCGTGGGAGTGCCGGGAGCCACCCCGCCTGCGCAGTCGGCGCCCGCCGCCGCCGTCACGCCGGGCACCGGCCCGTTACCCGGACCTGCGACGACCACTCCCAGGTGATCCTCAGCGACTCGCCGGTGTCTTCACGAGGTGGTCGTGAACTGTGCTTTAGGGGTTTTCCACCCGTGTTTGACCGCAAGGCAAGAAAGTCGTCACCGATTCTGCTTAGCTTCCGTTGTCGGTAACCGCACAGGTTCGCAGTCACCGAAGCAACCCGAAGTACTTTGCACATTCGATGAAGGAGCTTGACCATGGTGTTTAGGGCGGTGCTCTTGCCCGGTGCTGGGCGACGTGCGGTAGCTGGCGCAATGGGTGCCGGCGCGATCGCAGGCGCGATGCTGTTCGGCGCGCTGCCGTCTGCCATGGCAGATGATCCAGCCCTCAACCCCCCGAACTGCTCCGCCGCCGACCTCGCGGGTGTGGCGTCGGGCGTCTCTGCTTCGACCTCGGCGTACCTGTTCACCCACCCCGACGTGAACTACTTCTTCACCAGCCTCGAGGGTCTGCCGCGCGACCAGGTCCGCAGCCAGGTCTCCACCTACATGGACCAGAACCCGGGCGTCAAGGCTGACCTCACGGGGATCCGCCAGCCCCTCGTCGACCTGAAGAATCGCTGCGGCGCTGCGCCTGCCCCAGCCATTCCCTGATTTTGTCGCGGGAGACCACCACCGCCGTGCCATCCGCGCTTGACGGCGCGGGTCGCACGGTGTTGATGGTCGACGACGATCCAGACGTCCGAACATCCGTATCCCGCGGCTTGCGACATTCGGGTTTCGACGTGCGGGTCGCGGCGAGCGGCAAGGAAGCGCTGCGACTGCTGTCCAACGAATCGCTCGATGCGTTGGTTCTCGACGTCCAGATGCCGGAGCTCGACGGCGTGGCCGTGGTGACTGCGCTGCGGGCGTTGGGCAACGACATCCCGATCTGCGTGCTGTCGGCGCGGGATACGGTCAACGACCGGATCGCCGGGCTCGAAGCGGGCGCGGACGACTACCTGACCAAGCCGTTCGACCTTGGCGAGCTGGTGGCCCGGTTGCACGCGCTGTTGCGACGGTCGAGTTTGTCGGAGCGATCGCCGGACACCATGACTGTCGGGCCGCTCACCATCGACACGGCCCGGCGTCTGGTGTTCGTCGAGGGCGAGCGGGCGGATCTGACCAAGCGCGAGTTCGACCTGCTCGCCGTCCTGGCGGAGAATGCGGGTGTGGTGCTGTCGCGGCAGCGGTTGCTCGAGCTGGTCTGGGGATATGACTTCGACGTCGACACCAACGTCGCGGACGTGTTCATCAGTTACCTGCGACGCAAGCTCGAGCGCGAAGGTCACCCGCGGGTGATTCACACCGTTCGCGGGATCGGGTACGTCCTGCGCGACGAGCCCTGAGGTGCGGCTGCCCCGCATCGGCAGGTCCGCCTCGCTGCGGACCCGCGTCGCGCTGGCCTCCGCGGCCGCGGCGGCCGCCGTCGTCGCCGTGTTCACGGTTCTCACGTCGCTCGTGTTGGCCAACAACGACGCCGCGCAGCTCGATCGCCGGCTGGACTCGATCGTCGACGCCAGCGTCTACGACCAGACCAACGGGGTGCTCCAGACCGGTCGGTCCCGACAGTCGGGTCAGGTGGTGTTCCAGCGCGGCCTGCAGCTGCCGCGGTTGGTGCCAGGTACCGAGACCGTCGAGGTCAACGGCATCGAGTATCGGGTGCGCACCATTCCGGTCGATCAGCAGGGCGGGGTGCTCATGTCGGTGGGCATCCGCGCCGACAGCATTCTCCTGAACCGCGCTCGCATCCCGCTGTACACGGCGGTCGGCGTGGTCACCGTGTTGATTGCCGGGGGACTGGGCTGGATGCTGGCGGGTCCGGCGATCCGTCCGCTGCGCCGACTGACCGAGCAGACCATGCAACTGGGCAAGGGCAGCGATCGGATGACGGCGGTGAAGGGTGCGCGAGAGGCCGAGGAGCTGTCCGACGCGATGGCAGGCATGCTCGAACGCCTCGCCGCGGCGCAGCTGGCGACGACGAATTCTCTTCAGGCGGCGCAGGACTTCGCGGCCAACGCCGCCCACGAGTTGCGTACCCCCTTGACCGCGATGCGCGCCGACCTCGACACCCTGCGCATCCACGACCTGCCCGCCGAGGAACGCGACGAGGTCGTCGGGGATCTGGCGCGCGCCCAACGCCGGGTGGAGGCGATCATCACGGCCCTCGGTCAGCTGGCGTCCGGACAGCTGGCGCAGGTCGAGGATCGCGAACTGATCGACGTCACGGACATGCTCGACCGGGTGGCCCGCGAGAACGCACGAGCCGGCGACGTGGAGATCGTCGTCCACAGCGACGATGCCGGCGCGATCTGGGGTTGGTCGGGTGGACTGCGACTCGCGGTGGACAACCTGGTGCGCAACGCGATCGCCCACGGTGGTGCGTCCACGATCGTGCTGACCGCGCATCGGCACCCGGCCACCGACGTCCGAGGCGAGGTGCTCACCGTCGTCGTCGACGACGACGGATGCGGACTCCCCGCCGAGGAGCACGACTTCGTCATGGGACGATTTGCCCGCGGAAGCACCGCGGCTGCTGGAGGTTCGGGGCTCGGCCTGGCGCTGGTGGCGCAGCAGGCGTCCCTTCACGGTGGCGGCATCGAATTGTCGGACAGTCCCCTCGGCGGCCTGCGTGCCACCTTGACGGTATCGACTTCGCCTGAGCCGGAATGGGATTCAGCGGATGGCGATGCTGTCAGCGCCGAGCCAGGACCCTTGCGCCGAGGCGCCAACCGAGTAGCAGGATGGCGGTCGAAAGTGAAGCGACCACCACGAAGCTGATCGCCGTGCCCTGGGAAGTCGCCTTGCGCAACACCATTCCGATGACGACTGTGCTCAACCAGACGACGATCCCCGTCGGGGCCAACGAGGTCGGTCGCTGCCACGCCCTGGTCGCCAGCCAGCCTGCCGCGGTGCCCGACAGGAACGGCCACGCGGTCTCGAGAACCCCTGCGACGGTGATGCCCTCGGCGTGACTGCGGCGACCGATGGCGCAGAACACCAGCACGCACACGACATCACCAAGCAGTGCGGCCGCCGCGGTGCGGGCCGTGGTGGTGTCGCTACCCCCGGGCATAGGTCATCACGTCCAGCACCAAGGGGCTGACGTTCTTCTCGTCGCGGGGCTGTGATCCCGGTGCCATCGTCACGGGCCTGCCCGTCAGCAACGGGTCGAGGGCATCCATCGAGGTCAGCCTTCCGTCCAGGGTGAAGTCCTTGAATACGAACGGTAAACCGTTGGAATGCAACGGGTCCGGCGTGCTCATCACGTGGAAGTGCAGGTGCGGCGCGTCGGTGTTGCCAGAGTTGCCGAGCTTGGCGATCAGCTGTCCGTCGGTGAGCTGATCGCCCGGCTTCACCGTGACCGTGCCCGTCTTGAGATGGGCGTACAGCGCGTAGTTTCCGTCGCCGATGTCCTGCACGACGTGATTGCCCGCGTACTGATCGAGCGGCAGCCCCGCAGGACTCCGGCCTGCCACCTGCTCCGGCAACCCGTCGATGACCGCGACGACGGGACCGTCGGCGACGGCGTGGATGTCGGCGCCGAAGTACGGGTAGCTCTCGGGCCTGGACGGGTCACCCGTGAAGACGGTGCCGTCCGCGCTCAGTTGCACATAGTCGATGGCGAAACGCTCGGCGGCCCACAGCGCGCCGTTCAAGGGATTCAACGCCATTCGATGCGCGGTCATGTCGCAGCAGCTGTTGCCGTCCAACCAGCGTGGACCGTCGAGAGGCGGGGAGATCACCGCGGGTTTGCGGGTGGAGACCGTGACCGGTGCGACCTCTGAGCTCACCGTCGCGGGGATCAGCGGAGGTGTCGGCTTGCTGACCTCGACCACCAGCTCGTGCGTAAGAGATTGGGGGACAGTCTGATTACCGTCGGTGGGCGGGTCGACGACGACGTCCAGCCACACATAGCCGCTCTGTGCCGGACCCAGGCTGGTGGTCGGTGCCGGATTGCCCGCACGCCGCATCCAGTACGCCAGCTTGTCCCCGGCCAGCGAGAGCAACGTCCGATCGCCTGCCTTCGCATCCACTGACACCACCGTGACGTCCTGATCGAGCACGTTCGTCAGCTGCAACTCGTATGCCAGATGCACCCTGCCGTCGGTGGCGGGCACCGGAATCGGGGGGGCGATGACCTGAGCCAGCACGGGGGTGAGCACCACCGGTTCGGCCGCGGTCGATGGCGCCGCGGCGGTGGAGGATTCGGTCGGACCCGGCGGCACGGGCTGTTCGGCCGACGTCCCACACGCGGTCACGAGCCAGAGCGCACCGGCCATCGCGATCGTCGTCCGGATACTGCGGTACATGGACCGATCCTATGGCTCTGCCTGGGGCTCGTGCCCTGCTTCGGGGTCGGGGCTGAATTGAGGCGGCGACGCGCCGCTGCCGGAGTCCGCGGCGGCATCCGGATCGACGTCCTTCTCGGTGCGGAACATGAAGAAGAACACCACCCAGCCGATCGCCGAGATGAAGATCCAACTCACCAGTCGATAGATGAGCATCGCGGAGATCGCCGACGCCAGCGTCATACCGCTGGACACCAGCCCGGGAACCAGGACGGCCTCCACGACCAGCAACCCACCGGGCATCAGCGGAATCGAGCCGACCGCCCGTGCCGCCGCGTAGGCGACGGTCAGACCGGCCAGCGATGGCTTCCCGCCTGCGGCGTAGGCGGCGAAGGCCAGGCAGGCGACGTCGGCCACCCAGTTGAACAGTGACCAGCTGAACGCCGTGCCGAGCGCGCGGCGAGACAGGCTCACCGACTCGAGCTGCTCCAGGATCTCGCGCCACTTGGTCAGGCCGGTGTCGGCAGGCTTGCCCCGCACGGAGTTGAACCACGACAGCACACGCACCCCGATGCCGTCGATCTGCTGCGGATTCGACGCGACGGACTGGGCCAGCACCAGCAGGGCGACGAAACCGCCGAGCGTGAAGATCAGCGACAGCGGATTCTTGCTGGCGCCGAGGAGGAAGGCACCCGCGAGCCCGAGGAGGGCCAGGCCCACCACCTGCAGTACCCCCGACATGACCAACTGCCACGACGCGACCATCGGGGAGGCTCCCCATAGTCGTTGCTGCCGATAGACGAATGTCGCCGACAGCACGGGCCCACCCGGCATCGTGGTCGACAGCGCGTTGCCGGCGTAGAACGCCGCCTCCGACCTCCACTGCTTGACGATCACGCCCGCCGACTTGAGCAGCGTGCGCTGGATCTGGGCGAAGCTGTGCATCGACGCCACAGCCGCCAGGACGGCCGCGAGGACCCACCACCAGTTGGCCGACAACAGGCTCCGCCACGCCTTGGCGAGCTGATCCCAGACCAGCACCACCTCGACGGCGAGCACGGTGACCGCAATCCCGATGATCGCCCAGCGCACCCACCGGTACTTGCCGCGCGGGGAGCTGTCCCGGGCCGCCTCGATCCCGTCCCGAGTCGCTTCGCTCCTGCCCCTTGCGGCATCCTGCGACACGGCTACACACTAACGGCGCGCGACCGTCCGACCAGCTTGCCGGGAACACGCGTGGCGAGTCGTTACAGTACCGGGATGCCAGAGGGCTTCGGATTCTCGCTCGACCCGCAGGCCGACGCGTCGGTGCACCCAATCGTCCGCAAGACCGCCGCGTGGTCGTGGCGACTGCTGACCATCATGGGTGCCCTCGTCGCCTTCTTCTGGCTGGTGATGCATCTCGAAGTCATCGTGGTTCCGGTGCTGCTCGCGACGATGGTGACGGCGATGCTGCTCCCGCTCGTCGACTACCTCGATCGCCGCGGCCTGCCCAGGGGTGCGGCCGTCGCCCTGGTGATCCTGACCAGCATCGTCGTCGTGGGCGGCATCCTCACGTTCGTCGTCAGCCAATTCATCCAGGGCGCGCCTGCCCTGGTGGACCAGGTGACGCTGAGCATCACCAACGCCAGGAACTCGCTCAACACCGGTTTGCTGTCGCACTTCAGCAACGACCAGATCAAGAGCGCGACCGACACCGCCATCGATGCGCTGAAGAACAACCAGTCGAAGTTGACCAGCGGCGCCCTGTCGACGGCGGGCACCATCACCGAGATCATCACCGGCGCGCTGCTGATGCTGTTCACGCTGATCTTCCTGCTGCAGGGTGGCCGCACCATCTTCGCGTTCGTCAGCAAGATCTTCCCGCGGACCGTTCGCGACCGGGTGCGCGATGCCAGCCGCGCCGGCTTCGGATCGCTGATCGGCTATGTCCGCGCCACGTTCCTGGTGGCCTTCGTCGATGCGGTCGGCATCGGAGCGGGCCTGGCGATCATGGGGATTCCGCTCGCGTTGCCCCTGGCGTCGCTCGTCTTCCTCGGTGCGTTCATTCCCCTGGTCGGCGCGGTCCTCACGGGCGGGTTGGCCGTGATCGTGGCGCTGATCGCGAAGGGCTGGGTCTATGCACTCATCACGTTCGGCCTGATCATCGCCGTGCAACAACTCGAGGCGCACGTCCTACAGCCACTGGTGATGGGCCGCGCGGTATCCCTGCACCCGCTTGCGGTGGTGCTCGCCATCGCCGCGGGTGGGGTGACGGTCGGCATCGTGGGCGCACTGCTGGCGGTGCCGATCGTCGCGGTGCTCAACAGCGCGGTGCGCGTGCTGCTCGCCGACGACCCGGCTGCCGAGGAGGCTGCGCTCGCCGCGGGCAGCACCGACGAGCTGGAGGCCGAGAGTTAGAGTCGGCCTTCCCGACGCAGCAGGTCGGCCGCGCTGACCCCGCCGCCGCGGCGCTTGGGGTTCTCGTCGACGTCGCGTGTGTCGATCTTCTCGGTGGAGGGCTCGGATTCGGTGGCGCGCTGGGTGGGGATTGCGGTGGTGGGCGGCTCGGCCGCCGGTGCGGGCGGCTGACGGCGCCCTGCCGTCGGCGTCCGCTGCCCCTCCGAGGGGCCTTGAGCGCTGGTTCCACCGCGAAGGTCGCCGAGCCACGACTCGATCTCGCGGTTGCCGTTGGCATTCGCTCCACGGGGGCTCGAGCCCCGGGCCGGGGCCGGGGTTCGCGGGGGAGTGGCTGGCCGGGCCGGGTCGATGCGCGGCGTGCGAGTGGTGGCGGCATCGGTCGGCGTGGGTATCCGGGTCGTCTGATCGGCTGGCGCCGCGGGCATCCGCGTGGTCGGCGGCTCGACCGCAGGCGTGGGCGGTGCGGTCGGTAGGCGCGTCGTACCGGCGGCCGACGGCGGACTGACCCGCTGTGGGACGGCCTTGCCCGTGGCGGCCGAGCGCTGGCCGCCCTGAGGATGGGTGGGATCGTGCGGGGGCAGCGCGCGCATCGGTGCGCCTGCGCCGACGAGAGCTTCCGAGTCGACCTCGGGTTCGCGGGCCGTGGGCCGTTTGCGCTCGTCGGGCAGTTCCACTTCGCCGAGGCCCAGTCGCTCCTGGATGCGCTTCATCCACTGCGGCGCCCACCAGCAGTCGTCGCCGAGCATCTTCATGATCGCCGGGACCAGGAACATTCGGATGACGGTCGCATCGAGGAGTAGCGCCAGCAGCAGGCCGAAGGCGAGGTACTTCATCATGACCAGGTCGGAGAACACGAACGCGCCCGCGACCACCGCGAGGATGAGTGCCGCTCCGGTGATCAGGCGGCCCGTGGTGGCGGTACCGATGCGAATCGCCTCGGCAGTGGACAGCCCGCGTGCTCTGGCCTCGACCATGCGGGACACCAAGAAGACCTCGTAGTCGGTCGACAGACCCCAGATGACCGCGATGATCAGACCGATCATCGGCGCCATCAGTGGCTGCGGCGTGTAGTTCATCAGGCCGGAGCCGTGCCCGTCGACGAACATCCAGGTCAGGATGCCCATCGTCGAGCCGAGGGTGAGCGCGCTCATCAGCGCGGCCTTGATGGGCAGGACCAGCGAGCCGAACGCCAGGAACATCAGCACCGTCGTCGTCAGGATCAGGACCACCACCATCAGCGGCAGCTTCGCGAAGAGGCTGTGGATGCTGTCCTGTTCCAGAGCCGGCGTTCCGCCGACCCAGATGGTCACGCCCTTGGGGGCCGCGATGCCGCGAAGTTCGTCGATCTTCTTGGAGGCGTCATTGCGCACCTCGAGACCGTTCTGCAGCACGCAGGGGAGGTCCTTGTTCAGGCACGGCGACGGCTGACCGTTGGCGCCCATCGGGATGGCCGAGTCCTTGACGTCCGGTGCGACGGGCCGCTCGTCCCAGGTGCCGGTGAATCCGGTGATCTGGGCTGCCTCGCTCTTGACCTGGGCGAGCTGTTCGGGGGTTGCGCCCTGGACGACCAGGGTCAGCTTCTCGGTGCGATATCCGGGGAAGCTGGAGTCGAACGCGTTCTGGGCCTGACGCACCGCATTGTCCGGTGGTAGGTACTTCTCGCTGATGCCGCCGAGCGCCAACTGGCCCAGCGGGATCACGAGCAGGATCATCACGATGACGATCGGCAGGGCGAACAGCCCCGGCCGCTTCATGACCTTGTTGACGAGGGTGCCCCAGAAGCCCTTCTCGACTTCCTCGCGGGTCTTGGTCTTCTGGGTCTTCTCGGCCAGGAAGTTCAGCCACCACACCGTGATCCGGCGGATCAGCGGGACGTACCTCGCCAGGGCGAGGATCGCGGTGACCGTGGCGCAGAAGATGACGATGCCGAGCAAGATGTAGAACAGGGCACCCTCGATGACGTCGGCGTCCCGCAGGGCGTAGCAGCCGTAGGCCAGTCCGCCATAGAGGCCGACATAGGCGAAGACCAGCCCGATGTAGGCCAGGCCAGCGCCCTGTTCACCGGTTCGCTTGATCTGAGTGCGGGCGACGTGCCCCACCGCGATCCCGACCGGGGGCAGCAGGATGCCCGCCGGGATGGCGGCGAGGGCCAGGGTGTTCTTCTTCTGGTTCGCCGGATCGGAATGGATCGTGTTGGGCAGGGCGAAGCTGATCAGTGACTTGACGCCGAGCGAGTCGACGCGGTGTCCGAGGACGGCCAGCGCGGCGATGAGCACGGTGTTGGACATGATCGCCGCGAGCATGACCGAGGCGATGATCGCGTAGGTGATCGACTTCAGGAATCCCTGCGGGAAGAGCAGCAGCGGCACCGACGAGGCGACGATGATGACTGCCGAGAACATGACGGTGCGACCCGACGTCATCATCGTCCGCCGCACGGCGGCCTCGGTGTCGTAACCCTCGGCCAACTCCTCTCGGAATCGACTCACGATGAAGAGGCCGTAGTCGATGGCGATGCCGAGACCGATGAGCGTGACCACGGGTTGGGCGAAGAAGTGCACCGGGGTGAACTCGGCGGCCAGGCGCATGATGCCGAGTGCGCCCATGATGGTCAGTCCGCCGATGATGGCGGGAAGGCTGGCAGCGATCACGGTGCCGAAGACGAAGAACAGCACCACCGCCACCAATGGAATGGCCGCGACCTCGGCGCGCTTCTGGTCGTCGCCGATGGTGCCGGTCAGCTCGCTGGCGATGGGCTGCAGGCCGGCCAGCTGGATCTTGCCGTCGTCGACCTGCTGCAGGTCGGGCTGAATGACCTTGTAGTTCTTGAGGATGGTGTCGTCGTCGTTGCCCTTCAGCGGCATGACGATGAACGTGCGCGTGCCGTCGTTGGCGAGGGCCTTGTTGGTGGTCGGGTCCCCGGTGGGATTCGTCAGGTAGCCCTGCCAGGACAGGATCTGGTCCGGGTGGTCGGCGACGACCTTGTCGAGCTCGCTCTTGATCTGCTTGGACCACTGCGGGTCGTTGGCCTTCTTACCCTCCGGCGCGTCGAGGACGGCGACGATGTGGCTCAGGCGGTCGCGACCGTAGACGTCGTCGGCCAGCTCCGAGGCGGCGACGGACTGGCTGGTGTCGTCGTAGAAGCCACTCTGCGTGACGTGCTGTCCAAGGCTGGCGCCGTAGATGCCGCCGCCAAGGCACAGTGCGACCATGATTCCGATGACTGCGTATCGGAACTGATACACCATCCGACCCCACCAGGCGAACACGTGAGCTCCTAACTGATCTTCTTCAAGTTCTCTCTGCCTCGGCTGCTTCAGTCCTTCACGAGCGCGAGGTAAGTAACGAGGACAGCGGCCGGAACGGCTGCAGCCACGCCCCCTGTTGGGGCAGCGAGTCAAGGCCGATTCGCGGTAGCGGCTCCCGGAAGACGCCGGGGATGTCCTCGAGGTCGACGAACTCCAAGGTATCCGACGCTAGCGCCCAACTGGCATGTTCGCGAAATCCTAGGACGCTGACACCTATGCCGTCACGGGCGATGTCCTCCAGGGGGAGTCGGAAGGCCTGTCCGTCGGCGGACGCCACGAACACGCTGGCCAAGCCCTCGCGCCGGCGAAGCGCGATGTGGTCCAGCATGTCGCTGTCGACGTCGCTGTCGTCATCGATCTTGGGTTTGGCGAACACCGCGAAGCCGACGTTGCGGAGCGCCTCCACCCACGGGCGCACGACGTCGGCGCTGCCCGGTGCGATGTTGGTGAAGACCGTGGCCTCCGGTTCGAACGTGACGCCCGGCTCCTCGGCCGAGCGGGCGCTCGACAGGTCGGCCGTCTTGGCCAGGAGCCAGCGGCCGAGGGCGTCGAACCGTGGCCGGTGCGCGGCGGTGGGACGGCCACCGAGGATGGATCCGAGCCCCATGTCGAGGTTGGGTGCGTCCCAGACGAGCAGGACGCGCTGAGGGCCCCGGAGCGGAGTTTCGGCGACGTCGCCGACCTCGCCGACGTCCGCGTCGATGATCCCGAAGTCCTCCGAAATGCTCATGTGACGCTCACGACTTCTCCCAGAGGAACTCGGCGACGGCACTGCCCGCACGCTGCGCCTTGTCCTCATACTTCGTCACGGGTCGTCGGACGGAGATCGGTAACGGTGGATCGGTCCCGTCGATGGCGTCGGAGCTCAGCCTCCGCAGTCGTGGTTCCGCGTCGCCGACCTCACCGATCTGTTCGGCGTATCCGGCGTGATCGGTTGCCGCGTGCAGGATGCCGCCGGGCCGGAGCCGGTCGGCGATGAGGGCGAACGTGTCGGCTTGCAGCAGTCGGCGCTTGTGGTGGCGAACCTTGGGCCAGGGGTCCGGGAAGTACACGCGCACGCCGGTCAGCGATCCCGGCGCGAGGAGGTGCTCGAGCACGTCGACGCCGTCGCCGCGGATCAGGCGCACGTTGGTCAGTCCCTCGCGGTCAATGCCGTTGAGCAGCTGCGCGAGGCCGCGTTTGTAGACCTCGACCGCCACGACGTCGAGGTCGGGCTCGTCGGCGGCCATCGCCAGCGTCGAGACGCCGGTGCCGCAGCCGATCTCCAGCACCAGGGGTGCCGTGCGTCCGAACCAGGCCTGCGCATCCAGCGCTCCGGCGAGCTGCCCGTCGGAATCCCTGGCCTGCATCCCGAGCTCCGGCCAGCGGCGGTCCCAGGTCTCCCGCTGGAGGCCGGACAGGGCCGAGCGCCTCGATCGGAAGCTGGTGATGCGTGGATGCGGGTGCGCGACGAATGGAGTGTGGTCGGCAACCGGCTCCGAGGCCACCTCCTGGTCTTCCTCGCGCTGCACGTGCATCCGTCCATGGTCGCTCATGACCGGCGGTGTACCCGCATCGTGGTGCAATTCGATACCCAACAGTTGCCTTCGTCGGCTACCGGTCGGATGGGGCGAACTTGCCGCGCGGCGGGGGTTTGCGGGGGTGCGACGATGGGTGTCGGGGGTTCGACACGTGACACACGACTTCATCGGGGAGCTGACATTCGTCGCTGAATCGGGCGATCACCCGCACTTGTTGCAGATCGTCAAACGTTTACGACGACCGGTGCGCGTTGCGGTGTGCGGTCGGGCCGGGGTGGGACGGGGTTGTGTGGCGGCCGCTCTGCGGCGTCGCGGCGTGCACGTCATACCGCGCGGTGCGGGTGCCGACGCCTTCGACGTCTGCGTCCTCGTCATCGCCGAAACCGTCAAACCCGAGGACCTCGCCGTGCCGCGGTCCGTCCGTAGACCGGTCGTGATCGCGCTGACGAAGGCCGATCTGGCCGGCGCGGGACCCGGCGGCCCGATCGCCGTGGCTCGCCATAGGGCCACCGCCGTTCGCGGAATGACGGGCATGTCGGTCGTGCCGGTGGTCGGCCTGCTGGCCGCGCTAGATGGAGGCGATCTCGAGCCCGACCTCGTGGCGGCGCTGAGCCGATTCGTGACCGAGCCGCCCAACCTCACCAGCGTCGACGCCTTCGTCGACGATCCCCACCCGGTCGGTCGCGATGTGCGGGCCCGCCTGCTCACCCGCCTCGACAGGTTTGGCATCGCGCACGCCGTTCTCGCGCTGGCCGACGGGTGCGATGCCGCTGGGCTCGGTGACCGTCTGTCTCAGCTCGGCAACCTCGATGAGCTGATGGTCGCGCTCGACGGGGCGTCGGCAACCGTCGGGTACCGGCGCATGCACGAGGCGATGGCCGAATTGCATTCCCTGGCCGCGCAATCGAACGATGAGAGACTCTCGGAGCTGCTGGCCTCCGACGCCACGGTGTTGGCCACGATGGGCGCCGCCGTCGCGGTGATCGAGGCCGCGGGCCTGTCCGTCGACCGCGGCGATACGGCGGCCGCACACCTGGACCGCGCCGTCCGTTGGCGACGATATGGGCGGGGTCCGGTCGACGCGCTGCACCGCCGTTGCAGCGCCGACGTCGTCAGGGGTTCGCTGCGACTGTTCGACGCTGCGCAGCGGTCCCCGACGTGACGACGGCGTGCCGGGCGGTGCTCGTGGTCGGGCCGCCGCTGTCCGGCGTGGACAGTCTCATCACCGGCCTGCGTGGGCAGCTGCCCGACGTGACCCTCGTCGGGGCCAATTCCTGGCCAGCCGGGCGGATCCCCGATGCGGTGCTCGCCGTGGTCTCGGGGGTGGCGCCCGTCGCCCGATCGGACTGGGCTCTCGTCGAGCGGTGGTCGGCACGGACGGAGCTGCTGGTCGGTGTGGTGTCGAAGATCGACGCGCATCGGGGATGGCGCGAGGTCCTGAGCGCCAACCGCACACTCGTCGCCGGGTGGGACGACCGCGCCGCAGCGATGCCGTGGGTGGGTGTCGCCGCTGCCCCCGATCTCGGTGCACCCAGCCTCGAGGAACTTCTCGGCGTGCTTCGCGAGCAACTCGCCGATGGCGTCGTAGAACACCGGAATGGATTGCACGGCAACAGGGTTCGGGTGGCGTCGGACCGGATGCCGCACCGGCTGGCCGCGACCGCCGCGACGAGGAGTGCGCTGCAGCGCACGCGTCTGCGCTTGCTCGGGTTCGTCAGGGACGGGTGTTCGACGCTGCGTGGTGACCTGCGCGACGTCGCATCTGAGATGCCGGTCGGCGGATCGGCCGACTTCGAGGCGCTCGTTCGGGCCGACGTCGACCGCTTCCTCGTCGAGCTCGACCAGGAACTCGACCGCGAGATCGGCGTGGTGGCCAGCACCCTGGGGCTGGGGCAACCCGCGCCCGAGACCGTCGTGGGACGTCGCCCGCCAGACATCGGTCGGTCGCCGGTCTCCTCCCGACGCTTGGAGGGCCGGCTGATGGCGGTGTTCGGTGTTGGCTTCGGGTTGGGGATTGCGGTGGCGGCGAGCCGACTGCTTGCTGCGCTGGCGCCGGGGCTTCCCGCCGCGGGGCTTGCGGTCGGGGCCGTCGCCGGACTGGCCCTCGTGGTGTGGGTGGTGCGCGCCCGTGGACTGCTCCATGACCGGGCCGTACTCGACAGGTGGGTCACCGAAGTCACGGCGGCAGTGCGGTGGCACGGCGAGGCGATGATCGCCGAACGATTACTCGCCGCTGAAGCGGCGTGGGCAGCCGCGCGTTCCGTCCGCACGACGGATTCCGTCGACCCCCGATGGACCGCGGAAGATGTTACTGAGCAGTACGTATGGTGACGGGACAATCGGTGGACGCCGAATTCTGCCGGAATCACGCATCTGAATCGTTCCTGTGAGAGAACGGACATACTCCCGATTTACCGCGGGTATGTCACCCACGTTAACCTCGAACCCAGGTATAACCGAGACCGCCAGCAGGAGACTTTGATGACCTCAGCGACCATTCCCGGTCTGGATAGCGCACCGACCGCACACGAGGGGCTGCTCGCCTGGGTTCGCGAGGTTGCAGAGCTGACCCAGCCCGACCGGGTCGTGTTCGCCGACGGTTCCGACGAGGAGTACGAGCGCCTGTGCGCGCAGCTCGTCGAGGCGGGCACCTTCCAGAAACTGAACGACAAGAAGCAGCCGAACTCCTACCTCGCGCTGTCGGACCCCTCGGACGTGGCGCGCGTGGAATCGCGGACCTACATCTGCTCCGAGCGGGAGATCGACGCGGGCCCGACGAACAACTGGATGGATCCCGCGGAGATGCGGGAGCTGATGACGGGTCTCTACCGCGGTTCGATGCGTGGCCGCACCCTGTGGGTGGTCCCCTTCTGCATGGGACCGTTGGACGCCGAGGACCCCAAGCTCGGCGTCGAAATCACCGACTCGGAGTACGTCGTGGTCTCGATGCGCACCATGACCCGGATGGGCAAGGCGGCGCTCGACAAGATCGGTGACGACGGGTTCTTCGTCAAGGCCCTGCACTCGATCGGCGCACCGCTGCAGCCAGGCCAGGCCGACGTGCCGTGGCCCTGCAACGACACGAAGTACATCACCCACTTCCCGGAGACCCGTGAGATCTGGAGCTACGGTTCGGGATACGGCGGCAACGCGCTGCTGGGGAAGAAGTGCTACTCGCTGCGCATCGCGTCGGCGATGGCGCACGACGAGGGCTGGCTCGCCGAGCACATGCTGATCCTCAAGCTGATCTCGCCGGAGAACAAGGCCTACTTCATCGCGGCGGCGTTCCCGTCGGCGTGCGGCAAGACCAACCTCGCGATGCTGCAGCCCACCATCCCCGGCTGGCGCGCCGAGACCGTCGGCGACGACATCGCCTGGATGCGATTCGGCAAGGACGGCAGGCTCTACGCCGTCAACCCCGAGTTCGGCTTCTTCGGCGTCGCGCCGGGCACCAACTGGGACTCCAACCCGAACGCGATGAAGACGATCGCCGCGGGCAACACCGTGTTCACCAACGTCGCCAAGACCGACGACGGCGACGTCTGGTGGGAAGGCCTGGAGGGCGAGCCCGACCACTTGATCGATTGGAAGGGCAACGACTGGATCCTGCGCGAGACGGAAACCAAGGCAGCGCACCCGAATTCGCGCTACTGCACCCCGATCTCGCAGTGCCCGACATTGGCCCCCGAGTGGGACGACCCGCAGGGCGTGCCGATCTCGGCGATCCTGTTCGGCGGGCGTCGCAAGACGACCGTTCCGCTCATCACGCAGGCCCGCGATTGGCAGCACGGCGTCTTCATCGGCGCCACGCTGGGCTCCGAGCAGACGGCGGCCGCCGAGGGCAAGGTTGGCACGGTGCGTCGCGACCCGATGGCCATGCTGCCGTTCATCGGCTACAACGTCGGCGACTACATGCAGCACTGGATCGACGTCGGCAAGAACGCCGACGAGTCGAAGATGCCCGCGGTGTTCTTCGTGAACTGGTTCCGGCGCGGGGACAACGGCCGCTTCCTGTGGCCCGGCTTCGGCGAGAACAGCCGCGTGCTGAAGTGGGCCATCGAGCGCATCGAGCACCAGGCCGAGGGCAAGTCGACGCCGATCGGCATCGTTCCGACGGCCGCCGACCTGGACCTCGACGGCCTGGACGTGGACGCTGCCGACGTCGACGAGGCGCTCGCGGTCAACGTCGACGAGTGGCGCAACGAGCTGCCGCTCATCGAGGAGTGGTTCTCATTCGTGGGCGAGAAGCTGCCCACCGGCATCAAGGACGAGTTCGACGCCCTGAAGACTCGGCTCGCCGAGTCCGACTGACCGTCAGGGCGGTTGACTCGCCTCGGCTAGGCGACGGCGGAGCGGGGGGCCGTCCGCAGCGCCTGGTTCGGTGACTCGAGAGTGACGTCGCCCGATGGTTGCGTCGCACCCGAGCGGCTGCGCTGGTCGCTCCCGTTGAGAATGATGTCTGCCGCGCGCCATGCCATTGCCATGGCAGGGCCATTGGTGTTGCCGGACAACATGATCGGCATGATCGACAGATCGGCGATGCGTAGGCCGTCGATGCCGCGCACGCGGAGTTCGTCGTCGACGACGTCGTCCACGTCCGGGCCCATGCCGCATGTACCGATGGCGTGATGTCCCGTCGCCCCCGAGACCAGTGCGGCGTCGATCAGCTCATCGTCGGTCTGCGCACCCGGCCCCGGTGTCGTCTCACCCTCGATGTGGCGGGCGATGGGGGATTGTTCGACGATCGCGCGCATGGTGCGCAGCACCCCCACTGCGACTCGGCGGTCGTAGTCGGTGGCCAGGTAGTTGGGATCGATCATCAACGGCGCCTGGGGATCTGGTGAGGTCACCCATAGGCTGCCCTCTGAGGTCGGCCGCAGGATCTCGCCCATGCAGGTGATACCCGCGTGCTTCTCGACGTCCGCCTGAGCATCGCCGTTGGTGGCGGTCAGGGACAGCAGCGACATCAGCATCTGCCCATCTACCCGCGACAGCGCCGGATCGGTCTTGAAGAGCGCGAGCACGTCGGCGAACGACTTGGCCAGTGGGCCCCGGCGGGTGGCCGCATAGTGGGCCCCCGTTTGCAGCCTGGCCAACGGCGTGGAGAGCTTCTGGTTGTAGCCGAGTTTCCCGTTGAGTCGGTAGGCATTGATGAGGGTGCGGTGATCCCGCATGCGACGGCCGACGTTCTCGCGCGCGAGATACAGGGACACACCCGCTGCGGACAGGACGTCCGGCGGGCCGATTCCAGACAGTTGCAACAGCTTTGGCGAGCCGAGCGCACCGAGACAGACGATTACCTCGCGGCGGGCTCTGACGACCTCTGAGGACTGGCCGGTCCGGATCACCGCGCCCACGGCACGCCCGCTCTCGATGACCAGTCGTTCGACGAGCGACTTCGTGGTCACGGTCAGGTTGCCGCGGCCGCGCACTGGACGCAGAAACGCCGTCGAGGCACTCATGCGGCGCCCCCGATGAATCGTGGCCGGGGGTCGTCCGACGCGCGCCTCGCCGGTCGCGTTGACGTCTTCGACCCTGCGCATGCCGAGTTGCGTACTCGCCGTGATCATGTCGAGGGCTAGTTCGTTCGGATCCGACGGCACCGTTACCTTGAGGAGTCCGTGTGCGCCACGGGAATTGGAGGCGCCGAGCTGGTGGTCCTCGATCTCGCGGAAGGAGGTCAGGATGTCGTCCCATCCCCAGCCGCGGTTACCGAGCCGTTCGAGGTCGTCGTAATCCTCTCGGCTACCGCGGTTGTACACAGTCCCGTTGATCGAGCTGGACCCGCCGAGCACCTTGCCCCGTGGCCAGATCTCGGTGGTGCCCTCGGGTCCGAAGGGCAACGTCTCGTGGAACCAGGTGTAGCGGGGATCGTTGCGGCTACCGAAACGCGGGATGTGCAAGAACGGGCTGCGCGCAGGGCCACCGGCCTCGACCAGCAGCACGCGGTTGGCGGGATGCTCGGACAGCCGGTTCGCCATCACGCACCCGGAGGAGCCGGCGCCGAGGACGACGTAGTCGTAGTCCGCCACGGGCACGTTCCATCCATTGAGTGAGTTGAGTTCACAGCAAATCAAAAGATAGCCATATTGTCAATAGCAATGTCATTACCTAGGCAAAAGATGCTGCTTGAACTGCATAAACACGAATATCAATCGACGTTGGCAGAATGTAGCGAGTTCGCGAGTTTTGCACGGACAGGGACGCGACAAGATTTGCGAGGCTGGCCCAGTGGCCCTCTTGACACCTGTCAAGTCGGCTCGTCGTACAGTTTGCGCATGCAGATTCGCGACACCGCCGTAGCGACCCCCGACAAGCCGGCCATCATCATGCATCCGTCCGGCACGGTGGTGACGTTCGGCGAGCTTGAGTCGCGGGCGAATCAGCTGGCGCACCTGTTCCGGAACTCCGGACTGGTCGAGGGCGACGCGGTCGCCATCCTCATGGAGAACGGCGAGCACATGCACGCGGTGATGTGGGGGGCGCGTCGCGCCGGGCTGTACTACGTCCCGATCAACACCCATCTCACGCCGGCCGAGGTCGCCTACATCGTCGACAACTCCCAAGCCAAGGCCATCGTTGGCTCCGGAGGGCTACGCGACACCCTGGCCGGTCTCAGTGCCGAGCTGCCCCACGGCCTGCCCGCCATCCGCCTCATCGTCGACGGCGAGTTGGACGGCTGGCAGCGGTACCCGGAGTGCGTGGCCGGGTTGCCCGGCACGCCGATCGCCGACGAGATCGAGGGCGACCTGCTGCAGTACTCCTCGGGAACCACGGGACGGCCCAAGGGCATCAAGCGCGAACTGCCGCACCTGCCACCCGCCGAGGTCCCCGGACTGATGGCCGCCCTCGTCGGGTTCTGGATGAACCCGGACTCCGTCTACCTGAGCCCGGCGCCGCTCTATCACACCGCGCCGTCGGTGTGGTCGATGCAGACGCAGGCGGGCGGCATCACCACCGTGATCCTGGAGAAGTTCGACCCCGAGGGGACGTTGGAGGCGATCCAGCGCTACGGGATCACCCACGGCCAGTTCGTCCCGGTGATGTTCACCCGCATGCTGAAACTGCCTCAGGCCGTGCGTGATTCGTATGACGTGAGCAGCCTGCAGCGCGTCATGCACGCGGCGGCGCCGTGCCCGGTCGAGATCAAGAAGCAGATGATCGACTGGTGGGGGCCGATCGTCGACGAGTACTACGCGTCCTCGGAGGCCATCGGTTCCACGCTGATCACGGCCGAGGACTGGCTGACCCATCCGGGGTCGGTCGGCAAGCCGATGACGGGCGTCCTGCACATTCTCGACGAGGACGGCAACGAGCTACCCGCCGGGCAGGCGGGGGAGATCTACTTCGAGGGCGGCTTCGACTTCGAGTATCTCAACGACCCTGGCAAGACGGCGTCCTCGCGTGACTCGCGCGGGTGGAAGACCGTGGGGGACATCGGATACCTCGACGAGGACGGTTACCTCTACCTGACCGACCGCAGGCACCACATGATCATCTCCGGCGGCGTGAACATCTATCCGCAAGAGGCGGAGAACATGTTGGTGACTCACCCGTTGGTGATGGATGCCGCGGTGTTCGGCATCCCCGACGACGAGATGGGCCAGCGCGTCAAGGGCGTCGTGCAGACCGTGAACCAGGCCGACGCGACCGACGCATTTGCCGACGAGTTGTTGGGCTGGCTGCGGGATCGGCTGTCGCACTACAAGTGTCCGCGATCGATCTCGTTCGAGGCGCAATTGCCGCGTACGGATACGGGCAAGCTGTACAAGCAGAGTCTGATCGAAAAGTATTCGGCTCCTGTCGGCTAACGCCGTGTACACCGTCGACCTCGCCGCCCCGCCTGCCTCGAGTCCCCTGGGCGTCGTGGTCGCCTACGGCGACGTGAACGCGCCGAACGCCGAGCAGTGGCTGCGGGAGGCGACCTGCACCCTCGTCGAAGGCCCGTGTGCCGACCGCCGCACGGTGTCGGTGGACTCGGTGCCCGCTGCCCTCGAGGACCTCGCCGAGCGGGTGGCGCGGTGGCCACAGGCGGCGGCGGTATGCGACGACGTGCTGCGCGCCCTGAACCCAGACGGGCCGACGCTGCCCGGCATCGTCACCGAGTCGTTGGCGTACTCGACACTTCAGTCCGGTGCCGAGTTCGCCCGCTGGCTGGCCGAGCGCGGACCCGCGACGATGCCGCTGCTGCCAGATCCGGTGGTGGTCGAGCGCATTCGGGACGTCCTGCGCGTTCGCTTCAACCGGCCGCAGCGCCACAACGCGTTCTCCACGGATGCGCGCGGGGCGCTCCTCGAGGCGCTCGAGGTCGCGTTCCTCGACCCGTCCGTGCTTGGCGTGGTCCTCGGCGGGAACGGGCCGTCATTCTGCAGTGGGGGCGATCTCGCCGAGTTCGGTACCTTCGCCGATCCCGCGAGTGCGCACCTCGCCCGCACCCGGCACAGCCCGGCGCTGATGCTGGACGCACTGGCGACCCGTTTCGGCGACGGGTGCCGCGCGGAGGTGCACGGTCAGGTGCTCGGTAGCGGTCTGGAGATGGCGGCGTTCTGCCGCCGGGTCACGTGTCATTCCGATGCCACTCTCGGGCTTCCCGAATTGGCCCTGGGATTGATCCCCGGTGCGGGTGGAACGGTCAGCATCACGCGGCGGATCGGCCGTTGGCGAACTGCGTATCTGGTGTTGTCCGGGGCGACCATCGACGCCGCGACCGCCCTCGACTGGGGTCTCGTCGACGCCGTCTCGGGCTAACTGGAGCGGCGCAGGGTCACCCGGTAGGTGTACTGCTCGGGGAGGAAGTGGCTGACGGCCAACTCGACGGGGGTCCCCGTCGCATCGGAGTACAAGCGGTCGACCCGCAGCATCGGATGGCCCCGATCGCAGTCGACCGCCGCGGCGACCTCGTCATCGGCCGCCGAGACCGTGATCGACTGCGCCGCTTCGGATATCGGTTCACCCAGGTGCGGCTCGGTCAGGCCGATGACGGTGTTCGTGCTGACGGCGCCATCCGCCAGTTCGGGCCGTCCGAGCATGGGCCTGGCGACGGCCTCGGGTAGGTGGACGCGGGTGAGGACGAAGGGCACCCCAGGGTCGGATCCGTGGAGTCGCCGAAAGATCACGGTGTAGACGACGTCGTCGTCGAGTCGCATCCTGCTCGCCGCGTCGACGTCGACCCGGCGGTGCAATCCGACGAGGACCTCCATGGTCGTGTCGTCGGACAGGCTCATGAGATCTTCGATCGACCCGAGCTGTCGCAGATACCGGTTACCGTCGTCGCGGGCGTACGTGCCGCGGCCGGGCACCCGGTACACCACGCCCTCTGCCACCAGGTCCTGGAACGCCCGACGTACGGTCTGCCGCGACAGTCCGTGCTGCGCGACGAGCTCCGATTCGGTCGGCAGGCGAGCGCCGTCGCGGTACGCCCCGGCGGCGATGTCGTCCCGGATGCTTTGGCGCAGAGCCTGATACGCCGGTGCGGGGCGCATGGTCAGATCCCGCCGCGGGCCACCAGCTGGCCCGCGATGACGTTGCGCTGGATCTCGTTGGTGCCCTCGCCGACGATCATCAGGGGCGCATCGCGGAAGTAGCGCTCGACGTCGTACTCCGTGGAGTAGCCGTAGCCGCCGTGGATCCGCACCGCGTTGAGCGCGATCTCCATGGCGGCCTCGGAGGCGAACAGCTTGGCCATTCCGGCCTCCATGTCGGCGCGCTCGCCGCTGTCGTAGCGCTCGGCCGCGTGCAGCGTCAGTTGCCGGGCGGCGGTCAGCTTGGTCGCCATGTCGGCGAGGTAGTGACCGATGGCCTGGTGCTTCCAGATGGGCTGGCCGAAGCTCTCCCGTTCCTGGGCGTAGGCGAGTGCGTCCTCGAGCGCGGCGGTCGCGACGCCGAGGGCACGCGAGGCCACCTGGATGCGGCCGGTCTCGAGGCCCTTCATCATCTGACCGAAGCCCTTGCCGGGCGCTCCCCCGAGGATGGCCGCCGCGGGCACTCGGTAGTCGGCGAAGGAGAGCTCGCATGATTCGACGCCCTTGTAGCCCAGCTTCGGGAGATCTCGCGAGACGGTGAGGCCGTCGCCGTGCTCGACGAGAACGATCGAGATGCCCCGGTGCTTCGGCGTCGCGTCGGGATCGGTCTTGCACAGCAGCGCGATCACCCCGGAGCGCCGTGCGTTGGAGATCCAGGTCTTGGCGCCGTTGATCACCAGGTCGTCACCATCGGGGCGAGCCACCGTCGTCATGGCCTGCAGATCCGATCCGCCGCCCGGCTCGGTGAGCGCCATGGTGGCGCGCATCTCGCCGCTGGCCATCTCGGGCAGATAGCGCTGCTTTTGTTCGTCGGTGCCAAAGAGGTCCAAGAGCTTGGCGACGACGGTGTGGCCACCCATGGCGCCGGCCAGGCTCATCCAGCCGCGTGCGAGTTCCTGGGTGACCAGCACGTAGCACCGCGTGGACACCGGCGTGCCGCCGAATTCCTCGGGCACCGCGAGTCCGAAGATGCCGATGCGCTTCATCTGCTCGATCCACGCCTCGGGGTACTCGTTTGCGTGTTCGACGTCGCGCACCGCCGGTTTGACGTCGCGATCGACGAACGCGCGTACGGTCTCGACCAGCATGGCCTCTTCGTCGTTCAGGGCGTTCAAATCCATGCGGTCAAATGTACGGCCATATTGACACGCAGATCAACTGCCTGCCAGCATGTGATCTTGTGACTTTGTCCGGCCATATCCCCGGTGCTACCGACGGGGGACCCCACTTCGACGATCTCCACGTCGGCCAGGTCTTCGACTGGGCGCCTGCGATGACGTTGACCCCGGGCGCCGCGGCCGTCCATCAGTCCATCCTCGGTGACCGGATGCGACTACCGCTGGACGAGACCCTGACCCACGCCGTCACCGGAGCGACGGCGGCCCTGGCCCACCCCGCCTTCGTGTGCGACGTCGCGATCGGTCAGAGCACGCTGGCGACGCAGCGGGTCAAGGCCAATCTCTTCTACCGCGGGCTGCGGTTCCACCGTCTGCCCCTGCTCGGCGACACGCTGTATACCCGCACCGAAGTCGTTGGTCTCAAGCAGAATTCGACGAAGCCCGGGCGTGCCGCGACGGGACTCGCCGCCTTGCGGATGACGACCATCGATCAGGCCGACCGGCTGGTGCTCGACTTCCACCGCTGCGCGATGCTTCCGCTGCGCGAGGGCGCGGGCGAGACCGGCCACCGTGACGACCTCTCGGTGATCGGCGCGGACCAGCCCGGCTCGCCCGATCCCACCGTCGAGTGGGACGCCGACGCATTCCGGGCCCGGGTGCCCGGTCCGCACTTCGACCCGGCGCTCGCCGGGGCCGTGGTGCGCAGCACGGCCGACGTGGTCACTGGCGCAACGGAACTCGCGCGGCTGACGCTCAACGTCGCGGCCACGCATCACGACTTCCGGGTCGGCGGGCAGCGACTGGTGTACGGCGGGCACACCATCGGTCTGGCCCTGGCGCAGGCCACCCGAGCGCTACCGAATCTGGTCACCGTTCTGGGCTGGCAGTCCTGTGACCACACGGGTCCGGTACACGAGGGCGACACGCTCTACAGCGATGTCTTCGTCGAGGAGGCGAACCCGCTGCCGGATGGACGTGGCGGTGTCCTGACGCTGCGGTCGGTGGTCCACGCCGTCGGTGAGCCCGACCGCCAGGTCCTGGACTGGAGATTCAGCGCCCTGCTCTTCTAGGTGCGCGACAATGGGCGCCGTGGACTCAGCGCAGCGAGACTGGGGAGCCAGTGGACTGGCTCACCTGACCGGTCTTCCCTCGGGTGCCCCGGACTTCTCGCGCGCCCCGGTTCTCGCCGCCGTGCGGTCGGCTGCCGCGGATCTGGAGCGGCGCCTCGGCATCACCGTGAATGCCGCCGAACTGCTGGCCGGCCGCGCTGCCCTGCTGGGACTGTCGCGCCGCGGCCGGATCTCGGCGGGCGGGGCAACCCGACTCATCGCCGCGCGTGACGCCTGGTGCGCGCTGACCCTGTCGCGGCCCGACGACGTGGACGCGGTCCCGGCATTGGTGGAATCATCTGAGCGACAGGATGATCCGTGGCCAGTCGTGCAGTCGTGGGCGGCTCCCCTCGTTGCCGCCGACGTGGTGGTGCGGGCGAGGCTGCTGGACCTGCCCGCTGCCGTGCTGGGGGAGACCGCCGCCGCGCCGCCGGCAGTACGACGCATCGGCAGTGCTGCTGCGGCACGGGGACCGTCCGGTCTGCTGGTCGTCGACATGTCGTCGATGTGGGCGGGACCCCTGTGTGGGCACCTGCTCCGGCGCGCAGGTGCCACCGTCGTCAAGGTCGAGGCGGCGGCGAGGCCGGACGGTACCCGGACCGGATCGCCGGCCTTCTTCGACTGGATGAATGGCGGAAAGCTCTGTTATACAGCTGATTTCGACTCCGCAGCTCGACTTCGTGACCTGCTCGAGGCGGCGGACGTCGTCATCGAGTCGTCACGGCCCGCGGCCCTGCGGCGCCGCGGCCTCGGCCCCGACGGCGTGGCAGCCCGAGACGGGCGGGTCTGGGTACGGATCACCGGTTACGGCGGCGACGGTGAGCGCGCCGATCGGACGGCATTCGGTGACGATGCCGCCGTATCGGGCGGTCTGGTCGGCCGCAGTGCCGGCGGCCCGGTCTTCTGTGGCGACGCGATCGCCGATCCGCTCACCGGACTGCACGCGGCGCTCGGGGTGGCGGAGTCACTGGCGCGCGGAGGTGGCGAACTCGTCGACGTGGCGATGGCCGCCGTCGCGGCCACCTACGCGTCCCTGCCCGAGAGCCGGGCCGAAGGCGACTGTCCCGCACTGACTCCGAGGGCGCCGGGCCCGCAACCCAGGGCCGCGGACCTCGGTGCCGACAACCACCGCGTCGAGCAGCTCATCGCCGAACGGAGAAACACCCCGTGCTGATCCAGCGCGCTCGCCTGCTCGACGGCACCCTCGTCGACGTCAGGGTCTCCCACTACGTCGTGGAGGTCGCGCCGAGCCTCGTGCCGGCGCGTGGAGAGTCGGTGTTCGACGCATCCGGGTGCACCGTGATCCCCGGACTTCATGACCACCACGTCCACGTCCACTCCGCGGCGGCGGCAACGATCTCGGTGAGCGTCGGACCGCGGGACGTGAGCGGCAGCAACGGACTTCGGGAAGCTCTCGGCACCGCGCGCGTTGGTGACGACGGCTGGATCCGTGCCATCGGCTACCACGAGGCGGTCGCGGGGGAGTTGGATCGAGCGGGGCTCGACGCGGTGTCACCGCCGGTGCCGGTACGCGTGCAGCACCGCAGCGGAGTGCTGTGGACGCTGAACTCCGCAGGCCTGGCCCGCATCGGGCTACCCGATCATCCGGACGGCCGACTCCGCAGTGCAGACGCGAGTTGGTCCGGCGCCCTGGCGCGGCGCGAGACCGGCCTCACCGATGTCAGTCGTCGCATCGCAGCGTATGGCGTCACCGGAATGACCGATGCCACACCAGATCTCGGGATGCTCGACGTCGTCCGCTTCGCCGAGTCGCATCGCCGGGGCGAACTCCTACAGCGGGTGCACTGCCTGGCGCCGGGCAAGCGCATCCTGCACGACGACGATCTCGACGTCGACGAGCTGACCGCGTGGATCGACGCGCGTCACGGTGCGGGTGCCATCGTCGCCCTGCACTGCGTCACTGCCGCGCAACTCGTCGTCACCATCGCCGCGCTGCACGCGGCCGGATCCCGGCCGGGAGACCGCATCGAGCACGCCGCGGTCGTGCCCGCCGACTGCCTCGACGATCTCGCCGAACTCGGAGTCGTCGTGGTCACGCAGCCGAACTTCGTCGCGGAGCGGGGTGATCAATACCTCACCGACGTGCCGCGCGACGAGCATCCGCAGCTGTGGCGGGTGGCTTCGCTGCTCGAGGCGGGTGTCCCGCTCGCGATGTCGACGGACTTCCCGTTCGGCGACCCCGACCCGTGGGCCGCGATGCGTGCCGCAGTCCGTCGGACGACGGCGTCGGGAAGCGTCGTCGGCGCCCGGGAGCGGATCTCCGCCGCCACCGCGCTGACGTGCTTCCTCGGCGCGCCCGAGCATCCTGCGTCGCCGCGCTCGGTCCGCCCCGGCGAGCCTGGCGACCTATGCGTGCTGGCCGGGACCGCGGACGACGTCCTTCGCGAACTCGACGCGGGGCTCGTCGTCGCCACGATCGTCGACGGCCGCGTCGTCTACGAGCGTGGGTGATGGGGGCTAGCCGGTAGCGCAGATGGATGCCAGCATTGGCGACACGGTGGCGCGGGCGGACGAGAGTTTCCTTCATGCCCGACTTGGGCGACACCGGACCCGTCGAGGAGGAGCAGCAATGACCACGTCCATCACCCGTAGCAACCACACCCTGTCCCTGCTCGACGGCGAGATCGTCGAAGAGTCGGAGCTGGGTTCGATGCGGCGGGTCACCGCCGACAACCTGCCGATCCTCAAGGGCCTGTCGATCAAGCGGGTGGTGCTCAACCCCGGCGCCATGCGCACTCCGCACTGGCATGCCAACGCCGACGAACTCACCTACTGCGTGTCCGGCACCGCACTGGTCTCCATCCTCGATGACGGCAGCACGTTCTCGACCTTCATCGTCACGGCGGGACAGATGTTCCACGCCGCCTCCGGCTCGCTGCACCACATCGAGAACATCGGTACCGACGTCGCCGAGTTCATCATCGCCTTCCGGAATGAGCGGCCAGAGGACTTCGGGCTGGGCGCCACCTTCGGCGCCTTCTCCGACGCCGTGCTGGGCAACACCTACGACCTGCCGGCCGCGGATTTCGCGAAGATCCGGCGCAGCACGGTCGACCGCAAACTCGCTGCGCGGGTGGGCGATCCCGAGATTCCGACGCACGCGTACTTCAAAGATCCCCACAAGTTCGACGTCGAGGCCCAGTCCCCAGGCCTGAACTACGTCTCGGGCAATGCCCGCTTCGCCAGGGACCAGTTCTGGCCGGCGCTGAAGAACATCTCGATGTATTCGCTGCGCGTCAACGACAACGGAATGCGGGAACCGCACTGGCATCCGGTCACCGCCGAGATGGGCTACGTCCAGCACGGGGATGCTCGCATGACGGTCATGAATCCCGATGGGACGCTTGATACCTGGACGATGACCACCGGAGACATGTACTTCATCCCGCGGGCGTACCCGCACCACATCGAGAACATCGGCACCGGGGCTTGGCACTTCCTGATCTTCTTCGATCAGCCCACGCCCGCCGACATCGGCTACCGCGCGTCGGCGAGCGCGTACTCCCGCGAGGTCCTCGCCGCCACGTTCAACACCCACATCGAGGATCTGCCCGCGTTCCCCTTCACCCCCGCCGACCCGTTGGTCGTCGGACGCGTCAACCCCGTCGACTGACCCCCCAACTGAGAGGCATTGCCATGGCATTCATCACCACCTCCGACGGCACCGAGATCTTCTACAAGGATTGGGGCACTGGACAACCCATCGTCTTCAGCCACGGCTGGCCGCTGTCCAGCGACGACTGGGACAACCAGATGCTGTTCTTCCTGGCCCAGGGTTACCGCGTGATCGCCCACGATCGACGCGGACACGGCCGGTCGACCCAGACCCCCGACGGCCACGACCTCGACCACTACGCCGACGATCTGCACGCCCTCGTCGAGCACCTCGATCTGCACGACGCGATCCACGTCGGGCACTCCACCGGGGGCGGCGAGGTCGTCCGCTTCCTCGCCCGTCACGGCGAGAGTCGGGCGTCCAAGGCGGCCATCATCAGCGCGGTGCCGCCCCTGATGGTGCAGACCGACGCCAACCCGGAAGGCCTACCCAAGAGCGTGTTCGACGATTTGCAGGCCCAACTCGCGGCCAACAGGTCGGAGTTCTACCGCGCGCTGCCGTCGGGCCCGTTCTACAACTTCGACAAGCCCGGCGTCGAGCCGTCGGAGGCCATCATCGAAAACTGGTGGCGCCAAGGCATGATGGGCGATGCCCTATCGCACTACGACGGCATCGTCGCGTTCTCTCAGACGGACTTCACCGAGGACCTGAAGAAGATCACGGTGCCGACGCTGGTGATGCACAGCGTCGACGACCAGATCGTTCCGTATGTGGCCGCGGGCCCGAAGTCCGCCGAACTACTGCAGAACGGCACGCTCAAGACCTACCGCGACGACTACCCGCACGGCATGCCCACCACGCACGCCGACGTGATCAACGCCGATCTGCTCGCGTTCTTCTCGGGGTAGCGGGTCTCAGGCCTCGGCCGACTCCCGCTGGACGAGGTTGCGACGCAACCAATCCACCTGCGTGGCGAAGAACGCCCGCGACACGGGTGCCTTGGGAACCACGCCGTCGAAGCCGTGGAACGCGCCGCGCACGACCTCGACCTCACACGGCACGCCGGCAGCGGTCAGGCGTTCGGCGTAGGCCAGGTCTTCGTCGTGGAACAGGTCGTTGGTGCCGACGCCGATCCAGGCCGGCGGCAGCCCACTCAGATCGGGGTTTCGGGCGGGCACCGCGACGTTCGGATCGGCGTCCCCGAGATAGCTGGACCACCCGTAGACGTTGGACTTCTGCGTCCACAGCCGGTGATGGTGGTCATCGAGATCCTCACGGGTGGACGTGCGGTCGTCGAGCATCGGGTACACCAGCAGCTGCGCCGCAACGTCGAACTCACCCCTGTCCCGCACCAGCAGGGCCAACGCGGCCGCCAGACCGCCGCCCGCGCTCGCGCCGCCGATCGCGATCAGCGTCGAGTCGACCGACGGTAGGCCGACCAGCCAGCTCAGCGCGGCGTAGCAATCCTCCAACGGGATCGGATACGGATGCTCGGGGGCCAGGCGGTAGTCGACGGCCGCGACGGTGACGCCCAGTTCGCGGGCGAACCGGCGGCAGATGAGGTCGTCCTGCGCCGCACTGCCGATGAGGTAACCACCACCGTGGATCCACAGCAGGGCCGGCCCGGTCTGCGCCGCATTCGGCGGGCGATGCAGGCGGACCCGGATGCCCGCGGCGAGTGTCAGCACCTCGACGTCCGGCGGCGTGCGACGGTCCATCACACGCGATGCCACCCGGAACACCGGGAGCGAGTTCGGGGTGATCATGCTGCGGGGGATCAGACGAGCGGAGCGCTTCAGGTCGGGATGAAAGTCGGCCACGCGATCGACACTACTGACGTCCGTGTCACCGGGAGGTCAATCCCGGTCGTTGAGCAGCGCCTCGAACGCCACGCGGTCACCCCGGTACAGCGAGCGGACCACTTCGATCGGTCGGTCGGTGGTGTCGAGTGACCGCCGGTGTAGACGCAGCATCGGCATCGCGGTCGTCGTCTCGAGCAATCCTGCCTCCCGCGGGCTGGCCAGCACCGTCTCCACGCGCTCCACGGCCGAGCCGAACTGGACTCCCGTGGCGCGGATCGCCGCGTACAGCGACGTCGTCGGATCGAACGTCTCGGTGAACTGCCCGAAGCGATGCCTGGGCAGGTAGGTGCTCTCCAGGCCGATGCGTTGGCCGTCGGCGAGCAGCACGCGCTCGAGGTGCATGACCGGCTCCCCGGCCGCGACGTCGAGCGCCGTGGCGAGTTCGGCGGTCGCCTCGACGTCCTCCCAGGTGATCAGGAGGCGGCCGGGCTTGCGACCCATCCGCAGCGCGCCCTCGGTGTAGGAACGCAGCGAGAGTGGTTGTACCAGTTTGGGTTTCGATACCACCGTACCGCGACCCCGACGTTCGATCCGCCCCTCGACGAGCAGCTCGTGCACCGCCTGCCTGAGGGTCTCGCGGGCGACGCCGAAGCGCACCGCCAGCTCCCGCTCCGGGGGAAAGGGATCGCCTTCTACGAGTCCGTCCAGTATCTCCTCGAGTGCGGTGCGGATGACGTACGGCTTGCTCATCCCGACAACCGTTGCCGGATAACTCGTTCCGCGATGCTCAGCACGTGCTCGATTGTCGCAGCCCGACCGTTGCGGCGGGCATCGGGATCCTTGGCCGCGTCGTCGTAGCGCCGAAGCGCCACGGCGTCAGGCCACCAGGGGTGCGCGACCAGGGCCGCGTCGACGCAGGCACCTCCCTGGGCCTGCAGCGACAGAACGGATGTCGGGGTCAGCGTCGAGGAGTAGCCCGGCTCGGTGGCGATCAGGTATCGCTTGGCGGCGACGTGCTGACCGGCCAGCCACCCCACCCGTTCGCCGAACCGGGGCTCGAGCCAGTGTCGGGCCGTCTCGTCGTGTCGGCGCGCCTCCGCCGGATCGAAGGTGGGGCTGTGGGCCAGGTCGTGAAGGGCGGCGGCGAGGACGAGTTCGTCGTCGGCGCGATCGTCGAGCGCGCGGGCGGCGGACTGCAGGGCGTGGTCGAGTTCGTCGACGGACTCCTCGTCCCACACCCCACGCAGAGACTCGAGAAGGGCAGCGGTTTCAGCGAGCACGTTCATCGGTTGCAGCATACCCTCAATTGGTCTATACCAATTGTTAACCTGCTGTTCCGACACAGATCATCGGGACGACTGCAGGCCGTATCCCGGAGTCTGAAAGGTCACAGAACATGCACGTCACGATCGTCGGCGGTGGAATCCTCGGCACCGCACACGCACTCGAGGCGGTCGAACGCGGCCATCGCGTCACGCAGTTGGAGCGCGAAGTCGAGGCCCGCGGGGCCACCGTCCGCAACTTCGGCCTGGTCTGGGTCTCCGGCCGCGCCGAGCACGAACTCGCCGCCTCGCTGCGCTCCCGCGAACTATGGGAACGGATCGGTGCACGGATCCCCGACGTCGGATTCCGCCCCGCCGGCTCGCTGACCCTGTTGCGCACGCCGCGCGAGGTCGCGGTCGCCGAACAGGTCGTCGCGCGCAACGACGCCGAAGCTCGTGGGTTCGAGTTGCTCGACGCCGATCGGGCCAGCGCACTCAATCCCGCGCTGCGCGGGAAGTTCGTTGCCGCCCTGCACTGTTCGCGCGACGCCGCCGTCGAATCTCGGCAGGCCATGCCCGCCATCCGCGCATACCTCGCCGCCACGGGGCGCTACGGGTTCCTGCCGGGCACCGAGGCGCGGTCGATCGACGGCACCACCGTCACCGACGACCGCGGGCGGCGCTACGAGGGCGACCTGGTGCTGGTGTGCCCCGGCGCGGCGCACGGCGGCCTGACCCGCGAGATCGCCGGTGACCTGCCGGTGCGGCGCGTCCGACTGCAGATGATGCAGACCGATCCGCTCGGCGAACCGCTCACCACCGCGATCGCCGACGGTGACAGTTTCCGTTACTACCCGGGTTTCGCCGGCAGCGCACTGGATGCATTGCGTGCCAACGAACCTCAGGATCCCGTCGCCGCCGGCAACCGCATGCAGCTGCTGTGCGTGCAGCGGTTGCACGGCGGGCTCACGATCGGCGACACCCACGAATACGACGAGCCCTTCGCCTTCGACGTCGACGACGCCCCCTACGACTATCTGGCGGCGCTCGTCGAGGAGTTCCTCGGCCGTCCACTCCCCACCGTTCGGCGCCGGTGGGCCGGCGTCTACAGCCAATGCGTCGACCAGGGCCGGTTGGTGTCCCGCACGCAGGCGACCGACGGCGTCTGGGTGATCACGGGTCCGGGCGGCCGCGGCATGACGCTGGGCCCGGCCATCGCCGAACAGACCGCCGAACTCATCGAACTCTGAGGGGAAAGTCATGACCAACAACCACATTCAACTCGCCGTCATCGACATGGCGGGCACCACGGTGGCCGACGACGGGCTGGTGGTCAGTTCGTTCGATGCGGCAGCGACGGCCGTCGGTCTGGCCGAGACCGGACCCGAGCGCGAACGCGCCCGACAATACGTCCTCGACACGATGGGCCAGTCCAAGATCGTCGTGTTCCGGGCACTGTTCGGAACGGAGGACAGGGCGCAGCGCGCCAACACCGCGTTCGAGAGCGCCTACGAGGCAGCCATCGCCGACGGTCATGCCGCTCCCATCGACGGCGCGGCAGAAGCCATCACCCGCCTTCGTGAGAACGGCGTAAAGGTGGCCCTCACTACGGGATTCAGTGGGACCACCCAGGAGAAGCTGCTGGCCGCGCTGGGCTGGCAGTCGCTGGCCGACCTGGTGCTGGCCCCCGGCGACGGAGTGCGCGGCCGGCCCTACCCGGACCTGATCCTGACGGCGCTGATGCGACTGCAGGCCGACGGCGTCGGCAACGTCGCCGCCCTCGGTGACACCAGCAATGACGTCGACAGCGCACTGCGGGCCGGATGTGCCATCGCCGCAGGCACTCTCACCGGTGCCCACGATGAGCAGCAGCTACGGGACGCCGGCGCCACCCACGTGGTGCCGACCGTCTCCCACTTCGCCGATCTGATCCTCACCACCGAGAAGGGCTGAACAATGACACTCCGGAAGACCCTGGCGGCCGTCGCGGCCGCGGCTCTGGCCGTCACGATGAGCGCCTGCGGGGGTACCGGCTCGTCCGGTTCGGGCAGCGGTGCGACGCTCACCGTCTACAGCGCCGACGGCCTGGCCACCTGGTACAAGCCGCAGTTCGACGCCTTCACCAAGAGCACGGGCATCAACGTCAACCTCGTCGAAGCCGGCTCGGGAGAAGTGGTGTCGCGCGTCGAGAAGGAGCAGTCCAACCCGCAGGCCGATCTGCTGGTGACGCTCCCCCCGTTCATCCAAAAGGCAGACCAGTCGGGGCTGCTGCAGGCCAGCGGGGTCGACGCCAAGGGGATCGCCGCCGAGCAGGTGGGCCCCGGCGGAAACTACCTGCCGATCGTGAACAACGCACTGAGCTTCATCGCCAACCCCGACGCCACGCCGCAGCCCACCACGTGGAACGACCTGCTGGCCCCGGAATACAAGGGCAAGCTGCAGTATTCGACACCGGGGCAGGCCGGCGACGGGACCGCCGTGCTCGTCCTGCTGCAGCACCTGATGGGCAAGCCGGGCGCGCTGGACTACCTCGGCAAGCTTCAGGCGAACAACGTCGGACCGTCCTCGTCGACCGGCAAGTTGCAGCCCAAGGTCAGCAATGGCGAGCTGTTGGTGGCCAACGGTGACGTACAGATGAACCTCGGCTCGATCAAGGACGACGGCTCGAAGTTCAACGTCTTCATCCCGGCGTCCGCCGACGGCAAGAAGACCACGGTCTCGCTGCCCTATGTCGGGGGCGTGACCAAGGGCGCGCCGCATGCCGAGGACGCCAAGAAGCTTCTGGCGTACCTCGTCTCGGAGGACGTGCAGAAGACCGTCGCCCCCGATGCGCTCGGCATCCCGGTGCTCGAGTCGCTGGTCGCGTCGTCCGAGGGGTCGGCCGGGCCGAACACCCCCGCGAGCGTGCTGAAGGGAGTCGACGTGTGGGTGCCGGACTGGAACGCCGTGTTGGCCGGTCTGGACGCCGACGTCGCTGCGTACCAGAAGGCCACCGGTAGCTGAGGATGGCGCAAACCCGGTTGGGCCGCACCAGGACGTCGGCGGCCCCACACGACGCGAAGACTGGCGAAAGCGATACGCCAGCAATCACATTCGATCGCGTGGGGGTGTCCTACGGCCGCGGCCGCAAGTCGACGAACGCGCTCATCGACTTCAACCTGCGCGTGGCGGTGGGGGAGACGGTCGCACTGCTCGGGCCCAGTGGATCCGGCAAGTCCACCGCGCTGAATGCGCTCGCTGGCTTCGTCCGCCCCACGACGGGGGCGGTCCGGCTCGCCGGGCGCGACGTCACCGACCTGCCACCCGCCAAGCGGGGCATCGGGGTGGTCCTGCAGTCCTACGCGCTGTTCCCGCACATGCGGGTCGACGAGAACGTCGCCTTCGGGCTGAAGTCGCAGCGCGTACCTCGGGGCGAGGTCGCACCCAGGGTCGCCGAAGCGCTGGACATGGTCGGCATGTCGGCCTACGGAAAGCGTTTGCCCCGTGAACTTTCCGGTGGTCAGCAGCAGCGGATCGCCATCGCCAGGGCATTGGCCATCCGACCGAGGGTGCTGCTGCTCGACGAGCCGCTGGCCGCTCTGGACGCGGCGCTTCGCCAGTCGATGCTCGCGGAGTTGCAGCGGCTGAAGGAGGCGCTGCCCGACACCGCGATGCTGTACGTCACCCACGACCAGAGCGAGGCCCTCGCGCTGGCCGACCGCATCGTGGTGATGAGCGACGCGCGGCTCATGGACGTCGACACCGCCGAAAGGCTCTGGAAGCGTCCGCCGACCAGCTTCACGGCCGCCTTCCTCGGTGGTGCCAACCTCATCCCCTGCACGGTGGGGCGGGTCATCGGCACGTCGGCACTGGTGACGTTCGCGAACAAGACGGTGAGCGCCGAGGCGCCGCAGCCGTCGGTCGGAAGGGTCGATTGGGCCCCCGGCTCCAGGGCTCTGCTGTGCGTCCGCCCGCACGCGTTGCGCATCGTCTCACTGGGTGATCGGGATGCGTTGCGCGGCAACGTCAAGGCCGCGGTGTGGCGGGGTGCGACGACGCGCCTGGTGCTGTCCGTCGGTGGCCTGTCCGACCAGTTGATCGACGTCGACGTGCCCGGTAGCGCGCAGTTCGACGTCGGCAGCGAGGTCGGGATCAGGTTTCCGGAACCCGTCGGCGTGTTGGTCAAGAGCCCGTCGTGACGGCCGTCCTCGAGTCGACGACCTCCGCAGCCCCCGAAGGACATCCGCCGCGAAAGTCCTTCGCGGGCATCTGGGTATGGCCTCCGCTACTCGTCGTGCTGTTGATCGTCGTCTACCCCCTCATCCGGGTGTGCCTCGAGTCGACGGCACCGACCGACGACGGCGGTGGCGCATCCACCTGGTCGGACGTGCTCACCTCCACTGCGTTCCTCGACGCGCTGTGGCGCACCGTGGCGATCGCGGCCGCCTCCACACTCGGGTGTCTGGTCCTCGGCACGTTCCTGGCCATCGTGTTGGCCTTCGTCCCCTTCCCGGGGTCCCAGATCGTGGGCCGACTGATCGATACCGTGCTGGCGCTGCCGTCGTTCCTCATCACGCTCGCGTTCACGTTCCTGTACGGCACGGCGGGCGCGGTCAACGCGGTGCTCGCGGGCCTCGGCGGCGGAAGCGCAGCGACGATCGACTTCCTGTACACGCCCGTCGGTGTGATCGCGGCCGAGATCACGTTCTTCACGCCGTTCGTCGTTCGGCCGCTGCTGGCCTCGTTCTCGATGCTGCCGAGGGCACAGCTCGACGTGGCCGCCAGCCTCGGCGCGTCACCGCTGAGGATCTTGCGTTCGGTGGTGATGCCGGAGGCGTGGCCTGCCCTCGGTGCCGGTGGGAGTTTGGTTCTGCTGCTGACGCTCAACGAATTCGGCATCGTGTTGTTCACCGGGGCCAAGGGGGTGACGACCCTGCCCGTCCTGATCTACACCCGCGGAATCGTGAGCTTCGACCTGCCGGGGGCGGCGGTCATCGCGACCGTGCAGATCGCGCTGTCGCTCCTGCTGTACGTCGCCTACCGGGTGGTCTTCGCCCGCGTCATGACTGCGCGAGGAAGGGGAGACGCCGATGTTGTTGTGGACTCCGCGAAGTAGGGCCATCGTCATCGGGATCTTCGCGCTCGTCGTGATGACGGTGTTCGTCGCCCCCCTGGCGACCGTGCTCCTCGCAGGACTCGCCGGCTCGTGGCGCGGACCCCTGCCATCCGATCTCGGGTTCGCGCACTTCTCCGATGCCTTGTCGGGTGAGAACCTCGCCAGCCTGTCGGTCAGTCTCCAAACGGCATTCATCGCAGGCGCTTTCGCCCTCGTGCTCGGCACGTGGGCGGCGCTGGCCGCGCGGGAGGCGCCGTCCTGGCTGGCCCGCGTCACCGACGCCGTGTTCCACCTGCCGATTGCCGTGCCGTCGGTGGCGATCGGCCTGGGCCTGCTCATTGCGTTCAACGACCGCCCCCTGCTCCTGGGCGGCACGCGGTGGATCGTGATCCTCGCGCACGCGGCACTGGTGCTCGCCTTCGCGTTCAGTGCCGTGTCCGCGGCGTTGGACCGACTCGACCCGGCCTACCGTCAGGCGGCGGAATCCCTTGGGGCCGGACCGGTTCGAGTCCTCCTACGGGTGACGCTGCCGCTACTGCTGCCCGCCCTCGGGGCGGCCGCGGGCCTTGCGGTCGCACTGTCGATGGGTGAACTCGGCGCGACGGTGATGGTCTACCCGGCGACATGGAAGACATTGCCGGTCACCATCTTCGCGCTCACCGATCGGGGTCAGGCGTTTCAGGCCGCCGCCTGCACCACGGTCCTGCTGCTGGTCACCCTGCTGGCGCTGGTGGCGCTGGGTCGCATTCGCGGTCGGGCCGCGGTGCGCTAATCCCCGCCGTGCTCACCCCGCCGCCGGTGGGGGCTCGGGCGGAGCGAACCCGGGAAGCGTGATCGGGGGTAGACCCGGTATCAGGAACACGCCGGGGGGAGCTGCGGTCTCCTCGCTGGGCGGGGTCGCCGGACCCGGGGG
>NZ_JAEMTA010000036.1 GCF_016462545.1 Mycolicibacterium sp. | reverse complement strand
AGGCCATTTCGAAGGCCATCAACGACAACGACCTCACGGTCACCGCGGTGCTGTCTGGCAACCGCAACTTCGAGGGTCGCATCTCCCCCGACGTCAAGATGAACTACCTGGCGTCCCCGCCGCTGGTGATCGCCTACGCACTGGCCGGCACGATGGACTTCGACTTCGAGACCGAACCGCTCGGCCAGGACACCGACGGCAACGACGTCTTTCTCAAGGACATCTGGCCGTCGTCCAAGGAGATCTCCGACGTCATCGCCTCGTCGATCGACAGGAAGATGTTCACCGACAGCTACGCGGACGTCTTCAAGGGCGACGAGCGCTGGCGGAACCTGCCCACCCCCGAGGGCAAGACCTTCGATTGGGACCCGAACTCGACGTACGTGCGCAAGCCGCCGTACTTCGACGGCATGCCGGCCGAGCCGGAGCCGGTCACCGATATCTCGGGGGCCAGAGTGCTTGCACTGCTGGGAGATTCGGTCACCACCGATCACATCTCCCCGGCAGGCAACATCAAGGCGGGCACCCCGGCGGCGCAGTACCTCGAAGAGAACGGGGTCGCCAAGTTGGACTACAACTCCTACGGATCCCGGCGCGGCAACCACGAGGTGATGATCCGCGGTACCTTCGCCAACATCCGGCTCAAGAACCAGCTGCTCGACGACGTGTCCGGTGGCTACACGCGCGACTTCACCCAGGAGGGTGGCCCGCAGGCCTTCATCTACGACGCGGCGCAGAACTATGCGGCACAGGGCATTCCGCTGGTCGTCCTCGGCGGCAAGGAGTACGGGTCGGGATCCTCACGGGACTGGGCCGCCAAGGGCACTAGCCTTCTCGGCGTGCGCGCGGTGATCACCGAGTCCTTCGAGCGCATCCACCGGTCCAACCTGATCGGCATGGGCGTCGTTCCGCTGCAGTTCCCGGCCGGGGAATCGGCCGCGTCGCTGAAGCTGGACGGTACCGAGACCTTCGACATCTCGGGCATCGCCGACCTCAATGAGGGCAAGACGCCAAAGACGATGCACGTCACCGCCACCAAGGAAGATGGGTCGCGTACCGAGTTCGATGCGGTGGTTCGCATCGACACACCCGGCGAGGCCGATTACTACCGCAACGGCGGCATCCTGCAGTACGTCCTGCGAAACATGCTGAAGGCCTAGGGAACTCAGGGCCAGGACAGGAAGCCACTCCGTTGCCACGGGTGACCGACGACCATCTGGCGGCGCGCCGTCGTCAGATTCTCGACGGCGCCCGGCGATGTTTTGCGCAGTACGGATATGAGAGCGCGACCGTGCGGCGGCTCGAACAGACCATCGGGCTGTCGCGCGGCGCGATCTTTCATCACTTCCGCGACAAGGATACGCTGTTCTTCGAACTGGCGCGTGAGGACGCCGAACGCATGGCGGACGTGGCGTCCCGCGAAGGCCTCATCCAGGTCATGCGCGACCTGCTCGCCGCGCCCGATCAGTTCGATTGGCTGACCACTCGCCTGGAGATCGCCAGGAAGCTTCGCAACGACCCCGTGTTTCACCAGGGGTGGGCAGAACGGTCGGCAGAACTGTCCGACGCCACGACGGAGCGGTTACGACGCCAGAAGCGAGCCGGAAGGCTACGCGACGACGTGCCTGCCGACGTCCTTCAGACCTATCTCGACCTGGTGCTCGACGGACTCGTAGCCAGACTTGCGTCAGGCGACGACCCCGCCCGGCTCAGTGCGGTCCTCGACCTGGTCGAGGCATCCGTCCGCCAGCAGTAGCTAGTGCCTGCGGCGGTGGTTGGGTCCGCCGCGACTGCGCATGGTCGTACCGGACTCCCTCAGCAGGCTGTGCACGGACCCGTACGACTTGCCCGTCGTTGCTACCAATGCACGAATGCTCGCACCCTGTTCGTAGGCGCTCCGCAGTTCGTCCAACAACTCGTCCCTGGACTTCTCCAGTTCCTTCATCAGTATCTCCCCATTTCCCAGATGTCTTCAGGTACCCGGGAGGGGAAAATTTCAATCAGGTTGTGGCATCAGGCCAGTTCGATGAGGTCACGGTAGTCGTCGGACCAGTAGTCCTCGGTACCGTCGGGCAGCAGCACCACTCGCTGCGGATCCAACGCCTCAGCGGCCCCGGGATCGTGCGTCACCAGCACTACCGCGCCGCGGTAGCTGCGCAATGCGTCGAGCACCTGTTCACGCGACGCGGGATCGAGATTGTTGGTGGGCTCGTCGAGCAGCAGCACGTTTGCCGTCGAGGCGACCAGACCGGCCAGAGCCAAACGGGTCTTCTCACCGCCGGACAGCGTGCCCGCGGGCTGGTCGAGTTGCGGGCCGGTGAACATGAAGGCACCGAGCAGGCTTCGAAGTTCTTGATCGCCCGTGTCGGGAGCGGCGTGCCGGATGTTCTCCCACACCGAGGCCAGCCCGTCGATGGTGTCGTGTTCCTGCGCGAAGTAGCCCAGCTTGAGTCCATGTCCCGGCTCGATGACACCGGCGTCGGCGGCCTCGGCTCCCGCCAGGATCCGCAGCAGGGTGGTCTTGCCCGCGCCGTTGAGACCGAGAATGACGACACGGGAGCCCTTGTCGATCGCCAGGTCGACACCGGTGAAGATCTCCAGCGAGCCGTACGTCTTGGTCAGGCCCTTGCCCACCAGTGGGGTCCGGCCGCACACGGCAGGGGTGGGAAACCTGATCTTGGCGACCCGGTCGGCAACGCGTTCCTCGTCCAACGATGCCATCATCCGATCGGCACGCTTCAACATGTTTTGTGCTGCAACGGCTTTGGTGGCCTTGGCACCCATCTTTGCGGCCTGGGTGCGCAGCGCGGAGGCCTTCTTCTCGGCATTCGCGCGTTCGCGGCGACGGCGCTGCTCATCGGTGGCGCGGGCGTCGAGGTACTTCTGCCAGCCCATGTTGTAGACGTCGGCCTCCCCGCGGACGGCATCGAGGAACCACACCCGGTTGACGACGTCGGCGAGCAGATCCACGTTGTGGCTGATGACGACCAGACCGCCGGTGTGGTTCTGCAGGAAGGTGCGCAACCATCCGATCGAGTCGGCGTCGAGGTGGTTGGTGGGCTCGTCGAGCAACAGCGTGGTATCCGAACCCGAACCCGTGTCCGAGGCCGCGAACAGGATGCGGGCCAATTCGACACGGCGTCGCTGGCCACCGGACAACGTCCGCAACGCCTGGGTCAGGATGCGTTCGGGTAGGCCCAGGCTGGCGCAGATGCGACCCGCCTCGCTCTCCGCGGCGTACCCGCCGAGGGCGGCGAACCGTTCCTCGAGCTGACCGTAGCGTTTGACCGCCTTGTCACGGGCGGCGTCGTCGGCGACCTCGGCCATGATGGTCTGCTGCTTCTCCAGGTCGGTGAGCAGCGTGTCGAGCCCGCGCGCCGAGAGGACCCGGTCGCGGGCCAGCATGTCCAGATCGCCTTCCCTGGGATCCTGTGGCAGATAGCCGATTTCACCGGTCCGGTCGATCGACCCCGCGTACGGTTCGCCCTCGCCCGCGAGGATCCGCATCGTGGTGGTCTTGCCTGCGCCATTGCGACCGACGAGGCCGATCCGGTCACCAGGTTGGATGCGCAGAGCGGCACCCTCGATGGCCAGCAGCGTACGCGCGCCAGCGCGGACCTCTAGGTCCGTTGCGGTGATCACGCTGTACTCCTCTGTCGTCTACTTGTCGTCGGTGAAGACGGCGGGTCGTTTCTCAGCGCGTGCAGCAACCGCTTCTTCGAAGTTGGCGGTGAGCAGGCGCACGTAGAGTTGTCCCAGGCCTTCAGCCTGCATGTGACCCTCCAGGCTACCGGCCTCCAGTCCACTCCAGAGCGTCCGCTTGGTCAACTCGATTCCCGGCCGCGAGAACGCGGCGATGCGCTGCGCCATCTCGTAGCAGGTGTCCAGGAGCGCGTCGTCGGGGACGGCCCGCGACACCAGCCCGATGCGCTCGGCCTCATCGGCGTCGATGTCGCGCCCGGTCAGCATCGCCTCGAATGCCCGGGAGGTGCCAATTGCCTTGGGCAGCAGGTAGGACAGGCCGAGCTCACTGGCGGTCAGGCCATTGTTGATGCCCGCCGCCCGGAAGTAGGCACCCGAAGCGGCGACCCTGATGTCACACGCCAGCGCCAGGCACAGACCGCCTCCGATGGCAGCTCCGTTGACGGCTGCGATCACCGGCTGGTGCAGCTTGCGTATGGCGAGAATCACGTCGTCGAGTACCTCCATGGACCGCAACGCGAAGGTCGGCCGCGTCAGGCCCTCGACGTGAGGAACCGAACCCGCCGACTTGTGGTCGGCGCCGGACGAGAATCCCCGGCCCGCACCCGTCAGCACCACGACTCGCACGTCGTTGTCGGTGGTGATCTCGTCGAGCGCCCTCTGCAGCGGAACCATGACGTCGAACGCCATCGAGTTCATCCGCTGGGGTCGGTTGAGTGTCACCAACGCGACGTGCGGTTGCGGGTGGTCGACGAGGACCAGGGGTTCGTTCTGCTCGCTCACGAACTGCACGCTATCGCGTGCGTCCGCTACACCTCTTCGGCTTTGGCCTGCTCGGCGATCGCGGCGTCGATGTCGAGTTCCTTGATCTGGTCGATCACGGCCTCGAGATCCTTCGCTGGCAACATGCCAGAATGCCGAAACACCATGTGGCCCTTCTTGAAGGCCATCAGCGTCGGGATCGCCTGAATCTCGGCGGCGGCTGCCAGACCCTGCTCTGCCTCGGTGTCCACCTTGGCGTGCACGACGTCGGGGTGCTTGTCCGACGAGGCGGAGTAGGTCGGCGCGAATGCCTTACACGGCCCGCACCACTCAGCCCAGAAGTCAACGAGCACGATCTCGTTGTCGGTGATGGTGTCGTTGAACTGTTCGGTGGTGATGTCTTGCGTGCTCACGTATCTCCTAACATCGGGTTCTACCTGGTTGTTCCCACTATGTGGTCAACGCAAAACGGTCAGTGCAACGTGCTCAGCGCAGACTGCGCGTCGTAGCCATTGAACCCGTCGAGCGTGTCGTCGCGCAGCCTGTTCACCCACGTCGGATCGGCGAGGAGGGCCCGACCGATGGCTATCACGTCGAACTCACCCGCCTCGAACTGCGCGATCACCGGGTCCGCGGACGCGGGTGCGATCACCGGGCGGGTTCCCTTGCTGAGGAACGCAGTGTCGAGACCCACCGAGCCCACTGCGATCACGGGGGTTCCGGTCACCTTCTTCGTCCAACCGGCGAGACTCAGGACCGGATCGGCGTCGGGGAAGGCCGCGACGTAGTGCCTGCGCGCGGACGGATGGAAGACGTCGACGCCGGCGTCCACCAACGGAGCCAGTAGCTCCTGGAGCTCGGCGGGATCCGCCGCGATGGAGGCGTCGTAGTCGGTTCCCTTCCACTGCGAGAACCGGTAGATGATCGGGAAGTCCTCGCCGACTGCGGCACGCACCGCAGCCACCACCTCGGCGGGGAACCGCGTCCGCCCTGCCAGCGAACCGCCGTATCGGTCGGTGCGCAGATTGGTCTTCTCCCAAAGGAATTCGTCGAGAAGATATCCGTGGGCCCCGTGAATCTCGACCGCGTCGAATCCTGCGTCTCGCGCGTTGCTCGCCGCCAGGGCGAATTGCGCGGCCACGTCGGCGAGTTCATCGGTCGCCAGAGCACGTCCCACCGGCTGCCCCAGCCCGTTGACCCCCGACGGGCTCACCGGCGCGACACCATCGGCGTCACCGCGCTCGGCGCCCTGATGCCACAGTTGCGCGGCGATCACGGCGCCCGCTGCGTGCACGGCGCCGGTCACCCTGCGCCAGCCTGCGAGCACCTCAGCGCCGGCGAGCGTGGGCACCGACTCGGGGAACCCCGCGGCCGGATCGGGCAGCCGAACGCCCTCGGTGATGACGAGTCCCACGCCGCCGGCCGCACGACGCGCGTAGTACTCGGCGACGTCGGGTCCCGGCACTCCCCCTGGCGAGGCCTGCCGTGTCATCGGGGCCATGGCGAACCGATTCGGAATGGTCATCGACCGCACGGTCAACGGTCGGAACAACTCTGTCGCGCCTTCGATGGTCATGAAGCGGTGCAACGTGATTCGTCGCGCAGCGATTCCACGGTCGACGCGGGGATCACGACTCGGCGCGACCGCGCTCGAAGAACTCGCCGATGTCGGCGGCGAGCTGGTCCACGCCGTGTGACCGCTCGAGTGCCATGAACGCACCGAACGGTGCGTTCCAGAACACCCCGATGCGGGATGTCCACGGACCGACGTACGCGTATGGCAGTGGGTGAAAGTCGTCACCGGGCGAGACGCCGTAGTTCACCTCGTTCTCGGTGACCGCCACGTCGAAGTGCTCGGGCCACAGCACTGGATGCTGCTCGGGCAATGCCGTCTTCAGTGCGAATCCGCCCGCGTACAAACTGCGGTGGATCAGTTCGGCGGCTGCGGGATCGATGTCGAGTACGGTATCCGACGGGAGCGCATCGACGACATCGTAGATACCCTCTGGCGGACCGACGTCGAGATCCGTGGCCCTCGCGAGCTCACCGACCGTTCCCGTCAGCTCCGCGGCGTCCTCACCCCAGACCAGCTCGGTGCCACGAACCGCCACCGGGATGGAGACGCCGGTGAAGCCGTCCAGGCGCACGGCCAGCCGGATGGTGGCGGCCGAGCGGTATTGCGGGCCGGCGATGAAACTCTCGGCGATACCGCGCAATTGGCGGCGTGTGGTGACGTAGCGGTCCTCGCGCACGGCGTCAGACCGTGAAGCCCAGCGCCCTGAGCTGCTCGCGTCCATCCTCGGTGATCTTGTCCGGACCCCACGGCGGATTCCACACCCAGTTGATCTTGATCTCGTTGACCAATCCGGACCCGACCAACGCGGTTCTCGACTGATCCTCGATCACGTCGGTCAACGGGCAGGCCGCCGAGGTCAGCGTCATGTCGATCAGCGCGACCTTCGAGCCGGCGTCGCCGTTCTCGATGTTCAAGCCGTATACCAAGCCGAGGTCGACCACGTTGATGCCGAGTTCGGGGTCGACGACGTCGCGCATCGCCTCTTCGAGATCGGCCAGCACTTCCTCGGAAACTGCTTCGGCCTCCGGAACCTCGGTCATCGTCGTTCCTCCACATCGTTGCTGGCTTGGGCCAAGGCGTCCTTGAACGCCATCCAGCCCAGCAGTGCGCACTTTACGCGCGCCGGATACTTGGCGACACCGGCGAAGGCGATGCCGTCACCGATGACGTCCTCGTCGCCTTCGACGTTTCCGCGCGACGAGATCATCTCGGTGAACGCGGCGACGGTCTTCAGGGCGGCGCCCACGCTCTGCCCGATCACCTGATCGGTGAGCACCGACGTCGCCGCCTGACTGATCGAGCACCCCTGGCCGTCGTAGGAGATGTCGGCGACGGTCTCGCCGTCGTCCGACAGAGCGACCCGCAGCGTCACCTCGTCGCCACAGGTCGGGTTGACGTGATGCACCTCGGCGCCGAACGGCTCCCGAAGGCCTCGGTGGTGCGGGTGTTTGTAGTGATCGAGGATCACTTCCTGGTACATCTGTTCCATTCGCACGGCTAGGCCCGCCCGAAGAACTCGATGGACCGTTGAACGCCTGCCACCAGACGGTCCACCTCGTCAAGCGTGTTGTACACCGCGAACGACGCCCGGGCGGTGGCCGCGACGCCGAAGCGCCGATGCAGCGGCCAGGCGCAGTGGTGACCCACGCGAACGGCGACGCCCTCGTCGTCGAGCACCTGCCCGACGTCGTGCGCATGAACCCCGTCGACGACGAAGCTCACGGGCGACCCGCGGTGCTCCCCCGTGCTCGGGCCGATGATCCGGACTCCGTCGATGCCGGACAGTCCGTCGAGCGCGGCGGCCACCAGTTCGTCCTCGTGCGCCTCGACTGCGTCCATCCCGATATCGGTCAGGTAGCGCGCGGCGGCGGCCAATCCGACGACCTGGGAGGTCATCGGGGTGCCGGCCTCGAAACGCTGCGGCGCGGGCGCGTAGGTGGTGGCCTCCATGGTCACGGTCTCGATCATCGATCCACCGGTCAGGAACGGCGGCATGGCGTTCAGTAGGGCGCGTCGACCGTAGAGCACCCCTATTCCGGTGGGGCCCAACATCTTGTGACCGGAGAAGGCGGCATAGTCGACGTCGAGCGCGTGGAAGTCGACGGGCTGATGGGGAACCGACTGGCACGCGTCCAGAACGGTCAACGCGCCGACTGCCTTGGCGCGTGAGACCAACTCCGCCACCGGCGCTACGGCACCCGTGACATTCGAGTGATGGCTGAAGGCAAGCACTTTCACACGCTCGTCGAGCTGAAGCGAGTCCAGGTCGATGCGACCGTCATCGGTCACTCCGAACCATTTCAGCGTGGCTCCCGTGCGGCGGGCCAGTTCCTGCCACGGGATCAGATTGGCGTGGTGTTCCAGCTCGGTGGTGACGATGACGTCACCGGGTCCGACCGCCCGCTCGAAGCGGGCATCACCGAGGCAGTACGACACCAGGTTGAGCGACTCGGTGGCGTTCTTCGTGAATACCAGCTCGTCCACATCGGCGTGCACGAAGTCCGCAATGTCCTGTCGCCCTTGCTCATAGGCGTCGGTGGACTCCTCCATCAGCTGATGCGCGCCACGGTGCACCGAGCCATTGGAGGTCGTCAGGAAGTCGCGTTCGGCATCGAGCACCTGCACCGGCTTCTGCGACGTCGCACCGGAATCCAAGTAGGCCAGCTGGTTCCCGCCGCGCATCCGCCGACCCAGGATCGGGAAGTCCGCCCGGATCTTGGCGAGTTCAGCCGCGTCCAAGGCCCGTACCGAGGCGGTCACGTTACGCTCCGACCGCCTGGGTGAAGCGCTCGTAGCCGTTGGCCTCGAGCTCGTCGGCAAGCTCCGGACCGCCGGACTCGATGATCCGACCGTCGTAGAAGACGTGGACGAACTGCGGCTGGATGTAACGCAGGATGCGGGTGTAGTGGGTGATCAGCAACACTCCTGCGTGCTCGGCCTCGGCGTAGCGGTTGACGCCCTCGCTGACCACGCGCAGCGCGTCGACGTCCAGACCGGAGTCGGTCTCGTCGAGGATCGCGATCTTCGGCTTGAGCAGGCCGAGCTGCAAAATCTCGTGGCGCTTCTTCTCGCCGCCCGAGAAGCCCTCATTGACGCTGCGCTCGCTGAACGCCGGGTCGATGTCGAGCTCGCTCATCGCGGTCTTGACCTCCTTGACCCAGTGGCGCAGCTTGGGCGCCTCGCCGCGCACCGCAGTGGCGGCAGTGCGCAAGAAGTTCGACATCGACACGCCGGGCACCTCGATGGGGTACTGCATGGCCAGGAAGAGTCCGGCACGCGCCCGTTCATCCACGCTCATCTCGAGGACGTCTTGGCCGTCGAGGGTGATCGACCCCGAGGTGACGGTGTACTTGGGGTGACCCGCGATGGCATACGACAGCGTCGACTTACCGGACCCGTTGGGCCCCATCACCGCATGCGTCTCCCCTGACTTCACGGTCAGATTGACGCCCTTGAGGATCTCGATGTCCGCGCCACCGTCGGCGTTGACGACGGAGACGTGCAGGTCCTTGACTTCCAATGTGGTCATGATCAGCTACTTTTCGATTCGGTGATGGCTAGTTCTCGTTCGATGGCTTCGGTGAGCCGCTCTCGCACGGCGGGGACGGCGATCTTGGCGATGATCTCGCCGAAGAAGCCTCGCACGACGAGGCGGCGGGCCTGGTCTTCCGGGATGCCGCGGGCACGCAGGTAGAACAACTGCTCGTCGTCGAAACGTCCGGTGGCACTGGCATGTCCGGCGCCGACGATCTCGCCGGTCTCGATCTCCAGGTTCGGCACCGAGTCGGCGCGCGCGCCGTCGGTGAGCACCAGGTTGCGGTTCGCCTCGTAGGTGTCGGTGCCCGTGGCCTCGGCGCGGATCAGGACGTCGCCGATCCACACGGTGTGCGCGTCGGGCAACCTGGAATCCGGATCGCCTTGCAACGCACCCTTGTACAGCACGTCGGACTTGCAGTTGGGCTGCGAGTGGTCGACGAGGAGACGCGACTCGAAGTGCTGCCCGTCATCGGCGAAGTAGGTGCCGAGCAGCTGCGCCTCGCCGCCGGGGCCGTCGAATCGGACCGTCGCGGTCGTCCGGACGACGTCGCCGCCGAGCGTGACGGCCACGTGCCCGAGGACCGCATCCTTGCCGAGCCGTGCGTGATGGGCGCTGACGTTCACCATGTCGTCAGCCCAGTCGGCGATCCAGATGACGCCGACGCCGGCCGCGTCACCGACGATGATCTCGACGTTGTCGGCGTAGGTTCCGCTGCCGCGGAGATCGACGACAACCGTCGCGCGCGCCAACTCCTCGACACGGATCTGCAGGTGCCCGTAGGCCACTGCTCCCACGCCGGGCCCGGTGACGGTGATCTCGATCGGCTCGGCCACCTCGGTGTTGCGCGCGATGGTCACGATCGTCGCCTGGTCGAATGATGAGAACGCCTGCGCTGCAACACGATCGGCGGGTACGCCACCCTGGCCAAGACGTTCGTCGTCACGGCCGACGGTCTCGACGGTGACACCGGGTTGTTCGGCGGCGTCGATGACCGTACTGCCGGTCGCGGGCGCCGAGCCGTCGTGCAGTCCACGCAGCCGCTTGAGTGGCGTGAACCGCCACAGTTCGTCGCGGCCACCCGGCACCTCGAAGGCGTCGACGTCGAAGGAGCTGAACTGCTCGCCCTTGTTCTTGATGATGCCTTCGACGGCCTGAGTCAGATTCTGGGCCACTTAACCGACCGCGCCTTCCATCTGGAGTTCGATCAGCCGGTTGAGCTCGAGGGCGTACTCCATCGGGAGTTCCTTGGCGATCGGCTCGACGAATCCGCGCACCACCATCGCCATCGCCTCGTCCTCGGTCATGCCGCGGCTCATCAGGTAGAACAGCTGATCCGCACTGACCTTGGACACAGTGGCCTCGTGACCCATCGTGACGTCGTCCTCGCGAATGTCGACGTACGGATAGGTGTCGCTGCGGCTGATCGAATCGACAAGCAGCGCATCGCACTTCACGCTGGACCGCGATCCGTGCGCACCCTTGTTGATCTGGACGAGGCCGCGGTACGACGCTCGGCCACCGCCGCGCGCGACGGACTTCGAGACGATGTTGCTCGACGTGTTCGGCGCCAGGTGCAGCATCTTGGCGCCGGTGTCCTGGTGTTGACCCTCGCCGGCGAACGCCACGGAGAGCACCTCACCCTTGGCGTGCTCGCCGGTCATCCAGACGGCCGGGTACTTCATGGTGACCTTGGAGCCGATGTTGCCGTCGACCCACTCCATCGTTGCGCCTGCCTCCGCGCGAGCACGCTTGGTCACCAGGTTGTAGACGTTGTTCGACCAGTTCTGAATGGTGGTGTAGCGGCACCGGCCACCGGGCTTGACGATGATCTCGACGACCGCGGAGTGCAGCGAGTCGCTCTTGTAGATCGGCGCGGTGCAGCCTTCGACGTAGTGCACGTAGGCGTCCTCGTCGACGATGATCAGCGTCCGCTCGAACTGGCCCATGTTCTCGGTGTTGATGCGGAAGTAGGCCTGCAGCGGAATGTCGACGTGCACGCCCTTCGGCACGTAGATGAACGAACCACCCGACCACACCGCGGTATTGAGCGCGGAGAACTTGTTGTCACCGGCTGGAATGACCGTGCCGAAGTACTCCTTGAACAGTTCCGGATGCTGCTTCAGTGCGGAGTCGGTGTCGAGGAAGATGACGCCCAGCGCCTCGAGGTCCTCGCGGATCGAGTGGTAGACGACCTCGGACTCGTACTGCGCCGCCACGCCGGAGACCAGACGCTGCTTCTCGGCCTCGGGGATGCCAAGGCGGTCATAGGTGTTCTTGATGTCGGCGGGCAGATCATCCCACGTAGCGGCCTGCTTCTCGCTGGACCGCACGAAGTACTTGATGTTGTCGAAGAAGATGCCCTCGAGGTCGGAACCCCAGTTGGGCATCGGCTTCTTGTCGAAGGTGCGCAACGCCTTCAACCGCATGTCGAGCATCCACTGGGGCTCGCTCTTCTTGTCGGAGATGTCGCGCACGACGGCCTCTGACAGGCCGCGCTGCGCACTGGCACCCGCGACGTCGGAGTCCGACCAGCCGTAGCCGTACGTGCCCAACGAGGCGATGGTTTCCTCTTGAGTGAGGGCCTCTGGGGTGGTCGTCATGTCGACGCTCCTTGATTCTCGATGGCTGTTCGGTGGGTTTCGGCGCGGGCCGTGCGCCGGGCGGGTTCGGGAACGAGCGGAACGTGCGTGGTGCACGCGCAGTCGCCGTTGACTATGGTCGCCAGCCTCTGGACGTGAGTACCCAGGATGTCGGCGAAGGCCTCCCGTTCGGCCTCGCACAGTTCCGGGAACTCCTCGGCGACGTGCGACACCGGGCAGTGGTGCTGGCAGATCTGGACGCCGTCGATCGGGCCGGTGACCCGTGTCGTCGTGGTGGCGTAGCCGGCGCCCGTGAGGGCCACGGCCACCCGGTCGGCAGCTGTCGCGACGTCTCCGCCTGCCGTACTGCCCGCGACACCGGAGAGGATCGTGTCGATGCGCCTGCGTGCGAAGGTGCGGATCGCGTCGTCACCACCCACCTCACGGAGTTGCCTCATCGCCGCCACGGCAAGGTCGTCGTAGGCGTGCTCCAGCTTGGAACGTCCGGCGGCGGTCAGTCGATACCGCTTGGCGGGACGACCCCGGCCGTTGTGCTGCCAGGACGCCGCGGCGTTGGATTCGGCGTCGCCGCCGTCGACGAGGGCATCGAGATGCCGTCGTACGCCGGCCGCGGAGATTCCGAGTCGGTCGCCGATCTCACCGGCGGTCGTCGGGCCCTCGAGAAGTAGTTGAACGATCGAGCGGCGGGTGTGACCGTCGGAGGTCGACGCGGTGCCGGCGGATGGCCCACCGGAGCTCACGACCTCAGTACGGATTTTCACAACACCATTGTGACGGAATTCGACAAACCGGTCTAGCAAGGTAACCCTTAGGTAGCCGACTTACTACGCTGCACTGATGGCCGCCCGCCGAGCGTCGCTGAGCAGTGCCGTCGCACGGTGGCACGCCGACGAGACGACGGTCGGCTCGCCACTGATCGCATCCGATGTCGCCTTCCTTCGCCGCACCCGGGTGTTCGGCGCCACGGGAACGGTCCTGATGGCGATCGGCGCCCTGGGTGCGGGGGCCAGGCCGGTCGTTCAGGATCCGACCTTCGGAGTCCGGCTCCTCAATCTCCCGTCCCGCATCCAGACTGTCTCGCTGACCATGACGACCACGGGTGCCGTCATGATGGCGCTCGCCTGGCTGATGCTGGGCCGCTTCGCGCTCGGCAGCAGGCGGATGTCGCGCAGCCAAGTGGACCGCACCCTGCTGCTGTGGGCGCTGCCCCTGCTCATCGCTCCGCCGATGTACAGCAAGGACGTCTACTCCTATCTCGCGCAGAGCCAGATCGCACGCCTCGGACTCGACCCCTACCGGGTGGGGCCCGCACCCGGTCTCGGCCTCGACCACGTCTTCACGCTGTCGGTGCCCAGCCTCTGGCGCGAGACCCCTGCGCCCTACGGGCCACTGTTCCTGTGGATCGGGCGGGGAATCTCCGAGATCACCGGCGACAACATCGTCGCTGCGGTGCTGTGCCATCGGCTCGTCGTGCTGTTCGGCGTCGGATTGATCGTCTGGGCCACGCCCCGGTTGGCCCGCCGCTGCGGCGTCGCCGAGGTCAGCGCGCTGTGGCTGGGCCCCTGCAACCCGCTGCTGTTCATGCATCTGGTCGCCGGGATCCACAACGAGGCCTTGATGCTCGGTCTGATGCTGACGGGCACCGAGTTCGCCCTGCGCGCGATCAGCCGCACCCGCGACAACCATCCGGCGGGCGCGTTACTGCCCCGGCCTCTGCACTGGCCGCGCGGGCGCGAGGAATGGGCCCGCTGGATGCCGTTGGCGATGTTGATCGCGGGCACGGTCCTGATCACGATGTCATCGCAGGTGAAGTTGCCGTCGCTGCTGGCGATCGGATTCGTGGCGATGGCGCTGGCGTACAAGTGGGGCGGATCGTTCCGAGCGTTCGTCGTGGCGGGGAGTTTGGTGACGGTGATCGCGGTGGCGGTGACGGCGCTGATCGGCTGGGCCAGCGGCCTGGGCTTCGGTTGGCTGTTCACCCTCGGAACCGCGAACGTCGTCCGATCGTGGATGTCACCGCCGACGCTCCTCGCGTTGGGCACCGGGCAGGTCGGCAACCTCCTCGGCCTCGGCGATCACACCACCGCGGTGCTGGGTCTGACCCGCGCGATGGGTGTGATCATCATCGCAATCCTGGTCTCGTGGCTGCTGCTGGCCGTGTTGCGCGGTCGTCTGCACCCCGTCGGCGGCCTCGGCGTGGCGTTGGGCACCACGGTGCTGCTGTTTCCGGTGGTGCAACCGTGGTACCTGCTGTGGGCGATCATCCCGTTGGCGACGTGGGCGACGCGACCCGGGTTCCGCGGCACCACCATCGCGATCACGCTGATCGTGGGCATATTTGGACCGACGGCCAACGGCGACCGATTTGCCCTCTTCCAGATCGTCGACGCGACGATCGCCAGCACCCTGATCGTGGCCATCCTGATCGCCATCACCTACACCCGGCTGCCGTGGCGACCGCTCCCCGACGCAGGCGTCAGCGAAGAGTCAGGATCTCCGCCACCGGTCGCGAAGTCCGACGCCTACGCTGAGTCACCGTGACCTCCCGTTCCGAGACTCCCGTGCGACTGCGGGGCGTGACCAAGCGCTACGGGACGACGACGGCCGTGGACGGACTCGACCTCGAGGTTCAACGCGCCGAGGTGCTGGCATTGCTCGGGCCCAACGGCGCCGGCAAGACGACGACGATCGAGATGTGCGAGGGGTTCCTCAAGCCCGACTCGGGGACGATCGAGATCCTCGGACTCGATCCCGTCGCCGACAACGCGCCACTGCGCGAACGCATCGGCGTCATGCTGCAGGGCGGTGGCGGGTATCCGGCGGCCCGGGCGGGCGAGATGCTGGATCTGGTGGCCGCCTACTCGGCGAACCCGCTGGACCCGAAGTGGCTCATGGCCACGCTCGGCCTCACAGACGCCGCCAAGACCACCTACCGCAGGCTCTCCGGCGGCCAGCAGCAACGGCTCGCGCTGGCCTGCGCCGTGGTCGGGCGACCGGAGCTGGTGTTCCTCGACGAACCGACGGCGGGCATGGACGCCCACGCGCGCATCGTGGTGTGGGACCTGATCGACGGACTGCGGCGCGACGGCGTCACCGTCGTGCTCACCACCCACCAGCTCACCGAGGCCGAGCAGCTCGCCGACCACCTGGTGATCATCGACAACGGTGTCGCGGTGGCCAAGGGCACGCCCGCCGAGCTGATGGGTCGGGGCGCGGAGAACCAGCTGCGATTCTCGGCCCCTCCGAAACTCGATCTCTCGCTGCTGATCTCGGCCCTGCCGGAGACGTATCAGGCCAGCGAGGTCAGCCCGGGCGAGTATCTCGTCGAAGGTGAGATCGATCCGCAGGTGCTGGCCACCGTCACCGCCTGGTGCGCGCGACTCGACGTATTGGCCACCGACATGCGCGTCGAACAGCGCAGCCTCGAGGACGTGTTCCTCGACATCACCGGGCGGGAGTTGCGGTCGTGACGAGCGCGGGCGCGAGGAGCCATCAGACATGACGACCAATCGTTTCGAGCCGGGCACGTTTTCACCCGATCCACGCCCGGCGACCGTGCCGAGCATGCTGGCAGCTCAGTTCCGTCTCGAGCTCAAGCTGCTGCTCCGCAACGGCGAGCAGTTGCTGCTGACGATGTTCATCCCCATCACCCTGCTCATCGGCCTGACGCTCATGCCGCTGGGCTCGTTCGGACCCAACCGGGCAGCGACGTTCGTGCCCGCCATCATGGCGCTGGCGGTCATCTCGACGGCCTTCACCGGGCAGGCCATCGCCGTGGCGTTCGATCGCCGTTACGGTGCGTTGAAACGACTGGGAGCGACGGCGCTTCCGGTGTGGGGCATCATCGCGGGCAAGTCGCTGGCCGTCGTCACCGTGGTCTTTCTGCAGTCGATTCTGTTGGGCGCCATCGGCTTTGCACTCGGCTGGCGCCCCGCCATCGCGGGCCTCGCCCTCGGTGCGCTGATCATCGCGCTGGGCACCGCCGGTTTCACCGCCCTCGGCCTGCTGCTCGGGGGCACCCTGCGCGCGGAAATCGTGCTCGCGGTAGCGAACCTGCTGTGGTTCGTCTTCGCCGGGCTGGGCGCGTTGACGCTCGAGGGTGACCTCCAAGGCGGCATGGTCTCCGACACCGCGCGCTTCGTGGCGCGGCTGACCCCGTCGGGAGCCCTGACCGAGGCACTCACCCAGGCGCTGACGGTTTCCGTCGATTGGTTCGGCGTCGCCGTGCTAGCCGGCTGGGGCCTCGTGGCTGCGCTCGGCGCGCTGCGCTGGTTCCGCTTCACATGACGGTTGCAGCGGCCCCTACTACGGCCTGTAGTTAGAACTGCTCTACGATCGGGCCATGGCCGTCGGACGCGTTCTGCTGCGTGCCGTGGACGTGCTCCCCCTACCCAGCCTGCGGGTGCAGCGGATCATCGCGGCAGCGGTCGTCCTCACCCAGGGCGGTATCGCGGTGACGGGTGCGATCGTCCGCGTCACCGCCTCCGGACTCGGCTGCCCCACGTGGCCCCAGTGCTTCCCCGGCAGCTTCGTCCCCGTCCCCGTGGCCGAGGTGCCGATAGTCCACCAGGCGGTCGAGTTCGGCAATCGGCTGATCACCTTTCTCGTCGTACTGACCGCCGCGGCGGCCGTGCTCGCGGTGATCCGCGCGCGACGGCGCCGCGAAGTGCTCGTCTACGCGTGGCTGATGCCCGCCTCGACGGTGGCGCAAGCGGTGATCGGCGGCATCACGGTACTCACCGGGCTGCTGTGGTGGACCGTCGCGATCCATCTCCTGGTGTCGATGACGATGGTCTGGCTGTCGGTCCTGTTGTTCGTCAAGATCGGCGAGCCCGACGATGGTGTGCCCGAACTGCTGGTGCCGAACCCGTTGCGCCAGTTGACCTTCCTCAGCGGTGCCGCCCTGTCGGTCGTTCTGATCACCGGCACGATGGTGACCGGAGCCGGGCCGCACGCCGGGGACAAGAGCGTCGAGGCGCCGGTGCCGAGGCTGGGACTCGACATCATCACGCTGGTCTATCGGCATTCGTCACTGGTTGCCGCGTATCTGGCTCTGCTCATCGGCCTCGGCTTCGCGCTGCTCGCCGTGCGTGCGCCGCGACCGGTGACACTGCGTCTGGTCGCCCTGCTGGTCCTCGTGGCCCTGCAGGGGATGGTGGGAACGGTGCAGTTCTACACGGGCGTGCCAGCCGTGCTGGTGGCCGTCCACGTCCTCGGCGCGGCCGCGTGCACCGCGGCGACGGCAAGCCTATGGGCGTCGATGCGACCCCGGTCGGCTGGTCAGAGGTCCGAGCCCCAGCCGGTCCAGGGCTGACTCGACGCCGAGGGCGAATTCGCGCTGCTGCGTCGCGCGGGTGTCGTCATCGAGCTGGCGCCACCCCAACGACGGCTCGACCAGCTCCACTTCCAACAGGCGTGGGTCGTCCGGACCCCCGATGACGTCGACCCGGGCGTACAACAGCTCGCCGACGTCGATGCCGAGTGTCGCCGCCGCCGCGGCCAGCGCGGCGTGTCCGACATCCCACAGCTCGAAGTCGGGATCGGCCGGTTTCAGAGTCTCCTCGGCGTATGTGCCGGATTCGTCGAGTGCGGCCAATTCGCCCGGCGGAGGTAGCAAGGGGCCCTTGTTGAACGCGTGCGACTGGCGGCCGCCGAGGAACACCAGAGCGGTCTCGCCGTCCGCGATCCGCGGGTCGTAGGGCTGAATCAGCGCGGTGCGGCCGTCGGCGTGCAATGCCAGTGCGTGCTCGCGCGCCCCGTCGGCATCGGAAAAACGTCGTGCACCAACGGATCCCGCACCAATGGAGGGTTTGACCACGACCTCGCCAGCCGGGACTCGCACCTCCTCCCCCGGGCCGAAGAACGTACTCGGCACCGTCGGCACACCCGCGGCCGCGAGATCTGCCAGGTAACGCTTGTCGGTGTTCCACGCCACCACCGCGGGCGCGTTGACCAGATTCTGGACGCGGCGGGTCCAGCCGAGGAACTCCTCGAGCCGCTCGGTGTAATCCCACGTCGCCCGTGGGATGACGAGATCCGCCTCGAGGGTCGCCGGGTCGTCCCACGCCAACCAGCGGGCGTGCAATCCCCGTGTCCGCAGCGCGGGAATCAGCCCCGCGTCGTCACCGTCACCCTCTACGAGGGCCCTGCAACCTGCAAGGACGATGCGGGGATGACGAACGTCGGGCCGTGCGAGCTTCACGTTGGAATGATAGGTGCCATGTACGCGATCGAAGTGACCGAAACCGGTGGACCCGAAGTCCTGACCTACGTCGAGAAGCCCCAGCCCGAACCCGGGCCCGGCCAAGTGCTCATCAAGGCCGACGCCATCGGCGTCAATTTCATCGACACGTACTTTCGCTCCGGTCTGTATCCGCGCGATCTTCCGTTCACCGTCGGCACCGAGGTCTGCGGCACCGTCGCCGCCATCGGCGACGACGTCGCGGCGCTCAACGTCGGTGATCGGGTGGTGACGGCCCAGGCCGACGGCGCGTATGGCGAATACAGCGTCGCACCGGCGGATTTCGTGGCCTACGTACCCGACGCAGTGCCCGCCGAGGTGGCCGCGTCGGCACTGCTCAAGGGGATGACCGCGCACTATCTGCTCAAGTCGGTGTACCCGGTGCAGCAGGGCGACACCGTCCTCGTGCATGCGGGCGCCGGTGGCGTCGGACTCATCCTCACGCAGTGGGCGACCAGCATGGCGGTCAAGGTCATCTCCACCGTCTCGACCGCCGCCAAGGCCGAGTTGTCGCGGCAGGCCGGCGCCGTCGAGGTCCTCGACTACCCCGAGGACCCGGCCGAGTTCGGTGCCAAGATCCGCGAGCTCACCGGGGGCCACGGCGTCTCCGCGGTGTACGACGGGGTCGGCGCCTCGACGTTCGACGCCAGCCTGGCGAGCCTGGCACTGCGCGGCACGCTGGCCCTGTTCGGCGCATCCAGCGGACCGGTTCCCCCCTTCGACCCTCAACGTCTCAACAGCGCGGGTTCGCTCTTCCTGACGCGGCCCACCCTGGCGCACTACACGCGAACACCCGACGAGTTCTCCTGGCGAGCAGGCGAACTGCTCGACGCGATCGCGACGGAGGCCATTTCGGTCACCGTCAGCGAGCGCTACCCCCTGGCCGACGCCGCGAAGGCGCACACCGATCTCCAGGGCCGCAAGACCGTCGGCTCGGTGGTGCTGATTCCCTAACGTGATCGGCGACCTGGTCGTGGCCCGCGGTTTCGTCGTGCCCGCGTCCGAGTTGAGCGAGCGCTTCTCCCGGTCCTCGGGTCCGGGCGGGCAGGGCGTCAACACGGCAGACAGCCGTGTCGAGCTCTCGTTCGACGTCGCCAACTCGCGGGCGGTGCCGGAATGGTTGCGCTATCAGATCATCAATCGGCTCCGTGGGCGTCTCACCGACGGGGTGCTCACCGTCGCCGCGAGTGAGCATCGCGGCCAGCTCCAGAACCGGGCCGCGGCCCGCGATCGGATGACTCACCTGCTGCGTGCCGCGGCGGCGGCACCTCCCCCTACGCGCAGGCCGACCAGGCCCTCCCGAGGTGCGAAGGAGCGCCGCCTCGAGGAGAAGAAGCGGCGCGGTCAGACCAAACGGAGTCGTGGAGGCGGCTGGGACGCGAGCTAGCCGAACAGCGTCGGCAGCGACAACGCCGAGTCGACGGCGAGTGCGCAGAACACCACGGCCAGATAGTTGTTCGACTGCAGGAACAAGCGCAGGGGCTTCACGGGCTCACCGCGCTTGACGCCGGCATACAGCTGATGGGCCATCGTCAGGAACCACGCGCCCGCCAGCACGGCCACGGCGGCGTAGAGCCAGCCGGTCGCCAAGGCCAGCGCCAGGGTGGTGAGCACCGTCAGCCACGTGTAGATCAGGATCTGCTTGGTGACCTGACGCTCGGTGGCCACGACCGGCAGCATGGGCACGCCCGCGGCCTTGTAGTCGTCCTTGTAGCGCATCGCCAACGCCCAGGTGTGCGGCGGCGTCCAGAAGAAGATGATCGCGAACATCACCAGCGCGGGCCACTGAATGGTGCCCGTGACCGCCGACCAGCCGATCATCACCGGCATGCAGCCCGCGGCACCGCCCCACACCACGTTCTGCGACGTGCGCCGCTTCAGCAGAAGCGTGTACACGAACACGTAGAAGAGGATCGTGACGATCGCCAGCACGCCCGAGAGCAGGTTGGTGGTCCACCACAGCCAGGCGAACGAGCCAGCGCTGAGGACGAGCCCGAATATCAGCGCATGGCGAGTGGGCACGGTGGCGCGAGCCAGGGGCCGCAGCGCGGTGCGCTTCATCACCTTGTCGATGTCCGCGTCGGCGACACAGTTCAGCGTGTTGGCACCCGCCGCAGCCAGCATGCCGCCGAACAGGGTGTTGAGGATCAGCAGCGGGTCGACGGTGCCCCGATCGGCCAGCAGCATCGCGGGGATCGTCGTGACGAGCAGCAGCTCGATCACGCGTGGCTTGGTCAATGCCAAATACGCCAACAGCGTGGTACGGGTTCGACTCGGCGCCTCGCGGAAATTACGGCGCTCGCGAATGCTCACGCAGTTGTTCTCCTCGTAATTCGCGGCAGCACGCGGGCTTCTACTACAGGCGATGGTAGACCGTCGAACGGTGCGTCTACCAATGCAGGGTCGCCGGACGTGAACGCATCGCCAACTTGAGTGACGCGGCCTGCGGTGATGATGCGGTCCGCACTAGGGTATTGGTGACCGGCTTGCCGACCCGAGGAGCTCGTGCGTGACCACCGTTGAAGAGATTTCCGAACTCACCCGCCCCCATCATCCCGAGGACTGGGCAGACGTCGACTCCGTCGCCGTCGACACGGTGCGCGTGCTGGCGGCGGACGCCGTGCAGAAGGTCGGCAACGGCCATCCCGGCACCGCCATGAGCCTGGCTCCGTTGGCGTACAGCCTGTTCCAGCGCCAGATGCGACACGATCCGTCGGACGTCCACTGGCTGGGGCGCGACCGCTTCATTCTGTCCTGCGGTCACAGCAGCCTGACGCTCTACATCCAGCTGTACCTCGGTGGCTTCGGCCTGGAGCTCGAGGACATCGAATCGCTGCGCACCTGGAAGTCGAAGACGCCGGGACATCCGGAGTTCCGCCACACCAAGGGCGTGGAAATCACCACGGGCCCGCTTGGCCAGGGTCTCGCGTCGGCGGTCGGCATGGCGATGGCGTCGCGCTTCGAGCGCGGTCTCTTCGATCCCGATGCGGCGCCGGGCACCAGCCCCTTCGACCACTTCATCTACGTGATCGCCTCCGACGGTGACATCGAGGAGGGCGTCACCAGCGAGGCGAGTTCGCTTGCCGGGACGCAGCAGCTCGGCAACCTCATCGTGTTCTACGACCACAACCAGATCTCCATCGAGCACGACACCGACATCGCGCTGTCCGAGGACGTCCCGGCCCGGTATCGCGCGTACGGGTGGCACGTGCAGGAGGTCGAGGGCGGTGAGAACGTCACCGGCATCGAAGAAGCCATCGCCGCGGCGAAGGCCGTCACCGACAAGCCGTCATTCATCTCCGTGCGCACGATCATCGGTTATCCCGCCCCCACCAAGATGAACACGGGTGGTGTGCACGGTTCCGCCCTCGGCGACGAGGAAGTGGCCGCTACCAAGAAGGTGCTGGGCTTCGACCCGGAGAAGACCTTCGAGGTGCGTGACGAGGTCATCGAGCACACCCGCAAGCTCGTCGACCGCGGCCGAGAGGCCCACGAGAAGTGGCAGCCCGAGTTCGATGCGTGGGCCGAGCGCGAACCCGAACGCAAGAAGCTACTCGATCGACTCACCGCCGAGGAACTGCCCGACGGTTGGGACGCCGACATCACGTACTGGGAGCCGGGCTCCAAGGCAGTCGCCACCCGGGCCGCGTTCGGACAGGTGCTCAACGACGTCGCGCCCAAGCTGCCGGAGCTGTGGGGTGGCTCGGCCGACTTGGCCGGTAGCAACAACACCACCATCAAGGGCGTGAAGTCGTTCGGTCCGCCGTCGATCTCGACCGAGGACTTCACCGCGGACTGGTACGGCCGGGTGCTGCACTTCGGCATCCGCGAGCATGCGATGGGCTCGATCCTGTCGGGCATCGTGCTGCACGGCCCGACGCGCGCGTTCGGTGGGACGTTCCTGCAGTTCTCCGACTACATGCGTCCGGCCGTGCGACTGGCCTCCCTGATGGACATCGACACGATCTACATCTGGACGCACGACTCCATCGGACTCGGCGAGGACGGCCCGACCCACCAGCCGATCGAACACCTCTCGGCGCTGCGGGCCATCCCGAACCTGTCCGTGGTGCGGCCGGGTGACCCCAACGAGACCGCATACGCGTGGCGCAGCATCATCGCGCGCGGCAACGGGAGTGGCCCGGTCGGTTTCATCCTGACCCGCCAGGGCATTCCGGTACTGGAGGGCACCAGCGCCGAAGGTGTCGCCAAGGGTGGCTATGTGCTCGGCGGTGGCAACCCCGCCGACGATGCCGACGTCATCATCATCGGTACCGGATCGGAACTGCAGTTGGCGGTCGAGGCGAAGAAGTTGTTGGCGGAGAAGGACATCACCGCCTACGTCGTCTCTATGCCGTGCGTGGAATGGTTCGAGAGCCAGCCGAAGGAATACCGCGACAGCGTCCTGCCGCCGGAGGTGTCCGCTCGCGTCGCGGTCGAGGCGGGTGTCGCGCAGAGCTGGCACAAGCTGGTCGGCGACACCGGAGAGATCGTCTCGATCGAGCACTACGGCGAGTCGGCCGACGACAAGACGCTGTTCCGCGAGTTCGGTTTCACGCCCGAGGCCGTGGCGGCCGCCGCGGAACGCTCACTCGACAACTAATTGCCAAGCGCGGCAAAAGGAGACAAGAAATGACTCAGAATCCGAACCTCGCGGCGCTGAGCGCCGCAGGCGTATCCGTCTGGCTCGACGACCTGTCGCGGGAGCGTCTGCAGACGGGCAACCTGCAGAATCTGATCGACACCAAGAGTGTCGTCGGCGTCACGACCAACCCGTCGATCTTCCAGGCGGCACTGTCGAAGGGGAACGCCTACGACGACCAGGTCAAGGAGCTCGCCGAGCGCGGCGCCGACGTCGACGCCACCATTCGCACGGTCACCACCGACGACGTGCGCAACGCGTGCGACGTCCTCGCCAAGGCCTACGAGGCCTCCGGCGGCGTCGACGGTCGGGTCTCCATCGAGGTCGATCCCCGCCTCGCGCACGACACCGACAAGACCATCCTGCAGGCGATCGAGCTGTGGAAGATCGTCGACCGGCCCAACGTGCTGATCAAGATCCCGGCCACCGAGGCGGGCCTGCCCGCGATCACGGCCGTCATCGCCGAGGGCATCTCGGTGAACGTCACGCTGATCTTCTCCGTCGAACGGCACCGGCTCGTCATGGACGCCTACCTCGCGGGCCTGGAGAAGGCCAAGGAAGCCGGCCACGATCTGTCCAAGATCCACTCGGTGGCGTCGTTCTTCGTCTCCCGCGTCGACTCCGAGATCGACAAGCGTCTCGAGGACATCGGGACCGAGGAGGCGTTGGGGCTGCGCGGTCAGGCCGGTGTCGCCAACGCCCGCCTCGCCTATGCCGCCTACCAGCAGGTGTTCGTGGGCGGTGAGCGGTTCGAGACACTGAGCGCCGATGGTGCACGGGTCCAGCGGCCGCTGTGGGCGTCCACCGGCGTGAAGAACCCGGACTACTCCGACACGCTGTACGTCACCGAACTGGTCGCCAAGAACACCGTCAACACCATGCCGGAGAAGACGATGGACGCGGTCGCCGATCATGGCGAGGTCACCGGTGACACGATCAGTGGAACCGCAGGCGCGTCGCAGATGGTGTTCGACAGGCTGGCGTCGATCGGCATCGACCTCACCGACGTGTTCCTGGTTCTCGAGAACGAGGGCGTCGAGAAGTTCGAGAAGTCGTGGGAAGAGCTGATCGAGGCGACTCAGGGTCAGTTGGACGCCGCCTCGCGATGAGCACCTCCGCGGTGACTGGGGATTGGCAGAATCCACTGCGGGACAAGCTCGACAAGCGCTTGCCTCGCATCGCAGGACCGTGCGCGGTGGTCATCTTCGGTGTCACCGGAGACCTGGCCACCAAGAAGCTGATGCCGGCGATCTACGACCTCGCAAACCGTGGACTGCTGCCCCCGACCTTTGCGCTCATCGGGTTCGCCCGGCGCGACTGGGCCGACGAGGACTTCGGCAACATCGTGCTGAAGGCGGTGCAGGCGCATGCCCGGACGCCGTTCCGCCAGGAGGTCTGGGACCGGCTCAACGAGGGCATTCGCTTCGTGCAGGGCACGTTCGACGACGACGAGGCGTTCGCCCGGCTGAAGGAGACGCTGGACACTCTCGACATCGAACGCGGCACCGGCGGCAATCATGCGTTCTACCTGTCGATTCCGCCGAACGCATTTCCGACGGTGTGCGAGAAGCTGTCCACGTCGGGGCTGGCCCGACCCGACGGTGACCGATGGAGTCGAGTCGTCATCGAGAAGCCGTTCGGCCACGACCTGGCCAGTGCGAAATCGCTCAACCACGTGGTCAACAGCGTGTTCCCGGAGTCGTCGGTCTTCCGCATCGACCACTATCTGGGCAAGGAGACCGTCCAGAACATCCTGGCCCTGCGCTTCGCCAACCAGCTGTTCGACCCGATCTGGAACGCGCATTACGTCGACCACGTCCAGATCACGATGGCCGAGGACATCGGCCTGGGTGGCCGCGGCGGTTACTACGACGGCGTCGGCGCAGCGCGCGACGTCATCCAGAACCACCTGACCCAGCTGCTGGCGCTGACCGCGATGGAGGAGCCCGTCAGCTTCAGCCCCGCCGAGTTGCAGGCCGAGAAGATCAAGGTCCTGTCGGCGACGCGTCTGGCGGAACCGTTGGACGAGAACACGTCCCGTGGCCAGTACACGGCGGGGTGGCAGGGTGGCGAGAAGGTCGTCGGCCTGCTCGAGGAAGAGGGGTTCTCGCCGACCTCGACCACCGAGACGTATGCCGCGATCACCTTGGAGGTGGACACACGACGCTGGGCCGGGGTGCCGTTCTACCTGCGCACCGGAAAGCGTCTCGGCCGCAGGGTGACCGAGATCGCGCTGGTCTTCAAGCGAGCCCCGCACCTGCCGTTCGACGCGACGATGACCGACGAACTCGGCAAGAACGCGCTCGTCATCCGCGTGCAACCCGACGAGGGCATCACGCTGCGGTTCGGTTCGAAGGTCCCCGGCCATGCCATGGAGGTTCGCGACGTCAACATGGACTTCTCCTACGGGTCAGCGTTCGCCGAGGACTCCCCCGAGGCCTACGAGCGCCTGATCCTCGACGTCCTGCTCGGGGAGCCGTCGTTGTTCCCCGTGAACCAGGAGGTCGAATTGTCCTGGGAGATACTCGATCCCGCGCTGGAGTACTGGGCGTCCCACGGCACACCCGACCCGTACGAGTCGGGTGGCTGGGGTCCGGAATCGGCGGACGAGATGCTGGCCCGTAGCGGCCGGGAATGGCGGAGGCCGTAGATGATCGTCGATCTGGAAGCCACTACGACCACGGCGGTCAACAAGAAGTTGGACGGCCTTCGCGAGGAAGGCGGCGCCTTCACCATGGCGCGGGTGCTGACCCTCGTCATCGCGCCCGACAGCGAGACCGTCCTCGAAGAGTCCATCGAAGCGGCCAACGCCGCCAGTCGTGAGCACCCCTGCCGAGTGATCGTCGTCCTTCCCGTCGACCGCGAGGCCCCCGACGCGAAGCTGGACGCCCAGATCCGGGTCGGCCACGACGCGGGCGCGGGCGAGGTCGTCGTGCTCAAGCTGTCGGGTCCACTCGCCGACCACGCGAGCAGCGTCGTGACACCGTTCCTGCTGCCCGACACGCCAGTCGTCGCGTGGTGGCCCGACGTCTCCCCGCGGGTACCCGCCCAGGATCCGTTGGGACAGTTGGCCATTCGCCGGATCACCGATGCCACCTACGGCACCGATCCACTGGCCTGCATCAAGAGCAGGCTGGAGGGCTACACCCCTGGCGACACCGACCTGGCGTGGAGCCGCATCACCTACTGGCGGGCAATGCTCACCTCGGCGCTGGACCAGGGTCCGCACGAGGACATTCAGTCGGCCCTGGTCTCGGGCCGCAAGGAGGAGCCTGCCCTCGACATCCTGGCGGGCTGGCTGGCCAGCCGGATCGACGGTCCGGTGACACGCGCCGTCGGCGATCTGAAGGTCGAGCTGGTCCGTGCGAGCGAGACGATCACCCTCAGCCGACCCCAGGAGGGCGTCACCGCCACCCTGGCCCGCACCTCCAAGCCGGACGCGAAACTTCCGTTGGCGCGCAGGGAGACTCGCGATTGCCTGGCGGAGGATCTGCGCCGACTCGATGCCGACGAGATCTACCTCGCGGCGCTCAAGGGGATCGACGAGGTGGACTATGTCTGACAACGTCGTGATCGAAACCTACGCGGACGCCGATGCATTGGTCGCTGCCGCGGGCGACAGGCTGGTGCTCGCGATCGCCGCAGCCATCTCCGATCGGGGTGTCGCCTACGTCGTCCTGACCGGCGGAGGCACGGGCGTCAAGCTTCTGAAGCACCTCGGCGATCACGACGAGGCGATCGACTGGGCACTAGTGCATCTGTTCTGGGGTGACGACCGCTACGTCCCGGCTGCGGACGACGATCGCAACGACAAGCAAGCCCGCGAGGCGCTGCTCGACCACATCCCGATCCCCGCCGCCAACGTGCACGCGATGCCCGCCAGCGACGGCGAGTTCGGTGACGACATCGACGCCGCCGCAATCGCGTACGAACAAGTGCTGGCCGCCAATGCCGCCGAGGGCGAACCGACGCCGACGTTCGACGTGCACCTCCTCGGCATGGGCGGCGAGGGGCACGTCAACTCCCTCTTCCCGCACACTGCGGCTACTCGGGAGACCGACCGACTGGTCGTCGGCGTCACCGACTCCCCCAAGCCGCCGCCGAAACGCATCACGTTGACGTTGCCCGCCGTGACCCGCTCCCGCGAGGTGTGGTTGGTGGTCGCCGGGGCCGAGAAGGCCGGGGCGGTCGCCGCGGCCATCGGAGGCGCGACGGCCGACGACGTGCCCGCCGCCGGAGCGATCGGGCGCGAGGCCACCGTATGGCTCCTCGACGAAGCGGCCGCGGCAGACTTGTAGCAGCCGCCATACTCAGTGCCATGGCAGACACAGGTGATGGTCGGCGGCGACAGGCGCCGGCGCGGCAGCGCATCAAGACACTGACGCAGGCCGCATTGAACGCGGACGCCACCGTGGAACAGGTGGACGCCCTGCTCGGCGATCTCGGGCAGACGCTGACCGACCTCAACTCCTCGACGAGCAACCTGGACGTCACCCTGGAGCGGTTCAACGACACCATCACCCGCATCGACGAATTGGCTCCCCGACTGATCGGCGTCGTCGAACGCCTGGAGGCCATCGTCGATCGCGTGGAACGCATCGTGGGCCTTGGCGAGTCGGTCATGGCGCCGTGGTCGGCGACGGAGCACGCCGTCCGCGGCGCAGTCAGCGCGGTACGCAAGAGCACGGGTCTGTGAGGTTTCGGTCGTAGTGCCGGGACCACTGGACGTCCTGCCCCTGGCCGAGGGCGTCGGTCTGCCGTGGGACGTTCCGGTCGACGACGCCGTGGCGGCCATCGCGGCGGCGCGTGCGCAGTGCGGTGACTCGTTCGTGATCCGCAGCGGTGGCGTGCACTACCTCTTCGCGTTCTCGCCGACCGGCGTCGAATCGTTCTACGCGCTGCCGGAGGAGGCCGCCAGCAAGGGCGTCGCGGACTACCTGATGCTGCGCCGCAAGGTGCCCGAGGACGTGTTCGCCGGTCGACGCACCTTGCCGACCTCCCTGTTTCGTCGCGACGACGTCACCTCGTACCTGGCCAACCTCGACCGCGCCCTCGACGCCACCGAGACGGAGCTGGGTGAGCGCGGTGAGGTCGACGTGTTCGGGCTGACCCGACGCCTCGGCCACCGCATGGGGTTGGCCTCGTGGGCGGGTCCGGGCAGCACCGACGGGGAGGCCTTCGAGCGACTGGTGAGCGCCTTCGACGTGCTCGACGGGTCGGACGCGTTCGTCCATCCGGACGCCATGGCCGCGGTCGCCGCCACCGGCCAGGCTGCCGAGCGCTCCGCCCTGGACGTGATCGCCGAGGTGATCGAAGATGCAGTGCGGCAGCATGATTCGCATCCGCCACCGGACGGTGACCTGTTCGCTCGCATCGTCGATGGCTGGGCGACCGAGCCCCCGGCATCCCGCGTTCGCGGGATTTCGATGGACGTCGCACTCATCCACATCGCGTCGATGTCCAATCTCATGGCAGCGTTGGGTTGGGCGGTCGTCGATCTGCTGGGGCATCCGGAGCAACTCCGTCTGGTCGCCGCGGGCGATGCGGATCTCGCGCAGCGCTGCGCTCTCGAGAGCACGCGGTTGGCGCAGCGGTCGATCATGGCCCGTGCCGTGCTGGCACCGGTCGCCTTCGACACGGGTGCCTGCGTCGTCGACGTGCCGCCGGGATGGACGATCGCCACGCTGCTCCCCCTGCTCAACACGTCGGCGGCACCCGGCTTGGAGAGTTGGGATCCCGAGCGGTGGCACCGCCACCGCCTCGCGGACGCGGGTGCGTTGGCGTCCCCGATGCTGGTGACCGCCTTCGGGCACGGCAGGCATTCGTGCCCCGCACAGCCGTTCTCGCTGGCCGCCATGACGGTGGCCATGACACGGCTACTCGCCACCTTCGACATCACGCCGCAGTGGGACGAGTATCCCCGGCCGGTACCCGCCCAGATCGGCGGCGTCGCGCGCGCGGCGGGGCGGTGCGACATCGCGTACGTGCGCCGCTCGCCGCCGGAGGACCGGGCAGTCAGATGAAGTCCGAGCCGCCGTCGACGTTGACGGTGGCTCCGGTGACGTAGCCGTTGCGCCGGGACGCCAGGTAGGTGGTGATCGAGGCGATCTCCTCCGGCAGACCCGCCCGACCGAGGTCGCACGGTTGATGAAAGTTGTCGTCGATCCACGTCATCACGTCGACCGGATCGGTGGCATCGAGCCCGTCGGCGGCCAGCACGTCCTTCAGGTTCTCGGTGAAACTCGCGGTGACGATGGTGCCCGGGCAGACGCAGTTGACCAGGATGCCTTCCTTGGCAAGGCTCTTCGACAGATTCTTGGTGACGCTGCTCAGCGCTGCCTTGGCTGCCGTATACGCCACGATCCGTGGGTTCTGCCGCTGGATCGAGTGCGCCGACAACGTCACGATCCGTGCCCACGCCGCGGCCCGCAGCAGGGGAAGCGCCGCGCGGATGCACCGCACGCCCGACATGGTGCCCAGCGCGAATGCGGCGTCCCATTGCGCGTCGTCCATGTCCTCGAAGTACCCGTCGCCGGGACCGATGGTGTGAACGAGGGCGTTGAGTTCACCCCAGCGCTCTGCCACGGTCGCGAAACCCGCGACGATCGAGTCCGCGTCGCTCATGTCGACGCCGATCCCGATCGCGTCGGGAGCGCCCGCGGCGAGAAGTGATTCCACCGCCGCGTCGAGGGCGTCTCGACCCCGCGCCATCACGGCGACGCGGGCGCCCTCTGCTGCAAGGGTCTCGGCGATCGCCAGGCCCATGCCCTTGCTCCCGCCGGTGACGACCGCTGCCGATCCACTCAGGCCCAGGTCCATGCTCGTCCCATCATCGATCGACGTGGTTGGTGGGCCGGGCGATGCCGAGCCCGCGTAGGCAGAACAGCAGGACGGCTCGTCTGACGCGCTCGCGGTCCTGATCACCCGTCGCCCAGTGCCGTTCGACACTGGACCACAGCACGCCGTGGATCGACAGCGCATGCGTGGCGGGATCGACGTCGGTGAAGCAGCCCCGCTCCACACCCCGCTCGAGTTGCTCGATCAGAGGGGCCATGATCGCGGCGTACGCAGCACCGACCACCTCCGGCGCGGCGAACATCTGCGACTGCGCCTCCAACGACATCCGACGCAGATCGGACTTCACGTCGTCATTGAACGCGAGGTCCAGACGGCCGTCTATCCACGCCACGACGGCGTCCACCGGATCCGAGCTGGCGGCCATCCGCCTACGCAGGCGGCGGGTCTCGGCGCGGGCCATGTCGAGGAACACGGCGGATACCAGTTGATCCTTGGAGTCGAAGTGGCGATAGAACGCGCGCGTGCCGATGCCGGCGCGGCTCAGTACCTGGGCCACGCTCAGACCCCGAACGCCCTCCTCGCGAACAGTTTTCGACGCAGCCGCGATGATGGTCTTGCGCACCCGGGGGTCGGGGTCGACTCGTCGAGGCGACTTCGTGGCGTCGTCGATCATGCCGATGCGTCATACGTCGCGAGGTAGTCGGCGAACGCCTCTCGCACCTGAGGTTCGGAGAGGCCGTAGTCGGCCAGCTCGTAGTCATGAGTGCCACGCTGGCCCGGCCTGTGGCCGTCGGCCCACACCTGAACCCTCTCGCGCGCGGCGGCGTCGAAGACGAGGCCGAGTCGTTCGTAGCCGTCGGCCACCGCCTTGACGGGTTCGGTCTGCAGGTCGGCGAAGGAGACGTCGGCGAAGCGGTCGTCACCGAACCTCTTGCGGAAGTCCATCGCACGTTGGACCCCCTTGGCCCACCAGGCCAGCTGTTCGGCTCCGAGTTCTCGCCGATCCTCGTGATCGCTGCTCCAGCTGCGGACGTAGGCAATGAGGCTGCACACCGAACCGAGGACCTTCGCCGGATCACGATGGCTCCACAGGAATTTCGCATTGGGGTATACGTCGACGAAGGCGTCGAGGGCGAACATGTGCACCGGAGTGCGCAGGTGCCACAGGTTCGGTTTGCAATGCCACTGCAGCAGTTTGAGCACCTGCTCGTGGTATTCGTAGGTCTCGCGCATGTCGGTGTCCATCAGCCACTCGGTATAGCTGGGCACGCGCACTACACCGTCGAAGTGATAAGTCCGAAAGCTCATGCCCATCAGATCCTGGCACTCGGTCGCGGCTGCGGGCTCCGAGCTCATCATGGTCTTGAAGGCCGGGAACATACCGTCGATCATCGCGATGCCCTCGGCCGCCTGCGCGATCCGCGGGTCGGTGTACTGGGTGGCCTCCTCCGGTGGCGGCGTGGGCGCCTGGGATTCCCACGTTCGCAGCGACCGGAACTGAGGGTCGTTGGCCACCAGCTGACCCAAAGCCGTTGTGCCGGTACGGGGTAGACCGAGGATGACAACCGGACCGTCGACGACCTCATCGGCGATCTCGGGATGCCGCTTGTAGGTGTCGATGATCTTCAGCCGCTGGATGAGGGCGTTGCTGATGGTGGCGTGCTGGATGACGTGGCCGAGATCGTTCAGGTCGGCTTCGTGGTTCAGTCCGTCGACCGTGCGCTCGAGGCCCTCCCGGTAGTACGGCGTGCCGAAGTCGTCCAGGCCCGTTGCGGCCCGTGCACCGTCTTCGAGTGCGTCCGCGGAGAAGCTCATCGGTAGAACCTCGCCTGAACGGCGTGGCGGCGACCGTCGATGACCGTGGCCCGCTGCTCGGGCGTGATCATGGTGGTGTCGGGAGGCAACGCCGAGACCACGTCGTCGATCTTCACGACGCGCGTGCTCGGGACGGGTGCGGTGTCCGTTCGGACGCACCGCAAGAGCATGGCGCCATTGCTGTGCCCGGCGGTGTCGAGCCAGTTCGCCACCCCCGGATCCCGCGCTGCGAGCACGAAGCGCGCCTTCCCGTCGGGGTCGACCACCGCCTGGTGGCCGTTCAGACTGGACTGGTGACGACCGTAGTGGATGGTCTCCAGCCACGGATTGCCGAGCGAGATGCTCCAGTAGACACCGTTGGGCGGTTCCACTTCGAGGATCAATGCCTCGTCGGGTTCGAGCTCGAATCGTCCGATGACGGGCCGATTCTCGGCTGCCGCGCCCATCGCAGACATGTCCATCGGCGGGATGAAGTCGCTGGCGTCGGGCATCGCACCGAAGTCGAGGAAGAACTTCAGATTGTCGTAGACGAACTCCCCCACCGCGTGCATCTGTCGCGACACCGACACGTCGAGGGCGACGGCGGTCTCATTGGGCTCGGCCGCACCGCCGATGCGCTCGATCCGTAGGGCGGCAAGTGTCTCGGTGTCCCAGTCGTAGAGGAAGTTTCGCACCGTCAACGTCGGATGGTCGCCGGCCAGCCGGAGCCAATTGCCGTCGTGTTCCTCGGCCGCCAGGATCACCTCGAAGTTCCCGTCGACATCCACCTCGAGTTCGTCGACGAGAGCATTGTCGGTAGAGGTCATGCCGTCCATCGTCTGCAGGCCAACGTATCTCGCGGTGCCCCGGTTACCGAACAGCCGGTACGTCTCGCCGGCCCGCATGCTCGCGTTCAGGTAGACGCAGTCGGGGCATTCCAGGCCCCACGTGACGACGTCGTCCATCCTGGCGCGGGTGACGGCGAGCACCGGATCCGGATCCACCCGCAGAGCCTGGTCGACCCCGACCGCCAACAGCACCATCAGGTGACGCATGCCCGTGGCGTAGTCGACTCGGTTCTTGTTGACCGGCGCCGAGACCACGAGTTTCTCGGCCGCCGCCATGCGCTCGAGCAGATGACTCCATGCGGCCGAGAGCTCGACGTCGTGGCCGGGATCGGCCGACAGGGTGCTCTCGGCGATGGAATGGGGCAGCCATGCCATGGGGTTCTTCCACGCCGTGGGATTCGGCCCGTCGGTCACGCGCACCCCGTCTCCACCGGCGCCCTGCCGCCGATAAGTGAAAACACTGTTTTCAGACAGCTCGAGGTCGGACATTACACCTGGGACGGCGATTGTCAACGCGGTACGCGAGTCGAGCGCAGCCCTCGGGCACCTGCCCGAGTCGAAAGAGGCTCTCGTGCAGTGCGGTTGACTACCCGCTGTTGCGCAGTGCCGTCGCGAGACCGCTCATCGTGAGCAGGATCCCGCGTTGCACCAGTTCGTCCTCGTCGCCGGACCGGAACCGACGCAGCAGTTCGACCTGCAGGTGATTGAGCGGCTCGAGATACGGGAAGCGATTGAACACCGAACGAGCCAACGCGGGGTTGTCGGCCAGCAGATCGTCCTGGCCCGTGATGAGCCGGTGCATCCTGATGGTCCGGTCGTGTTCGGCCACGATCTTGTCGAAGACCCTGTGCCGCAACGCTTCGTCGCCGACCAGTTCGGAGTACCTGGCGGCCAGACCCATGTCGGCCTTCGCGAGCACCTGGGCCATGTTGGACAGCACCGAACGGAAGAACGGCCACGTCTGGTAGAGATCGCGAAGCACCTCCAGGCGCGCGTCCTCCGCACCGTCGGCGATGAACTCCTCGAATGCGGTTCCCGTGCCATACCACCCCGGCAGCATGACGCGTGACTGGCTCCACGAGAGCACCCACGGGATGGCCCGGAGGTCAGAGATGGCCGTGGTGGGCTTACGGGAAGCGGGTCGGCTCCCGATGTTGAGTGAGCCGATCTCGCTGACGGGTGTCGACTGCTTGAAGTACTCCACGAAACCCGGTGTCTCGTGCACCAATTCGGCGTACGCGCGTTGGGCCCGCGCCGCCAGGTCGTCGAGCACCTCGTAGGCCTTTTCGGCGAGCCCACCAAGTCCCTCCACGTCGAGCAGCGTCGACTCGAGCGTCGCCGCCAGCAGCGTCTCCAAATTTCGGTGGGCGATCGTCGGTTCGGCGTACTTGGCGGCGATCACTTCACCCTGCTCGGTGATGCGCAACGAGCCCTTCACCGCGCCTGGCGGCTGCGCCAGGATCGCGTCGTAGCTGGGGCCACCACCGCGGCCGACGGTGCCGCCGCGACCGTGGAAGAGGCGCATCCGAATACCGGTCGCGCGGGCCATCTCGACCAGATCGAGCTCGGCGCGGTAGAGCGCCCAGTTGGCCGCCAGGTAACCGCCGTCCTTGTTCGAGTCGGAGTACCCGAGCATCACTTCCTGCTGCTCGCCGCGGGCGTGGACGAGGGCCCGGTACAGCGGAATGTCGAGCACCGCCTCCATGATCGACGAACCGCGCTGCAGGTCGTCGATGGTCTCGAACAGCGGTACGACGCCCACCGGGCTGTACGGTTCGTCACCCGAAGCATCCAGCAGGCCCGCCTCCTTCAGGAAGACGGCCGCCTCCAACATGTCCGACACCGACTGGCACATCGAGATGATGTAGTTCGGTACCGCAGCGGGTCCGAACACCCGGACGGCACGCGCCGCAGCTGCCGTGATGTCGAGTTCCTTGCGCGCCAACTCCGACAGCTCGGCGCCGGGTCTCACCAGCGGTCGGCGTGTGGCCAACTCCGCGACGAGGATCTCGACGCGCTCCGGCTCCGAGAGGGAGAGGTAGTCGGGATGCACGCCGGCCCAGGCGAGAAGCTCGGCCATCACGTCCTCGTGCACTTCCGAATTCTGCCGCAGGTCCAATCCGGACAGGTGAAAACCGAAGACGCGTACGGCTTCCCGCAATCGAGCGAGCCGATCCTCGGCCAGCACCGAGCTACCGTTCTCGCGCAGGGACGCATCGATGACGTCGAGGTCGGCCAGCAATCGAGCCGGCGTCTCGTAGCTCTGGAGGCCAAGGTCGAGCTGGTGCTCCGGCTGCCGATCCAGGATTTCGGCGGCCGTGGCCGTCAACCGGCCGTGGATCACCCGGAGTGCACGGCGATACGGTTCGTCGGCGCGGGCCGGCTCACCACATGTGTCGGCGAGTTCACGCAAGTCGTCGCTGATGCGCACCAGCCGCACCGACATCGACAGCTCCTCTTCGAGGGCGGTCAGCTGGACGAAGTAGTGCCCAAGCGCAGTGAACGCGGCGCTGCCGGTCGCCAGTCGGACGACCTCGGCCGTGACGTTCGGGTTGCCGTCGCGGTCGCCACCGATCCAGGATCCGGGGCGCAGAATGGGGGTTTCGAGCACGTGCGCGTCGGGCCACCGCGCCTGCAGAGCAGTCCGGACCTCGGCGTTGACCTGCGGGATGACTTCGAAGAGGGCGGCCGGGTAGTAACGCAGTCCAGTTTCGATCTCGTCTTGAATCTTCAACCGCGACAACCGTATCAGCGCCGTCTGCCACAGCGTCAGGATGTGTCGGCGCAGCTCGAGGTCGATGCTGCGGCCGTCGTCGGTGTGGGCATGTCCGCGCATGCGCAGCCGCATCAGCTCGGTGATCCGGTGCTGGGTGTCGAACACGGTCCTGCGGCGGGTCTCGGTGGGATGCGCGGTGATCACCGGTGACACCAGCGCACCGGCGAGCGCGTCGGCGACCGTGGCGGAGTCCAGTTCGGCGGACTCCAGCTTCAGATAGGTAGCCGCCAGACTGCTGTGCTGCGGCGGTTCACCCGCCGCGACGTGGACGGCGCGGCGCCGCTCCCGGTGAATGTCCTCGGCCACGTTGGCCAGCAGGGCGAAGTGCGTGAAGGCCCGGATGACCGGAATCGCCTCGTGCACGTCGATGCCGTCGAACAGGCTCGCGAGCTCGGCGCGGTCGATCTCGGACCGGCGCACCTGGAATGACCCCACCCGTGCCCGCTCCACCAGATCGAAGACGTGGCCACCGTTCTGCTCGCGCACGGTGTCGCCGAGGATCGTGCCGAGCAGGCGAATGTCTTCGCGCATGGGTTCGGTCGCCTCGCGACCCACCTGGGTTCGGCGCACCGAGCCGATGGGTTCGAGTGCGGTATCGGGTGCTTCGGCCATGCGTCAAGTATCGACGTAGCGGGATCGGGCCGCAGTACGAGCCCATCGGACGCCGTCGTGCGGCCGATCGGGTAGCCTCGCCCGCAGGCGTCCCGGGGCGCCTCCGGTCCGCGGAAAGTGGCACAGCCTACCTGGGTGAGAATCGATGAGGTCGTCCTCCTTTCGGCTCCGACGCAGCGGACATCGGGTGCTGCGAAAGGAGGCCGCAATGGCCCCGTCCCTGCCCAACAATCCCTCCCTCGAGCGATTCCGCCGCGATGCCCGTCGTCTACAACGGGCGGTCCGGGAGAGCGATCCGGAGGCACTCGCGCTGGTGGCTCATCACCATCCCGCCGGGGCGCCCACCGACCCGGGGGCCTTCGCACTGACCGCGGCCCAGCACGTGGTGGCCCGCACCGTCGGGTTCAGCAGCTGGCCTCGGCTGGCGGGATACCTGCGCACGGCCGAACGACTGCGGCGCGACCCCACGATCGCCGCCGCCGACGATCCGCTGTCGACCTTCCTGTCGCTGGCGTGCCTCACCTACTCGCAGAACGACGGTCCGGCCCGGTGGTCGGCCGCTGCAGACGTCTTGAGCGCGCACCCCGATCTGCCCGCGCGGAATCTGTACGCCGCAGCGGCGGTGGGTGATCCGGCGGCTGTTCGGGCACACCTCGCCGAGAACCCCGCCGGTGCGCGCGGCCAGGGCGGACCCTTCGGGTGGACGGCCCTGTTTCACCTCGCTGCCTCACGCGTGCCGCAACGGGATCCGCTGACCGTGGCGCGTCTCCTGCTGGACGCCGGTGCGGATCCGAACGCGGGCTATCTGTGGCTCGGTCAGCCGACGCCGTTCACGGTGCTGACCCTGTGCTTCGGCGAGGGCGAGGCGGGCCCCGGGAGGCAGCCCCGACACCCGGCCTGCGACGAGTTGGCTGGCGAGCTGCTGCGCCGCGGAGCAGATCCGAATGACGCGCAGGCGCTGTACAACCGAATGTTCGGCCGGGACGACGGCCACCTCCGACTCCTGTTGGCGCATGGGCTTGGTCGCGGACCGGGCGGCGTCTGGCACCGACGACTGGGCGAGGCGCTGGAGAGCCCGATCGACATGGTGCAGCGTCAGGTCGACTGGGCGCGGGACCACGGCTTCACGGCACGACGTGAACTTCTGGCTAGCCACGGCTTCACCGTCGGTCGGCCTGCCGAGTCTCCGTCACCCTGGCGGTCGGGGGCTGCCGATCCGCCGATCGCCGCTGCGGGCACGCCCGACGGGGTGCGGGCGTTGGCCGCTGCGGGCGGCGACCTGGACGCCCAGTTCGACGGGCATACGCTGCTGCATCACGCGGCCTGGATCGGCGACGTCGACCTGGTGGTGACGCTACTGGAGTGCGGGGCCGACCCCGATGTGGTCGACGCCCACTACGGCACGACGCCGCTGGGCTGGGCCGAGCACGGTCACGCCGAGGCGACGGCGGCGATCCTACGGGTCAGGCGCCGTACTTGATCTGCAGTGCGACGGCGATGATGGAGACGAGCCAGATGCCGGTGACGAAGTAGGTCAGTCGGTCCAGGTTCTTCTCGACGACCGTGGATCCGGAGAGGCTGGACTGCACGCCACCGCCGAACAGCGTCGACAGACCGCCACCCTTTGCCCGATGCAGGAGCACCAACAGGATCACCAGAACGCTGGTGACGACGAGGGTGATCTGCAGAGCGAAAATCATGAGTGCCAGATTACCGGGCGACCGGCCGGATCAGGGAATCGGCCCGCCGGCGGCGATCGCGGACAGGATCGCGAACTGCTCGCCGTCCAATGACGCGCCGCCGACCAGGGCGCCGTCGACGTCCGCCTGGCCGACGATCTCGCCCACGTTCTTGGCGTTCACCGAACCGCCGTAGAGCACGCGGACGGCCGCCGCGACGTCCACCGATGCCAGATTGGCCAGCTCGCTGCGAATCGCGCCGCAGACCTCCTGCGCATCGGCGGCACTGGCCACGCGCCCGGTGCCAATCGCCCACACGGGTTCGTAGGCGATGACACTCGCTCCGATCTGCTCGGCCGACAGCCCCGCCAGTGAGCCCTTCAACTGGTTCACGTTGTAGGCGACGTGCTCCCCCGCCTCGCGGATCTCCAACCCTTCGCCGATGCAGATGATCGGGGTCAGTCCGTGTTTCAGGGCTGCCGCGGCCTTCGCCGCCACCAGCGCGTCGTCCTCGTCGTGATAGGTACGCCGCTCGGAGTGGCCCACGACCGCGAAGGTGCAGCCGAGCTTGGCCAGGAATGCGCCGCTGATCTCGCCGGTGTACGCGCCGGAGTCGTGCTTCGAGACGTCCTGGGCTCCGTAGGTCAGCTTGAGCTTGTCGCCGTCGACGAGGGTCTGCACACTCCGCAGATCCGTGAACGGCGGGATGACCGTGACGTCGACCTTGTCGAAGTACTTCTCGGGCAACGAGAACGCGATCTTCTGCACCAGGGCGATGGCCTCGAAGTGGTTGAGGTTCATCTTCCAGTTGCCGGCGATGAGGGGTTTACGGGGCACGGCGATGAGCCTCTCGGACGAAGATCGACATGACGGGTCTCCTTGAGGTCAGGCAGTTTCGAGGATCGAGATACCGGGCAGGGTCTTGCCCTCAAGGTATTCCAGCGACGCCCCACCACCGGTCGAAATGTGCGAGAAGCCTTCGTCCGGAAGGCCGAGCTGGCGCACCGCGGCAGCCGAGTCGCCGCCGCCGACGACGCTGAACGCACCCTTGGCGGTGGCGCCGATGACGGCCTCCGCGACGCCCTTGGTGCCCGCGGCGAACGCCGGAAACTCGAACACGCCCATCGGGCCGTTCCAGAACACCGTCTTGGCGTTGGACAGCAGCGCCGTGAATCGCTTCACCGACTCCGGGCCGATGTCCAAGCCCATCTTGTCCTCGGGAATCTCGTTCGCGGCCACGGTCTGCGGTGGGGAGTCGGCGGCGAACTCCGCGGCGACGACGATGTCCACCGGCAGGTGGATGACGTCTCCGTAATCCTCGAGAAGCTTCTTGCACGTGTCGATCATCTCCGGCTGGCAGAGCGACGTGCCCACCGAAAGTCCTTGCGCGGCAAGGAAGGTGTAGCACATGCCGCCACCGATGACGATGCTGTCGGCCTTCGTGGCCAGGTTCTCGATGACGGCCAGCTTGTCGGACACCTTCGAACCGCCGAGCACCACCGCATAGGGCCGAGCGGTCGAGGAGGTCAGCTGCTCGAGCACCTTGACCTCGGTGGCCACCAGCGTGCCCGCGTAGTGCGGCAGCAGCGTAGCCACGTCATACACCGAAGCCTGCTTGCGGTGTACGACGCCGAAGCCGTCGGACACGAAGGCGCCGTCGTCTCCGACGAGTTCGGCGAGCGCCTTGGCCAGCGAAAGCCGCTCGCCGTCGTCCTTGCTGGTCTCCCGCTCCTCGAACCGGATGTTCTCCAGCATCAACACGTCACCGTCGGTGAGGCCTTCGGCACGAGCAAGCGCATCGGAGCCCACGACGTCCCCGGCGAGCTGGACGTGCCTGCCGAGTTGCTCACCGAGCGCAGCAGCCACGGGCGCGAGCGAGAACTTCGGCTCGGGCCCGCCCTTCGGCCGTCCGAGGTGCGCGGCCACGACGACCTTCGCCCCGGCATCGGAGAGTGCCTTCAGCGTGGGCACCGATGCCAGGATCCGGCCCGGATCGGTGATGTGGCCTTCGTCGTCGAGAGGCACGTTCAGGTCGGAGCGGACGAGCACGCCACGACCTTCGACACCCTCGGCGAGGAGATCCGCTAGCGACTTGATGGAGGAGTGAGCCACGACTTTCGCTCTACAGCGACTTGCCGACGAGCGCGACCAGGTCGACCAGACGGTTGGAGTAACCCCACTCGTTGTCGTACCAGGACACGACCTTGGCCTGGTTGTCGATCACCTTGGTCAGGCCCGAGTCGAAGATCGAGCTGTGCGGATCGGTGACGATGTCGCTGGAGACGATGGGCGCGTCGTAGTACTTCAGAATGCCCTTGAGCTTGCCTTCGGCAGCGGCCTTCATCGCGGCGTTGATCTCGTCGGCGGTGCCGGCCTTGGCCAGTTCGACGGTCAGGTCGGTGCACGAGCCCGTGGGGATCGGCACCCGCAGTGCGTAACCGTCGAGCTTGCCCTTCAGCTCGGGCAACACCAGGCCGATGGCCTTCGCGGCACCCGTCGAGGTGGGCACGATGTTCAGCGCAGCGGCGCGGGCCCGACGCAGGTCGCTGTGGGGGCCGTCCTGCAGGTTCTGATCCTGTGTGTAGGCGTGGACCGTCGTCATCAGACCACGGACGATCCCGAACTCGTCGTTGAGCACCTTGGCCAGCGGGCCGAGGCAGTTCGTGGTGCACGAGGCATTCGAGATGATGTTCTGGCTGCCGTCGTACTTGTCATCGTTCACGCCGAGCACGATGGTGATGTCCGGGTCGGTCGCCGGCGCGGAGATGATGACCTTCTTGGCTCCGGCGTCCAAGTGCCCCTTGGCCTTCGCGGCGTTGGTGAAGATGCCGGTGGACTCGACGACGACGTCGACGCCGAGGTCGCCCCACGGCAGCTCCGACGGTCCGGCCTTGACCTCGAGGGCCTTGATCTTGGTGTCGCCGACGACGATGGTGTCGTCTCCCTCGAGGCTGACCTCGTACGGCAGCCGGCCCAGGATCGAGTCGAACTTCAGCAGGTGGGCGAGCGTCGCGTTACTGGTCAGGTCGTTGACCGCGATGATCTCGATGTCGGTGTTGTTACCCAACGCCTTCTGGGCGTCCAGCGCCCTGAAGAAGTTGCGTCCGATTCGACCGAAGCCGTTAACGCCTACCCGAACCGTCACTGTCGTGCTCCTTAGATCTCGAAGATGCTCCGGCGTCTCAACCAGACGCTTGTCACGTCACATTGCTCGGGGGTCAGCCTAGTGGTGCGACCATCCCGACGCGAAGGCTGGTCAATGGGCGGCCAGACTCTGGTCGCGATACGGGTTGCCGAGCCATTTGCGCCGCAACGCCTGCAGGGTGCCGTCGGCCTCCAGGTCAGCCTGCGCCGCCGCGATTCGCGCCAGAGTCGAGTCGTCACCCAGCGCGACGGCCATCGCGATGTCCTCGCGGGACAGACCGCGCTGGACGATCTCCACGCCGTCGATGGATCTGACGAGCTCGGTGAGCACGGGCCCGAGCTTCATGAACGCATCGCATCCACCCGTGGCGAGGTCGGACAACGCCGTTCGGATGCCGCCGTAGTCGTACAGTCGGACCCCCTTGGCCCTGCCCTGCGCGACGAGACGTTCGGCGATCGCCTGGCTGGTGTTGCCGCGCTGGACGCCGATGGTCGACCCGGCGAGATCGTCGACCGAACGGACCGCGGGACACCGTGCCGTGTCGACGGCCAGTGACTGGCCGGACACCAGGTACGGCGGAGCGAAGGCTGCCCGGCGGGATCGCTCCGCGGTCACGGTGGTGCCCGCGATGACGCAGTCGTAGGCGCCGGTGGCCAACCCGTCGAAGATGCCATTGAAATCGGCACCCTCATAGGCGATGAGGTCGACACGCCGTCCCAGCCTGGCCCCGATGGCCGTGATCAGGTCCACGTCCAGACCACCATCGGCCATTCCGTTGAACGGCGGATCGGGGAAGGCCGCACCGACCCGCAGGGTGTCCATGCCGGTGACGGTAACCCCAGACGACACCCGTTGGTGGCGGTCCGACGTCCGGCCTCCACGGTCACTCGTGCCATTCGGTCCAAACCGTGGCCGCAATGGTCGCGCGACGGCTACGGTCCGTTTGCCAAAGACTCGGAGGCCGGCATGAACGAGAGTCCCGCCCACCCCCTCGGGCGCCGCACGTCGGCCCTGCATGCATGGCTGAGGTTGTTCCTCGCCGCATTCGTGTTCGCCGTCTTCACCGCAGGTGCGCTGAGCAATGGGGTTGCCCGTGCCGACGACGGCCCGTCTGATGCAGGTCGCGACGCGGGCACCTCGAGCTCGCCCGCCGCCCAGCGGTCGGAGCCGGGCAGCCCCGGTGCAGGGCCGACTTCGGGGCCGAAGCCTGGTGACGACCGGCATCCCGGCGCGGCGAAGCCGACCGGCCCGGCGCCCGGCGGCGCCTCCGCCGGTCCGGATGCCGATGTGCAGGGCAGCCACGTCAAGGGCCCCGCCACCGAATCCGCTGGGGATGCGGGTGCGGGTGAGGAGGCGAAGGAACCCACCGAGCCCACCCAGGCGACCGATGCGTCGTCGATCGACGCGGACACCAACGGACACTCCTCGTCGACGGTCGCCACCACCGCGCCCCGGGTGTCGCGACCCGAGATCGCCGAAGACGTCCCGCATGGATCGAAGCGGTCCGGGAACGTGAGCCCGTCCACCGCCACCGCTGCCGCCACCGTGACCGCGCCGCAGTCGCAGCCGCATTCGCAGTCGGTGACCGTGACGCCGACACTGCGCAGCGTCGGGTCGACGGCCGCCGCCGAACCGGTGACCCCGACCGTCGCCGCAGTCACCGCATCGCCCTCCGTCACGACGATCCAGCCCCGCCTCGACCTGCAACTCGCAGGGTTGGCGGTGGACGTGGGAACGGTCACGGTGTCGGCCGTGCACACCGCCGCAACCCTTGTCGCGCAAGCCTTTGGACCCTCCAGCCTGCTCGGCGTGCCCTACCTGCTGGCCACCACGGTCGCCAACGCCGCGGCCGCCGTCGGTCGGGGTCTCGTGGGCGCGCCGGTGTTCGAACCCACGACGGGACCGTTCCCCGTCACCTACGGAATCCTCGACGGGCTGGCGTTCTTCAATCCGGGCAAGCCGCCCGCCGGCGCCAACGACCCGTCGATCACCGTCACGCCGGAGCATCCGCTGCCGATCATCCTGCTCAACGGGACCACCGCGACGCAGGGCGCCAACTGGTCGGTGGGAGCACCCGTCCTGGCCAACGCGGGCTACAAGGTCTACACCTTCAACTACGGCAATACGACCGCCGACCCGAACTTCCCCATACAGGCCGTCGGCGACATCCGGCAGTCCGGCCTGGAGCTCGCCGCCGAGGTGAACAGGGTTCTCGCCGAGACCGGCGCCCCGAAGGTCATCTTGATCGGCCACTCTCAGGGCGGTGGCATCCTGCCGGTGTACTACCTCAACGAACTCGGCGGCGCCGCCAAGGTGTCGCAGCTCATCGGCATCGCACCGAGTAATCACGGCACCGACTTCGACGGTCTGGGCGCCCTTCAGTCGATCCCGATCCTGGGATCGCTGATCGTCGGCATCGCCGACGCACTCGGACCGGCGCTCTACCAACAGGCGCTGGGTTCGCCGTTCCAGCAGGAGGTATACGGCGACGGCGACACCCGTCCGGGGGTGCTCTACACCACGATCTCGTCGGTCGACGACGAGGTCGTCACCCCGTACACCCAGCAGGCCCTGACCGGTCCGAACGTCACGAACATCATTCTCCAGCAACGCTTTCCGGGGCTCATCCTCGGGCACGCGAACATCTTCACCAGCCCGCAGGCATGGGCATCGGTACTCGACGCGTTGGCGAGCAACCCGGCGGCCAACCCGCTACCCGTTCAGAACACCGTCGCCGCCTGAGGGGCTCGGCGTTACGCGTCGTCCAGCAGATCGGGTGTCACGGCCGACTCGGTGTCCGGGATGCCCTCGTGCTTCGCCTTGCGATCGGCCATGGACAGCAGCCGCCGAATACGGCCCGCGACAGCGTCTTTGGTCATCGGCGGCTCGGCCAAGCGGCCCAGTTCCTCGAGTGAAGCCTGGCGGTGTTCCACCCGCAACCGACCCGCGGCCGACAGATGATCCGGGACGGAGTCCCCGAGGATGTTGAGCGCACGTTCGACGCGGGCCGCGGCGGCCACCGCCGCACGGGCCGAACGCCGCAGGTTCGCGTCGTCGAAGTTGGCCAACCGGTTCGCCGTCGCGCGCACCTCGCGGCGCAGCCGTCGCTCCTCCCACGTGAGCCGGGTGTCCTGGGCTCCCATCCGCGTCAGCAGCGCACCGATGGCCTCACCGTCGCGCACCACGACCCGGTCACTGCCCCGCACCTCGCGAGCCTTGGCACTGACACCGAGTCGACGCGCGGCCCCGACCAGAGCCAAGGCAGCCTCCGGGCCCGGGCAGCTGATCTCCAGGGACGACGAACGCCCAGGCTCGGTCAACGAGCCGTGCGCCAAGAACGCTCCACGCCAAGCGGCTTCGGCATCACCGACGCTGCCCCCCACGACCTGCGCGGGCAAACCCCGCACCGGTCGGCCGCGGAGATCCAACAGCCCCGTCTGGCGGGCGAGTGCCTCCCCGTCCTGCGCGACCCGGACGACATAGCGGGTGCCCTTGCGAATACCGCTGGCCGTGAGCACGTGCACCACGGCGTTGTAGCCGTAGAGATCGTGAATGTCCTTGCGCAGCCGTCGCGCAATGACACCGAGGTCGACCTCGGCCTCGACCACCACCCGGCCCGCCACGATGTGCAGACCGCCTGCGAAGCGCAGCAGGGCGGCCACCTCCGCGCGTCGCGCGCTGACCGAGTTGATCACGAGCCGGCTGAGCTCGTCCTTGACCTCGGCTGTCATCGCCACGAAATCGTCACCTCTCGTCTACCGACCGCGCGGCCGGAGTCGGAGCCGTCGGCGCCACGGGTGCACCACCGCGCAGCCGAACCCGCTCTAGCGCCGCAGCCAACTTCGCCGGGTCATGTAATGGTGTACCAGGTCTGGAAACGTCAGCAAACTCAACCTGAGCCTCGAGGCTGGCTGCGGTATGCCGAAGTTGGTCCCGTTCCCGTTCTCCCGGTACGCGTGCCGCGTCGACCACGATGTCGTGCACGGTGAATCCTGGTGCATGTTGCGCCAGTACGTGAATATGGCGCTCTGCGGAGAAGCCCGCCGTCTCGCCCGGCTCTGCCACCAGATTGAGCACCAACGCGCGACGGGCCGTCGAGGCTTGAAGCGCGGCGACCAGTTGCGGCACCAGGACGTGCGGGATGACGCTGGTGAACCAGGAGCCTGGACCGAGGACCACGAGGTCGGCGGCCATGATCGCGTCGATGGCCTGGCGGGTGGCGGGCGGATTGCCGGGGTTCAGGCGTACCCGCCGCACCTTGCCGACCGTGGTGGCCACCGCCACCTGTCCGCGGATCACCCGGCTCATCCTGGGATCTGCCTCCAGACCCGCCACGTCCGCCTCGATTTGCAGGGCGATCGGACACATCGGCAACACCCGACCCTTCAGGTCCAGGATGCGGCCGAGTTCGTCGAGGGCTGCGACGGGATCGGCGAGCACTTCGTTCAGACCGGCGAGAAGCAGGTTGCCGATCGGATGTCCGGCCAATGCGCCGCTGCCCCCGAACCTGTGCTGCATGATGGTGGCCCAGAGGTGTCCGTGCGGAGTATCGGATGCCAACGCCGCCAATGCCATTCGCAAATCTCCCGGCGGCACGACATCGAGCTCGCTGCGCAACCTGCCCGACGAGCCGCCGTCGTCGGCGACGGTGACCACTGCCGTCACGTGCGGCGTCAGCCTGCGCAAGGCCGAGAGCGTCGCATACAACCCGTGGCCGCCGCCCAGCGCGACGATCCGGGAACTCATGGCTCGACTCCCTTGCGCTCCGGTCCTCGCTCGTCCCTCGCTGCGATCCTCGCGCGCGCTCTTCTTCGGGAACTCATTCGCGACCCAGATCCCGGTGCAACACCCGCACAGTCAGATCGTCGTCACCGTCGAGCCTCCCCGCGAGGGCCTCGGCGATGGCGACGCTGCGGTGCTTGCCACCGGTGCACCCGATCGCGACGGTCATGTAGCGCTTGCCCTCTCTGCGGTATCCGTCGATGACGACGTCCAGCAGACGATGGTAGGTGTCGATGAAGTCCGCCGCCCCGGGTTGACCGAGGACGTAGTCCCGCACCGCCGCGTTCTGCCCGGTATGTGGCCGCAGCTCGTCGACCCAGTGCGGGTTGGGCAGGAAGCGGACGTCCATCACCGTGTCCGCGTCCATCGGGAGCCCGTACTTGTAGCCGAACGACTCCACCGTCACGTTGGTGTGCGCCACGGTCTCGGCCGCGAAGGCGCGCTCGATGGTCTCGCGTAGTGCGGGCACCGGCAGTGACGAGGTGTCGATCACCAGATCGGCGGCCGCGCGGATCGGGGCCAGCAGCGTGCGCTCCGCGGTAATGCCCTCGGCCAGAGTCTGATTGCCCTGCAGAGGATGGCTGCGTCGGTTCTGCTCGTAGCGTCGGACGAGGATGTCGTCGGAGGCCTCGAGGAAGAGCACCCGCGGCGTGATGTTGCGAGTGGCCAGGTCGTGACGCACCCATTCGAGGTCTCCGGTGAAGCCACGGGATCGCACGTCCATCACGACCGCCAGCTGGGTGATGCGAGACCCAGCCGCCAGACCCAGCTCGACCATCCGGGCGATCAACTCGGGCGGCAGGTTGTCGGCGACATACCAGCCAAGGTCCTCGAGGACCTTGGCCGCGGTCCCCCGACCCGCGCCCGACAACCCGGTGACGAGGACGACGTCGATGCCCGCGGCCGGAAGCTCGTCGGCGCGACCGTCCTGGAGATCGGTCATGCGCGATCCGCCTCCTGGCCCGTCATCGGTGATGCGTCGTCCTTGATCGTAGGCACGCCGAGTGCCTCGAGGACGGCGTTCGCCGTGGCCACTCCGATTCCCGGCACCGCGGTGATCTCCTCGACGCTGGCGTCCTTCAACCGTGCGACCGAACCGAAGTGCGTCACCAACGCCTTGCGCCGGTGCTCCCCCAGTCCCCGCACGGAGTCTAGTGCCGAGGCCGTCATTCGTTTCGACCGCTTGCTGCGGTGGTAGCTGATCGCGAAGCGGTGCGCCTCGTCGCGCACGCGCTGCAGCAGGTAGAGCCCGTCACTGTTACGCGGCATGATCACCGGGTCCGGTGACATCCCGTCCAGGTTCGGCACCCACACCTCCTCGAGCCGCTTGGCCAACCCGATGACGGCCACGTCGGTGACGCCGAGCTCGTCGAGGACCGTGGCCGCTGCGTTCACCTGGGGCGCGCCACCGTCGACGACGAAGAGGTTGGGCGGGTAGGCGAAGCGTCTGGCCTTGCCGTCCTCCACCACGGGCGCCTGGGCATCGGCGACGTGCCGCGCGAAACGCCGCCGCGTCACCTCGGCGATCGACGCGACGTCGTCCGAGCGCCCGTCGCCCGCCGCTTCGCGGATCGCGTAGTGCCGGTAGTCCGACTTACGCGGCAACCCGTCCTCGAACACCACCAACGACGCCACCACGTCGGTGCCCTGGACATGGCTGATGTCCACGCACTCGATGCGAAGCGGTGCGTCGGCGAGACCCAGGAACTCCTGAATGCTCTGCAGCGCTTCGGATCTCGCGTTGAAGTCGCCGGCACGCTTGAGCTTGTGCTGCGTCAGCGCGTCCTGCGCATTGCGGTGCACGGTCTCGGCCAGTGCCCGCTTGTCGCCGCGGACCGGCACGCGGAGCTGCACGTTGGACCCGCGCAGCCCGCTGAGCCACGCGGCAAGTTCGTCGGCGTTGTCGGGCAGCACCGGCACCAGGACCTGCCTCGGCACCAGGTTGGCGGGGTCGTCGGCAGCACCCCCGAGTTCGGCCTGATCGCCGTAGAACTGGGTGAGGAACTGCTCGACGAGAATCTTCAGACCCGACTCACCCGGCACGACGGCACCAGTCGCCTCCGGCTCCGTCGACTTCTCGACGACCCAGCCGCGCTGCCCCCGCACCCGACCGCCACGCACGTGGAACACCTGCACGGCGGCTTCGAGTTCGTCGTCGGCGAACGCCACGACGTCGGCGTCGGTGCCGTCGCCGAAGACCACGGTCTGCTTCTCCAACGCCCTTTTGAGCGCGGAGATGTTGTCCCGTAGCCGGGCAGCCCGCTCGAAGTCGAGCTGCGCCGAGGCAGCGTTCATCTGCTGCTCCATGTCGCGGGCCAGACGGTCCGTCTTGCCTGCCAGGAAATCGCAGAAGTCGAGCACGATCCTGCGATGCTCCTCGGCACTGACCCGTCCGACGCACGGCGCTGCGCACTTGTCGATGTAACCGAGCAGGCACGGCCGACCAATCTGGTTGTGCCGCTTGAACACCCCGGCCGAGCAGGTGCGCGCAGGAAAGACCCGGGTCAGGAGGTCGACCGTTTCGCGGATGGCCCAGGCGTGGGAGTACGGACCGAAGTAGCGCACGCCCTTGCGACGCGGGCCGCGGTAGACGAACAGTCGGGGATACTCCTCGTTCAACGTCACGGCGAGCACCGGGTAGGACTTGTCGTCGCGGTAGCGGATGTTGAACCGCGGATCGAACTCCTTGATCCAGTTGTATTCCAGCTGCAGCGCTTCGACTTCGGTACCGACGACCGTCCACTCGACGCTGCCCGCAGTCATCACCATCTGCCTGGTGCGCGGAGCGAGTCCGGACAGGTCCGCGAAATAGGAGTTGAGGCGGCTGCGCAGGCTCTTGGCCTTGCCGACGTAGATCACCCGGCCGTGCGGATC
>NZ_JAEMTA010000125.1 GCF_016462545.1 Mycolicibacterium sp. | reverse complement strand
CATCGGGAAGTCGTTGAGCGCCTCGCGGTCCATGTGCACGACGAAGCTCTCGCCGGCGGCGCGAACCGGTTCGCCGTCGGCGTCTTGGAGCATGCCGGAGGCGTCGATGGCGACGTGGCCCTGCGGGTCGCAGAGGACCGCGAAGACGTCGGCGGGGGATGCGGCGATGGTGCGCTGGACTTCGATGATGTCGGCCATGACGTCGATGGTGTCAGACGACACCATCGGATCTGGACCGCGTCACGGGTTCAGGGTGGGGGAGCTTGTGGGGGAACCTGTCCGGAGGCCGCCGCCCTGGCATTGAGTTGCGCCATGTAGGCCTGCAGTTGTAGACCCGCGAGCGCTGGTGCCAGCCCGGAGGCCTGCGGTGGCGGGGCGGCGTCGGTCAACTGCCACGGCTGGCAGCCATTGGTCTTGAAGGACTGATCGGTGGGGTCGATCTGCACGGTCTGCGGCTTCTTTGTGAGCGCATTGTCGATCGTCGCGCCGTCCGGATTGCCGATGCGCTTCCAGAAGCACGCGCCATCTCCGACGGGGCCCGCGGTGCTGTACACCCCCGGGGCAATGTCGGTATTCACGGCGTAGACGCCGTCGGCGTCGATGGTGGTCCTGGGTGCGGCGGCTGGCGGGGCAGCCGGGTTCGGCGGCGGAGCGGTCGGGTCGGCGCTCGCGACGCCGGAGACGGCGCCAGACATCGCCACCGCGAGCGCTGCCGCGATCGCCGTCTTCTTCACCCACATGCGAAACAGCTTAGACCGTCTTTGCAAGTGACACGTCCAGGCGAGAGTGTGACGCTCGCCGAGGGCCCGTGCTGCGAACCCGGCCTCAGGCGTCGACGGTCAGCAGGTACTCGTCCTCGCGTATGACTTCTGCCGTCACGGCCACGGCACCAACCTGGGCGAGGGCTACGACGAGGATGGGCCAGACCGCGCCAGCGACGATGCTCATCACCCGGGGGTGGGGTGCGGGTGAGTGCTCGTCCTGGAGGCTCGGCGCGAATGCCGCAACCAGAATCGACGTCAAAATCCAACCACCGAGATAGGTGTAGAGCAAAACATCCGTCACATGATCCCCTGAATTAGTTCGCTGGCGGCAAATTTACCAGTACGTCAGGAAATCTGTCAGCCATTTCACGTCTCAGGGATGGCGACGCAATTCGGCCCGCCGCCTCCGAGGAGGTCGGCGGGCCGAATTCACGTGGAAAGAGGCGTTATTTGAAGACGTCCTTGATCTTCTCGCCGGCGTCCTTCAGGTTGGCCTTGACCTGGTCGGCCTTGCCCTCGTTCTCGGTGCTCTTGTCGCCGGTGACCTTGCCGCCGGCCTCCTTGGCCTGGCCGCCCAGGTCCTCGATCTTGTTCTTGGCCTTGTCCAGAGCGCTCATGGAATTCTCCTCATCCGTGTCCGGCGATTTGTCCGAACGTGCCGGAGGTATGCCCGCCTCGCCGACTTCGAAACGCCGTGCGTCGATCCTCACAGCGTGCTGCCGCCCGACCACGGGGAATGTGGAAGCGATCGACCGCTCTGCATACTAGGCAGAGTCGATGGCGACGTTCGCCGAGGCGGCCATCGCCACGTGTACGCGGCGGTGCGTATTTGGCAAACTTTGAAAGCCTTGGATGATGTGGTTTCAGCGTCTGTGCATTGCCTCATCGCAATTCTTGGCAATGAACGAACAGTTTGCCCGATCGAAATGACGGGGTACGAATCAGTCGTCGCGGGCAGCGGTGTCCTTGACGTTCCTGGCGGCGTCCAACAACGTGGTATTCGAGTCTTGGGACAGCCGCATCACCAGCGCGAAGGCGTGCACGGCGTCGAAATGGAAGCGTTCCACGACGACGCCTTTGGCTTGGCCGATCACCTCACGGCTCGCGACCGCGCGCTGCATCTACTCGGAGGCCTCGGAGCCGGCCATGGAGACGGCCGCGTGTTGGCCCAGGATTTCGCCGTCCACGAACGCCGCCTCGGCGAACCTGGGCCACTGGGCCTCTTGCGACATGTCGTCGATGTGGACGGTGTGGTGGTCGCGCAGCGCAGTGATGCCGGGGCCTTCATCCAACTCGGACTGGATCTCGCCCACTCTGGCGACGAGGGCGTCGGTGGTACGTCCGAGAATCGGCGAGATTCCCGCTCAGGCGACCGGCGCCCACAGCCGCGGCGTCCTCCCTTCGCGAGCTACGTTGAAACCAACGGTGCGGTCGCCAGCGGGAGGTTGATGAATGGATTGGCGAAGCACCCCGACCGGGATGGTCGTGAGGCTCTACGCGATCTTGGCGGCAGTGACGTTCATTGCCACGTCGCAGTACTCGCAAGCCGTCTTCGTAACGTCGATAGTCGTCGTGGTGGTCGTGGGCATATTCCTCGCCGTCGGCGTGGTGCAGCTGCGTCGACACTTTGCGCGCTATCCCATGTACCCGAAGCCGACGGAGCCGATCGACGATGAGCGGTCGGATTCGAAGTAGAAGGGTGAGGTGCCCCTCAATGTCTACTCAGGCCGGGGGACTGCTACTTGCTGTCCAGTGCCCTGACGGCTTCGGCCAAGTGTGAGGCCCTCGGCGAGCAGTTGCGTGTTCGGTTCTCGGTGGTGCGCGCAACCTCGCGGAACTTGTTGGCTGCGCTGACGGCCCACTGCGCCGAGTTCGTGTTGTCCATGGCGGCAAGGTAACGGCCGGCACCGACAGTTTCGAGGTGGGACAAGGCTGGGAAGCGGCGAACATGAGAGACAATGACGCGCCCCCGATGGACGTCCTCAGGCCCTTCGCGTCGTCGCTTCGCGCGAAGCTTGGTAGCGCCGTTCCCAGCCCTGGCCGATAACAATCTACGGATAAGTCAATTCGTCAATTAGGGCCAAAAGTCACTTTTGCACTTGGAAGGCTCGCCACCCTTCGCCCCGCGTCCAACAAGCGCGGTCGTAAAACCCGCTGCTGTTCAAACCGATGTGCGCACCCGGGGTCTTGGGGTGCCTGCGCCATCCGCAGATCGCCCGCGGCAGTACGGGGGTTACCGCCGCCAGCGGTTCGTTGGCCCGATGACCAAGGCATCAGGCCAACTCGTTGATGATCTTATGACCTGCGCCTAGTAGCGACGCACCCTTTTCATTTGGTGGCAATAAAGGGGTCGCATTTGGGGTGCGACCCTCTGGTTCCGGATTGCTTCGGACCCTTGTCCTGCGATCCCGAAAAGCCTTGGCTGGCCGGCCAGTGTGCACACCCGGTGGATCGCTCTGCTCTGTCCCACCGGTCCACGTGCCCGTCAGGCATCTGGATGGCGGCCCCGCGCACCAGGGCGGGTAGTCGTCGACTGAGCGGTCCTCGGTCCACGCGACCCGGCACAGGTCGTCCCAGTTAGTCCAAGTGCTAGGCGCGTGGGGGCCTGTTGGAAGCGTGACATCTGGGTAGTGGTCGAGCGATGGTGCGGTCTGCGTCATTTGGAATCCCCTCGGTGGATGGCGCACCGGGCCTATTGCGCGTTTATTGCGCGGATACAAGAAAGGCCCGGTAAAAACCGGGCCTGACCTGCGTCGAACTTGGTGCGCGATACTGGGATTGAACCAGTGACCTCTTCCGTGTCAGGGAAGCGCTC
>NZ_JAEMTA010000001.1:134667-645828 GCF_016462545.1 Mycolicibacterium sp. | reverse complement strand
TCAGCAACTTCGCCATCTCGTTCTCGATCATCTCGATCCTGGCGGGCTGCTTCACGTCCTTCGGCCTCGGCTGGAACAACGGCGGACCGGCCGCCATCGCGTGGGGCTGGCCGATCATCTCGGTCTTCATCCTCATCATCGGGCTGTGCATGTCGGAGCTGGTGTCCGCCTATCCCACCTCGGGCGGCATCTACTGGTGGGCCAGCAAGCTCGGCGGCGCGAAGGCCGGCTACTACACCGGTTGGCTCAACCTCATCGGCCTCATCGCGATCCTGGCATCGGTGGCCTACGGCTGCGCCACGTTCCTCGACCTCGTACTCGGGACGTTCAGTGAGACGTGGCTCGCCGGCTACAGCCTGACCAGGACGTTCCTCATCTTCCTGATCATCTTGGTCGCGGTCGCCGTGATCAACATCTTCTCGAGCCACCTGCTGGCCGTCATCAACAACGTGTCGGTCTGGTGGCACGTCGCGGGCGCGGTGATCGTGATCGGCATCCTGTTCCTCGTTCCCGAGCAGCACGCCAGTTTGAGCACGGTCTTCGCCACCACCGTCAACAACACCGGCTTCTTCGGCGGCGATACCTCCAGCGTGGGCTTCCTGTTCTTCGTGCTGCCCATCTCGGCGATCCTCACGCAGTACACGATCACCGGCTACGACGCGTCGGCTCACCTCTCCGAGGAGACCTTGAGCGCGGCCGACGGCGCCGCCAAGGGCATCTGGCGGTCGATCTTCTACTCCGCCATCGGCGGCTACATCCTGCTGCTGTCCTTCCTGTTCGCGGTACAGGACGTCGACGGCGTGACGTCGGGCGGCGGCGCCGTCGCCGTCATCTTCGCCCAAGCCATGGACTCGAAGTGGGTGGGCATCGTCCTGCTGATCTCCACCGCGGGCCAGTTCTTCTGCACCACCGCGTGCCAGACCAGCGCGTCACGGATGCTGTTCGCGTTCAGCCGCGACCGCGCCGTGCCTGGTCACCAGCTGTGGTCCAAGGTCAACAAGAACAAGATTCCCGCCAACGGCGTGATGATCACCGCGGCGCTCGCCGCGCTCATCACACTGCCCGCGCTCGTCGAGGTCGACATCAACGGTGCACCGGTCCCGGTCGCCTTCTTCGCGGTGGTCTCGATCGGCGTGGTCGGGCTGTACCTCTGCTTCGCCGTGCCGATCTACTACCGCTGGAAGGCGGGCGACTCGTTCCCGGTGGGCAAGTGGAATCTCCGCGGGCACCACAAGTGGATGGCGCCGGTCGCCCTCGTCGAGATCATCGTCACGTCCATCATCGCGCTGTTCCCCACGTCCAACCTGGGCGCGCCATGGGATCCGGGGTTCGAGTGGAAGTACGTCAACTACACCCCGATCCTCGTCGGCGCCGTGCTGGTCCTGTTGTTCATCTACTGGCACGTGTCGGTGAAGAAGTGGTTCACGGGCCCGATCAAGCAGGTCGAAGTTTCCGACCCCGCCTGACGCCTGACGGCGAGAAGGGCGCTACCCGAACAGTTCTCGCACATCGGAGGCCGTGATGGCGGAGCCGAAGACGTCTCCCTCGTCGATGACGGCCGTGAAGAGTTCGCGCTTGCGCATCTGTAGGGCGACGACCTTCTCCTCGATGGTGCCGTCGGAGACCAATCGATAGACGGTGACCGGACGCGTCTGACCGATGCGGTGCGTCCGGTCGATCGCCTGGGCCTCCGCCGCGGGATTCCACCACGGGTCGCATACGAAGCAGTAGTCGGCTTCGGTGAGGTTGAGACCGAATCCGCCGGCCTTGAGACTGATCAGGAACACCGCGTTGGTGCCCGCCTTGAAGTCGCGAATCGCGGCGTCGCGCTGGCGCGAACTCGAGGAACCGTCCAGATAGCTGTAGGGCAACCCGATGGCGTCGAGATGTGCTCGCAGGATGTCGAGGAACCCGGTGAACTGACTGAACACCAGCGCGCTGTGACCCTCGGCGACCAGTCCCGGCAACTGCTCGACCAGGAAGTCGACCTTCGCGGCGGCGACGTCGCCCTTCGTCGCGTCGACCAGCCCGGCGTGCAGGCTCAGCTGTCGCAGCAGCGTCAAGGACCGGAAGATCTGGAAGCGGTTCTTCTCCCACTCACCGAGCAACCCGAGGACCTTCTGTCGCTCGCGGGCCATGTGCGTGTCGTAGATCTTGCGGTGTTTGGGACCGAGGTCGAGGGTGAGCACCTGCTCCTGCTTCGGCGGCAGTTCGCCGGCGACCTGGGACTTGGTGCGCCGCAACATCACCGGCTTGATGCGGCGACGCAGCACGGCCAACCGTTCGCGGTCGGTGCCCGACTCGATCGGTTTGCGGAAGTAGTCGGTGAACACCTTCGGCGAGGGAAACAGGCCCGGCGCGGTGATCGACAGCAGCGACCACAACTCCATCAGGTTGTTCTCCATGGGAGTGCCGGTGATGGCCAGTTTGAATCGGGCGTCGAGCCGGCGCACGCACTGATGAGTCTTGCTGGTGTGGTTCTTGACGAACTGTGCCTCGTCGAGAATGATTCCCGCCCAACCGATTGCGGCGTAGGCCTCGAAGTCGATGCGTAGCAGCGCATAGGAGGTGACGACGATGTCGGCGGCCGCCGACTGCTCTGCCAGCGAGGTGCCCGATCGGCCCTCGGTGTTGGTGACCGCAACCGCCGTCAATCCGGGGGTGAACTTGTGACACTCGGCGACCCAGTTGGTGACGACGCTGGTAGGTGCCACGACGAGGAACCGGCCTCGGCCCTGCTCTGCGACACGGGCGATCAGGGCAAGGGTCTGCACCGTCTTGCCCAGCCCCATGTCGTCGGCGAGCACACCGCCGAGTTCGTTGTCCCACAGGAAGGAGAGCCAGTTCAAGCCGTCGCGCTGGTAGTCCCGCAGGGTCGCGCTCAGCCCGTCGGGCACCTCGATGGGGACGGGTGGTCGGGCCGCCGTCAGCCGCGACAGACTGTCGCGCCATTCCGCGACCTGCTTGTCGACGACGCCGAGTGCGAGCAGTTCCTCCCACAGGGTGACGTTGCGGGATCCGGCGTTGACCCTGCCGCCCTCGATCTCGCCGAGCGCGCGAGCCTCCGCGATCAGATCCCTGAGGCGAAGGAGTTCAGGCGTGTCGAGTCGGAAGTAGACGCCGTTGGGCAAGAGCATGTGCGTTGCGCCCAACGTCAATTCGGCGATCACCTCGGCGATGGGCACCTGCTGCCCATCGATCTCCAGCGAGATGCTCAGGTCGAACCAATCGTTGCGCACCGGCTCGCCGTCGCCGCTACCGAACTCCAATCGAGGGAGGTTCTCCGCGGGCCGGAAGTCAGGAGCGCTCTGGTCCAGTTCGATGGTGAAAGCGTCGCTACAGCCCAGTTGCGGAAGGAGTTCGCCGACGAGCACGGCGGCCTCCGCCAGGGTGAGGTCGACACCCGAGCAGAGCGTCGCCCGTGATGCCACCTCGGCTGCGCCTGCAGCGCCCCGAGATTCGGTGATGCGCGTCAGCTCGTCGACCAGCGCGGCGTTCACCCGACGGCTCATCTCCAGCCGGACGTGTTGCGCCGCTTGGTCCCTCCAGCCGTGCGCCGCCGCCGCGACGGTCTTGAGCGCGGGGGTCACCGCGTCCCAGGCGAGGACTTCGGCCGCAGCGTCGCGGTAGATCGTCCGCAGGGCTGAGGACGCGTGGTCGAAGTCGTGATGCGCGTCGTTGACTTGGTAACGAATGATCCAGTGGGCGCGGACGCCGCCGGCGCCGAGCTTCACTGCAAGAACCGGGATGGGTCCTGTGATGGTGGGCGGTGTGAAGAGTCCGTCCTCGACGTCGACGGGTGCGACGCCGACCAACCGCGGGAGGACGTCCAGCGAGAACTCGGCCACCGTCTCGGCGGGAATGTACACGAGTTCGTTGCGCGCAACCAGATCCAGCGTGGTCCGTGCGGGTACGGGGTCGAACCGCCCGAGCCGGAGGACCCCGTCGGTCACGGTGTAAATCCCGTGCGGAGCGGGTGATCCGACGAGGCCGACGCCCACGGGACTGCTGCGTTCGCCGTCGACCATCAGCGTCACCGCCATCGTGGCACCGCCCGCCTCGTCGGAGCTGAAGTCGAGCCGCAACTGTGCACTCTTGATGAAGTCGACGGCCTCCAGGCCGCTGCCCCGGTGGGCGACGATGGTGACTCCCGCGTCGACGGCGTCCTCGAGGCGCGACCACAGGGACGGTGGCGCGTAGGCGACCGTCATGACGTCGCCGATCGGCATGATGCCCGCCCTCTGCACGTCGGCGACGAGGGCGCGAAGGGCGTCGTACTGGCGACGATCGAACTCCGCGGCGCCCGCGTGATACGCCAGACGCTGCCAGTTCAGGCCAGTCCTGATCCACGTCCCGCGCTTGCCGACGGTGACGGGACGCAGCACGATCTCGGTGCCGGGGCGGTACCGATTGGGCGGTGCGATGGCGAACTCGAGGCCGATCGGCGAGGTGTGTTCACCGTCCCGGGGCGCCAGCTCGTCGAGCATGTTGGCGAGTACCGTGCGCCAACGGTCGGCAGGTGGCGAACCGGAGCCCCAGCAGGCGGTCAGCAGTAGCGCGACGGCGTGCTTGCAGTAGGCACCCACCGGGCACGAGCAGCTGGCCCGAGCGAGCTCGAGGTCCTCGCCGAAGCGATCGAACCCGATGGTGACCCAGTAGAGGTTGTCGCCAGATCCGTTGCACGTACCCGTGAGCACGAGCCCGTCGTCGCTCCACGACGTCGTGCCGACCCGGCCCAGGTTGGCGTAGCGGGTACCACGGGCGACGCTCGCCGAGTCGAACTCTGCGAGTAATTCGTCGACGTCGAGGCCGTGTGGCGACACCATGTCCGAAGGATAGGGACGTAGGCCGACAACGTCAGCGCTGCGACGTCACCACGTGCTGGTCCGCAGCACGATCTCGGCGGCCAGTTGAGCGGTGGACTCGGCCACGTTGCGCCTGCCGAGTAACTCGACGATGCGGTAGTCGCCGTAGACGTAGCGCTGACTGGCCTTGGCCACGGTGCGAGCCGCCGGCGTGCTGACGAGCGCGGTGGTGTTCACCTCGACGGGCGGGCAGTGGTCGTCACGGATCACTCCCGTGTGATCGGGCACGCGTGGGTGACCACGGTCGACCACGACCAGACCGATGAACCGATCCAGTCGGGTGGCAGCCAGCTCCCAGGCCAGCTCGCCACCGGCGCGATCGCCCACCAGTAGCGCCCACCGCACGCCGACGGAGTCGAGGATCCCGACGACGGACTTCGGACTCAACCGCGGGTCGGGAGCGATGACGACGGTTCGCAGCGATGCGGTGTGCAGGCGCTGGCAGACCGCGTCATAGGCCGACGGCCCCTGATGGGCGCCGCCGAGCAACACGACGACCGACCCCTTCTCGGGACCGGACACGTCGACGGTGGCCGGGAATCCATCGACGGTGAGCACGGTCGAAGGCATTGCGCCACGCTACAGGGACTGATCGTGATCGGTGCCGGTTTTCACGCGCTTGCAACACAACCTTCAACGTCGCGTCGGACTGGTTGCGCAGAAATCATAAACGTTTGCGGCAGCAAGCCTTTAGATCGACTCGACTGCTCGAGGAGCATCCAGCATCGAGGCGATGACGGGCCGCGACGGCGCGCCACGCTCGAGTAGTTCCATCACCGCGGCGACGTCCAGATGAGCCGCCAGGAGGTCGGCCATCACATCGAGTTGCGCGTCCCGGCGGGCCGTCACGTCCACGTCGTCGGCGACGACGAAGCCGTGCCTGTCCCCCACCGCCGCGGCATCGGTGAGCCATCGGCGACGGACGTCGTCGTTGTCGAGCAAGCCGTGCCAGTGGGTGCCGAACACGGCGCCGCGCCGGATGCCGACGTCGAGCCAGGAGTCTTCGGAGGTCCTCGTCACCCGGCCGTGGTGAATCTCGTATCCGCGCAACGGTTCAGTCCAGTGCTGCAGTGTCTTGGCGGTGTCGAAGACGATGTCGGCGTCGAGCAGTCCCAGGCCCTCGACACGGCGCTGGCCGGATTCCACGGGGTCGTCGATGGTTCGGCAGAGCATCTGAAACCCGCCGCAGATGCCGAGCACGGCACGTCCGGACCCCGCATGGGCGGTCACCGCGTCGGCGAGCCCACGCTCGCGCAACCAGGCGAGATCGGACACCGTCGCCTTGCTTCCCGGGAGGATGACGACGTCGGCGTCGGCGAGATCGGCGGCATCGCTCACCCATCGAACGAGCACACCCGGCTCGCATGCCAGCGCCTCGACGTCGGTGGAGTTGGAGATGCGCGGCAGACGCACCGCTGCGACCCGTAGGGAGTCGACGCCCCGCGCTGGCCCCGGGATCCCCACGATTCGGTGTGCTTGGACCGACAGCGAGTCCTCGGCGTCGAGCCACAGGCCGTCGTCGTAGGGGATGACACCGTACGTCGGCCGCCCGGTGAGCGCTTCGAGCTGATCGAGGCCTGGCGCCAGAAGGGCGGGATCGCCGCGGAACTTGTTGACCACGAATCCCGAGATGAGGCGTTGATCGTCGGGCTCGAGGACGGCCACGGTCCCGAACAGGTGTGCCAGCAGGCCACCGCGATCGATGTCGCCGACCAGCAGCACGGGTAGGTCGGCGGCCCGCGCCAAACCCATGTTGGCCAGATCGGTCGCCCGCAGGTTGATCTCGGCGGGCGAGCCCGCTCCTTCACAGATCACGACGTCGAATTCGCTTCTCAGCGAATCGAGTTCGGCCTTGACCACCTCGGACAGCCAGGCGCGGTGCTGGAAGTAGTCGCCCGCCGCGACCGTGCCGGAGACCCGTCCCATGACCACCAACTGGGAGGTCCGATCACCGCCAGGCTTGAGCAGGACGGGATTGAACCGCACGCTCGGGTCCAGACCCGAGGCCCGCGCCTGCATCGCCTGGGCGCGCCCGATCTCGCCGCCCTCGATCGTGACGGCCGAGTTGTTGGACATGTTCTGCGCCTTGAAGGGCGCCACGCGAATACCCTTGCGCGCCAACAGCCGACATAGCCCGGCGACCATCATCGACTTGCCCGCGTCGGACGTGGTGCCCGCGACGAGCAGCGCGCCACTCACTCCGCGAGCGTCAGAATCTCGGCGCCGTCGTCGGTGATCACGAGGGTGTGCTCGAACTGCGCGGTCCACTTCTTGTCCGTGGTGGCGACGGTCCAGCCGTCGTCCCAGATCTCGTAGTCCAGCGCACCGAGATTGATCATCGGCTCGATCGTGAACGTCATGCCCGGCTGGAGCACGGTGTCGACGGCAGGCTGGTCGTAGTGCAGCACCACCAGACCGTTGTGGAACGTGGTGCCAATCCCATGTCCGGTGAAGTCACGAACGACGTTGTAGCCGAACCGATTCGCATATGCCTCGATGACGCGGCCGACGACCGACAGCTGGCGACCCGGCTTGCAGGCCTTGATCGCGCGCATCGTCGCCTCGTGAGTCCGCTCGACGAGCAATCGATGCTCCTCGGCGACCTCGCCCGCCAGGAACGTGGCGTTGGTGTCGCCGTGCACGCCGTCGATGAAGGCCGTGACGTCGATGTTGACGATGTCACCGTCCTGCACGACGGTTGAGTCCGGGATGCCGTGACAGATGATCTCGTTGAGCGAAGTGCAGCAGGACTTGGGAAAGCCCTTGTAGCCCAGGGTCGACGGATAGGCGCCATGGTCGACCATGTAGTCGTGGGCGATCCGGTCCAGCTCATCGGTGGTGACGCCCGGCGCCACCGCCTTACCCGCTTCGGCGAGCGCATTGGCCGCAATGCGTCCGGCGACGCGCATCTTCTCGATGACCTCGGGAGTCTGCACCCACGGCTCGGTGCCCTCTCGAACGGTGGACTTCCAGGCGTACTCGGGGCGCGGGATCGACTTGGGCACCGGCAGCGTCGGGGACAGCTCGCCGGGGCGAAGTGCGGTGCGAACGGGCATCCTGCCAGCGTAACCGGTACCGCAGCGTGCTGGCCGCCCCGCTGACCTCGGGTCGATCAGCGCGAGAATGGAACTCTCCATTCAGGAGAGGAATGCTACCGTACGGCGGTGATCGAAGAGGAACACCTGCTCCGCCAACTCGGCATGCGGGACGTCGAGGAGTCCGCCGAGCGCATGGTCATCGAGATGGACAACCGGCCGAACCTGGTCAACATCCGCGGCGCCCTGCAGGGCGGATTGGTGGCCACTCTGATCGACGTCGCGGCAGGTCGATTGGCGGGCAATGCGTCGGGGGCAGGCAACGACGTCACCACCGCGGACATGAACGTCCACTTCCTGGCACCGATAATCGAGGGGCCTGCCCGCGCGGTTGCCACCGTCGTACGCGCCGGGCGCAGGCTGATCGTCACGTCGGTCGACGTCACCGACGTCGGTAGGGACTGTCTGGCAGCCCGGGCGACACTGACGTTCGCAGTGCTCGAGAGACGCTAGCCGCGGCCGAACAGCGACTTGCGCGGCCCACGGATGTCGATCGATCCGCACACGCTGCGACCGGTGAGGATGACGTGCGGCGAACCCTCCGCGGGCGCATCCTTGCGGTGATCGCGCGCGCTGCCGACGAGTACTTCGACGTCGTCGATCGATGCGCTCGCACCCTCGGGGAGACGAATGTCCACCGACCCGAACTTCATGTCCAGCTCGATCACCACTATCGGTCCGGCGAACCGCGCCTTGGTGAGATCGAGATCGACGGAACCCATGCGCCGCACCAACGACAGACGCGTGGGCACGATCCATTCGCCCTGGCGCTTCAGTGACCCCAGGACACCGCGCAGTTCCACCCGATCGGTCGCCGACGTGACGATCGCACCGGGGCCGGGTAGATCCTCGACCAGCGCGGCGAGGTCGGAATGCAGGCGCGCTTGCGACACTGCGGCCGAGCGCTCCTCGAACTCGCCGATGTCGATGAGCCCCAGGGCCACCGCGTTGTGCAGACGACGCAAGGTGCCGTTGCGGTCCGCGTCCGAAATGCGGAGCACGAGGGCATCCGCGCCCGCGTCAGAGTTGTTGCTGGTCATCAATGCCCGTCCCTTCGCCAGGACCAGGCTACTCAGGCCAGGTAGTCCGGGGGCAGGCCGTTGAGCATGTCCTTGCACATCCGCACGGCGTACTCCGAGCTGCCGCCGCCGACGATCAGGGCCGCGAAGGCCAGGTCACCGCGGTACCCGGCGAACCAGGCGTGCGAGCCGCCGTCGAACTCCGCCTCGCCCGTCTTGCCGCGTACGTCACCGCTGCCGTTGAGATCCTTCGCCGTGCCGTTGGTCACCACCAGCTGCATCATCGGGCGCAGGCCGTCGACCATCTTCGGTGTGATGGTCGGGGCATCGCCGGACACCTCGGTGTGCCTGCCCTCGATCAGCTGCGGCACCGGCGTCTTGCCCGCGGCCACGGTTGCCGCGGCCAGCGCCATGCCGAACGGGCTGACCAATACTCGGCCCTGACCGAAGCCGTCCTCCGTGCGCTCGGTCAGGTTCACCGTGGGAGGCACCGATCCGGTGACCGTCGTGATGCCGTCGACGACGTAGTCCGTACCGATGCCGTATTGCGCGGCGGCCGTCGTCAGGCCGCGCGGCGGCATCCGACTCGCCAACTCGGCGAAGGTCGTGTTGCAGGAGTTCGCGAACGCGCGCGACATGGGCACGGTGCCGAGATCGAAGCCGCCATAGTTGGGGATGCTCCGCTGCCCGATGTCGATGTGACCGGGGCAGCCGAGAAGCGTGTTGGGCGTAGCCATGTCGCGATCGATGGCCGCACCCGCGGTGATGATCTTGAACGTCGAACCCGGCGGGTACAGACCCGTGGTGGCCGCGGGCCCGTCGGCGTTGGCGGCACTGTTCTGGGCGACCGCGAGGATCTCACCCGTGGACGGCTTGATCGCCACGATCATTGCCTTGCGGCCGACCATGTCGACCGCGTCCTGTGCGGCATTCTGGACAGCGCGGTCGAGGCTGATGGTCACCGAAGGTGCAGGCGCGCCAGGAGTTTCGTCGAGCACGTCGACGTCAGCGCCGTTCTGGTTGACGCTGACGACCCGCCAGCCCGCCTGACCGTCGAGTTCATCGACGACCGATTTCTTCACCTGGTTGATGATGTCGGGGGCGAAGCGATCGTCTGTGGGCAGTAGTTCGGCATGCGGGGTGATGACGACGCCTGGCAAGCTGCCGATGGCGGGCGCCACGGCATCGCGGTCGGCCTGGCGCAACGTGATGAGGTTGAGTGGCTTGGCCGAGGAGCTGGCCGTCTCGGCGAGCCGTTGGGCATCCATGGTCGGGTCGAAGCGCCGCAGTGTGTCGGCGACGGCGGTGGCGGTCGGCATGAGGTTGCCGCCGGCGGCCTTCGCGTCGAGCGAGTAGTTGTACACGAAGCCGGGGCGGAGCACGTCACTGCCGCCGCGTTCGTTCACCGATGCGCGCGGCGGAGCGTCCGCACGCAACGCGAGCGTCTGGTTCTCACCGAGGTTGGGGTGCAATCCGGTTGCGCTCCAACGAACTTCCCAGCGGCCCTCCTCGCGCACCATGTTGAGCTGACCGTCATAGGTCCAGGTGCGATTCTTGGGCAGGTGCCACGTGTAGCGATAGGAGATGCTGCCGGTGTCCTCGGCGTACTTCGACCCGAGGATCTGCGCGTCGAGTTTGGTGGCCTGCAGTCCTGCCCATGCCTCGTTCAGGGCCGCCCGCGCGGCGGTGGGCTTGTCACTGAGGTCGGCGGCGACGCCGGTGTCCCCCTTGGCGAGCGCGGTGAAGAACGCCGTCGCCACCGGTTCGGGGCCGTTGGGCTTGGGAGTGCACGCACTGAGCGCGCCGACGGACGCCGCCACGGCGAGGACCGTCAGGAGTCCAGTGACTCGTGATGCGGATGAGGTTCGTGATGCCATTGGGGCTGATGTTAGGAGTGTCGACAGCCCAGTGTGCGGAGGCGCACCGAGACCGCACCGAGATTGGATCGTGATCAGTCGAGCAGCACGGTCGCGAAGGTGCCCACCTCGGTGAACCCGATCCGTGCATAGGTCGCACGCGCGACGGTGTTGTAGCCATTCACGTAGAGACTCGCCGTGCGCCCGCTGCGGACCACCGCACGCGCCAGAGCGGCGGTACCGGCCGCACCGAGTCCCCTACCCCGCCAGTCAGGGTGCACCCAGACCCCCTGGATCTGACCGACTGCCGGCGACTGCGAACCGACCTCCGCCTTGAACACCACCTGGCCGTGTTCGAAGCGCGCCCAGGCCCGGCCCGCGGTGATCAGACCGGCGACCCGACGTCGGTAGCCGCGGCCGCCGTCCCCCATCCGGGGATCGACGCCCACCTCCCCGATGAACATGTCGACGGCCGCCACCAGGTAGGCGTCGAGTTCTTCGATGCGCACCGGGCGCACGTTCGGATCGATCGGACACTGCGGCGCGGCCGCGAGCGCCATCAACGGTTGGTGGTCCCGCACGTCGCGCGCTGGGCCCCAAGCCCTTTCGAGGCGCTGCCACATGGGCATCACCAACTCCGCGCGGCCGACCAGCGACGAACACCGGCGCACCGTGCTCATCGCCTTGTCTGCGAAGGCCGTCAGGTCGCCGACCTCACCGCGCAGGGGGATCAGATTCGCACCGGCAAAACACAGCGAGTCGCTCGGTCGGCGCCGCGTCCACATCTCGCCGCCGATCGCCGTGGGATCGACACCGTGGTCGGCCACCCGGGACGCCACCATGCAGGACCCGACGGGATCCTCGTCGAGAACGCGCCGGACCGTAGCGGCATCGCGCACCACCGTGACGCGTCGCTCGTCGGCGAGACGAAACAGCGGAGGAGCGGACATCTGGTCCTTCTAACAAGACGTACTACGAGCCGGCGGCGGTGACCCCGCTCACAGGGTCACCCCTCAGCTTACGGTGACGACGGGTGCGCCGCTGACATCATCCGAACCACGCTCGTCACCGATTTCGGCGGCGATGCGCATCGCTTCTTCGATGAGCGTCTCGACGATCATCTGCTCGGGCACGGTCTTGATGACCTCGCCCCTGACGAAGATCTGACCCTTGCCGTTTCCCGACGCGACGCCGAGGTCGGCTTCGCGGGCCTCGCCCGGGCCGTTGACGACGCAGCCCATGACCGCGACGCGCAGTGGCACGTCGAGGCCCTCGAGCCCGGCGGAGACCTCGTTGGCCAACGTGTAGACGTCGACCTGGGCCCGCCCGCAGGACGGGCACGATACGATCTCCAGCCCGCGCGGACGTAGGTTCAGCGACTCCAGGATCTGGTTGCCGACCTTGATCTCCTCGACCGGCGGCGCCGACAGCGACACGCGGATGGTGTCGCCGATGCCCTTCGACAGCAGCGCCCCGAAGGCAACCGCCGACTTGATGGTGCCCTGGAACGCAGGACCGGCTTCGGTCACGCCGAGGTGCAGCGGATAGTCGCACACCGCGGCCAACTGCTCGTAGGCGGCGACCATGATGACCGGATCATTGTGCTTCACGCTGATCTTGATGTCGCCGAAGCCGTGTTCCTCGAACAGCGAGGCCTCCCACAGAGCCGACTCGACCAACGCCTCGGGCGTGGCCTTGCCGTACTTCTGCATCATCCGGGTGTCCAACGAGCCGGCGTTGACGCCGATGCGGATCGGAATTCCTGCGTCACCGGCCGCCTTCGCGACCTCCTTGACGCGCCCGTCGAACTCCTTGATGTTGCCGGGGTTGACCCGTACCGCGGCACACCCCGCATCGATGGCGGCGAAGATGTACTTGGGCTGGAAGTGGATGTCGGCGATCACGGGGATCTGACTCTTCTTCGCGATCACCGCCAGCGCGTCGGCGTCCTCCTGACGGGGACATGCAACCCGCACGATGTCGCAGCCCGACGCGGTCAGCTCCGCGATCTGCTGCAGCGTCGCATTGATGTCGTGAGTCTTGGTGGTGCACATCGACTGCACGGCAATCGGATAGTCGCTTCCGACACCGACGTCGCGGACCATCAGCTGGCGCGTCTTGCGGCGCGGGGCCAGCGTCGGCGGGGGCGGTGCCGGCATACCCAAACCGACGGACATGATGACTTCTTTCTTAGCCTTATTGGAACAATCTGATCGGATTGACCAGATCAGCGGTGACGGTCAGCAGCATGTAGCCGCCCACTACGACGAGGACGACGTAGGTCGCGGGCATCAGCTTGAGGTAGTTCACCGGCGCACCGGCGACCTTGCCGCGTGCCGACCGAATCATATTGCGGATCTTCTCGTACACGGCAATCGCGATGTGACCGCCGTCGAAGGGAAGCAGCGGAAGCAGGTTGATCGCGCCGAGCACGAAGTTCAGCTGCGCGAGGAAGAACCAGAACGCCACCCACAGCCCGGCATCGACGGTGTCGCCGCCGATGATGCTGGCGCCGACGACGCTGATCGGGGTCTCCGGGTCACGCTCGCCACCCCCGATGGACGTCCATAGCGCACCGATCTTGGTCGGGATCTTCGCCAGGGACTTGCCGAGTTCAACCACGAGGTCGCCGCTGAAGGCGAAGGTCGCGGGGACTGCCGAGAGCGGGTTGTACTGCGTGGGACCGAACTGGGCCGCCGCGATGCCGACCGCGCCGACCTCGGTGGGGGCTCCGTTGCCCTCCTTCGTCCAGCGCTGCGTCTTGGTGACGTCGACGGTGGTGGTGAACTCACGGGTCTGGCCGTTCTCGGTCCGCTGCACGACGAACGGCGTCGGGGCGTTGAGCTTGCGCACGGCGGCGACCATCTGGTCGAAGTTCTTCACGTCGGTGTCGCCGACCTTGACCACCGTGTCGCCCGCCCTGATCCCGGCCAGCGCGGCCGGCCCGGGGCCGTTGCACTCCCCGAGGGTGCCCTTGGTGACTTCGGATGACACACAAGAGGTTTCGCCGACGATCGCGGTCGTCGGCGGGTGAATGTTGGGCAGCCCCCACACGACCGCGATGCCGTAGAGGAGGACGAGTCCGATGATGAAGTTCATGCCGGGACCCGCGAAGAGCACCGCGACCCGCTTCCAGACCTTCTGACGGAACATGGCGTGGCGCTGATCCTCGGGCGCGAGCTCCTCCACCGACGTCATGCCGGCGATGTCGCAGAATCCGCCGAGTGGGACGGCCTTGACGCCGTACTCGGTGTACCCGAGTTTGTTGGGACGCATGGTCGACCACAACGTGGGGCCGAACCCGACGAAGTAGCGCCGCACCTTCATTCCGGTGGCACGCGCCACCCACATGTGCCCGCATTCGTGAAGCGCGACCGACACCAGAATGGCCAGCGCGAACAGCACAATGCCCAGTACGAACATCATCTGGTTGGTACGACCTCCTGTGCGACTGCCCGGCGCGCCAGGGCTCTGGCCCAGTCCTGCGCGTCGAGAACGTCCTCCACGGTAGCCGGTTCTGCCGACCACTGGTCGGCAGCGCGCAGCACGTCGGCGACGATTCGCACGATGGCGGGAAACCGGATCCGCCCGTCGAGGAACGCTGCGGCGGCTTCCTCGTTCGCGGCGTTGTACACCGCGGTCAGGCAGCCGCCCCTGCTACCCGCCTCACGAGCCAGTGCCACGGCCGGGAAGACCTCGTCGTCCAAGGGCTCGAAGTCCCAGGTGGAGGCCTTCGTCCAATCGCAGGCCAGCGCTGCCCCCGGCACTCGCGCCGGCCAACCGAGCGCCAGGGCGATGGGAAGTTTCATGTCGGGAGGGCTCGCCTGGGCGATCGTGGATCCATCGAAGAAGGTGACCATCGAGTGCACGATCGACTGCGGGTGGACGACGACGTCGATCCGGTCGTAGTCGACGCCGAAGAGCAGGTGGGTCTCGATCAGCTCGAGCCCCTTGTTGACCAGCGACGCCGAGTTCAGCGTGTTCATCGGGCCCATCGACCACGTGGGGTGGGCGCCCGCCTGCTCCGGGGTGACGTCCTCCAGGTCGGCGGCCGCCCAGCCGCGGAACGGCCCCCCCGACGCCGTCAGCACCAGGCGCGCCACCTCGTGGGCGGCGCCCCCGCGCAGGCACTGCGCCAGCGCGGAGTGCTCGGAGTCGACGGGCACGATCTGACCGGGTGCGGCGGCCTTCAGCACCAGCGGGCCGCCGGCGATCAGCGACTCCTTGTTGGCCAGGGCGAGGCGGGCGCCCGATTCCAGCGCGGCGAGCGTCGGGCGCAGTCCCAGCGCACCGACCAACGCATTGAGAACCACGTCGGCATCGGTGTTCTCGACGAGGTGGGTCGCGGCGTCGGCGCCGACGTACGTGACGTCACCGATTCGATCGGCCGCGGCCGCGGAGGCCACCGCGACGTTGGTGACGCCGGTCTGCGCGCGTTGCCGGGCCAACAGTTCTGGGTTGTTGCCGCCCGCGGCCAGCCCGACGACTTCGAACCTGTCCGGGTTGGCGGCGATGACCTCGAGTGCCTGAGTCCCGATGGACCCGGTGCTGCCTAGTACGAGGACGCGCAAGCGCTCCTGCCCTCCGGAACCAATCCCCGAGTCGCTGCGCTCCTGCCCTCCGGAACCAAATCCCGGGTCGCTGCGCTCCTGCCCTCCGGAACCAAATCCCGAGTCGCTGCGCTCCTGCCCTCCGGAACAAGTCACCGAACCATTGTGCCCGCGGCCCGCTCCACTTCCCACTCCCACTGAATTCCCAGCGAATTGTGACGTGAATGTGACACACCGACTTCATTGCCATCCGTGATTGCCGTCACCGCGAATGCCCCATGAGGACGGCGGCACGAGCCGTCCCAGACACATGGGAGTGATCACGTCATGAACTCGACTCACCGCAAGGCCTTTGCGGCGGCAGGACTGACCGCAGTCGCCATCCTCGGAACGTCCGCCTGTTCGAGCGACACGGCGAGCCAGACCGCGAGCGGAGTGTCCAGCAGTGCCAGCAGCATTTCCTCCAGCGTGTTGAGCAGCACCACCAGCGCGCCCGCCATGACTGGCGCCGCCGACCCGGCCGCCAACCTGGTCGGCACCGGTTGCGCCGGCTACGCCAAGCAGGTCCCCGAGGGCCCGGGTTCCGTCTCCGGCATGGCCGCTGACCCCGTCGCCACCGCGGCGTCGAACAACCCGATCCTGACCACCCTGACCGCTGCCGTCTCCGGCAAGCTCAACCCGGGTGTCAACCTGGTCGACACCCTCAACGGTGGCGAGTTCACCGTGATCGCTCCGACCGACGACGCGTTCGCCAAGATCGACGCGGCCACCCTCGAGAAGCTCAAGACCGACGCCCCGTTGCTGACGAGCATCCTCACCTACCACGTCATCCCCGGTCAGCTGAGCCCCGAGCAGGTCGCAGGCAAGCACAAGACCGTCGAGGGCAGCGAAGTGACCGTCACCGGTGCAGGCGAGGCCCTGAAGTTCGACGCTTCGGGCCTGGTCTGCGGTGGCGTGAAGACCGCCAATGCGACCGTTTACATGGTCGACACCGTCCTGATGCCGCCCGCGAAGTAGCAGACGCCCGCATCAGAACCCATGGACGGTGTCCCCGTTGTGACATCCCCCGTATTCGCAACGGGGACACCCTCCATGACCGATTACCCAACAGGAAGTTGAACCGATGAAACTGAACGACAAGACCAAAAAGGCCGTTGCAGGCGCCTCGATCGCGGCCATGTCCGTAGCCGGGTTGCTGGCCTCGTCCGGCATCGCCCAGGCCGATCCGGCTGCAGGCCTGGTCGGATCCGGTTGCGCCGGCTACGCCAAGCAGGTCCCCGCGGGCCCGGGCTCGGTCTCGGGTATGGCCATGGATCCGGTCGCCATCGCGGCCTCGAACAACCCCGTGCTCACCACGCTGACCGCAGCGGTGTCCGGCAAGCTGAACCCCGACGTGAACCTGGTCGACACCCTCAATGGTGGCGAGTTCACCGTGTTCGCACCCACGGATGACGCGTTCAAGAAGATCGATCCGGCGACCATCGAGACGCTGAAGACCGACGCGCCCCTGCTGACCAGCATCCTCACCTACCACGTCGTGCCCGGCAGGTTGAGCCCCTCTCAGGTGGTTGGTACCCACAAGACTGTCGAGGGTGGCGAAGTCACCGTTACCGGCTCCGGCGCGGACCTGAAGGTCAACAACGCGGGCCTCGTCTGCGGAAACGTGCAGACCGCCAATGCGACGGTCTACATGATCGACACCGTCCTGATGCCGCCTGCGCCTCCGGCGATGTAATTACGATCTCTGCACCACTCAGGGCGGTCCGGCTTCCAGCCGGGCCGCCCTGAGTGCATTTCGGCTCGGTGCACCTACGGCCGACGGGCGGACGGGTCGGCAGTGGCCTCGATCTTCACCACCCGATCGCCACGGATCGTGAGCACCACCACCGCGAACAACCGACCGCGGTCGAATGCCAACAGCACCGGCTCGCCGGGAGGCCCCGACACCACCGTCGCCGGCGAACCCAGGTGGCTCATCACGTTTGCGGCGACGTCATCCGGTCCGTGGTTGATCTGCGGTGGCGGCGCGGGATCGGCCAATACCGTGCCCACGCCCCATACGGAACCGTCGAGCAGCGACGTCAATGCGCGTAGATCTCCGTTGGCGCACGCCGTGATGAAGGCTTCGGTCACCCGTCGATGCTCGACACGCCCCACGTCGACGGCACCCGGCGCTGCCGCGGCGAACTTCGCACGTGCTCGTCTAGCAAGCTGACGGCATGTGCCTGCGGGCCTTCCGACCGTCTCCGCAATCTCTTCGAACGGCACCGCGAACACGTCGTGCAGTACGAACGCGACACGCTCCCCCGGACTCAGGTGCCGCAACACCTCGAGCATCGCGGTTTCGACCTCGTCGTCGAGGGTGACACGGTCGGCGGGGTCGTTGACCACGTCGACGTCGACGAGGGCAGATTCCTGCTCGGGCCACATCTTCGTCTCGAGCCGCACGCGTGCCGACCTCAGCTGATCGAGGCACAGCCGGCTCGCCACGACCGTCAGCCAGCCGCGAATGTCATTGACCCCGGCCACATCGGTGCGGGACAACCGCAGAAACGCTTCCTGCGCGACGTCCTCAGCCTCTCCCACGTCGCCGAGCATCTGATAGGCGAGGTTCACCAGGTAGGGCCGGTGGTCACGCCATGCGGCCGCGATCTCACGATCGGTCATACGTGTAGGACGAATCAGCGCCGTTAAAAGTTACAGCTGACACGGAGTGCGCCGGCGTAACTTTTCGTCGCGACGTCTCGTCCTTGACTGCATGACCGCACTCCAACACGCAAGCCATCGTGGGTCAGGTACCGCCCAACTCAGACAGTCGTTCACCGATCAACAAGGGAGAGAACACATGTCCACGCCTAGCCCCCGCCCGCCTCGATTCTTGAAGACGATGAACAAGCTGGTGATCGCGCTGCAGACGCTCGGGATTCCCGCGGGCCCGTCGATGGTGCTGACGGTGCCCGGCCGCAGGTCGGGTCAGCCGCGAAGCACGCCGATGACACCGTTCGAGCACGATGGTGGGCTCTACACCGTCGCGGGATATCCGGGTGCCGACTGGGCCGCAAACGCACGCGCAGCAGGTCTGGGTACGCTCACTCGCGGCCGACGGTCCCGGCAGGTGCGAATCATCGAAGTGTCCCCCGACGAGTCTCGACCGGTGCTGCGCGCGTTCGCCGTGAAAGTTCCCGTCGGCGTCGGGTTCGCCAAGCGCAGCGGTCTCGTCACCGATGGCACACCCGATGAATTCGAGTCGTTGGCAGGGCGATTGGCCGTGTTCCGATTCGATCCGGCGTGAGTTCACGATGTGTCTCCGGTGACTTCGGCGTCGGCGCGGTTGAGTTCGCGCTCCTCGGCGATGCGGCGGGCGCGGTCCTGGGCGCGGGTGTGCTTGCGGCGCGGCATCTTGAGCCCCGGGTTGTGGGCGGGTGGCACGGATCCGGTGGCCATGGTGGGTGCGGTGGGGGTGCAGAGTTCGGGGAACAGTCGTCTGCTGCCCGGTCTGGTCAGGTGTGTCCGGCCGTCGGGCGCGCGCCATTCGACGGTGCCATCCGGGAACTGTCGGTCCTGCCAGCCGCCCTGACCGCCCCAGAATGTCTTGAGCAAGTGATGTTTTCGGCATAGTGCCTTGAGGTTGGAGGCCTGGGTCGGACCGTACGGCCACGGGATCGTGTGGTCGATGTCGCAGTTGGTGGCGGGCGCGCAGCAGCCCGGGAAGCGGCACGTCATGTCGCGGGCGCGGATGAAGTCGGCCAGTTTCTTCGAGGGTGTGTAGCGCTGTTCTGGTGGGGCTTGGCCGGGGTGGACGATCGCGGTGATGGTGGCGCCGAGGGCGGCGCGTTGGGCGATCTCGCCGGGCAGGAACTGCCCACCCATCATGGCCGCGGGGCGAATGGTGCTCGGCACCGCCGGCGCCAAATCAATCAACCCGGTGAGAGCTTCGGTCAGGGTCTGCTCCCGCAGGGGCTTCGTGAATGCCGAGGGCAGGGTGCCGTCGAGGCGTGGTGCGTGATCGGCGGCGGTGTCCTGCACGGCCGGCGGGGCGGGTGATTCGGCCGCGTCGGCCTCGGACTGTTCGGCGTCCTGGGAGCCCTCGGCGGCGGCGTCCTGCGCGGCGGAAGGGGCGGGCGATTCAGAGGCCGAGTCGACCTCGACGGCCTCTGCGTCAGGATCGCTGGGCGCGACGGGCTCGGCCTCGGCATCGCTAGGCGCGGCGTCCTCGGCCTCGGCATCGCTGGGCGTCACGGGCGTGTCGTCGGGTTCGTCGGGCGGCGGTGGTGGTGGTGTCTCGGGGCGCGCGTCGAGGGTGTCCTGGTGCGTGACCACGTAGATCACCACTCCGGTGGAGGGCGGGTTCAGGGCGGCGAGGCAGTCGTCGGTGCCGCAGAGGCAGGCCAGGCGGTCGGCGCCGTGGGTCAGGGCGTGGAAGGCATCCGCGCGGCGCTGATCCTTGGTCCGCGGATCAGAAGGGCAGACGGTGTCGGCCAGCGCGTCGAGTCGCAGGTCCAGGGCGTGGGCGTCGGTGGCGAACAGTGTCGAGAACAGGGTGGCCAGCCCGGTGCCGTCCTCGATGGTGATGTCCACTCGGCGGTCTCGGGCTTGGGCTTCACGGCGGCGCAACGCCAGCGGGTCGACCTCGGCGATGATCGCGTCGATGGTCTTCTCGGTCTTGTCCACCGAGAGTGGTTCGCAGTCCTGAAACGCCGAGGACAGCTGCTCGTCGAGTGCGCGAAGGGCGTCGGGGTCGATGACGTTGGCGGAGCGCGTCACCATCGCCCGCACCACCGGATAGGAGATCAGCCCGGCGGTGAACAGGGCGGCGACCGTCGGGAAGCGTTCGCGCAGGGCGATCCCGACGAGCAGCATGCCCGAGGCCGCACCGGAGGTGATCCGCGCTGCGGCCCCGATGTGCGCGGTCACCGCCGACCAGTTGTCCAGGCACCATTGATCGCGTTCGGCGGATCCGTCGGCGGCGTGCACGACGGCGAGCATGTCGACCATGGCGGCAACCCGGCGAGCGCAGGACGCGGATTCCACCCGGGTCCAGGCGTCCAACCCAGCGGCGCCGGATGCGCCGGTCGCGTCGGCCACCAACTGATCGAACATGCTTCGAATCTACGTACGGCCTCCGACGAAAACCGCTCCCGCAGACCCCACCTGTGGATGAACCCGAGACTGTGCACAACTCCGCCGATGAGCCCGAAAGTGTCAGCCTCACATGCCAATCCATCACGACGCCTCAGATCGTCGCGACCGTGCCGCCGTCCACGACGATGTCAGCGCCGACCACTGACGCTGCCGAATCGGATACCAGAAATCCGATCACCTCGGCAATCTCGGTGGGTTTCGCGGGACGTCCCAGCGGAATGCCGCCGAGCGAATCCATCAGCATCTTCAGCGCGGCGGCATCGTCCGTGCCGGCAGCCTCCGCCATGCGGGCCACCAGCGCGTCGGCCGATGTCGTTTGAATGAACCCCGGCGACACCGTGTTCACTCGAACCCCCTTGGGGGCAAGCTCATTCGCGAGTCCCTTGCTGTACGTGCGCAGCGCAGCCTTCGCCGCCGCGTAGCCCAGGGTGCCGTCGTAGAGCGGCATCCGACTCTGGATCGACCCGACGTGCACGATCGCACCCGCTCCGGCGTCGATCATCGCGGGCGCCAATGCACGGTCCAGTCGGACGGCGCCCAGCAGGTTGAGTTGCAACTCGTCGAGCCAATCGTCGTCGGTGAGGACCGCGAATCCCCCTGCTGGCGAGGATGATCCGCCCGCTACGTGCACCAGGATCTGCGCTCCCCCCGTTGCCGCCACATGCTCGGCCACCGCCGCGACGCCCGCGGCGGTGGTGATGTCGGCTGCCACGAAATCGACCGCCCCGTCGACTGGATGGCGGGCCACCACCGTCACCAGCGCACCTGCGGACTGGAGCCGGGCCACCACTGCCGCACCCGCGCCCTTGCTACCTCCGGTGACGACGGCCCGCCGCCCACTCAAGCTCGTATTCTCGTTCATGCACCCATCGTGGGCTCTCCCCCAAGGGCAGAGTCAAACATCAACCGCCGACGTACGCCGCTATCCCCTTCACGACGGCGTCCGCGTACGCCGCGCGGCCCTGATCGCTGGACATCTGGGCCGCGTCGTCGGCATTGCGCATGTTGCCAAGTTCGACGAGCACCGCCGGGTACTCGGCGAGATTCAGACCAGCCAGATCAGCCCGACCGTACAAGCCGTTCGTACCGATGTAGGTCGACGGTGCCAGACCTGACGCCACCAGCGCGTCGCGCATCGTGTTCGCCAAGGCGATGGACGGCGCACCCTGCGACGGAAAGACCGGCGGGCTCGAATAATTCACGTGGAATCCGTGACCCGATGCTGGGCCGCCATCGCCGTGGATGCTGACGATGGCGTCTGGGTGTTGGGCATTCGCGGCCGCGGCCCGAGCATCGACGCAGGGCGCGGGTCCACTGTCGTCAGCTCGGGAGAGGGTGGTGCGCGCGCCCATCGCGTCGAGGGCGTTCTGGACGAGCAGCGCGACGTCCCAGGTGAACGTGTGCTCTCCGAATCCGGCGTCGGTCGCGGTGCCGGTGGTCTGGCAGTCCTTGGTTCCCCCGCGGCCGTTGGTCACCTGGCGGCTCAACGGTCCGTCAGCCGAGGCTCCGTGGCCCGGGTCGATCACGATCACCTTGCCGGTCAGATCGGCGGCACGGGCCGCCGGCGCCGGCCCGACCACCATTCCCGCGCTCACCACGAGCACGATCGCGATCGACACCAGTACGCGCATCACCCCACGCTAACAAGGTGCGGCTCACCCCACCGGCGGGAAGTTCTCCACCCAGTGCCTGGCGATGTCGACGCGGCGCGTGATCCATACCTTGTCGTGGGACTGGACGTGGTCGAGAAATCTCCCCAACGCAGCGATGCGGGCCGGCCGCCCGACGAGCCTGCAGTGCAGTCCGATCGACAGCATCTTCGGCGCTCCCGCCTCACCCTCCGCGTACAGCACGTCGAAGGCATCACGCAGATAGGTGAAGAAGTCGCTTCCGCTGGGGAAACCGCTGGCCGACACGAACTTCATGTCGTTGGTGTCGAGCGTGTAGGGCACGACGAGGTGATCGGTGCCCCTGACGCGAGTCCAGTACGGCAGGTCGTCGGCGTAGGAGTCCGAGTCGTAGAGGAAACCACCGTGCTCGACGACGAGTTCGCGAGTATGCGGCGAATCCCGGCCGGTGTACCAGCCGAGGGGAGCCTCACCGGTCAACTCCGAGATCAGGCGGACCGCCGCGGCCAGTTCGGCACGCTCGGTGTCGACGTCGACGAGCTGATAGCTGCGCCACTTCAAACCATGGCAGGCGATCTCGTCGCCCCGCGCCTGGAAGGCCGCCACGGCCGCCGGATTGCGTGCCAGTGCAGTCGCGACGCCGAAGATCGTCAGCGGTAGCTCGCGCTGATCGAACATCCGCAGCACCCTCCAGAGACCCGCTCGCGAACCGTATTCGTACAGCGATTCCATGCTCATGTGCCGATTCGAGAATGGCTGTGCACCAATGATTTCCGACAGAAACGTCTCGGATGCCTCGTCGCCGTGCAGGACGTTGTTCTCACCGCCCTCCTCGTAGTTGAGGACGAACTGCACGGCGACGTTGGCGCCACCGGGCCAGCGCGGATCGGGCGGTTGCGATCCGTACCCGACCATGTCGCGTGGGTAGTCGTCGGTCGTCGGCGTCATGGTGGGATTGTCGCAGCGGATGGGGACACTTTCACGGTGACCGTGCACCACCTCGTTTTCCCACGGTCGAATGCGGGCAAGATCAATACCATGCCAACGCTGCTCTGGTTTCGTCGCGATCTGCGTCTGCACGACCTGCCCGCCATGCTCGATGCCGCCCGTGAGGACCAGGAGGTGCTCGCGTGCTACGTGCTGGACCCCAGGCTGAAGGCGACGGCGGGTCCACGACGCTTGCAATATCTGTACGACTCGCTGCGGGAACTGCGCGACGGGCTCGACGGTCGCCTGCTGGTCACCCAGGGCCGCCCAGAGAGCCGAATCCCCGCCCTAGCCAAGAAGATCCACGCAACCTCGGTGCACATCTCCTCCGACTTCTCACCGTTTGGACTCCGCCGGGACGAGGCCGTGCGCGAGGCGCTGGGGGACGTGCCACTCGAAGAAGCGGGCTCGCCGTATCTGGTGTCCCCCGGCCGGGTCACGAAGGGCGACGGCACGCCCTACAAGGTCTTCACCCCGTTCTACTCGGCCTGGAAGGAGCACGGCTGGCGGGCACCCGCCCGCACCGGAGCGAAGTCGGCGACGTGGATCGACCCCGCCGACGTCGACGGCGGTGTGGACATCCCGGCGGGAGACGCCGAACTGGACCACCCCGCCGGGGAGGCCGCCGCCCGCAAGGGCTGGAAGAAGTTCGTCGACACCACGCTGGCCGACTATTCCGCCGAACGAGACCGCCCCGATCACGACGGCACCAGTCGCATGTCGGCACACCTCAAGTTCGGCACCATTCACCCCCGCACGATGGCGGCGGACCTGGGCAGCGGCAAGGGCGCCCAGGCCTACCTGCGCGAGCTGGCGTTCCGCGACTTCTACGCGGGTGTTCTGTACTCCTGGCCGGAGAGCGCCTGGTGGAACTGGAACAAGAACTTCGACCAGATCGAGGTCGACGAAGACGCCGGCGCGAAGAAGCGATTCGAGGCGTGGAAGGCAGGAAAGACGGGCTATCCGATCGTCGACGCAGGAATGCGTCAGCTGTCCGAAACCGGTTTCATGCACAACCGCGTCCGAATGATCACCGCGTCGTTCCTCGTCAAGGATCTCCACCTGCCATGGCAGTGGGGCGCGCGGTGGTTCCTCGAGCAACTCACCGACGGCGACATGGCCAGCAATCAACACGGCTGGCAGTGGGCGGCAGGCTGCGGCACTGACGCCGCGCCGTACTTCCGGGTGTTCAACCCGACGACTCAGGGCAACAAGTTCGATCCCGACGGCGCCTACGTCAAGCGGTGGGTGCCGGAGTTCGGCGGCGCGGACTACCCGGAGCCGATGGTCGACCACGCCGCGGAGCGCATCGAGGCGCTGCGACGTTACGAGGCCGTCCGCTGAACTCCCCTGACTACGACGTGCTGTCGTATGCCAGAATGGTTCTGTCTACTGGGACGTTGACCGGACCCCCTGAGGAGTAACAGTGGCGAACACCGAGGTCGAACGACACACCGGCGTCGATGTCGAGGACGTGCCGTCGGCGAACTGGGGTTGGTCGAAGCAAAATCACCGCGCCATTCAGATCGGCGGCATCCTGGCGGGCTTCTTCATGCTCGCCATGCTGCGCGGCAACCACGTCGGCCACGTCGAGGACATCTTCCTCATCGGCTTCGCCCTCGTCATCTGGGGCATCGTGTTCCGCGACTGGTGGCTGCGCCGCCGTGGCTGGACCCGCTAGCCCACCGACCGGTCCGCGGCCCGCGCGAGCGGCATCGCATCACCCACCTCGGTGAGCCCGCCCGACAATCCAGCTGCGCGGCGCAACTCGTCGAACGCGTCGATCATCGCATCGGTCACCTCGTGTGAATCGTTCGTCGTCAGGTCGTCGGTGAGCACCGAGACGTTCAGCTGATCGACGTAGCTCCACACCGTGACGTTCATGCCGCTCCCCGCGACGAGCGGACCCACCGAGTAGATCTCGCTGATCACCGCGCCGCCGAACGATCCGCGCTCCCGCGGCCCCGGGACGTTGGACACGGTCAAGTTCATGATCATGCTGGACTCCACCCGCTTGGACTGCCACCGGAAGGCGGGCGGCGCGACCGACGGGGGCAGATAGTTCAGCCAGGCTGGGATCAAACTGGGACCGAGCAGATGGTGATTCTCCTTGGCGATCGCCGTCGCCGTCGCCGTCAGCCGAACCCGTTCCAGCGGATCGGCGACGTGTACCGCGAGCGACGGCGTCATGTAGGTGAACTCGTTGCCCGACAGGCGATCCGGATTGCCGTAGCTCACCGGCACGCCCGCGATCAAAGGTGAGTCGGCGGACCCGTCGTACCGCAGCAGGAGCTCCCGCAACGCGCCGGCCACCGTCGCCAGCACGACGTCGTTGATCGTCACGCCGAGCGCCTTTGCCACCTCCTTCACGTCGACCAGCGCCAGCGGGGCGGTGGCGAACCGGCGCGTCGGCGACACGACGTGGTTGATGAACGTGGGCGGCGGGGCGAAGTTCGGCGCGAGTTCGGGATGGGTGCCGCGTTCCTTCACCCGCCGGCGCACCCGCGACACTCCGGTCGCGGTCTCGGCGACCAGCTTGGGCAGACGTCGAATCTGGCGGGCGTGATCACGGCCAGCCGCCCTGATCAGTCCGCTCGCGGTGCGTTCCGAATCAGCGGTGCGAATCGCCTTCGCGGGGAACTCGGGCGGCTCGGGCTGAATGGCCCAGCCCATCTGGTTGGCCGATGCGACGCCGTCGGCGAGCACGTGGTGCACCTTGTGGATGATCGCGACGCGGTCGCCGACGAGACCCTCGGCGACGTACATCTCCCACAGCGGTCTGCTGCGGTCCAGGGGCGTGCCCGCGATCTCCCCGATGATCTGATCGAGTTCACGCCGACCGCCCGGCGCAGGCACCGACACCCGGCGGACGTGGTAGTCGAAGTCGATCGAGGGGTTCTCGACCCACATGGGGTGGTGCAGCTTCATCGGGATCTCGACGAGTTGATAGCGCAGCGGTTTCAGGGCCAGCAGGCGTGGCTCCGCGACGCGGCGGAACAACTCGAAGGTGAATCCGCCATCGAGGCCGGAGACGTCGAGCACGCCGATCTTCAGGGTGTGCATGTGAATCTCGGGCGCTTCGCTGTACAACAGCAGCGCGTCCACGCCGTTGAGCCGCCTCATCGCCATCCCCGCCTCGATTGCCGCCTCCATTGGACGCCATCGCGGGGGCGGATGCCACCCGCACGCCCAATCGGCACGGCTGACGCGACATTCAGAGCGATCTTTGTAAATCTATGGGGATGAGTCTGGTTGCGGGCCGCGGGCCTCTCAGCGCCGATCCCGCCGGGTGGTTCACCCCTCCGCTACCGGCCGATGTCGTCTTCGTCGAACCCCATCCCCGCCGCATCCAGGCGATCCGGGACGGCCACATCGTCATCGACACCGAACGTGCGCTGCTGGTTCATCGCCGCGGGCATGCGCTGAGCTACGCGTTTCCCGCCGACGAGGTGGTCGCCCTGCCCCACGACGCAGTCGACGAAGCCCCTGGTTATGCCCGGGTGCCGTGGGACGCCGTCGACACGTGGCACGAGGAGGGCCGCGCCCTGGTGCACTACCCGCCCAACCCCTACCACCGGGTGGACTGCAGGCCCACCCACCGCGCTCTGCGCGTGTCCGTGGCCGACACCGTACTGGTCGACGCGATCGACACGGTCGTCGTCTTCGAGACATCGCTGACACCAAGGCTTTACGTCGATCCGGCCCTGGTGCGGACCGAGCTGCTCCGCCGATCGGAGACCAGCAGCTACTGCAATTACAAGGGCGAGGCCACCTACTGGTCGGTGACGGTCGGCGACACCGTGCACGAGGACGTGGCGTGGAGCTACGAAGACACCCCTGCGGAGACACTCCCCATCCGGGGCTTCCTGAGCTTCGATGAGGTGCGGGCCGACGTCGTTGCCGAGCTCCCCGGGACGTGAGCGTACTTCTCGGCGAGTTGACGGCGTTCGCCACCGTGGTCGCCCTCTCGCCGTTCTCCGTCATTCCGGCGATCGCGCTCGTCATCCACAGTGCGCGGCCCAAACCCACCGGCGCGGCCTTCATCGCGGGGTGGCTCACCGGCAAGGCGGCGCTCACGGTGCTGTTCATCCAGGCGCCGCGCGTGCCGGACGGCCTCGATCGACCCGCGCCGCACTGGACCACCTGGGTTCGCCTCGTCGCGGGCGTTCTCTGCATCGCAGCGGGGATCTGGTACTGGTTCAAGCCACCCCGCGCAGTCGAGCCACCCCGGTGGGTGACCAGGATCAAGGAGATCACGCCCGCGGGGGCGGCGGCCGTCGGCATCGCCCTGACGGTGGTGAACGTCAAAGTTCTATTGGCCTGCGCCGCTGCGGGATTCGCAATCGGTGCGGCACAGTTGAGCAGCCTGGGCGTCGTCGGGTCCGTCACCTACTTCACACTGCTCGCGGGCTCGACGGCGGCGGTTCCGATTTTGGCCTATCTGAGATGGAGCCATCGAGTGGACAGTCAGCTCGAACGGTTCGCGACCTGGATGCAGCGCCGACAGACCGCCATCACGACCACGCTGCTGATACTGATCGGGATCGGCTTGCTCTACAACGGCATCGCCGCCGTGATCAGCGCGCGATGACCAGCGTGCCGAACTTCTCGATGACCTCGAGGGCGTGCGCCAGGCTGTCGCCGGGGATCTGAACCTGGATCCAGGTGACGCCGAGCGCCTCGAGTTTCTCGACGCCCGAGAGGAATTGGTCGGCGCTGAAGTCGTCGTCCGCCGGGTTGCCGCCAGCGGCGTTCGTGAACGTGACGTCGAGCGCATTGGGGTCACGACCCGCCGCGTCACACCGGCGCCGGAGATCGTCGATACCCGCAGCCAGGTCGTCGAGCGTCTCCATGGCTGCCGTTCGGGCGGTCTGCGCCAGGACGGCCGGAGCGGGGAACGGACACCAGCCGTCACCGTGTTCGGCGACCCTGCGCCGGGCCGCGGCGGTGTTGCCGCCGATCCAGATCGGCGGGTGCGGCCTGCTGATCGGTCGAGGATGGGCGGTGATTCCGGTGGCGGTGAAGTGCCTGCCCTCGAACGAGACGTCGTCACCGCTCCATACGCTGCGAATGACCTGCAGGGCCTCTTCGAACAGGGCGCCGCGCTCCTCGAAATCCACTCCCAGCGCCATGAATTCGCGCTTGAGATAGCCGACGCCGACCGCCAGGGTGAAGCGTCCGTCGGACAGCAGATCCAGCGTCGCTCCGGCCTTGGCCACCACGAACGGATTGCGGTACGGCAGCACCACCACGTTCGGAATCAGTCGCAGGGTCCTGGTGTGGGCAGCGGCAAAGCTCATCGCGACGAACGGGTCCAGAGCATCGTGACCGCCCGACTCCAACCAGCGCTGCGTCGGCGCGGGATGGTCGGTGAAGCCGAACCCATCCAGACCAGCAGCCTCCGCGGCCTCCGCAACCGCCCCGACGCCCTTCCCCGTGACCAACTCCGGGTTGTAGGGGTGCGAATGCATCGGATGGGTGATGCTGAATTTCATCGGGCCACGGCTTCCTTCTGGGCGGGTGGCGAATAGTTGGGGCGCCCGAGACCCAGTGCCTGCTGGGCGATCATGTTGCGGAACACCTCGAGGGTGCCGCCGTAGACGCCGGTCGGTCCCGCCAGCCGGAACAGGAACTCCGCGGCCCCGTCGGCGGCCGCACCGCGAGTCCCCGACGGCAGGGCACCGGCGGCGCCGAGCATGTCCATCAGATCAGGCGTCAGATCCCGTAGCGCCTGCGCGATGGCGACGCGACCAAACATCCCCGGGGTGCTCATCGCGGCTTCCAGTCGGGCGATGTTGCGACCCAATCGGTAACGCACCACGGGATCGTCGGAGGGGATCCCGGCGATGGTGTCGATCGCCCGGGCCAGAAGCACGATGTGTTCGGTCATGGCCGCGATCTTCTGCAGGCCTTGGGCATCGCGTTCGACGGTGCCGTGTTCGGCGTGCAGCGCTCCCCGCAGCACTGCCCATCCACCGTTGACCTCGCCGACCCGGTAGCGATCGTCGACCCGAACGTCGCTGTAGTAGGTGATGTTGGTGCGGTCACCGTCGACGGTGCGGATGCCCTGGATCTCGATACCCGGCGAGTCGAGCGGGACGAGGAACATGGTCAAGCTCTGGTGCTTCGGCGCACTGGGATCGGTGTTGGTGATGAGGAAGACGTACTGCGCGTGATGGGCGTTCGAGGTGAACATCTTGGCACCGTTGATGATCCAGCCGTCACCATCGCGCACCGCTCGCGTCTTGCAGGTGGCGACGTCCGAACCGCCGTCGGGTTCGGTGTAGCCGAGGCAGAGGCGCGTCGGGCCGGCCATCACCCCCGGCATCACGGCCGCGACGAGTTCGGGTGAGGCGAACTGCTGTAGGGCCTGGGCGACCATCCGCGTCGTTCCCGAGTGGAACCACGGCGCACCGGCGCGGCCGATCTCCAGCTCGAAGATCCGCATGCGCAGCGCGTTGAACCCGCCGGCGTCCTCTGGCTGGTAGTACTGCGCCAGGTAACCCGCGTCGCCGAGCGCGCAGTGCATGCCCTCGTCGAAGTTGTCGCCGGTCTCGCGATCGTGGCGGATCACCTCGTCGGTGACGACCGTGGCGAGAAACGCGCGCAGATCGTTCTGGAAGGCTTGGTCCTCGTCCGAGAGCCAGACTCGCGAGAAGTCCATCTAGCCGTCGACCCCGCTGCTGCGAACCATCAAGACACCGTGACATTCAACTCGCGACTTGTAAAGCTCACGTCGAGAGCCGTCGCGCCATCCGGGCGCCCACCTTCTTCATCCGGTCGGAGAGATAGACGGAGACGACGACGTTGAACACGTCCTCACGCAGTCGAGTCAGCGTGGAGGTCTTGATGAACCACTCACCATCGATCTTCTCGTAGGTCTCGTGATAGTGGCCGTATCCGCGAAGATTGATCCCCGGCGCCAACCGCACGACGTCCTCGAGTGCCCAGATGCCGCGGGCCTCCGTCGCCGAGGTGACGTCGAGCTCGGGTGCGTGCACCTGGTGCGCCGTCGCCTGCGACGGCTTACTCAGGGCGCGGCGCGTGAACGCGACGAAGTCGTCGGCGCCATGGATCACCTTCCCGCCCGCCTTGGACGTGTCGCTGACGAAGTCGTCGGTGAAGATCTCGCGCCACGCCTGCCAGTCCTTCGCATCGAGCAAGCGGCAGTAGCGCGCCTTGAGCTGCTTCAGTGCCTCGATGTCCACCAGATCTGCAGCGTCCACTGACGGTCCCTCTCCTTCGATCACATCGACTGTTGCAGCGCCGCAACCGTTTCCAGATCATCGAGACCCGTCAGCGAGGACAGCACGTCGGCGCTGAGATCTCCTACGCGGCGGGGAAACCCGCGGACTCTGCCGAGCACCGAGTCGGTGACCAGCCGCTGCACGCCGTGGCCGAGGTGGGCACCTAGACGAGCGGCTGATGGGGCCGCGTCGAAGACGCGTCTCACGGTCGCCGATACACCGCCATCACTCACGTTCACGGACTTTACACTTCTTATCGTTTTTGTAATCCGATGTGTACACTTCGACTGTCAGAGACGACGGAAGGGCGACATCTTGGGCATCGTGACCACGACCTCGGAGACGGCGTTCACGCACTCTCCCGAGACCATCTATGACTTCGTCACCAACCCCTCGAACTGGCCGAAGACCTATCCCGGCAGTGCGCACGTCGGCAGCGACACCAACGACCTGCCGCTGAAGGTTGGCGACACCTGGACCGAGGCGGGCCCCGACGGCGAGCGGATCTTCACCTGGCACCTCGCCATGGCCATGCGCCCGAAGCTGTGGGTGTTCAGCTCGGTCGGCATGCTGGGCCACGACCGTGACGGCAACGGCGGGATGGCGGGCCGGATCACGGTGCAGTACCACTTCACCGAGCCGGGCGAGGGCGTCACGCTGTTCGCCAGGACCATGACCATCGAGGCGTACAAGGATTCGCCGATGCCCGACGGCTTCTTCCGAATGGTCAACCCCGCCAACATCGACGAGTACCACGCGGCGATCGCGCGCGAGTTGGCGTCGGTGCCGGTCGGCTAGTCCCCACCGTGCAACGCGCGCCGTAGGGCATCACCCTGCAGCGCGAACAACCGTTGGCTGACCTCCCACTCGGGTAGCAGCGAGTCGAACCCGTGACACGTTCCGGGGAGGACGTGCAACTCGGTCGAGACACCCGCCCACATCAACCGCAGCGCGTAATCGATCGCCTCGTCTCGCAGCGGATCGAGTTCCGAGCAGGTGATCAGCGCGGGCGCCAGCCCCCTCAGGTCATCAGTCCGCGCGGGGACGGCACCCGAGGGGATGGACTCCGCGCCGACGAGGTGGCGCCACATCTGCCGTGCCGCCGGGCCGTCGAATCCCGGTGTCGCGGTGAACTCTTGCTTCGACGGGCTCGGAGCGTCGTCGAGCACGGGTTGGTGTAGCAGTTGGAACGCGACGGGCGGCGCAGCGCCAGCCGCCGCACATTGCGCGAGCCGAGCGGCGAGGGCACCACCCGCGCTGCTCCCGGCGACGGCGAGCCGGGCAGCGTCGACGTTCAATGTCTGGCCATGTGCCGCAACCCATGTCAGTACCGCGAGGGCATCGTCCAGGCCGGCAGGAAACGGATGCTCCGGGGCCAACCGGTAGTCGATCGAGACCACGGTGCATCGCGCGCGGCGCGCCAACTCCACGCACTGCCGGTGATCGGTGTCGAGGTTGCCTAGCACGAACGCGCCGGAATGGCAGTACACCACGGCCGGCGCACCCGGGGCACCGCCTCGATAGGTCCTGATCGGAATGTCGTCCCCATCGTCGCGGCGGATTGAGCCGTCGGCGATCGCGACGTCGGGGGATCGATACGCGGCGGCACTGTCCCGCCGTCGCTCGTTCAGCGAATCACGCAGGCCGGGCAGATGTTCCGAGGACAGATCGGTCCGAAGCGCCGCAAATGGATGCAACTCGGGCCGAAGCCGTCGGATCACGTCCGTGCCCGCCGTCGTCACGGGCCCACCTGCTCATGGGGGTCGACGTGGATGTCCGGTGCTGCCGAGGGTGGGTCGAACGTGTAGTCGGCGGGCCGGAATCGTCGCGTCATGGTCCAGAAGTCGCGGGCGCTGCGCGGCCACTGGGTGACGACGCGACCGTTGGCGGCGCGAAAGTAGCTGCTGCACCGGGTGGTCCAGACGGTGCCGGCCATCCACTCATCGATGCGAGCGATGAAGTCCGACATCGTCCGCTCCCGTACCGCGACGTAGGACTTCGTGCGCCGCCGCATGTATCGCAGCGCCCGCACCACGTAGTGCGCCTGCGCCTCCAACATGAAGATGACGCTGTTGGATCCCACGTTGGTATTGGGCCCGTACAGCATGAAGAAGTTGGGGAAGCCCGGCACCGTCATGCCCAGGTAGGCGTAGGCGCCGTCGCGCCAGCACTCCTCGAGCGAGGCGCCGCGCTCGCCCGTCACCTCGATCTGGCCGAGATAGTCCGCGGCCGCATAACCGGTAGCACAGACCACCACGTCGACGTCGAGCTCGCGGCCGTCCGCGGTGACCAGCGATCGCCTACGTAGCGTGTGCGCAGGGCTGGACACCACCTCCACGTGCGGCTGCGTCAGCGCCGGAATGAAGTCCGAGGAGAACACCAATCGCTTGCAGCCGAGCGGGGTGTCGGGAGTGAGCCGCCGGCGCAGCTCCGGATCGGCGACGGTGTTCTCGAGCATCGTGGTGGCGATGGTACGAAACTCGGCGGTCTTGTCGCTGCCGTGCTCGATCACCGAGATGTTGGACTCACTGCGCAACCACATCCGGGTGCGGTGGATCTTCTTGGCGAACGGCACGTGGGCGAAGACCCACTTCTCCCGCTCCGTGTACTCCCGATCCGGCTTCGGGAACACCCAGGTCGGCGAGCGCTGGATCGAGTAGACCCGCTTGGCGACCTTCACCACCTCCGGCACCAGTTGTGCAGCCGTGGAACCGGTTCCCAAGATGGCGACGTTCTTGTCCGTCAGGTCCAGGGCGTGATCCCAGCGCGCCGTGTGCACGACTGCACCGCTGAAGGGTTCCTCCTCGCGCAGCGAGGGCATCGTCGGTTGAGTGAAGAGTCCCACCGCGGACACCACGACGTCGAAGGTGTGGATGGCGCCGGCCGATGTCGTCAGCCCCCAGGTCCGGGTGTCGGCGTCCCACCGCGCGGAGGTGATCTCGGTGTTCAGCTCGAGGTGGGCGTCGAGTCGGTACTTCTGCGCACAGCGTTCGAAGTAGGCGAGTATCTCGGCCTGTCCGGACCACAACCGCGACCAGTTGGCGTTCGTCTCGAACGAGAACGAGTAGAGGTGGGACTTCACGTCGCAGGCCAACCCGGGATAGGTGTTGATCCGCCACGTTCCGCCGACGCCATCCTCGCGGTCGAAGATGGTGAAGTCGTGAAATCCGGCTCTGCTGAGGAAGATTCCCAACGCCAGGCCGCCGGGTCCGGCACCGATGATGCCCACCGACGGTGTCTTGGCCATCCCCGTCATCCGATCTGTAGGGATTGACCGCCGTCGACGACGAGTTCCGCGCCGGTGATGAATGATGCGTGCTCGGACACCAGGAACGCCACCGCGTCGGCGATCTCCATCGGCTGGCCAAGCCGTCCCATCGCGGCCAGGCGCGTCTGCGTCGTCGCATCCAACATGGGGGTTTCGACCGGTCCGGGAAGTACGGCGTTGACCCGGATCCCGGACGGGGCCAGTTCCGCTGCGGCAATCTGTGTCAGCCCGCGCAGCGCCCACTTGGACGAGCCGTATGCGGCGTGATGGGGAAACGGTCGCAGCGCGCCGGTGCTACAGGTGTTGACGATGGACGCGCCGTCGGCCGCGCGGAGGTCCTCCAGCGCGGCCTGAATCCCGTTGAAGGGACCCAGGCAATTCACCCGCCAACTACCTTCGAACCCCGTAGCTGTCTCGTCGGCGATCGACGCACGGTGCAGCACGCCTGCGTTGTTCACCAGGGTGGTCAGAGCGCCGAATCGGCTCACCGTGGTGGCGACGGCCTGCCGCCACTGCTCTGGCGAGGTGACGTCCAACGGGATGGCGGCGACACCATCATCGAATCGAGCTGTCGTGGTGCGCAATTCGTCGACCGTCACGTCACACGCGGCGACGAGGAAACCGTCGGAGCGCAGGCGCTGCACGATCGCCGCTCCCTGACCACGCGCTGCGCCCGTGATCAGCGCGACGCGATCGGTGGCGATGGCGTTCAGTGATATCTCCCGTCGTTCGAAGCCGTCTCATCGCCCCGCGACGTCGCGGTGGACAGGTGCAACGCGGCTCCCGCGCGCAGCGCCTGCGATTCCGACGCCAGGGTGATCATTCGGAAGCCCATCTCGGCGGCGGCTTTGCCAATTGCTCCGTCGCCTGCATGGATACCGGCCACCAAGCCCGCAGCGGTCGCCGCGGCCAGGATCTGCTTCATCGCATCGAGCACCTCTCGGCGGGTCCACGCATCCGGCTGTCCAAAGCCCATCGAGATGGCCAGATCTGCGGGCCCCACGTAGATCCCGGCAAGCCCCGGGACGGAACAGATGTCGTCGACCGCGGCCACACCCTTGGCCGTTTCCACCATCGCGAAGACGCTCACCCGCGATTCCAGGGCGGCGACATCGGTTCCCAGGCTGGGCCGCAGCGGCCCGAAGCTGCGTACTCCTCGCGGCGCGTACCGAGTCGCTGCCACAGCCTCGCCCGCCTGCTCGGCGGACTCGATCATGGCGACGACGATCGCGTCGGCGCCTGCGTCGAGCACCCGGCCGATGGGCGCGGGGGCGGTGGAGGCAAGCCGCACCGCGGTGGCGATCGGGACGTGCTCCAGCCGCTGTAGCATCCACGCCACGTCGGCATCGTCGAGATAGCCGTGCTGGCAGTCGAATCCGACGTAGTCGTAACCGGTCTGGGCGAACGACTCTGGGCCGATCGCGGTGGGCGCGACCACCCAACCACCGAAGATGCGGTCGCGCTCGGTAAGCGCGGTCTCGAAGGCGTTCATGCCACGATCGCGATCTTGACCCGCGCGGGCGTCGGACGGCAGGCCACCTCGAACGCGGTCTGCACCTCGTCGATACCGAACGTATGCGTCAGATAGCTCGCCAGGAGGTCGGGATGCTCATGCGCGAAGGCACCTGCGGCGTCCAGCATTCGTCGCCGTTCCAGCGTGACACCGGATTTCAGCGTCAGGTTGTTGCGCAGCATGGTGCGAATGCTGATCGGATAGGTGTCATCGTCGGTCACCCCGAAGTAGAAGACGGTGCCGCCGAACGCCGCGGCCTCGATGGCATGCCCAAGCGTCGCCACCTGGTGACCGACCGCCTCGATCACGACATCGGCCTTGTCCTGCGGTGCCAGGTGGCGGATCCACCGGTCGCTGGTGGCCCGCACGACCATGTCGACGCCGAACGCCGGGCCGATGTCGGTCCGATCGACCGGGTCGACGCCGGTCACGTGTGCGGCGCCGAATGCCTTGGCCACGTAGGAGAACAGCAGTCCGATCGACCCCTGCCCGATGACGGTCACCCGTCGCCCGGCGAGGTCTGGGAGCTGCTCGACGGCGTACAGCACGCACGCCAGGGGTTGCAGTCCGATGGCGAGTCCCGGCGTCAGCTCAGGATCGTAGGAGACCAGCCCGTCGCCGTCGGCGATCACGCGCTCCGTCAGGCCGTCGAAACCCGATGCCCAGCCGACGACGCGGTCACCTCGGCGGTGGTCGGGATGGCGGCTCGCCAGGACTTCACCGGCGATCTCGTGGACGGGAAAGCCATTCATCTCGGCGGCGCTGGCCCCGGTGTCCCCCGGCAGCCTGCCCTGGGTGCCCCGAAATCCCGGGAGATCGCTTCCGCACACACCGGCGGCCAGGAATCGCAACAGCACCTGCCCGTCGGTCAGGGACTCCGGCGAGTGCTCAGGAATCTCGATCCGCTCGAAGGTGTAGGGGGCGACGAGCCGATGGGTCCACACCGTCACACCTCCACGGGCACGTTGTTCCAGCCCCACTGGAAACTCGACGGCGGACGGCGGGCCGACTCCTCGACGATGCGGAAGTCGGGAACCCGCTTGAGCCACTCGGTCACCATGACGGTGATCTCGAGACGCGCGAGGTGCACGCCGAGGCAGAAGTGTTGTCCGCGACCGAAGGCCAGCAATCGCTCGATCCGGCGATTCCATACGAACTGGTCTGGATCGGCATACTCGCGCTCATCGCGTCCAGCCGAGGCAAGCAGGGTGATGATGCGCTGACCGGGGTTGATCGTGACGTCGTGAATCATGAACGGCCGTCGCAGCGTTCGGGCGAACCATTGCGCGGGCGCGCAATACCGGATCATCTCCTCCCGGGCCACCGACACGTTGGCATCGAGGTCGGCGCGGACGGCCGCCAACTGCTCGGGCCGCCTGCTGAGCTCCCATAGACCGTGCGCCACGATCTTCGGCACCGTCTCGGTACCCCCGATGAAGACGCCCAGCATCTGCGTCGCGACTTCGACGTCGCTGAACTCGGAGCCGTCGGGCTTGCGGTAGTTGATCAGCCCGTCCACGATCGGCAATGCCCCGTCCGCCGCCGCGGCGCGCCTGCGCTGGACGACCGGGAGGAGATAGTCCAAGAATCCTGGTCGGGCCTTGGCCGTGTTGACGCCGTCGCCCGGTGTGGCCAGGCTGCCCGCGTTGACGGTGGCGAGCACATCGGATGCGAGTTCGACGGGCAGGCCCACCAAGTCGCACACCATGGACGCCGACACGATGCCGCCGTAGTCCTGGGTGAGGTCGAAACCTCCCCGCGGCAAGAGCACGTCGAGCCGCTCGTTGGCGAGCTCACGGACCCGGTCCACCAGCTTGCCGACGTTCTTGGGCCGCAGCGGACCGGAATGCGCGCGCCGCACGTCGTCATAGATCGGGGAATCGAAGTTCGCGTGAAAGGGCATGGGATTCATCGACGGGTCGGGAACCGGGCCGTCGTTGTGTCGGGCCAGTACGGTCGCGGCGGGCAGCGTCCCCTCCGACGCCACGAACGTGCCGTCGTTGATCTCGAGGACGTTCCAGACGTCGTCGAACCGCGACAACGCATAGGTATCCCACTTCGGGAGGTAGTAGACGGGGTATCGGTCGCGCAGCACCCGGTAGTAGGACGGCGGGTCGGCCATCACCGCCGGGTCGAACGGATCGTAGGAGAAATCCTGCACCGCAGCGGCTTTCGTCGTCTCGATCATTTCAGCGGCGATGGGCTCAGGGCCGCGAGGATCGAATCCTCCCAGCCGTCGCGAAGCGCGGGCGCGACGCTCATCCAGGTGACGATCTCGGGCGGCGGATTGCCCTTCCACGACGGGTAGTGATTCTCGAAGCAGTCCCAGCCGCCATCGAGCGCCCAGTAGTGAATGACTTCATTGAAGCGGAAGGTGGTCGTGTAGGAGCCGAGCCAGCGCTTGCCAGTGCTCTCCGACCATGGCACGTACAGACGCTCGAGCTCTCGGATGTAGTCACCCTGCTTACCTGGTTTGGTCTGCATGATCTCTTGAATCACCAGCCCCGCAGTGAAACCCGTATCCACCAGCTCGGCCAACGTCTTGTTGCTGGGGCCCGGGTACATGATCCGTCCCTCGCCGGAGGCGCCGAGATCGGCCAGATACTTCGACCACGAGGCGGCGGCGGCGGTGTGGCTGCCTCCGCGGGCCTGGGCCCGTCCGATCCGGGCGTAGTCGGCGAAGGCGTCGATCTCCCAGATGATCGTCACCTGTGGCCAGTGTCCGTTGTAGGACGTCGCCTCCCATATCGAGAACAGCCGCGCACCCAACTCGGCCATCATCGGGTGATAGAGCTCGCTGAACGCCTCGGTAAACGATTCGCTTCGCCCCGAGCCCAGTGAGATCGTCTCCTGCAGATACAGAAGCGTGTGGTCGTAGTGCTTGCGCAAGACCATTCACCACCTTCCGAAGACGCGCGTACCGGACCCCTTGGTGGTTGACACCGACACCCAGCGAGCGTGACACTTATGGCGTGTTTTGTAAAGCTGCCTCACTGACCAGGCTCGTTCCCGCGTGAATACGCGGCCATTGGCGGGAGGATTCTGCTTCGGAGAGGGCCCGCGCTGGTTCGAGGGACTTCTGTGGTTCTCCGACATGCTCGGCGAAGCCGTCCACACCGTCGATCTTCACGGGTCCGTCACGACGTTGCCGCTACCGGGCCGAGCGCCGTCGGGGTTGGGATTTCGACCCGACGGCACGCTGCTGATCGCGTCCACCGAAGACCGACAAGTCTTGCGCTACGACGGCGACGCCGTGGAGATCCTCGTCGATCTGCACGACCTGGTGCCCGCCGGCCTCGGGGACATGGTCGTCGACGACACCGGGCGGGCGTTCATCGGCTCACAGGCACGGACCGGAGGCATCATCGTGCGTGTCGACCCCGATGACGGCGTCACTGTGGTGGCCGACGAACTCGAATTCCCCAACGGAATGGTCATCTCGCCAGATCGGGGCACTCTGATCGTCGCCGAGTCGACCGGCCGTCGGCTGACTGCGTTCACGATCACGCCCGACGGGGGATTGACGAACAGACGCACGTTCGCCGATGGCCTCGACGGGCCGCCCGACGGTCTCGCCCTCGACGCCGCGGGCGGAGTCTGGGCCGCGATGACCTTGGCCCACGAGTTCCAGCGAATCGTCGACGGCGGCACGGTCACCGATCGCATCGACATGGACGGGCGCACCGCGATCGCCTGCGCACTGGGCGGTCCCGAGAACCGCACGCTGTTCTTGGTCTCCAGCACCGACGCCTATCCCCAACGTCTCGTCGGTACCAGGCTGTCGCGAATCGACGTAGTGACGGTCGACGTACCCGGCACCGGGCGGATCCCGGCCCACCACCACTAAGGCGGAAGATGTCCGATTCGTATTACGAACTCGTCGACGACGAGGGTGAGCACGGCGAGAAGTTCGCGGCGACCGACCTCGTCCGCAGCACCTGGACCGCGGCAATCCAGCACGGCGCCCCGGTGTCCGCGCTCCTGACGCGGGCGCTCGAACGCTGTGCGCCACGGGATGACACCAGGCTGAGTCGCGTGATGATCGACCTTCTCGGCGGCGTTCCCGCCGACGGCGACCTCTGGGTCCGATCCCGAATCGACCGGCCGGGCAAGCAGATCGAACTGGTGAGCGCGGAAATGCTCGCAGCAGGTCCGGGTGGATCGCCTCGGCCCGTGGCGAGGGCGAGCGGTTGGCGGATGACCACCCTCGACACCACCGCGGTCGTGCACCAGCCCGCTCCCCCACTGCGCCCGCTATCCGAGGCCGCCAGCCGGGACATGGCCAAGGACTGGGATCGCAACTACGTGCACAGCATCGACTGGCGCTGGCTGACCACGCCACGGGCCGACGGTCCCGGCGAGTCGTGGCTCAGACCGACCGTGGATCTGGTCAAGGGTGAGGAGATGACACCACTGCAGCGCCTCTTCTCCGTCGCAGACGACGCCAACGGCATCGGGACGAAGTTGGACATCCGCAAGTGGTCATTCATGAACACCGACCTCGTCGTGCACGTCCACCGCCTTCCCGAGGGCGAGTGGATCGGCATCCGAGCCGAGACCAGCTACGGGCCCGACGGCATCGGAACCACGTTCGGCACGCTATTCGACCGGACCGGGCCGGTGGGTGGAATACAGCAGTCGGTGCTGGTTCGTCCCATGCCGAAGCGATAGTCCGAAAGCCTCAGTCCACCAGCCGAAGTGCGGCAGCGGGGCACTGGATGACGGCCTGCCGCATCCGGTCCCGATCGCCCTCCGGCCGCTCCGCATCGTGAATCAGCACACTGCCGTCGTCCTGTACCTCGAACACGTCGTCGGCAATGGACTCGCAGATTCCATGACCGGTGCACCTGCTGAGATCCACTTCCACCCGCATGACGCTTCTACTCTTCTCTCACGCTGCCGGATGACTACCGGCAGTCTCTTGATTCCGTGGACGAAGCCGCTCTGCAGCAGATCCGGTTCGTCGACCTCGACGTGCCTGAGCGTGACACTAAGGCAACAATTTGTAAAGCTGTTGTCATGACGCAACCGTTGCGGGGCGGCGACGTGCCACCAACGGCCGGCGCCGATACCTCCACCCGTGACCGGATCCTCATTGCCACCGCCGAAGTGCTGGGCAGCAACGGGATCACCAAGTTGAGCCTGTCCGACGTGGCGGCGCAGGCCGGAGTGTCGCGTCCCACGCTGTACCGCTGGTTCGGCTCGAAACGGGAACTGCTCGACGCCTTCGTCGTATGGGAACGAAAGTTCTACGAGCAGGCCATCGCGAAGGCCTACGTCGGACTGCCCGCCGACCAACGGCTCGAGGCCGCGCTACGGGTCATCGTCGAATACCAACACTCCTATCCGGGACTGCGCATGGTCGACGTCGAACCGGAGCACGTCATTCCTCGACTCGCCCGCGTGATCCCTCTGATGCGCAGGCAGTTCGAAACGCTGATCCCCGGGCCAGACGCCGTGGTCGCGGCAGCGGCCGTGGTGCGCGTCGCCGTCGCGCACTACTTGGTCCGTAGCGATGATGACGACCAGTTCTTCGCTCAGCTCCGGCATGCAGCGGGACTGAGGACTCCGTAACCCCGCGCGCGCATTGGGCTCTCAGCCCAACGCGCGCCGGTTCGCGAGCTCCGCGAGAACCTCGTCGGTGTGCTGGCCCAACGTCGGAGCCGGAGCCGTCGGCTCCCACGGCGTACCGTGAAAGTCCGCGGGCGAGGCCACCATCGGGACGGTCGAGTCGCCGTCGGGCACGTACACCACCCCACCCGCCGCATGGAACTGTTCGTCTGCCAGCACGTCGTCGATCGTGTTGATGGGTGACCAGAAGAAGTCCGGCTCGGCCGCGAAGACCTCAGCCCATTCGTCGAGCGGTTTGGTCGCGAAGATGGCGTCGAGTTCGGCGATCAGCACCCGACCGTTGGTAGCGCGGGCGCGTGCCGTGGCGAATCGCTCGTCGCCGAGCCATTCGGCGCGCCCGACCGCGCGACACAGCGCGGGCCAGTGACGATCGCCCTGGAGACCCACGATCCAGAATCGCCGATCGTCGCCCGCCGCATAGTTGTTCATGCACGGATTGCCCATCGACTCCCGTTGCCCGATGAGAACCTGCTGACCGGTCAGCAGCAGCGTGTTCAGGTCGAAGCTCACCGTGTAGGCGCCTTGGCGATAGAGCGACGTCGTCACGAGTTGGCCCAGCCCGTCGCGCTGCCGTGCCACCAACGCGGCGCACACCGCTCCCGCCAGTGTCATGGCGACCGAGTGGTCACCCATGCCGCCGCGCTGAAACGGTGGCGTATCGCCCGGCCGTGTGAGGAGGTCGGCCAGCCCCGACCGCGCCCAGAACGCAGCCACGTCATACGCGGCACGGTCCGCATCCGGCCCCGCCATGCCGTATCCGGTGATCAGCCCGTAGACCAGACGCGGGTTGCGTTCGGCGACCGCCGCGAAGTCCAAACCAAGACGCTGCAAAGCCGCGGGGCGCACATTGGTGATGAATACGTCTGCGTCGGATAGTAATTCGAGCGCGAGTCGCAGACCGTCTTCTGTCGCGAGGTCCAGCACGATGCTGCGCTTGGAGCGATTGTCCATCTCGAAGGGCGGGTTCTCCCCCGACTCGATCTGCAGCATCCGTCCGAACATGCGTGCCGGGTCGCCGGCCGGCGGTTCGATCTTGATGACGTCGGCGCCCCAGTCGGCCAGGATCCCGCCTGCCGCGGGGGCGGCCACCCAGACCCCGAGTTCGACGACCTTGATTCCGTCCAGTGGTCCAGCCACGGTGAACCTCCCCACAGCGGGCGCGTGTTTGCGTCGTTGGCCGCTCTTGCGACACGTGGGTACCTTACGATCGACACTGATTCTGCAACGTGCCGGGGACTCGAAGAGTGGGAAGAGAAGGGACTCATGACCGCGGAGCGCGCCACCCCCGATACCGGTGACGACACCTCGACGAGGAGCCGGATCCTGGCCGCCACCAGCGAGGTTCTCGCGCGCAGCGGTCAGGCGAAGCTGAGCCTGTCGGAGGTCGCGTTGCAGGCCGGGGTGTCACGTCCGACGCTGTACCGCTGGTTCGCTTCCAAGGGTGAACTGCTCGACGCCTTCGGACTCTACGAACGCCACATGTTCGACAACGGCACGGTCAAGGCGACCGCGGGGCTGCGCGGCAACGAGAAACTCGACGCCGCCCTGCGGTTCATCGTCGACTATCAGCAGTCCTACTCGGGCGTCCGACTGGTCGACATCGAGCCCGAGGTCGTCATCGCGCAGCTGTCGAGCATCGTCCCGCAGATGCGCGACCGCCTGGAGAAGCTCCTGTCCGGCCCCAACGCAAAGGTCAAGGCAGCGACGGCCGTCCGGGTCGCGGTATCCCACTACATCGTGCGCAGCGACGACGACGACCAGTTCCTGGCCCAACTGCGGCACGCCGTTGGGCTCAAACAGCCCGAATGATTCCCGCCTAGAGCCGGGGCAGTCAGCCCTCTGCGGCGAGTTGCCCACAGGCAGCGGCGATTTCGCGGCCGCGAGTGTCGCGAACCGTGCAGGACACCCCGCGCTCGCGAACGCGTCTGACGAACTCCCGCTCGGCCGGTTTGGGACTCGCGTCCCACTTGCTACCCGGCGTGGGGTTGAGCGGGATGACGTTGACGTGCACCAGCGGCCCTAGCGCGCCGTGCAATTTCTTGCCCAATAGGTCACCACGCCACGACTGGTCGTTGACGTCTCGGATGAGCGCGTACTCGATCGAGACTCGCCGACCGGTCACGTCCGCGTAATACCGTGCGGCAGCGAGGGCTTCGCCGACGTTCCATCGGTTGTTCACCGGTACCAGGGTGTCGCGCAACTCGTCGTCGGGGGCATGCAGCGACAGCGCCAGCGTCACCCCGAGGCGTTCGTCGGCGAGCTTGCGGATGGCTGGCGCCAACCCGACCGTCGAGACGGTCACCGAGCGCGCAGAGATGCCGAAGCCGTGCGGTGCAGGCGAAATGATCCGCTTCACCGCCGCGAGCACGCGGTTGTAGTTGGCCAGCGGCTCACCCATCCCCATGAAGACGATGTTCGACAGCCGCGAGTGGTGTTCGTCGCGCATCGCCGCACCCGCCGCCCGCACCTGCTCGAGAATCTCTGCGGTGGAGAGGTTTCTGGTCAGACCGCCCTGCCCGGTTGCGCAGAACGGGCATGCCATACCGCACCCGGCCTGCGACGAGATGCACACCGTGTTGCGTTGCGGGTAGCGCATCAGCACCGATTCGAAGGTCGTGCCATCGACCGCACGCCACAACGTCTTTCGGGTCTCCGCGTTGTCACACTCGACGGACCGCACGACGTTCAACAATTGCGGGAAGAGCGCGTCTGCCACCGCGTCGCGCATCGCCGCGGGTAGATCGGTCATGGCCTGCGGATCGGCGATCAGCCTGCCGAAGTACTGGTTGGCCAGTTGCTTGCCGCGGAACGCGGGCAGTCCCAGTTCGGCGACCGCGGCGCTCCTGGCGTCGTCGTCGAGGTCGGCGAAGTGGCGCGGCGGCTTTCCGCGCTGCGGCGCCTCGAATACCAGGGGAAGGTTCATGGTTCCGCTCATTATCAGGCCTGCTCACTCAAAACGTCACGGACCGCCCTGTCGACGGCTGCCAGCGCACCGGCGTCGACCCCGGCCCGACCCCGCACGAATACGGTCGCACGACTGGTCGGAGCCAGCCCCTCGGCCAGGCACAGCCCGTCGGGCAGTCGTCCGATCATCGGCAGCAGCGCCACGCCGAGACCCGACCGCACGGCAGCAAGCAGACCCGAGAGGTCGGAGCTCTCCGCCGCGATGCGATAGGGCACGCCGATGCGGTCGAGGGCGGCGAACGTCGGCTCGCGCAGCGTGCACGGTTCGGAGTAGATCACCACCGGCAGCGGCCCGCTGGCGGGCACCGAGAAGCTACGTCCCGAGATCCACTTCAGCGCAACCATTCCCGATGCATTGGCCGGGTCGAGTCCGGACCCGTCGAGCATGACCGCGAGGTCGACGACACCGTGTTCGATGGCGTCGGCCAGCATCACGTTGCGGTCCAGTCGAAACCGCAACCGCCACTCGGGCAGACGCTCCCCCAACGCACTCGTCAGGCCGGGCAGCATGACGTCGGCGCCGTGCTCGGTTGCTCCGATCAGCAGCACCCGCTCCTCCGCCGCCCCCAGATCGGTGAGCGCCGCGTCGTGCGCTGCCAGGATGGTGCGAGCGTGGGCGAGGACCCGATGGCCGAGTTCGGTGAAGGCGACGCCGCGCCCGGACTTCTCGACGACCGGCCCTCCGACGACCGCCTCGACGCGGCGGACATGCTGACTGACGGCCGACTGGGTGACGTGCAGGACGGTGGCGGCGCGGTGAAATCCGCCACAGTCCGCGACGGCCACGACGCTGCGCAGCGGCGCGATGTCCAGGACCTGACCCATGCCGCCAAGGTACTCCGATCAGTAGAAACGATCAAAGATCGATGTTCTGCCGCGCTTTGAGATCCATGACCGACGGATCGATCAGCAGCTCCGATCGATCGCGATCACCGATATTCGTTGGACGCCCCCCGCGACGGCATTCAGCCTGAGTAGGTGACACCTACCCGCATGCCGCTTCGCACCGCGTCGGCCGTGACGTTCTTCTATGCCCTCGGCTATCCGATCGGCAACATGGCCGTCAACGCCATGTCGCCGATGGCGGTCCTGGCGTTCCGGTTCGGGTTGGCAGCGATCATCCTCGGCGCCTGGGGCCGGATCGCAAACGTGGCGTGGCCAACCAGCCGCAAACTCGGCCACGTCGCGATCACGGGGTTGCTGATGCAGGCCGTCCAGTTCTGTGCGCTGTACTTCGCCATCCAGCACGGGGCCCCCGCTGTGTTGTGCGCGGTGATCGTCGCGATGAATCCCGTCGTCACCGCCCTTCTGGCCGCCACCTTCCTACGCGACCGGCTCAACGTTCGCCGGATCGTCGCACTGGCGCTCGGCGTCGCGGCCGTGCTGGCGGCGTGCGCGAGCAGGCTGATCGCCGAGCGCGGTGCCGATCCGGCAGTGCTGTTGCTCCTGGTCGCCCTGGTGGGACTGGCCGCGGGCGGGGTGTACCAGCAGCGGTTCTGCGCCGACGTGGACTTCCGCGCGTCGACCGCGGTCCAGAACGCCGTCGCATTCCTGCCGGCGCTCGTGCTCACCTCGACGACCCACTTCGCCGTGCACGACGCGGCCAAGGCGGCCCTGGCGGTGGCCGGCGTGGTGCTGCTCAACGCGACGCTGGGGGTGTCCCTCTACGTGCGGGCCATCAACCTGCACGGCGCGGCCGCGGTGTCGATGCTGTTCTGCGTGATTCCCGCCGTAGCCGGCGTGCTGTCGTGGGCGATGCTGGGTCAGGGCGTCGACGTCGGCACGGGCATCGGCCTGGTGCTCGGCGCCGCGGCGTGTTGGCTCAACGCCTCCGGCTCACGCCAACAGCGTCAGGACGACCCACGTCGCGACGGCCGAGGGCAGGACCGAATCGAGACGGTCCATCAGGCCGCCGTGGCCGGGTAGCAGCGTCCCCATGTCCTTGATGCCCAGGTCGCGCTTGACCTGAGATTCGATGAGATCACCGAGCGTGCCGGTGAGCACCAGCATGAGTCCGAGTGGCACACCCACCCAGGCGGGCTTGTCGAGAAGGAACGTGACGGCGAGCACCGAGGCAGCGGTGCCGAAGATCAGCGAACCGGCGAAGCCCTCCCAGGACTTCTTCGGGCTGATCGCGGGAACCATCGGATGCTTGCCGAACAACACTCCCGCGGTATAGCCGCCGATGTCGGAGAACACCACGCCGAGCATCAGGCACAGCACCCGCCAACGCCCGTCCTCCGGATAGACGAGCAGGACGCCGAAAGCCCCGAACAGCGGTATCCAGGCGGCCAGGAAGATCGTGGCGGTGACGTCGCGCAGATAGTTCTCCGGCGCGTGCACCAGCCCACCGGAGAGCAGTCGCCAGATCATGCACACGACGACCGTCGCACCGAACGCCCCGAGAGCGCCCGTCGGACCGAAGGGCCACGTCAGCCAGACGATGGCCTGACCTCCGACGAGCAGCGGGACGATCGGGATCGAGTAGCCCGCCGTCCGCAGCCGACGAACGACCTCGTGCGTCGCGACGGCCATCGCGACCGCTACGACCGGGACCCAGCCCAGCGGTGCGAACACCAGGATCGCGATGACACCGAAGCCGAGGAATGCTCCCACCCCGATGGCCGCGGGCAGGTTGCGGCCGGCCCGGCCCTGTTTCTTCGCGGGCTCGGGCGCGTTGGTCCCATCGGGTGGAACGGTGTCGGTGTCAGCCACGTGCTGTTACTGGCGGTCTGGTCGCGGAAGGACCTAGACCTCCAGCAGCTCGCCTTCTTTGTGCTTCACCAGGTCGTCGATCTGGCCGGTGTAGGTCTGCGTGCTCTTGTCGAGGTCCTTCTCCGCGCGGCCGACCTCGTCCTCCCCCGCTTCGCCATCCTTCTTGATGCGGGCGAGCTCCTCCATCGCCTTGCGACGGATGTTGCGAACCGTCACCTTGGCGTCCTCACCCTTGGACTTGGCCTGCTTGACCAGGTCGCGGCGACGCTCCTCGGTGAGCTGGGGAATCGAGATGCGAATGACGTTGCCGTCATTGCCCGGGTTGACGCCCAGGTCCGAATTGCGGATCGCGTCCTCGATGGGACGCAGCTGGTTGGCCTCATACGGCTTGATGACGACGAGACGGGCCTCGGGCACGTTGATGCTGGAGAGCTGCGTGATGGGCGTCGGCGAACCGTAATACTCGATCTTGATCCTGTTGAACATGCCGGGATTGGCTCGACCGGTCCGGATGGACGACAGATCGTCGCGCGCCACCGACACCGCCTTCTCCATCTTCTCCTCGGCCTCGAAGAGGGTTTCGTCGATCACTAGATTCTTCTCCCGTCCGCAGGCGCTGGCTCAGTCCTCCACCCGTCAGGTGGTGACCAGTGTGCCAATCCTCTCACCTGCGACCGCGCGGGCGATATTTCCGTCGGTCAGCAGATTGAACACCAGGATGGGCATGGCGTTGTCCATGCAGAGGCTGAACGCCGTGGCGTCGGCGACCTGGAGGCCGCGATCGATGACCTCGCGGTGGGTGATCGAGGTGAGCAACTGCGCGTCCGGGTTCTTGCGAGGATCGTCGGTGAAGACTCCGTCGACCGCCTTGGCCATGAGCACCACCTCGGCGCCGACCTCGAGGGCACGCTGCGCGGCAGTGGTGTCCGTGGAGAAATACGGCAGACCCATGCCCGCGCCGAAGATGACGACGCGTCCCTTCTCCAGGTGCCTGCGGGCCCGGCCCGGGATGTACGGCTCGGCGACCTGACCCATCGTGATGGCGGTTTGAACGCGTGTGTCGATGCCTTCCTTCTCCAGGAAGTCTTGCAGCGCAAGGCTGTTCATCACAGTTCCCAGCATGCCCATGTAATCCGACCGGCTGCGCTCCATCCCGCGCTGCTGCAGCTGGGCCCCTCGGAAGAAGTTTCCACCACCGATGACCACGGCGACCTGCACGCCGTCGCGCACCACTTCGGCGATTTGGCGGGCGACGAGAGCCACGACGTCCGGATCGAGTCCGACCTGACCACCACCGAACATCTCGCCGCCCAGCTTGAGCAAGACACGCGAGTAACCCGGCCGGCCGGCAAGGACCGTTTCCGCCATCCTGACTCCTTCGGCTCCGCCTTCGAGACGTCCGTCCGAACGTTCACCCACGACGACGCCCCCAATCCTGCCAAACGGCTGGATGGGGGGCGCCGAGGGGTAGCGAAGGCCGAGCGCTCGTCAGCGCCAGTCGGTTCCTCGCGCGAGCGCTCGTCAGTGCCAGTCGGTTCCTCGCGCGAGCGCTCGTCAGCCCAAGTGGGCCGACAACAACCAGGCAGCCATCGACATGCGCCCGTTGCCCTCATCGCGGAAGCCGTCACCCGCGAAGTCCCGGTGGCCGACGAAGCCCGCGGCGACGTTGGCGTGGATGCGGGCCGGCCGCACCTCGTCGATGACCCAGTACTTGGACACCACCTCGCGCAGTTCCTGCTCGGTGACCGCGTTGACCGGGCCGCCCGGCGGCATCGTGGTGCTGTCGAAGACCAGAATGAAGTACGACGCACCCGGTGCAGCAGCGCGGACGATCGACTGCTGGTAGCCCTCCCGCAGCTCGACGGGCATCGAATGGAACAGCGTCGAGTCGACGATCGTCCCAAAGCGGCCGTCGTACCCGGTGAACGCACTGATGTCGGCGACGTCGAAGGTGGCGTTCGTCAGGCCGCGCTTCGCGGCCTCCTCACGGGCCAGTGCGATCGCAGTGGCCGACTGATCGAGACCGACCGTGGTATAGCCCTGCTCGGCGAGCGCCAGCGCGGTCGCCGCCTCGCCGCAGCCCGCGTCGAGCACCTCGCCGTGAACCTTGCCCGCGGCGATGAGGTCGGCGATCTCGGGTTGCGGCTCGCCGATGCTCCACGGCGGTTTCGTGCCGAGTCCCACTTCCTCGGCCTCTCCGCGGTAGGCGGAATCGAACATCTGGTCACTTGGACGTGTCATGCCGTCCTGTTTATCAACTTAGTTGATATGTGTCAAGATGATTGACATGGTTGACACCGGAGACGAACCGCTGGGCTATCTGGTGCAGCGCTTGGCGATGTCCTTGCGCGCCCAGATGACGTCGACGGCGCTCGATCCCGTGGGACTGTCGTTCCCGCAATACATCTGCATGCGGATCCTGTCGAAGAATCCTGGCCGCTCCAACGCCGACCTGGCCCGAGACGTCAACGTCTCACCGCAGGCGATGAACATGGTGGTGCGGGTGCTCCAGGAACGGGGCCTGGTGGCACGACCGGCGACGGTCGACTCCGGCCGTTCCCTTCCCGCCGAGCTGACCAGGGACGGGGTCGAGCTACTGAGACAGACCGACGCAGGCGTTCGCGAGGCGGAGCGAAAGGTGTTGGCACCGCTCGGCGAGCAGGATCGGAGGCAGTTCCGCCGCCTGCTCGCCGAGCTCGGCTAGGACTCGAGCGCCCTCCCGGCAACCGGCAGACCCGCGTGGTGCGCGCCGTGACATGCCTTCGGCGGCGTGGGCGGGATGTCCAGCGCCGGATTGCCATCGAAGAAGCCGATGGGCTTGAGGTGGAAACCCGTGTAGGCACAGGGCATTACCGGCCAGTCCTCCGGGCGCACCACGTGATGCGCACCGAGGGTGTACCAGAGCACCACGTCGGTGTCCTCCAGCGGCGCGTCGTCGGCGATGAACTCGGGAAGGCCCTGGGCATCCGCCGACTGGTACATGTAGTCGCCCGCCGCGAACATCTCCGATTGGTCGTACTTCGTCACCCAGAGGTTGTGCTGGACGAAGCGCGCCCGGTCGTAGATGTAGGAACCCTCCTGCACCATCACGGGCACGATCTCCTTGGGCACCAACTTGTAGGCGACCGCCGCCCCCAGTTCATTCTTCTTCGACGGGTTGGCGATCTTCCAGTACCGACCCGTCTTCCAGTCCCAGTCGCGGGCACCCTCTGCCTCGGACGCCACCAGGGTGTCCTGGGTGATCCACGCGTTGTGGTGCGGGTTGAGCTCGGGATCGGGCTCCGGGATCGAATCCACCTCGTAGACACTGTTTCCCGGCCCGTCGACGCTCATGTCGAGCCGGAAGTTGAAGAAGTGTTGATGGTTCGGTCCGTAGACGCCCGGTGCGACCAGCTTGCCCCAGCGGGGCACCTCCCCCTCCGCGATCGAGCCGGTGGTGAGGACCCCCGACAGCTTGACCTCGACCTCGATGGAGGCGTCGTTGTAGAAGTACCAGAAGAACCCGTACTCGTAGTTGCCCACGGTGCAGATCATCGAGATCACCAGCCGCCGCGAACGACGCACCTCGACCTCCTGCGTGCGGAAGTCCGTGTGCTTCCAGGAGATTCCGTAGTCCTCCTCGTGCATGCAGATGGCGTTGGGGATCGTCACCGCGTTGCCGTCGGAGTCGTTGACCGTGCCGTCGAAGTAGTGGATCTCGCCGAGACAGTCACAACCCAACGTCAACGGGTTGGCAGAGAAGCCCATGCCGACCTCACCCATGTCGAACACGTTCTTGTTCCAGTGCGTCGGCGAGGTATCGCCGTAGGGCACCACCATCTCCGACAGTGATCCGCGGTACATGATCGGCCTGGTCTCACCGCGATCGGTGTAGGTCACCTCGTGCAGCGTGATGCCCTCGCGAGGATTGAAGCCGATGCGCAACGACCACTTCTGCCACGTCACGTGCCACCCGTCGACGGTGAAGCTGGGACCGTCGGGCTGGGTGATCTCGATCGGCTTGACGTCGGAACGAAATTCGGTGAACGCCGGGCGGTTGTTCGGTTCGAACATGAAGCGCTCGTCGTAGTTGCCCGCGGTCGGCGGCATCGGGACCACACCGTGGTCCTCGATGTCGATGATCTGCATGTTGTCGAGATCGAAGGTGACGATCAGACCTTCGACCGGACGTGCGTAGCCGTGCTCGGACGGCGCCGCCCTCATGAAGGTCAGCGGACGGCAGATCAGCGGAGAGTTGTCGTAGTGATCGCCCTGGCCGTAATACCCTGCGGGCCATGGATCGATCATCGCCAGGCTGAAGTCGGTGATGCCACGCTTGCGCATCGCCTCCTGCCACCGCGGATCCTCCCGAACCTTCTCCTCTACCCCGGTCATGTGCTCGACGAGGTAGGACGGAAAGCGTCCGGGCACCGCCTTCCACGAGTCGATCATGCTGGCGCCGAGATCGACGACCGCCTCGTAGATCATCTTCGCGGCGGCGTCGTACATCGTGGCGAAGGCGCAGCGCGGCACGTCCATCCGGGAGAATGTCAGCTCGGCGGTCTTGGCCGGCTCGGCCAGCTGAATCATCACGAACTTCAAGGTTGGCGAGGCGTATTCGGATCCCATCACGATCGCCGCGGCGGCTTGGATCTCGGCTCCGGACAGAGGATCGAGTGGATAGCCGGTCGCGTCCTCGGTAGCGTCCGCGCCAAGCGTGGTGCTGTCCAGGGTCATTGGTGTCAGACTCCCTCAGTGGTTGTGGTTTCAGACTTCTTGAGGTCGAAGACCGCCAGGTGAGCCAGCGAATCCTCTTGGCTCACCTTGCGGGCCGACCGCTTGCCGAACACGAACACGATCAGGCCGAGGGCAAACATGCCCAGGCTGATACCGCCGACCCACGTCATCCAGGTGGATTGCGGTACGTCGATCCACGGCGTCACGAACGAGTAGTAGATGCCTCCGATGGTGCCGATCGAGCCGACGATGACGACGATCCAGACCCCGACCATGCCACCGGGAATGCGCCAGAACTTCTCGTTGACGTAGCGATCGGCGTACTTCTTGCGGGCGACGACGACAGGGATCAGGAAGAAGAAGCCCGAGAGCAGCCACACGGTGCTCAGCCCGCCCTGCAGGTAGATGGTCACGTTCGCCATGCTGCTCTGCGAGTACAGCCCAACCAGGATCAGCGATGAGAGCACGCCCTGAATGAGGATGGCCGTCACCGGATTTCGGGTGCGCGGGTTCAGGTGGGTGAAGATGCGCGGCAGATGCCGTTCGAGACCCGAGACGAAGATCAGTCGCGAGTACGCGACCTGGTAAGTCATGAGTGCCACGATGATGATGCCGGCGAGCACGACTGCGCAGATCTCCATCAAGCCGGGAAAGCCCGACATGCCGAGCGCACCGATGACACCGGTGACGGGGTCGATCTGGTCGCCCGGAAGCGCCATCATCGTGCCAATCGTGGTCAGCAGGTAGATGGCTACCAGCGCGGTCGAGCCCCAGAGGATCATCTTCGGCCCACTCTTGCGTACCGACAGGAATTCCGCGCCCATGTTGTACGGGGTTTCGACGCCGAGCAGGTACAGCAGCACCGTGCCGTAGAGGAAGCCCGCGATGGCGAAGTTCGGCACCGTCGCCTCGTGCCAGTTGAACGGGGTCGCCGAGCCGTTCCTGACGGCGAAGAGGAGACCGCAGACGAAGATGGTCAGCGTCAGGACGCCGTAGACCACGAATACGACGTTCATGATCTTCTGATTGGCAGCGAGCTTCGCCAACGCCAGCCCGACCACGGTCCAGAGGATGACCAACTGCAAGATGATGCTGGTCGTCAAGCCGAGTTCGGTGTGGAACGCCAGCAGGAGGAACTGGAGTACCACCGCGGGCGAGGACGCCGCGTTCAGGATCACCGGCACCCACGACAGGTAACCGCCGATGAATCCCCAGGTTTCACCCATCGTTCGGTGCGCCCAGATGTACACGCCGCCCTGTCCAGGCCAGAGATTGCCGAGTTCCACCACGGCCATGCCCGCCGGGACGAGGAAGCTGATGATGCCGAGCACCCACATCGGGATCGCGGTCCAACCACCGGCAGCCATCACGGACGAACCCGTGACCCAGCAGATGATGAAGACGTACGCCGCGGTGAGGCCGAATGTGCTCATCACCTTGGGCAGAATTTGTTCGGGGACGAGCTCCGTCGTCATCAGCGCGTCGCGATCGGCAGTGCTGGCTGTCCGCGCGGCTTCCATCTCTTGAGTCACTGCGATTCCTTATCTCGGGGCTACCGGGCTCAGTTGACGATCTGTCCGTCTCTCATCCGTACGACTCGACTGGCCTCCTCGGCGACGATCGGGTCGTGGGTGCTGGCGACAACGGTGACGCCCATGGTCGAGCACAGGTCGCGCAGCATGCGAACGACCGTCTCTCCCGTCTTGTGGTCCAGGTTCGCCGTCGGCTCGTCGGCGAGGACGAGCGTCGGGTTGCTGATCAGCGAGCGCGCGATCGCCGTGCGCTGCTGTTCGCCACCGGACATCTTGGTGGGCTGATGGTGTAGGCGGTGACTGAGACCGACCAGTTCCAACAGCTCGGTCGCCCTCGTGCGCAGCGACTTTCGATCGTAGGGCTCGAACATCAACGGCAGTTCGACGTTCTCGACCGCCGACAGGAACGGAATCAGGTTGTAGCTCTGGAAGATGAATCCGATGGTGTCGTGCCGAAGGGCGGCGAACTGGCTCTCGGTGAGCTGGCCGGTGTCCTTGCCCGCGACCCTGACCGATCCCTTCGTCGGCCGGTCCAGCCCACCGATGATGTTCAGCAGCGTGGACTTGCCGCTACCGCTCGGGCCCATGAGGCAGACGAATTCCCCTGGCATGACGTGCAAGTCGGCGGCGACGAGCGCCTTGACCACCTCGTCGCCGAGTTTGTGCAGCTTCCAGACGTCGGACACCTCGATGACGGGCGATGCGGTAGAGGCGGAGCTCGAGGCCGGCGCCGCGACGTCGACGACGTCCATGGTTTCCTCGTTGTCCTTGATGACGGTCATGTCTCAGCCTCCCGTGGAGAGCGAATGAATCGGCGGCCGCGACGCTGCGGTCCAGGTGGGCAGGATGCTGGTCGCCAACGCGGCGACGATGCTGACGACGACGGCGACGCCCGAGCCGAGGAGGAGTCCGCCGGTGACGACCCCGGTCGGCACGAAACCCGTTGCGCCCAAGACCAGTGCGATGCCGGCGGCGAGGACGGCACCGGCGATGGCACCCAGCACGGCGGCCACAACCGGCTCGACGAGAAGCGCAGCCACCACCGGGGTTCGAGGCACACCATTCGCACCAAGCACGCCGAGTTCCTTCGTGCGGTGCGCGACCGTTCGGGTGGTCGCGACGGCGACTTCCACGACACCAACCAGCAGCACGGTCACCGCGATGAGGATGACGGCGCGGCCGATCTCGTCGGCATGTCCGAGGGATGCGGACTGCGCGCGGATGCCGTCCTGCATGCCGAAGACCAGGACGACCAGGAAGGCGCCAGTAGCGGTGGTGACCACCGGCAGCACCATCTCACCGATGCGCCGACGCGCCGAAAGCCATCCGTAGGCAAGACCCTTGCTCAACATCAGCGGTCCCCCAGCAGGTCGACGGGCCTGTGCTGCAGCAGCCGATGCACGGGCACCAGCGCTCCGACGATCGCCATGGCGGGTAGGAAGGCAGCCACCATCGCCGAGGCCTGTAGCCAAGCAGTCGGCGTCGCGATGCCCGGAATCACCAGTGCTACAGCGACTCCCGCGCCCGCGATGCCCAGTAGGTACGCGATGACGAACACGATCGCGGATTCGACGAGGAAGAAGTAGAGCACCTCGTCGGCGAGGCCGATGCTCGACATGATGCCGAACTCCCGCTTGCGTTCCTGCACGGCGGCCAAGAACGACGACACGGCGATGACGAAACCGAGACAGAGGCCGATCGTCGAGATCAGCCCGAGCGTGGAACTGGTCACCTTGCCGGAGAACAACGCCGAGAACTTCTGCTCGAAGGTCAGCGGACCGTTTCCGCCGACGGTGTCGTAGACGAGGCCGGCGCCACCGGCATCGGGCAGCACCGACGGATCCGCCGTGAACGGCAGCCCCGTCGCGGCGCCGAACGTCGGCGCGAGGGTTCGATCCTTCTCCTTGCCGTCCGGGGCGAACACCGTCCACCACCCCTTCTCGCCGACGACCGACCGCGCGAGGTCGGTGGAGACCACAGCGGATTGCCCGTCGCCCTCGATGCCGACGACCAGGCTCTGCCCACCGACCACGATCCGGTCTCCGCTACCGACTCCGAGGCGATCAGCCAGTGCCGAGCCCAAAATGACTTGGCCGGAGGGCATTCCGTCCCGGCTGCGCAGGGATACCGCGTCACCGTCGACGGTGGTGAGGCCGGACAGCGTCTGGATGCCCTTCCACCCGGGAGGAAGCACCAGCTGCGGCGCGGGGCCATCGGCGACCAGCGCCTGCGCATCGGGGTCGAAGTGCACGCCCGCGGCGGGCACGGCCCACAGTTGCGCACCTCCCAGCACGTCGGTCACCGAGTCGACGCCGGTGATGGCGAAGCTCGACGAGATCGTGCGGACGACGACGACACAGGCAATCGCCAACGCGATGCCTAGGACGGACAGCACAAACCGTTCGGGTCTACGACGAATGTTCGCCAGTGCGAACCGGACCAGATACCCGAAGGTATTGCCGGGAGCAGTGACGATCGCCGGTGATCGAAGGGTCGTGGGCGCAGTGGACTCCACACCAGGGATGTTCAGCTCGCCGTGTTTCTTCGACTGCCACTGCTGGTATCCGGCAGGTTAACGCGCCCTAGATCACATTACGACACTGTGTCACGGCCGCAACGAATTCCGTTGTCGCACCACCCATGCACCATGAATCCCATTGCCCCTCAGGATGATTGACTGTCGCAATCCGCACCACGGCGGGCGGTGATGAGTCGGAACGGCGCGGCCTCTTCGAGCTCGTAGGCCAGTGAGAGCAGCGTGGCATCGCGGCCCAAGCGAGCGCTGAACATCATTCCGACGGGAAGGCCGTCCGCAGACTCGGCCAGCGGCAGGGAGATTGCTGGATCGCCCGTCACGTTCTGCAGGGGCGTGAACGCCACCCAGTCCACCAGCCTGTCGATGATCTGGTCGTAGTCAGCGGTCGGGTCGAGATGCCCCACCGCGGGCGGAGCGTCGGCCAGTGTCGGCGTCAGCAGTACGTCGTAATCCCGCACCCGCCTGAGCATCCTTCGGCGCAACGTCGACAGTCGTGCAATCGCCAGCGGAAGCCGGTGCAGATTCCCTGCCGCGAATCGCTCGAGTCCGAGGCTGAGGTTGTCGAGCTTGTCGCGATCGAAGGAGTCGCCGAAGCGGCTTCGTCCGCCCCGCACCAGAGCGAAGGAGAGCAGCGCCCAGTACAGGAGGAAGTCCTCGATGAAGTAGGACGGCACCGGCGGTTCGTCGAGTCGTTCCACCCGGTGGCCCATTCGCTCGAGCAGCGCCGCGGTGGCGAGAGTGTGGTCGCGGATCTCGGGGCTGCACTCGCGCTTCACGGACTTGGTGAATACGGCGATGCGAAGTCGATCCCGGCCCGGCCGCGTCACGTCGCCGATCGGGTCGAGTCTCGGATTGCGCCAGACGTTCTCGGCCTCGCGGTAGAACGCGGCGGTATCGCGGACCGATCGGGTCAGCACCCCGTTGGCCACGATGCGGATCGGCATCTGGCGCATGTTCGCGTCCAATGGCAGTCGCCCGCGCGAGGGTTTGAGTCCGACCAGCCCGTTGCACGACGCTGGGATCCGGATCGATCCCCCACCGTCATTGGCGTGCGCGATCGGGACGACACCCGCCGCCACGAAGGCTCCCGATCCCGACGATGACGCGCCGGCGGTGTGGGCGGTGTTCCACGGATTGCGCACGGCGCCGAGACGCGGATGCTCGGCGACTGCACTGAAACCGAACTCCGACATCTGCGTCTTGCCGAGGGCGACGAGCCCCGTCGACAGGTACGTGCGAGCGAAGTCACCGTTCGCCGGCTCCGGCCGCGGCCGCCAGGCGTCGGTGCCCTCCATCGTCGGCATGTCCTCGACGGCGACATTGTCCTTGACGAAGGTGGGGACGCCGTCGAAGAAGCCGCCGTAGCGAGCCTCGGCGCCCGCTCGCACGCGGGCGCGGTCGAAGGCTTCGTACGCGAGACCGTTGAGATGCGGGTTGACCTTCTGGGTGCGCGCGATCGCCGCCTCGACGACGTCGACGCGAGACACCTCCTTGGAACTGAGGGCCTCGACGACCCCGATCGCGTCGAGCTCACCCAGGGCGTCATCGTCGAATGCGGATACGTAGGTCATGATCCGACGCTATCGGGTCACCGACCCCGTCAGACGGAGAAACCCCGTGCCGACCGGGATCACCGGTGGGACACGGGGTCTCCTATCGAGAGGCTCGGTGCGATGTTCCGATCCTCAAGCATGTGTCGCTAGGCGCGACCGACCTCGAAGCGAACGAACCGGTTCACGGTCAGTCCTGCTTCGTCGATCACGGCCTTGACGGACTTCTTGTCATCGGAGATGGCCTGCTGCTCCAAGAGAACGACGTCCTTGAAGTAGCCGGTCAGGCGACCCTCGATGATCTTCGGCAGCGCCTGCTCGGGCTTGCCCTCTTCGCGAGCCGTCTCCTCGGCGATGCGTCGCTCGTTGGCCACGGCATCGGCGGGCACGTCGTCGCGGGTCAGGTACTTCGCCTTCATCGACGCGACCTGCAGCGCCACGGCGTGAGCGACCTCGGCGTTGCCTCCGGTGTACTCGACGAGCACGCCGACGGCGGGCGGCAGATCAGACGAACGCTTGTGCAGGTACGTCTCGACCGTGCCGTCGAAGTACGCCACGCGACGCAGTTCGAGCTTCTCGCCGATCTTCGCGGACAGATCCGCGATGACCTGCTCGACGGTCCGGTCTCCGACACTGGCGGCCTTCAGTTCGTCGACGTCGGCTGCCTTGGACTCGGCGGCCGCGCTGACGATCTGCGCTGCGACGGACTGGAACTCCTCGTTCTTGGCGACGAAGTCCGTCTCCGAGTTCAGCTCGATCAGAGCGCCGCCCTTGGCGGCGACCAGACCCTCGGCCGTGGCACGCTCGGCGCGCTTGCCGACGTCCTTGGCACCCTTGATGCGCAGAACCTCGACGGCGCGTTCGAAATCGCCATCAGCTTCGACCAAGGCGTTCTTGCAGTCGAGCATGCCCGAGCCAGTGAGCTCCCGAAGTCGCTTGACGTCGGCAGCGGTGTAGTTGGCCATTTAAGCCTCCGTAGTGGTCGTCTCGGTGGCGACGGCTCCCGCTTCCGCGGGGGCAGCCGCGGGGGCGGTGGCAGTGGCCAGCAGTTCCTGCTCCCACTCGGCCAGCGGCTCGGCACCCTCGGCGGCAGCCTTGTCGGAGCCGGCGCCGGAGCGGGCCTTGAGCCCCTCGGCGACCGCAGAGGCGATCACCTTGGTGAGCAGTGCGGCCGAGCGGATCGCATCGTCGTTACCCGGGATCGGGTAGTCGACGAGGTCCGGATCGCAGTTGGTGTCGAGGATCGCCAGGATCGGGATGTGCAGCTTGCGCGCCTCCGCGACTGCGAGGTGCTCCTTGTTGGTGTCGACGATCCAGATCGCGGACGGCACCTTCTGCATGTCGCGGATACCACCGAGGCTGCGCTCGAGCTTGTTCTTCTCGCGGGTCAGCATCAAGATTTCCTTCTTGGTGCGACCTTCGAAGCCACCGGTCTGCTCCATGGCCTCCAGCTCCTTCATTCGCTGAAGGCGCTTGTGCACGGTCTGGAAGTTGGTGAGCATGCCGCCGAGCCAACGCTGGTTGACATACGGCATGCCGACGCGGGTGGCCTCGTCCGCAATGGACTCCTGAGCCTGCTTCTTGGTACCGACGAACATGATGCTGCCGCCGTGGGCGACGGTCTCCTTGACGAATTCGTACGCCTTGTCGATGTACGTCAGCGTCTGCTGCAAGTCGATGATGTAGATGCCGTTGCGGTCGGTGAAGATGAACCGCTTCATCTTGGGATTCCAGCGACGGGTCTGGTGCCCGAAGTGGGTGCCGCTGTCAAGCAGCTGCTTCATTGTTACGACAGCCATGATTGGCTTTGTCCTCTTGTCGACGGTTGTCGTTCGGCGTCGGGTGACGGCCGAACCCTGGCGTTCGTTGCGTGCCGGACCCGTTCTCGAAGGACTCGAGGCGGGACCGCCCGGCATGCGAGTGCAAACCCTCAGAAATCGGGGCTGCGGCACGAGCGCGCGAAGTCAACCCGCTGATGCGAGTTGCGGGAGTGAGTTTACACCGTTGACATGCATGCTTTGTCCACGCGGAGTGTCGCGGCAGATCCACCCGGGATCGTCCACAGTCGCCACTTCATCCACGAGCGGGCCCTCGACCCCTGTTCGGACGATCGGCAGTGCGTTGAACTGGGTGAATGCGATTCCTGGCGGCGCTCGTCACCCTGTCGATCCTGCTGGCACCCTCGGCGGCGGCCGATGAGGGCCGATTGGACTGGCCACTGCGACCCAGGCCAGAGGTGGTGCGGACGTTCGACGCGCCCGCCGTGAAGTGGAACCGGGGGCACCGAGGCGTCGATCTGGTCGGAAGCCCGGGCCAGACCGTATACGTCGCGGCCTCGGGAACCGTCGTCTTCGCTGGTGAGTTGGCGGGTCGGCCGCTGGTGTCGATCATTCACCCGGGAGGCCTGCGTACCAGTTACGAGCCCGTGCGGGCCGCCGTACGGGTGGGGCAACTCGTGCACGTCGGTGATGCCATTGGGACATTGGTCGCCGGCCACGCCGGCTGCGCAGCTGCGGCCTGCCTGCACTGGGGCGCGATGTGGGGCCCGTCGTCGCGCGCCGACTACGTCGACCCGCTCGGCCTGATGGCGAGCACCCCGATCCGGCTCAAGCCCTTGACGCACTGAACAACACGCCGTGTGCGTTCAAAACCTGGCTCGGCACTGGCCAGCTGTCCACCCTTGACGCCATGCTCGATACCGTCACCACCATCGTCGTCGCCCTCCTCGGGGTGCACATCGTCGGCAAGTTCGCGTTCTTCGCGCTCCCCTATCGAACGCGGCGCGCGGCACTGGACAAGAGCTACGGCGCCAAGCCGTCGGCGACGTCCATCTCGGACTGGATCACGTTGGGCTTCACCGTCGTGCTGAGCGGGCTGTTGCTCTGGCGCGGCGTGGAGGCCGTCAGCTTTCTCGGCGGGATGTGGATCGGCGCCACCCTGATCCAGCTCTACTTCCACCGATTCCACGAACCGGTCTCCGCGGACCGCGCTGCTCCGGCCGAGACGTCACCCTTGAAGGAGATGTCCTACGCCATTCAGGCCGCGCCGTGGCGACCATGGCCGCAGATGCTGGTGCTAGCCGTCCTCGTCGTGTGGAACCTGCTCCTGATCGTCCGCTGAGCGGGCTCACGCCCGTGGATGCGCCTGATCGTGCACGGCCCGCAGCCGGGCCACGGTGACGTGGGTGTAGAGCTGCGTGGTGGCCAGGCTCGAATGTCCGAGCAGTTCTTGGACGACGCGCAAATCCGCGCCACCTTCGAGCAGGTGCGTCGCCGCGCTGTGACGTAGCCCGTGCGGGCCGATGTCAGGCGCTCCGTCGACGGCGGCCATGGTCTGATGCACGACGGTGCGGGCCTGCCGGGGGTCGATGCGCCTTCCGCGCGGGCCGAGCAGCAATGCGGGCCCAGAGCTCGGGATGGCCAGCGCGGGCCTTCCCTCGCTGATCCAGGAGATGCACGCACGCAACGCGGGTTCCCCGAACGGAACCGTGCGCTGCTTGTCACCCTTGCCGAGCACCCGCACGACGCGGCGGTCGATGTCGACGTCGTCGACGTCGAGTCCGCACAGCTCGCTGACACGAATTCCCGTGGCGTACAGCATCTCGACGATCAGCCGGTCACGCAATGCCAGCGGATCCCCCTGCTGCGCACCGGAAGTGGCGGCGGCCATGGCGTCGAGCGCCTGGTCTTGCCGCAGCACGGCTGGCAGCGTGCGACGGGCCCTTGGCACCTGTAGCCGTGCCGCGGGATCCCCGTCGATCACGCCGCGCCGCGATGCCCACGCGGTGAACGTCTTGACCGCAGAGGTGCGCCGCGCCAGCGTCGTACGCGCGGTGCCCGCTGCGGCCTGGCTCGAGAGCCACGTCCGCAGCATCGGCAGGGTGATTCCGTCCAGGGACGCGCCGGGCGTGCGCTGCTCGAGGAAGGCGAAGAGCGACTTCAGATCGCCGAGATAGGCGCGGCGGGTGTGCTCCGAACGACCACGTTGCAGGTGGAGGTACTCGTCGAACTCCTCGAGGACCGCCTCCACTGACACCGCCACTCCCACACGGTGACAGACGCATCGTGGCGTTGCCGTCGGATCCCGATCGTGTCGCGAATCCGAGACCACTTGGTGACCTTGACAGGCAGGTCGGATATTCGTGAGTTCGCCTGTGTCACTTGAGTTTCACCCGTCACAGCGGTGGATTTCTTGTCGGTGGGTCGAACTAGTGTTCGGGTATGAGTTCGGATCGGGTCGCCACCGCGGTCGCCGCCTACGTGGGCGCGGTCGCGGAGTTGGTCGAATTGGACTGCGACGGATTCACCCACCCCGAACTGCTGGAACTGTTGGGCTCGTTGGAGACCGCGGCGTGGCGGCTGCCCACGCTCGAGCATCGCATCCTCGCCCGGCTGCAGCGCGAAGCCTCCCCGGTCGAGTTGGGTGCGAAGTCACTGAAAGCGGTATTGACGCAGCGGTTGCGGATCTCGGGGCGTGATGCCACCCGCCGCCTCGCCGAGGCCAAGGATCTGGGTCCCCGGACCGCACTCAACGGCGCACCTCGACGTCGGCCAAGCCCGCACCAACTACCACCACCCGACACCTCACCCCAGGAGAGGACGACGCCGCCTAGTACGTCAGGGTGCCAATGCCGTGCTCGTCGGGTCGATCATGATCTTGGCGTGCGTCTCCGGGTCGCCGAGGGCATCGAACGCGTTCTCCACCCCGCCCAGTCCGACCGTGCCGGTGAGCAGTGGCGAACCGTCGACTTTGCCATCGGCGAGCATGTGCAGGGTGTCACGGAATTCCAATGGCGTGTAACCGAATACGAAGCGCAGATCGATCTCCTTGCTGATCGCCATCGCCGGGCGCACCTTGTCCTCGCCCATGCAGACACCCACGACCACCACGCGCGAGTTCAACGGGGCCGCGCCGATCACACCGTCGATCATTCCTGGCACACCGACGCATTCGAAGATGACGGGACGCTTCGGGCCTCCCGCGCCCAGGGCGTCCGCCGCACGATAGACATGCGACCATCCCGGCAACTTGCGCAACTTCTCCATCGAACCCATGCCCAGTTCGTAGAGATCGGGCGCCTTCGTGATCACGCCCTTGGTGCCCACCCGGTCATATGGCGATTCGACCGCAGGGTCGACGACCACGTCGGCACCGCATCGCATGGCGAGTGCCCTTCTGCCGGAGGAGAAGTCGCTTGCGACGATGGTCTTGACCCCGGTCGCCCTGAGGTGGCTGATGACGGCGAGGCCGACGGGACCGCATCCGATCACGATCGCGGTGTCACCCTTGCCGATCTCACTGCGGCGCACCGCGTGCAGCGCCACGGCCATCGGTTCGGTCAATGCCGCCACATCGGCAGACAACCCGTTGGGGACGACGAAGCTCATCGCCGCTTCGGCGACGACCTGCTCGGCGTATCCGCCGGGCGCCAGGGGGGACAGACCCGTGAGGTGTACCCCGCCGCTGGCCCGCACCAGGGGGAACGACACGACCAGCGTGCCGACCTTGAACTCCTTGGCGACACCGCGTCCGCGTTCGGCGACCTCACCGGAGAACTCGTGACCCATCACCACGGGCGTATCGGCCCGCATGAAGTCCGGGTAGCCGACCGCCGACATCACGTCCTCGAGTTCGCCCGCGTGATGCCGCGCGTGTAGATCGGAACCGCAAATGCCGCAACGCTTCACCGCGAGGACCAGTTGACCCTTCTGCGGCTGGGGCGCCGGAAGATCGACGACCTCGAGATGTCCGTCGAGACAGCTGACCGCCCTCATCGGGACACCTCGAAGGACTCGACGCGACGCAACGCCTCGGGGACCAGGTCCTTGAGCGAGGCATATCCGTCGATAGCCATGATGAGATCGGCCTCGGCGAGTAGGGACCTCAGGACGTGCACGATGCCGTCGACGCCGCCGAGCGTCAGTCCGTAGGCATAGGGGCGGCCGATGCCCACGGCCGTGGCTCCGAGCGCCAGCGCCTTGACGATGTCGGCGCCACTGCGGATACCGGAGTCGAACAGCACCGGCACGCCCTTGGCCGCGTCGACGACGCCGGGTAGGCAGTCGATCGCAGGCAGGCCGCCGTTGGCCTGCCGTCCACCGTGATTGCTGCAGTAGATGCCGTCGACGCCTCCGTCGATGGCGCGGCGAGCGTCGTCGGGATGCTGGATGCCCTTGACCAGAAGCGGAAGTTTCGTCAGGGAGCGCAGCCACGGCAGGTCGTCCCAGGCCAACGAATTGCCGAACACCGAGATCCACTTCAGGATCGCGGCCTGGGGATTCTCCTCCGGCGTCTGAGCCAGCGAGGCCCGGAACACCGGGTCGCTGGTGTAGTTCGACAGGCAGTGACCGCGGAGCTGCGGGAAGTTCGACGTCGAGAGGTCACGCGGCCGCCAACCAGGCACCCAGGTGTCCAGTGTTACGACGATGCCCCTGTATCCCGCCGCCTCGGCACGCGAGACGAGGCTGGCCGCCAGGTCGCGGTCGGTCGGGGTGTAGAGCTGGAAGAAGCCGGGAGTGTCCCCGAACTCGGCGGCCACCTGCTCCAACGGGTCGGACGTGAGCGTCGACACCACCATCGGGACGCCGGTCCGAGCGGCGGCCTTGGCAGCGGCGAGGTCACCGTGCCCGTCCTGGGCGCAGAGACCGATGACGCCGATCGGGGCCATGAACACCGGCGACGGCAGCGTCAGTCCGAACAGGTCGACGGAGACGTCTCGTTCCTTGGCGCCGACGAACATTCGCGGCATCACGCCCCATCGCTCGAAGGCCGTGACGTTGACACGCTGAGTGCGTTCATCGCCCGCGCCGCCGGCCACATACGACCACAGCGACGGCGACATGGCGGCCTGCGCCTTGGCCTCGAGTTCGGCGAACGCCATCGGAAGGGACGGCTGTACGCCGGACAGGCCCTGCAGGTAGATCTCGAGTTGGTAGTCACCGAATGCCATGAGGCAAGGGTGCCAGCCCTGGGTCACCCCGCGGACGCGGACTCCACTTTTGCCAGCTCGGCCTTCCACTGCCGGAAGGTCTCCTCGGTTCGGCCGCGCCGCCAGTACCCGGATATCGACGCCCACTTCGCGTCGACGCCGCGCTCCTTGCGGACGTAGGGCCGCAGGTTGTGCATGACTGCCTGGGCCTCGCCGTGGATGAAGACCTGCACCTGTCCCGGCAGCCACAGAGCTTCCTTAACTGCCGCGATGAGGGGTGCGTGGTCACCGGCCTGTTCCTCGGGAACCAGGTCGGCACGGCCACCGCGGTAGATCCACCGGACCTGCACGCCCTCGGGCGCAGTGAGTTGCAGCTCGTCCTCAGGACCGCTGACCTCGATGAAGGCCAGCCCAATTGCGTTGGGGGGCAATGCTTCCAACGCGGCGCTGATGGCGGGCAGTCCTGCCTCGTCTCCCGCCAGGAGGTGCCAGTCAGCGGCGGGGTCCGGTGCATAGGCGCCGTTTGGGCCCATCAGGTAGGCCGGATCGCCCGGCTGGACGGAGCTGGCCCACGGGCCTGCCACGCCATGTTCGCCGTGCACTACGAAGTCGATGCTGATCTCCCCGCGGTCCCTGTCGACGTGGCGCACGGTGTAGGTGCGGACGACCGGTTGGTGGGTGTCGGGCAACTCCTTGAAGGAGTCGAGTGTCAGCGGCGTCGGCAGCGTCGACACGTCCGTGCCGGACCTGGGAAGGACGATCTTCACGTAGGAATCGGTGAAGTCGCTGGGCGTGAACGTGGTGAAGCCACCGCCGAGCACCACGCGCACCATGTGCGGCGCCAGCCGTTCACTGCGCACCACTTCGAACTGGTGGATCGGACGCCCTGCCACAGTCACCTCATCACGATCGTCGGTTGGCCTCACCGACTATACGAGCGGGCAGGGTCGGGTGGTCGCCTACCGTGCGGGCACCCCGTGTACGGCCAAGCTATCGAGGCACCAGGCTCCACCTCCCGTCACGACGACGCACCAGACCGGAGAGTTCCAACGTCGCGAGCGGGCCCAGTAAGTCGGTCGGCGGCAACCCGGCCGCCACCGCGATCTCGTCCACGGTGCGGGCACCCCGTCGAGGGAGTGCCTCGTAGGCCCGCACTTCGGTGACGGTGAGGCGGTCGAGCGGGGAGCTGGGCCGATCGGGCTCGGGGTCGAGCTCACCGGCCGCCCCCACCAGCTCCACCACTTCCTCGACGCGCGTGACGAGGAGGGCTCCACTCCTGATCAACACGTGACATCCAGCGGACGCGGACGACGTCACCGGGCCTGGATAGGCGCAGACGGGGCGTCCGAGTGCCTCCGCCCAGGCGGCAGTGCTGGCGGCGCCGCTGCGCAGGCCCGCCTCGATCACCACTGTGGCCCCGGACAACGCAGCGACCAACCGGTTGCGCGTGAGGAAGCGGTATCGCGCGGGTCGAACGCCCGGCGGATACTCGCTGACCAGCAGGCCCTGCTCCCCGATGCGGCGCAACATCGCCGAGTGCGCGGACGGGTACGGCACGTCGACTCCGCCTGCGAGCACCGCAACGGTGAGCCCCTCGGAGCCAAGTGTCGCGCGGTGCGCCACGCCGTCGATGCCGAACGCGCCACCGGACACGACCGCGACGTCGCGTTCCGCCAAACCAGCGGCGAGATCGGCAGCCTGATGTTCGCCGTACGACGTCGCCGCCCGCGTGCCGACGATCGAGCACGCCCGCTCGCTGACGTCGGCCAGCGACTCCTCACCGATCACCCACAGCGCCAGGGGCGGATGGCCCTCCGGTCTATCCCGAACGGGTGTGCCGTTGAACGACGTGAAGGCCAGGTATGGCCAGTCCGGATCCTCGGGAGTGACCAGACGGCCACCGAGTCGAGCGACGACGTCGAGATCGTCTGCAGCGCAATCGACGTCACGACGAGCCTGGGTGAGCCGCGCGAGGGTCGACGTCACCTCACCCGCCTTGATGCGCGCCGCCGCCTCGACGGGGCCGACGGCTGCCACGTATGCCGCGACCTCGCGCGACGGCGGCTCGACGACGCGCGATAGATACGCCCATGCCAGCAACTCGTCACTCATCGCGCACCCCCGGCCTGGCGAAAGCTCAGCGCGGTGTTGACGTCGTCCAGCACGGGCTTGGAGCGGCCCGCCAGATCGGCGAGCGTCCACGCGACACGCAGCGTCCTGTCCATCCCGCGGATGCTGAGTTCGCCGCGATCCAGCGCCGTGCGCAGTGGCGCCATCACCGTGCGGTCGAGCCGGAATCGTCGACGCAGCAGCGGACCACTGACCTCTGCGTTGGTTCGGACCCCGTGGGGAGCCCACCGTGCCGCAGCGGCCTCGCGGGCGGCCGCCACCCGGTCGCGGACCGTCGCGGTGGGTTCGCCTTCGGCGCCGATCGCGCCGGAGAGGACCGGATGCAGTTCCACCTGAAGGTCGACGCGGTCCATCAGCGGACCGGACAACCTGCCGAGATATCTCCGCTTGACGGCCGCAGCGCAGACGCAATCGCTGGACTTGGCCGGCGCACAGGGGCACGGATTCGCGGCCAGGACGAGCTGGAACCGCGCTGGGTAACGCGCCACGCCGTCACGCCGAGCCAGCCGAATCTCGCCGTCCTCCAGGGGTGTTCGCAACGCCTCCAAGACGCTGGAGCCGATCTCTGCACACTCGTCGAGGAAGAGCACGCCGCGATGGGCACGGCTCACCGCCCCGGGGCGAGCGAGCCCCGAACCGCCGCCGACCAGTGCGGCGACGGTAGACGTGTGGTGCGGCGCGACGAACACCGGCCGGGTGATCAGCGGAGTGTCCCCGGACAACAGGCCCGCCACCGAATGGATGGCGGTCACCTCCAATGACTCCTCGTGCGTCAGCGGCGGCAACAGGCCCGGAAGTCGTTGCGCCAGCATGGTCTTGCCGACTCCGGGTGGCCCGGTCAGCAGCAGGTGATGCGAACCCGCGGCGGCCACCTCGACGGCGAATCTGGCGTGCGTCTGTCCGACGACGTCGGCGAGATCGGCCATCTGTTCGGCCTCCGATGCGCAGGCGGGCACTCGATCGTCGAGCGCCCCCTTGCCCTGCAGCCAGGCCTGCAGCTGCCGCAGAGTCCGAGCGCCCCAGACCCGGATTCCGTCGACCAGGCAAGCCTCGGCGAGGTTGTCGATTGGCACCACGACCGCGGGCCAACCCTCGTGCTTGGCCGCCAGTACCGCGGGCAGCACTCCCTTGACCGGTCGCACGCGTCCGTCGAGCGCCAACTCGCCGAGCAAGACCGTCTTGTCCAGCGCCGCCCAGGACTTCTTCTGTTCCGCAGATAGCACCGCCAGCGCCAACGCGACGTCGTACGCCGAACCCGTCTTCGGCAGCGTGGCCGGCGACAGCGCCAGGGTCAGCCGTGCCATCGGCCAACTGTTGCCGCAGTTGGTGATTGCCGCCCGCACCCGGTCGCGCGCCTCCTGCAGTGCCGCGTCGGGCAGCCCGACCAGGTGGACGCCGGGGAGTCCCGAGGTGATGTCGGCCTCGATCTCCACGATGGCGCCGTCGACCCCGCGGACCCCCACGGAGTACGCCCGCCCCAGCGTCATCACCCGACCGCCTCGAGGTGCGTGATCTCGGGGGTGGGACCTCGGCCGATCCGCACGCCGACGACGTCGATGCGCACCTGCGCCCAGCTTCGATCCTGGGCCGCCAGCCACACCCCGGCGAGCCGTCGAAGCCGGCGCAGCTTCACCGGGGTCACCGCCTGCTCGACTCCACCGAACCGATCACTGGTGCGCGTCTTGACCTCGACGAACACCACCACTCCCGCGGCCTCGTCGGCGGCAATCACATCCAGTTCGCCATACCGGCATCGCCAGTTGCGGGTCAGCACCCTGAGCCCACACGACCTCAGATGCTCGACCGCCAGGTCTTCACCGAGCGCACCGATCTGGGCCCGAGTCCATGTTTCCGTCATGGCACCACGATGCGAACTCGCCATGACACATCCGCGGTCGCATCACGTCGTCATCCACAGACGCGAGTTCATCCACAGGCGGCGCGGTCAGCGGGGGCGCGGCAGCAGCGCGATGAAGTCCTCGGCGGCCGACCTCAACCGCGATGGCGTGCACCCTGACGTGCGCAGCGACTCCGAACCGCGAAGGAACGTCAGAACCAGCAGCGCCAAGGTGTGCGGATCTGCGCCCGGATCGATGTCACCGTCGCGTTGGGCCGCCGCGATGGTGTCGGCAAGCAGCCCTTCGTACTTCTGCATGGACGCCTTCACCCGACGGGCGACGTCGATGTCCGTGGCACCCAGTTCGGCGGCGCTCTTCGCCATCAGGCAGCCGCGCTTGGCCTCGCCGGTCGTCGTGCTCGCCATCGTCCTGAGGTGACCGGCCAGACGGTCGAATGCCGAGATACCGGGTGCGCTCAGATCGTCGGCGACCGCTGCCATGGTGACGCTGCAGTAGTCCTCGAGTGCCCGCAGATAGAGACCGTGCTTGTCGCCGAATGCGCCGTAGAGACTTCCACGGCCCAGCCCGGTCGCCTCCGTCAGATCGTCCATCGACGTGCCGGCGTATCCAGTGACCCAGAACTGGTCGCGCGCGGCGGTGACGACGTCTTCTTCGACGAACTTCCGGGGCCGCGCCACGGTTCGATGCTACCGATTCTTAACCGAGCGTTCCAGAACCTCCGTGCCATGATGGCGGTCATGCCCGGCCGAACTCCCCATCGGATGCTGGCGTCCGCATTCGTCGCACTCGTGATCGTGGCCGCGAGCGTCGGATGCGATTCCGGCACCGTGGTGAATACCGACGAAGCTCGCCCGACCACACAGACCAGCACGTCCGCGCCGCCTCCGCTGCCGAGCCGCCCCACCAACGACGCGCTGGTGAACGCCTTCGCCTATGCCTCGCCGCAAGCCAACGGCGAGACGGCCTACTACTTCACCAGCCCCAGCAAGCGTTGGGTGTGCGCGATCATCCCGCGCCAGGCGGCAGGCTGTCAGTCGTCGACCGGATCCACCATCCCCGTCAAGGGGGCACCCGACACCATCGCCGAACGAGACGGCACGGACAGCGCCCCCAACGCCATTCAGGTGGGCCGGGACGTGCCGCCCGAGTTCGCCGTGGTCGACTCGCCCGGTTACGCCCTGGTCCCCGGTCCCGCCGCCGTCCTGCCGTTCGACAAGGTCCTCATCGTGTCGGGGTTCCGCTGCAACGTGCAGGAGACGACGGGGATCTCGTGCGCCAGCGAGTTCACCGGCCAGGGCTTCACCTTCAGCGCCGACGGGTTCGCCATGCAGTACACGGATCTACCCGTCTGACCTCAGGCCAGCCCCTCGACCAGCGACGCCAACTGGCTCGGTGACAGGTCGACACCACACTGGTTCTTGACGTCCTTCAGGGGCTGCACGATCCTCTGCAGATCCAGGAACTCGTTGGGGTGCGCCAGAAAGTAGCCGCGCACCGATGACTGGGCCTCGGCGGTCGGCTGACTGGCAGCCGCGGTGAGAACGTCGTCGGCGCCTGGATGCACATCGAGGTAGGCCCCCGCCGAACTCAACACGCCGCTGGCCGTCGCGGCGAAACCGCTGGCCTTGCAGGGCGCCGCGCCAGCCTTGGGCAGGATTCCCGCACCCGCGACGACGGCACCGACGGCACACGCTCCGATGGTAGCGACGGCGCCTCGGCGCACGGTGTTGGCAAACAGACTCATGGCGTTGGTTCCTTCGGTGTGTCGAATGGACGCGGGCTCGTGCCCTTGACTTCTCGGCCAACGTACAGAATCCCGCGCCGGCGGTCTTGGCAACTGACACAACTCGTTTCGCCCCTCGAGTTGTCGGAGCCCCGCGCTAGGTTCACCCGCATCACCCACCCCCACGCGAGGAGACCTGCGATGCGCACACCCATACGTCACGGTGAAGTTCTCTTGCTCCCGGTGGACGCCCCGCCGTCGGGCACCGCCGAGAAGGTCACCAGTTGCATCGTTGGGCATAGCGAGTCGGGCCACCACCACGTCCTCGACAGTGACCGGGAATTCGACAGGATCGTCTCCGCGAGCGGCACTATCTACGTCGATCTCGATGCGCCCACCCGCCTGTGGCACCAGAAGGAGCACGAACGGCATCGCGAACTGCAGGTGCCCGCGGGTGTGTGGCGGGTGGTCCGCAAGACGGAGTTCAACGTCGCGGCGACGGTGGATCACGACCGGGTGCGGTACGTCCGTGACTGACGTACCCTTCGACGAACTCGCGGCGCTCGATGCGGTCGCGGCCTTCTGCCGGACCCGCAACGTCCAGCCAATAGCGGTCTCGATCGTTGGACGTCTGGACGCGGCGTTGACGACGGCGGAACTCAAGGGTCCGGACCTGCGCTGGCGGACGATCCCGTTCTGGAGCCCGAACGACGACCCTGGCCAGAGTTTGTTCGGCTATGAGTTCAGAGCCGTGCTGACCGACGTCGCGCACACCATCTACGAGCGCATCCTGCAGCTCGAGGGCACCAAGCGCCGGGTCCCGACTACGGCCTGGCTCGACGCGAACTCCGTTGTGCCCGTTGGCAGGTGGGCTCGATTCTCGAGAGCCATGCGCGATGCGCTCGATGCCGGCCTAGGCTGGCTAGTACCCGTCCGCGGGGACCTGCTCCTGGTCCCGATGCCGGAGCTGCGGACCGCGGAGGGGCGAACGGACGTCCTGCACGACGACTCGGGCCAACCGGCCATCGAGTGGCCGGACGGCACCGGTGACTACTACCTCGACGGGACGGAGTTCGACCGACGCCTGTACTTCAAGGTGATTCGCAGCGAGCTGCTGATCCAGCAGATCGCCGCCCTTCCCTTGGCCGACCAGCGCTCGATCGCCCTGACGTATCTCAGCTTCGACCGACTGGTGCTCGACTCCGACGCCGAACTGCTCGACGTGGGGAGCAAGGGCACCCGGCTGTACCGCCTGGAGTTGCCGTTCCGCATCAGGTCCGACCGCGTCGCCGGCTACGGGGCTCATGACTACTTCATCCACATGCGGGATGCGAGCCACCCCGAGCGTGAGTTCATCGAATGGGTCGACCCTCAGATCGGCAGGCTGCGCAACGCCGAACTGTGTCAGGCGAACGCCTTCGGCATCTCTCTGGCCGAGTGGCTGTCGATCGAACAGGAGGGGTAAGCCTCGTGTAATGGAACCTCGATCACCGCGCGTCCACGGCCCAGGTATGTTCGTTAGGTAATCCTCACCTGATGAGCACTGCGGGCCACCGCCAGCGCGGAAGGGAAGTAGCCGATGCGGTCACCTTGGAGGCGGATCGGCGCGTTGCTGGCCGCCGTCGCACTCGTCGTCGGGACTACGGCGTGTTCCTCGTCGTCGGACGAATCCGACGGTCTGCTGATCTACAACGCCCAGCACGAGTCGCTCACCAAGGAGTGGATCGACGCCTTCACCAAGGCGACCGGCATCAAGGTCACCTACCGGCAAGGCGGCGACACCGAGCTGGGGAACCAGTTGATTGCCGAGGGCGCCTCATCCCCCGCCGACCTCATCCTCACCGAGAACTCGCCTGCCATGGCCGCGGTCGAGAAGGCCGGGCTGTTCGCGGACGTCGATCAGGCGACCATCGCCCAGGTCCCCGCCCAATACCGACCGGCGACCAACAAGTGGACGGGCGTCGCCGCACGTACCACGGTCTTCGCGTACAACAAGTCCAAGCTCACCGAGGACCAGCTGCCGAAGTCGATCATGGACCTCGAACAGCCGGCGTGGAAGGGCCGATGGGGCGCGCCGCCGGTGAAGCCCGACTTCCAGGCAATCGTGGCGGCAATGCTCGTGCTCACCGGAGAGCCCGCGACGTCGGCCTGGCTCGCCGGGATGAAGAGCAACGCCGAGATCTTCCAAGACAACATCGCCACGCTGCGAGCCATCAACGCGGGCGAGGTCGACGGTGGCGTGATCTACCACTACTACTGGTTCCGAGATCAGGCCAATACCAAGGAGATCAGCGGCAACACTGCCCTGCACTACTTTCGGAACTCCGATCCCGGCGCCTTCGTCTCCATCTCCGGCGGCGGCGTGCTCAACTCGAGCAAGAAGAAGGAACAGGCGCAACGTTTCCTGACCTTCATCACGAGCAAGGCCGGTCAGGAGGTGCTCGAGAAGGGCACCTCGTTCGAGTACCCGGTCGCGAGCGGTGTGCCCGCCAATCCGGCGCTGGTTCCGCTGCCCGACTTGCAAGCGCCTGCCGTCAACCCCTCGGATCTCGACGCCGCGAAGGTCACCGATCTGATGACCAAGGCCGGCCTGCTCTAGATGGTGCAGTAGGTGATCACCACCCACACGGTCCCGACGGCAGGGATCGGCGCGCGCGCACGAACGGGCGTGGCGGGTGTGCGTCCCGGACCGCTGCTCATCGGCGTCGTCGCGGTCCTGGTCCTCGCCACGTTCGTACCCATCGCCTACGTCGCGTGGTCGGTGATCGCCACCGGGCCGGGGCGGGTGTGGGCCCTCGTCGTGCGACCGCGCGTCGGTGAACTCCTGGTCAACACGATCGGGCTGCTCGTCGTCACCGTGCCGCTGTGCATCGTTCTCGGCGTCGGCGCCGCCTGGCTGGTGGAACGCACGAACGTGCCGGGGCGCGCGCTGTGGCGACCGTTGTTCGTCGCTCCGCTGGCGGTTCCCGCGTTCATCAACAGCTACGCGTGGGTCAGCGTCGTGCCGTCGCTGCACGGCTTCTGGGCCGGCATCCTGGTGGCGACGCTGTCCTACTTTCCCTTCGTCTACGTGCCGGCCGCCGCGACGCTTCGCAGGCTCGACCCCGCGATCGAGGAGTCCGCCAGGGCACTGGGTTCCAGCCCGGCGGGCTCCTTCTGCCGGGTCGTGCTTCCGCAGCTGCGCCTGGCGATCCTCGGCGGCGGCCTGCTCATCGGGGTGCATCTGCTCGCCGAGTACGGTGCGTTCGCGATGTTGCGATTCGCCACCCTGACGACGGCGATCTTCGAGCAGTTCCAATCGACGTTCAACGGCGCGGCGGGCAGCACGCTCGCGGGCGTGTTGGTCCTGCTGTGTCTGATACTGCTCGTCGGCGAGGCCGCGGCCCGCGGCAACGCAAGATACGCGCGGATCGGCTCGGGTGCACAACGGCAGCTGTGTCCACATCGCTTGCGCGGCATGGCGATTCCCGCGGTCGTTGGACTCGCCGCACTCGCCGTGCTTGCCCTCGGCGTGCCGGCGTGGACGGTGACCCGCTGGTTGTGGATCGGTGGGACGAACGTGTGGGCAACCGACCAGATCGTTACCGCGACCGTGCAGACCGCGGGCCTGGCGGCAGCCGCCGCGGTCATGACCACGGTGCTCGCCTTCCCCTTCGCCTGGGTGGCCGTGCGCTACCGCGGGTTCTTCGCGCGCTTCGTCGAGGGCTCCAACTTCGTCACCAGTTCGATGCCAGGGATCGTCACCGCGCTGGCCCTGGTGACCGTGGCGATCCAGTTCGCTTCGCCTCTCTACCAGACCATTTCGTTGGTGCTCGCCGCCTACGTGTTGATGTTCATCCCGCGGGCCATGGTCAACCTGCGGTCCGGCCTGGCGCAGGTGCCACCTGGCATCGAGGAGGCATCGCGGTCACTGGGCGTGTCGCCCACTGCGACGCTGCTGCGCGTCACGCTGCGGCTCACCGCCCCGGCCGCCGCGGCGGGGGCCTCGCTGGTGTTCGTCGCCGTCGCCACCGAACTGACCGCCACGCTGTTGCTCGCCCCCACCGGCACCAGCACGCTCGCCATGCGGTTCTGGTCGCTTAGCAGCGAGCTCGACTACGCGGCCGCGGCGCCGTATGCGCTGCTGCTCGTCGTGCTGTCGGTACCGGTCACCCTGGTGCTGTTCCGCCAGTCGACCAGGGCGGCCGCGCTGTGACGACCAATGCACTCGAGGTCACGGGTCTCACCAAGTCGTTCAATGGCCACACCGTGCTCCACGGCGTGGACCTCAGCGTCCCCTCGGGCACCGTCACCGCCGTCGTCGGCGCCTCCGGTTGCGGCAAGACCACTCTCCTTCGCCTCGTCGCCGGCTTCGAGAACCCCGATGGCGGAACCATTTCCATCGCCGGACGGATGGTCGCCGGGGTCGGTGGTTTCGTCGCGGCGCACCGTCGCGACGTCGGTTATGTCGCACAGGACGGCGCGCTATTCCCCCACCTCACCGTGGGGCAGAACATCGCGTACGGCCTCGGTGGCAGCGCGCGCAAGACCCGCACCCGGGTTGCCGCATTGCTCGACACCGTGTCGCTGGACGAGTCCCTGGCGCTACGGCGACCCCATGAACTGTCCGGCGGTCAGCAGCAGCGGGTCGCCCTGGCGAGGGCGCTCGCCCGCGAACCTGCGCTGATGCTGCTCGACGAGCCATTCAGCTCGCTCGACACCGGCCTGCGGGCTTCGACCCGCAAGGCAGTCGCGACGTTGCTCGCCGAAGCCCACGTGACGACGCTTCTCGTGACCCACGACCAGGAGGAAGCGCTTTCCATCGCCGACCAGGTGGCCGTCATGCGCGATGGTCGGTTCGCCGGCGTCGGAACGCCGCAACAGGTCTACCTCGATCCTGGCGACCGGTTCACCGCCCAGTTCCTCGGCGACTGCGTGCTGCTGCCCGGCACGGTCACCGACGGGGTCGCCGAATGCGTGCTCGGCCGCCTGCCCGTGCGCGGCGAGGCTACCGACGGACCGGCGACCCTCATGCTGCGGCCGGAGCAACTGGCCGCCACGACCGTGACCGACGACGGCCGCGGGGCCGGTATCGGTACCGTCCTGGCCTCGGAGTTCCGCGGGCACGACGTGCTGCTCGTCGTGGATCCCGGTGCAGGCGAACCGATCACCGTCCGTCAGCACAGCCTCGATCCGCCCACGGTCGACGCGAAGGTGCGCGTCGACGTCGTCGGGCCCGTCGTCGTCCTCGATCAGCAGTCATGACAGCGGGCCGACTCCTCGAACACCTCACGTGCCATGGCGATCATCCGGCACTGCTCACCGCGGACCGGCGACTCTCCTATCGCGACCTCGCCGATCACGTCGCCGCCAGCGCCTCCGACCTCGGCACCCAGCGCAGGCTCGTACTCCTGGAGTGCCGCAACGACATCGAGACACTGGTGGGCTACCTTGGAGCGCTGGCGGGCGGTCACGTCGTCATACCGTTGCCGGCTGACGGCGATCACGCGGCGGTGGTCGACGCCTACGATCCCGACGTGATCCTGCGCGGCGGCAGCGTGGAGCACCGCCACCGCCCCGTCCACGACCTGCATCCCGACCTCGCGCTGCTGTCGTCGACGTCCGGCAGCACGGGGTCACCGAAGTTGGTGCGGCTGTCGCGGAGCAACCTGCTCTCGAACGCCGAATCCATTGCCGCCTATCTCGACATCCGCCACACCGACAGGGCTGCAACGACTTTGCCCATGTCCTACTGCTATGGCCTGTCGGTGATTCACAGCCACCTGCTGCGCGGCGCCGGGCTCATCCTGACCGAGCACTCGGTCGTCGACGACGAGTTCTGGGAACTGATGGCACGGCACCGGGGTACGACGTTCGCCGGCGTCCCCCACACCTTCGAACTGCTCGATCGGATCGGCTTCGCCGACATGTCGCTGCCGCACCTGCGGTACGTCACGCAGGCCGGTGGCCGCCTCGCCCCCGACCGGGTCCGACGGTTCGCCGAACTCGGCGAGCGCCGCGGGTGGACGTTGTTCGTGATGTACGGAGCCACCGAGGCCACCGCCCGCATGGCTTACCTGCCACCGGAATTCGCGGTCGAGCATCCCCAATCGATCGGCGTCCCCATTCCCGGAGGCACATTCGAGATAGACATCGGGGACGGGGAATCGGACGACGTCGGCGAACTGATCTTCCGCGGCGACGGCGTGATGATGGGTTACGCGCACGATCCAGCCGACCTCGCCGTGGGCCGCACGATCACGGCGCTGCGCACCGGCGACCTCGCCCGCCGCAATGACCACGGTCTGTACGAAGTCGTCGGGCGGATCAGCCGCTTCGCCAAGCTGTACGGCCTGCGCCTGGACCTGGAGCGGATCGAGACCACCCTGTGCGACGCCGGCGTGGCCGCGATCTGCACGGAGGGCGCCGGCCAACTGTTGGTCGCGGCCGCCGACCGTCCCGTGGACTGCGACGTCGGAGCGCTTGCCGCTGACGCGTCGGGCCTTCCCCGCGCGGCAGTCCGCGTGCTCGACGTCGACGCGCTCCCCCGATTGCCCTCGGGCAAGGCCGATCTCCACGGCGTGCGCCGATTGGCCGAGCGAAGCGCTGCGGTCGACGAGGCGGCAGTCGACCTCCGCGGACTGTTCGCCGACGTGTTGCAGCTGGACGCCGCGTCGATCGACGAGGAGGCCAGCTTCGTCGATCTCGGCGGAAACTCGCTTTCCTATGTGTCGATGTCGGTCCGCCTCGAACGCGCGATCGGTCACCTTCCCGCCGACTGGCAGCGGCTGCCGCTGCGCGAGCTGGAGGCCGGCTTCAGACCGCGGCGAAGGTGGGGCACACAGCTCGAGACCAGCGTCGCCCTGCGGGCGATCGCGATCGTGCTCGTCGTCGGTTCGCACGCCGGGCTGTTTACGCTCTGGGGCGGGGCGCACGTTCTGCTGGGTATCGCCGGGTACAACTTCGGCCGCTTCTGCCTCACGCCGCTGCCACGTCGGCAACGGGCGCGCCACGTGCGGCACACCATTGCGTGGATCGCCGTGCCGTCGGTGGCGTGGGTGGCGATCGCCCTGCTCGCCACGAACGACTACACCGCGACGAATCTCCTGTTGGCCAACAAGTTTCTCGGACCCAGCGACAGCATGACGGCGGGCAGGCTGTGGTTCGTCGAAGTGGTGGTGTGGATTCTGGTGGCGCTGGCGGCGCTCTGCTGGACGCCGATCGGCGATCGCCTGGAACGGCGCGCGCCGTTCGCGTTCGCACTGGGGTTCCTGACTCTCGGGCTGATGATGCGCTTCCACGGGTTCGGCATGGGCCATGCGGCGTGGTTCACCGTGCTCGCCTTCTGGTTCTTCGCAATCGGGTGGGCGGCGTCGAAGGCCACCACGACCCGGCACCGCGCCACGGTGACCCTGCTACTCGCCGTCGGTGTCGTCGGCTACTTCGGCAATGGGCACCGAGAACTGTTGGTGTTCGTGGGCCTGGCTCTGCTGATCTGGTTGCCTGCCGTGCGATGTCCGGCAGTGCTCGCGGCGGCGGCAGGGGTGCTCGCCGAGGCGTCGCTGATCATCTATCTGACCCACTATCAGGTCTATCCGATGTTCGGCGAGCACCGCCTCCTCGGGGTGATCGTCGCACTGCTGACGGGAGTGCTCCTGTGGCAAGCGCTGATCATGGCGCGCAGGCGAATTCGCGTTCGTGGAACTCGCGTCGTCAGCCTTCGGAGGGCTGCTCCCGCTCGGCGATGAGACCCTCCTGCGCCACGGTGGCGGCGATCTCGCCATCCGCACCGATGAGGCTGCCCGTGATCACGCCTCGGCCGCGGGCCGCCGCGGGCGATGTGGTCTCCAGCAGATTCCAGTGGTCCGCCCGCACCCGTCGATGGAACCAGATCGACGAGTCCGTGGTGCCGCTGCGGTGGGTCCGCGCCCGCATCGAGTGACCGTGCACCTGCAACGCGGGATCGATCATGTAGACGTCGCACACGTATGCCGCGATGACATCGTGCACCAACGGGTCATCGGGGACGGGCACCTCGACCCGCCACCAGAGGCGCCGGATGAACTTGCCGGTCGACCAGTCGTCGACGACGCGAATGTCGATCTCGTCCAACGGCATCGACGGAGCAGGCCCGATGGGACCGGTGCGCGGCAGCGTCTCGGGATCCTGCGGCATCACGCCGAGCCGGCCGTGCTCGGGACCGGGCAGCGGCACGGAGAACGAGACGGTCGCCACGGTCATCAGGCGGCCGGCTTGACGAGACTCCACGCGGCGGGCCGAGGCGGTTCGTCCGTCGAACACCCGCTGCACGGCGTACTCGACCTCGTCACCCGCCTCGCCGCCCCGCAGGAATTGCAGGTGCATGCTGGTGGGCAGTTTGACCGGCTCGACGGTGCGAGCGGCGGCGACCAGGGTCTGGGCCATGAACTGGCCACCGAACGAGCGCTTGCCCTCCGGCCCGCTCGCCGGACCGATCCAGTCATCCTCCGACGCTCCCGGACGGAGGTCGAGCAGGCGCAGCAGCGCACTCACGCGACGGTGCCTGCCTCGGTCAGCCGATTGATCTCGGCATCGGACAACGCCAGCCGCTCCCGAAGCACGTCGACGGTGTGGTCGCCGAGAGCCGGTGACGGCACCGCGGGCCGGTAGGCACCATTGACCGCCACAGGCAGTGCTGGCGCTAGGTATTCGCCAATCCGCGGTTGATCGAGCGTGCTGAACAGCGGGTTCTCGGTGACCTTGGGGTCGGCTACGGTCTCGCCGAAGGTGCGATAGCGCTCCCACAGGATCGACGTCGCCGACAGGGCTGCGGTGATCTCATCCGCGGTGTGCCCGGTGAACCACACCGTGAACAGTCCCGTGAGCGCGTCTCGGTGCCGATACCGTTGTCCCTCGTCGGTGAAGTCTGCACCTAGTGCGTCACCAAGTGCAGCAACGGCTTTCGTCGTCCCCGTCACCTCGGCCAAGTCACGAAAGTGCCGACCCGTGAGCGCGACGATCATGAAGGACGCGCCGTCCGCGCTGGCGAACGCCTGACCGTACTGGCCGTAGATCGAGTTGCCGATGCGCTCGCGCTCGACGCCGTTGACCATGACCTCGGTCAGGAAGCCGAGGTTGCCCGCCGTAGCGAGTGCCACGTTCTCCAGGGGAACGCCGACGCGCTGACCTTCCCCGGTGGCGTCGCGATGCCTCAGCGCGGCCATCACGGCAAGCGCGACGTACAGCCCGCAGGTGACGTCCCAGGCGGGCAGGACGTGGTTGACCGGGTCCGCGGAGCCGGCAGCTCCGGTGACCAGGGGAAAACCGATGCCCGCATTGACCGTGTAGTCGACACCGGTGCCGCCGTCGGCGCGACCCGACACCTCGACGTGAATCAGGTCCGGCCGCGCGGCCACCAACGTGTCGTACGAATGCCACTGTCGCCCAGCCACATTCGTGATCAGAATGCCGCTGTCGATGATCAGCCGCGTGATGAGCTCCCGTCCCCCGTCCGATCGCACGTCGATCGCGGCGGACAGCTTGCCCTTGTTGAGCCCGGCCCAGTAGATGCTCTCGCCGTCGTCGGTCAACGGCCAGCGGTGGTAGTCCGCGGCCCCACCGACGGGATCGACGCGAATCACCTCGGCGCCCAATTGCGCCAGGGTCATTCCCGCTAGTGGGACGGCGACGAAGCTCGAGATCTCGATGATCCGCACCCCGGCCAGGGGCTGAGTGAGGTCAGCCATCAGATCAGATCGACGGCGTCTGCAATGGAGTCGAGTACCCGACTCGGCCGGAACGGATACTTCTCGATGTCGGTCATCGTCGTCGACCCGGTCAGCACCAGGATGGTCTCCAGACCGGCCTCGATACCGGCCACGACGTCGGTGTCCATCCGGTCGCCCACCATGAAGGTGCTCTCCGAGTGACCCTCGATGCGGTTGAGCGCACTGCGGAACATCATGGGATTCGGCTTGCCGACGAAGTAGGGCTCCCGGCCCGTGGCCTTGGTGATGAGCGCCGCGACCGAACCGGTGGCGGGCGTCGGCCCCTCCGCGGAGGGCCCGGTCACATCGGGATTGGTGGCGATGAAGCGAGCCCCGGCGCCGATGAGCCGGATTGCCTTGGTGATCGCCTCGAAGGAGTACGTTCGCGTCTCGCCGAGCACCACGAAGTCGGGTCCGGTGTCGGTCAGCGTGTATCCCACCTCGTGCAGCGCTGTCGTTAGACCCGCCTCGCCGATGACGTACGCCGAACCGCCGGGCAGCTGATCGTGCAGGAAGGCCGCGGTCGCCAGCGCCGAGGTCCAGATCGCGGCCTCCGGGACCTCCAGACCGGACCGCAGCAGGCGGGCCGCCAGGTCACGCGGGGTGAAGATCGAGTTGTTCGTCAGCACCAGGAAGGGTCGCTTCTTCTCCACCAGGCGTTGCAGGAACTCCGCGGCGCCCGGAAGCGCACGCTCCTCGTGTACGAGAACGCCATCCATGTCGGTGAGCCAGCACTGCGGTGTCTTGCGCATTCATCCAGTGTGGCAAGTCGCGGCGGCGTCGGCGTCAGCGCACCACCACAGTCGACGGAATCCGTGGCGCGCCGAGGGCGTCGCGGTGCGACGGCGGCCGGCGTCCATCGGTGTCGGTGATGCCGTACCGCGTCGCAAGCTCGGCGCCGATCAGCGTCTGACCACTCAGTTCCGCCAGCGCGGCGTCCCGGTACAGCGCATCGACGAGGCGCCCCGTGAACTCGGGAGTCTCCGCGTGCAGGGCGGTCCTCGCCAAGGCATCCGGATGTCCGTCGAAGGCGCGGCGGAAGGCCTCGGTCAGCAAGATCCCCATCCAGATGGACACCGTCGTGACGCCGGTGCCCGCGAAGTCGACGGCCATGTCGGCGGCCAGCTTGTCCACACCCGCCTTCTGCGCTCCGTAGGCCGGGCCGTGCATGTAGCAGACCGAGCCGGGCGACGAGGTGAACGCGATGAGCCCGCGGCCCTGGGCCACCATGAGCGGTGCGGCGTGCCAGGACGCGACATACGACGATCGCAGTCCCACGTCGAGCACGTCGGCCAGCTCGAGTGGCTTCTCCCAGAACGGCTTTGAACCGGTCAGCTCGTCGTGGATCGCGGCCGCGTTGTTGACCAGGAGGTCCAGCGAGCCGGATTCGTCGACGACGCGGCCGAACAGCGCAGCGACCTGAGCGTCGTCCCGATGGTCGACGGCGACGGCGATCCCACCGTCACCGACGTCGAGGACCGTCCGGCCCGTCAGGTAGACGCGCCATCCCGCGTGCAGCAGTGCGGTGGCGATGCCCCGTCCCGCACCACGGCTGGCGCCGGTGACGATCGCGACGGGAGTTCGGTCCTCGGCCATGTCGTCGACTCAGTCGGGTAGCCGCAGCTCGGGCTTCTCGACCTCTTCGATGTTGACGTCCTTGAAGGTGATCACCCTGACCTGTTTGACGAAGCGGGCCGGACGGTACATGTCCCACACCCACGCGTCGGCCAGGCGTAGTTCGAAATAGACCTCGCCGTCGGCATTGCGCGGAACCAGTTCGACGCTGTTGGCGAGATAGAAGCGACGCTCGGTCTCCACGACGTAACTGAACTGCCCCACGATGTCCTTGTATTCGCGGTACAGCGAGAGCTCCATCTCGGTCTCGTACTTCTCGAGATCTTCGGCACTCATCGGTTCAGTGGTCCTCCGGTCGGTGTTCGATACATCTTTCCTCAGCCCCGTTCGGCGCGCCGCCCGGCCTCCCGTCGGGTGCACCCGCGGGTACCAGTCTGCGAACGTTGATGAACGAATATCGGTGCTCGCTGCAGGGGCCGCGGTCGGCGAGGGCCGCCGTGTGGAACGCGGTGCTGTAGCCCTTGTGCACGGCGAAGCCGTACCCGGGATGCTGGGAGTCCATCTGCACCATGAGCCGATCACGGCTCACCTTGGCGAGCACACTGGCCGCGGCGATGCAGGCCGCGGCGGCGTCACCGCCCACCACCGGCAAGGACGGCATCGGCAAGCCGGGCACCCGGAACCCGTCGCTCAGGACGTACCCCGGCCGAACCGACAACCCGGCCACGGCCCGGCGCATGCCTTCGATGTTGGCTACGTGGACCCCTCGTCGATCCACTTCCCGAGACGGGATGAACACGACGTGATAGGCCAGCGCGTAGCGGCGAATCAACGGAAACAGCCGCTCGCGTTCACGTTCGTTGAGCTTCTTCGAATCGTCGAGCGCCGACAGGCTCTCCAACCGGTTCGGACCGAGCACGCACGCCGCCACGACGAGGGGTCCCGCGCAGGCACCGCGCCCCACTTCATCGACGCCCGCCACCGGGCCGAGACCGCCGCGGTACAGCGCGGATTCAATTGTGCGCAGGCCCGCGGACTTGCGGATCACGGCTCGAGGCGGCCAAGTCGCCGGCAAGAGGGCTCCTACTGCGAGGTCTGCGGATTGATGGCCGACACGCTGCCCCACCGGCCCGGCGGCCACGCGATGAACCGCGCCTTGCCGATCACGTTGTCGACGGGAACCGTTCCGGCCATCGGGTCACCCGTGCACAACAGGCCCTTCTGGGCGTCGGCGGGCAGGTTGGTGCAGTGCGCGCGAGAGTCCGCCGAGTGGGTGCGGTTGTCGCCCATCACCCACAGCCGGTTCTCGGGGACCTTGACGGGCCCGAACTCATTGCCGAGACACGGATAGATCTGCGGATCGGCCATCATCGTGTTGACGTCCAGGTACGGCTCGTTGAGCTTCTTGCCATCGACCGTCAATCCCGTGGTGGCCCGGCACTCGACCGTCTGTCCACCCGTCGCGATGACGCGCTTCACCAGATCGTTCTCGTCGGGCGGGACGAAGCCGATGAACGAGAGCGCGTTCTGCATCCAACGGATCGGGGTGCTGTCCGAGCGGATGGACTTGTAGCCGACGTTCCACGCCGGCGGACCCTTGAAGACGACGACGTCGCCGGGCTCCGGCGAGGTGAATCGGTAGGTCACCTTGTCCACCATGATGCGGTCACCGACACAACCGGTGCAGCCGTGCAGCGTGGGCTCCATCGACTCCGACGGAATGAGGTACGGCCGCGCGACGAACGTCAGCATCACGTAGTACAGAACGAGGGCGATGCTGAGGAGGATCGCGGCTTCGCGAACGGCACCACGCTTCTTCTTCGGCTGCTCGGCGTCGCCGTCGATGTCCGCTTCGACGTCGCTGACGTCGGTGGAATCGGTCGCGTCAGAGGCGTTGGTCGCGTCGGTCACGCCCTCAGAGTAGCCAGCGCGACGCTCGGCACCGCGCTGCTCGGGGTCCAACCGTCACACCCGTCCGGTCGAGACCCAAACGCCAATCAGCGCTTTTCCTTGATCTTGGCCTTCTTGCCACGGAGCTCGCGCAGGTAGTACAGCTTGGCGCGTCGCACGTCACCGCGGGTGACGACGTCGATGTGATCGATGTTCGGGGAGTGCACCGGGAAGGTCCGCTCGACGCCGACGCCGTAGCTCTCCTTGCGCACGGTGAAGGTCTCGCGGACACCGCCGCCCTGCCTGCGAAGGACGACGCCCTTGAAGACCTGCACGCGCTCCTTGGAACCCTCGATGACCTTCACGTGCACGTTGATGGTGTCGCCAGGGCTAAAGGCCGGGATGTCGTCGCGTAGCGACGGCTGGTCGATGAAGTCCAGGGTGTTCATCGGTGACACTTCCTCGTGGTTCGGATCGGTTGATCGTGGTCTCGTCGACGGCCTTGGGCTTCGCGTCGAAGTGCGACGCGTGGCCGGGCCGAGGTGTTCTCGCGTATCTCGCACCAGATGGGTGAATGTTCCCACCGTGCGCAGACAACTGGTCGATTGTGCCAGACGGGCACCTCACCCACGAAATCGTAATCAAACACCGGGTGAACAACACCGTCGACTTGGATGCTGCCTGCGGGCGCGGCAACGGCCGTCACCGGTTAGGCTGGCTACCGAGGGTGAGGACTTTCACTCCTTGCGCGAACCTTCGTCAACCCCCGCTTCTCACTCGTCAAGGGAGGGCCATGTTCTGGCGGCCGTCGAAGCTGCTGGTGGTCACCGCGTTGGCGGCCACGACGGTGACGGTCGCGGCGGGGTGCGAAGCCAGGGTGTACGGCACGGCGCCTGCGCCTGCGTCACCTCCGCTCACCGTGGTCGCCCCGCTGGGCAGCATGGCCCCGCTGCCCGAGGCGCCGCCCGACCAACCCGCGGCCGCATTCAGCGGCCTGGACGTCCGTGAGCGGCAAGCCACCGCGGAAGCCGCTCGCTCCGGCGCCGACATCACCGTCGCGGTCTTGGATCGCAACACCGGGCAACTCGTCACGAACGGCGCGGTGGGCACCGTAGCCATCGCCTCGGTGGTCAAGCTCTTCATCGCCGACGATCTGCTGTTGCAGGTGTCCAAGGGTCAAACCCAACTCTCCCCCGACGACCGTGCGGCGTTCGATCGAATGCTGCGTTCATCCGATGACAGCGCCGCCGAGACGTTCTGGAACCGCAGCGGCGGGAGCGCGATCATCAACCGGGTGGTCGCCCGCTACGGGTTGTCCTCGACGCAGGCGCCGAGCAATGGTCGGTGGTTCAACACCGTCAGCACCGTGACCGATCTGGTCCGCTACTACGACATGATGCTGAAGGGCACCGGTGGACTGCCCCCCGAACAGGCGAGCGTGATCGTCGCCAACCTGGCGGCATCCACGCCGACCGCACCAGACGGGATGGTTACCGGCGGCGTCTATCCGCAGCGGTTCGGCATCCCCGAGGGCCTCTATGCCGAGCCCGTGGCGGTCAAGCAGGGATGGATGTGCTGCATCGGCTCCGACTGGCTGCACGTGTCCACCGGCGTGATCGGCTCGGATCGGCGCTATGTCATGGCCATCAGTTCGATGCAGGCCACCGACGCCGACGATGCGCGGGCCACCATCACCGAGGCGGTCAAGACCATGTTCCCCGGCGGACGCATCTAACTCAGGTCAGTAGGTCCGGTCTGCGTTCACGGGTGCGCTGCAGCGCCTGCTCGTGACGCCATGCCGCCACCTTGCCGTGATCGCCGGACAGCAGCACGGGTGGTACGTCGAGCTCGCGCCACGTATGCGGCCGCGTGTAACTCGGCCCTTCGAGCAAGCCGTTCGAGTGCGAATCATCCTGGTGCGAGACGGGATTGCCGAGGACGTCGGGGAGTAGGCGGACGACGGCCTCGATCATGACGAGGGTTGCGGATTCACCACCCGGCAGAACGTAGTCGCCGATGGACACCTCTTCGACGCGCATCCTCCGGGCAGCATCGTCGACCACGCGTTGGTCGATGCCCTCGTAGCGCCCACAGGCGAAGACCAGGTGCCCCTCGTGGCTCCATCGCTGCGCGTCGGCCTGCCGAAACGATCGCCCCGCCGGCGTCGGGACGACGAGAAGGGTGTCGGAGGTGCATATGTCGTCGAGGGCCTCGCCCCACACGGGCGCCTTCATGACCATGCCGGGACCACCGCCGTACGGGGAGTCGTCCACCGAGTGATGCACGTCGTGCGTCCAGCGCCGCAGATCGTGTACCGCGATGTCGATGATGCCGTTGGCAATTGCCTTGCCCGGCAACGACTGTCGGAGCGGATCGAGATAGTCGGGAAAGATCGTGACGACGTCAATGCGCATGACGCACCTAGATCGAGTCCAGGTCCAGCAGACCGTCGGGAGGGTCGATGTCGATGACGCCATCGGCCAGGGACACCGCCGTCACGATCGCGCCGACGAAGGGAACGAGCACCTCGGGGCCGTCGCCGCCGACGGGGCGCACGGCCAGGATCTCCCCCGCCGCCGTGTGCAACACCTCGGCGACGGTCCCCACCTCGGTCCCGGTCAGGGTGCGCACGCGCAGCCCCTCGAGTTGATGGTCGTAGAACTCGTCCGGATCCTCGATCGGCGGCAAATCGGCCGTGTCGACGATGAACAGACTGCCGCGCAGGGCATCTGCGGAATCGCGACTGGCCACCCCCTCGAGGCGGACCAACAAACGGCCACCGTGCTCGCGCATCGAATTCACTACGAGGGTGCGCTCACTCTTGTCCCGAGCCCTGGCGCGTAGCGAGGTGCCCGGAGCGAAACGCTCGTAGGGATCGTCGGTGCGGACGTCGACGACGACCTCGCCGCCGATTCCGTGCGCCTTGACGACACGTCCGACGACGAGGTCCATGATCGAGTGGACTACTGGACTTCTATTGATCCGTGTCGACCACGTCGACGCGGATACCACGGCCGCCGATGCCCGCGACCAGCGTGCGCAGTGCGGTCGCGGTCCGGCCACCACGGCCGATGACCTTGCCGAGGTCATCGGGGTGCACGTGCACCTCGACGGTGCGCCCTCGGCGGTTGGTCACCATGTCCACGCGGACGTCATCCGGGTTGTCGACGATGCCGCGCACCAGGTGCTCGACGGCGTCTACGACGACAGTGCTCATTCGGCAGCGGCGTCAGCGGCGGCGGGTGCCTCAGCGGGCGCCTCGGCGACCTCGGGGGACCCGGCCTCGTCCTTCTTGGCGGGCGCCTTCTTCTTCTTCGCCGTCGTCGCGTCACCGGTGGGAGCGTCGTCGGCGGAGGCGAGTGCCGCGTTGAACAGGTCGAGCTTGCTGACCTTGGGCTCCTTGACCTTCAACGTGCCCTCGGCACCCGGCAGGCCCTTGAACTTCTGCCAGTCACCGGTGACCTTCAGCAGCGCGAGGACGGGCTCGGTGGGCTGTGCGCCCACGCTCAACCAGTACTGCGCACGCTCCGAGTCGATCTCGATCAGGCTGGGCTCTTCCTTCGGGTGGTACTTGCCGATGACCTCGATGGCACGGCCATCGCGGCGATTGCGCGCGTCGGCGACGGCGATGCGGTACTGGGGATTGCGGATCTTGCCGAAGCGGGCGAGCTTGATCTTGACAGCCATGGTCGAACGATTCTCCTGTGATTGCCGCGCTTGCAATTCAGCGACTCGGGCGGATTGCCCGGTCCGGTCTTGCCTTGCACGTGTGACCGCCGCGCAGCCGGAGTCGCGCGGTAGACAGCCGCCCATTGTGCCAGAGGCCGGCGCGCGGACGGAAATCGCGAAACCGCTGGTGCTTGCTCAGACGATCCGGTCGAAGCACTTCGTCTCGACGCGGCGGGTCATCCGCCAGCCGTCGGCTGTGCGAATGAACTCGTCGTCGTACCAGAGGCCGCAGAACATGATCTGCCCGTCGTCTCCGAGTTTCATCGGGTTGAAGCATAGAATCCGGGACGTGGCGGTGTCCCCGGACTCGGCGCGCGTCACCCTCACGTCGAAGTTGCCGATCAGATGCGAGTACGCCGGAAAGTTCGGCAGCACCTCCGACAGCCACTTCTTCACCTCGGGAAACTTCCCGTCGATGCCACCCATCGCGCGGTAGTCGATGTACGCGTCCGGGGTGAACACCCGGTCCAGGTCGTCGAACCGACGGGTATCGATCGCCGTGGAGTAGTCGACGAGGAGCTGCTGTATTTCGAGGCGGTCGGAGATCTCTTCCAGACTCAGCATGCGTTCGATTGAACACCCACGAATCGGGATCAGGCCTGCGGACCCTCCGACGGTGGCCAATGCTCTCCCGGCGACACGTCGCCCGGCTCGGTGAAGTCGCCGCGCGACAGCGGCACCCACTGCTCGCTCGGCGCGGGCTGATCCGACGACGGGAAGTCACGAAGCTTGCCCGACGGTTTGGCATCCCACGTGCCGAACGTCAGCGGGGTTCGCAACCAACCCTCGAGAAGCAGGTAGCAGGCTTCCAGCGAATCGAGGTGGCTGCGCTCCCAGCCGTGGCTGCCGTCGAGACCGAACGCCACCAGGGCGGCGCGCGTGTTGGCGCCTGCCTCGATCGCGGCGGCCGCGTCCGAGCGGTAGAACCGGAAGATGTCGCGAGCGTGGGCGATGCCCTGCTCCTTGGCGAGGCGAAGCAGCTTGCGGGTCAGGTGGTAGTCGAAGGGTCCGTGCATGTCGGCCATCGGAATGGTGACGCCGTGCTCGAGCGAATGCTGACCGGGTGCGCAGACGGCGTTGTCGACCGAGATCAGCTCGGCGACGTCGGGCGGCAGCCCGCTGCTGGCTCCATGGCCCACTTCCTCGGTGATGGTCACCATGATCGTGGTGCGGTGTGGCAGCACCACCTTGTTCTCCATGACGTTGCGCGCCAATGCCAAGGCGACGGCGACCCCCGCCTTGCCGTCCAGGTGCCGCGAGACGATGAAGCCGTCTTCGGTGAGCTCCGGGCTGGTGATGAACGCGACGAAGTCCCCGATGTTCATCCCGAGGTCGACGAGGTCCTCGCGGGTCGACACGTTGCGATCGACGCGGACCTCGACGTGGTCCCAGTCCGTCGGCTGGGTGTCGATCTCGTCACCGAATGCGTGACCAGAAGCCTTGAGCGGCATGACCGTTCCGGTCAAGAACTGTTCGCTGTCGTCGGTGAAGATGCGTACCCGCGCACCTGCCGCGAAGCGCGCCGAGAAGGTACCGACGGGGATGAGTTCGAGGCGGCCGTTGTCCTTGAGCTCTCGGACCATGCAGCCGATGGTGTCGGCGTGCACGACGATCGCCCGATCCGTCGTGGCCGACGTCCCAGGGAGTTCGGCGGTCAGTGCGCCGCGGCGGGTCAGCGTGAAGGGCACGCCCAGGTCGTCGAGGATGCCGCCGATCAACTGCATGACCGTGTCCGTGCGTCCGGAGGGACTCGGGGTCTGAAGCAGGGCGAGCAACGTGTCGACCATCCAACTCCGGTCGTCCACGGGCATCTGGGCGGCGGCGTGCGCGAGGTCAGTCAAGGTTGCCTTTCCGATGTGACGATTCGTCGACGGGAGCCTAGTGGGGCTCGGCCCTATTCGACGGGGTCGGGTTGCCACGCCCACGGCGTCGCTGCCGTGCGCGGGAAGAGAAGGTCGACGAAAGCCTTTGCGGTGGGCCGCGGTTCATGATTGGCCAGGCCCGGACGCTCGTTCGCCTCGATGAAGGCGTACTCCTCACCCTCGACCGAGGGCACCATGAGATCGATGCCGGTGACGGGGATGCCGATCGCGTCCGCGGCGTCGATCGCCACCTTCGCGAGGACGGGATTCAGGTCGTCGGTGACGTCGCGGATGGTCCCGCCGGTGTGCAGGTTCGCGGTGCGTCGCACGGTAAGCCGTTCATTGAGCGGCAGCACGTCGTCCAAGTTCCAGCCCGCCTCGCGCACGGTGTCCTCGGTCAGATCGTCGACCGGGATGGTGGACTCGCCGTGGGTGGCTGCCGAGCGCCGGCGGCTCTGTGCCTCGACGAGGTGGCGAATCGTGTGGTCACCGCTCCCGACGACCTCGGGTGGGCGCCGCAGCGCAGCGGCGATCACCTTGCCGTTGATGACGACGATGCGCAGGTCTTCGCCGTCGCAGAGCTCTTCGAGCAGGACGTCGGGGCTGTGCTCGGCCGCCAACCTGATGGCACGGTCGAGATCCTCTCCCGTGGTGACGCCGACGGTGATACCCGCGCCCTGCTCGCCGCGGGCGGGTTTCACCACCACCGAGCCCACCTTCGCCAGGAACTCGTGGTCCTCGGCGGAGAAGCTCGCGGTTCGGCCCTCCGGCACCTTGATGCCCGCCTCCGCGACGACCCTGCGGGCGACGCGCTTGTCGTCGCACCGGCTCATCGCAACGGCATTGGTGAGCTCCGACAGCGATTCGCGGGTGACGACGCTGGTGCCGCCGTGGGTCAGCTTGAGGTAGCCGCCCTTGGCGTCGAGCACCTGGACGGCAATGCCGCGCATGATCGCCTCATCGGCGATGATCCGCGCGTACGGATTGAGTTGCGAGAGTTCTTCTTCCGACTTGGCGGGAGCGAAGAGCTTCTCGTTGATGGCGTTCTTGCGCTTGATGCCGAGCACGGGCACGCGGATGAAGCCCATCCGCTCGTAGAGGGCGATGGCGCCTTCGTTGTCATGCAGCACGGACAGGTCCATCTGGGCGCGCCCCCGGTTGATGAACTCGTCGATGAGCGAGCGCACCAGCAGTCCCCCGACGCCCGGCCGCGACAGCGTGGGATCGACCGCGAGGCACCACAGACTGGATCCGTTCTCCTGGTCGTCGAAGAGTTGGGCGTGATCGATCCCGGTGACCGTGCCGACTACGGCGCCCGTGGCGTCGTCGGTGACGACCAGGTACACCATGTGCGGCTGAGCCTGGCTGTTGTCCCACATCAGGTCGACATCCGCGGGAACCATCCGGCACTGCAGGTAGATCTGGTTGATCGCCGCGCAATCCGCGATGGTGTTCACCGGGCGCACCGACAACCCGGGAACCCGAGACGGCTCGAAGTCCAGCGGCTTGGTCAGGTCGATCCGGTAGGTGAAGCTCGGATCGATGAAGAACTCCTGCGGGTGCAGGGCCACGAAGACGTGCTCCGCGTCGAGGTACATCCCGATGTCGCGGCGCCCGCTGGCCTCGGCGCGCAGCGCATTGCCGAACTCGTGGGGATCGTCGTAGGTTTGACCGAAGACGAGACGACCCCAGCCCAAATCCTGGACGACGCCGACCTTCTCGTCACCGACTGCGTCCGCCATCGCGATCACTTGATCCCGTCGACGTGGCGGGCAAGCCACAGTTCCAGTAAGCCGATCTGCCACAACGGATTTCCGCGCAACGGCGTGAGGTTTCCATTGGGCTCGGCGAGGAGCCGGTCGACGGCCTGCGGTGCGAACAGTCCGCGGTCGCGTGCCGCGGAGCCGTGCAGGGCGTCACGCACCAGGTCGAGGTACGGGCCCTCGAGGTGCTTGAGCGCGGGCACGGGGAAGTAGCCCTTGGGCCGGTCGATGACCTCGTGCGGGATGACCTTGCGCGCGGCCTCCTTCAGGACGCCCTTGCCGTCGTAGGCGGTCTTCAACTCGGGCGGGCAGGTGGCGGCGAGCTCGACGAGCTCGTGGTCGAGGAACGGCACGCGGCCCTCCAGACCCCAGGCCATCGTCATGTTGTCGACGCGTTTGACCGGGTCGTCCACCAGCATCACCGTGGTGTCCAGCCGCAGCGCCCGGTCGGTCGCCGTGGCCGCGCCGGGCTGGGAGAAGTGATCGAGTACGAACTGGCCTGCCACGTCGGCGTCGAGCCGCCAGGCCGGCTGGAGAAGTCCGTCGAGCCCGGCATGGTCGCGGTCGAAGAACGCCGTGCGGTAGCGCGCCACGGCATCCGCGGGGTCGTCATCCCTGGCCTGCGCCATGGGCGGGTACCAGTGGTACCCGGCGAAGATCTCGTCGGCGCCCTGCCCGGACTGCACCACCTTCACGTGCTTGCTGACCTCTTGGGACAAGAGGTAGAACGCGACGCAGTCGTGGCTCATCATCGGCTCGCTCATGGCGCCGATGGTGTCGGTCAGCGCGGGCAGCATGCGCGCGGTGTCGATGCGGATCTGGTGATGGTCGGTGCCGTAGTGCCGGGCGATGACGTCCGAGTACTTGAACTCGTCGCCCTCTTCGCCACCGGCCGCCTCGAATCCGATCGAGAAGGTCTGCAGGCCGTGCTGACCCGCTTCGGCGAGCAGTCCGACGATGAGGCTGGAGTCGAGACCGCCCGAGAGCAGGCAACCCACTGGGACGTCGGCGACGAGACGCCGCTCCACTGCGGTCCGCAGCGACGTGAGGATGGCGTCCTGCCAGTCCGCCTCCGACCAGTCGGCACGCTCGGCGGAGCGTTCGAACATGGGCGCCCAGTAGGTCTCGGTCGTCCGGGTGCCGTCGGGTTCGATGCGCATGATGGTGCCCGGTTCGAGCTTCCGGACGCCCTTGAGGATGGTCCGCGGCGCGGGCACGACCGAGTGAAAGCTCAGGTAGTGGTTGAGGGCGATCGGATCGAGGTCGGTGTCCACGCCACCCGCGGCGACCAGGGCCGGGAGCGACGATGCGAAGCGAAGTCCGCCCATGCCATTGCCGTCGTTGACGTCGCACCAGTAGAGGGGTTTGACGCCGAGGCGGTCCCTGGCGAGCACGACTCGACCGGTGGTGGTTTCGGCGACGGCGAAGGCGAACATGCCCTTGAGGTGGTCGACGACCCGCTCGCCCCACTCGCGGTAGCCCTTCAGGATCACCTCGGTGTCGCTGTGCGAGAAGAAGCGGTAGCCGAGACCGAGCAGCTGCTGGCGTAGCTCGGGATAGTTGTAGATGCAGCCGTTGAAGGCGACCGTGAGCCCGAGCTCAGGATCGTGCATGGGCTGATGACCGCTGCTGGAGAGGTCGATGATCGCCAGGCGGCGGTGACCGAAGGCGACTCCCCCGCTGGACCAGGACCCTTCGCCATCGGGTCCGCGGGGCACCATCGACTTCGTCATCGCGCCGATGGCTGCGAGATCTGCAGGTCGCCCACGGGCGACTTCTCCGGCAATGCCACACATGGTGATCGACTCCCTCGGTGGTGTCAGCGTAGGCGTCAGGGTCTGGACATGGTGCGTCCGCACACGACGATGTGAGCCTGGCCGTCTGTAGCCGGATTACATCGGCGTCAAACAATGGTGTGGTCCAGGCCATCCGACATGGCAAGTAGGCTCGGCGGCCATGATCAGGCTCCTCGGCGCCATCGCGGTGTCCATCGCAGCACTTCTCCCGGGCTCGTTGGTGCTCGACACGGCCATCGCGGCCGCCGACGCCGACGTTCAACAGGTCGGCACCACTGCGATTCCGAGTGGCCCCGCGCCTGCCTGGATCGTCGCCGACCTGGACTCCGGCCAGATTCTCGCCGGACGCGACGAGTACGTCACCCACCCGCCCGCCAGCACCATCAAGGTCCTTCTGGCCCTGGTGGTGCTCGAGGAGCTGCCACTGGACGCCACGGTCGTGGCCAGCGAGGCCGACGCAAAGGTGGAGTGCAACTGCGCGGGGGTCAAGGCCGGCCGCGTCTACACGACTCGGGAACTCCTCGACGGCCTGCTGCTGGTGTCGGGGAACGACGCCGCGAACACTCTGGCCCACATGCTCGGCGGCACGGAGGCTGCGGTCGCCAAGATGAACGCGAAGGCTGTCTCTCTCGGCGCCACCGGCACTCGGGCCGGCTCGCCGTCGGGCCTCGACGGACCCGGCATCGACGGCTACACCACGCCGCACGACCTCGCCGTCATCTTCCGCGCCGCCCTCGCCAACCCGGTGTTCACGTCCATCACGTCATCCCCCACCGCGCCGTTCCCGGGTGACGCCGGGCCCGTGACGCTGATCAATCAGGACGAGATGTTGGCTCGCTATCCGGGCATGCTCGGTGGTAAGACCGGCTTCACCAACCCCGCCCGCAAGACGTTCGTCGGGGCCGCGCAGCGCGACGGACGACGCCTGGTGGTCGCGATGATGTACGGGCTGGTCGTTGAAGGCGGGCCGACCTATTGGGATCAGGCCAGCGGGCTCCTCGACTGGGGGTTCGCACAGGATCGCTCGGCGGGTATCGCCACGCTGTAGGGAGCCGGCCGGTCGCGGATCAGGTCCCCCTTCAGCGAGATCGACGTTCTGCAGGAGATTTGCGGGAAGGGCCGTGCACAACGCGGATCTCGGTCCGCTTCCGATACCCGACGGAGACCTGATCGCGCGCTGGGTGAGTCCTTGGCTCCCTACGCTCGCGGTGTGCGAAGACTGTTCGCGGCGACGGCGCTCGCCCTTGGCACGGCGCTGACCGCGACGGTCGCGCCGCCTGCCGTGGCGCAACCCGGCATCGAACCCGCAGGCGCGGTCGTCGCTCCCCCCGACGGCCCCGCGCAGGCGTGGCTGGTGGCGGATCTGGACAGTGGTCGCGTCCTCGCGGCGAAGGATCCCAATGGCGCGCACGCCCCCGCCAGCACCATCAAGACGCTGCTGGCCCTCGTCGTCGTCGACTACCTCAATCCGGATTCGTTCGCGCGGGCCAACTCGTCGCACGATGACGTCGAATGCTCCTGTGTCGGGCTGACTCCCGGTCAGCCGTACACCACCCGTCAGCTGCTCGAGGGCCTGTTGATGGTGTCGGGCAACGACGCCGCCAACATGCTGGCCGACATGCTCGGAGGGCAACGCGTTGCCGTCGCGAGGATGAACGCCAAGGCTCGACAGCTCGGCGCACGAAGCACCAGGGCCGGCTCGCCGTCGGGACTGGACGGGCCGGGCTGGGAGTCGGTGACCACGCCGCACGACCTGGCGTTGATCTTCCGCGCGGCGCTGGGCAACCCGCTGATTGCCTACATCCTGCGTCAGCCGTCGGCACAGTTCCCCGGCAAGACCATCACCGCGCAGAACGAATTGCTGTCCCGCTACCCCGGCGACCTGGGCGGCAAGACCGGCTTCACCAACCTGGCCCGCAAGACGTATGTCGGTGCGGCACAACGTGGTAACCGCCGGCTCGTGGTCGTGCAGATGTACGGGACGGGCGATCTGTACGACCAGGCGATCGGCCTGTTCGATTGGGGCTTCAGTCAGCCGGCTTGAGGCGCGGGCACTTCCGCGAACGCCCGGACCGGGAACGTGCCGAAACCCTCGACCGCCGGCGGAGCCGCCGTGAACCGCGCGCCGCGCGGCGGAAGGGCGACGAGGTTGGTGAGGTGCTCGACCACGCGAATACCCGCACCGAGCAGCAGCGTATGCGCGGGCCTCTCGCCACCTGACTCCGTGTCGTCGATGTTGACGGAGTCGATGCCGACCAGCACGGCCCCCGCGTCGATCAGATGGCGCGCGCCGTCGGCGGTCAGGAATGGAGCGCCGACACCGTATTCCGCTGTCCCGAAGTGCCGGTCCCACCCGGTGTGGAGCAGGACCGCGGCGCCCCGGACGTCACGGTCGGCGAGGGTCTCGGCGCGAATGCCGCGGCGGTCGGCGTCCCACGCGTCGGTCAGGTGGAAGACCTCGGCGCGCAGGCCGACCAGGGTCGCGAGATCGAGTCCGGCGAGGTCCTTTCCGTCGGCATAGCGGTGAAACGGCGAGTCGAGGTACGTCCCGGTGTTGCCGATCATGGTGATCACGTCCATGGCGAACTCCGTTCCAGGCGCGTACCTGGCGCGCGAGGCCTCACGCGTGAGATGCGGTTCGATGACCGGAGCGGGCAGCCCGGGATAGGTGATGAGCCCGGCACGGATCGGATGGCTCAGATCGACGACGCGCGATGGCGCGCCGCGGTTCGCCGGTACCGGCGCCACACCTCTGCTGCCCCGATGCGGCTCGTCCACGATCCTCAGATCGCGGAGTTCGACGGCCTCGACGAGCGCCAATCCGAGGTGCGACACCAGGATTCGGCCGATCGCGGCATCATCGAGGTCACCGTCCGGAAGGTCGAGCCGAAAGCCGGTCCCCATCAGGTCTCCCCCGTTGGCGAAGCGAATGGTGAAGTCGAAGTGGGCGCGTTGATCCGGCATGCCCGTGAGCCTACGACGGACCGGTCGACCCGCTCGGCGTGCCGAATCAGTGGCAGTGCACGTGCTGCTCCGCCGTCCCGGCGCTGACCGGATCCTCGGGCAGCGCCGCGCCGACCCGGTCCGCGAGCGCCCCTGCGGAATGTGCGACGGTCCCACCGACCAGCGTCAGCTCGGCGTGTTCGCCAAGAAGTCCCTCGGGTGAGGATTCGTGGGCATAGAGGTCACTCGACCAGACCACCAGATCGGCCAGCATGCCGGTCCTGATCCGGCCCCGATCGTGTTCGCTGTGCCACGCCCGCGCACCGTGGACCGTATAGGCCTCCAACGCGCGATCGAGCCCGACGCGCTCATCGGGCGTCCACGGGTCGGAACCGTCCAGGCCGGCGCGGGTCGCCGCCGAGTACAGACCGACCAGCGGATCCATCTCGCCCACCTGCCAGTCACTCGAAAAGGCCACCGTCGCACCGGAATCCAGGAGGCTGCGGAAGCGCCAGGCCCGGTTCCACCGCTGTTCGCCGACGTTGTCCATCCAGGTGCCCGCCACCAGATCCGGTGAGCAGTGCCGGGGCTGCATGGCCGCGGTGACCCCCAGTTCGCGGAATCGCGGCAGGTCGTCGGGGTGCAGGCACTCCACGTGCACGATTCCATGCCTGCGATCGCGCGTCCCGTTGGCGCGCGACGCGTGCTCGATCGCGTCGAGCGTGAGCCGGATGCCCGCGTCGCCGGTGGCGTGGGTGTGCGTCTGGAAGCCCATCCGATCGAGTTCACCTACGACGTTGACGAGCTCACGACCGGGATAGCTGGGGCGCCCCCGCAACCCGGGCCGGTTGGCGTAGTCGTCGAGCATCAGCGCGGTGTGCGGCTCGATCACGTCGTCCGCGTACAGCTTCACCGGGCCGAGCCGCAGCATCGGGTCTCGCCCGGCACCGTCGACCGCATCGCGCAGGCGCCGGCGGAACGTGCCGTCGGCACCCACCGGATGGAACAGCGCGGCGATCACCCGCGACGTCAGCACGCCCTCGACCAGGGCGCGTTCGAACAGGGGCAGCTCGGCCAGCGGCACCTGAGGTTCGACCACCGTGGTGATCCCGAGCGCCGTGGCCATTCGCATGCTCGACTGCAGTTTTCGATACCGGCGTTGCGGCGAATACATCGGAATGTCGGCCTGCAGCGCCGCAAGGCCCGCCTCCGTCATCGCGCTGGTGTAGAAGTCCGTCACCCAGCCGGTGGGCTCGCCCGTGACCTCGTCGCGTTCGGGTCGACCCCAGGCGATGTCGGTTCCTCCGGAGATGCCGAGCACCGCCAATGCCGCCCGATTCAGCCAGACCGAGTGTTGGTCGTAGGTGGTGACGAAGATCGGCTTGTCGGTCAGGCCGTCGAGGTCCGCAGCATTGGGCCGACGGCCCTCGACGATCGAATACACCGCATTCTCAGCGCAGATCCAGTCGAGATCAGTTCGCCGCGTAGCGAATTCACCGACTCGTCGGCGAACCTCCGCGAGATCGTGCGCCCCCTCGAGGGAGACGGCGTCCTCGTCGAAGCCCAGCAGCAGGTGGTTGTGACTGTCGACGATGCCAGGCGTCACGAGTCGTCCCGCCGCGTCGATGCGGCGAATGGCGGACGGCGCGTCGGCGGTGGTTCCGACGTAGCTGATCCGTCCGTCGGTGACGCCGACCGCCTCGGCCCACGGTATACCGGCATCGAAGGTGCGCACGCGTGCGCCGGTGATGAGCAGGTCGGTCATCGCTGCTCCTCCTCGTCGGCCACCTCGAGTAGCAGCAGATGGGTGTCTGCGCGGGAGCGCAGATAGCCGAAGTAGTAGAGGAATCCGGCCGCGATGATGCCGACCGCGATGCCCAGGCTCAGCCACTGGGTCGGATCGAGCAGCCCCATGACGAAGATTCCGACGATGGCGATCAGAGCGATGATCGGGGGCAGCGGCCACAGCGGCATGAGGTACCCGGCCCTCCCGGAAGTGCGCCGCATGACGATGGCCGACAGCGCGATGAACGCATAGCTGAAGGCGAGTGTCGAGCCGGTGGCGTTCAGCAGCACGTCCACGGGGATGAAGCAGCCCGCGACGGCGAGCACTCCCATCACCAGGGTCGCGACCCACGGCATCTTCGCCGTCTCCGACACCCGGGTCAGTGGCGCAGCGACGGCCGCAGGCAGGGCCTGGTCCCGCGCGGCGGCGAACAGCAGCCGTCCGGACTGCAGGGCGATCGCGATGATGGCGTTGACGATCGCCAGCGCGATGGACACCAGGACGAAGACCGCCACGGCATGTCCGGCGCGTTCGTCCAGGAACGCCTCGACCGGAAGGTCCGCGCCGAACAGGTCGCCCAGCGAATTCGTGCCGAGCATGATGGCGGCGAGCGGAATGATCTCCGCCAGGATGGTGATGACGGCGCTCCACAGCACGGCCCGGGCGATGGTGTGGCGGGCGTTCTTGGTCTCCTCGGCGAAGTACACGGCTCCGCCGTATCCGTTGAACGAGAAGATCCCCTGGGTCACGGCGATCACCAGGCCAGCGATGCCCAATGGCGCCAGTCCACCGGTGGCGGCGTCGATCGCCTGCGGGTCGAGGAGTGCGGTGAGCGGGCGTTCGACGTGGATCAGGCCGAGGACGGTGAGCAGTGCCAGCGCCGCCATCTCGATGAACAGGAACGCCCCGGTCACCCAGGCGTTGGTCCTGATGTTCAAGCAGGCGGTCCCGGTCGCCAACACAGTGACGACCACCGCGGTCCAGACGGGGTCCAGACCCGCGATCGCCACGCCGAGGTAGTCCGCGACCCCGAGGGCGAACACCGCGACGATCAGCGGCAGCGTGACCAGCCCGACGAAGAACACGGCCACCCCGGCCGCCGGCCCGAGTGTGCGGCTCACCAGCGAATAGTCGCCGCCGGCGACGGGATGCCGCGCCGCCAGTTCGGCGTAGCAGTACGCGATGAGCAGGCTGATCACGCCCGCGATCGCGAAGCCCCAGAACACTCCGGTGCCATAGGTGGCCAGTGCCGCGCCGCCAAGGACGAAGACGCTGGAGGCCGGCGAAATGCCGGACAGCGTGATGAGCACATTGCCTCCGACGCCGAGCGATCGAGAGAGCGTGCCGTCGTAGGTGGCCGGATCGGCGGGTGGATCGTCGGCCGCGGTGCGCGGCGTCACATGGGTCATGTCATGGGTCTCTGGTGGTCGGGCCCGGGCCAGCCGGAATTCTTTGACGCTGTTGTCGAAGAATGATGAGGAGGTTGGCATGTGATCTCGATTACTGTCAACCCCATGGCCCGACCGCGTAACCAGGGAGCCCGCCGACAGGCCCTCATCGAGGCCACCTACACCGCAGGTCACAAGCATGGGTTGCGTTCGCTGTCGCTGACCGACGTCGCGCAGCAGGCCGGGCTCAGCAGGGGCACGGTGCTGTACTACTACGACGATCTGGACGCGTTGCTGGTGGAGGCTCACTCGGCGGGGGTCGAGCGCTTCTGCGACGAACGCGACCGGATGGTCGACGCCACCGACGACCCACGCAAGAGGCTCGACATCGCCATCACGGCGGGTCTCCCCAGTGGACCTGATGATGCACTGATGCGAATTCTCTACGAATTCGACGTGCTGGCAGGCAATTCCGCGCTTCACGATGATCTCGTCCAGCGCATGTATCTCCGTCAGACCAACACCTATCGGGGAATCTTCGACGCAGGGCGACAGGCGGGAGTGTTCACCCCTGCCCTGAGTGACGACGTGCTCGCGATGAACTTCGTCGCGCTCGAGGACGCCTACGGGCTGCACATCGTTGCGGGCAACGCACTGGTGACGGTGGAGTCAGCGGCGTCGGCCATGCGGGCGGTGGCGTCCGAGCTCGGCTGTCCGCCGAGTAGCTAAACGAACCGTCGTCGCGCCATGGCGGCGATGTGAGCGCAGCGCACCCCGCCAGGTCGGCCGGTGTTCGTGAATCGCGTTACGCCGAATTGGCCCAGAGAACGTCCGTGACGTCGGTGAGCGTAATCAGCAGCACGGGGTCGGTGACGCGTGCGAGCAAGGCGTCAGACACTACGGCGTGGAGGTGATAGCCATCTACGTGCCAAAAGTCGCTGACGGTGCCCGCCGCGGCCCGGAGCGCGGCGACACAATCAGGGCCCGGAGTCGCTTCATGCCCGACCATGAGACGCGGGAGGGAGAGACTGATCAGCGCGACCGATTCGGGGTAGCCGAGCATCGCAGTGAACGCGACATTGGCGTAGACAACCTCGCCATCGAGTCCGAGCGCGACCGCCGGCGTCGGTAGGCGGTTCAGGAGGATCAGCGCTGGAAGTTGGTGAAGATAGTCGCGCGGCGCGAGCAGCGGCTGGTTCGAACCCGGTTCCATCATGGTGACGCGACGTCTTTCGCGCCGGCCGTCTTCGAGGTACTTGAATGACATTGCGTGGGCCCCTCCCCGGCGCGTCTGATCTGCATCGTCGACATAACGCGCGGCCACGGAACGTCAGCCGTGACTTGACCTCACCCCCATGGGCACCATCACGACACCCCTCGCGCGTGTGCTGTGCACTTGTTAGTCGACCCACCGTGGCCGCGCGTAGCTTGAACGTAGCACTACGGCGGTCGCGAGTACAGCAAATCCTCGGGTCGGTCAATTTGGTACATTGAGAATCGAACCGTGTGCCCGGGACCGAGCGTTGCAGAACAAGAAAATCGAGCTGAAATGCGAATATTTGATCTTGACCGTGTGGACCTGATGGGTGCTGAGATGCCTCATTCGTCCAAGATTCCTTCACTTGGCTAACTTTTGAAAATTGTGAAATGCGAATCATTCACATATTCACGCAATCGCGCCCATGATGGGCTGAACCGCCGGCGCAGGTAGCGGTGCGGCTACGGCTTCGAAACGGAGGATCGAGCCTTTGGTTGACTACCAGCCCCCCGCGAACCCGAGTCGCCGAGTGGAGCTCGAGTCACTGCTCTCTGCCGACCTACGAGCTTTGACCGCCCAGTCCGATCAGATCGGCCGGATCTTCGCTGACCTACACGGTCTCAGCGCCAACGAATTCCACGCATTGCTGCACATCATGGTCGGTGAGAGCGCTGGCACCGCGCTCAGCGCCGGGCAACTGCAACGACGAATGGGCCTCACACACTCCGGGATCACCCACCTGGTGGACCGCATGACTTCCGCCGGGCACATTCGTCGCGACACCGACCCCGCCGACAGGCGAAAGGTGATCTTGCGCTACGAGGACCACGGCATGGAGGTCGCCCGCGCCTTCTTCTCCCATCTCGGCATAGCCAACGGGCGAGCCATGGCCAGCCTGACCGACCAGGACATCGCCACCACCCACGAGGTCATGAAAACCCTCATCGGCGCGATGGAGGACTTCAGCAACCGCCTGCGTGCAACCACAGAACACGACGGGGCGAAATCACCTGGCGACTAGCCTTGGTCCACAACCCGCCGTCTAGCGGAAGACCCTGCCGCGCAGGATGATCAGCGCAGGCTGGTTCAGCACCCCCGGCTCACGGGGATCGTCGGCGTAGCACACCAGATCGGCCGACGCGCCGTGCTCCAGCGCCGGCCTGCCCAGCCACGCCCTGGCATCCCAGCAGGCGGCACCCAGCGCGTCGGTCGCGCTCATTCCCACCGCCCTGAGGGCGGCCACCTCGTCGGCGATGCGGCCGTGGGCGACCATGCCGCCCGCATCCGTGCCCGCGAAGATGGGAACGCCGGCGTCGTGCGCGGCGCCGACCCGCTGAGCACAGGTGGCGTAGAGATCCCGCATGTGCTTCGCGTAGGTCGGATACTTGGCTGCCGCGTCGGCGATGCCGGGGAAGTTCTCGATGTTGATCAGCGTCGGCACCAGCGCAGTGCCGTGCTCGAGCATCATCTCGATGACGTCGTCGGTGACGCCGGTGCCGTGCTCGATGCAGTCGATGCCCGCGTTGATCAAACCGGGCAGAGCATCCTCGCCGAACACGTGCGCGGTCACTCGGGCACCCTCGGCGTGGGCGGCGGCGATGGCATCGACCAAGACTTCGTCGGACCACAGCGGCGCGAGGTCGCCGACGCCCCTGTCGATCCAGTCGCCGACCAACTTCACCCAACCGTCACCCCAGCGGGCCTGCTCGGCGACGGCGGCCGGTAGCTGCGATTCGTCCTCGACGTCGATCGGCACACCCGGCAGGTAGCGCTTGGGCCGGGCCAGGTGCCGGCCGGCGCGGATGATGCGCGGCAGGTCATCGCGATCGTCGAGGCTACGGGTGTCGACGGGCGAACCGGCGTCCCGGAGCAGCAGTGTGCCGACGTCGCGTTCGGTTTCGGCCTGCGTGATGGCCTCATCGAAACCTGTCGCTCCACCCGGGCCGAGACCGACGTGACAGTGCGCATCGACGAGACCCGGCAGGATCCAGCCGCCGTCGAAGATGGTGTCGGCGTTGTTGATCGGCTCGCCACTGAGCACCCCGTGCGCGATCCACCACTCAACGGGCTCGCCGTCGGGCAGGCCTCTGCCGCGCAGGTGCAGCCGCACCGGCTTACTTCTGGCCGGGGAACTTCAACTTCGACAGGTCGAAGTTCGCCAGGCCCGGCGGCAGTTCGTCAAGACCCTTCGGCATGTTCGACAGGTCGGGGAAGCCCGCGGGCATGCCGCCAACGCCAAGCGGATTCGGCGTCTTCGGCGGCGTCGGCCCCCGATTGCCCTTCTTCTTGCCTGCCTGCTTGTTCTTACCCTTGGCGGCCTTGCGCGAGGATCCCTTGCGGGCGAACGGCATTCCCATCTGTCCGGCCATCTGCGACATCATCTTCCGGGCATCGAAGAAGCGGTCGACGAGCGAATTGACCTCGGCCACCGCCACACCCGAGCCGTTGGCGATGCGCAACCGCCGGGAGGCGTTGATGATCTTCGGGTCCGCGCGCTCGGCTGGCGTCATGCCTCGGATGATCGCCTGGACCCGGTCGAGTTGGGTGTCGTCGACCGCCGCGAGCGCATCCTTCATCTGGCCTGCGCCAGGCAGCATGCCGAGCAGGTTTCCGATCGGACCCATCTTGCGGATCATCAGCATCTGCTCGAGGAAGTCCTCCAGCGTCAACTCGCCAGAGCCGATCTTCGCGGCGGCAGCTTCGGCCTTCTCGGCGTCGAAGACCTGTTCGGCCTGCTCGATGAGCGTGAGGACGTCGCCCATGCCCAGGATGCGGCTGGCCATCCGGTCGGGGTGGAAGACATCGAAGTCGTCGAGCTTCTCGCCGTCGGAGGCGAAGAGAATAGGTACGCCGGTGATTTCGCGCACCGACAGGGCAGCGCCACCGCGAGCGTCACCGTCGAGCTTGGTCAGGACGACACCGGTGAATCCCACGCCTTCGCGGAACGCCTCCGCGGTGACGACGGCATCCTGGCCGATCATCGAGTCGAGGACGAACAGCACCTCGTCGGGGTTGACCGCGTCGCGGATCGCGGCCGCCTGGTTCATCAACTCCTCGTCGATGCCGAGGCGGCCCGCCGTGTCGACGATTACGACGTCGAAGTGCTTGGCCTTGGCCTCGGCGAGACCGGCGGCAGCGACCGAGACGGGATCGCCGGCCTTCATCGCCGCGATGTCCTCACCGCCGGGCGAGACGCCCGGATGCGGCGCGAACACCTGCACACCGGCGCGCTCGCCGACGATCTGAAGCTGGTTGACCGCGCCGGGACGCTGAAGATCACAGGCCACCAGCAGTGGGGTATGGCCCTGCCCCTTGAACCACTTGGCGAGCTTGCCCGCCAGCGTCGTCTTACCGGAACCCTGAAGGCCCGCGAGCATGACCACGGTCGGCGGCGTCTTGGCGTACGCCAGCTGGCGGGTCTCGCCGCCGAGGATGCCGACCAATTCGTCGTTGACGATCTTGACGACCTGTTGGGCCGGGTTCAGGGCACCGGACACCTCCGCGCCCTTGGCACGGTCCTTGACCCGTGCGATGAAGGCACGCACGACGGCCAGCGAGACGTCGGCCTCGAGCAGGGCCAGCCGGATCTCGCGCGCCGTGGCGTCGATGTCGGCGTCGGTGAGCCGACCCTTGCCACGCAGGCCCGAAAGGGCCCCGGTCAATCGGTCGGATAGGGATTCGAACACGTCGTTAGCCTAGCGGTCGGCATCGGTCGACGACGGCGCGGCCGGGCACCGTCGTGAATCGTCCTACTCGCTGTGCAGCCGCTTCTCGTGCGACGCGCGGAGTTCGCCCCGGATGAGCTTGCCCGCGCTGTTCAGAGGTAGTTCCGTGACGGCGTGCCAATGCTGCGGGATCTTGAAACCGGCGAGGCTGGCTCGCATGAACGCGTGCAGTTCGTCCGGGCTCGGCGGATTCGCCGGGTCGGCGGGTACGACGAATGCCGCCAGCGTCTCGCCCAGCCGCGGATCGGGCACCCCGACGACACCCGCGGCCGCTACGCCGGGGTGTCCTCTCAGCGCGTTCTCGACTTCCAGCGGATACACGTTCTCGCCGCCGCGGACGACCATGTCGTGCCGCCGTCCAGCCAGGCGCAGATAGCCCTCGTCGTCGACCGCACCGAGATCACCCGTGTGCAACCAGCCATCCGCCTCTCGTCCGGATAGGTGATCGGCGGCGGCCAGCACCTCGCCCACGCCCGCACCGTCGGGCCGGTCGATGCGTAGCCGGAGTCCCTCGACGGGCAAGCCGACGGTGCCGAGGAGGTCGGGGCGCTCGGCGGCGCGCCGGTGGTCCTGCGGCCCGAGGCTGGTGATCGGACTTCCCTCGGTCTGCCCGTAGAGGCTCACCATCGCGACGTCGGGCAGCACGGCGAGCACCCGCTGCAGTGTCTCGACGCTGATCGGTGACGCACCGTAGATCAGCGTGTGCAGCGGGACGGCATCGAGAAGCCCCTGCGCGAGCAGCATCTCGATCATGGTGGGGACCAGCAGACAGTGGGTGGCGCCGAGCGCCGCCAGCCCGCGCCACCAGTCGAACGAGAAGGTCGTGGTGCAGATGACCGCCGCGCCCGTCGACAGCGCGACCAGGACGTTGCCCAAGCCGCCGATGTGGTGCAGCGGCGAGCCGGTGGCGTAGCGATCGTCCGGGCCGAGGCCGATCATTCCGCGGAGCAGTCCGGCGCGGGTGTCGAGCACCCGGTCGGTGAGTGGCACGCGTTTCGGCGTCCCCGTGGTTCCCGCGGTGTGGAGGTAGATCGCCGCCGCCCCCGGTTCGGAGTACAGCGGACGATGCGAAACGCGCAGGGCGGGAATGATTTCCAGCGACGCACCGGCGAGGTCGGCGGCCTGCCGTGCCGTGTCGGCGAATCGGGCCTCGGTGAGGAAGACTCGCGATCCGGATCGGCTGATGGCATCGGCCAGCTCGATGGCCGTCTGTCGTGGTCCGAGCGGCGCGAGCGGCCGGCCCGCGGCAGCGCCGCCGATCAACACGGCCAGCGCCTCGGCGTTGGTGCTGAGCAAGGCCGGGATCGGCACCCCCGCCGCCGTGTCGAGGGAGCGCAAGAGATCGGCTGCGGCCACGGCCTTGCCGATGAGGTCGCGGCCCGAGACCGCACCCGCCTCATCGATGACCGCGGGGCGCTGACTGTGTTCGTGGACGGCACACAGGTGTTGGACCCACGTCATGTCGACGGTCATCTCTCGCCTCGGGGGTTCTCGATGAACTAATGCGGTAAATAGTTTACGGTTTGTGTGATCAGTGGCGAAGGGAGGCTAGGCGTGCGCATCATCGTCACAGGCGGCAACAGCGGCGTCGGAAAGGCGACGGCCACCGCGATGGCCGCCGCCGGACACCACGTGATGATCGCCTGCCGAAACCTCGCAAAGGCACGCCGGGCAGCGACGTCAATGCCCGCGAGCGTCGAGGTACGCGAGCTCGATCTCGCCGACCTCAGCAGCGTCCGCACGTTCGCCGAGACGGTCGACTCCGTCGACGTCCTGGTGAACAATGCCGGCGTCCTCGGCCTGCCGCTGACCCGCACGGCCGACGACTTCGAGGCTCATATCGGCACCAATCACCTGGGCCACTTCGCACTGACATGCCTGCTCGGCGATCGAATCCGTGATCGGATCATCTCCGTGGCCAGCACCAACTACTCGATGGCCAACATCCACTTCGACGATCTCAATTGGCGCGAACGCCGATACCAGCCGTGGGCGGCCTACGGGGAATCCAAACTGGCCAACCTGCTCTTCGTGCGCGAGTTGGTTGCTCGCGGGCGAACCGCCTACGCCTCGGACCCCGGCATGACGGACACCTCGATCACGCAGCACGGGTCGGGCCTGCTGCAGTGGGCCGGCCGAGTGGTGTCACCGCACATCGCCCAGAGCCCGTCCGACGGAGCCCGATCGACCATCGAGGCGATCACGACGACCCTGCCGAGCGGCACCTACTTGGCCCCGCGCGGGCCGTTTCATCAGTGGGGCAAACCGAAGCCAACCACGCTGATGAGCAAGGCGCGTGACACCTGTGCCGCCCGCCGACTGTGGGATCTCTCGGAAGAGCTGACCGACTGCCGATGGCAGGAAGACTGACCGTTGACCGCCGTGAACCGAAAGGTGTTCCCATGACTGCTGACATTCAGTACCAGAGGCCGCAGATGCGACTGGCGCCCGCCCCGACCGCCGAATCACGCGCGTTCTGGACCGGCGGCGAGCGCGGCGAGTTGTTGATCTCCCGTTGTCACGGGTGCGGGCACTTCTTCCACCCACCGGGCCCCGCCTGCTGGCGCTGCCGCAGCACGGACGTCGCGCCGGAGCCGGTCTCCGGCCGGGCCACGGTCGCCGCCGTCACGGTGAACCGCCAACCATGGATTCCAGGATTGGAACCGCCCTACGTGGTGGCGATGGTCGAGCTGGACGACGAGCCCGACGTCAGGCTGATCACGAACGTGGTCGGACTACCGGTCGACGACGTGCGGATCGGCATGGCCGTGGAGGTCTTCTTCGAGGACTGGACCGCCCTGTCCGGTGACGAGGACAGCCGGGTGTGGATTCCGCTGTTTCGCCCCGTTCAAGATTGACTCGCCTCGCCCATCTCGCGCGAGCGTGCGTGTCTGCGCGCGACGCGCCGTGAACTTTCGGCATTCTGCGCACGCTCGCACGAAGGCCTCAGAGAGAAGTGACCACGAATTCCGGTATGCGGTAGCCGCTTTCCCCGAGATCGACGATGCGCAGTTCGACCTGCTGCCCGATCCGGACGTCGGCGGGATCGACGTCGACCACGGCGTTGATCCGCAGACCCGGTTGCTCGGCCAGCTCGATCAGTCCGACGACGTACGGCGGTATCCGCCCGGGTACCAACGCCTGTCGCACCACGATGTAGCTGTAGATGGTGCCCTTGCCGCTGACCTCTTCGAAGTGCACCGGGCCACCGGTGTATCGGCTGCGCTCCAATGGGGGGTGGATCCACTTCTGCGTGTCGTCGCAGCGGCACAGCATCAGCTTGCCGTCCTTGAGACCCTCCCAATACGGCGCGGTATCGGGGTCTGGAACCGGAATCGGCGGCAGCAGTGCGGTGCTCATGGCTTCTCCCTGCTATAGACGTTGGCTCCGCCAAACGGTCCACCGCCCGCGGTGACGAGAGCCAACTGCGCGTCGTCCACCTGCCGGACGCCGGCGGCATGGCGCAGTTGCAACGCCGCTTCGTAGTGGTGATTGAGGCCGTGGATGTAACCCTCGGACAGCAGTCCACCGTGCGGGTTCACCACGACGTCGCCGCCATAGGTCGCCCGGCCGGTGGAGAAGTACTTGCCGACCTCACCCTTCTCGCAGAAGCCGAAACCCTCCATGGTGGCCATGACGGTGTAGGTGAAGCAGTCGTACATGCAGGCCAGGTCCATGTCGGCCGGGGTCAGACCGGTCTTCTCCCAAATCTTCGGACCCGCTGTCTGCGAATACATCTCGGTCGGATCCGCCCACTCGGTCCACCCCGCCCCGCCCTGCGAGTTCGAGGATCCGACCAACCACATCGGATCCTGTTTGCAGTTGCGGGCGATGTCCTCACCGGTGATCAGGATCGCGACGGCACCGTCGACCTCCGACGTGCAGTCCAGGACCCGGAACGGCTCGTTGATCCACCGCGACGCGAGATAGTCGTCCATGGACAGGGGTTCGCGTCGTAGCGCGTGCTCGTTGGGACCGGCATGCGTGCGCTGGGTGATCGCGATCTGTCCCAGATCCTCTGCAGTGGAGCCGTATTCGTGTTGATGACGGCGGGCCCACATGGCGAACCACTGCGGCGGCACCATGAAGCCCGATGCCGTGTCGAACTGGTCGTGGTGCGGCACCTGCATCGGGCCCTCGATGTGACCGAAGCGATACCCGGAGCGGCCGTTGAGCGAACGATAGACGAGCACCGCCTTGCACATGCCCGCCTCGATCACCGCGGCAGCCGTGGCGATCTGGTCCGCCACCAGGTTCCCACCGCCGTACATCGCATTGGCCCAGGCCAACTCTTCGATGCCCAGCGCCCAGCCGACGAAGATGGGCTGCTCCGAGTCGTTGGCCATGAAGGTGCAGATGCCGTCGACGTCGGCCGTGGTCAGGCCGGCGTCAGCGATGGCGTCGCGACACGCGGCGACCGCCATGCCCCGGGTGGTTCGGCCGGAACTCTTCGAGTAGGTCGTTCGCCCGATTCCGACGACGGCACAGGTCATGCCGATGCTCCGATCTTGTTGGGGGCGGGGTCACGCGGTAGCCCCAGAATCCGTTCGGCGACCAGGTTTCTGACGATCTCCGACGTGCCGCCCGCAATGGTGAGGCACCGGCTGAACAGGTAGTCGTGCACCACCTCGGGTTCTTCGCCAACCAGGATCGCCCGGCTCGCAAGGCGCACACCGAGTTCGGCGACGCGCTGGGCGTGCTCGGCTCCAAAGAGCTTGGCGATGTTGCCTTCGATACCCGCACCGGCGTCGAATACCGCACGGGCCGCCTGCCGCAGGTTGAGGGCGGCCAGCGTGTAGGCCTCGATGAGCAACGCGCCCACGTCGCGGGCCAGTCCGGTGTCGCCGGCGCGGTGCCTGGCCAGCAGGTCGATGAGCACGTCGGCGGTCATGGTGACCGAACCGCCGCCGATCGATACCCGTTCATTGCCGAAGGCTGCCATCGCGACGGACCAACCCGCGTCGACGGCGCCGACCACGTCCTCGTCCGAGACGAACACATCGTTGAAGAACACCTCGTTGAAGAGGGTCTCACCGGTGATCTCGGTGAGCGGTCGGATCTCGACGGCGGGGTCGGACAGGTCGATGACCATAGTCGTGATGCCCTTGTGCTTGGCGACCTGAGGGTTCGTGCGCACGGTGGCCAGCCCGCGCTGGCAGTTCATCGCGTCGCTGGTCCACACCTTCTGGCCGTTCAGTCGCCAGCCACCGGCTACTCGGCTGGCCCTGGTGGCGACGGCTGCCGCGTCCGAGCCGGCGCCGGGCTCACTGAACAGCTGACACCATCGCAGCTCACCCTCCAGGCTGGGCCACAGCAGCCGCTCGACCTGCTCGGGGCTGCCGTGCTGCAACAGGGTGGGCACGACCCACTCACCGAGGCCGAGGCTGGGCTTTTCGAGACCGTTCAGGGCGTCCTCGATGATGAGCTGCTCCACACTGTCGGCGGCTCGTCCGTACGGGACAGGCCAGTGAGGTTGCAGGTAACCGCCTCGCGCCCAAAGTCTTTGGCGGTCCGTCTCATCGGCCGCCTCCAGTTCGGAGCGGAAGTCCAAGGCGGCCTGTCGGTACTGCTCGGCATCCTCGGGCAGATCTACGGTGTTGCGCCGGCGAGCGCCGTCACTCTGCAGCGTGATCACCAGATCCCGAAGTGCATCCTGATCACCGGCGAACGCCAGCAGCACCGTGGCGCGCCGGATGTAGAGATGGGCGTCGTGCTCCCAGGTGTAGCCGATGCCACCGTGCACCTGCACGTTCTGCAGTGCGACTCGTTGGTAGGCGGGCAGGACGTGGCCGGCCGCCATCGTGACCGCGAGCTCTGCCTCCGCGCCGACCGCGCGGGCCGCGTCCCAGGCGGCCGCGACGGCGAGCTCGGTGTCGACGAGCATGTTCGCGCAGTGGTGCTTCACCGACTGAAAGGAGCCGATGGGCCTGCCGAACTGTTCGCGTGTGGCGGCGTAGGCGGTGGCCATCTCGGTGCAGGCGCCCAATCCGCCGACTGCCTCAGCGCATGCCAACAACCGCAGGAGCCGCGCGGCGACGGGGGCCGACCCGGTGAAGACCTCGACGACGGGTGCGCCCGATAGGTCGAGGACGGTGATGGGACGCAGCAGCTGGTCCACCGAGTCGGTGCGTGTCGCGTGTACCCCGGCGCCGGCCTCGACGAGCACCAGATCCTCGCCGACGGGAAGCAGGAACAGGTCGGCGGCGCGTTCGCCCAACGTCGGCACGGCCGTGGCGCTAATGGTGGAACCAGTCAGCGTGGCAGCGCTGTTCAGGCCGATGGCGGCAACGGCATCACCCGATACGAGCCGTGGCAGCCACCGTTCACGCTGCTCGTCAGTGCCGATCTCGGTGATCACGGCGGATACCGCCACCGTGGGAAGGAACGGTCCACCGATCGCGGCGCGCCCGAGTTGTTCCAGCACGACGGTCAGCTCGGGAAGGTGGTAACCCTCGCCTCCGAACCTCTCGGCAACATGCAGACCGAGCCAACCGGTCGAGACGACTTCCTTCCACAGACCGTCGTTCTCCCACCACCGGGCGTCGACGTCGGCGTCGAGCAGAATGCGGCGCGCGGTGCCGGGTCCGCCGCGGCCCGCCACCACGGACTTGGCGACATCAGCCAGCGCGCGATGATCTTCGGTTATTGCCAGCGCCATGCGGGTCCTACCCCTGCGCCGACACGCGGTCGCCGCGCGGCGTCCAGCCGGTCAGCGCCACCGTGGTGAGGTCGATCCATTCGCCGAGTGACAGCGAGCCCGCCATGACCCGCTTGAGGAACTCGGCCATGACCACGTCGGGTTCGTCGTCCAACTCGTAGATCACCATGTACCGGTGCGTCGGCGGCGGCAGCTGCGCGGGCAGGTCCTCGTCCTCGGGGACCTTCAGTTCCGAGATGTCGTAGCGCTGCGCGGCAACGACTCCCGGAACGGCGAGTACCTCCGGCACGTGTGTCGAGTCGTACCACTCGTTGAAGGCGTCATCTGTGCCCTCGATCGGGTTGGTGGAGGCAATGAACAAGTTTGAGGCCACGCGGCACGCCCTTCTCTAGTACCAGAGTCGTCCGTCACAGTATGACAGTCCACTGTCACAGTCAATGTCGTTGACGTCTGACAGTGCACTGCCATACTGAGGAACACCGTCGAACCGAAGGACGTCTGATGCGTTTCGCCGTCTACCTTCCCAACTGCATGCACGTCGCAGCACTCACGCAGCCGTGGGAACACCATCTCAGCGGGAACGACATCGCAGCCGTCGCCCAACGCGCCGAGCAATTAGGCTTCTCGATGGTCTTCCTGCCTGAGCACTTCCTCACGCCGACAACACATCTCGAACTATCGGGAAACCACTACTTCGATGCGACGACAGCGCAGGCCTTCGTCGCAGGCGCGACCTCGACGATCACCGTGGGCTCGATGGTCACCGTCCTTCCCCTGCACGATCCCGTCATCGCCGCGAAGTCGATCGCGACCCTGGACTGGCTCAGCGGTGGCCGTGCCCAGGTCACCGTCGGGGTGGGCTGGCTGAGGGAGGAGTACGACGCGATCGGCGTGCCGTTCGCCAAGCGCGGCCGAATCGCTGATGAGTGCCTCGCGGCGATGTACGAGTTGTGGATCAGCAACTCACCCAGCTTCGACGGCGAGTTCGTGAAGTTCGACCATGTCGCATTCGGCCCCAAGCCGATCAGCCAGCCGCGGCCCACCGTGTGGATGGGCGGTGATGCGGACGCAGTGCTTCGTCGCGCGGCGCGATTCGGGGACGGCTGGGCTCCGTGGCTGACGAGGCCCGAGCAGTTGCCGGCCAAGATGGACTACCTGCGCTCGCAACCCGGGTACGACGGTCGTCCGTTCTCGCTGTTCTACAGCCTGGCGGTGCTGTCGATCGGTCAGGAACACGCGATCGTCGACGACGCGGGCGCACAGTTCGGCCAGAGCGCGCAGCAGGTCATCGACGACTGCGGTCGCCTCGCCGCCCTGGGCGTCACCGACACCTGGGTGAACCCGCCCCCACTCGATGACTTCAACGCCTACCTCGAACACCTGCACTGGGTCGCGGAGGAGATCATCCCCCACGTGAGCTGAATTGGCTACGGAGCGTTGATCTTCAGCGGCACGGACTGCAGCCCCATGGTTCCCGTCGGCCACGGCACCTGCGGCTCGTCGCCCGCCAGCGTGTACGTCGGGATGCGAGTGTGCCACTCCTCGAGTACGAGTCGCAGTTCCAGACGCGCGAGATGGGATCCGAGGCAACGGTGCGGCCCGCGCCCGAAGGCGAAGTGCACGGCCTTCTCGTCGAGGCGGACCGCATCGGCGTCCGCGTAGCGCCGCGGATCGCGGTCTGCGCTGCCGTAGCTGAGCATCACCCTGGTGCCCTTCGGCACTACCCGACCGGCGACCTCGACCTCCTCGGTGGTCACCCGCGGGGCGAACGGAACGGGTCCGTCGACACGAAGGATCTCTTCGATGAACGCCGGAATCAGAGAGAAATCATTGCTGATCCGATCCCGAAGACCAGCGTCGGCGGCAAGCTTGGCCAACGAGAAGCCGACGGCCGAGGTCACGGTGTCGAGTCCGGCCAGTACGAACATGAAGCACAGGCCGAGGATTTCGTTGTCATCCATACCGCCCTCTCCGGTGTCGTGGATCAGCTGCGTGAGCATGTCGCTGCCGCTCTTGTCGGTCCGTCGTTCGGCGATGTGCTCGGTGAGATAGGTGAACAACTCCAGCGCATACGTGAGGACCTCGGGCGTCGGGTCGCCGCTGCCCGGGTCGGTGAACTGCAGGATCGAATCCTTCCAGCGCACCAACCGGTCTCGGTCGGCCATGGGCAGCCCGAACAGCGTCAGGAAGACCTGTGACGGGAAGGGAGTGGCGAGGTCTGCCATCAGCTCACACTCGCCCTTCTCGACGATCGCGTCGATCAGTTCGCCTGCCTGCCTGCGCAAGTCGGACTCTCGCTCGGCCATCTTCTTGGGACTGAAGAACGGGTCCAGCATGCGGCGGAACCGTGTGTGGTCTGGCGGATCGATCGCAATGGGAACGAGCGGAACCGGACTGCCCAACACGTCGAAGGCCTTCGCCGACGAGAACGTCAACGGGTGCTTCGCCGCGAACTCGACGGCTTCGGCGCTGGTCAGAACGATTTCCTCGCCCGAGGTGACCGCCTCACCCGCGTCCCGCAACTCCCGCCAGGCGCGGGAACGATCGGTGCCGAACGGTAGGTCGTTGATATTCGCGGTCCCGTTCGCGGCTAGCTCGGGCATGGGGTGGGGTCCCTTCGGATCGAGTGCGCGACAATTCGGTTGTTTGGCAGCGAACTGTCATATTGAAGACGACTATCGTCGGCGGCCAGGCCGGTGTCAACGGTCCGTGCGGGCTGCCATCGTTGTACTGTCGGGACAGCCGAGACGGTCGAGGAGGTTTGACGGATGGCACGGGGCGATCGTTCACCACGCAGCGAACACGCGGACCGCACCAGGAACGCCCTACTGGAGGCTGCGCTGAATCTGTTCAGCGCCAACGGCTATGACGACACCACCACCGACGAAATCGCGGCGAGCGCAGGCGTCTCACCGCGAACCTACTTCCGCTACTTCCCCACCAAGGAATCGGTACTCTTCTTCGGGGAGTACGACTTCATCGACGCCGTCAGCGGGGTCTACCTCGCCCAGCCGGAGGAACTCTCGGACTTCGAGGCGATGGCCAACTCGTTCGCGGTGCTCGCGCCGGGCCTCAAGCGTATTCGCAAGCGCATCGCCCAGTACCACGAAGCGGTGGCATCCTCACTGGTACTTCTCGGCCGCGAACGCAGAAACCACGACGCCAATGCCGACACTGTCGCAAAGGTGATCGCAGAGCGGCGGCGGCTACCGAAACCGGACGACGAGTGCCGACTGCTCGCCGCGGTCGGAATGCTGTTGGTCGGGCGCGCGCTCGACCAGTGGTTGGCTGCGCCCGGTCGGGCATTGGAGGACATCGTTCGACAAGAGTTCGCGGCGCTGCCCGCCGTCCTGAAGTAGGACTTCCGGCCCCGTTAGGGATCCTCGAAGCGGGTGCCATCGGGACACGGCCGCGGGGTGTCGGGCCCGCAGTATTGCGTGCGCAGATACGTCGGGTAGACGTCGGTCGGTCCCGCGTACAGGCCGGCCAGGTTGACCGGCAGGTCGTACATGCCGATCGCCACCACGTGCAGGAAGCCGGTCACCGCCAGCACGCGCAGCAGCGCACGCACCTTGGTTCCGGCCCACTGCAGGGTCTCCACTCCGGCCTCCACCCGGATCTGTCCCATGCGGTTGCGGAAGAACATCAGCGCCCCGCTGGAGCTGAGGACGAGCGACCAGAGAATGGGCCCGTACACCGGAATCTGAACTGTCTGTCCGGCCCAGAGCGTGAGCGCGGGTACGGACGCCGGATAGGCGACGAGGCCGTGATGCACCGCGAATATCTCGAGGGGAAACTCGATGACGTATACCGCGAGCCAACCGGCACAGAAGGTGCGAATCGGCCCGAGCAGCGGCCAACGGTGGCGCGCACGGCGCATCGCAAAACCGGCGAGCTTGCCCATGGCCAAGGGCATCCAGACGTAGATCATCCCGATCATCAAGACCGGCTCGGCCATCAACCGACTGCCCGGACTGAGCGAGCCGGGGACGTTCTCCATCCAGTTCCCGAAGTTGACCAGTCCCGCGTTGTAGAACAGCACCGGCTGGAACCAATTGATCAGTGGATCGTGCCACCATGCGATCGTCGACCCGATCACGACGGCGGCCTCGACGCACAGTCGACGCTCGCGCAGGCTCTTGCGCACGACGTAGACGATCGCGACCAGAGCCAGTATCGGGCAGGCGATTTGGAAGGCGGTCATCGCCCACCGGGTGCCACCGGGGATCGCGTCGGGGCCGGGGTCCGAAGGGGTCGCATTGCCGGAGACGATCCACGAGGTGTAGACGTACACGGCCGTGACGATGCACGCTGCGCCGACGGCCGACCAGACGAGCACCGGCCGGATCGTCTTGATCTCGGGCGGTGACCCGACCCGGCCGACAGTTCCGATGTCCCTGAGATCCGTCACTGCGGTGCCTCCTTCGGTGACAACGCCTCAAAGATGGCAGTTCACTGTCACGGAGTCAACGGCGCGGGCGTCGAGCGCGGGCAGGCCTCGACGAAAGCCATGGTGAACCTAGTTATCTATGTATAGGGTGAGATGGTTAGTTGATTCCCGGTCTCGACGACCCCGTTCCCATTGAGAGGTGACGATGCTGGCAGCCGCGTCGGAACTCGTGCCACCGGCCACCCTCGAACCCGCCGGAGTGTGGTTCTTCAATTGGGTGATGCCTGTACTCGGCAGCATCTTCATCGTGCTCGCAATCGCCGACGTCGTGCGCCGTCGCCGTCTTACCTGGGGATTCCTGTTCCTGTTCAACAGCCTTGCCGTGTACTGGATGGAGACCATCGGCGACTGGGGCCAAATGCTCTTCTACAGCCCGGCCTTCGCCGACCACCATCTGCTCGACTGGCTACCGCTCAAGACTCCGCACGATCCTCTCTTCATGCCCTTCGCCTATGCGGTGTACTGGGGTTTCCATGCCCTTCTGGTGTTGTGGCTCAGCCAGTGGGTCGCCTCGAGGTTCGGCTGGAGCATGCTCAAATCCATGGTGGTGCTGGCCATTCCGGTCAACTACGTGTGGGACTTCGTGGTCGAGGGAACGGCCACCGCAATGGGCTGGTGGACCTACGATCCCGGGATCGGGCCCGTCCTCGAGTGGGGCAACGGTGGTCGCATCACCCTGCTCTGGACCATCGGCATCATGTGCGTGTGGCCCAACCTGATCGCCTACTGGGCCGGCAAGCCGCCGATCCGCGGACTCAACCACTTCGAACGATTCTGCCAACTGGACCGATTCACGGTCCCAAAGACCGCGTCGAGCGCCCCGGACGCAATCGGGACCGGGTCCATTGCCGTGGCCACCAAACAGGCTCGGGTGACCAAGCAGCAGGAGTTCGACGCCTACCTCAACTACGAGGTGACCATCCCCCGGTGGCGATTCGAACTCATGCGACTCGGCGCCTGGTTCGTCGTCTTCCAGATCAGCTTCTTCGCACTCCTGATCGTTCCGTTGACCATCATGCGGTTGGTCACCGGTGCCGACAGTCCCTACATCCCGTGAGCTCAGAGGATTTCATCATGAAGGATCTACCCGCCGAGTTCTTCTTGCCGCCGCAGACCAGTGCCGCCTTGACGCGCGAGACCATCCGCCTCATCGGGGGAAGCGTGGCGTTCATCGCGATCCTCGGCATCATCGTGGTGTTGACGCAGGGCATCGTCATCCACGTCTGACGTCCACGTTTTCTGACATCGCGTTCACATATCCGTCCTCCAGAATAGGGCTTGCCAACCAAGTTCTTGTCCCCATCTGACAGCAGTGGCTAGTATTGAGCACGCCGCGCCGCTGGAAACGAGGATGCTAGTGACCACCGATCCCATGCCCGAGGTGTCTTCGAAGAGGTTGGTCGTCTGCGCCAGCCACAGCCCGGGCAAGGAGCGCGATGTCGAGCACGCGTTCGGTTCTCAGTTCCGCGCTGCGCTCGCCGCGGCGGCCGAACGCGTCGGGCGGTTCGATCCCGATGTGGTCATCGTCTTCGGTGGCGACCATCGCCGCGCGTTCCGCCACGTGGTACCCGCGTTCGGGGTCGCGCTGTCAGCATCGATTCTCGCCGAGGGTGGTCATCCCGCCGGCGCGCTCGACGTCCCACCCGCTCTGGCCCGCAGGCTGTGTGAACACCTCCTGTCGAACGGCTTCGACGTCGCGGCGTGTCGTGACATCGAGCTGGATCATGCCTTCGCCCAACCCGTTCGCGATCTCGTCGGCACGCTGACCACCAAGCCGGTCATCCCCGTGCCGGTCAACTGCGCGACCGCTCCCCTCCCGACAGGACGCCGGGTCGCCGACTTCGGAGCCGAGGTCGGCCGGTTCCTCGACGGCATCGACGAGCGTGTCTTGGTCATCGGTACCGGGGGTCTGTCACATTCGCCGCCGAGTCTCGAGGTCGACGCCTACGACCTCAGTGACGAGGACCGTGCCAGGATCATCGCCGAGGGGATGGCGGACGCGCGCAACAAGATTCGACCCGACTGGGACTCCGAAGTGTTGGATGCGATGGCACACTGGGACGTCGACGCGCTCATCAGTCTGGTGGACGACGCCCACGTGCGCGCCGGCGCCGGGGCGAACGAGGTCCGCACCTGGCTCGCTGCCGGCGCCGCCGGCGGTGGTCGCCCCGTCACTCCACTGGTCTATGAAGCGGTGCCGGAATGGATCACCGGCATGGCGGTGGCGGCGTCGGCGTGACGGCTTCCGCCCGAGCCACCCCTCCCCTGACCGGCATCACCGTCGTCAGCCTCGAGCAGGCAGTCGCGGCACCGTACGCCACCCGCCAGCTGGCCGACCTCGGCGCTCGGGTCATCAAGATCGAACGGCCCGACGGTGGAGACTTCGCCCGCGGCTACGACCGCTCCGTGCACGGCGAGTCGAGCTACTTCGTCTGGCTCAACCGTGGCAAGGAATCCCTGACGCTGGACCTCAAGCAGCCCAGTGGCTTACGAATCGTGCACCAGCTCCTGGCGAGTGCCGACGTACTGGTGCACAACCTGGGTCCCGGTGCTGCGGGCCGCCTGGGATTGGACGCCGATGCGGTCGCCCGAAGGCATCCGAAGGTCATCACGGCGACCATCAGCGGGTATGGCCAGGACGGCCCGTGGCATGACCGCAAGGCCTACGACCTGCTGGTACAGGCCGAGGCAGGATTGCTGTCGGTTACGGGTTCGCCCGAGGAGGTGGCGCGCGCCGGTGTCTCGATCGCTGACATCGCCGCGGGGAGCTTCACCTTCTCCGGCATCCTCACTGCGCTGTATGCGCGGGCTACCACCGGGGCAGTGCACCCGGTGGCGGTGTCGCTGTTCGATGCCCTCGTCGAATGGATGTCGCAGCCGCTCTACTACGGACGCCATGGCGGGGCCACTCCGGCCCGCACGGGTGCCCGCCATCCGACGATCGCCCCATACGGACCGTTCACCGCCGGCGACGGCGGAACTGTGCTGCTAGCGGTCCAGAACTCTCGCGAATGGCAGCGACTCTGCGAGATCCTATTGGGCAGAGACGATCTCGTCGCCGATCCACGATTCGCATCCAACCCCGACCGGGTCGCGAACCGCGACGAGTTGGAGTCGATCATCGGCGCCGCGGCGGCAAGGATGTCCGCGGAGGAACTCGAAGGACTCCTGGAGCGCGCCGGGGTGGCCCATGCCCGGATGAACGACGTCGCGCAACTGTGGGAGCATCCGGTCCTCTCCGGCCGCGACCGATGGCAGGAGATTCAGACCCCAGGCGGGCCCGCGGGCGCGTTGCCGCCACCGGCCGTCCTGTCGGGCATCGACCCATTGATGGGCGACGTCCCGGCGTTGGGTTCACACAGCCGAAGGATCTTGAGCGACTTGGGGTACAACGCCTTGGAACTCGACGACCTCATCGCCGATGGCGTCACGACGACGTAGCGAAGAACCCCCGCTTGATGCAATTCATCAGCAGGTCGATGACGGCATCGCCGTCCAGCGGCTCCGTCATCTCGAGCGCCGCCTGCGGCACCCGGGTCACCAAGGCGCGCAGGATCAACGACGAGATCACCGGATCGTAGGGGTAGGCACCGGGACGGCGGATCAGCATCTTGGCCGCGCCGATGTCCATCAACACCTGCCCGTTCTCGCCGATGCCGATGATCGTCGGGTCGTCGGTGGTGCCCTCGGCCCACGCCTCTATGCAGCCCGAGTACCGGTCGTAGAACTCGACGTAGGTCGAGAGCCAGTTCCGCAGTGTCGCCTCGTCGCCGAGCGGATCCACCAGGGCGATTCGATCGGCGAATGCCATTCCAGCGCCGTAGATCTCGGCCGCGACGGCGGCAAGTAGGTCCTGCTTGTCGCTGAAGTACTTGTAGAACGTGCCTCGAGCCACCTCGGCAGCCTCGACGATGTCGTCGACGCTGGTGCTGCGGTACCCGCGGGCGCGGAACTGCGCCGCTCCCGCCTCGGCCAACGCAGTCACGGTGCCCACGGCACGCTTGCTGAGGCTGGCGGTGCGTTCGCTGACGGAAAGTCCATCGACGTCCGGGGCTGGCGGCACCTCGACCGCGTCCACGTCGGCCGACGGATCGCCGCTGTCGTGCAGGCGCAGTGACGTGAGCACCGTCGTCGGAGTATCGGGGAACAACGTCAACTGTAGGAACACCGATAGCGTGTCGACCGTGTTCTTGGCGCTGCGGCCATAGGCGCGGTCGGTGTGCACGAACAGGTTGATGCGGTGCACCAGCGCCGTCATCGTCATGGCCGCCACTTCGGGGTCGAGGCCCTGCAGGCCCGAAGCGGCGAGACGCTCGGCGACGCGATGGTTGTAGCTACGCACGAAGCGGGCGATCTCCGGGCGCACCTTGGTGTCCGACGATGCGATAGCCGTCCATTGCACGAACATCGTGGAGTACTTCTCGAAGACCCAACTCCACTCGCCGAGCCACCAGTTCAGGTTGTCGAAGCCCACTTCGTCGGGTCCGAGCGGCCCGATCCGCCGCGCCACCCGGAACAGCGCGCTGCCGCACTCGTTGAGCAGTTCGAGGAAGATCTCGTCTTTGCCCTTGAAGTATTGGTACAGCGTGGCTCGAGATACCCCGGCAGCCTTGGCGATGGCGTCGACCGACGTGTCGAAGTATCCGAGCCGGCCGAAGAGTTCCAGCGACACCTCGGTGATCCGGCCCCTGGTGGTGGCGCCGCGGGCGCCGATGGCGGGGCTGGACGGGCCGTAACTGGCCCGGCGGACGATCGAGGCGTCGGACATGGTGGTTGAAGCCTATGGCCGATGCGCGTCGGACGTGCGTCCACGGGACGCGTTTCGGGGTACGAGAAACTCGGCGGTGCCGCTGATGGCGACTCCACCGGTCTGCCTGGTCGCCGTGAGCTCGACGCTCACCCGCTCGGCGTCGTCCTCCTCCGCGATCGCGGTCACCGTGCCCGAGCAGGTCAATACGTCACCCGGCCAGACCTGCTCCCGGAACCGCACCCCGAAGCGCCGTACGCCGGGGGCGCCCAGCCAATCGGTGGCGAACCCGGCCAGCAGCGCAGCCGAGAACATGCCCTGGGCGAAGACGGAAGGATGGCCGGCCGATCGCGCGAACTCGTCGTCGTAGTGCATGGGATTGAGGTCGCCGGATGCACCCGAGTAGCGGACGAACATCTGCCGGGTCAACGGGCCGACGTCGCGCGGCGGCGCCTCGGTCCCGACGGACAGCGTCGCGGTCGTCATGACTTGGCCGCCGTCTCGATGAAGGTCGCCTTGGCCGCGGCCACCAGAGTGCCTGCGGCATTGCGGTATTCGGTGATCACCGTCGCAAATCGCATCTCACCCCCGCGTTTGCCCGGCTTCGAGAACCTGTCGATGATCCGCTCCTGGGCCACGAGGACGTCTCCGGCGCCGGGCGGCGACCCGTGGAACGTGTACTCCTGCTCGCCGTGCAACAGACGCTTGCGGTCGAAACCGACGTCCACCCGAACACCCGGCGGCGCCCAGCGTGCCCCACTGGTCAGGAACGTGGGCGGGATGATCGCGTCGGGACCGCGGTACACGGGATCGTCGGACAGCATGGCGTCGGCGAACTCGGCGATCTTGCCGCGCTCCACCACTACCTCCCAGGGCTGTCCAACGCCGAGGTCGGCGGTGCTGTCCGGTAGTGCAGTCATAGTGACCAATACTGTCAGAAAAAGATCGCTCGGGGAAGATGAAGTCGCCTTGACCACGATTGAAATGCTTGTCCAAAGATGACATCAATGCCAGAATTGGATCCCATGGTCGAGTTGGCGGCAAGCTACGTCGCGGGAAAATGGGTACCGGGAACGCTCGCCGACACGGTCGACGTCACCTCGCCCACGACGGGCGACGTGCTCGGCACCGTCGGCGTTGCCGGGCGTGACGAGGTAAATGCGGCGGTCGCGGCCGCACGCAGCGCGCTGTCATCTTGGGCACAGGCCTCACCCGCCGAGCGCGGCGCAGCTCTTGGTCGCCTGGCCGATGCATTGAGCGCCCGCAAAGGTCGACTCGCCGACCTGACGACGGCCGAGATCGGGTCGCCGCGGTCGTGGAGCACGTTCGGCCAAGTGATCACCGCAGTCGGCGTCTTGCAGGCCTATGCCGCCATCACACCGGAGCACCCCTTCATCGCCAACCGGCCGTCGATGACGGGCGGCACAGTGCAGATCCGGCAGGTGCCCGTTGGCGTGGTCGCCGCGATCATCCCCTGGAACACGCCACTGTTCATCGCCGCGCTGAAGCTCGGCCCGGCGCTGGCCGCGGGTTGCACGGTGGTACTCAAGCCCGCGCTCGATGCGCCGCTCGAGTTCGGCGCACTGATGGAGGCCGTCGAGGAGGCAGGCATACCCGACGGGGTGGTCAACGTCGTCCACGGCGGCGCGGTGACCGGCGAGCTACTGGTCGAGCACCCCGGGGTCGACAAGGTCAGCTTCACCGGCTCGACTGTGGTGGGAGCCCAGATCGCCGCGACGTGCGGCTCGCTCGTTCGCCGATGCAGCACCGAGTTGGGCGGGAAGAGCCCGGCCATCGTGCTGCCCGATGCTCCGCTGGAGAAGACGGTGGCCGGACTGGTTGCCGGCGCGATGGGCAACAACGGCCAGATGTGCGCCGCGCTGACCCGAATCCTGCTGCCGCGCAGCCGTTACGACGAGTTCGCCAGTGCCCTGGCCGCGGCGGTCGCGGGCCTTGCCGTCGGGGATCCCGCCGATCGAACCACCGATGTCGGTCCAGTGATCAACGAGGCCGCCCGCGATCGGGTCGAAGGTTTCCTCACCCGTGCGCGCAGTGACGGCGCAACGCTGCTGACCGGCGGTGAACGACCCGACCTTGCGGGGTGGTTCGTCGCCCCGGCACTCGTCGAGGCCACCAACGACATGGAGATCGCCCGTGAGGAGATCTTCGGCCCGGTCGCGGTGGTCATCGCCTATGACGACGCAGACGGCGTCGCCGACGCGGTGGCGATCGCCAACGACTCACGTTACGGACTGGTCGGGGCGGTGTGGTCGGCCGACGCGGAGCAGGCAGCCGCGGTGGCGACGCAGTTGCACGTCGGCTCGGTCGCGGTCAACTCGACCGCCGTCCTCGACTTCGGCAGTCCCTTCGGTGGCTTCAAACAGTCCGGTATCGGGCGAGAGGGCGGTCCCGAGGGCATCGGCGGCTTCGTCGAGCTGCAAGCCATCATTCGTTGAGCTGAAAGGTCTTTCACATGCAGACGCAGGCCGCCGTCCTGTTCGAACGCAACACACCCTGGTCGATCGAGACCATCAACCTGGATCCCCCGAAGGCCACCGAGGTGTTGGTCGAACTGCACGCCTCGGGCATGTGCCACTCCGACGATCACCTCGTCACCGGCGACATGCCGATCCGGCTGCCCTGCATCGGTGGCCACGAGGGCGCCGGCGTGGTCAAGGCCGTAGGCGATCACGTGTCGTGGCTGGTGCCCGGCGACCACGTCGTGTTCAGCTTCATCCCGTCGTGTGGCCGGTGCCCGTCATGCTCGACAGGCCATCAGAGTCTGTGTGACCTCGGGGCAAAGATCTACTCCGGCATGCAGATTCACGACGGCACCGCCCGCCACCACCTCGGTGACGATGACCTGGCGCTGGCGTGCGGCGTCGGCTCCTTCGCCCATCACACGGTGGTGCACGAGGCCAGCTGCGTGAAGATTCCCGAACACTATCGACTCGACCGGGCCTGTCTGCTCGGCTGCGGCTTCATCACCGGCTGGGGCTCTGCGGTGTACGCCGCCGACGTGCGGCCGGGCGACACGGTGGCGATCGCCGGCGTGGGCGGCATCGGCGCCGCCGCCGTGCAGGGCGCCCGGCTCGCGGGCGCCCGCACGATCACCGTCATCGACCCGTCGGAGTACAAGCGGGAGGAGGCGCTGAAGATGGGTGCCACCCATACCGCCGCCGACTGGGACGAGGCCAAGGACGTTGTCTCCGAGGCGACCTGGAACAGAGGCGTCGACAGGTTCATCTGCGCGATGGGCGTCGGTGACGGTCAGCTGATCGGCAAGGCGCTGGCGATGACCGCCAAGCGCGGCAGGTTGGTGGTCACCAACATCCACCCAATGCTGGAGCGCGACATCCGAGCCAACCTGATGGACCTGACGCTCACCGAGAAGCAGATCGTGGGCACTCTCTACGGCTCAGGTAATCCCCGGGCCGACATCCCCAAGATCCTAGAGTTGAACAGTGCCGGCCAGGTGGACCTCGACATCATGGTCACCCGAACCTATCCGCTGGAGAAGGTCAACGACGGCTATGCCGACATGCACGCGGGCGCCAACATTCGCGGCGTGCTGCTCTACCCGCCGGGCGAGGCAGCACTCGGCTAGCGCCGAATGTGGACTTCTTCCACGCTTCGTCGGGAAATCCCGTGCTCAAGCCCACATTCGGCGACGCGCACTAGACCGTGACGGCTTCCCAGCCACCACCCTCGGCGGAGCGGTGCGCGGCGTCGATCACCGCGAGCGACAACAGCCCGTCCTCGAACGTCGCCGCGGCACTCGGTCCGCCGTCGAACGCCGGCAGCCAGTCCTCGAGCATCAGTGCCATCGCCCTGCTGGCGTGACCGGCGAGCCCCTTCGGCAGGTGCTCGGGATGCCCCGGAACGCGTTCGTCCACCCCGAGCGGGCTCAGGCCCTCGTCGGTCGCACGGCCGAGACTGTATGCGGCCGAACGCAAGTCGCCGTCTCCGATGATGGTTCCGTCCGCACCGAACAGTTCAAGGCGGTAGTGGTCGGCGTGGGCCCCCATCACGGTGACGCTCAGGACGGCGGTCACTCCCGACTCCATCCGCATCAACAGCGCCGCGGTGTCGTCGGCGGTGATGTGCAACGTCTCCCCGTCGGGCAGCACGCGGTCCGGGTCGCTGGTGCGCACCTCGGCGCAGACGGAGACAGGTCGGCCGAGCAGGCTGCAGAGGAAGTCGAGATCGTGGACCAGCATGCCCGCCAGATACCCGCCGCCCTGCTCGCGGTCATACATCCAGCGGGCCTGGAGGGGATGGCTCGGATGCCAGTACGAGGCGCTGCGGCTAACGCGGGCGAGATACTGCTTGCCCAGGAACCCCGAGCGCACCCTGTCGGCAACCGCCAACCAGTCCGGGTTCCAACGGTTCTCGAAGCAGCAGGCCGTCGGCACTCCTGCCGCCACGGCAGCGCGCACCATGTCGCGCGCCGCATCGAGGTCACCGGCGAGCGGCTTCTCGCACAGCACGGGCTTGCCAGCAGCCAGCGCGGCCACCGTCATGTCGTGGTGCAGCACGGTGGGCGTCGCCACCGAGATGACGTCGAGATCGTCGCGGGTGACGAACGACTGCCAATCAGTGGAGGTCTCCTCGATGCCGAGCTTGGCGGCGACGCGCTCCAGGCGCTCCGGGGTGCGGGCGCAGAGCGCGACGGGGTCGAAGCCCTTGGCGGCTCGGAAGCCAGGCACCTGAACGTGGGCACCCCATCCGACTCCGATGATGCCTACCCGTAGCGTCATGCGACCTCCTCGTCCTCAGCGTCGTCGCACTAGTGACACTAATGTTAGATATGGCTCGAGTTCAAGGGACGAGCAGAGCACTTTCGCTGACTATGCCGTGACCCCGGCATTGCCTAGAAGTGACATGGGTGCCAGAATCACATGTCGTGAGCGCGATCGACGTCGACGAGCAGCACTTCGCCCCGCTGATCGACCTGCAGTGGTGGCAGGACCATCCGGCCGACCGGCCCGACCTCTACCGGCGACTCCGGGAGGCGGGCGCTCCGGTCTTCGTCCGCACCAACCGTCCCAGCGCCCCGACGGCCCGCGGGTTCTGGGCGGTGGGATCGCACCGCGACATCACCACCATCAGCCGCCGCCCCGACGAGTTCAGCTCCGGGCAGGGCACCCAGATCTTCACCCAGACCGCCGAGATGCGGGAGTACCGCGGGTCTATCATCGACATGGACGATCCCGAACACCAACGGCTGCGCAAGATCGTCTCGAGGGGATTCAGTCCCCGCTTGCTCTCCGAACTCCGCGGGCTGATCCGGGACACCACCGCCGAGATCCTCGACGAGATGCCACGTTCGGGCACGTGCGACTTCGTCTCATCGTTCGCCACGCTGCTGCCCTTGCGCATCATCGACGACATGTTGGGCGTTCCGCGCGAGCACGAACAATTCATCCTGCGGGCCACGAACGTCGTCCTCGGCGCCTCCGATCCCGAGTACGTGCCGGACCAAACGGTCGAGGGCATCGAGAAGGCGGTCACCGAAACCAGCGAGAAGCTCATCGAGCTGCTCAAGGGAATCGCCGAGGACCGCATCGCCCATCCACGCGACGACGTGATCAGCAAGCTCGTCACCTCCGACGAAGAGAACCTCACGCCGCAGGAGTTGGCGAAGTTCTTCATCCTGTTGATCGGCGCAGGAAACGAGACCACCCGCAACGCGCTCACCCACGGTCTGCTGATCCTGAGCGCCCATCCGGAGCAGCGGATGAGACTGCTTGCCGACTACGACGAGCTTGCCTCGCCCGCCATCGAGGAGATCCTGCGCTACGCCAGCCCCGTGATCCACATGCGGCGCACGGTGACCCGCGACGGCGTGACGCTGACCGATGCCGACGGCGAGGTGACCCACACCTTCAACGAGGGCGACAAGGTCGTCGTCTGGTACCCAGCCGCCAATCGCGACCCCGCGGTCTTCGCGGATCCGGAGACCTTCGACATCGCGCGCAAACCCAACAATCACATCGCCTTCGGTGGACCCGGACCGCACTTCTGCCTTGGCGCCCACTTGGCGCGTCTGGAGCTCAACGTGGCCCTCAAGATGCTCTACGACCGCTACCCCGACATCACCGCCTCCGGCAAGCCGGTCATGCTGAAGTCCAACTTCGTCAACGGCGTCAAACACCTCGAGGCCACCTACACACCATGACCACTTCCACTCCAGCACCGGTGCTGTCCGACGTCGCGGGCGGCATCCTGACCATCACCCTGAACCGGCCGGAGGCTGCCAATGCGGTCCGGCCCGAGGACCGCGATCACCTCATCGCTCTGCTCGCCGCCGCCGACGGGGACGACGACGTCCGCGTGGTGGTGCTGCGCGCGAACGGAAAGCACTTCTGCTCTGGCGCCGACGTGGGCTCCCTGGCCGACCGACGCGCACGCGGCGAGAAGCGCGTGCTGGAGCCCACCAAGCGCATCATGAACGGCGCCCAGAAGTTGGTGGCGAGCGTCTTGGACTGCAACAAGCCGGTGATCGCCGCCGTACACGGGGCTGCGACCGGACTGGGGGCGCACCTCGTGTACGCCTCCGACCTGGTGATCGCCACCGAGAATGCCTACTTCGCAGAGTCTTTCGTCAAGCGCGGACTGGTCGTCGACGGAGGAGGCTGCTACCTGCTGCCCCGTCGGATCGGCATGCAGAAGGCCAAGGAGATGACATTCTTCGGTGAAAGACTCTCGGCTGCCGAGGCATTGACTTTGGGCCTGGTCAATCGAGTGGTCGGCACCGATGACTTCGACGCCACGGTCGACGACTTCGCCGGGCGACTCACGGGCGCGCCCACCAGCGCGATCGCCTTCACCAAGCGGCTGCTCAACGACTCCCCCGACACCGACCGATCCGGTGCGTTCGTCGCCGAGGCGATGGCTCAGGAGATTCAGTCCTACTCGCACGACTCGACCGAAGGCGTGAAGGCCTTCATGGAGAAGCGCCCGACCGAATTCACGGGGTGGTGACGATGGCCCGCGCAGACATCCCCACGATCGACTCGGCCAGCGGGCCGTACTGGAACGCCGCCCGCGATGGCCGTCTCCTGATCGCCGAGTGCGCGTCGTGCGGAAGGGTGCATCACTACCCGCGACCGTTCTGCCCCCACTGCTGGAGCGAGGACGTCCATCCGCTACAGGCCAGCGGACGCGGCACGCTGTACACCTACTCGACCGTGTTCGTGAACGATCTGGCTCCGTTCAAGGAACGATTGCCCTACGTGGCCGCCCTCGTCCAACTCGACGAGGGTCCGCGGTTGATCACGGCCATCGAAGGCGTTGAGCCAGAACGTCTTCGGGTGGACATGCCGGTTACCGCCGTGTTCCGACCCGTCGACGAGAACGAATCCGACAGCCCCTATCTGACCATCTTCACATCCGCAGAGGAGCTCTAGTGACTGGACTGCTGGACGGCAAGGTCGCCCTGGTGACCGGCGCGGGCCACGGCATCGGCCGTGGCCACGCGCTAGAACTGGCCAAGCACGGCGCCACCGTCATCGTCAACGACCTGGGCACCAGCCTGTCCGGGGAGGGCACCGACAAGGTGGCCGACGAGGTCGTCTCGATCATCGAGAAGCGCGGCGGGCAGGCGATTTCCGACTTCAGTGACGTCGGCGACGAAGAGCAGGTCGACCTCGCCGTCGAACGCGCCTACTCACAGCTCGGACGATTGGACATCGTGGTCAACAACGCGGGCATCGTGCGCGACAAGGCGATCTGGAACATGACCGTCGACGACTTCGACCTGGTGATGCGCGTCCACGTCCGTGGCAGCTGGCTCACCAGCCGCGCGGTCGCCCGCAGGTGGCGCGCCGAATCCAAGGAGTCGGATGCAAAGGTATACGGCCGCATCATCAATACGACCTCCGGCGCGGGACTGCACGGCCACTTCGGTCAGACCAACTACAGCACGGCCAAGTCCGCCATCGTCGGCCTGACCCAGACACTGAGCCTGGAACTGGCGTCGATCGGCGCGACCGTGAACGCCATCAGCCCCGGCGGGCGCACCCGGATGTCGGCCTCCATGCCCGGCGCGGCGGCGGCCATCGAACCCGATGAGCGCGACGAGGACGAGTTCGACCCCAAGGATCCCTCGCTCGGTTCCCCGGTGGTGGCCTGGTTGGCGAGCCCCGAGGCCGGTCACATCAGCGGTCAGGTGATCCGGGCGATGGGCGAACACCTCCAGTTACTCAAGGGTTGGCATCCGGTTGCATCGGTGTCTAACGGTCAGAAGCGTTGGAATGCCGACACACTCGGCTCAATCATGGCGACCGACGTCTTCGGCACGCGCAACACCGGCCTGCGGCTGGGCGGTTAGCGCTCCGCCCCGTCCAGGGCCAACGGTCCGTCGCGGACGGCGACACCCAGGAGCCCGAGATCGACGCCGATCTCGGCCGCCGCCTCGCGGCACGCGTCGACGTCCTTGCGGAGAAACGGTGCCGCCAAGTCGGCGAACCTGTCCATTCCGCCGATGCGATGAGCGTGGGCGGCTGCGTTACTACCCGCGCTGCACACCTGCAAAGCGGACAGCAGGACGTCCGGCTCGACGCCCAGATGAGTGCCCAGTTCCGTTGCTGCGGAGAGTAATTGAGCGTTAGCCGCGAACAGCAGGTTGTTGATCAGCTTGAGCGCCAGCGCGCTTCCCAACGGTCCGGTCGGGACGATCGGATTGGCGTAGGCACCCAGGATCGGAGTGACCGTCGCGACGGCGTCGCCGCATCCGCCGATCAGGACGGTCAGGGTGCCCGCAACGATGTTCTCGACGGTGCCACTGACCGGTGCGTCGAGAATGACGAACGGCGACGTCGATCCGTCTCGCAGCGCCTCGAGGGTCGACAGATTCCCGGTCGTGTGAGAGACGAACACCGAACCGGGCTTGGCGTTGGCGACGAAACCGCCTGGGCCGAGACCAGCTTCGCGCAGTTGCCCGTCGGAGAACAGACACGAGATGAGGACGTCGCTGCGGCGCGCCAAGTCGGCCACCGAATCGACGACGGTGGCTCCCGCGGCGCGCAACCGCTCGCGCACGTCGTCGCGTCGGACGTAGACCAGGAGGTCGTGGCCGGCGGCCAACAACCTCAGCACCATCGGTTCACCCAGCTGCCCGGCACCGAGGAAGCCGATCGTCGCGGTCATCTGGTCTCCCGTGGTTGCGTCGGTCAGCCGGTGACGTCTCGCCCGATCAACTGCCGGGCGATCACCCACTGCAGCACTTCGTTCGCGCCTTCGAAGATCTCGAGGATCTTGGCGTCGCGGTACAGCTCCTCGAGTCGGAACGTCTCCCCGGTCTCGGACACCTGCCGGGCGAAGCCGTATCCGCCGAAGACCTGGATCGCGTCGCGCGCCATGTCGGCCGCCAGCTTGGTGGCAAAGGACTTGGCCATCGACGCCTCGGGTTCGGCGTGCCGGTCACCGCCGTCCACTCTCAGCGCAGCCTTTTGGTACAGGCTCCGCGCACACTCGAGTTCGGTGGCGCGTTCAGCGAGGCGGTACTGCCAGTGCTGCATGGCACCAAGGGGTTTGCCGAAGACGTGTCGGGTGCGCATGCGCTCCACCGCGAGATCGAGCGCCGCCTGCGCGACGCCAACGCCGGCGGCGGCAATGCCGATGCGGCCGTACGTCAGCGTCGCAAGCGCAACCGACAGTCCGCTACCCGGCTCCCCCAACACGTTGGCACGGGGGACGACCACATTCTCGAAGACGATGTCTGCGGTCAGCTGGCCGCGATGCCCCATCTTGAGATCCGGCGCACCGATTCTGATGCCAGGGGTGTTCTTGAGGTCCACGGCCAGCATCGTCATGCCGCGCCCGCTCTTGCACAGCACCGCGACCCAGTCGGCAACCGGACTGTTGGTAATCCAGCGCTTGCGTCCGTTCACCAGGAAACCGTCAGGGGTCTCCTCGGCCACAGTCTGCATCGCCTCGACGGACAGGTCACTGCTCGCGTCGGGTTCGGTGGTGGCGAAGGCGAAGACCAGATCACCGCTGACGAGTCCCGGAATCAGCCTGGAGCGCAGCTCGTGCGATGCGAAGGACAGCGCCTTGGGGATGAGAATGCACTGGCCGTCGTAGACACCGGCCATGCTGCTGCTGTGGTAGGCGATCTCCTCGGTCGCCGTGCAGGTACCCAGCAGTGGATACTCGAGCCCGCGGCCGAACTCCGGGCCGAAGGGGATCTCGAAGACTCCCTCATCGGCGAGCCCGCGAAACGCCTTCCACGGGAAGCTGTCCGCGCTCTCCTCGCGCTGACCGATCTCAGCGGCATACGGCACGACGGCCTGCTCGACGGATGCCCGGACCTCGTGGCGGAGTTGGACCGTCTCGGCCGGAACGCCCACGTCGTGCCACATCCGGTCCTGCGTGCGCGGCACGCTCACGTCACCGCCACGTCAGCGGAAGCACATCGACGCCGAACACCTGGCCGCCGTGTTCGATCGCATCCCCGGCGAGTTCGTAGCCCGGAATCCGCTTGTGCCACTCCTCCAGAACCAGCACCATCTCCTGGCGAGCCAGGTGCGAGCCAAGGCAGCGATGCGGTCCTCCGCCGAAGGACAGGTGCCGCGTGACGCCACGGTCGAGATCGACGGTGCGGGCATCCGGGTAGGCGCTCTCGTCGCGGCCGGCGAAGGCCAACGAGAACGACGCCATGTCACCCGCCTTCACTGGACATCCGTGGAAGTCCATGTCCTGGGTGGCCTTTCGGGCGGTTTGGACGATGGGATAGACGCGCAATATCTCCTCTACTGCCTTGGGGATGAGCTCGGGATCGGAGACGATCCTGGCGCGGTCGGCCGGGTGGGTGGCCAGATGCACCATGGCGTAGGAGAGCTGGTTGGACACCGTGTCGAGTCCGGCCATGAACAGCAGCAGAAGACAGTTGAGCAGGTCCATGTCGCTGATGGGCTCACCGTCGATGGTCCAGTCGATGGCCTTGCTGACGATGTCGTCGGCGTCTGGGTTGCGGTTCTCTCGGCGCTGCTCGATCAGGCCGGTGAAATAGCCCATCACATGCATCATGCCTTCGAGCCGTGCAGCGTTGGCCTCTTCGCCCACGCCGGTCTGGTGCAGGATCATGTCCTCCCAAGCCATGAACTGCCCGAGATCCTCGACGGGCATTCCCATGATGGTGAGGAAGACCTTGGTCGGAAACACCCGCGAGATCCGTTCGACGAAGTCGCAGCCACCCTCCTCGACCAGCTCGTCGACGAGCTCCGCGGCGAGCTTCTGCTGCGCGTCACGCAGCCCCTTGACGCGGCCGGGCGAGAAGTACTCCGCCAGCACCTGACGCCACTTGGCGTGTTCCGGCGGGTCGATCATGATCGGAATCCACTTGTACGGCGGTTCGGGGTCCGTCGGCACGATGACGCTGCTGGACCAGAGCTCAGGGTGCTGCAGTCCGTCGAGGATCACCGAGTTGTCGGTGAACACCCAGTAGTCGACGCCGGCCTCGGTATTACGGAAGACCGGCCGGGCCTCGTCCTGACACTCGTCGAGCAGACGGAAGTGCGTGAGGGCGGGCGAGTTCGGGGTGTTCATCTCGACGCCCTTGACGGGACATGTTGCACCTGACTGACTCTCGCTCATGCTGTCCTTTCACGGCGGCGGCAATCGATCGGTGAATCGTCAGCGTTGCCCGCCAGAGACTGATCACACTAGGTTAACTACGTAGTGTGACCGGCGCAATAGCCGGACACGTGCATGGCGGCCCCGAGCGCACGTCACAGCCAGAGGTACATTCCGGCGAGCACGGCCCACATGAGCAGGCAGTATGCCTCGAACGCGGCACGGAGGAGCAGCGGCGCATGCCTCAACTCCATGAAGTCCAGGCCCACGAAGCGCACCTTGATCATGGCGACGCCGAGAACGATCAGGGCGACGAGCGAACCGGTCCCGTGCTCAGAGCCCACCGCCCAAGACAGCACGGTGGCCACGAGGAGCACGGCCCACACCATCGTGGACCGAGCACGCAAGAGCGACATCACCGTCGTCAACTCACTAGGTAGAGAAGCGGGAAGAGGATTATCCACAACAGGTCGACGAGGTGCCAGAAACACCCACCGCCCTCGAAGAGCGCCATCCTGGTCGCGCTGAGCCCCACATGCCGGGTCTGTGTCAGCAGCAGCACGAGAACCACGATTCCGACGAGTACGTGAAACAGATGGATACCCGTCAGGATGAAGTAGTACGTGTAGAAGGCGTTCTGTTCCGGCGTGTGACCTTCGTCGACCTTCGCGGTGTACTCGACGGCTTTGAGACCGACGAACGTCAACCCACACACCAACGCACCGATCAGAAGCCACCGCGCGGCAAACCGCTGCGATGTGCGGATCGCGCGGAGCGCGGTCACGACCAACAGCGAACTCGTCAGCAGAACAAGGGTATTCGTGAGCCCGATGCCGATGCTGAGCGTTCTGCGGGACTCATCGAAGAGCTCGGGCGCTTGCGCGCGTTGATACATGAACGTGGCGAAGAAGACCCCGAAAACCAGCATGTCGCCGAACAGGAAGATCCATACGCCCGGCTCACCGGGAATCCGGCGCTCAGCGACGCGCGGCGCCACCGCCACATTCACGCTGCCGGTTCCCACACCCGTTGGGCGGCGCTCGCCTCGCGCTCGGCCGCCTCGACGTCGACCGCCTTCACGAGCATGAAGGTGGTGACGATCCACCAGATGCTGAACACCGTCAGCGGTATCCAGAAGGCGAACATGCCGTTCCATGCCAACGGTCCGGACTTGAACAAATAGATGGCACATCCCGGCACCCCGAGGATGGCGTACCAGATGTTGAAGTAGCCGAACCACCGCGGGAAGCTCGGCCGTTCGCGCTTGTCCATGAAGACGGCGACCGCCAGGATCACCACCTGGAAGATGAGGGGACCGACCACCCCGACGAAGATGAACCAGAACACGTCGCTGAGCGCCTGTGTCACATCGGGATTGCGCTCCGGGCGGTACGCGGCCGCCATTCCGAAGATCGAGCACAGGATGAAGCCGAACGGGAAGGTCACGCTCATCATCACCTGGGTGAGCGACATGACGCCCCAGTAGCCCTCGATGCGCCGTACCTGTCGCGACAGCAGCGCGAGATACGGCGTGAAGAAGACCGAGAACAACGCCATCAGGGCGAGGCCAACGCGGATGCGCACTCCGTGCTCCGAGTAGATCTTCGCGATCTCGTTGGCGCTGGCGCCGGGGTCCATCGGTGGGATGAGGCCGGCGACCAACACGAACAGTGCCATGAACCCGATGAGCATCGCCAGGCCCAGCCAGGCTGCACCCTTCTCGATCTTGACGTGCATTGGATCCTCCTGATTGGTCACGCCGGTCTGAGAGAACGGGTCGCATCAAAGGGTCTGATACCACTTCCGCGCGGCATCAGAGCGAACCATGTAATTGTTTTACTGTATTGAGATGGGCAGGGGATCGTTTCGGCCAACCGACGCTTCGGTCGCCTAACTCCCCGTCAGGCCATGCTGATGGATTTGACGCGCAGGAACTCGTCAAGCCCCTGGCGCCCTCCTTCCTTGCCCATCCCGCTGATCCCGATACCGCCGAACGGCCGGTTTGCGAGCAAGTTGGCGGCCCCATTGACGAGCACCTCCCCTGCGTCGAGTTCTTCGGCCACCCGGTGCGCGCGACGCAGATTGGTGGTGAAGACGTAGCCCGACAGGCCATAGGGAGTGCTGTTGGCGATCTCGATGGCCTGGTCGTCATCGTCGAACGGAATGATCGACAACACGGGTCCCGAAGACCTCGGTCTGAGCCAGCTCGGAGTACGGGTCTACGTCGGCGAAAACCGTTGGCTCGATGTAGAAACCGCCCGCGAGGTCGCCACCGACCCGGCCGCCGCCGGTGATCAGTCGCGCGCCGCTCGCTCGGGCGCGCTCGATGATCTTCATGATCCGGTTCAAGGACTGCTCGCTGACGATGGGTCCGGCGATCGTCCCCTCGTCGAAGGGATTGCCGACCTTCATGAAACCGGCGTAGGTACGGACCCGGTCGATGACTTCGTCGTACACCGACCGTTCGACGATCATCCGGGTGGGAAAGGCGCAGCCCTGCCCGCTGAGGATTCCGACCGACATCATCGTCCCCATGCCGCAGGCGGCATCGAGATCGCCGTCGGCGAAGATGACGTTGCCCGACTTGCCGCCGAGTTCCAGCACGGCGGGTTTGATCAGATCGGCGCAGGCCCCCAGGATCTTGCGCGCCGTGTCCGGGCCACCGGTGAAGCTGATCTTCTTCACCAGTGGGTTCTCCACGAGGGCTTGACCCGCCTCGGGTCCACCCGTGACCACGTTGATGACACCGTCGGGGATGCCGGCCTCCGCCGCGAGATCGGTGAAGAGCCCGGCGGTGAACGGAGTGAGTTCCGACGGCTTGACCACGACGGTGTTGCCGGCAGCCAGCGCGGCGGGGACTTTCATGGCCAGCGAGACGAGCGGGCCGTTCCACGTGATGATGGCGCCGATCACACCCCACGGCTGCGCGAGTGTGTAGCTGAATTCTCCACTGGCGCGGTGTGATCCGATCACGTCACTGGTGATCTTGTCGGCCCACCCGGCGTAGTAGCGGGTCCACTCCACCGCCACCGGGATCATCGCCGCCGCGGCCGCGACTGGTGCGCCGTTGTCGAGCGCAGCCAGGCGCGCGAAGTCCGCGGAATGCTCTTCGATCAGGTCACCCAGCCGCGTCAACATCCGTCGGCGATCAGTGGGCCTGGTGCATCGCCACGTCAGGTACGCCTGGTGTGCGACCTGCACGGCTCGCTCGACCTCGGTGACACCGGCCAGCGGAACGTCGACGTCGTGTCGACCGGTGGCGGGGTCGATGTGTCGGTGCACGCCGCCGGAGGCGACCGTGAGCCGTTCGGCGCCGATGCGCAGTTCGACCGCCGGACGTTCGACCTCCACTGAACTCGTCATCATCGGATTCCTCTCGTGATCGTCAACGGACCGCGAAGCCGGCATCGAGCGGCCAGGCGGTGCCGGTGATGAACTTCGCGTCCTCGGAGACCAGGAACGCCACTGCGTTGGCCACGTCCTCGGGCATCAGGATCTGGATCGGAAGCGCGTTCTGCATCGAATTCAGCACGGGGTCTTGCGCTTCGCACATCGCAGCCATCGCCTCGTTCATCACCATGCCCGTGGCGACGCCAGTCGGATGGATGGTGTTGACGCGTATGGAGTACTGCGCCAATTCGTTAGCCCACACCTGCATCAGGCCGACGAGTCCGCGCTTGGAGGCGGCGTAGGCCTGCCCTCCTGCCCTGTCGGTGCCGGTTGCCTTGAGGCCGGAACTCGACGACGTGATGACGATGGACCCGCCGCGACCACCGTCGATCAGGGCTGCCGTGGTGGCCTCGACGGTGTTCCAGACGCCGATCAGGTTCACGTCGATGATGTCGCGGACCGTCTGCCGCCGATTACCACCGGGGCTCAGCCGGACTATCCCGGCGTTCGCGATGACGATGTCGAGGCGCCCAAACTCGGCGAGTCCGTCGGCGACTACCTGATCGACGGCGTCGCCGTCGCGGACGTCGGCCCGACGGGCGACGATCCGCCCGCCTTCCTTCTCGACGAGCGTGACGGTCTCGTCGAGATCGTCGGCACTCGCATTGGGATAGTCCATGGAATCGATGTCACGACAGATGTCGAGCGCGATGACGTCCGCCCCGTCGCCTGCGAGACGCACCGCGTGCGCCCGACCCTGGCCCCGTCCGGCCCCGGTGATGAAGGCTACTTTGCCGTCAAGCTTTCCCACGTGGTGAGCTCCCTAGTTCGATCGATTGATGAAGGCTGCTGCGAAGGCGTCGATGTAGTCGAGCGACGCCGCGGGACTGGCGGCGTCGACGTGCACGGTGGCCCGGGTGGCGCCGTGGCGTTCCAGCTCCGCTAACTCGTCGGCTGCGACCCCGACGGCGCCGGCGTCGTTGAGGTCGACCACATGCTGCTCGACCTGGATGTCGATGGCCGCAGGATCGCGCCCGGCGGCTTCGAGTCGAGTCTTGAGTTCCCCTACCGCCGAACCGAACTCGGCGACATCCGTCAAAGCTCGTGTCCCGATGGTCGACGCGACCGCAGGCGAGCCGATCACCGGCATCCATCCGCTGCCGTGCTCGACGACGCGTCGTCGTGCAGCCGTGCCGTTACCGCCGATCCAGATCGGCGGATGCGGCTTCTGGACGGTAGGTTGTGTCCAGATGGGGCCCACCGCGGCGAAATCTCCTCCCCTGACGGGATGCTCGGGATTCGTCCAAATCGCGCGCAGAGCCATCAAGGATTCGTCGAGCAGACGTCCGCGCCGGTCGAAGTCCACGCCCAGCGCCGCGAACTCCGAGCGCAGGTACCCCGTACCGACGCCCACGATCAGTCGGCCGTCGGATACGACGTCGACGCTGGCGAGCGCCTTCGCGGCCAGGTAGGGATTGCGGAAGGGCAGGACGATCAGGTTCGTCACGAGGGAGATCGTCTGGGTTGCCGCCGCGATGAACGAGAGCGCCGCGATCGGGTCCAACGTGTCGTGTCCACCGTTCTGCCGCCATTTCACCGAGGGTGCTGGATGCTCACTCACCGCCACCGCCCCGAACCCAGCGGCTTCGGCACGGCAGGTGATCGCTCGAATCACATGGGGGGTAAAGAAATCCGCTGACGTACTCGCCACTTCACCGGGGTACTGGAGGGTGAACGTCAACATCGATCTGTTCCACCTTCCGCGTTGGTCCACCGTCGATTGCCTACCCGTGGATCAGAATGACTCAGCTCACAACCAATAGTCAACTGTTGATTGACTAACAGTCGACTCCGGGCTTAAGTTCGGCAGGTACGCCGTCGGACGAACTCGGAGGATCTGGTGACCGAAACACGAAGAGCAGCCAAGACAGACATCACGCTTGACGAGGAGCTCAGCTATCGCCACGACATCAGCGCTCCGCACTTCACCGGCAAGCATCTGCTCGAGGACAACGGCTTCCTGATCACCGGAGAAACCGACGACCACGACGTCTTCGCGGTCAGCATGATCTTCAACGTCGACGGCACGGAATGGGGCGGAAAGCCCGCCACGATGCGGCAGACCAACTTCATGGCGATTCCCAAGACACAGCGAGGAAAAGGCCTAGTCGACAACGACTACATCGGCGTTCGCTCCGACCCGGTGAAGTCCCTGGACCTCGACGTGACGGCCGACGAGAAGCAGGTGACCTGGGCCATCGACGACCTGAAGATGGTCGCCGAACCCCCGTACTGGACCATCCAGGGCGAGCACGCCGGGGTCGGGTTCGACGTCACCATGGGCGGCCTCAGCGACGCCTCGCGATTCCTCGGCGCGTTCTCCGACCTCGACCAGAACGGCCGCGCCGGCGTCGAACTGCCCTGCTGGGTGGAAGGCAACCTCACCGTCGACGGAGTGAAATATGAACTCCAGAACGGCATCGCGATGCACGAGAAGGTCATCATCGGTGACGCCTGGGTGCAGGGAGAGGCCCTGCGCCGCCGCACCAACCACTACTGGATGTGGGTCCTCAGCGAGGACGTCCGCGTCTTCAGCTACGTCAAGGAAGCCACCGGGGTGGTCTTCGGGCACGCGGACGTCGGCGAGTCCACGGACTGGTTCGGCGACGGCCAGATCACCATCGACGAACTCGACCACTGGGTCGACCCGCGCACCGGTATCCGCATCCCGTCCCGGTTCGCCGTGGCCATGCAATCACCCGAGAGCACGGTCAATCTCACCGTCGAGGCCTACGGCCGCTTCATGTACACCTACTGCCTGGCAAACGGAAACATCACCTACCACGGGCTGATCTGCCGGGCCAACGGCACCATCGTCTCGGGCACGACCACCACTGAAATCGTCGACGTGGTCACCTACCTCGAGAACGGCATCTACCCCACCCCCCTACCGGTCAACTAGCCCGGTATCCGCGGCTACCGACGACGAAAGACATCATCATGTCCAGAAAACGCGTCATCGTCTGGGGCACAGGCCCAATCGGCGCGACGGGCCTACGTGCCCTCATCGACCATCCCGAGTACGAACTGGTCGGCCTGCACGCCTGGGCCGACCACAAGATCGGCCTCGACGCAGGCGACCTCGCGGGGCTCGCCCCCACGGGCGTCGTCGCCACCAACGACACGTCGGCACTGCTTGCCTTGGGCGCCGATTGCCTCGCCTACTTCGGCAACTACGCGTCTCGAGAGGCCGAATGCGTCGCCGATGTCGTGCCCTTCCTGGAGGCCGGCACCAATGTCGTCACTCCGGCGCTGATGGATCTGATTGCCCCGCAGTTCGGCAGGCCGGAGTTCGTCGAACCCATAGCCGCCGCATGTGAGCGGGGTGGCGCCTCCGTGTTTTGCGGCGGCACCGATCCCGGCTTCATGACGATCGGGCACCTGTTCGGCCTGCTGAGCGGCGCCGGGCGCATCGACAGCGTGCACGTGGCCGAGATCTGCGACCTCAACGGCTACGGCAGCTACGACCAGGTCTCGGCCTGGGGGTTCAATCACCCGTTGGACTACCGGGCGCCGATGTTCTACGGCGACGTCGGCACCGGATGGCACGAGAGCACCGTGCGCGGCATCGCCGACTACCTCGGCATCGAACTCGACGACATCACCTCCACCGTCGAAAACGCCTGCGTTGACGCCGATTACGATGCCGCCTGGGGTCGTGGGCTGGCGGGTACCATCGCAGCCGTCCGCTGGACTGTCACCGGGGTCTCCGACGGAACCCCGCTGATCTACTACAAGAAAGTCGAACGCACCCACCCCGACGCGGCCCCCGACTGGGAGCACGCACTCAACGGCGCCCAGGCCGGTTACCAGATCGTGGTCAAGGGTGACCCCAGCTTCGAGACCGCTATTGCGCTCAGCCTCTATGACGGATGTGCCATTACCGCGCTGCACCCGATCAACGCCATCAACGCGGTCTGTGCTGCCGCCCCAGGCATTCTCGGGCAGCTCGACCTTCCGCACTTCTACTCGAAGGCCGTTCGCAAGAACTCGGCCCCGGTGACTGTTTGACATACCGATGATTACGTATGTAGCTGGCCCATTCGGGGGGAAGACCATTCCCATCACGGGAGCCTCGGCGCGTATCGGTCAAGCGGACATACGAAAGGTCGCCCAGCACCGGGTCGGTATCGGCACCGCCATCCGCTGGCCATTACAGTAAGTGGCCGTGACGGCACGTAAGGGTCCGCGGGTACGGCGCGGCAGCGCCCCCGGCCTACTCCGTGATGCCGCCCGCGAAATCTTTGCCGAGCGCGGCTACCGGGCCACCACACGCGAGATCGCCGAACGGGCCGGCGTATCGCATGAACTGATCTTCCGTTACTTCGAGACCAAGGAGAAACTGCTCTTCGACGCCGTCGTAACGCCACTCCTCGACGCCGTCGAGGGCCTCCAGAGAAACTGGATCGCCGACAACAGCCTGCGCGAACTGAGCAGCGAGGACCTCGCGTACCGGTTCACCGAGGAGCTCTACGGGTTTCTTTCGAGTAATCAATCCATATCGCGCGCCATGGTGCACCTCTTCACCGAGGGCTCGACCGAGGGCGAAGTCGAGCACCTGCGGGTGCGTATCGCCGACACGTTGGCATCGATGTTGACCCCCGTCGAGCAGTACCTCTCGAGTGAAGATATGCGGAACTCGTCGCCCGCCCTGCAACTGCGGATGATGATGCTGCTGATCGGCGTGACGGCCAACTTCCTGACGGGCACCTACCGCGACGACGACGAGGTTCCCGACCGAGCCGAAATCATCACCGAGCTCGCCCATTTCGTCTACAACGGACTGCGCAAGGCCTGATCGCGCCGCCTCCAGGCATCGCACATCGCGTCACGCTGGCCACTGCAACGGAAGGCCCTTCAGCGCATAGACATTCGCCGGCCACTCGATCTGCGGGACAACGCCCGACTGCACCTCGAAGTCGGGGATGCGGTTGAGCCAGTGCTTGATGACCAGCGTGAGTTCCATGCGTGCCAGGTGCGAACCCAGGCAGCGGTGCGGGCCGCCGCCGAAGCCCCAGTGGCGGTGCAGCTTGCCGTCCATCACCACCTCGTCGGTCGAGGTGTCGTCGGATCCGTCCCGATTGACCAGGCCGACGCACAGTTTCACCGGTGCGTCGGCGGGTAACTCGATCCCCGCCACCGTGACGGGTCTGGTGGTCACGCGTGGCATGAAGGGCGCCGCAGGTTCCAACCGTATGACGTCTTCGATGAACACCTTGACCTGCTCGGGGTCGGCTCGCAGCTGATCTCGAAGTCCTGGGTCGCGCGCGAGCCTCCACAATGCGAACCCGATGGCCGCCGTGACGGTGTCGAGTCCCGCCAGCACGAACAAGTAGGACAGCCCCATGATCTCCGCGTCATCGAGTGCCTCATCGCCGGTCAGAAGCTGCGAGAGGATATCGCGGCCCGGGTTCTCACGCCGGTGGTTGATCGCCTCGGTGAGGTAGCCGAACAACTCGAGGGCCGGCGTGAGGTCGGCACCTTCGATGGTCGGCCGGTCGCTGAGCGCGATCACCGCATCCTTCCACCCGATCAATCGGTCCCGGTCTGCCAGGGGCAGACCGTAGAGCGTGAGGAAGACCTGCGACGGGTAGGGGATGGCGACGTCGGTCACGACATCACATTCGCCCTTGAGGGCGACGTCGTCGATGATCTCGATCGCTTGCCGCTGCAACGATTCGAGCATTCCGCTCAACGCGTTCGGGCTGAAGAACGGTTGAAGGATCTTGCGGAAGCGGGTGTGGTCTGGTGGGTCGATGGCGATCGGCACCAGCGGCAGCGGGCTGCCCAACATGTCGAACGCCTTCTTCGACGAATACACCTCCGGCGTACGCAGGGCGTGCAGGACGTCCTTGCGGCGGGTGAGGTGGTACCAGCCGTTGACCAGGACGACGGGTCCGATGTCGCGGAGAGCATCGGAGCCCGCCTTTCGGTCGAACGTCATGTCGAGCGACGCGATGTCGATCTTCGGAACGCCAAGGGCGTCGACACCGACCTGCTCTACGACTGCCATGGGAAAGCTCCTCTACCTCAGTACCATCACTCGAACATCAGCAAGCACAACGGTGTAACGACGGCTGCGATCAGTTCGACCATGACCAGTGACGCCGACCTTGACCCTTCACCAGCCTGCCGAATTGCAGGCCGGGGAAATGCGACGACGATGCATGGACCGTCGAATCCTCCAGCTCCTGGCGAAGCACGTCCTTGGACCGTTTGGCCATGGCCGGATCGATGTCCGCCATGATCGCGAAGTCGTCGTCGACCAGTTCCAGTGGGCAGTGGATGACGTCGCCGAGGATCATTGCCCGATCCTCACCGGATGAGACCACCGCAATGCTGCTGCCCGGCGTGTGTCCGGGAAGCCAGCGAAGATCGATGCCGGGCGCGATGGTGCGATCGGAACTCCAGGGGTGAATCTGGTCGTGCACCGGCATCATTCGCTCCTTGGTGGAGTCGACACCGAGCATGATCTTGAACGTCGTCTCGTCCGGTGCGGTGTCACCGAGGAAGAGATCGACGTCGGCCTGGTGCGCCCACAACTTCGCCTTGGGGAAGAACGGCATCTCCCCGCGAGCCACCCACCCCATGTGATCGGGATGTAGATGCGACAAAACGACATCGGTGATCTCGTCGGGTCGCACCCCGGCCTTGGTCAGGTTCTCGCCGAGCAAGCCGTGCTGCAGGCTCTGGGCTGACAGCATCTCGAGGAACCACGTGACCTGCGCCTCGGGCGCGCCCTTCTCCCGGAAGAAGGCCTGCACCTTCTCCGCGGAGAACCCGGACGGCGAATCTTGGTGCTCGTCGCCTTCGTGGTGCGCCGAGGGGCCGAGGCCGGCATCGATCAGCACTACCTGATCCCCGGTACGGACCAGGAAGGCTCCGAGCGCGGCCGACATCCTGCCGCCCGGCAACAGGTAGTCACTGTGCTCGGCAAGTACTTCGGAGTCCATCTCGGCGACCCCGGGGGGCAGCGGGGTGATCCACTCGCCATCGAGGATTTGCACGATCTCGAGATCGCCGACCTCCAAGGTGCTGCTCTTCATGGTGGTCATGTCATCGTCCGATCATGTAGTTGCCGGAACCGGCCAAACTCGCACCGTCGACGGCGATTTCGGTGCCGTTGACGAACGATGCATAATCCGACAGCAGCCAGGCCGCGACCTGGGCATCCTCGGACGGTCGGCCCATCCGGCCCTGGGGGATCATCTTGATGATGGGTTCGAGCATGCCTTCGTAGGCCGTGTCGGCACGCTCCTGACCCATGATGCCGCCCGTGGTGAGCGTGTTCACCCGGATGTTGTCCTTGGCGTAGGTGGCGGCCGCCACCTTGGTCAGGCCGATGATCGCCGCCTGCGACGACGCCGCGTACGGTGCCGGAACGAAGGCGTGATGGGCCACGGTGGAGCCGTTGTTCACGATCGCGCCGCCGCCACCTGAGATCATCACGGGGATGGTGTACTTGATGGTGAGGAAGCTGCCGTGAATCTTGACGTCGTGGACAGCCTTCCAATCCTCGAAGTCCACGTCACAGAACGCCACCTTGGCGGTGTCGATGCCGGCATTGTTGAACAGTCCGTCGATGCGGCCGAACGTCGAGGCGGTCTCCTCGACCAGCCGCTGGACCTGATCTTCCTTCGTGACATCGCATTCCAGGCCGATCGCGTGGCCTCCCAACGAGGTGATCTCGTCCGCCATCTCCTTGACGATGGCACCACGCCGGGCACACAGGGCAACCGACGCCCCGGCACGAGCGAAGCCGTAGGCGGCAGCCTTGCCGACCCCTTGACTCGTTCCGGTGATGATGATGACCTTGTCCGCCAGCGTGCCATCGGGCACGAACGGATCAATGTCGTCGAGCGTTCTCTTCGTCATGATCTTCGCCTTTCGGGTTTGGTCGAGGACCGCTACCGCAGTAGGACGGGCCGAAACACTGGTTGCTGCCACCCATCGGAGATGGGGGCGAAATCGACGGTGACGCTCATGCCGATGTAGACGTCGTCGGGATCGACGTCGACCAGTGGTGAGACCAGCCGGGCGCCGGGCGCATCCGGCAGATCCAGGATCGCGGGCACCAGGGTGATGTCGGGGATGCCGGGAAACCCGCGCACCACCGAGAAGCTGAAAACCGTTGCCAGTCGTGACAATTCAAACCAGTTCACGTTGGTGGACCGGCAGTTGGGGCAGAACGGCGTGGGAGGCAGCCGAAAGGTGCCGCAGTCTGCGCACTTCGGTGCCACCAGCCGTCCTTGCTTGGCGGCTTCCCAGAACGGCAGCGTCGAGGCGTCGGTGCTGATGTGCACGGCCTCGGGGGGCAGCGCAACTGCCTTGTCCGTCACCGTGCCGCCCCCAGGATCAGTCCGCTCACCGGGATGGTGGCCGGGCCTCCGGTCACCAGCGCCAGCTCGGCGCCCTCGACCTGGTTGATCGCCGTTCCACGCATCTGCTCGACTCCTTCGACGATGTGGGTCATGCCGATGATGTAGGCCTCCGACAGCTGGCCACCGTGGGTGTTGACCGGCAGCGAGCCGCCGTCGTAGCGGATGGCACCGGATTCCACGAACGCACCGCCTTCACCCTTGGCGCAAAAGCCGTAGTCCTCGAGTTGCATGACCACCATCGGGGTGAAGTGGTCGTAGATCAGGGCGACGTCGATGTCCGCCGGTCCGACGCCGGACCGATCCCAGAGCCGCTTGGCCACCGCGGCGTGCCCGGAGGACGCGAACGTCTCCCGCGGCATGCCCATCCACGCGAAACCGCGTCCCCAGTCCTTGTGCCCGCCATGGGCGGCGCCGACGACCGGCACGGGTTTCTGCTTGAGGTCCCTGGCCCGCTCGGCAGTGGTGGTGATGACCGCCACCGCACCGTCGGTCTCCAGGCAGAAGTCGAAGAGGCACAACGGTTCTGCGATCATCCTGGCGGCGAAGTAGTCCTCGAGGGTGATCGGGTCGCGCTTGAGGGCCTTGGGCCGGTTCGCGGCGTTGAGGCGCTGGGAGATCGCGATCTCGGCGAATGCTTCGCGCCGGGTGCCGTAGTCGTGCATATGGCGTCGGGTGAGCGTCGACATCAGCTGGCCGGGGCCGTAGAGGCCGGCGGGTTGCAGAAACGAGATCATCGGGTCGGGTGTCATCGCCCCGTACACCGATCCGAGACGTTGCTTCGCCTGCTGCAACGCCATCACCGTCACCACGTAGGTGGCATCACCGGCCACGAGCGCAGCCCGGGCCAGCCCGATGGCGCCTGCTGAGCCACCGCCGCCGGTAGTGAGTGCCGCGGTGAAGGTGACCTCTGGAATCCCAAGGGTCTCCATGAACGTCGCGGTGTCCATGGTTCCGCCGTAACCCGCGGTGGCGCCGGCGTAGTACGCGAATCCGTCGAGAGCCGTGACGTCGAGACCCGCGTCCTCGCACGCCGCGATGATCGCGGCACCGGCAAGTTCGTTGACGTTGCGCGGCAGTGATTCACTGCGCCGGTAGTACGGAGTGGCGCCCACTCCGACGATCGCTACGTCGCCTGCGGTCATGAGATCTTCATCGATCTATCCTGTCTTCGTTCTCGGCGGCTAGGTCAGACCAGATGACCGGTATGGCGGCGGGCGGCGTCGAGTCCCTCTTCGCGGCTCGTGGACTCGGTCTCCCACTCATTGCACGAACAGGCCACCCAGTAGGTTCCGTCATCGTTCGGGATCACCGACTGCGCAACGCATTTGCCGGAGTTGGCGGCCTCCTGCATGAATTCCAGAGGCGAATCGTGCATGACTTCACTGGACATCGAAGGACCCCTCGTCAGTTGATGGCAGCGGCCAGTGCATTCGGCAACGCCGGGACGTCGGGGAACAATTCGTTGAAGGCGCCGACCGTGATGCGGTGTTTCGTCTTCTCGTCGACACCGTCGAACAGGTGGTGCAGCGTCTCCTGGGTGTGTCCGTAGGTGCCCTCCATGTGCGGGTAGTCGCTGCCCCACATGACGTTGCGGTAGCCCATCGAAGTCGCCGCGGCCACCGCCGAACTGTCATGCTGAAACGATGCGTACACCTGTGAGTAGATGATCTCCCGCGGCGAGCGATCGAGTTTGGGCCGCACCGCCATCGAGTGCTGCCGGTAGCCCTCCTCGATGCGATCGGCGATGAAGGGCACCCAGGTGGCGCCACCCTCGGACACCAGGACCTTCAGATCCGGATGGCGGTCCAGCGCCCCACAGGCGACGAGCTTCATGATGGCGCGCTGGCCACCGAACGTCGTCTCGGTGTAGTTCAGCAGTGCGCCGCCGGGACCGCGGTAGATGATGCCCATCGAGCCGCCCTTGGACAGGTCGACCGGGTCGGTGCCGATGTGGAAGGCGATCACCATGTTCGCGGCTTCAGCGGCCGCCCAGAACGGTTCCCATTCGTCGCGGTTGTAGTCCTTCTGCAACGGGTGCGGGGTTACCGGCATGAACACCGCGCGATAACCCAGTTCCGCGCAGCGCTCCAATTCGGTGACTGCGTCGCCGATGTCCAAGGTGGATACCTGGGCGGTCGCGACCAAGCGCGGCTGGGGCTTGTCGATGGTCTCCCACGCCCAGTCGTTGCTGACCCTGAGAGCCTCCCGAAGCACCTCCGGTGTCCGGAACGAGGAGCTCCACATGCCCAACGACGGGAACACCAGCTCACCCCAGATGCCCTCCTGGTCGAGGTCCTTCATCCGGAGGTCGACGTCTCCCGAGCCGGGTGCCCGCGTCGAGAGCGCCTCGAACTCCTTGGCCGCGGACGTTGGCAGCTTGCGGCGGAACGACATTCCGTCGATGTGAACGGTCTCCCACTCACCGTCGGGATCCTTCTCGGCACGCGGCACCAGCTCGGCCAACCGCGTAGGAAGACTGTCGCGCCACAGGGTGTCGGGCTCCAAGAAATGTGAGTCACCCGAGTTCGCCCAGATCTTCTCCATCGATGTCCTTCCCGGTGCTGACGCACACCACCGCTTTCAGAACCGCCCGGTTCGGTCGCCGAGAGCGTTCTGAAAGACGGATTTTCAGAGTCACTTCGAATGCTAGTGCAGTTGTCAACCACTGGTCTACTATCGAAGGTGCAGTGATTCGGCGATACAGCTGACAACGGCCACCCGGGCCCTTTCGCCGTCGCGGTCCGAACTCCGCGACATCCCCATTCCGTGATGAAACAGAGCTTTTCAGAAGTGAATACACCGACCTCGAAGGAACCGTCATGGCACCAGCGCACGGCGCGATCGAACCTCCACTGGCCGGCATCTGCGTGGTGGACGTCCAGTGCACTCTGCCCGGCGCGATGGCGACGCAGTTTCTCGCCGACTGCGGCGCCGAGGTGATCATGGTGGAGCCGCCCGGTGGATCACCGCTACGGCAACTGCCCGCCTGGCCCATGCTCGGCCGCGGTAAGCGCAGCATCGAGCTCGATCTGACGAGTGACGCCGGCCGTCGGTCCCTGCTCGACTTGATCGCGGACGCCGACGTCACGGTGGAGACCACCCGCCCCGGGCGTAGCCGCACCAGCCTGACCGACGACGAACTGCAGCAACACTTTCCGACGTTGATTGCCGCGTCGATCTCCGGGTGGGGTGCGGCGGGACCATGGCGCGACCTCAAGGGCTACGAGGGTCTGGTGATGGCCAAGAGCGGTTTGATGAACGCAACCCGTCGGATGCATACTCCACCGCGCCCGGGGTTCATCTCGGTGCCCTTCGCCAGCTACAGTGCGGCCCACACCGCCGTGCACGGCATCCTGTCGGCGCTCTACGAACGCGACAGCAGCGGGCTGGGTCAACGCGTGCACGCCGACCTGCTTCGCGGCGTGTCGGCCATCGATACCTGGAACTGGTTCGGCGAGTTGGTCTTTCTGCGGTGGCCCGACGCCTACGAGGGCATCGAGGCGTGGAGCGAGGACGGTACACCCCGCTCCCCGATGCTGTTGGCACTGATGACCGCACCGACCAAAGACGGGCACTGGTTGCAGTTCGCCCAGGTGTCCCCCAGCCTGTTCCAGGCGATGCTCGACGAGTTCGGGGTGCTGCCGCTGCTGGCCGACCCGAAGTGGGAGGGCTTCCCCCACATGAAGACCCCGGCGCTGTGGCGCGAGTTCTGGGGAATTCTCATCGAGAAGGTGCGCGAGCGGACGTTGGCGCAGTGGCAGCAGGTGTTCATCGATCGTCCCGATATCAGCGCCGAGATCTTCCGCCAGGGACCCGCGGTGCTAGACCACCCTCAGCTGGTCCATGACGGCCGGGTGATCACCCTCGATGACGCGGCGCTCGGTCCGGTCCGGCAACCCAGCACGCTGATCCACCACGACGACGCACCGCTGCTGACGCCGGTGGCGGCCCCCGTGCTGAACGACTACGTCAAGCCCACCCATCGGCGACCGACGGCGCCACCGGATCGGCGTGTCGTGGTGCCGACCGAGCCGCCACTGCGCGGCGTCACCATCGTGGAGTTCGGCGAGATGTTCGCGTCGCCCTACGGCTCCTCGCTGCTGGCCGACCTCGGCGCCCGCGTCATCAAGATCGAGAGCATCGAGGGCGACGGCATCCGAAGCCTGCTGCCCTTCCCGGAGGCCTCCGGCGCAAAGGCCATGCAGGGCAAGGAGAGCGTTCAAATCGACCTGCACACCCCTGAAGGCCGAGACGCCGTTCACCGCCTCATCACCCACGCAGACATCGTGCTGCAGTCGTTCCGCGCCGGGGCGGCCGAGCGATTCGGCATCGACGAATCGACCCTGCGTGCGATCAACCCGGGGTTGATCTACCTGAATGCGCCGGGGTACGGCACGTCAGGGCCGTTCGCCAACCGGCCGGCCTACGCCCCCTCCATCGGCGCGGCGGCCGGCCTGGCGTTGACCAACGTGCCCGATGCGGCCGATGCCACCACCACCCTCGCCGGCGTCATGGCGACCGCGCCACGCCTGACCACCGCCACCGCCACCCCCGAGGTGCAGGGCGACGGCCTGGCTGCGCTCTGCGTCGCCTCGGCGATGCTGGTGGGCCTGCTGGCGCGCCAACGCCACGGCAGCGCATGCCATTTCACCACCACCATGATCGCGTCCATGACCCATGTCCTGGCGGACTGGGTGATCGACTACCCGGGCCGGCCCGACGCACCCAAGGTCGACTCCGAGGGCGCGGGCTATGGCGCGCTGTACCGCCAATACGAGTGCGCCGACGGCTGGGTCTTCCTCGCCGCTCCCGGCGCGAGGGAGTGGGAGCCACTCGCCACCGCGCTGCAGGACCACGTCGACCTCGCCGGCGACGCGCGCTTCGCGACCGCGAAATTGCGTGCCGAGCACGACCTCGAGCTGAGGGACGCGCTGGCGACGATCTTCGCCAAGAAGTCTGCGGCGCAATGGGAGACGTTGCTCACCAGAAGTGACGTGGGGTGCGTCGCGGTGCACATGGAGGCACCCAGCCGCCAGCTTCAGTGCGTCGACGAACTCGTCGCCGAGTACACCGTGGAGGCGACCAGCCCGATCTTCGACCAACACCTCCGGCTGGGCCCGTCGACCAAGCTGTCCCGCTCGGATACCGACCCGCGTGGCGGCTGCTCCGCCGGGCAGCACACCACCGCGGTACTCACCGAGTTCGGTTACGGCGAGGCCGAACTGGCCACCCTGCGCAGACACGGCGTCATCGTCGATGTCTGACCGCCGTGTCGGGTGAGTTGGTTTCTTCGGATCGCAGAGTCCGAAGGCGTGTGGGCGTGACCGATCGAGCGGCCGAGCGGCCGAGCGCGAGCAGATCCTGGCCGAGGCCTACCGCAGCCTGGACAAGAACGGCGGAACGGCGCTGTCAGTGACCGAGATCCTCGCCAATACCGGACTGAGGACGGTCCCGTCGACGCGCTCACCCTCTGGGTCGATGGGTTGTTCGCGCTGCTCTCGGATCCACGCCGCAAGCGCCGCGTGCTGACCTTCTACTCCGAGGAGGTGCAACGCACCCGCGGCTATCGCCAGGAGATCGATAGATTCGAGGCGACGCATAAGGCGCTGCTCGCTCCGATCATCGAAGAGGGCCGTATCGGCGGCGTCTTTCCTGCCGCAGACCCGCAGGCTCCATCCCACGAGCACTCGGATGCCGCGCCTCTTAGCCAACCCGACGACTCAGTGTAATATCGCTAACTATATAGCGACTTTGATAGGCTCGCGTGGGCGACATGGATAGGGGCGCGACATGCAGATGGCACACGTTCGCGACGAGTCAGGTCGCCCAGACCCCCCACTGATCATGCTGAGAAATGAACCGCAGGGCTCCGTCCACGCCAGGATCGTCGAGCAGATCGTGACGGCGGCGACCCAGGCGGTCGCCGATCGCGGCCTCGACGGCTTGAGCATGGAGGACGTCGCGGTGCGGGCTGGCTGCTCACGCGCGACCGTCTACCGGCGGGTAGGCGGAAAGGACGACCTTCGCGACGCCGTGCTCGACCACGCCACCGACCGAATCACCGCGGCAGTCGCGCGTGCCGTGGAACACCTCGACGGTGACGAGCGCGTTGCCCACACGATCGTCGCGTCCCTCGACACCATTCGCGCCGATGCCGTCTCGGCGGCGCTGCTCACCGGCGCGGCCACCGGCCAGAGCGCCAACAGTGCGCTCATCACCAGATTCAATGCCGTTGCAGCCAGTTTGGCCGGCTTGGATCCCCACGATCACGTCGGCTGCGAACTGATCACGCGCGTGACCCTGTCGCTGCTGTGCTGGCCCGCCGTCGACCGCAGCACCGAGCTCGCCATGATTCGACGCTATGTCGTAAACGGTCGAACCACGAAATGAGCACGCCCAGTGAGTAAGTCCGCTCTGGCCATCACCTCCGAACACCACGAATTCGCCGATACGGTGATCGGCACTCTCACACGGGTCAGGAGCAGGGCCGCGGCGCGCGCCACCCTCGACGGCGGATCGACGCACCCCGCCGACGTCTGGTCGGCAGCCGCCGAACTGGGCTGGCACGGCCTCGCGATCGATGAACGCTTCGGCGGATCGGGTTTCGACGTCGAAGAACTCGCCATCGTCCTCGAGGCCCAGGGCCGCGAGTTGTGCCCCGGTCCCTTCCTGCCCACCGTCGCCGCCTCACTGCTCCTAAACCGCTGCGGCGATGACTCCCTGCGTTCACTGCTGCTTCCCGAGCTGGCCGATGGCAGCATCGTCGGCGCGCTCGGCCTCGCAGGCAACGTCGTGGTCGGTTCGAACCTGGTCGTCAGCGGTGAGATCCCCGCCGTTCTTGGCGCCCCCGACGCCGACGTTCTGGTGATCGTCGCCGGCAACGACGTGGTCGTGGTCGATGCCAAGGCCGACGGCGTCACGGTTACTTCGCTGACGGGCCTCGACACCACCCGCAGCGTGGGCACCGTGGCACTGAATGACGTAGTCCTCGATGAGCAGCGGGTGCTGCGGGGTGCGTCCCATCACGCCCTGACGGTGTGGCGCATCCTGACATCCGCCGAAGCGGTCGGTACCAGCTGGGCTTGCCTGGACATGGCGAACGAGTACGCGAAGGTCCGCGAGCAGTTCGGTCGCACCATCGGCACGTTTCAAGCGGTCAAGCATCACCTCGCGGACATGCTGATCAACGCCGAACAGACCACCGCGGCAACCTGGGACGCCGCCCGCTCCGACGAACTGGACAGCGCCTGGTTCGCTGCCGCAGTCGCCGCGTCGCATGCCATTCGCACGCAGGTCTTCAACGCGCAGAGGAACATTCAACTTCACGGCGGCGTCGGCTACACCTGGGAGCACGATGCACACCTGTACCTGCGGCGGGCTCGTACCATGGCCGCGCTCACCGCAGACGGTGCCGACCCGCTGCTCGACGTCGTCGACGCGCAGCGCAGCGGCCTGGCCCACGGCGCCTCGTTCACCTTGCCCGAGCAGGCCGAGGACTACCGTACGCAGGCGAGGGCAGTGGTGGCCGAAGTAGGCACGCTTCCCGTCGACGCTCGACGCGACTTCCTGGCGGACGCCGGATACCTGGTCCCCCATTGGCCCAAGCCGTGGGGACGGCAGGCCGACGTCATCGAGCAGTTGGTGATCGAAGAGGAGTTCGCCGACGTCGAACTTCCCGAGATGGGCATCACCGGTTGGGTGATGCTGACCATCGCCCAGGCCGGCACGGACGACCAGCGTCAGCGCTGGGTCGACGACGTCCTGCACGGCAAGGTCAACTGGTGCCAACTGTTCTCCGAGCCGGGCGCAGGTTCGGATGCCGCCGCCGTCCGCACATCGGCAACGCGGGTAGACGGCGGCTGGCGCGTGACGGGCCAGAAGGTCTGGACCAGTCTCGCCCAAGAATGCCAGTGGGGGCTCGCCACGGTGCGCACCGACCCCAATGCGCCGAAGCACTCCGCGGTGACCATGATGGCCATCGATCTGAGCTCACCTGGCGTGACCATCACACCGTTGCGCGAGATCACCGGTGACGCCTTGTTCAACGAGGTCTTCTTCGACGACGTCTTCGTTCCCGACGCTGACGTGGTGGGAGAGGAGGGTCGCGGATGGCTCGTGGCTCGCGCCACGCTGGGCAACGAGCGCGTATCCATCGGCGGTGGCTCCGGCGCAACGGGAATCAGCTCCGACGATCTGGTCAAGCTACTCGATTGCGCACCAACCGCAGTGGCTACGAGTTGGTCGCGCCGTGTCGGTGAGGTGATCGCCGAGACACACACCCTTCGCCTCCTGAACAAGAGACAGGCCACCCGCGCGATAGTCGGCGCCGAAGCGGGCCCCGAAGCCAACGTCACCAAGCTGTTGACCGCCGAGAGCTCGCAACACCTCACGGAACTCGCGATGGAGCTGGCGGGCTCCGCCGCCGTGGTCGGGCATGCGCCCGAGGTGACGGCGGCCTACCTGTACGCGCGGTGCCTGACGATCGCGGGCGGGACGTCGGAGATCATGCGCAACACCATTGCCGAACGTCTGCTCGGCCTCCCGCGGGATCCGCTCTCGAAGTGAACGGCGTGGCCTAGTCCGCCGCACTTCCAGTGTGAATCCGAGCCTGCCGCAGGCCATCCTGCGCATCGTCGACCTCAACGTCCCATTCGCCGCACGTGCACGAGCAGCGGTAATGCCCGTTGACGGGGAGGATCGACTGACCATCGCAGGATCCGCCGCTGTTGGCGATGCTGGTGAGGAATTCCAGCGGCTTCTCGTGCAGGGCACTGTCGTCGGACATGTCCGTATTACTCCTCGACCCGGAAGACCGGCAGCAGCCATCCGTCGGTAATCGGTGAGAAGTCCACGCGCACGGACATCCCGATCGTGACATCCGCTGGATCGACGTCGACGACGTTGGAGACCAGCCGCGCTCCCGGCGCGTCGGGCAGGTCCAGCACCGCCGAGACCAGGACGAGGTCCGGCATGCCCGGAAAGCCGTGCACGACCGCGAAGCTGTAGACGGTCGCACTTCCGCTGAGCTCGATCCAATTCACCTGTTTGGAGCGGCAATTGGGACAGAACGGCGTCGGCGGCAGTCGGAAGGTCATGCACTCGGCGCACTGCGGCGCCACCAGCCGACGTTCCTTCGCAGCGACCCAGAACGGCTCGGTGTCCTTGTTGACCGCGATCCGGACGTGCTCGCCGGGGATGACGGTTGCCAGGGTGACCGCTGAGGTGCTCACGCGGCCCGTCCCAAGATCAGCCCGCTCACCGGCAGACTCGCCGGCCCTCCGGTGACGAGAGCGAGCTCGGCGTTGGGGACCTGATTGATGGCGGTGCCGCGCATCTGCTCGACTCCTTCCATGATGTGGGTCATGCCGATGACGTAGGCCTCCGACAGTTGACCGCCGTGGGTGTTGACCGGGATCGAACCGCCATCGAAGCGGATGGCTCCGCTCTCGACGAACGCCCCGCCTTCGCCCTTGTCGCAGAACCCGTAGTCCTCCAACTGCATCAACACCATCGGCGAGAAGTGGTCATAGAGCAGCGCCACGTCGATGTCGCCCGACCCGATCCCGGCCTGCTCGTAGAGCCGTTTGGCAATCGGTTCGTTGCCCGAGGAGGCGAAGAACTCGTCGGGCATGCCCATCCACGCGAACGCCCTACCCCAGTCCTTGACCCCACCGTGCGCGGCGGCGACCACCGGAACCGGCGGCTGCTTGAGGTCCTTGGCACGCTCGGCGCTGGTGGTGATCACCGCCACCGCACCGTCGGTCTCCTGACAGAAGTCATAGAGACACAACGGTTCTGCGATCATCCTGGCATTGAAGTAGTCCTCCAGCGTCAGCGGCGTGCGGTGCATGGCCTTCGGTCGATTCAGCGCGTTCTTCCGCGTCGAGAGCGCAATCTCGGCGAAAGCCTCGCGACGAGTGCCATAGAGGTGCATGTGCCGCCGGGCCAGCACGGACATCAGCTGCCCCGGCCCAGCCAGGCCAGAGGGCTGCAGGAACGAGTTGATCGGGTCGGGGTCCATCGCCGAGAACACCGAACCCAGGCGCTGTTTGGATTGCTGGAGCGCCATCACGGTCACCACCACCGACGCATCCCCCGCGACGATCGCCGCCCGGGCCAAGCCGATTGCGCCCGCCGAGCCACCACCACCCGACGTCAGGGCAGCCGTGAACCGAACCTCGGGAATCCCCAGGGTTTCCATGAAGTCGGCGGTGTCCATCTTTTCGGTGTAACCGGCGCTGGCGCCCGAGTAGAAGGCGAAGCCGTCGATCTCGGTGACCGAAAGGCCGGCATCCTCGCAGGCCGCGATGATGGCATCGCCGGCCAACTCGGTGATCGACTGCGGTAGGGATCCGCCGCGCTTGTAGTAGGGAGTAGCACCGATGCCGACGATGGCGACATCGCGTAGACCCGCTGTATTGGCCACGCGCTCAGAAGCTCTCGACCGGGACGGGCGGAACGTCGGGGAAGAGTTCATAGAAGGTCCCCTGCGTGATGCGCAGCCGGGTCTCGTCGCTGACGCCATCGAAGAGCCCCTTGAGGGTGTCCTGCGTGTGGCCGAACGTGCCCTCCATGTGCGGGTAGTCGCTGCCGAACATCACGTTGCGGTAGCCCATGTGCTCGTAGGCGGCGACTGCGGTCTCATCGTGTTGGAACGATGCGTAGACCTGACTGAACAGGATCTCCTTCGGGTTGCGTTCGAGCTTCGGCCGCACCGCCATGTGGTGCTGGCGATACCCCTCCAACAGCCGGTCACCCAGGAACGGCACCCACGTCGCACCGCCCTCGGAGATCAGCACTCTCAGCTTGGGGTGGCGGTCCAGCGCACCGGAGGCCACCATCTTCATCGCCGCACGCTGCCCGGAGAACGTCGTCTCCGCGTAGTTCATGATCGCGCCACCCGGTCCGCGATAGATCTGACCTGCGCCACCGGTCACACTGTTGCCCGCCGTCACGTCGACCGGGTCGGTGCCGATGTGGAAGGCGATCACCATGCCGGCCTCCTCGGCGGCCGCCCAGAACGGTTCCCATTCCTTGCGGTGCCAGTCCGGTGCGCTCGGGTGCGGGGTGGTCGGCAGGAAGACGGCCTTGAAACCCTGCCCCGCCGCCCACTGCAACTCCTCGACGGCATCCTCGACGACCAACGTCGAGACCTGCGCGGTCACCACGTAGCGCGGCGACACCGCGACGATCTCCTCCAGCGCCCACTCATTGCTGGCCCGCATGCACGCCTTGAGTAGTTCCGGAGTCCGGAAGGTCGAGCCCCACATGCCCAGCGACGGGAAGATGACCTCACCCCAGACCCCTTCCTTGTCGAGGTCTCCGAGCCGGGCCTTCGCATCGCGAATCCCCTGCGGCTTGGAACTCAGCTCGGCGAAGGCCACCAATGCCGAGGATGGCAACTTGCGGCGAAAGATCTGCCCATCCACCGAAACCGTCTCGTACTCCCCGTCGGGATCCTTCTCCGCGCGCGGAGTCAGCTCGGCCAGCGCCCTCGGCAGCCGGGACTGCCATAGGTCCTCCGGCTCGAGGAAGTGGGAGTCCCCCGAGTTGGTCCAGATCATGCTCATCAGTCCTCCAGGGTCCGGGTTGATGAGTCGATGATGCCAGTCCGGATCGTCGAAGTCCACATTTTCTAATGAGATCGCATTATTATTGCTTTGAGTGACAATGGTCGGCGATGGAAGGGGCGCGATGACGGAACTCGAGACCGGATCGTCGGTCGGCTCTCGACGACGCAATGCCTCGGGGGAATCGACCCGGGTGATGCTGATGGAGGTCGCCGAGCGACTGTTCGCCACCCGCGGCATCGAGGCCGTGACGCTGCGGGAGATTCAACAGGCCGCCGGTCAGTCGAACACGTCGGTCATTCGATACCACTTCGGTTCTCGCGACGGGCTGATCCGCGCGCTGATCTCGTACCGACAGAGCTCTCTCGGAACCGATCGTCGGGAAATGCTCGAGCAAATGCGCGAGCAGGGCAAGGAGGCCGACCCCCGCTCCGTGGTCTGGCTGCTGGTGCGTCCGCTTGCCAACAGCATCGCGGCCGGTGAGATGTTCGCGCCGTTCCTGGCGCGGCTCAGCGAGGATCCGCGGGCGCGCAGCGACTACTGGCCCGACCACCTCGACGACGACTGGACGCAGGAGAAGCTCGAGGAACTGGTCGACGCCGCCCTGCAGGACCTGCCCGAGCGGATTCGACGGGGCCGCACGTTTCAGCTCTACATCAGCCTGATCAGCGTGTTGGCAGCCGCGGCCCGCTCCGGGCACGGACTCGGCGAAGCCCAATTGCACAACTACGTCGACACGTGGGTCGGGATGTTGACCGCACCGGTCTCCTACGAAACCCGGGCGCTGATAACCGAATTGGACGACTAGCTGCCGCCGACGATCTCCTTGGCCCGCAGGTCGGCGATCTTAGCCTCGTCCAGCCCGATCTCGCGCAGCACCGCATCGGTGTGCTGGCCGACCGTGCAGCCCGCGTCCGCCTTCGTCCGCGATCGGGAAAAGCGGCACAGCGGCGCGAGTCGGCGGTGCTCCTCGAAGATCGGACTGACCGCGTCGACGGCGTAGCCCGCCTCGTAATACGGGTCGGTCTGCAACACCAGCTCCGAGTTGGCTTCGACCACCTCGACGCAACCCACGTCCTGGGCGGTCAGTTCGTGCTCCCACTCCAGCTTGGTCTTGGTGGCGAATACCGGTGTGAGGGCGGCGATCAAGGCATCATCGTGCTGCGCACGGGAGTCGGCGTCGGCGAAGCGCTCGTCCGCCTGCAGGTCGACGTAGGGCGAGGTGGCCTTCACCAGCGCGGGCCATTCGTGGGGCAGCGGGGCGGCGAGGAACACGTAGCCGTCGGCCGCCCGGTACATCCGGTAGAGCGCGTTCATGCCGAAGAAGTCGTCGTCGCCGGCCTTCGTCGCAGGACGCGAGGCGTAGCTCGCGTTGTAGGGCATCATCGCTTGCTGCACCGTGCCCAGCATCGAGGTGGTCACGCCCACCAACGCTCGACCGTGGCGCCGGGCATACAGGGCCACCATCAGGGCCGAGCCGACGCCGTGGGCGGCGAGGCCGTCGGACTGGACCGCCGGAACGGCACCGCCCGCGTGGAGTTGAACCGCTCGCCGATGGAGATCGTCCAGATCCGTTGGAGGAGAACCCGAGTCGTGACTGTCGACGAATGCCAGACCGGATGCCGCGCCGACTGACGGCGCGTAGGCGGCGCGATGCGCGAACGGTCCGTCTACGCCATAGCCCGAGGTCGTGACGAACGCCAGGTCGGGGTTCACCGCCTTGAGTGACGCTTCGTCGATGCCGGCCCGCTCGGCTGCCCTGCCGCGGAAGCATTGCAGGACGACGTCGCTCCGCTTGGCGAGTTCGTAGACCAATTCGAGCCCCTCGGGCCTGGTGAAGTCGATGGCGACACTCTCCTTGCCCTGCAACACCTTTGCACCACCCGCCTCGGGAAAGGCGACGAGGTTGCGGATGTTGTCGCCCTCCAGCGGCTCGACCTTGATCACCCGGGCGCCGAGATCGGTCAGCAGCGTGGCGCCGTACGGCCCGGCGAACATGCTGCCGAACTCGAGCACCGTCACACCGGTCAGCGGCGGATCGTCTGACGTGGGTTCCCCGGCGGCGGCTGCCGGGTGATCGTCGACCGACAACAGTGAGTCGGCCTCACCGAGTCGGGGGGCCGAACGCAACTCGGTCAGCGGCGCGCCGTCGGCGTGAATGAGCGTCGACGGCTGCCGGACCGGTCCGAGGTCAGGATCGACGACGATCACCGACCGGCCTTCGTGCAGGGTCTGTGGGTGATCGAGGGAGTCCTCGGGGGTTCGGAACAACTCGCCGCTGAGGTCCAGGTTCTCCGCCATCGCCTGTTGCCATTCGGCGAGGGTGCGAGCTCCCACCCGCGCGATCATCATGTCCCACCATTCGGCGCGGAGTTCGGCCGTCGGCAACGTCGGGAATCCCTGCCACTTCGGATCGGCAAGCTCACCAAGCAGATCCAGCTCCGTGAGCCAGGCCGCGATCAACTTCGGCGATACCTGCGCGAACTGCAGCCAGTGGCCGTCCTTCGTCGGGCACACCAGGAGGGCGTAGATCAGGTACGCCTGCGGCCGACCCAGATCGTCATACGCGGCATCCATCGGTTCGAAGGCGCCGGGATAGCGCTCGAGCACCATCTCGTAGAACCAGTTGTACGGATCCATCGACCCGACGCCCGTCACGAGGTTGGTCTCGACGACCTGACCACGCCCGCTGGCGTCTCGTTCGAGGACGGCAGCCAGGATTCCTTGCACGGCCGCGTGCGCCGCTCCCCACGATGCGTACGCGAACGCGATGTAGGCCGGTCCGGGTCGGCGCGCGAGTCCGCGCTTCTCGTGCATGACGCCGGTCTTGGCCATGACCAACGCCTCCCAGCCCTTGTAGTCACGGAACGGTCCGGTCGAACCCCAACCGGTGATCGATGCCACCACGAGGCGCGGATAGGCCGCCGAGAGCACCTCGGGGGTGAGGCCGATGCGCTCGGCGGCAGTGGGCCGCATCGTGGTGACCATGACATCGGCGCGGCGCAGCAGCGCCCTCAGCCGCTCCAGGTCGGCGCCGTCGTGGACGTCGAGCGTGACGCTGCGCTTGCCCCTGAGCAGGGCCGGCCAGCTCGGGAGTGCGCGCAGCGGACTGCCATCGGGTGGCTCGACCATGATCACCTCGGCGCCGCAGTCGGCGAGGAACTGCGTCGCTTGTGCACCCGGGAGGGTCGTCGAGAGATCGACGACCAAGAGACCGGCGAGTGGACCGTCCGACACCGCACCCGCTTCCGGCATATTGCTCCCTCTCGCGTGTCCCGCAGAGCTCGACTGACGTGCTGTGACTCAGACCACGTCAGCATTGCAGCGCCCTAGTTTAATGTCAATGCATTAGTCTTCGTCCATGATCATATGGGCTGCTCCGTGAGCGACGATTCACTACCGCGGGGTGGATTCCCACCGGTACGGGCCTGGCACGGACCGAATCTGAACAACTCAGACGGAGGCACCGAGTACAGCGGCATGATCGCCGCGCTGCGGACCTTCCTCGACGGAATCGCCGCCGCCGCGCCGGATTCCGCGACGACGGTGGACCTGGCAAGAGACCTCGAGGCGTGGACGACTCGGCTGGCCCCACTGGCCGTCTCGGAGCGCCACCAACTCTGGGCACGTCACATGGACGTACCCGGCCACGGGCAGACCATGGCGCCCAGTTTCGCCGCAACCGCGGGCAATCGCGACAGCGTGCACGGCACCGTTCGATTCGGTCGGTACTTCCTCGGCGGTGGGGGCGCCGCGCACGGTGGTGCCATCCCACTGCTATTCGACGAGGTTCTGGGCCAACTCGCGAACTCCGCGGATCGCGAACCGTCGCGAACGGCCTACCTGCACACCGATTACCGCTCGATCACGCCCATCGACACAGAACTCGAGGTGCGAGGCTGGTTCGTCAGCGAGAAGGGCCGCAAGAGAGTTCTCCGGGCCGAACTCACCGACGGCGACACCCTGTGCGCCGAAGCCGAGGGACTGTTCATCGCGCTGCGGCCCGACCAACCATGACCCGGATCTAGGCGAAGAAGTTGGATCCGCCATCGACGTTGACGTTGGCCCCCGTGGTGTAGGTATTGCGCGCCGAGGCGAGGAAGCAGATCACCGGCCCGATGTCGGATGGAATACCCGCCCGGCCGAGATCGGCTCGTACTCCGAAGAACTCGGAGATGTAGCGCATCACCGAAGTCGGATCGTCGGCGCTGACCCCGGCATCCGCGGGCAGTGTCTCGATGTGTCGCACCATCTGGTCGGATACGTAGGTGCCGGGCGACACGGTGTTGGCCAGGATTCCGTCGGCGGCCAGTTCCAGCGAGAGGTTCTTGGTGATGGATACCAACGCCGCCTTCGCCGCGGTGTACTCGATCAGCCCGAACCCCTGGCTGCGTGACGACATGGCGGCCAGGTTGACGATCCGAGCCCAGCCCGCCGCCCGTAGCAGCGGTAGTGCAGCCCGCGCCGAGCGGACGGCGCTCAGCGCACCGATCGTGAAGGCATCCTGAAACTGTGCGTCGGACACCTGATCCCACGGCAGCTGTGAGACGTCCGGGCCCACGGCACACACCAGCGAGTTCAGCTCGCCCCACCGCGCCCCGATCTCGGCGAAGCCGTCGATGATGCTGGCGCCGTCGGCGGCGTCGACGGCGATCCCCACGGCGTCCGGGCTGCCGAGTTCGCGCAGGCGCGTCACCGTCTCGTCGAGGGCCTCCCGCCCGCGCGCCATGATGGCGACGCGGGCGCCGTCGGCGGCGAAGCACTCCGCCGCCGCACGGCCCATGCCCTTGCTGCCGCCTTGCACGCACACGGCAGCACCAGCCAAACCCAGATCCATCAGCGCACCGCGAAGCCGGCATCCAGCGGCCACGCCACACCGGTGATGAACTTCGCCTCGTCCGAGACGAGCCACGCCACCGCGCCGGCGATGTCCTCAGGCATCAGCACCTGGATGGGCAGCGCGTTCTGCATCGCCGAGATCGCGACGTCACCCGACGCCATCAGCTTGCCCATGGTCTCGTTCATCACCATGCCGGTCGCCACACCCGTCGGGTGGATCGTGTTGACCCGAATCCAATGCTGCGCGAACTCATTCGCCCACACCTGCATCAGGCCGACCAGTCCGCGCTTGGCCGCCGTGTAGGCCTGGCCACCGGCACGATCGGTTCCGGTGCCCTTGAGGCCCGCGCTGGAGCTGGTGAGCACGATCGATCCGCCACGGCCGCCGTCGATGAGCGCAGGTGCCGCAGCCTCGACGGTGTTCCACACCCCGACCAGGTTGACGTCGATGATGTCGCGGAAGATCTGCTCCCGGTCGCCCTCGCCTCCGAGTCGGATGATGCCGGCGTTGGCGATCACGATGTCGAGGCGGCCGAATTCACGGACGCCCTCCTCGACGGCCTGGCGCAACGCACCGGCGTCGCGGACGTCGGCCTGATGCGCGATGATGCGCCTGCCCTCGTTCTCTACGCCCTTGATGGTCTCGTCGAAATCGTCGGGTGTCGCGTTGGGGTAGTCCATCGAGTCGATGTCCCGGCAGATGTCCACCGCGACGATGTCGGCACCCTCCGATGCCAGCCGGATCGCGTGGGCGCGCCCCTGCCCCCGCGCCGCGCCGGTGATGAAAGCTACTCGTCCGTCGTGTCGTCCCATGGTGTCATTCCTCTCATCCTGCTGGTTGTCGACGTTGAATGTCATTGTCCTGCATCGTGATTAGCTGATCTAGCGCTGTTCGATCCGGCTTGAGCATCGCCGTCAGCGGCATCTCGCCCACGATCAGCAGTTCATCGGGCGCCTTGTAGTCGGCCAGCTCCGAGGCCACGTGACCACGCAGCTCGGCCAACGTCGGCGGGTCGCCCGGATCGACGGGCACCACGCACGCCACGCCGATCTCCCCGATCACCGGAGCCGGACGGCCCACCACCGCAACCTGTTCGACCCCGGCGTGCTCTAGCAGCACCCGTTCCACCTCGCCGGGGTGCACGTTGTAGCCGCCGCGGATGTACATGTCACCGCGACGCCCGACCAGCGTGAGATTGCCGTCGTCACCAAGCACTCCGACGTCACCGGTACGAAACCAGCCGTCGCGCAGCACCTCGACGGTGAGCTCCGGATTGCGCCAGTACCCGCGCATCACGCAGGGGCCGCTCACTTCGACGACACCGTCGTGCGCGATGCGCACCTCCATCCCGGCTGCCGGTCGACCGACGGTGCGGAACTGAACCTCTGTGGAATCACCGGGCTCGGTGCCGCTGATGGTCGGGCACTCCGTCATCGCATACCTCACCACCAGCGGCACGCCGATCCGCTCGGCCACCCCACGGACCAGGGCGGGCGACGCGGGCGCCGTGGCCACCACACCGATCCGCAAGTGCGGCAATGCCTCCGGGCTCACCCCGTCGACCTCGAGGAGCTTGGCCCACTGGGTCGGCACGGCTCCGGCCACCGTGATCCGCTCCTCGCGGAGGACGTCGAACATGCCGTCGGCCGACCACGGCGTGGGCGGAATGATCAGCGCACTCCCCCACATCAATTGGTCCCACAGCTTGAACATGTAGCCGGCGTGCGCGAACGGCGTCGAGGTGAGGCGGCGGTCGTAGGGCGCGCTCATGACACCCGACGCCGCACCACCCGCAGCGAGACGGTCGGCGTCGAACACCGCGCCCTTCGGCGTTCCCGTCGTACCGCTGGTGAAGATCAGCGCAACCGGATCCCGACGAGTCAGCTCGACCGGTGGCAGTTCCCCACCCGACGTCCTCAGGTCCTCTCGTCGCAACACGGTCGATGGACCTGGTGGCAACGGACCCAGTCGCTCGTCGGCGACGATCAGCACGGGGTCGGCCTGCGCCAGGATGGAGGCGATCTCGCGGCGCCCGAGCCGCGGGTTCAGCCCGGTGGTGATCGCGCCGATCATCGCCGCCGCCGCGTAGCACGTGGCGTACTCGATGCCCGACGGTAGCCACAGCGCGACTACGTCGCCCTTGACCACGCCGAGGTCGGCGAATTGCGCTGCTACGCCACGGGCCCGGGGGATCCAGTCGGCGAAGGTGATTCGCGCCCCCGGCTCGACGTAGGCCTCGCGGTCGCCGTGGGTGGCGGCCGCGGCCTCGAGGAGCTCACGCGTGTTGGTGGCGGCCGAGGCGAGCGGTGCGTGGGCCATCTAGGGCTCCTCCGCCCCGAGCAGCATCGTGGCGCTTGAGCAGAACCATCCGCCGGTGCCGCTGACGCAGGCGATACGCGCGTCGGGCACCTGCCGTGGCCCACATTCGCCCCGCAGCTGCCGGGCCGCCTCCACGAGGAGGAACAGCCCACGCTGTCCCGGATGACACGCGGACAGCCCACCGCCGTCGGTGTTGGTGGGCAGCTCGCCGCCGAGTCGCAGCGTCCCCTTCTCGACGAACGCACCGCCCTCCCCCTTGGGGCAGAAGCCGAGGTCCTCCATGGTGAGCAGCAGCATGTAGGTGAACGCGTCGTAGATCTCGGCGACGTCCACGTCCGACGGCGACAGTCCCGCGCGGGCGAAGGCCAAGGGCCCGCTGACGGACGCCGGACCGACGGTCAGGTCGTCCCACTGCGAGGTCAGCATGTGCGAGGTGGTCTCGCCGGAGCCGAGCACCCACACCGGCGGGCTCCTGAGGTCCCGTGCACGCTCCGCGCTGACGAGAACGGCGGCCGCACCGCCGTCACTGCGAATGCAGCAGTGCAGCTTGGTGAACGGGTCGGCGATCATCGGGCCGTCGAGCACGTCGTCGATGGTGATCGGGTCGCGGTAGTAGGCCTCCGGGTTGTCGGCTGCGTTGAACCTCGCCGAAACGGCGACCTCGGCCAGCTGCTCGATCGTGGTGCCGTAGGTGTGCATGTGTCGTCGCGCGGCCATCGCGTACTTGGACACCAGGGTGTGGCCGTAGGGGGCCTCCCACTGCAGTGGCCCACGCGCTCCCCAATTGATGTTGGCGCCCCGCAGCCCCTTTCGCAGGTCGGATCGTGCGGTCGAGCCGTACGTCAGCAGCACCACGTCGGCATGTCCCGCGGTGATCGCGTCCACCGCGTGGGCGGCCATCACCTCCCACGATGCACCGCCGACGGCCGTGGAGTCGATCCAGCGCGGCCGCAGCCCGAGGTACTCACCGACGTCGACCGGGGGCAGCGTGCCCTGACCGGTGGAGGCCAGCCCATCGACGTCGCCGGGGTTCAGCCCCGCATCGGCCAGCGCACGTCGGCTGGCTTGCGCGATCAACTCGTAGGGGCCCTTGTCGTCGACGCGTCCGACGTCGGACAGCGCGACGCCTGCGATGGCGACGGAGCCGCTCACTGCGCGCGGTCCTGCGCCAGCAGCTCGGCAAGCACCTCGGTCGGCTCGGCGAAGAGATGCCGAAACACCTGGGCACGTTTGAGATACAGGTGCATGTCGTTCTCGTAGGTGTAGCCCATCCCGCCGAAGACGTGGATACCCGCGGCGGCGTTGTCGACGGCCGCGGCACCCGCTACCGTCGCGGCCGATAGCACTTGGAGCAGCGCGTCGACGCGGTCGTCCGCCAGTGCGATGGCGGCGAACAGCGTCTGAGCTTGGGCGGCCTCGGCCGCGATCTCCATGTCGACGCACGTGTGCTTTATCGCCTGGTGCACGCCGATCGGCTTGCCGAACTGTTCCCGGGTCTTGGCGTGTTCGGTCGCCGAGGCCGCCGCCGCCGACGCCAACCCGGTCAGGAAGGCGGCCGAGAGCACCATGGCGCGCGCCCAGATCGGTTCGTCCTCGGCCGGAAGCCAGTGCAGCGGTTCGGCCGACTCGACGGCCGCGGAGGCCATCCGGGTGCCAGGATCCGCGGCCCGAACCGGTGTCAGCGGTCCGAAGGAGTCGACGTCGACGAGCGCGGCGCCGTATCTGGTCACGATCACCACGTGTGATGCGTCGGCGGGATCGAAGATGTCGAACGTGCCCTTCACCGGACGGGCGTCGCCAACGCCGCGCAGCACTGCGAGCGCCACCTTGACGTCTCCGCCGCCGATGCGCTCGGCGAGCTCGAGATCGCCGCTGCCGGCAGCCACTCTGGCAGCCAGTGTGCCCGCCAGGAAGGGGCCGGGTGCCAATCGCCTGCCGAGCTCCACGAACAGCAGCACCTCGTCGTCGATGGGACGGCCCGACCCTCCCGAGGCCTCGTCGAGACCCAGGGTGAGTAGGCCCATCTCGGCGACCTCGCGCCACAGCTCGTCCGACACCAGCGTGTCCGCGTCGCGGCCCGCGCGGATGTGTTCCACCGGCATCCGTTCGGCGAGGAATTCACCTGCCGCCGAGACGAGTTCGAGTTGCTCAGTTCCTGGCAGCAGGTCCACGATCTAGTCCTTTCACCTGGGCAGCCCCAGCACGCGTTCCCCGACGATGTTGCGTTGGATCTCCGAGGTACCACCGCCGATGGCTTGGGAGAAGCTGTAGTAGTAGTAGCCAACCCAGCCGTCGACGTCCCAGCGTGAGGAATGGCGGACCGACTCGGGTCCCAGGATGTCCATCGCCAGCTTGCCGATCTCCTTGGCCAGGTCGGCGTAGAGCAACTTGACGATCGAGCCACGGGGACCGGGGGTTTCGGTCTTCATGGCCTCGCAGATGTTGGTGTAGGTCAAGGCCCGAAGCGACGCCACCGAGGCCCGCGCCTTGGCCAGCCGCCGCGCGATCTCGTCGTCGGCGATGGCGGGTCGACGACCGTCCGGGCCGACGTGATCGCGAGCATAGGAGATCAAGTCCTCGATGATCTTCGCGAGCCGCACCTGATTGGCGGTGAAGGCGGTGCCACGCTCGAAGGACAGTGTGGCCATCGCGACCGACCACCCCTCGCCGACGTCGCCGACGACGTTGGACAGCGGGATGCGGACGTCGTCGTAGAACACCTCGCAGAACTCCGAGCCGCCCTCGATGGTCTCGATCGGGCGGATGTCGATGCCCGGGGTGTTCATGTCACAGATGACCCAGGTGATGCCCTTGTGCTTGCTCCCGGTGTTGTCGGTGCGCACCAGCAGTTCCTGATAGTCGGCGACCGTGGCGAAGCTGGTCCACAGCTTCTGGCCCGAGACCACCAGGTGTTCCCCGTCGACCACCGCCTTGGTGCGCAGCGCCGCAAGGTCCGAGCCAGCGCCGGGTTCGGAGAAGCCCTGACACCAGATCACCTCGCCGCGAAGGATCTTCGGCAGATGGAAGGTCTTCTGCGCATCGGTGGCGCGGGTCATCAGGGTCGGGCCCGCGTGCGAGTTGCCGACGAAGCACGCGTCGATGCCAGGGAATCCCCGTGCGGCGTACTCCTCGTACCAGATCAGTTGTTGGAGAAGGGTCAGGCCCTTGCCGCCGTACTCGGTCGGCCAAGCGATGCCGGCCCAGCCCCCGTCGGACTGGGTGCGTTGCCAGGCGAGGTCGTACTCGCGGATGCCCGCGTCATCACGGGGACGCGGTTCGGTCGGCTTGTTCTCGTCGAGCCACGTGCGGACCTGATCTCGGAACTCGAGTTGATCGGTGGTGAAGTCCAGGTCCATGATGCCCAACTATAGGTGACATTAACGTCAGAAATAAAGGTCTAGCGGTACTTGGCCACAAGCTGCTCCGCGCCGCGCGCGAGGATTGCCACGTCGGCGCCGACGAGGACGAAGCTGGCGCCAGCGCGGAGATAGCGCCGCGCGATCGACTCGTTGAACGCGTTGATCCCGGCGCCCTTGCCGTGGTTCACGATGATTGCGAGCGCATTCTCGATGGTGCTCACCACTTCTGGGTGCTCGGGTTGTCCAAGCTTGCCCATCGACGCGGCCAGGTCGGCGGGTCCGATGAACACCGCGTCCACGCCGTCGACGTCCGCGATCTCACTCAACCGCTCCAACCCGGCCAGCGACTCCACCTGAACGGTCAGCGACACCGACTCGTCCGCGGTGACGAGATAGTCAGAAATGCGGTTCCACCGCGATGCTCGGGCCAACGCACTGCCGACGCCGCGGATGCCGTCGGGTGGATAGCGGGTGGCCGCCACCGCTGCCGAAGCCTCCGAGGGACCGTCGATCATCGGGACGATGATGTTCTGCGCACCGATGTCCAGAAGTCGTTTGATCACCACCGGGTCGGCGACGGGTGGACGCACCACCACGTCGACGTCTGGGTAGCCGGCGAGGACCTGCAACTGTTCGAGCGTGGTGCGCAGATCGTTGGGCGCGTGCTCCTGATCCAGCAGCACCCAGTCGATGCCGGAACCCGCGCAGACCTCGGTGACGTAGCTGCTACCGGAGGCCAGCCACATGCCAAAGCGGGGTTGCCCCGCGCCGATGCGCTGCGTCCACCGGTTCGTCATGACGCAGGGCTCGGTTCAATGTCGCCGGCCGAGCGGCTCCGGTCGAAAGCCACGGAGACGCTGCCCAGCGGACCGTAGTCGGCGACGAACACGTCCCCGGGTTCGGCGAACACCGGTTTGGTGAACGAGCCCGACAGAATGACCTCACCGGGTTGCAACGAGACATCATGCGGGGCAAGTCGATTGGCCAACCACGCCACTCCGTTGCCAGGATGATTGAGGACGGCGGCCGCGACCCCGGACTCCTCGATGACCCCGTTGCGCAGCAGGAGTGCAGCCACCCAGCGCAGGTCGACGTCGAGCGGTCGTACCACCCGCCCGCCCAGGACCAGGCCCGCATTGGCGGCGTTGTCCGAGATGGTGTCGACGATCGTGCGCAGATGCCCTGTCTCGGGGTCCGACATCTGCACCCGTGCGTCCAGTATCTCGAGCGCGGGAGTGACGAACTCGGTCGCCCGCAAGACGTCGAACAGCGTGACGTCGGGCCCCGCCAGCGCCTCGCCCAGCACGAATGCCAATTCGACCTCGACGCGCGGACGGATGAAGCGACCCAGCGCCACCCGTCCACCGTCCTCGACGAACATGTCGTCGAACAGCGCGCCGTAGTCAGGCTCGTCGATCGACACCGCGCGCTGCATGACCTTTGACGTCAGACCGATCTTGCGGCCCTTGATCTTTCGACCGTCGGCTACCTTCAGCGAGACGAGCGCCCGCTGCACCGCGTAGGCGTCCTCGATGGTCATCTCGGGGTAGTCCAGGGACAGCTGGCGGATCGGCGTCCGGCTCTGCTCGGCCGCATACAGTCGGCCGGCGATGTCCGCGAGATCATCCTCGCCGGGGCGGCTCATCGCGTCAGGAACTCCACCGCTGCGGCGTTGAACGCCTCGGGGTCCTCGAAGTGCGGCCAATGCCGCACCGCGGCCATCTCGAAGACCTCCGAGTTCGGAATGAGGTCCGCGATGGTGCGAGCGGTGTCCTGGTACACACCGTGGTCCCTGCCTGAGGCCACGATCATCACGGGCGCAGTGATGCCACGCCACTCGTCGTCGGGAATGAGATTACGGTCGCGCACCTTCTCGTCCTGCAGGATCAAGAGATGATCGATCGTGTTGCGGGTGTCGTCGCGCCGGTAGACCGCCTGGCGCAGACCGATCAGGTCCGGCAGCCGGTTGGCCTCGTCGGCGATCAGGTGAGCGAAGACCGCGTGCAGCGATTCCCACGTCGGTTCGTTGACCGCCTTGGTGCGTTCCGCGCGGATGCGCGCCATGTTGGACGCGGAGGACTCCCGACCGGCGGGCGACATCAGGATCACCCTGTCCACCCGACCGGGATGGCCGACGGAGAGAGCCGACGCAACGAACGCCCCGAGTGACATGGCGACCAGGTTCGCCGACGCCATGCCGAAGTGGTCCATCACCCCGAGAACGTGTTCGACGTAGATTGCGATCTCGTAGTCGTAGTCCGGCTTGTCGGAGAAACCGTTGCCGACCATGTCGATCGCCACGCAATGGAAGTGCTTGCTCAGGGCGGCGAGGTTGGGGGCGAACGTCTCCCAGTGTCCGCCCGTGCCGTGAAGCATGATCACGTGCGGCTTGTCGGGACTGCCCGCCTCTGCGTAGCGCGTGCGCACGGTCGCGCCGTTGACCGGAACGTCAAGGTACCCCTGACGGAAGTCCAGCTCCTTGAGGTACATCCAGATGCTGCGGTAGTTGATGGTGTCCACCACCGCTCCGGCCGCCTCCGTCTCCGGTACCTGCGCCTGGGTCATCTCGCCCTCTCAATTCCTATTTCTGACAGCGCTGTCGACTTCTGCCATCGCAAATTCGAACGTCTAACCATGGTCACATAGACCATATGTGCCCATGTAGAGAAGGTCCATACCCCGCAGGCGACCTCGCGCGCACGGATCGACGAGAACATGCAGCGCCATTGATTCTGACAGTCGTATGCGGTAAAACTGGGCAGGTGAATACTCCGGCCGGACGCCGCGTCCTCGCCGAACTGGTGAACGAGTTCGCAGCCGTGCGGTTGTCGCTGGACACGAGCGGCAACGGCCCCCGCCTGCTCGTCGAAGACCTCGAAGGCGGCGAGCACGTCTTCCTGTGCCCCCTCGAGTTGTCGAGTTTCACGTTGGCGACGCCGGAGGACCGCGAGGAATGGTTGCGCGTCGGCAATTATCGCGCCGAGCGTCGACCACCGGAGGGCCCGTGAGCACCCCCGAGGTAGACCTGATCGGTCTCGGGATGACCGCGATGTCACTGCGTCCCGGCGCGACGGCACTCGAACTCGCAGTGCAAGCCAGCACGGCAGCACTTGCCGATGCGGGTATCGGGCGCGCGGACGTCGACGGTCTCCTCGTCGGCTCATCCCAGGGCGTACGCCCCGACCGGCTCGGGGTCGGCTTCGCCGCGCAGGGCGGGTTCGCCGATCTGCGCCTCCTCGAGCATGTCGAGATCAAGGGCGCGACGACGATCGCCATGATTCAGCGGGCGCGGCATGCCATCGCGACCGGGGAGGCGACGACGGTCATGTGCGTCTTCGCCGACGCACCGTTGGTCACGGGTCGCGGTGCCGGCTCCACGTATGCCCAGAGCGGCGGCAACGTCGGATTGCGTGGACTGGAGCGGGCTTCGGGCCTGCTCGGGTCGGTGCCGACGTACGCGCTACTGGCCCAGCGTTGGCTGCACGTCACGGGCACCCGTATCGAGGCGCTCCGCTCGGTGGCCACCACGGCACGGGCGTGGGCCCGCGACAACCCCGACGCCGTCAACCGCGAACCACTCGACGACGCCGGGTACGACGCCAGCCCGATGATCGCCGAACCTCTGCGCCTCCTCGACTGCGCACGACCCGTCAACGGGGCGGTTGCCGTGGTGATGACGGGACGGACGTCGCTCGGACACAGTCGACTTCGGGTGCGCGGCATCGGAAGGGAGCACCCGGTGCGACGCCGCCGCGCCGGCACCGAGTCGTGGTTCGGCGGCGGGGGCCGAGCAGTAGACGACGCTCTCGCCCAAGCCGGGATGTCGCGGTCCGACCTTCACGTCGCCGAGCTGTACGACCCGTTCTCGATCGTCACCTTGGTACTCCTCGACGAATACCGCCTCACCGGACACGTTCCCGTGGGCGACTTCGTGCGCGACGGACACACCGGACCCGGTGGCACGCTGCCCACCAACACCGGCGGCGGCCAACTCTCCGGCTTCTACCTGCAGGGCATGACACCGCTGGCAGAAGCGGTCGTTCAACTCCGCGGCGCAGGCGGACAACGCCAGGTTCCCGGTGCCTCCGTGGCGTTGGTCGGTGGCATTGGCGGGCGATTGGATCATCATGCGGCGCTGGTATTGGAGCGGGCGGCATGACCAGCACCGAGCTCGCAGATTGGCTCCTCGACGGTTCATTGGCGCCGGTGACCGAAGGCGATCCGCTGCTGCCGTTGTACGAGGCAGCGGCCCGCGGTGCACTCGCCCTACCATTCTGCGCTCGGTGCGCACAACCCCTCGAACTCGATCAGGAAGTCTGCGACGGCTGTGGTGTTGGCGAACGAGATTGGCGCACAGTCGATCTACGCGGAATCGTGCATTGCGCGACGCTGATGCACCGCCGCGAGCCGGGACTAGTGCTCGCCACGGCTCCCTACCCGGTGGTCGACGTCGAACTGACCAGCGGTCACCGCGTCCTGATGACCACCACACATCCCACGCACACCGCACCAGCCATCGGCGGGTCGGTGCACATCGGCTTCCGTCGCCTCGGTGACGTCCTGCTACCTGCCATCGACTCCCTGGAGGACGAGTGACAACACTCGAATCAGATTCTGCCCTCGATGACTTCGACGTCACCCAAGTCATCAAGACCGACCGCGTGCACGGCTCCGTGTATACCTCCGAGGACATCTTCCGTCGCGAGATGTCTACGATCTTCAAGACCGGCTGGGTCTATGTCGCGCACGACAGCGAGGTCAGCGAGCCCGGTGACTACCTCACCCGGGTGATCGGCCACGACCCCGTCGTCGTGGTGCGCGGCAAGGACGGCGTGGTGCGCGTGGTGCTCAACCGCTGCACCCACCGCGCCAACAAGTTGTGCAATGCCGAGAAGGGCAACGCCAACTCGTTCCGGTGCCCCTATCACGGCTGGACGTTCAACAATACCGGTGCGCTGCAGGGTGTTCCGATGCGTGAAGGCTATGGCGAGTCGTTCAACGCCGTGCGTGCCGAGCTCGGCCTGGCCGAGGCGCCGCGCGTCGACAGCTATGGCGGCTTCGTCTTCGCCTCGCTCGCGCCGGACGGCAGCTCGCTGCTCGAGCACCTCGGCAACGCGACCAAGGCCATCGACCGGCTGCTCAACCTCTCCCCCACCCGCAAGATCGACCTGCGGGCCAACTGGATGAAGCACCTTCACCACGCCAACTGGAAGATGGTGGTGGAGAACAACGTCGACGGCTACCACGCCCTGTTCACCCACGCCTCGGTCTACGACGCGATCAAGCCCGCCAAGGTGTCCCACGTACCGACCAAGGTCGACGTCCTGGTGCGCGACCTCGGAAACGGTCACTCGGAGATCGACTACTCCGACGAGTACCGCAAGCTCGACGAGGAATTCGTCTGGTACGGCCGCACCCCCCGGGCCAAGCTCGGCGCTTATGTCGACGACCTCGAAAGCGCCTACGGCCCCGAGCAGGCGCACGATGCCATGGTGGTAGGTCCACCGCACACGCTCATCTGGCCGAATCTCTTCCTCGCCGAGATGAACGTGATGTTCGTCGAGCCACAGGCCCCCGACCGCACCGTCGCCTACACCACGGCGGTGCTGGTTCCCGGCCAGGACGAGCTCAACGAGCGCACGCTGCGACGCTCCGAAGGGGCGATGGGTCCGGCCGGGTTCCTGATCGCCGACGACGGTGAGATCGGCATGCGCAACCAGGCGGGCCTCGCCGCCGAACTGCCGGAGTGGCTGATGCTGGCGCGCGGGGTCGAGAGCGACGTCGCCGACGCAAGCGGAATCATCAATAGGGACAAGAGCGCCGAGACGCCCCAGCGTGGCTTCTACTCGCAATGGGCGGCCGTCGTCGGCGCAGGAGAGTCAGGGGCGAGCGCAGCGACGGGGGAAGTGTCAGCATGACCGTCAACGCCGAACCCCAGACTCGCGCACTTCTGCGGCCGTTGCCGGATGCCGAGATCCTGTCCTTCCTCTATCTGGAGGCGCGTCTGGCCGACGAGGGCAGGTACTCCGAATGGGAGTCGCTGTGGGACGACGACGAAGCAGTGATCTACCGCGTCCCCATGCACCCCGACGACGACCCACGGACCACGCTGGCGTACGTCAACGACAATCGGCGACGCATCAAGAGCCGGGTGGCGCAGCTCAACACCGGCAACCGGCACTCCCAGACTCCGCCGTCGGTGATGCGTCGCGTGCTGTCCAACAGCGAGGTAATCGCCGACGGCGACGACCTCGTCACGGTCGAATCCAACTTTGCACTGTTCGAATACCGAATCCGCCAACGCTTCTGGGCAGGACGTGTCGCCCACACGATTCGTCGCTCGCCGGATGGACCACGGCTGGTCCGCAAGATCGTGAACCTGATCGATGCAGGCGGCCCGGTCGAGACCCTGGCCTTTCTGATCTGATGCTCATCGGAGACATCGCCACCAACAACGCGCGCCGCTATCCGGACAAGCGGGCCCTCGTCGACGCCGACCGTGTGCTCACCTGGCGTCAGGTCGACGAGCGGGCCCGCCGACTGGCCAACGTACTCACCAGCCAGGGACTGACAGCCGGTGACCGGGTGATGGTGATCGCCCGTAACTGCATCGAATGGCCGGAGATCTCCTTCGGTCTGGCCAAGGCCGGACTGATCGCCGTTCCCGTCAACATTCGACTGGCGCCTGACGAAGTTTCTCACGTTCGGGACGACTGCGGAGCCAGTGCAGTGATCATCCACGTCGATCACATCGACAGGTTCGGCGCCGAACTGAACGACCTGTCGCTGGTCCTATCCATCGGACCCGAGTACGAAACCGCCTTGGCCGCGGCTGATCCCGCACCTCACGTAGACGCCCTCGGCCCCTCTCCCGATGATGTCGCCGTCATTCTCTACACCAGCGGCACCACCGGTCGAGCCAAGGGCGTCATGCACACCCATCGCGCACTGCTGTACCAGGCCGCGGACACCAACCTGGTCACCGAGGCCAGCCGTTCGGACGTGATGCTCGCGACCACGCCGTTCTTCACCGCCGGCGGCATGGTCCGCACGGTGTCGTGGCTGTACCTCGGTCAGACCATGGTGATCCATCAGCGCTTCGACCCGCAGGCGGTGATCGACGAGATCGAGCGAAGCAAGATCACGTTCACCACGTTCATCCCGACGATGCTGCACCGGACGCTCGCGATCCTGGAGGACGGGCCGCCGCGCGACATGTCCAGCCTGCGGCGGATCTCCTACGGCTCGGCCCCCGTCCCCCCGGGCCTGGCCCGCAAGGCGATGGACTTGCTTGGCTGTGATCTGCAGCAGCGCTACGGTCTGACCGAGTGTGGCGGGCAGGCAACGATTCTCACCCCGCAGGATCATCGCGACATCGTGGACGGTCGGACGTCGATCAGCACGTCCTGCGGCAAGGAGACGCCGATGTGCGCGATCCGCATCGTCTCCAACGACGAGGGCGCCGACGGCGCCGAACTTCCGGCGGGAGAGGTCGGCGAGATCGTCATCGTCAGCCCCGCCAACTCGATCGGCTACTGGAACCTGCCCGAGCAGACGGCAAAGGCCTTTCGGCCCGACGGTCTTCGCAGCGGCGATCTGGGCTATCTGGATGCCGATGGCTACCTGCACGTCACCGGGCGTCGAACCGACCTCATCATCTCCGGTGGGTTCAATGTCTACCCCGCGGAGATCGAGCGAGTGATCGCCGGGAACCCCGGAGTGGACATGGTGGCCGTGGTCGGGGTTCCCGATTCGGAGTGGGGCGAGACTCCCGTCGCGGTGGTCATTTCGAAATCCCACGTGAGCGACCAGGCCGCCCTGACCGAGGAGCTCACCGCCCTGTGCCGCGCGGAACTCGCCGGCTACAAGCAACCGCGTCGGTTCGTGTACTGGCGGGAGTTCCCGTTGGGCCCGGCCGGAAAGATCCTCAAGGGCGAGATAGCTAACCAGGTGCACCAGGTAAGCGACGCGGATGCAAAGATGCCGGTACCCACCGGATCGACAGAGGAGCGCCCGTGACCGAAAAGACCGAGCTGAGCACCATCGAGTTCGACGTCACCGACCACGTCGCGACCATCGCGCTCAACAGGCCCGAGAGGCTGAACAGCTTCACCGAGCAGATGGCGGCCGACCTGGCCACGGCCTGGGCGCGGGTGCGCGACGACGACGACATCAGGGTTGCGGTGCTGTGCGCCAACGGCGAGCGGGCATTCTGCACCGGCATCGACGTCACCGAGGGCACGTGGTGGACGCACAAGCCGATCTTCAACCAGGAGGATCCCGGCGAGCTGCTGGGACCGAAGGCCCACAAGGTGTGGAAGCCGGTGATCGCGGCACTGCACGGCATCGTGGCCGGTGGAGCCATGTACTTCGTCAACGAGTGCGACTTCTCGATCTGCAGCGAGACCGCCACCTTCTTCGACCCACATGCCAACGCCGGCATCGTCTCCGCGCTCGAGCCGATCGGCATGCTGGCCCTCGGCCTGCCCTACGGCGAGGTGATGCGCTGGGCTCTGCTGGGAAGCGAGGAACGGATGTCCGCGCAGACCGCACTGCGGATCGGCATCGTGACGGAGGTCGTTCCCGACGACCAATTACGAGCGCGCGCAATCGAGCTCGCCACGGAGATCGCGGCGCGTCGACCCAACGGCGTACAAGGCACCGTGCGCGCGATGTGGGAGGCGCGCGATCTGACCCCCAGTGTCGCTGCCCGGCACGGCAAGTTCTACACCGACCTTGGCAACGCCGGCGCCACGCCCGATTCGCTCAACAACAAGAAGAAGCCGCGCACGAGATGAGCGCGAGCAGACATGAAAGGCCCTGACACACCCACTTCGAGGGCCTTTTGTGTCTGCTCGTCGAGAGGCAGGAGATCGCATGACTGACACCGCGACGGAACGGCTCGTCGAGTTCGACCTGCTGATCGGTGGCGAATTCGCTTCCGCGGCATCGGGTTTGACCTATGACAGCGTCGACCCGTTCACGGGTCGACCGTGGGCGCGGGTCCCCGATGGCGGCGCCGCCGACATCGACCGTGCGGTGACCGCCGCCCGTGCCGCGTTGAACGGGCCGTGGGGTGCACTGACGGCGACCGCCCGAGGCAAGCTGTTGTGGCGCCTCGGCGAGATCATCGCCCGCGAGGCGGAGCAGTTGGCCGAGCTCGAGGTCCGCGACGGCGGCAAGCTGACCCGCGAGATGGTCGGGCAGATGCGGGCATTGCCCGACTACTACTTCTTCTACGCCGGGCTCGCCGACAAGCTGCAGGGCGACGTCGTCCCCGTCGACAAGCCCAACTACTTCGTCTACACCCGCCACGAACCGGTGGGCGTGGTCGGTGCGATCACCCCGTGGAACTCACCGTTGCTCCTCCTGACCTGGAAGCTCGCGGCCGGCCTGGCCGCGGGGTGCACGTTCGTGGTCAAGCCAAGCGATCACACGCCCACGTCGACGCTCGCGTTCGCCAAGCTCTTCGACGAGGCCGGTTTTCCGCCGGGCGTCATCAACGTCGTCACGGGCTGGGGTCCCGAGACGGGCGCCGCACTGGCCTCGCATCCCGGCGTCGACAAGATCGCGTTCACCGGATCGACGGCCACCGGCATCCACGTGGGGAAGGCCGCCATCGAGAACATGACGCGCTTTTCACTGGAACTCGGCGGCAAGTCCGCGCAGGTGGTGTTCCCCGACGCCGACCTCGACGCCGCGGCCAACGGCATCATCGCGGGTGTGTTCGCAGCGACCGGCCAGACCTGCCTGGCCGGCTCCCGATTGTTGGTCCACGAGAGCGTCGCCGACCCCTTGGTCAAGCGCATCGTGGCCCGCGCGGCCACCATCAAGCTCGGTGACCCGAAGGATCCGGCGACCGAGATGGGTCCGGTGTCGAATCAGCCGCAGTACGACAAGGTGTTGTCGCACTTCGCCTCTGCCCGCGAGCAAGGCGCCACCATCGCCTACGGCGGCGAGCCCGACGGCGAGCTCGGCGGGTTCTTCGTCAAGCCGACGGTGCTGACCGGGGTCGACCCGTCCATGCGGGCCGTCGCCGAGGAGGTCTTCGGACCCGTGCTGGCGGTGATGACGTTCACCGACGAGGAGGAGGCCATCGCCTCGGCCAACTCCACCGAGTTCGGACTGGCGGCGTCCGTCTGGACCAAGGACGTGCACCGCGCCCACCGGGTGGCGGCCAAGCTGCGGGCAGGCACGGTGTGGGTCAACGCCTATCGCGTGGTGTCGCCGCACGTTCCGTTCGGCGGTATCGGTTACAGCGGCATCGGTCGCGAGAACGGCATCGACGCCGTGAAGGACTTCACCGAGACCAAGGCCGTGTGGGTCGAACTGTCCGGTGACACCCGCGATCCATTCACCCTGGGCTAAACCAAAGGAGACACCAATGACGATCGATCTCGCAGCCGCCGACAAGGTACTGGCCGGCCTACGGCCGTTTCCCGTGGCGGTCACCACCATCGACGGCGGCGTTGGCAACGGCCTGATCTCGCTGTCGGCGGGCTCGGCAAGCATCGTGCCGGAGTTGCCCCGCGCCACAGTTAATTTGACGAAGTACAACAAATCGCACGACATGCTGCTCAACTCGGGCATCTTCGTCATGCACATGCTGTCCGCGGGCCCCGACGAGGTCGAAGCCTCGATGGACATCCTGATGACGCTCGGCGGAAGCTCGGGCCGCGACGGCGACAAGATCGGGAAGTTGCGCACGAAGCCCGGTGTCACCGGGGCGCCGATCCTGCTCGACGCCCACAGCTACGTCGAGTGCCGAATCACCGGTTCGTTGGACAACGACGAGAACACCATCTTCGTCGGAGACGTCGTCGCCGCGGAAGTGTTCAGCACCGAACAGCGACTGCGCATCGGCGAGGCCTGGGACAAACTCCCGCACGAGTGGGTCGAGCAGTACGAGGCGAACCACGAACCGCAGCTGCAGAGTGCCCGCGACCTGCGGGCGGCAGCAACGCAATCGGCGTGATCGACAACGTCACCGGCGCCTGGGAGCTGCCGGAGGAGCTGGTGATGCTCCGCGACACCGTGCGGCGGTTCATGGCCGCCCACGTGCATCCGCTCGAGGAGAAGCTGGATCACGACACCGTCGGACTCCCCCGCGAGCAACTCATCGAACTGCAGGCACGAGCCCGCGCGCTCGGACTGTGGTCGCTGCAGACCCCTGCAGAATACGGCGGTGCCGGTCTCGGCGTACTGGGTCAGGTGGTGGTCGCGGAGGAGGCGGCGAAATGCCGCATGGGAGCGTTCTTTCCAGCTCTCGGCGCGTTCGGTGGCAACCCGCCCAACATCATGTTCAAGGCCTCGCCCGAGCAGTTCGAGACCTATGCCAAGCCGATCATCGACGGCACGATGTCCAAGGCGTACACGGCGATCACCGAATCCTCCGGTGGCTCCGATCCAGCGCGGGCAATCCAGCTCAAGGCAACCCGCGACGGCGGTGAATACCTACTCAACGGCTCGAAGATGTGGATCTCGCACGCCCCGGATGCCGACTGGGGGGTGGTCTACGCCCGCACCGGCGAGGGACGCCAGGGCATCTCGGCGTTCATCCTGGAGAAGGGCACCCCCGGCGTCACGTTCAGCCGCATCCCGGTGATGGCGTCCTTCGCGCCGTACGAGCTGAACTTCGACAACGTCCGCATACCGGTGACACGGTTGATTGGCCACGAGGGCCAGGGCTTCTCGCTCGCGAGCGACTTTCTGATCCACGGCCGCATCATCTATGCAGCCGGACCCATCGGCATCGCGCAGAGCGCTCTGGACACGACGTGCCAATGGGCCAAGGACCGGGACGTGTTCGGCGGCAGGCTCGCCGACAAGCAGGGCATCCAGTGGATGCTGGTGGACAGCGAGGTGGAGCTGCGCGCCGCGCGCCTGTTGATGTACCAGGCGGCCTGGAATGCCGACCTGGGACGCAACGTCCGGGTGGACGCCTCGGTGGCCAAGATGTACGGCACCGAAGCCGCCTACCGGGTCTTGGACCGGTGTATCCAGATTCACGGAGCGCTGGGCATGTCGACGGAACTGCCGCTGGAGCGGTGGTTCCGCGACCTGCGGGTCAAGCGACTGGGCGAGGGCGCCACCGAGGTACAGCGTGAAGTCATCGCACGATCACTGGTGAGGTAGGAGCAAGCGTGCGCTACAACCTGATGTTCCCGATGCGAGCGGTGAAGCACTGGACTCGTTGGACCGAGGGCGCATCCATCGGCGACATCGCGCGCCTGGTGGAAGACGCCGGCTTCGATGCGTTCTCGATGTCGGAGCACCCGTATCCCGACAAGGAATGGTTGGCCAACGGTGGCCATCACGCCTTCGACCCGTTCGTGTCCCTGAGCTTCGCCGCGGCCGCCACCACCCGAATCCGGTTGATGACCTATCTGCTGGTGTCGGGTTACCGGAGTCCGTTCGTGACCGCCAAGGCGGCGGCGAGCTTCGACCTGCTGTCCGGTGGCCGGTTCACCCTCGGCACCGGTGCCGGGTATCTCAAGTCCGAGTTCGAAGCGCTAGGAGCCGATTTCGACCATCGAGGTGCACTCCTCGACGAAGCCATCGCGGCGTGGAAGGCCACCTGGGCCGGCGTCGACCACGACGGTCCGGCGTTCGGGGTCAGCGGTCACCTCGCGCTACCGCCGCCGCTGACCACCGGCGGTCCCCCGGTGTGGATCGGCGGCAACGGGAAGGCCGCGCAGCGTCGCGTGGTCGAGGTGGCCGACGGCTGGATGCCGATGGCCGCCTCGGGCGAGATGGCGGCGATCACCAGGGCCCGCCCGCTGGAAGACGTTGCGACGCTAGGTGAATGGATCACCGCGATCAACAAGCGCCGCGCCGACGTGGGTCGCGAGCCTGCCGACGTCGCCTTCGTGCCGTTCGAGGCCGAGGTGCTCGCCAGTGGCGACTGCAGTGGGTTCACCGCTGCCGTGCAACCGCGATTGGAGGCCTACGCCGACGCCGGCGTCACCTGGATCACCGTCGAGCCTGCGAGTCGCAGCTTCACCGACTTCCGCACCGACGTCGACGTGCTGGCGTCCCAACTCGTCCACCGCTGAGGGTTTCGATGCCGCTACCCGACCTCGTCCTCGTCCACGGCGGAGAGCACTCCGGCGACTGCTGGGACCTCGTCGTCGCCGAATTGCGGCGTCTGGCACCTGGCTTACGGACTCTCGCCGTGGATCTGCCGGGCCGTGGCCGCACACCTGGCGACCTCAGGACGTCCACCATCGATGAATGGGTGGATTCCGTCGTCCGGGACGTCGAGCGTGAAGGGCTGGGCGACATCGTGATCGTCGGCCATTCCATGGCCGGGGTCACGGTGCCAGGCGTCGTCACCAAGCTAGGAGCGTCACGGGTTCGCGAGATGATCCTGGCCGCCGCGTTCGTGCCGCCACAGGGTCAGTCCATCGCGGACAAGCTGGGCGGTCCGCTGGCGGCCTTCGCCCGCTACGCCGCGAGGGGTGGCCGGCCGATGAAGATTCCCGGCCCGGTGACGCGATACGCGTTCTGCAACGGGATGACACGCGAACAGAGCCAACTGACGATGTCGAAGCTCTGTGCGGAGTCGGCGCGGATTCCGGGTGAACCGGTCGACCGCAGCGGATTTCCCGCCGAGGTTCCGCGCACCTGGATCCTGACCACCCGCGACCGCGCACTGTCGGTGAAGTCCCAGCACGCCAGCATCGCCGCGCTGGGTGGGGTGGGCGAGGTGATCCCGATCGCCGCCTGCCACGAGCTGATGTTCAGCCATCCAGAACGCCTGGCGCAGATTTTGCTCGAGAGGTGCCGGGCGCACGCGACGTAGCGCGCGAACGTGGACTTCTGTCACGGACCGCTCGGGAACCACGTGACGGTAGTCCACATTCGGGGCGTTGATCGGCACCTGGGCGGGCTAGCGAGCTGACACCTCGACGATTCAGGGCTGGTCGGTCTGGCCGTCCGCGGCGCTCAGGTGATGGCTCCCTCGAACTTCAACTCGATCAGCGCCTCCTCGTCGATGCCGAGCTCTCGCAACACCTCGTCGGTGTGCTCGGCGAACATGGGCGCCCGGCTCAGGTGGGCGGCGGCTTCGTCGAACTTCACCGGATTGGCCACCAACCGTTGCATGTTGCCGTGCCCGTCGCGGACGTCGGCGATGCGGCCGTTGGCGATGAGAGCCTCGTCGTTGGCGACGTCCCAGGCGTCCTGCACCGGAGCCCACTGACCGCCCTGCAGCCTCAGCACTCGGGCGCACTCGTCGAAGGTCCGCGACCCGATCGCGTCGGCGAGCAGAGCGGTGGCCTCATCGGCGTTGGCGGCCAACGACTCCAGCGAGTCGAACCGCTCGCACTCGGCAGCCCACTGCAGACCCAGAAGTCGGCACAGCGGAGCCCAGTACCGCGTCGGCTGCAGCATCGACAACTGGATGAACCGGCCGTCGGAGCATCGATAGGCGGCGGTGAGCGGGTTGCCCGGCGTCTGCGTGCGATGGTCGATCTTGGGCAACGGACAGCCGTAGAGCATCGCAAGGTTGACATTGGACTGGTTCGCCCACGCCCCCACTGCCAGTAGCGAGACGTCGACGACCGAGGTCTGCCCCGTCGCCTGCCGCCCGAACAGCGCCGCAGCCACCGCACCAGCGATGGTGATGCCACCGATGTTGTCGCCAAATGCGCCAGCGGGCATGCCCGTCGGCACCTCGGAGTCCGCGGGCGTCACTCCGTCGGCATTGCCCGCGCGCGCCCAGAAGGCCGTCGCGTCGTGCGCGCCGTTGTCGCGGTCAGGCCCTTCACTTCCGAAGCCGCTGCCGGCGACGTAGACGATCGACGGATTGATACGCCGAATCTCGTCCAGGTCGATGCGAAGCTTCGCGCGCGCCTGCGGAAGATGATTGGTCAGGAATACGTCGCTGCGCCGCACGAGTTCTTCGAACACCGGCCGAGTCTGGTTCAGTGCCAACGACAATCCGACGCTGCGCTTGCCGCGGTTGGGTGCCTCCATCATGGGCGAGAACGCGACGCCCGGCGTGGTCGCCGAACGACCCGCGACCGTGACCAACCCGCGTTGCGCATCGCCCGTCACCGGATTCTCGATCTTGATGACGTCAGCGCCCCAGTCTGCGAGGACCGCCCCCGCCGAGGGCACGAAGGTGAACTGCGCGACTTCGAGGACCCGCACCCCGGTCATCGGCTTCTGCATCTACCCACATCCGTCCTCGCGGCCCTGCTGACACGACGCGCTGATTCAAGACCATCGACTCACAATTGCGACCGATGCCCAAAACGGTATCAACCACTACTGCCGGTTGTCGAGACTTGGATCACATCAACATAGATTACTAGGTTAACAATCTTTGACCAGATCGCACTCTAGAAAGCTTTGCAACTAGTGGCGACCACAGAATTAGTATTTTGTGGTGTGAGCCACACGCTACGAGCTAGTGTGGTCCGACGTCAAGGGCGCATCGAGACAGATTGCGAGGATGGCAAGCATGGACACGCGGACTGGTACCGGTCGGGCCGCGTCGTGGGGGGCCGACGCTCCCGTCGGCGAGGAGCAGGCTCGGGAGCGACTGCTCGATGCTGCCGAAGCATGCTTCGCCGAACGTGGACCCACCCGCACCCGCATGGGCGACATCGCGAACCGAGCCGGCGTGCATCGCCGCACTGTGTACGACTACTTCCCCACCAAGGACGCACTGCTGGCAGCATCGTTCGTCCGCGCCATCAGCGCCGTCCTGGATGTGACCGAACCCTGTTGGGAGACAGACGAACCCTTCTTGGACCAACTCGTCAATGCCGTGGCGCTCGGACTGCAGGCGGCCAGGGCCTCACCCACCATGGCCCTGCTGATCGGCGCCGACGAACTCGGCCGCACGTTCCGCGCGGCCGAGTCGTCCGACGTCTGGAGTCAAAACCTCGCCAGGGCGCTCGGCCGACGACTGGAGATGGCGATGGCGGCAGGCGAGGTGCGCGACGACCTCACCGCGGACACCATGGCGCACTGGGTGACCCGCATCGCCTTCAGCTTGGCCGCCGAGCCGGGTCGACCCGAGGACGGCGGAGACGCCGGCCTCATCCGCGCGTTCCTGCCCGGATGCCTCGCACCCCGGACCGCACGATGAAGGTCACCGTGTTCGGTGCGACAGGCAAGATCGGCCGACTGGTCGTTGCCGAGCTCGTGGCCGCCGGCCACGACGTCACGGCCTACGTCCGCAATCCCCACGAGGTGCAGAGTCACGATCCGCACTTGACGATCGTCACCGGAGAACTCTCCGATGCGGTTCGGGTTCGCGAGTCGGTCCGTGGCGCGACGGCGGTCATCAGCGCGCTCGGGCCCACCTTGAAGCGCAGCGCCACGGGCACCCCGGTCACCGACGGTACGAAGACCATCGTCAACGCCATGGAAGCCGAAAACGTCGGCCGCTATCTCGGTCTCGCGACGCCATCGGTCCCGGACGTGCGGGACCGGCCTACGCTGAAGGCGAAGGTCCTTCCACTCGTGGCAGGGCTCCTGTTCCCCAACGCGCTCGCCGAGATCGTCGGGATGACGCGAACTGTCACGACGTCGCAGCTGAACTGGACCATCGCCCGTATCACGAGCCCGAACGACGGACAGCCGAAAGGCACCGTGCGCGTGGGATTTCTGGGCCGAGACAGGGTGGGTTCGGCGATGTCGCGTGCCGACATCGCTTCGTTTCTCGTCGCCCAACTCACGGACGACCGGTTCGCACGGGCCGCACCCGCCATCAGCAACTAGCTGGTCACCGGAGCCGGTTCAGCAGCTTGGCCGTCTCGAGGTCCTCCACCGCGACACACGCACGGCGCCAGGCGGCTTCGGAGTTCTCCTGCGCCTGCAGTCCCGGCCAAGCAATGGTCATGGCCGTCGCATCCCACGCCTCCGCAGCGAACAGTCGGTACCGCTCATAGGCAGCGTCCAGGGTCGGCACCTCGGCGACTCCACCCGATCGCAATCCCTCCAGGTACCTTTCCAACAGTTCACGGTCGTGCTTGCGGCGTACGTCGGGGTCGAGGCCCGACGTCATCCAGTAGGCCACTTCGCGGAGACCCGGCCCCTGCCAGACGACTTGCCAGTCGAGGAGTCCGGAACGCCCGTCCGGCATGGCGTACGTATTGCCCAGGTGCGAGTCGCCGTGCAGCAGCGTCAACGGACCGGACTCGAATTCGCGGTAGTAGGCATCGACGTGATCGTCGAGGGCCGCGGCGACGGCACGCACCGCGGGTGTCACCTCGGGCCGACCCAGCCGCAACGCGCCGCGGCGCCCGCGCGAGTAGAACAGTTTGAGCACCTGGTTACCCGGCCGGGTACTCCACGTCCGGGCCCATGACAGCTCACGATCGAGCCGCGGACTCTCCCAGAACTGGGAGTGCAGCGTGGCGAAGGCGTCGATGACCCCTCGGGCGTGGTCGATCTCGCACCGGTCGGCCAGCGCATAGGGTCGGGCGCCCTGCGCCACCAGATCGTCGAGCACGATGAGGAAGCGGGCACCGACGCCGGCGTAGGAATACCACGACTTCGGCACGATCCCGTCCAGTGCGACCGAGGCCTGCTGATAGAACTTCACCTCGTTGACGGCCATGTCCAATGCGGCGACCATCACGCGGTTCTTGGCGGCCAGCGGACTGCTCTTGACGAACAGGTTCGACGGTAGCCCGGCGTCCTTGCCGGACGGGTCCCACTCGACGACCACTCGGCGGCGATCGGTGGTGCCGGTCGTCCCGTCGAGCGACCGGGCGGACAAGGCCACGCCGCCAACGGGTTTCCCGAGGCGTTCGGTAAGCCACCGCGCCGTGACGTCGGTGGACTTCGAGGGTCCACCGGTCGGCACACGCGGTGAGACCGCAGCGACGATCTGGCCCAGCGCCCGCGCGTTGGTGACGACGTTCGCGATGTTCACGTGAACCTCCTCACCCGGCGATGGCCGCGGCGAGCTGCGCGGGCGCATCAAGCATCACGAAGGCCGAGCACTCCGGGATCTCGATCAACGTGGACCTCGGGAATGCGTCGCGCAGTCGGCGAGCATGGTCGAGCGGAACAAGGAGTCCTCCGTCCCCCACGCCAGGGTGACCGGCTTGTCGAACGCCTCGATGCCCGACGATGCCCGCAACGTGAGCGCCGGATCCAATGAGGCGGTCACCGTGACGGCGTCCCGGCGGGCGCTCGCGCTGGTGGCGAAGGCACCGAAGACCTCGCGCTGCCGATCCTTCGGCGGCGGGAGGTGGCAGACGGCCTTGAGGAAGAAGGCTTGCCCCGGCCCCGTGGACAACAACCGGATGATCAGACCACCCACCGCGGAACTGGCGCGGCACAGCTTCACGATTCGTGCGAACGAGCCGGGCGGAAAGTGTTCGTAGCTATCACAGTTGGTGAAGACCAGCCGGGCGATCCGGGACGTGTCCAACGTCGGATCACCCAATGTAGCGAGGACGAGTCCGCCCCCGGTGTCGTTGGCGACCACGGTCACCTCGGTCAGATCGAGCGCCTCGATGAAGTGCACGATGCGCTGGGAGGCAGCTTCCGCGCCAAGGTCGGCACCAGCGGTCGAGGTGCTGTGCGCACCGAGCGGCCACGTCGGAACGATGCAGCGATACCCGTCTCCCAACGCGGTGACCACGTCGCTCCAGACCGCACCGGTGACGTACACACCGTGCACGAACAGCACCGTCGGCCCGGACCCGCTGTCTGCATACTCGATGTCCAGGCCATCGACCCGCACCGTCTTGATCGTCATCGGACTCCCTTGCTCAACATCCACGGAACTCGGGCCTACGCCGCTCCCGGAACGCGCGAGCACCCTCCCGGAAGTCCATCGTCTTCACCAGGGCCCGCTGCCCCTCGGCCTCTATCGCCTGCACCGACTCGAGGTCGCCGAGGGTCGCGGCAGCCAGCGCACGTTTGGCCCAACCGAACGACGCCGTGGGGCCGACCGCCGCAGTGACCAGCACCTCGTGCAAGACGCTCTCATAGTCGTCCTCATTCGCGAGGTGGGAGATCATCCCCCACTCGAAGGCCGTTGCCGCGTAGACCTTCTCCGCCGTGATCACCAGGCGCGCAGCTCGCGCCCGACCGATCAAGCCCGGCAGCAGCGCAGACGCACCCCCGTCGGGCATCAGCCCGACCCGGCTGAACGCCAGCTGGAAGTAGGCGGACGGCGCGGCCACCACGAGGTCGCAGGCCAGTGCCAGCGGGCAGCCGAACCCGACCGCCGGCCCATGCACGCCGGCGACCACCGGTTTGGGCAGCGTGGTGATCGCTCGCACCACCCGGTTGGCGGCTTCGGCCGCGCCGTCCCTGTCTCCACCGGTCAGGTCACCGCCGGCACAGAACGCGCGGCCGGCACCGGTGAGCACCACGGCGCGAACCGAGTCGTCGGCGGCATCACGCAGTCGCGCCGACAACTCGTCGAGCATCGGCGTATCGACGGCGTTGAGCTTCTCCGGCCGGTCCAGCCGGATCCGCAGTACCGCACCGTCGCGCTCTGCCGAAATACCGTTCACGGCAGCCGGTTCACAAGCCCAGATCGCGGCCGATGATGTCCTTCATGATCTCGGTGGTGCCGCCGAAGATGGTCATGATGCGGTTGTCCATGTAGTCGCGGGCGACCCTGTACTCCGTCATGTAGCCGTAGCCGCCGTGCAGCTGGACGCAACCGTCGATGACCTTCTTCGCCGTTTCGGTGCACCACCACTTGGCCTTGGACGCCTCGACCGCCGTCAGCTCGTCGTCGACCACGGCCTGAAGGCAGCGGTCGATGTACTGCTCGCCGATCTCGAGTTCGGTGTCCATCTCCGCCAGCAGGAACCGGTTGTGCTGGAAGTTGCCGATCGACTGCCCAAACGCCTTGCGGTCCTTGGCATATTGCAACGTCTGGCGGAAGGTCTCGCGTGCTCCGGCGATGGCGGAGATGGCGATGGACAGCCGCTCCGAGGGTAGGTTCTCCATCAGGTGATAGAAGCCCCGCCCCTCCTTGCCGAGCAGGTTGGCTGCAGGCACCCGAACGTCGACGAAGTTGAGCTCGGCCGTGTCCTGATAGTGCAGCCCCATCTTCTCCAGCTTGCGACCGCGGGTGAAACCCTCCATGCCGTCCTCGACGACCAGCAGCGTGAAGCCCTTGTGTCCGGCTTCTGGGTCAGTACGGCACACCACCACGACGAGATCGCAGTTGAAGCCCGACGAGATGAACGTCTTGGAGCCATTGACGATCCAGTCGTCACCGTCGCGGACCGCCGAGGTCTTGATGCCGGCCAGGTCGCTGCCGGCACCCGGCTCGGTCATCGCGACGGCCACGATCAGCTCACCGCTGGTGATTCCGGGCAGCCAGCGCTTCTTCTGCTCATCCGTGCCGAGTGACGAGAAGTACGGGCCCACGACGTCGTTTTGCAGGCTGAGCGCCGGGGCAGGTCCGCCGTAGCGCGCGATCTCCTCGTCGATGACGGCGTTGAACCGGAAGTCGTCGACACCGCTGCCGCCGAACTCCTCGGGCATGTTGAAGCCGATGAGTCCGTACTTGCCCGCCGTCACCCATGCGGAACGGTCGACCAGTCGGGCGGACTCCCACTGCTCGGCATTCGGTTCGAGTTCTCGCTCGATGTAATCCCGCACCGTCTTGCGGAACTCTTCGTGCTCAGCTTCTAGGACGAGTCGCTTCATATGTTCTCTTCACTCTCCGTACAGACGGCGCATCTCCGCGCCGACGTTGCCTGATGTGCGGGAAACGACCTGCGCCCCGCGCCTTCTGAGATCGGCGTCCGGTACCGGCAGGACCACTGCGCCGGATGCCTTCGACGGAAGCAGTACCTTCGCGGTGCCCCGCGTCGTGGTCTCGTCGCGCTGGCTGGTGGCGAAGACGTCCAATGCCACCGCGTCGTCGGGTCCCGCCCCCTTCGCAGTCACCGTGCCCGTAAGCCGATGCACGTCGCCGTGGTAGTTGAACCCGCGCATCTGCAGGTCCATCTCCGCCAGCCAGCCGTCGTCGCCGATCCAGTTGGTCAACAGGTGGCTCACCCACGCCGCCCGCATCTGGCCGTAGTCGTACGGCGCCGGGATGCCCAGTGCCTGAGCACGTTCGGAATCCCAGTGCAGTCTCTGCACGACGTCGGGAACGCCGTACTCGTCGGGCTGGTAGAACGCCGGCATCCGCTTGCGCAGTTGGTGGGCGAACTTCAGCGGCCCCACGCCGTAGCCACCCCAGCCCCAGCCCATGTGCATGGAGATGATGTCGACGACGGTCAGCGGACCCTTGATGATTCCGGGCAGCTCATCGCCGACCGCGACGTCCTCCCACCACCGTGGGTCGGCGCCGCGCCGCTCCTCAGCCTCGTATTCTTCTTCGACCTGCGCGAATTCCTCTGGCGTCCAATGCTTGCGCTGGATGTCCTTGAGCTTGCCGGACTTCTTCGAACCCTGCCGCTCGGCGTTGATGTAGGACTCGTCGCGGGTGGCGATCGGGTTGCCGTCGGTGTCGACGTAGAGGTACCGGAAGGTCTCCTTGACCGACCGACCACCGGAGAACTCGCTCTCCTTGACCTGGACGTCGAGCGTATAGTTCTCCGCCAGCACTGGGCGCCCGGCGTAGATGGGCCGGTACCACGTCCACTTGACCCCGGAGTAGTACTTGCCGGTGCCACGGAACAAGCCGCGGAACAACTTCTTTCGCTCTGGGTCGGTGAACTTCGGGGTCTGATCCAATCCGGTCGAGATCGGGAACGTCGGCGATGCGATCTGGCCGTGCCAGCGCGTCGTCGGCCCGTACCCCGGGTCGTGGAACAACGGGTTGTCATCGCCACAGCCGAAGGAGAACTGGGTGATGGCGTCACCGGACGGCAGCTTGTGCCACGCCTCGTCACGCTGAAACACGGGAATCCCGATCTGGGCCTTCGCGCGCTCGATGTCCTCGTCGGTGATCCGGCCTTCTTCGGCAGCCGTATCAGCGCTGGGCCTCTCGGTCGTGGTCATCGCTCCTCCTAGAACTTCAGCATGGCGCCGGCGTCGACCTTGAACTGCAGGCCGGTCACGAAGCGGGACTCGTCGGAGGCCAGGAAGCACACCGCGTTGGAGATGTCCGACGGCTCGACGTACGGCGTGGGCATCGCCTGCATGGCCGGGAAGGCGAGCAGTGCATCATCCCGACTGGGGCTCTCGAGATCAGGTCGAAACTGGCGGTACATCGGCGCGCTGTTGAGCATGTCGGTGTTGACGTTCGTCGGGTGAATCACGTTGGCGCGGATCGACTGTGGCGCCAGCTGCCCGGCCAGCTGCATGGTGTAGGAATCCACCAGCTGCTTGGCGTAGCTATAGCCCGCTCCACCGGGGCCCTGTGGACCGGCCGCTCCCGGCGGCTGCGAGGCTGCGATGAGGCCGGCGATGGACCCGGTGGTGATGATGGACGCGCCGGACTTGAGATATGGCAACGCCGCATGCACGGTGTTGACCACGCCGATGAAGTCGACGTCGAAGGCGTCGGCGAACGCCTGCACGGGCAGATTCGCGCCGAGCGGACAGATACCGGCGTTCGCGACGACTACGTCGAGCCGACCGAATTCGGCGACCGCGTTGGCGAGTTCGCGAGCGACCGCGGCGCGATCGCGGACGTCGACCTCGGCGGTGTAGGCCCGGCGGCCGGTCTTCTCCACCTCGAGTCCGGCCTCTTCGAGATCGCGGGACGTCGCGAGCGGATACTCGTTGGTTTCGATGTCAGCGCAGATGTCGAAGAGGATGACGTCTGCACCCTCCTCGGCCAACTTGACGGCATGGCTGCGGCCCTGACCGCGGGCGCCACCTGTCACGAGGACCACTTTGTCCTGAACTCTTCCCATTTCAGCGTGCCTTCCATACGGGTTGACGCTTCTCGGCGAAGGCCAGCGGCCCTTCCATCGCGTCTTCGGATTTCAACAGTTCCGTGAACTCACGGGTGGTGCGGTCCCACTTGGGTTCCTCGGTGGCGATGATTCCACCGTCGGCGCCGTAGGCGACCCTTTTCGAGGCCTGCACCGAGAGCGGTGCATTGACGGTGATCCGCTCGGCGAGTGCCAATGCAGCCTCGACCACGGTGCCGTCGGGAGCGACGTGGTTGATCAAGCCCCACTTGAGGGCGTCCGCGGCGGAAATCGGCTCTCCGGTGAAGACGAGTTCCAGCGCCACCTTGCGAGGCAGCTGCTCGATGATGCGGAAGACACCGCCGGCTCCCGCGATGAGGCCACGCTTGACCTCGGGCAGGCCGAAACTTGCGCTCTCGCAGGCGACGACCAGGTCACTCGCCAGTGCCAGCTCGGAACCACCGCCCAGCGCGGTCCCGTTGACCGCGGCGATGGTGGGCTTGTCGATGAAGTGGTGTACGTAGCCGGCGAAGCCCCATTCGGGATGTTCTGCGTGAAAGAGGTTCTCGCCGCGGGAAATGGCCTTGAGGTCGGCCCCGGCGCAGAACGACTTGTCCCCCGCGCCCGTGATGACGACGGCCCACACCTCCGGATCGCTCTGCGCCTCCGCCAGTGCGTTGCCGACCGCGGTGCTGACAGCACCGTTGACGGCGTTGCGCGCCTCGGGTCGGTTGATCGTGATGAGCGCGACGTTGCCCCGTCGTTCGATGAGGGCGGCGGCTTCGGACAAGGACATCTCCTTCTAGGTGGGTTGTTTCTGCATGGCGCCGAGATCCTCCAACTGTGTTAGCAACCGGCGGCGATCGACTTTGAGGGCGGCGCCGCGGGGAAGTGCGTCGACGACGTAGACGCGGGCGGGCACCTCGTAGGGCGTCAGCATCGTCCGGCAGTGGTCGCGCAAGTCGTCACCGTCGGCTTCAGCACCGGTGCGCAATTCGACTGCGGCAATGGGAATCTGGCCGAGCCGGACGTCGGGTATCGGCGCCACCGCCGCATCGGCGACGGCCGGGTGCGCCCGTAGCGCGCGGACCACGGTCTCCGGTGACACCTTGAACCCGCCGCGCACGATCACGTCGTCGGCGCGGCCGTCGATGTAGAGAAAGCCCTCGTCGTCGATGTGCGCAAGATCGCTGGTGGTGATCCAGGTGTCGCCGGACCCGCCCGCCTGTGCCGACGAGACCTGTAGTCGGCCCGCCTCGTTGGCACCGAGAACGGCGCCGTCGTCGTTCACGACTTGCAAACGGACTCCTGGAAACGCACGTCCGACGCTGCCCTTCTTGTCGGCCCACCGCGTGTGAAAGTCCTTGACGGTCCAGCCTGCGACGGCACCGGAGAACTCGGTGGCACCGTATACGACGAGGATCGGGATTCCGTATCGCTCGAAGAACGCATCGACGAGCTCGGGGTCTACCGGGCTGGTGCCTGCGTTGATCGCACGGATGCTCTTTAGGTCCTCGTGGGGAATGTCGGAGTCGAGCACCGAGCGAATGGCTGCGGGGGGCAGTCCGGCGACGGCGGGTCGGTGTTCCTTGACTACCGCATGCCAGCCCGGCACCGTGAAGCGGTCCAGCATGGCGATGGGTCGGGCGGCTACCAATGACTGAAGCAGCGACCACAGGCCGCCGATGTGCACGATGGGCAGAGTCACCAGACCGACGGTTCCCGACAGGGCCGGCTTGGGCGGGGCATCCGCCCGATCGTTGTGTTTCAGCGCGGCCCCGAGTGAGGCTTCGAGCTGCCTGCGGCTCAGCGGAATTCGCTTCGGGGCACCGGTCGTACCCGACGTCAACATCTCGATCGCGACGGCGGGGTCACCGGCTTGAGGTGCTCGAGATCCTCGCGCACGTAACTCGAGGCCGTCGTCGTTCAAGCTCCAACCGGTCGCGCCCAGGTCCGCGACGGTGGTGCTGAAGACCGCTTCGGACCACAGCGGAGAAGGTGCCAACACCCAACCCGCCGCGGATGCCCCGAGATCCGCGCTGAGCCGCTCCGGCGGTTGCAGTGGGCTGATGGTCACGAGGGTGCGTCCACCTCGAAAGATGGCGATGAGCGCGGCCACGGATTCCATCCGATTGGTGAGCACGACGGCAACCCGGCCACCGCTGCCGCAGCCCGCTTCGGTCAGTTCGGCATCGATCCGTTCGGTCAACGACCGCACCGCAGCCCACGTCGCCCAGCGACCCTCGTATTCCACCATTCGTGCCTGATCATCGGCCTCCCACAACCGACCCAACGCCTCGTGGATGCTCGTCATCTTCTCTTCCCGGATCGTCCCCTTAGGCCGATCACCCATTCCCTCGAAACTAGTCGACATGGTTTACTAGGTCAACCTAGTGGAAGGAGTCGACGATGGACTTCGGCTTGACCGACGAACAGGATCAACTCGCAGCCGCCGAGCGCGCCTGGCTCGAGCGTCACGATCCCATCGCGCGAGTCCGTGCGGCGCTCGATTCCGCGGCGATCACCATCGATCCCGCGGCGGCGTCGCACGCTGGGGAATCGGGTCTGTTGGAATTGCTCACTCCCGAAATGGGCGGCAGCCATGTCGATCTCGCCGTCATCGCCGAGGCACACGGCTACGCGGCGAGCTCCCTCCCCATCGCCGATCTGGCGGTCGCCACCTCGCTCCTCGAAGGCGCGGATCTGGCGTCCGCGAACGAGGGACTCACTGCAGTGGCTTTCGCCCCGAACGGAGTCAGCAGCCCCGTACCGATGGCCGCCGACCTGGACGCCGTCGCGGTCATACGCCGCGACGGCCCCAAGGAATATGTCTCGGTGGTGAAGACCCCCGCCCTGTCCACACTGTCGACCCTCGACCTGACGCGGTCCTGGGCGCGACTGAAACTCGACGCGGTGGTCGGCGACTGGACGGAATTGCCCTCGGGCACCGCGGCGTTGGTACGCGACGCACTCGCCGTTCACCGTGCCTTCGATGCACTGGGCGCGGCGGCGCGACTGCTCGAGATGACGGTGTCCTACGCCGGCCAGCGAGAGCAGTTCGGCGCACCGATCGGCTCGTTCCAGGCGGTCAAACATCACTGCGCCGACATGGTCTTGGCCGTCGAAGCCAGCCGCGCATCGCTGTGGGCTGCCGCGCTCGCCCTCGACGACAACACGGGCGCCGCGTATCTCCCCGTCGCTTCGCTCGCCCAGGCCCGCTCCCGCGCGGCGTCCGCGGCGGCGGCGTATGCGAAGTCGGCCGCCGCCCGCGTCGCGGGCACCGCCCTTCAGGTGCATGGCGGCATCGGCTTCACCTGGGAGCACGACCTGCATCTGTTCCTACGCCGCATCAAGGTGGACGAGGCGTTCGACGGCACGGTCGCCGAACATCGCGCGGCCCTGGTCACCGCCTGACATTCAGCTCCACCGTCTGCTCTTCGCGCAAGCGCTCATCGCCGGTCCCGGGGAAGGGCCAACCCGCGTTCGGCGATCAGGTTGCGCATGATCTCCGAGCTGCCGCCTGCGATGGTGTACGCCCGGGCGTACAGCCACTCATCCTGCCAGCGCCCGCCGTCGAGCACGTCCGGGTCGCCCTCCACGAGCACTCCGGCGGCACCTCCGAGTTCGACTGCGTAACGGGCCATCTCGAGATTCAGCTCGCTGAACATCAACTTGGCCATGGCACCGTCGTGCATGCGTTCGGTACCACGAAGCCAACGCGTCAGGTTGGCATAGGTCAGCGCGGCGAGTGCCTCGACTTCCGCACTGAACTCACCGATTCGATCCCGCACCAGATCGCTGTCGATCGCCGGCCGCCCGTCGACGGTGACGCGGCGGGCCAGGTCGACCAGAGCGTCGATGGCCAACCTCAACTTGACCACCGCCGCGCCCACACTGGTGCGTTCGTGCGCCAGAGTGGCATTCGCGATCGCCCACCCCTGTCCCGGCGAACCGATCATGGCATCGGCCGACACCTCGACCGAGTCGAGGAACACCTCGTTGAAGTCCGACGTTCCGGTCAGCTCGCGAAGCGGCCGAACCGTGACGCCCGGGCTCGACATGTCGACGACGAACGCGCTGATGCCCTTGTGCTTCGGGGCGTCGGAGTCGGTGCGGGCCAACAGGTATCCGTAGTCGGCCCAGTGGCCGTCGGTGGTCCACACCTTTTGACCGTCGACCGTGTAGACGTCACCGTCGAGGACCGCCTTGGTGCGCAGCGAGGCCAGGTCACTGCCTGCGCCGGGCTCGCTGAACAGCTGGCACCACTGTTGGCGCCCAGCCCGGATCTCGGGCAGGTGCCTGCGCCGCTGTTCGTCGGTGCCGTAATGGATCAACGCATGTGAGGCGAGCGCGTTGCCGCTGGGCACACCCGGCACCGCGGCGCGGGCCAGTTCCTCGGACACCACGATGGCATGCTCGGCCGAGCGATCATCACGCCCGCCGAATTCCGCCGGCCAGTCAGCACCGGCATAACCGGCCTCGAACAGACGGGCGGTCCACTCCTGCAGTGCCCTGAACTCGGTGTCGTTCTCGGCGCTGCGCACGCCGGCCCGCGGTGGAATCTTCGGCGCATGCGTGGCGACGAAGTCGCGCACCTCGGCTCGAAAGGTCTCCAACTCGGGGCCCATCCCGTATTCCACGTCGTCGTCAATCCTCTCGATGGTGAAGCCCGTTCGTAGTGAATTCGTCAGCGGTTCAGGAGTTCCCGGGCAGCGCGGTCCCGTAGCACGTCAGCTCGGCCCGTCAGGACGGCGTTGGCCTGGGCGCGACGCAGGAGCAGATGGATCGGGTGCTCCCAGGTGAAGCCAACGCCGCCATGGATCTGCAGAGCGCCTTCGGTGGCGAGGACGCCGGCATCGAGTGCCGCCGCGACGGCAAGGTCGACCAGGTAGTCGGATTCGTCGCCGCCGAGTTCGGCTGCGGCGAGCACCTGGCTGCGCGCACCCTCCAAGGCCACCAACATGTCTGCGCACCGGTGCGACACCGCCTGGAAGCTACCGATGGGACGGCCGAATTGGTGGCGCTCACCCGCCCACTGGACGGACATCGCCAACGCCCGTGCGCCCACGCCGACCGAGTCCGCGGCGACCGCCAGGGCCGCTTGGTGGCGGGCATGGCGCAGGATCTTCGACACCTCGGCACCGTCGGCCAGCACTTCCCCGGCGGCATCCTCGAGGCTCACCGCGCCGATGGTCGCGGTCAGATCGAGTGGCTGTTGCGCGTGTACGGTGACGCCGTCCGCAGACGCATCCAGAGCCACCAGCACCGCATCGTTTCCATCAGAGGCCAGCACCACGAGTACCTCCGCGCTCGGTGCACCTGCTACGACCGGGACCACGCCGGTCAGAGCAGATCCGTTCCACGTCGGCAACGTCGGTCCAGCGGTGACCCAGCCACCGTCGTCGAGTGGCACGACGAACGCCGCCGTGGCACCCTCGCTGATGCGTTGCACCAGGGCCTTCGCCCCGCTGTGCAAGGCCACCTCGAGTGCCGTCACAGTTGGGACGAGAGGTGCTGCGGCCAAGGCCTTTCCGGCTTCTTCGAGCGCCGCGTAGAGAAGCCGAGGCCGGGCGCCGCCACCACCGAGGGACTCGGCAACGGCAAGGCCTGGCAGGCCGAACTCGACGAGGGCCGACCATACGGCGGGCTCGACGGCATCGATCGGACGCTTTCGGTCCAGCAGCGCCTCGACATCGACCTTCGCCCGAAGGGTCTTCGCGAGCACATCGCGCAACTCACGTTCGTCCTCTTCGGGCACCGCCAGCGGATCGCCAGGGGTAATCGCTGCAGACCTGGTGTTCTCCCCCCGGTGCGATGGCAGTCCCAGGACGCTCTCGGCGATCGTATTGCGTTGGATCTCAGAGGTTCCCGCACCGATCGTGGTGGCCCGACTCATCAGGTAACCGAACGTCCAGCGACCCTTGTCCACGGCATCGGGCGCGCGGCTACCCAACGCTGCACGAGGACCGGCGGCACGCAGCGCCAGCGCATGCATGTGCTGCTCGAACTCCGACTTCACCAACCGGTTCACCGATGCCACGCCGCCGGGATCCTCACCGCGCAGCACCGCGGCCAGGGCCCGAGAACTGTTGGCGGCAATGGTGCGGACCCCGGACTCCAGCCGCGCGACGTCCTGACGGACCAGCGGATCGTTGGCCAACCCTTGAGAGATCACCAGATCGATCACCCGGTCGGCCGTGCTGCGGTACTTGAACTCGTCGGCGAGGAAGGCGGTGGCTCGCTCGTGACCGAGGGAGGTCCGCATGATCGACCAACCCTCGCCCTCGTCGCCCACCCGGTTCTCAACGGCAACCTCGACCTCATCGAAGAACACCTCGGCGAAGTGGGCCGCTCCGCTGACGTCGCGCAACGGGCGCACCGTGACGCCCGGACTGTTCATCGGAATCAACAGATAGGTGATGCCATCGGAAGGCTTGTCGCCACTACCGGTTCGCACCAGCGCGAACATCCAGTCCGCCCGGTCGGCCATCGTGGTCCAGACCTTCTGGCCGGTCACGCGATACACGTCGCCGTCGCGAACCGCACGCGTCGAGAGCGACGAGAGATCGCTTCCCGCTCCAGGTTCGGAGAACCCCTGGCACCAGAACTCGTCGGCGCGCAACAGCGGTTGGAGGAAGCGGTCCTTCTGCTGCTGCGTGCCGTGCGTTATCAGGGTCGGCGCCACGATGAACGACAGCGGACACGGGTGCGGCGGCGCTCCCGCATCGGTCGTCATGCGGTAGTAGTCCAGCTGGTCCTCAAGCGACAGTTCGAGACCGCCGACCGATCGGGGCCAGCCCGGTGCGGCCAGATCGTGGTCGACGAGTCTGCGGTGCCAAGCTCGCGCCGCTTCGATGCGGTCGGGCTTGTCGCCCGAACGGTGCGCTTCGGCCGTGCGAAGCCGGAACTCCGCGAGCAGATCCTCTAGCCGGGCACGCCAATCAGCTGTCTGCATCACGCCCTACAAAGTACACCTAGTTATCTACGTGAGAAAGGGCTGCTGGCGAGCAGCTACCCGTCCTCGAGGATCAGGGCGAGTTCGGGACAGGCGGCGACTCCGTCGCGGACCGTCTGCTCGTCCTCCGGTCGCACGTCGTAGTCCTCGAGGATCGAGTAACCCGAGTCGTCGATCGGGAACAGCTCCTGGCTGACCGCATAGCACTGCGCGTGACCCACGCACTTCGACTGTTCCAAGCGAACCTTCACGAGGTCTCCTCTACTCGACCACCGGTGGGCTCCACGTCCCGCCGCTCGATAAGACTAAAGGATTAACTATTTATGCCACCAGCCATCGACCAGTCGTGCCCCGGCCGCAATCGCCACGTCATCATGCGAGCCGTCACCAACGCCAGTGCGCCGAGCAGAGCGACCAGTGCCGTGTCCGCCCAATCCCCTTCGACGGCGAGTAGCGCGCCGCCGATCGCGCACAGCACCGCAATGCCCTGCGCGATCCGCCGCGTCACCATGACGGCCCTCATCGCTTCCCCAATGCCGACCCGCCGCCGACACCGCTAGACAGAAGCCAATGCCGGCTTCTCTGCGCCTACCCGGGGGAAGTTCAGCATCCGCCGGGCGTTCTCCTCGACGATCAACGAGCACTCGTCATCGGGCACGTTGGCAAGCACCTCGCCGGCCCGCTTGCGCGAGTTCGGCCAGTTGGAATCGCTATGCGGGAAGTCGATTTCGAGCATGATCCGGTCGACGCCGATCGCGTGGCGGTTCTGCAACCCGTGCTCGTCGTCGATGAAGCAGCCCCAGAAGTGCTTGCGGAACAGATCCGACGGGCGCGTGTCGAAGTCGATCTTCTGGTAGTAGCGGTGTCGCTCCCACACGTAGTCCGTGCGCTCGAGGATGTAGGGCACCCAGCCGATGCCACCCTCGGCGAGCGAGATCTGAAGATCGGGGAACTGCTGCAGCTTGCCCGAGAACAGCAGGTCGACCGTGGTCCACATCAGGTTCGTGGAGAACAGAGCCGTCGCGACCGCGAACGGCGCGTCGGGGACGAACATTTGACCCGGAACCGGCTTGATCGACGAGAACGAGAAGCCGGGTACGAAGGCGCCTGAACCGAAGTGCAGCGAGATCGGCATCTTGGCATCCGAGCACACGCGCCACAGCGGGTCCCAGTGATCGGAGTGGAAGGACGGAAGTCCCAACGGGACTGGGCTGTCGGGGAAGGAGATCGTGCGCGCGCCCTTGGCGGCGACGCGCTCGGCCTCGGCGACGCTGGCGTCGATGTCCCAGGTCGGCAGAATCGCCAACGGGATGTAGCGCTCGGGCGCGGTGGCACACCACTCGTCGAGATGGAAGTCGTTCCACGCCTTGACGCACAGCAGCGCCAGTTCCTTGTCCTCGGCACGCTGGAACGTGCCGCCGCCGAACCCGGGGAACGACGGGAAGCACAACGCCGACTGCACACCATCGGTGTCCATGTCGGCCACGCGCGCCACCGGGTCGTAGCAGCCGGGGATCATGTCCTCGTAGCGGACGGGATCCATCCCCCACTCCTCCGGCGGCTTGCCGGCGACGGCGTTGAGCCCGATGGTCGGGAAGATCTGGCCGTCATAACTCCAGAGATGCATGCCGTCTTGTTCGATGATTCGCGGGCCCCGGTCGAGGTACTTCTGCGGCAGGCGGTCCTGCCACACCCGCGGGTGCTCGACCAGGTGGTCGTCGACGGACACGATCTGGTGGTGATCCTGAAGCGGCATGACGCTCCTTTGCGTGGGCGGCTCGTCCAACTTTCTGACGAGGAGTCTTGTTTTCTGACGTCTCGTCTCACAGACTATATGACGTAGGCCACACCGGTCCATAGGTTGAGAGGTACGAAATGAATTCCGCGGACGCACCCGCCGGCGACTCGGCTCGGGACAAGGTGGACGAAGACGATCACGATCTACTGACCTTCGGTGAGGTGGGCGAGCGACTGCGCCTCGAGATCGCAGCGGCGGTCGCCGAGGTCGAGCGACTGCGGGAGTCCGGCTCCGACACGGAACGCGCCAAGGCAACCACGCGCCTCGAGGCACTTCGCGCGGCATCGTCGCGCAATGCCGCCCAGCCCATCAACGACGCGAACTTTGAGAAATTCTTCGGCTATCCGGGCAAGGCGAGACGCAATCTGCCCGGTCCACCGAGCGCCTGATGCGCGCCGCCCCGGCGCCCCCGGATACTTCTCGGGTGACGTCACCCCCGGACAAGAAGCGCCGCGCTGGCTACGCACCCGCCGCCAACGGCGACGTCGGGCGCCGCGGTCTGCACACCAGGGACCGGATCCTTGCCTGCGCAGCGGACGTGTTCCTCGCCAACGGTTTCCACGGCACGTCACTGGATGCCATCGCCAAGGCGGCGAAGTCCTCCCGCGCCACCGTCTACCAGTACTTCGCGGGCAAGGAAGAGATCTTTCGCGAACTCAGCACCGCCGCCGAACGGGCCGTCCTCGATCATGGCGATAGCCTCGGGGCGTTGGGTCCGACCTCCGACGGGGTGGCAGCGCTGCACCGCTGGCTCGCAGAATGGGCGGACGTGTACGACGTCCATGCGGCGGCCTTCGCGGAATACCCCGGCATCGGCACCGAACTCTCGGTCGGGGACACCCACGCGGTCGCCGAGACCTTCGCCGAGAAGGTGACCGCCCGGGTACGGACGGCGGGGGTGGACGGCCTCGATCCCGACAGCGCTTCCGCGGCGCTCGTGCGGATTCCCCACATGGTGCACCTCTACCGATACCGGTCGATGTTCCCCCTGCCCGATCGCGACGTCGTCACGTCGTCTCTGACCGTGGCGCTGCAACTCATGCTGTTCCCCGACACCCCCGACGACGCTCTGAACGCGATCACGTCGCGACCCAGCGAAGGATCGCCCGGCGCCCTACCGGGCGGTGCACCACCGGAGGCCACGCCCGCGACCACCCTGTCACCGATCGCGCTCGACGTGCTGTCGGCTAGTTCGTCGCTGTTCGCCGAACACGGCTACCACGGCGTGGGCATGGAGCAGATCGCAGCGGCAGCTCAGCTCAGCCGGGCCACCCTGTACCGATACTTCAGCACCAAGGTCGAGATCCTGGCCGAACTGACCCACCTGGCGGTAGCCGAGATCGAGATTCGGGCCGCCGCGCTACCGGCAATGGACGCGGCGTCGCTGACGCCGTGGATGCTCGGCTACGTGACGTTTCACCGCACCTACCGCGGAGTCATCCGGGCCTGGCTGGACGGCACCGTGGCCGAGCAACTCTCGGACGCCTCGGTCGGCCACGGCATCGGCGCGATTCACCAGGCGGTGCTCACCATGCTGTGCACCGCCAATCTCCCTGCGCAGCTGGACGTTCGGGTGGCGAGCGCGGTCTTCCTGGCCGTGCTGGGCCGGATGACCGAGCCGACCTCCCGGGACGAGGCCGCCAACGACGAACGCGCGGCCGAACTCATGGTCACTCTGTTGCGCCGATCGTTCGCCCGGCTGCGATGACGCCAGTGCAGGACTGAAGCCCTCCCCGTTTCGGGGAGGGCCTCGGGCCAGATGGTTCATTGGGCGATCAGCGCCTTCGATGGGTGCTTCGCCCATTTCCTTCGGTGACCCGTCACGGCGAGATCGGTTGGTCCCGACGCAACGCCCTGCCCTCACACCGTGTTGTTGCAGGACAGATCGACGTGGACGGTGGTGTGCTGGCCCGAGTCGATGATTCGTCCCTCGGAGTCGACGTTGGAGTCCCGCATCCCGTGAACTCCGGTGGCAACACATCCGGACAGCGAACCGTTCGGCTTGCCATTCAGTTGCACGTGGTAGCCCTCGCCCCGGAGCCAGTCGACCGTTTCGTCGGCCGATCCTCCCGTCGGTGCGACGGCGGCAGCGGACGGCGCGGCGAGGATGGCAGCCGCCACGCCGCCGAGTGCGAAACCGGCGATGTTGAACTTCTTCACGTTCCAAAGACCCTTCTGTGGTGTGGAATCCGCGAACTGCGGACGTCGTCACTCCAGATCTACCCGGGCATCTTCCGGATGCCACGGCGTCGAAAGACCTTCATAGCGAACGCATATCTCACTCGGCGCGGAGCGTGAGGAGAGTCCTCAGCCTCCGGACAGCTCGTCGCGCAATCGCTTCTTGTCCACTTTGCCGCTGGCCAGCACGGGCAGATCGGTCATCAGCACCAACCGCCGTGGCACCTTGTAGCGGGCCAGGCTGCCGCGCACCACGTCCTGAATCGCCTCCAACGTCGGCGCCGCACCGCCCGCAGGCACGACGACCGCACACACGGCCTCGCCCCATCTCTCATCGGGCACCCCGACCACCGCACACGCAGCCACCCCGTCGGCCGCGCAGACGACGTCCTCGACCTCGGGCGAGTAGACGTTCTCCCCGCCACTGATGATCACGTCCTTCTTGCGGTCCACCAGATACAGCAGACCGCGTGCGTCCATTAGACCAACGTCACCGGTGTGACACCACCCGTCGCGCAGCGTCGCCTCGGTGGCCGCCGCGTCGTCGAGATAGCCGCGGAACATCGAGTCCGACCGCACGACGATTTCCCCCGCCCCACCCTCGAGCACGTCTCGTCCGTCTTCGTCGACGATGCGAACCTGCGTGCCGGGGAAGGGAAAACCCACTGAGCGCAAGCGTTCCTCGGCATCCGGTCCGTCGAGTGCGTGCAGTTCGCGGGGCAGCCCCGAGACGATGACTTCCGTCTGGCCGTACAGGTTGAGGAAACCGGTGTCCGGGAGTACCGACAGCGCACGCCGAAGGACGGATGCGGTCATCGGCGCCGCCGAATAGACAACCGTCCGAACTGATGCCATCTCCGCGCCATCCCCCGCGACGTCGAGCAGTGCCTTGACCATGACCGGTGCCAAATGCAGCACCGTGATCCGCTCGTCGGCGATCAGTCGCACCGCATCGGCGGCATCGAACTGCTGCTGCAGCACGACCGTTCCGCCCCTGGCGTGCAGACCGCCCACGATGGCGAGCGCTCCGACGTGGAACATGGGCATGCAGATGAGGCCGCGATCTGCACTGCCGCAATGCATTTCGCTGTTCATGGTGTAGGCGATACGGCGCAGCTCGCGCTGGCCGATGACGCAGCACTTCGCCGCCCCGGTGGTGCCGCTGGTGAACAGCAAGCAGGCGACGTCCCCGGGTTGGGCCACGAACTCGAGCTCCCCGGAGCGGCCACTCGCCACGAAGTATTCGTACCCGAGGGTTTCCGGCGGAGCCACCCCGCCAATGACCACCACCGTCGCTGGCAATGCCAACTGCGACACCACGTCGACGAACTCGTCGGCGACGAACACGACGGATGGCGAGGTGCGCATCAGCACGTCGGCGATCTCGCGGGGTGACAGCCGAAAGTTGACCGTCACCAGGATGATCCCGCTCAGCTGCGTGGCCGCGATCACCTCGCCGAACTCGATGCCGTTGCGGCTCAACACCGCAATGCGATCTTGAGGTCGCACGCCCAGCTGGGCCATCGCCGACACCAATCGAACCGCCCGGGCCTTGAGTTGGGCGTGTGTGAGCGTGCGGGCGCCGTGTCGATAGGCGATCACGTCACCGAAGCGCACCGCATTGTCGGTGACGACGTCGCCAAGGGTCAGGTCACCCGCGACGGCGCCGGTCATGGGCTAGCGACTGCTCAGCAGCATCGAGCCCGCCACCGGACCACCTCCCACGCCGACGGCCACCACCTCGGGAGTCTTGGGCGCTTGGCGATCGCCGCCCTCACCCCACATTTGGACGCACGCCTCGTGCAGGAATCCCATGCCGTGCAGCCGTCCGCCGGAGAGTTGGCCGCCGCTGGTGTTGATTGGCAGCGGCCCGTCCAACGCGATGCGGGAACCATCCCCCAAGAACTCACCGACCTTGCCGTGGTCGCAGAAGCCCAACGCCTCCAACCACATCACGGTGAGGAACGAGAAGCCGTCGTACAGCTGGGCCATGTCCACGTCACTCGGGGTCAGCGTCGTGTGCTCCCACAGGGTGGCCGCCGAATCGTGCGCGGCCATCGTGGTGATGTCGGCCCGCTGATCCCAGGTGGCGCGTTCGAACATCCCCGGTCCCACGGACTCGACGGTCAGCGGGTGCCGGGGCAGTCCGGTAGCGGCGTCACGGCGTGACACGATCACCGCGGTCGCACCGTCACACGGCACGTCGCAGTCGTAGAGGCAGAGCGGCTCGGAGATCATCCGGGCGTTTAGGTAGTCCTCCATCGTCATCGGATCCCGGTACACGGCATCGGGATTGAGCCCCGCGTTCGTGCGCGCGTTGATCGCGATACGACCGAGATGCTCACGGGTGAGGCCGAAGTCATGCATGTAGCGCTGCGCGGGCATGGCCAGCCAGTTGGAGGCCGACAGCGCACCGAAGGGCGCAGTCCACTCCAGGTGCGGCGGCAGCTCGCCGCCCCCGAAGAGCACGCCGGCGCGACCGCCGCCGGCCTGCTGCGCCGCGGTGGACTCCCACACCGACCGGTACACCACGACGTGGTTGGCCAATCCGAGGCTGACCGCCATGCACGCCTCGATCGCCGGGCCGATCTGCCCCGCCGTCTCCATCGCGGAGACGTACCAGCGCGAGCGCAACCCCAGCGCGTTGCGGACCTCCTGGACGGTCGCACCGGAGAAGCCAGCGTCGGGCACGCCCGGCCCCGGATAGCTGGCGATTCCGTCGACGTCGTCGACGCTGAGCCCGGCGTCCTCGATCGCGCGCAGCACCGCCTCTAGCGTGAGGTCCAGGCCCGTCCGACCAAGCCGTCGGCCGACCTGCGACTTGCCGGCTCCCGTGAGTACGGCTCTTCCATCGAATGGTCCGCGGGTCATCAGAAGACGAACCTAGCAATGAGTTCGGCGACTGCGGCCGGTTTCGCGGTGCCTTCGATCTCCACGGTGTGGCGCACCGTCAGATTGACCGTGTCGTCGCCGACCGGGGTGGCATCAGCGAGGTGGGAACGGACCCGGATGCGGCTGCCCGCCGTGACCGCGGACAGGAAGCGCACCTTGTTCAAGCCGTAGTTGATCCCCATCTTCGCGTTCTCGACGCGATAGTTGTCCTTGCTCACGCCCGGGATCAGCGACAGCGTCAGGAAGCCGTGCGCAATCGTTGCGCCATAGGGACTCTCCGCCTTCGCCTTCTCGACGTCGACGTGGATCCACTGATGGTCCATGGTGACGTCGGCGAACTCGTCGATCCGCTCTTGCCCGACATCAACCCACCGGCTGACGCCCAGTTCCTCGCCGATCGTCGCCACCGCGTCGTGCACCGACGTGATCACCTTCACCGAATCGCTCCCGTCTTCGCCCACCCGAAATACCGATATCTATTTAACGGTATAGACTCACCTGGCCCGTCGGGCAACCAGCCCGCCACGGCCGAGCATCTTGGGAGAGACATGGCCTCGAGGACGTCCCGCGCGGCGATCATTGCCGCAGCCCGCACACCGATCGGAACGGCCCGCCGCGGCACGCTGGCCAATGTGCCTGCGACCGAGCTGGCCAAGCCCGTGGTGCAAGCCGCGATCGAACGCTCGGGGCTGGACCCGGCCGAGTTCGACGACCTGGTCCTGGCCGAGAGCATGCAGGGTGGCGGTGACAGCGCCCGCTACATCGCCGTGGCCCTCGGCCTGCTCGACATCCCTGGCTTGGCCGTCAACCGGCAGTGCGCGTCCAGCTTGTCGGCCATCGCGGTCGGCGCGGGCCAGATCGCCTCGGGAATGAGCACCGCCATCCTGGCCGGCGGCATGGAGTCCCTGTCCACGGGTCCGATACTGCAGAAGCGCAAGCCCTTCACCGTGGGCAAGTCGGCCGAGGACTACGAACAGTGGTTCCCCGAGTCGCATCCGCCAACCGCCGAAGCGCCCGCAATGGACATGTCGATCACCGTCGCACACAACTGCAACGTCCAGTACGGGATCACCCGCCAGGACCAGGACGAGTGGGCGCTTCGCAGCCACGAGCGTGCGATCGCGGCCATCGACGCCGGGGCCTTCGTCGAGGAGATCATCCCGATCCAGGTCCCCCAAGCAGATGGGTCGACGGTCACGTTCTCGCAGGACGAGCATCCGCGACGCGGCAGCTCGATGGAATCGCTGGCCGGCCTCAAGGTGCTGCATCCCGAGATCGAGGGCTTCTCGGTGACCGCCGGGAACTCGTCGGGCATCAACGACGCCGCTGCCGTCGTCGCGCTGGCCTCCCCCGACAGCCAACAGGACGTGCTGGCCAACGTGCTGTCGTGGACACAGGTGGGACTCGACCCCACCCGGACCGGTAGTGGACCGATCAAGGCCATCCCGAAGGCGCTCGAGTTGGCCGGGCGCAAGCTCGAGGACGTCGCGCTCTTCGAGATCAACGAGGCGTTCGCCGCACAGGCCGTCGCGTGTGCGCGCGAGCTCGGCCTCGACGAGGACATCGTCAACGTGTACGGCTCGGGCATCAGCCTGGGCCACCCGATCGCCGCCACCGGCGCAAGGATGGTGACGTCCGCAATCTACGAACTGCGCAGGCGCGGTGGCGGAATCGGCGTGCTGTCCATGTGCGCGGGCGGCGGCATGGGTGCTGCCATGGTCATCGAGGTGGTTTGAGATGACCGCACTGATCACCGAAGGCTTGTTTCGGGTCGACGACGGCCGCGCCGTGCTGTTCGCCTCGCGACGGCGATCCTCAGGCGTGATCAAGTTTCCCGCCGAGCGTCCCGAGCTCTTCGATGGCGACCCCGAGATCCAAGACGACATCGAGGCCATCGAGTTGTCATGCGAGGGAACGCTCTACACCTACACCACTCAGGAGTTCCTGCCGCCGCTGCCGTACAAGGGCGACCGCGAGGCCTTCACGCCGTACGTGGTGGGCTTCGTGGAGTTGGCCGAGGGTGTACTGGTGGAGACCTTGATCGTCGGTGCGAGCGCAGACGAGCTACGGATTGGCCAGCCGCTGGTGTCGACCACCACCGAGCTGAAATTCGCGCAGGGCGAGCCGGTGCTCACGTTCGCATTCCGTCCCGCCGGATAGGGCTAGGGTCCAGTTCGTGACGGACCTGGGCACACCGCACTTCGGGCTTCACCCTCTGCACGGGGTGCACGAGCCTACGCTCTCGAATCCGTCGCGGCGTCCCCGATCTGCACGTCGCACCACGTCGATCGACATGACCCGCGACGAGGGCTCGTTGGATCCCGTGTATCTGCGGGGATCAGCCCGCGATCTGTGGACGGCCGAGGACGGCACGGCGATGGAGCTGGAGACCGCGCAGTTGTCGGCCACCATCGAGCTGGTGACGCGCGTGGTCCGGCACGTCGAGGTCGAGCCGCCCGTCGCTGCAGTGTCGCATCTGTCGGGCGCCCCTGCCATGAGCGGGTTCCGCGCCGCGGCGGACAAGGTCGCGCCCGAGCTCCGGGCGGCTCGCGATCTGCGGTACACCTTGCTCGACGACGTTCCCGTCGCGACGCTGATCTCCGGCCACGCGCTGTCGGCGTCCGGCGCGCTGGGGAAGGTCGGGAAGTCGGGTTATCTGCCAGTGGCGGATCAGTGTGCGGGTTTCGCCACCGGCGGGCTGCTGATGACGTCGTTCGAGGCGGGCGATCCAGCGATAGTCACCGGACCCGATGCTCCCGATCTCGATCACGACGCCGATTCCGTTGCCTGGCATCGGTTATCGCCACTCCCCCCGCAGGCCATGCGCCGCAGGCGTCGCATCGACGTCTACGAAGACCGATCCGAGCATTTCGGTATCGACGCGATGTTCCGCGACACCTACGTCCGAAGCGACGGTGTCGAGACCATCATCCACGAGTACACCTTGGCGGCCACGGTCGACGCCCAGAGCGGCCTCATCGTCACATCACGCGCCACCCCGCGAGTACTCCCGTGGCAGGAATGCCCCGGGGCCGTCGCCAGCGCCGAGCGAATTACTGGAATGACGTTGCGCGAACTGCACTTCCGGGTTCGCCAGGAGCTCTTCGGGACCAGCACGTGCACCCATCTCAACGATCTGCTGCGCAGCGTCGCCGATGCGGAGGCGTTGATCGAACGCGTGCGGCTCTCCTGACGTCCTCGAATCAGCGCGGCCCCGGCGTGGCGTCTCCCAACTTCTCCGCCTCCACTTCCTCGGCGTCGTCGGACGTGGGGGCCTTCTCGGTGTCAACGTCCTTGAGTGCCTCGTCGTCGGCGATCGGCTGGCTGGTGTCGAAGCCGGACATGTCGAACTCCTTCAGTAGTGACGGAGCCTGGACTGACTCTGCCTATCGTGGATTACCCACATCAGCCAGCAGTATGCGGCGCAACGGGTTTCGACATCGCGAAGATCATCTCGGCGACCACCGCGATCATCTCGTCACGGTCGACGGCGACGGACTGCTGGTGCACCGTGTGCCACGCACGATCCAGTAATCCCATCACCGCGACGCCGATGACGTCGGGCGAATGCGGCCCGCCGCCAGCGATGGTATGCCCCAGCTTCCACGACGCCCGCGACACCATCCGGTTGCGCGACGCACGGAACGCCTCGTCGTCGGGGGCCGAATGCGCTGACGCCAGGACGAACGCTCCGTGATGGTCCATGTAGTCGAAGTAGTGTCCGACCCAGGCCCGGACATCAGCCGGACCGAACGCCTTCTCGGCATCCGCCCACTCGGCGATGACCGTGAGTGCGTCGTGGTACGCGGTCTGGCCGAGGACGTTGAAGACTTCGCGCTTGTCCTTGAAGTAGGTGTAGAAGCCGGCGCGCGAAATACCGCACGCCTCGGTGATCGCGTTGATGGGCGTGCCACCGAAGCCACGTTCCAGGAAGAGTCGCCGGCTGGCGTCGAGGATCGCGGATCGGGTCCGCTCACCACGACCCGTGTCCAGCGCACCCGCCGTCACTGTCATGCGGGGACTGTATATGACGATACTGTCAAGGGCAATCACTGCACTTCTAGATCATCTACCGGTAATCACTTGACACAAATGTCAAGTTGCGCCAAGCTCATCTTCAACCGCATGTCGAGTTAGCGAGAGGGACACCGATGACCCAGTTCACCGACGCACCGATCTTCGATGCCGACCAGCACATGTACGAGACGCCCGAGGCGCTGCTGAAGTACCTGCCGGAGCAGTACAAGAAGGCCGTGCAGTTCGTACAGATCGGCAGGCATACGCGGATAGCGATCCTCAACAAGATCACCGACTACATGCCCAACCCGACGTTCGATCGGGTGGCCGCCCCCGGCGCGCACGAGAAGTTCTACTCCGGTCAGAACCCCGAGGGACTGACCATGCGGGAGATGTCGGGCCGCGGCATCGACACGCCGCCAGGCGCGCGCAACCCCGATGACCGCATCGCCGAGCTGAACGGCCAAGGCGTCGACTCGTGCATCAATTACCCCACCCTGGCCAACCTCGTCGAGCATTCGTCGGCGGAGGATCCCGAGTTGACCGCCGCGATCATTCACGCGCTCAACCAGTGGATGCTGGAGCACTGGGGATTCAGCTACCAGAACCGTGTCTTCTCGACGCCCGTCATCAATCTCGGCATCGTGGACGAAGGCCGCCGCGAACTGGAATACCTCTTGGCCAATGGCGCCAAGGTCGCCCTGATCAAGCCTGCCCCGGTCAAGGGTTACAAGGGTTGGCGCTCCCCCGCTCTGCCGGAGTTCGATCCCTTCTGGCGCGACGTCGAGGACGCCGGGTTGCCGATCGTGTTCCACGCCAGCCAGCCGCCGCTCCAGGAGTACATCGAGAAGTGGGAGCCGGCGGACACGAGCAACGCCTTCGAGATGTCTGCGTTCAAGTGGACTGCCCTCGGCCATCGCGAGATCGCGGACATGCTCACCAGCTTGATCTGCCACGGCACTCTCACCCGATTCCCCAATCTGCGCATCGCCAGCGTCGAGAACGGAAGTGCTTGGATCAAGCCACTATTCGACGATCTCGAGATGACCTATCGGAAGATGCCGCAGAACTTCCCCGAGCATCCCCACGAGGTGTTCCGACGCAACATCTGGGTCAGCCCGTTCTGGGAGGGTTCGGTGGCCGACGTCGTGCAGACCGTCGGGTGGGACAAGGTCATGTTCGGCTCCGACTGGCCGCATCCCGAGGGTTTGGCCACGCCGAAGGGGTACTGGAAGTACGCCGAGGGCATGGACGTTCGCCGGACCTATGACTTCATGGGAGACAACGCCCGCCGGTTCATGGGTCTGCCGCTGGCAAACCCCGATCCCGCAGCCCTGCGGCCGCCTGCAGAACTCGCCAACGCCTGAGTCATCGTGCCGGCGTGGCCGCGGCGGGTAGCCCAGCGGCCTGACGGATGAGTCCGAACGCATGAACCATGGCGTCGGTCAGCTCATGCGGGTCGCCGAGCGTGGCGTCGTCGGCGAGTACGGAGATGTTCAGTTGATCGACGTAGCTCCAGACGGTGATGTTGACGCCCACCCCGAAGGTGAGCGGGCCTACCGAGTAGATCCGCTCGAGCGGGGCGCCGGCGATCCGACCAGACTGGCGCGGGCCTGGGACGTTGGAGACGGGCACGTTGATCAACTTGTTCGGCGAATCACTGGTCGCGATGCGGCGAAAACCCCACTCCGTCAAGGCCGGTGGTGCATAGCTCGACCACCGGCTGACGAGCGCGGGTCCGAGCAGTTGCGCGTTCTCCTTGCCGATCGTCGAACCGACCCGGGCGAGTCGCACCCACTCGAGAGGATCGTCGGTGTGCACCGGCAGTGAGACGACCACGGTCCCCAGTGCGTTACCCGATATCCGCTCGGGTGACGTGTCGATGCTCATCGGCACGCCGCACAGCAGCGGCTCGTCGGCGTGGCCGTCGTACTTCAGCAACAGGGAGCGCAGCGCTCCGGTGCTGACCGCCAGCACGACGTCGTTGATGGTCGCGTCGAGGTGCTTGCCGGTGCCCTTCACCTCGGCAAGGTCGAGCGTGGCGCTGGCGAACGTGCGCCCCGGTGACACGACGTGATTGAGGAAGGTCTGCGGAGGGTGGAAGTTTCGGGCGAGTTCGGGCTCGGACCGCGACTTGCGACGGACGCGTCGAACACCCTTGCCGGTGTCCCACAGCAGACCGGGAAGCTCGCGCGCCGTGGCCGCGTGGTCACGCATGGCTGCGCGGAGCAACTGCCCGGCCGTGGGTTCGGGATCTCGTCGATAGTCGTCCCGTTCGGACTGCGAGGCCCCGGGCAGGTCCAGCGCACGAGCCATCAGGTTGGCGGATGCGACGCCGTCGGCCAAGGCGTGGTGCACCTTCCCGACGATCGCGTATCGGTTGTCAGCCATACCTTCGACGAAGTAGAACTCCCACAGTGGTTTTCGACGATCGAGTGGCGTGCTGGCGATCTCGCCGATGGTGGCGTCGAGTTCGCGCTGACGCCCGGGAGGCGCGGTGCGAATACGCCGCACGTGATACTCGAGATCGACGTCGCAGTTCTCCAGCCACATGGGGTGATGCACCTTGCCGGGGATGTCGACGAGGCGATACCGGAGTGGCTCGAGTAGGTGCAGCCGCCGTGCCAGCGTCCGACGGAACAGGTCGTACCCGAAGCCGTCGACCGCGGTGGCGTCGACCACCGCGATCTTCAAGGTGTGCTGATGCAGATTGGCGGTCTCGTTGTAGAGCAGGACCGCGTCCCAGCCGCCAAGCCTCTTCACCGCTCCTCCACCCCGTGCATCGACATCAGCCTAGGTCGCTACCCCGTGACGGCGGTGAATAACGCTAAATGTCTAACGGTTCACGGCATGAACCAGTGATCAGTCGCTGGCGGGCAGCGGCTTGGCTTCCTTGATCGTCAGAGCGGTGGTGCCCACGCTCAGCGAGCCCGCACCGGCCTTGGTGACCAGCACCTCGGCGCCGCCGTCGTCGACGTAGCGCTTACCCATCAGGCTGCCATCGGAGAAACCCGACTCCAAGGCGAGGCCGCCAGCCTTCTCGGTGCCCACGGGGACCATCGGATGACCTCCGCAGCGCAGGTCGTCGAGGCTGTCGGCGGCCTTCACCACGATGACCTGCGTGTCGCACACCTGACTTTGGAGGCGGCTGCCGTTCTTGATCATATTGTCTTCCTTTACTTGTCGGCGTTCGCGGTACGCAGATCTTCGACGATTTCGCGGCGCAGGAGCTTCCCCGTGGCATTGCTCGGGAGCGCGTCGCGGAACACCACGCGGTCGGGCGTGCGCGATCCTCGCAGCACCGCCCGGACGTGCTCACGCAACTCGTCGGCGTCCGGCTCGGTACCGGCGGCGGGAACCACCACGGCCACGATGGCTTGGCCCCACTGCGGATCGGGCACGCCAACGACGGCGACCTCGTGCACGTGTGGATGCTCGACGAGGACGTCTTCGAGCTCTGCGGGGGCGATGTTCTCGCCGCCCCGGATGATGGTGTCGTCGGAACGCCCGGTGATGAACAGGTATCCGGCCTCGTCGAGTGTCGCGATGTCCTTGGTGGGGAACCAGCCGTGCGCGTCGAGTACCGAACCGATGCCGGTGTACTTCCCGGAAACCTGTTCCCCCCTGACGAACAACTCACCGGTCTCACCGGGACCGAGCACCGTTCCGTCCTCGTCGCGAATCTCCAACTCTATGCCCGGTACGGGTTGACCCACCGAGCCGAGGCGTCTGGCCACCACCTCGTCAGCGTTGCCGTGCGCCTCACGGTGGTCGTCGGGCGTCAGCACCGCGATCGTCGAGCTGGTCTCGGTCAGGCCGTAGGCATTGACGAAGCCCACCTCCGGTAGCAGGTCGAGTGCCCTGCGCACCAACGGAAGTCCGACCTTCGACCCGCCGTAGGCCAGATTCCGAAGTGATGGCAGATCGAGCGGATGCTGCTCCAGCGTCGTGACGATCCGATCGAGCATCGTCGGAACCACGGTAGCGGTCGTCACCTTCTCATCGGCGATCAGCCGCACCCACTCGGCGGCCTCGAACGTGGCGAGGTAGACCATCTTCCGACCCGCATAGAGATTTGAGATCGCCGCGTTGACCCCGGCGATGTGGTACGGCGGCACGCAGATGAGCGCCGCGTCGGTGGCATCGGCCGAATCGAATTCGACGGTGCCCGTGATGTAGCTCGTCAGGTTGCCGTGCGAGAGTTCGACCGCCTTCGGCTTCGAGGTCGTACCCGAGGTGAAGAGCACGATGGCGACGTCGTCCGGGTCGGCGAACTCGGCGACGGGGTCGGCGATCCGCGCCGCCGCCAGAAACTGCGCGGAGGTCATGATGCGTTCGCCGCGGCCGGCGATCATGTCGCCGTAGCGATCGTCGACGATGACCAGCGGATCGGACAGCCGCTCGACCAACTCCGCAATACCGTCGGCGCTCAGTCGGTAGTTGATTGGCGTGTACGGCACACCGGCCCGCGCTGCGGCGAAGATGAGCAGTGGCTGCATGATGCCGCCGGCTCCGACGTACGCGACGTGCGAGGCCCCGGACTCGGCGATCACCCCTGCCCCACCATCGACGAGAGCGTTGAGTTCGCCGGTGGTGAGCCGGTTGTCGCCGTCCACCAGTGCCACGCGTTCCGGATCACCCGAAACGGCCATCTCCAACAGCAACGAGATACTCAAGAGCTCCTCAGCCTTCGTCTGCGGCGAACGTTGCGCCTACCACCATCACCCGGTGGCAGGACGATTCTAGACCTGACCGCGCTAATCCGATATATAGTTATAGGGTTACAGCCATCCGAGTCAACGCAGAGTCCTGCCGCGATCGGTGACGACGTGACTTCCGCCGAAAGGATCGACATGAGCAGCAAGCCCGACATCGCCATCATCGGGGTCGGACTTCATCCCTTCGGACGGTATGAGGATCGCTCGGCGCTGGAGATGGGTGCCGTCGCGATCTCCCACGCGCTGCGCGACGCAGGCGTGCCGTGGTCGGCGGTCGGCAGCCTGTATGCGGGCAGCCTCGAGGTCGCCAACCCCGAGGCGGTCACCGGACTGGCAGGTATGACGGGCATCCCCGCGCGCGCCACCCTGAGCGGGTGCGCGACCGGCAACTCACTGCTGACGTTGGCCGCCCGCGACGTGCAACTCGGCGAGGCCGACATCGCCGTCGGCGTCGGGCTGGACAAGCATCCGCGCGGCGCCTTCGGCGCCGATCCCTCGGTGTCGGGGCTACCCCAGTGGTACGGCGATCAGGGCATGTTCCTGACCACCCACTACTTCGGCACCAAGATCATGCGCTACATGCACGATCACGACATCAGCGAGGAGGCGCTGGCCAGGGTCGCAGCCAAGAACATGGAGAACGGCGCGGTGACACCACACGCCTGGCGGCGCAAGCCAATGAGCATCGACGCAATCCTGAGTTCGCCGGTGGTGAATGCTCCCCTGCGGCAATACATGTACTGCAATCCCAATGAAGGCGCAGCCGCCGTGGTCGTGTGCCGGGCGGACAAGGCCAAGCAGTACACCGAGCACCCGATCTACCTCCGCTCCACGGCACTGCGCAGTCGTCGTGAGGGAGCCTACGAACTCCTGCGGACGTCGATCGAGCTGCCCATCCAACCCGGCACGACCTCCGAGGCGGCGCACGCGGCCTACGAGTTGGCGGGCATCGGACCCGAGGACGTCGACGTCGCGCAACTGCAGGACACCGACGCCGGTTCGGAGATCATCCACATGGCCGAAACTGGTCTCTGCAAGGACGGCGAACAGGAGGCACTGCTCGCCGACGGCGCCACCAAGATCGGCGGCCGGCTGCCGATCAACACCGACGGCGGCCTGCTGGCCAACGGAGAGCCCGTCGGCGCCTCGGGTCTGCGACAGGTGTACGAGCTGGTCCACCAGTTGCGCGGCACCGCGGGCGACCGACAGGTGCCGAACGATCCGCAGGTCGCGCTCGCGCAGTTGTACGGGGCACCGGGCACGGCCGCCGTAGCCATCCTCTCGAAGTAGCCAGACCGAGGAGCCGAACCGATGACCGATCTCCACGCCGAGCCGCGACACCGCGCAGAGGTGGATCTGGACCACCATTCGCCCGAGTTCCGGGACGATCCGTACGGAACGTTCCGCACCATGCGCGAATCCGGCTGTCCCGTCGCCCATTCGAATCACTATGAGGGCTTTTGGGCGCTCGTCGACTATGCGTCGGTCTTCGACGCCGCCCGTGACGACGACCTGTTCAACTCGTATCCGTCGGTCGGCGTTCCCGCCAGCGAGATGCCGCTGCCCATCCTGCCGATCGAGTCGGACCCCCCGGAGACGCAGGAACTGCGCGAGGTCACGCTGAAGCGGTTCTCGCCGGGATCGGCGGAACGCTTCCGCGAGAGCGCCATCGAGATGACCAATGAGGCCATCGACGCGTTCATCGAGCGCGGCGAATGCGATCTGGTCGGTGAACTCACCACCCCGCTCCCGGCCCGATTGATCCTGCGGCTGTTGAAGTTCGACGAATCACGACATATGGACTGGGTGCGCTGGGTGCACAGTACGGTGCACGATCGCGCGCACGATCCGGCGAAGGCCGCGATGGCGGGCATGGAGATGTTCGGCGAGATCGTCAAGCACATGGAGCAACGGCGTGCGGAGGGCTTGGGGGACGACCTCTTCAGCGACATCCTGCGCGGCACCCTGAACGGCAGCCCGCTCGACGATGGTCAGATCACGATGTACGCGGTGCTGATGATGCTCGGCGGGATGGACACCACCAGCGGGTTCACCGGCAACGTGCTGCGGCGGCTGTGCGACGATCACACGCTGCGCCAGCAGTTCATCGACGATCCAGGCCTGGTGAAGAAGGGCACCGACGAACTGCTTCGGCTCTACACCCCCACTCTCGGTCTGGCGCGCACGGTGTCCCGCGACGCCGAGTTCCACGGCCAGCCCCTGTGCCAGGGCGACCGGGCCATTCTCATGTGGGCGGCGGCCAACCGAGACCCGGCAGTGTTCTCCGACCCGGACATCCTCGATCTCACGCGCCCGAATGCCAAGAAGCAGATGGCCTTCGGGGTGGGCATGCATCGCTGCCTCGGGTCCCACTACGCCAAGATGATGTTCGACGTCATGATCACTCAGGTCCTTCGGCGGCTACCCGACTTCGAGCTGGCAGCCGAACACGAACTGTTCGAAGACGCAGGCGAGGTGCATGCCGTGAGCAAGCTACCCGTCACCTTCACGCCCGGACCACGAACAGCTATGCGGTGACTGCAGGCACCATCGCCGAGCTGCTTGACGAGTGCGTCGTAAGCCGGCCGGATCGCCCACTGCTGCGAGATGTCTCGGGCGCCACTCTGACGGTCGGGGAAGTCGGCGCGCTGTCGACGGCCGCCACGCGATGGCTGTGGGACGTCGGCGTCCGGCCCGGCATGACGGTCGCCTGGCAACTTCCCTCACACGTCAGCGCGGCCGTGGTGATGCTGGCGCTAGCCCGTGCCGCCGTCGTCCAGGCTCCGGTGCTGCACCTCTACCGGGAACGAGAGGTGCGCAGCGCGGTCGACGTCGCCAAGGCCGACGTACTGTTGGTCGACGACTCGACACTCGCCAATACGCCCCGGGGACTGCGTACCGTCATCGTGCCCACCGACCTCGTCGAGCAGTTGCAGACCTCGATGCGCTCACCGCATCCCGAACTGGGCCGCCCGCACAGCGCGACGGAACCGAGTTGGGTCTACTTCACTTCCGGCACCACCGCCCGCCCGAAGGGCGTACGCCACACCGATGCCACGTTGCTCAGCGCCTCCCGCGGGTACGTCGCACACATCGGACTCGGCAGTGATCCTCGGGAAGTCGGCACCATCGCCTTCCCGATCGCCCATGTCGGAGGCATGGTCTACCTTGCCGCCGCCCTGCTCGGTGACTTTCCGGTGCTGCTCGTACCCAAGGTCACCGCTGACGATCTGCCGCGACTTCTCGCCGAGCACCGGGTCACGGTGACCGGGGCGAGCACGGCGTTCTACCAGATGCTGCTATCCGCCCAAATGGCATCGGCGACAGACGAACTGATAGTGCCGTCCTTGCGGATGCTCATCGGAGGCGGCGCCGCATGCCCGCCCGAGGTGCATCGCCTGGTACGCGAGCACCTGAAGGTCCCCATCGTGCACGCCTACGGAATGACCGAGGCACCGATGATCTGCGTCAGTGAGTCGACCGATACCGACGAGCAGTTGGCCCACAGCGCGGGCCGGCCCATCCCGGGGTCGCACGTACGAATCGGCGCGAGCGGCGAGATCGAACTCCGCGGCGGCAATCTCACCTCCGGCTACGTCGATCCCGGGCAGTGGGAGCAGGCCGTCACCGGTGACGGATGGTTCCGCAGCGGCGACCGTGGGCATCTCCGCGATGACGGCCGCATCGTGGTCACCGGCCGGACCAAGGACCTGATCATCCGCAAGGGCGAGAACATCGCACCCGACGAGATCGAGAACGAACTACTGGCCCATCCCCTCGTCGAGGAAATCGCGATCCTCGGGCAACCGGATGACCTGCGGGGCGAACTGGTCTGCGCGGTGGTGCGGAGATCGCGCCGCCATCGGGACGTCACCCTCGACGAGCTTTGTGAGTTCCTCGACGGGCGCGGGCTGATGAAGCAGAAGTGGCCGGAGCGGCTGATCGTCGTCGACGACTTTCCGATGACCGGGCTGGGCAAGATTGCCAAGTCGGCACTGGCCAAACAGATTTCAGGAGGGACCTGATGACGGTACTGACGGCAGACGAACGTCGGGAACTCGCGCAGTCCGTGCGATCGGTCTGCGAGCGACTCTCGCCCGAGGAGCGAGTGCGCCAGGTGGCCTACGGCGAAGACGGCGGCGAACGGTCCGGTTTCGACACGTCCCTCTGGGATGTGTTGTGCAACCAGGTCGGGGTCGCCGCCATCGCGTTACCCGAGCATCTGGGCGGCGCGGGTTACGGCGCGTCCGCACTGGGCGTGGTCGCACACGAACTGGGCCGAGCCCTGGCGCCGGTGCCGTTCGTCAGCTCCGCAGTGCTGGCCACCGGCCTCCTCCTCGATCTCACCGAGCACGACCCGGATGCCGAGAAGCGCTTCGCGGAGCTCGCCGAAGGCCGGCGCACCGCTGCGGCGGCGCTGACCGGCGATGGCGGACTATGGCGTCGCTCCGCCGTGACCACGCGCGCCGCCGCGGATGCTGGGGACTGGTCCATCGACGGTACGGTCCGACACGTCGTGGGTGGTTCTGCCGCAGCCGATCTCGTCGTCACGGCGGTCGCGGACGACGAACTGGCGATCTTCCTGATCGACCCCACCGCGGACGGCGTCACCGTCACGGCCGAGAGCGTGCTCGACGGGACCAGGCCAATGGCGACCGTCACCCTGACTGCGGCCCCCGCCGTACGCCTTACGGGCGAGGGGTCCGTCGAGTCCATCATCGAACGCAACGTCCACGTGGCGCTTGCGGTGCTTTCGGCCGAACAGGTCGGCGCCTGCGAACGGCTGCTCGAGATCGCCACCGACTACGCGCGCACACGCGAGCAGTTCGGCAGGCCCATCGGCAGTTTCCAGGCGATCAAGCACAAGTGCGCCGACATGCTCGTCGACCTCGAGTGGGCGCGGTCGGCGTCACAGGCGGCAATGCAGGCGCTCGACGACTCGGGCGACGCGAGCGCCGCGGCCGAGGCGGACTGGCGCGCCAGCATGGCAAAGGCCGTGTGCTCGGAAGCACTCCGCGACGCCGCGAGCACCAACATCCAGATCCACGGCGGCATCGGGTTCACCTGGGAGGACCCGTCCCACCTCTACCTGCGGCGAGCACGGACCGACGAGGTCGTCCTCGGCACGCCCGCCCAACACTGGGACCGTCTGGCCATCTTGACCGGGCTGTCGGCCGATGGGAAGTGACATGACGACGACGGAGGACACCGAGTCTTTGCGCTCGGAGATCCGCGCGTTCCTGGAGAACGCCGAGAAGCCCGCCGGGTTGCGCAATTACGGGCCCACCCCAACGGATGCCGACGTCGGGCCCGGTCGGGCCTGGCACAGGTATCTCGCCGAGCACGGCCGGGTATGTCTGCACTGGCCGATCGAATACGGCGGCCAGGATGCCTCGGTGATCCAGCAGGCGATCTTCGCCGAGGAATGCGCGCGCGCGGGCGTGCCTCGCCAACTCGGCATCACAGCGATCGACCTTGCCGGTCCGATCCTGATCAAGTTCGGCACCGACGGGCAGAAGGCTCACTTCCTCGAACCGATCCGCCTGGGCGACGACGTGTGGACGCAGCTGTTCTCCGAACCGGGCGCGGGTTCCGATCTCGCGGGAGTACGAACCAAGGCCGAGAAGACCGCCGACGGGTGGCGCGTCGATGGCCAGAAGGTGTGGAGTTCAGCGGCGAACTCCGCCAAGTACGGCCTCCTACTGGCCAGGACCGGCCCAGAGAGTCACCGCGGCCTGAGCATGTTCATCGTGCCGATGGACGCCGAGGGGGTGTCGGTCCGACCGCTGACCCAACTCGACGGCGAGAGCAAGTTCAACGAGGTCTTCTTCGACGGTGTCGAACTCGGCGACGATGCATTGATCGGCGAGGCCGGCCAGGGCTGGACGATCGCCATGGAGACCCTTGGTCGTGAACGTCTGACGCTGGGTTCACAGGCGGTGTCGATGTTCAAGCTCCACGAACGAATGATGCAGGCCGCCCGCGAGCGCGAGGTCCTCGATGCCGTGCTGAGTCGCTCGATGACCAAGCTGTGGAGCCGAATGTGGTTGCTGCGCTTCACATGGCAGCGAGCCATCGAGGAGGGCGATACTGGATCGTCGGCGTTCTCGGTACTCAAGCTGATGACCTCGGAGACCGATCGCGCTCTCGGCGACATGGCCACCGAGGTGCTCGGCACCGACGCCTGCGTGGACCCCGCCGACGACTCCGATGGCGCTGCACTGGTCCATGCGATGCTCGTCGGCCGGGCGCAAACCATCCTCGGTGGAACCAGCGAGATTCAGCGCAACATCCTCGGCGAGCGGGTCCTGGGCCTTCCGAAATGACCTCGTCGACGACGAAACCCGGTCTGGCGGCAGCGCTGCGCGAGGTGTTGCGACCCGGGATGACGGTGGCAATCGGCGATGGCGCGGGCACCGTTCGCGAGCTCGAAGACGGTACGAATGTGTGTGCGGAGCTCAGCGCTGCGGCAGCCGACATCGGTTCGCTGCGACTGGTTCTCGGATGGGCACCCGGCACGTTGAACGGCCTCGACTCGGCGTCGTTTGCCGCGATCGCCGCCTTGGTCCCGAGCGGGAGCGTTCGCAGTGTGCTTCAGAATCCGTTGGCGCACTTCGTGCCGTCCCGGCTTTCCGCCATTCCCGCGCTGCTGGCCGGACCACTGCGTCCGGACGTCTTGATCACCCGGCTCGTGAAACGCGACGGGCAGTACCGCTTTGGCACCGAGGTGTCCTACCAGCGCGCGCTCGTCGATTCAGGAGTCCCGGTCTTGGCGGTCATCGACGACGCGGCGCCGTCGGCGAGCGCAGAGCCTGCGCTCGATCCCGATCGGGTTCGAGTCATCGGACGCTCCAACGACGGGCCGGCGCACATGCACCGCGAACCCGAACCGCTGCACGACGCTCTCGCCGACGAAGTGTTGCGCTTCGTGCCCGCTGGCGCCCGCTTGCAGTACGGCCCAGGACAATTGGGTACGGCCCTGCTGCGACGAGCGGCGGTGCCGCTGCGGATCGACACCGGCATGCTCACCGACGCCGTCGTCGATCTCGAGCGACACGGGATGTTGGTGGGCGAACCGTCGGCCACGTATCTGGTGGGCACCGACGTTCTCTACCACTGGGCGGACACTCGGCCCATTCTGCGTGGCATCGAACACACCCACGACCTGACCCGGTTGTCCCGGGGCGAGCCCTTCGTCGCCGTCAACACCGCCATTGAAATAGACCCCGTCGGCCAGATCAACGTCGAGGGGGTGGGCGACAAATTGGTGGGCGGCATCGGCGGGCATCCTGACTACTGCGCCGCAGGCGCGATGAGCCGCGGCGGGCTGTCCATCATCGCGGTCCCGTCGTCGACGAACGGCCGCTCGCCCCTGGTGGAACAGTTGAGCCGCCCGGCATCCACCCCCGCCCACGACGTCGACGTGATCGTCACGGAAGCCGGCCACGCCGACCTGCGCGGTGCCGACTGGTCCCAGCGCCGTCGCATGATCCACGACCTGTTCTCGTGACGAAGGAGATACGATGCCCGACGCTCCGTTGACCGGCAAGGTCGTTCTGGTGACCGGCGGTGGACGCGGCATCGGCCGTGGCCACTGTCTCGAACTGGCGAGGCAGGGTGCCGCCGTCGTCGTCAACGACCCCGGCGTCGGCACGGACGGTGCGAGCGGTGACGGGGCCGGTCCGGCAGCCGACGTCGTCGCCGAGATCGAAGCCCTGGGCGGCAAGGCCATTGCCCACGCCGGGTCGGTGTCGACGTGGGATGACGTGGCCGACATGATCGCGATGGCGGTGGACACCTTCGGGACGCTGACCGGCGTGGTCAACAACGCGGGCATCCTGCGCGATTCGATGGTCGCTGGGTATGGCGAAGCCGATTGGGACGCCGTCATCGCCGTCCACCTCAAGGGCACCTTCGCCGTCACCAAGCACGCCTGCGAGTACTGGCGGACTCAGTTCAAGGCGGGCAATCCGATCGACGCGCACATCGTCAACACGGTGTCCGGAGCCGGGCTGTGGGGCAACGTCGGCCAGAGCGCTTACGGGGCGGCGAAGGCGGCGATCGCCAACCTGACGGTGGTCACCGCGTTGGAAGCGCAACGATACGGCGTTGCGGTCAATGCCATTTCGCCCTTGGCGATGTCGAGAATGACCGCTGACGTGTTCGGTGGCCGCGCGGATGATCCCGCGCTGGATCCGGCCCGAAGCTCCCCCGTGGTGGCCTGGTTGCAATCCGCGCAGTCATCCTGGTTGACCGGTCAGATCTTACGCATCAACGGTGACAAGCTGACCCGCATCGAGGGCTTCACCGAGGCATCTGGCGCTTACCACGCCAAAGACGGTGTGTCTCTGACATTTTCAGAACTTGGCCAGGCCGTCAGCTGGCTGTACGGAACATCCCCGCGGGGACTGGTCGGCCCACTGCCCCGCGACTGATCCCGCGGAACGTCCCGGGGCGTCAGCGGCGTCGCGCGAGCGAGAGTTCCTCGTCGAGCTTGGCATGCCGTCCGTAAGGGGCCGGCTCGTCCTCCCGGCGAGATTCGCGTTCGGGCGCCCACAGGGCAAGCACGATGGCGCTGACGACGGTGACGATCGCCAGGATCAGCATCGCCTGGCCGTAGCCGTGGATGAAGGCGGACTGGGCCGACGCCGCGGCACGTTCCCCGGCCGGCCCCATGCTCTGAGCCACCTGTAGAGCGGCCGCGAGGGAGTCAGAGAATGCGTCTCTGGCCTGCAGCGGCAGGTCGGCGAGGGCGGGTCGAATGCGGTTGGTGTAGCCGGCGGCCAGAATGCTTCCGGCAATGGCGATTCCGATGGCTGCGCCCACTTCGCGGCAGGCGTCGTTGACGGCTGCCGCCACCCCCTGATCTTCCTCCGGGGTGGCGTCGACGATGGCGGTCGTAGCCGGTGCCACGCAGAGGCCCATGCCGGCACCCAGAAGCAAGAGCGGCCAGAGGATGTCGAGATACACGGCTTCGGCGCCGAGACGGCTCATCAGGAAGAGCCCGGCAGCGATCAGCAGGAAGCCGGACACCGTCAGTAGGCGCAGGCCGACCCGCGGTCCGAGCCACACCGTCGACGCCGACACCACGAGCAGCGGAAGCCCGAGCGGCGCGATGGCCAGGGCCGACTGCATCGCGTCGTAGCCGAGGATCAGCTGTACGAATTGGACGATCAAGAACGCCAACCCGAACATCACCAGGAACTGCATGGCCACCGACAGCGCGCCGCTCCCGAAGCCGCGATCGGCGATCAGTCGCAACTGCAGGAGCGGATGGGTGATGCGGAGTTCGACGACGACGAACACCAGGGTCGCGACCGCACCGCCGGCGAACAGTCCGAGCACCATCGGGTCGGTCCAGCCCCTGGCGGGCGCCTCGACGAGCGCGACGACGATCAGCCCGATCGCCAGCATGACCGAGAGCGATCCTACGAAATCCAATGAATGCCGAGACTGTTGCCGCGATTCCGGCAGCGTGCACGCCGCGACGAGCAGGGCCACGCCGGCCATTGCGAAGGCGACGAAGATCGACTCCCAGGACCACCACTGCAGTAGGAGACCCGAGCACAGCATGCCGAGCACGGCTCCGGTGCCCGCCACTCCCGCCCAGATACCGACGGCGCGGCCGCGTTGTTCTGCTGGAAAGGTCGCCGTCATGATCGACAGGGTCGACGGCATCGTGAAGGCGGCGCCAAGTCCGGCAAGAGCGCGCGCGGCGATCAACCAGACGGGGTCGGACACGAAGAGCGGTATCAGCGACGCTACCGAGAACACCACCAGACCGACGACGAGCGTTCCTCGTCGCCCGTAGCGGTCGCCGAGCGCGCCCGCGGGCAGCAGGACGCAGGCAAGCGCCAGGGTGTACCCGTCGACGACCCAGGTCAGCTGCGTCTGCGTGGCACCGGTCGCGACGGCGATGTCGGCCAAGGAGGTGTAGAGCGCAGCCATCGATCCGATCACCAAGGCGACCGCGAGGCACGACACCGTCAAGGTCCACTTCTGGCTCCAGGACAACGTGGACGTCTCCAACTGACACTCCCGCCTATTAAGCTACTTTCAGTAGCGCTACGCTACTATGAGTAGCATAAATCAGGAGAGGACACGACCATCTCGACCCAGACCTCCAATGTCGACGACGATCCGGACGTCGATCCCCGACGACTGCGCTCGCGCGCGCGCCTTCTGGACGCCGCCGCTCGCCTGCTCACCACGGGCGGCGTCGAGGCCGTCACCATCGATGCGGTCACGCGTGCATCGAAGGTGGCCAAGACGACTTTGTATCGGCACTTCGGAAGCGGCACAGAACTTCTCGCTGCGACGTTCGAGCGTCTCCTGCCCCAGGCCACCAGGCCACCGGCGACGGGTTCGCTGCGGGACCAGCTCGTCGCATTGCTCAGTCAACAGGCCGCCCTCATCGAGGAGGCGCCCCTTCACCTGTCCCTGCTGGCGTGGGTGTCCCTTGGCCCAACCGAGGGTGGCGACGACGGCGGATCGCGTAATTCATTGCGCGCGCGCGTGGTCGAGAACTACCGAAAGCCGTTTGACGAGCTGCTCGCCAGTCCTCGGGCCCGTGCCGAACTCGGAGACTTCGACCTCACGCTGGCGCTGGCGCAACTGCTCGGTCCGCTCGTGTTCGGCGTGATGACCGGCATCCGCATCATCGATCGTGCCGACTGCGTTCGAATCGTCGACGACTTCTTCGCGACGCACGGGCCGCGCGAAGCCTAGCGAGTGAAGAAGCTCAGCGGCCTCTCGACGAACTCGAACACCACGCCGTCGGGCGAGCGTAGGAACGAAATGTAGAGCCCCTCGATCTTCGTCCCCGGCAGTGGGCACCACACCGGCTCACCCATCACCTCAATGGATTTCGGTACCAACGACATGGCCTTCTCGGTATTCTCCACCCGCAGGGCGCACCGGTACAGACCTTGACGGTTGCCGCCCCACGGGACCGGCTCCGCGCCCACGGTGTCCGGGTGTTGCACGACCGACAGACTGAACTGGCGGCCGTCCTCGGCGAGTGAGTACCTCGCCACGACGCATTCGACCGGTGCGGGCGACCCGCCGGGTACGAGTTGTTCGATCGTCACCTTGGCGGCCGTGGGCGGCTGCACCTCGACGAAGCCGATCGCGGTCAGGAAGTCACCCGTCGCCGCCGCGTCGATGGCGGCGATGCGGACGCCAGAGAACAGTGCACCCGACTTTTCGCTTGGCACTTCGGATATTTCGACGACGACGCCGTCCGGGTCGACGGCGAGTACGGATCGGTTGCCCGAGATCAATCCGTCGACGGGCTCGCCAACGGCGACACCGACGCCGCGCAAGAGCGCTGCGGTGGCGTCGAGGTCCGAGACGGTCAGAAGCGCGGACCGGATGCCGGGGCGGGTCGGATCGTCACTCTCATCGACTTTCAGTGCGGGGCTGAAGTATTCGATGGCTTCCAGCGCACAGCCGCCGCGCCCACCGCGGGAGTCATACAGAAATGACGTCTCACAGTAGGTCTCGCCGTCGAGCCCGAGGATGCTGCCGTCGGTGGCGACGCTGCGGTCGGTGCGCATGCGGGCGGAGAGCCCGAGGTGTCCGCCGTAAAGCTCTTCGGTGGCGTCGAGTGAGGCGCAGTTGAGGTTGACGTGGAGGAACCGGCGAGCGAGATCCTCTGAAACCGGCACGGCTACAGCACCACCGAGTTGATCTTGAAGTCGATGATCTCATCCTCGCTGAAACCCAACTCCGCCAACAGCGCATCGGTGTGCTCACCGTGTTCGGGCGCTCTCTCCAGGTTCAATGGCGTCTCGTCGTACTGCACGGGGCTGGCCGCCAGCGCGAATTCGATGCCGCTCGTGTTGGTCGCCTTCGGCAGGTACCCGTTGGCGATCGCCTGCGGGTCGCTGTGCACCTCGTGGGCGGTGTGCATGACGTCCCACACCCCGTCGAACCCGGCGAAGGCCTTCTCCCAATGCGACAGATCCTCGGACTCGAAGGCGCTCCGGATCTCCGCGATGCACTCCTTGCGGTTGGCGAATCGCACTGGCGCACTGGCGAATCGCTCATCGCCGATCAAGTCGGTCCGGCCCAGCCGGGTGCAGAAGTCCGACCAGAAGCGGTCGGCCTGCAGCAGCACGAACGCGATGAATCGATTGTCGCGGGTCTTGTAGATGCTGGCTACCGGGTTGGGCATGTCGTCGAGATGGAACTTCGGGATGTCCTGACCCGTCACCCCCGCACCCACGATGTCCGGACCAAGCTGCCAGATTGCGGCGTTGAGCAGCGACACGTCCACCACCGACGGCTCCCCCGTGCGTTCGCGCTTCACCAGCGCCGCCGCGATACCGCCCGCGATGGCCAGACCGCCATAGGAGTCCCCGAACGCCGGCCGCTGAATCGGCGGATAGGACCCCGCACCGTCCGAGTACGCGTCCCCGATGCCACCGCGTGCCCAGTACGCCGCGAGGTCGAATCCACCCTGAGCCGACAGATCGCCCTTGGTCCCGTACCCGTGACCGCGGGCATAGATGATCTTCGGATTGCGCGCCCGAACCTGCTCGACGTCGATGCCCATCCGCTGGCGCGAATCCGGCAACAGATTCGTCACGAACACGTCGGCGGTCTCGATCAGCTTCATCAACAACTCGAGGCCCTCCGGCGAGGAGGTATCCAACCCAATGCTGCGCTTGCCACGATTGGGCTGCTCGACGAAGTGATTCACGCCTCCCGCACCCGTGACGAGGCCCGAGCTGATGAGGCCACGCTGCGGATCGCCGGTTTCGGGGTGCTCGACCTTGATGACGTCGGCACCCCAATCGGCAAGCACCGCACCAGCCGCCGGGACGAACGTCCACGCCGCCAACTCGACGACGCGGATACCGCTGAGAATGTCTGACATCAGTTCCTTCGGTTTCCTTGAGATCTAGTACGCGATGACTTTGGTCTGCAGGTGCTGCTCGAACCCCTCGACACCGTTCTGCCTACCGATGCCGCTCATCTTGTAGCCGCCGAACGGAGCGTCCGCGCCGTAGAAGATGGCGCCGTTGACGTTGACCGAGCCGGTGCGGATGCGGCGGGCCACGGCCATCCCCCGCTCGGGATCGCCGAGAACCGTTCCAGCCAATCCGTAGATCGAGTCGTTGGCCATCGCGACGGCGCCGTCGTCGCCACCGTCGTACGGAGTGATCGTGACGACGGGTCCGAAGATCTCCTCCTGGAACACTCGGTGCTCGGGTGCTACATCGGCGAGAATCGTTGGAGCGACGAAGTATCCGCGATCCAGACCCTCGGGCTTACCACCGCCCACCGTCACCCGGGCACCCTGCTCCTTGGCGACCCGGATGTATTCCAACACCCGGTCGCGCTGTTTGGCCGACACCAGCGGCCCACAGAAGTTGGCGGGGTCGGTGGGATCACCGACGGTGACGCCGCCGAAGGCCGCGGTCGCCATCTCGACGGCCTCGTCGTACTTGCTGCGCGGCACCAGCATTCGAGTGGTCAGCGCACAGCCCTGGCCGGAGTGCATGAGCGCGCCGATACAGCCGGGCACTGTCGTCGCCAGGTCGGCGTCCTCGAGCACCAGGTATACGGACTTGCCGCCCAGCTCCATCAGATTGCGCTTCATGGTCGCGGCGGTCAGTCGACCGATCAGCTCACCGACTGCGGTCGACCCGGTGAACGAGATCATGTCCACGCGCGGATCGGTGACCAGCCGCTGAGCGACGTCGTTGTCGGACGCGGTCACGATGTTGATCACCCCCGCCGGGATGTCGGTGTTCTCGGCGATGATCCGACCCCAGCGCAGCGCCGTCCAAGGCGTCTCGATGGGCGCCTTGAGCACCATCGTGTTGCCCGTGGCGAGGATCTGCCCCACCTTGTTGCTGATGATCTCGATCGGGAAGTTCCACGGCGTGATCGCCCCGACGACGCCCATCGCCTCCTTGACCACGACACGGTCGTAGGGCACCCCCATCAGGGCGCCCTGCTCGAGTTGGCGCTCCCAGGCGAACTCGGAGATGTGGTGCGCAGGCCACCTGATCGCGTCCGCCAGCGGCCACTCCAACTGGGCGATGTAGGTCATGCCCAGGGGCGCGCCGGCCTCGGCGACCACCTCGGCGCGCATGTCCTCCTTGTCCTGCTGGAGCGCGTCGTGCAGCTGCATCAGACACCGCTGGCGGAACTCGTGGTTCGTCGACCAGTCGGTCGTGTCGAATGCGCGCCGCGCAGCAGCGATGGCGGCATCCATGTCGTCGGCGCCCGCGTCGGCGGCGACGCCAAGCACCTCTTCGGTCGCCGGATTCAGATTCTCGGCGGTCTTGCCACCCGCCGACTCCCGCAGAACTCCGTCGATGAACAAGCGCGTCTCGGGGTTGAAGCTGACGTTCGTGGCGGCGATGGATGAAGCCGTCATTGGCGGTCCCTCTCACAGAAGTGGCGGTGTGGGTTACTGTACCTTTTTATAGATAACTGTTTAGCGGATTAGGTGACGGAGCTGGATCCCGACACCAAGCGAGGAGGAACCGGTTGTCCGCCCCAGTCGACACCCCCGTGGTAGCCGGGCGACGAGACGAGTATGTCTCCGACGTAGCCACCTACCGCCGCGAATTCCGCAATTGGCTTCGCGAACTCGACTGGGCCGACGAGTGGCGTTCGGCTCGTTTCGACACAGCCGAAGGCGAACTCGCCTACCACGCCACGATTCTGTCCCGCCTGCACGAGGCAGGGTGGAATCGCTACGGCTGGCCCGAGGACGCGGGCGGGTATGGCGGCACCGAGATTCACCGGGCCGCCTACTTCGAGGAGCTGGCCGCAGCGATGCTGCCCGTGCCTGAGCAACACTGGACGCTCGAGGTGATCGGACCTGCCACCTACGAGTACGCCCCGCACCTGGCTGCCGCATTCCTGCCGAACTATTTGAGCGGTGCCGAGTGGTGGGGTCAGTGCTTCTCGGAGCCGGAGTCAGGCAGCGATCTGGCCGGACTCAGATGCCGGGCGACCGACGACGGAGCCGGCGGTTTCGTGCTGAACGGGCAGAAGATCTGGACCAGCCAAGGCCCGACCGCCACGCGCTTCATGGTGCTGGCGCGCACCGGAACACCCGAGAGCAGGCATCGGGGCCTGAGTACCTTCCTGGTCGATGCCAACACCCCCGGCGTCACCGTCCGCCCGATCGCGTTGGCCAGCGGCCGCCGCGAACTGGCCGAGGTGTTCCTCGACGACGCCCGGGTCCCCCACGACCGGCTGATAGGCGAGGTCGGCGGCGGCTGGGGCGTGGTGATGTACCTGATGCAATACGAGCGCGGCATGTACGGCTACGCGGCGCTGACCACCGCTCTGACCGAACTGGGCCATCTGCGCGCCGAGATCGTCACCCATAGCACGTCGCCCACCAACCGGGAACGCTTCGCCCAGCTCTACGTGGCGGTGCTCGCCGCCCAGGCGCGCGCCGCAACCACGGTTCGCGCACTGGCGGCGAACCAGATGGTCGGACCGGAGAGCAGCATCGACAAACTCTTGCTCGCCACCACCGAGCAGAAGATCAACGATCTGATCCTCGATGTTCGTCGCGAGTGGATGATGACCGGGGTCGGCCCCGATGGCGGGAAGGCGCTCGACGCCGCGCGAGCCAAGTGGTGGTACACCCGGGCTGCGACCATCATGGGGGGCAGCGTCGAGGTTCAGCGCGGCATCATCGCCGATCATCTGCTCAAGCTCCCGAAGGAGAAGCGATGAGCACGACCGACGAATCGTGGCCGATGATCGAGGAGGCCGTCTTCCGGCTCTTCGACGAGCTGGCCGCCAGGAACTCTGGCGAGTACGTCGCCATCGGGCCGCCGCTCGATGAGCTCGGCTGGTCCGACATCGAGTCCGAGTACCCAATCGAGGCGTCAGAGTTGCTATTTCGAGCTCAGGGCCGCTCGCTGCTCGACTCGAACTCCCTCGAGACCGCGATGCTCGCGGAGTTGAAGGCCGTGCTGCCCGAACCGGCCGACGGAATCGTGTTCCCACGTTTGGTCGACGGACACGTTCCACGGTCGAATGACCACGGGGTGGCGGGTGTCGTCCTTGGCCCCGTGACGGGTGAGTCATCGCGCCGCCTCGTCGTGCCAGTCTCCGGAGCGATGGGCACCGTGTCACTCGCCGTCGTGGATGCTGCCACGCTGACCGCCACCGGTATGGACACGTTCGACCGCTCGGTGCAATGGACCCAGGTCGAGGGCCCGCTCGACGCACCACTGATCGACGCGACGACCGAGTGGGGCCTCGCGATCGCCGCGGGCCACCGGGCGCTGGCCACCGAGTTGGTCTCGCTTGCCGATGTCGCGCTGCGAATTGCGGTTGAGCAAGTGACGGTGCGCACCCAATTCGGTTCTCCCATAGGCTCCTTCCAATCCCCGCGGCACCTGCTGGCCGAGGCGAAGGCTCACCTCGAAGGAGCGCGTGCACTGCTGGGTGAGACGTGGCGGCATGGCGGGGAGTTCTCGGCGCTGGCCGCCAAGGCAGCAGCCGGGCGTGCCCATCGGGCCGTGTCCGACGCCGCGATGCAAGTGTGCGGCGCCATCGGTTTGACGATCGAACACGACCTGCATCGTTACGTGGTGCGTGGCTTTCAGCTCGACTCGCTCTGCGGCTCGTATCAGCAACTCGAGGCTCACCTCGCAGAACACCTATTCAACGACTACTCCCCCGGCCGCGCGCTCCCCGCGATCGCCGCCTGGGCCGGTTAGGAAGGAAGCCATGCGCCGCAACATCTTCGAAGAGGTCCACGACGACTTCCGCAACACCGCGCGAACGTTCTTCGAGCGCGAATGCGTGCCGTACACCGAGAAGTGGGAGAAGGACGGCAAGGTCAGCCGTGAGGCGTGGCTCGCCGCTGGCGACGCCGGACTGATCGGGTGGGAGTTCGACGAGAAGTATGGCGGCTTGGGAGTCAAGGACTTTCGGTTCAACCAAATCATCTCCGAGGAGATGTTCATGACCGGTGCGGTCGGAATCGGTCTCGGCGTGCAGAACGACATCCTGATGCCCTACATGCAGAATCTCACCACCGACGAGCAGAAGGACCGCTGGCTGCCGAAGTTCGTCAGCGGCGAATACATTGGCTCGATCGCCATGTCGGAACCCGCCGCCGGCTCGGACCTCGGCGGCATCAAGACCTCCGCTCGCGACGAAGGCGACCACTGGGTCGTCAACGGCTCCAAGACGTTCATCAGCAACGGACTGCAGTCGAAACTCGTGCTCACCGCGGTGAAGACCGATCCCGCCGAACGCCACAAGGGCATCAGCCTGCTCATGATCGAAGACGGCATGGAGGGATTCACCCGCGGTCGCAAGCTCGACAAGATCGGCCAGTACTCCGCCGACACCGCCGAACTCTTCTTCGAAGACGTCAAGGTGCCGAAGGAAAACTTGATCGGCGAGCTCAACCGGGGCTTCTACCACCTGGTGGGCAACCTTCCCAGCGAACGCGTCGGCGTGGCCTGCTACGCACTGCCCGCCGCCCGACGGGCGTTGGATCTCACCAAGGCCTACGCGCTGGAACGCACCGCGTTCGGGCAGCCGATCGGCAAGTTCCAGGTGAACCGCCACTTCCTGGCCGAGATGCAGACCAAGCTCGACGCCGCCCAGACCTATCTCGATCAGTGCGTGCTCTCGGTCAACGATGGCACGCTCAGTGACGCGGACGCGGCAGGCCTGAAGTGGTGGACGTCGGAAGTTCAGTGGGAGATCATCGATCGCTGCCTGCAGATGCATGGCGGCTACGGCTACATCAACGAATACGAGATCGCCCGACTATGGCGCGACTCCCGTGTGCAGCGCCTGTACGCCGGCACCACCGAGATCATGAAGGACCTCATGGGACGTGCGATGGGCTACTGATGATGACGTTGGTCACTGCACGCCGTCAATGCGAAGATCGCGGCTCCAACTCGATTAACCTGCTAAACAATTAGCTGTTTGATTGCTGTCATAGAAACCGGGGAGGTTGTCATGGAGGTCACCAGCCTTCGCGAGCCGAAGATGGCCGATCGGGTGGCCACGGTGTTGCGCCGGATGTTCATCCGCGGCGAGATCACCGAGGGCACCATGCTGCCACCGGAATCGGAGTTGATGGAGCGCTTCGGCGTCTCACGACCGACGCTGCGGGAAGCATTCCGCGTGCTCGAGTCCGAGTCGTTGATCCAGGTGCAGCGCGGCGTTCGTGGCGGCGCTCGCGTCACGCGGCCCCGACGCGAGACGCTGGCGCGCTATGCCGGCCTGATCCTCGAATACGAGGGCGTCACGGTCAAGGACGTCTACGACGCCCGGGTCACCCTCGAAGTCCCGATGGTCGAACAGTTGGCCAGGGACCGCGACCCCAAGGCGATCGCCGAGCTCGAGCAGATCGTCGAGCGGGAATCTCAGCTCAACCCCGGTAGCGACGCCGTCGATCAGCTGACCGACTTCCACGCCGCCGTCGCACGACTGTCCGGTAACGACACGTTGCAGATCGTCAGCGACATGTTGCATCACATCATCGAGAAGGCCAACCGCTCCCTGCAGCCCACCAAGGGGACCCGCGCCGAGCAGGCGGTGCGCCGGTCGGCCAAGACCCACCGCATGGTGCTGGACATGATCAAGGCCGGCGACGCCGACAAGGCCGGCGAGCTGTGGAAGCGACACCTGCAGAAGGCCGAGGAGTTCGTGCTCACCGGTGCCGAGATGTCCACGGTCGTCGACCTTCTGGAATGACGGGCGTCGACGAGCGGGCCAACGAGCACGATCTCGAGACGCCCGACTCGATCCAGACCCGATTCGGCATCACCTATCTCGACGCCGATGTCTCGGCGGCGACGGCGTCGATGACGATGTCGATGCCTCGGTATCGAAATCCGTTCACCGGAGCGCCCACGATCGGACCGTTGGCGATCCTGGTCGACGCGGCCGCGGGGATCGTCAACCACTACCGTCGACGACCGGGCCAGTGGACGGTCTCCAGCGAACTGTCGATGGACGTCAGCCTCGACGGTCTCGGCGACCTCGACGGCCCGGTCTTGGCGACGGCGTACGCGTTCAGCCCGATCGGCACGACGTCGTTGGGCATCTGCACGCTGAGCTACGACGGCATCGAGATCGGTAGCGGCACCGTGCGTTCCTTCTTCGTCGAGGCCGAGTCCAGGAACTCCGCATGGCCGGCCGAGACGTTGGACCTCGCGGCCGAACCGTCGATCGCGGACCGCATGGCGGTGCACGTCGTGCCGCAGATGGTCGGCCACGTCCTCTCCCAACGGGTCGACCCGTGTCTCAACAACGAGATCGACATCGTGCACGGCGGAGTTGCGTCGGCAGGTCTCGAGTTCGCGGCGTCCGCTGCCATCAACGAAGGACGCACAGACACTCCCCTGCGGACGGCGTCGGTGCGCGTGAACTTTCTGCGCCCGTTCGTGGCCGGGGCCAACACTCGCTACGAGGGCACGGCACTGCGGGCAGGTCGTAGCAGCGCGGTCGGCGACGCCCGCGCCATCGGCGACGACGGCAAGGTCGCGCTGACTGCGCGCGTCACCGCCTACCGCTAGGTCTCGCGAGAGAAGACTCGAACACGTGGCGAAAATCGACGTCCCCGCACCCGGACATCCCGCTGGCCCACCACTGCACGAACATCCTGATCGAGGCGCGCGAGCCCGATGGTCCAATCCACCTGGTGTCGCGCCGCGCAGTTCTGCGCCGCTTAATCCTCGTCGTGGACCGGCCCGGATCGCACCGCCAACGGCAGTCGGCCTATTCTATTAGTTAAATATTTAGCGAGTTGAGAGCGACGAAGGGGTCGAACATGCGGGACGCAGTCATCGTCGGGGCGGTACGGACGCCAATCGGCAAGCGGAACGGGGGGTTGGCGGGTGTGCACGCCGTCGACCTCTCGGCCGAGGTCCTCAAGGCCCTGGTCGCCCGCGCCGGTGTCGACCCATCTCAGGTCGACGACGTCCATTGGGGCAACGTCCTCAGCGTCGGACAGCAGTCGGGCAACGTCGGCAGGATGGCCGTCCTGGCGGCTGGCTGGCCAGAATCCGTCCCGGGCTTCACCATCGACCGTCAGTGCGGTTCCTCGCAGCAAGCCATCTCGACTGCGGCCGCGACCGTCGTGTCAGGGCAGGCCGACATGATCATCGCCGGCGGCGTGGAGATGATGTCCGCCGTTCCGATGGGCGCCTCGACCGTGGAGGGCACCGGCGACATGGGCGGCTCGGCCGTCAGCCGCTACGACGACGCCCTGACGGCACCGGGTTTCAACGGTCGGTTCAATCAGGGCGCAGGCGCCGAACTGATCGCCCGTGAGTACGGGCTCTCGCGCACCCAACTCGACGAATATTCGATCCGCTCCCACGAACTCGCGGCGACGGCCCAGGACGACGGCCTCTTCGACGACGAGATCGTCTCCATCTCCACCGATTCCGGCGTCGTCTCGGCGGACGAGGGAATTCGCCGGGGGTCGACGGTCGAAAGGCTCGCGACCCTGAAGGCGCCATTCGTGACAGACGGATGCATTACCGCGGGCAACGCCTCCCAGATCTCCGATGGTGCTGCCGCCGTGCTGATTACGACTTCGGGGCGTGCGGCAGAACTGGGTCTCACGCCGATCGCCCGCGTCCACACCGCCGTCGTCACCGGCGACGACCCGGTGAAGATGTTGACCGGTCCCATTCCCGCGACGGCGCTTGCGTTGAAGCGCTCCGGGCTGAGCATCGACGACATCGACTACTTCGAGGTGAACGAGGCGTTCGCGTCCGTCCCCTTGGCCTGGCAGGCCGCGACCGGAGCGGCGCTCGATCGTCTCAACCCCGTCGGCGGCGCCATCGCGCTGGGCCATCCGCTCGGCTGCTCGGGCGCCCGGCTGGCGACCACCCTCGTCAACCACTTGCAGCGCACGGGAACGCGCTACGGTTTGCAGACCATGTGCGAGGGCGGCGGCACCGCCAACGCCACGATCTACGAACGGCTGGATTGACGATGTCCGCAGTGAACGATGTCGTAGACCAGATCACCGACGTCGTCGGGACCTTGAGGACTCTCACCCGAGCGGGCCTCATCGCACCGCTGCGGCCGGATCGATATCTGAGGATCGTCGAGGCCGTCCGGCGCGAGGGGATGTCGGCGACAACCGGTTTCGCGATGGCCGCAGCGCGCTGCCCCGACCGCCCCGGCCTCATCGACGAACTCGGCACCCTGACGTGGAAGCAGTTGGAGCAGCGCGCCGACGCCCTCGCCGCGGCGCTCCAGGCGCTGCCCGGCGGTGAGCCGTCGGTGATCGGCATCATGTGTCGCAACCACCGGGGATTCATCTCGGCGCTCGTAGCCGCCAACAAGATCGGTGCCGACGTCCTGCTGCTCAACACCTCGTTCGCCGGTCCGGCGCTCGCCGACGTGGTCAGCCGCGAGGGCGTCGACGTCGTGATCTACGACGACGAGTTCACACCGTCGGTCGACAAGGCTCTTGACGACGATTCGGCGTGTGTCCGCATCCTGGGCTGGACCGATGATCCCGACGCCCACGACCAGACCGTCGAGAAGCTGATCGCCGCCCACCTCGGGCAGCGTCCGGCCAAGTCGGACCGTGCGTCGAAGTTGATCCTGCTGACTTCGGGGACCACCGGAACGCCCAAGGGCGCCAAGCGCTCCGGCGGCGGGATCGCCGACGTCAAGTCGATCCTGGATCGCACCCCCTGGCGCGCCGAGGAGACCATCGTCGTGGTGGCACCGATGTTCCACGCCTGGGGCTTCGGGCAACTGGCCCTCGCTGCGATGCTGGCCTGCACGGTCGTCACCCGCCGACGGTTCGATCCGGAGGCCACCCTGGAGATGGTCGACGCTCATCAGGCGACGGGTCTGGCCGTGGTGCCCGTCATGTTCGACCGAATCATGGATCTGCCCGAAGAGGTGCGAAATAGCTACAGTTGCAGCACCCTTCGCTTCGCGAGCGCCTCGGGATCGAGGATGCGGCCCGACGTCGTCACGGCATTCATGGACCAGTTCGGCGACGTCATCTACAACAACTACAACGCCACCGAGGCGGGCATGATCGCCACCGCCACCCCCACGGATCTCCGGGCCGCGCCGGACACCGCGGGCACCCCGGCGGTGGGGACCCGGATTCGCATCCTCGACGCCGACTTCCGAGAGGTCGCGACCGGCGAGACGGGTGGGATCTACGTGCACAACACGACACAGTTCGACGGGTACACCTCGGGCAATACGAAGGACTTCCACGAGGGCTTCATGGCCTCCGGAGACGTCGGCTACCTCGACGACGCGGGAAGGCTGTTCGTGGTCGGCCGTGACGACGAGATGATCGTCTCCGGTGGCGAGAACGTCTACCCCATCGAGGTGGAGAAGACACTGGCCGCTCACCCCGATGTGGCCGAAGCGGTGGTGCTCGGCGTCGACGACGAGCAGTACGGTCAGCGGCTCACCGCGTTCGTGGTGCTGCGCAGCGATTCGACCGCCGACGTCGACGTGCTCAAGAAACACGTGCGCGAGCACCTCGCCAACTACAAGGTGCCCCGTGACATCGCATTGCTCGACGAACTGCCACGCGGGACCACCGGCAAGATCGTCCGCAAGGAGCTGCACGCCTTGCTCGGCGAGTAGGCCCCGCCGTAAACCCCCGCCTAGCGATTTGTGCACGTTTGGGAGCGCTGACCGCTCCAAAACGTGCACAAATCGCAGGGATTGGAGTTAGTCCAGGCCGATGAGGGTGGCGATGCGCTCGCGGTGATGCGCCGGCCAGCCGAACAGCGCCTCGGAACTCTTGGCCCTCTTGAAGTACAGATGCGCCGGGTGCTCCCAGGTGAAGCCGATGCCGCCATGCATCTGAATGCACTCGGCGGCCACGTGATAGAAGGCTTGCGAGCAGTAGACCTTGGCGATTGCCGCCGCCACCGATGCGTCATCGGCGCCGGCGGCCACCGCGGTGCTCGCGTAGGCGGCTGCCGAGCGGGCCGACTCCACCTCGACGAGAAGGTCTGCACACCGGTGTTTGATCGCCTGGAACGACCCGATGGGCCGCCCGAACTGCTGGCGCATGTTGACGTACGCGACGGTCATGTCAAGCGCAGCTTGGGCGCCGCCGACCTGCTCGCACGCCAGTGCGGCCAAGGCTCGGTCGTAGACACTAGCCACTGTGTCCCAACCGGATCCGTCGCCACCGAGCAGCACGCCGGGAGTCGAGGAGAAGCTCACCCGAGCCAGCCTGCGCGTCTGATCCATCGAATCCAGCGGGTCGATCGTCAGACCGTCGGCGCCGGATTCCGCGGCGAACAGCGAGACGCCCGCGTCGGTGCGGGCAGCGACGATGATCAGCCCGGCCTGGGCTCCATCCAGCACGTAGGGCTTGTCGCCGGTCAACCTCCACCCGCCGTCGACGGGATCTGCCGTCGTCTTCACATCTGCCGAATCCCAGTGCAGCAGAGCCTCGGACACGGCGACCGTGGCGATCAGCTCGCCCGTGGCGATCCGGGCCAGGTAAGCGTGCGCCTCTGGTCCGCCGACTGTCAGGAGCGCGCTGGTGGCAAGCACCGTCGTGGACATCAGCGGGGCGGGAAACAGCGTCCGTCCCGCCTCCTCCATCACGATGGCGAGCTCGTCGAAACCGTAACCGGCCCCGCCCATCTCCTCCGGTATCGCCAGTGCCTGAACACCGATCTGGTCGGCGGCCATCTGCCAGGCCTTCGCGTCGTAGCCGTCGGGGCCGTCCATGACCGCGCGGACGTCGGACTCGCTCGAGTACCTGGCGAGGAACGACTTCATCACATCGCGCAGGGACTCCTGCTCCTCGGTGGTGATCAAGGCCATCCTGTGCTCCTCAACGGGGTAAGCCGAGGACACGCTCGGCGATGATGTTGCGCTGAATCTCCGACGTCCCGCCGTAGATCGTCTCGGCGCGGCTGAGAAGGAACAACTTTCGCGCCCACGTGGAGTCGTCCTGCGAATCGAACACCGACTCCGGACCAAGGAGCTCGATAGCCAGTTCGCCGAGCCGTTGATGATGGGTGGACGCGAACAGCTTGCTCGCCGCCGCTGCAGCCGCCGTCGCCTTACAAGCGGCTCCACCGCGCGGGTCGAGCAGATCGGCCACCACACGCAGGTTGGTCGAGCGCATGATGTGCACGCCAATCACCGCATCGACGAGACGTTGCCGGATCCGCGGGTCATCCCCGGCGGCGCTGCGGCCGGCCAGCTCGACGAGCCCATTCACCTCTCGCTCGAAGGCCAATTGCATAGGCATGAGGGCGCTCCCGCGTTCCATGCCCAACGTCGCCATCACCACGGGCCAACCGTTGCCGACCCCGCCGACCGCCATGTCCACGGCGGTGCGAGCGTCGTTGAAGAAGCATTCGCTGAACTCGGACGATCGGGTGATGTTCTCGATGGGCCTCACCTCGACCCCGGGCTGGTCGACGGGGATCAGCAGCAAGGTCAACCCTCGGTGTCGCAGCGAGGCATCGGGGTCGGTCCGGCACAGGACGTAGAGCCAGTCGGCTCGATCGCCAAAGGTGGTCCACACCTTCTGGCCGTCGACGTGCCAGCCATCAGCGTCGAGTACCGCCTTGGTTCGCACCGAGGCAAGATCCGAGCCAGCGCCGGGCTCTGAGAAGCCCTGACCCCACATCTCCTCGACCGCAAGAATTTTCGGCAAGAATCGTTGCTTCTGCTGCTCAGAGCCAAAGGCCAGCAGCGTCGGACCTAACAGTTCGAGAGCCTGGGTGTTCACCCGGGCCGGTGCGGCGGCGCGGGCGTACTCGTACTCGAAGACGATCTCTTCGGCCAAACCGAAGCCGCGGCCGCCGTACTCGGTCGGCCAGGTGAGTCCCAACCATTTCCCACGTGCGAGTTCGCGCTCCCACTCCACACGGACGTCCCATGCGGTGTCATCGGTGGGGCTCCCGACGCCGAGGTGCTCGGCGAACTCACCGACGAGGTGTTCGGCCAGCCACGTGCGGATCTCGTCGCGGAACTCCGCCTTCTCCCCAGCGATCTCGACGTTCATCAGAAGTGCAGTCCCGAATAGGGCCCAAAGTTGGGCGGACGCTTCTCGGTGAGACTCGCGGTGCCCTCGGCGAAGTCGGGCTGCTCCTTCGCCAGCTTCAGGAGGTATTGCGCCCGAATGCGCGCGGCCTCCAGCGTGGTCTCACTGTCACGCCAGATCTGCGACTTGATCATCGCCATCGCCACCGGCGATACGTTCTCCGCCAGCCCGTGCGCGAAGGCCAGGGCATCGTCGACGACCCGACCGGGATCCGAAAGCTTTTGCACGACGCCGAATTCAGCGGCCTCCTCGGCAAGGAAGACGCGTCCAGTGGCCAGCAGGTCGAAGGCGTGCGCAGGACCCACCAGTCGGGTGAGGATCCATGCGGTGGCGTCCTCGGCGGGCAGCCCGCGCTTGGCGAACGCCGTACTGAACTTGGCGCCCCGAACCGCAAACCGGTAGTCGAACATCAGCGCCTGCGCCAGTCCGATACCGGCACACGCCCCGTTGATCGCACCGATGACGGGCTTGGGGATCGTGGTGGCGTGGGTCTGTGGGCGGCGGTTGGACGTGTAGGCCGTGCCCGACGTCAGGCCGGCGAGCACGGCAGGATCGAGACCGGGCACGAAGGAGGTTCCGGCACCCGTCACGACGATGACCCGTACGGTCGGGTCGGTCGCCGCCTGGTCGAGGCAGTCGTAGAACTCGGTCTCCATCTGGGCGGTCCACATGTTGCGCCGGTCCGGGCGGCTCAACGTCAGTAAAGCGGCACCTTGGGAATCCACCTCGTACAGCACGGTGTCACTCATTGCTGCTCCAGCCGCGGTCGGTGTCGGGTAGCGAAATGTGCTTGGACAGCGTGAATTCCGGCGTCCGGCGCTCGAGGAAGGAGGCGACGCCCTCGCTCGAGTCGGTCTGCCGACCGAACCAACGGAAGGTCTCCCATTCACGGTAGAACGCCGCCTCGCGATCGGTCTCCCCCAGCAGGTCGTAGACGAGGTGCTTGGTCACGCCAACCGCGGCCGGGGCGGTGGTGGTCGCGATCTCGGCGGCGATGAGCATTGCCCGGTCGAGCACCTCGTCGCCGGGCAGTGCCTCGGTCGCCAATCCGAACTCGCGCGCCTCGGCGCCAGAGAAGATGCGTCCGGTGAGCAGCAACTCGACGGCTCGGCCGAACCCGACGAGCCGCGGCAGCAGCCACAGTGAGTTCTGCTCGGGGATCAAGCCCCGCCGGGTAAACACGAAGCCGTACTTCGCCGTCTCGTTCATCACGCGGATGTCCCATTGCACGGGGAGCGTGAGACCGATGCCGACGGCGGAGCCGTTGAGAGCGCCGATGATCGGAGTCCGCAACTTCCACGGTCGCGGGCGCGCCCCCATCTCCCTCCGGGCCGCCACATGCTGCTGGTCGTCGAACGCGAAATTGGCGCCGCCGGGCTCCATGTCAGCGCCCGTGGAGAAATGTCGGCCGCGACCGGTGACGACGATGGCTCTGATCGACTCGTCGGCGTCGAGTATCTCGAGCTGCCGATGGAGCTCGACCTGCATCGCCGAGATGAAGGCGTTGCCGCGATCGGGCCGATCCAACCAGACCAGCCCAGTCGCGCCGTTTCGCTCGACGGCGATGCCGTCAGGCACGGGGCTTACCGGAGCCGTCCGAGTTGGGCCGGGCCTTGGCCACCAGGTCGGGGATGACGGAGCCGAGTTCATCTGCAGCCCAACGGGCCTCCTGCTCGACACCGGGTCCGGCCATCCAGGTCTCGGCGACGGAGATCGCGCCGCCCTTGACGTTGAAGACGCGTCCCGTGATCTCGGCGGCTTCCGCAGAGGCGAGCCATACGACCAGCGGTGAGATGTTGGCCGGGGAGCCCGCGTCGAAGCCGGTCTTCTTGTCGATCTCCTTGAGCCGCGCGACGTAGGTCTCGAGCCCCTCGGTCATTTGGGTCAGTGCGCTCGGCGCGATGGCGTTGACGGTGATGCCCATCCTGCTCAGTTCGTCGGCAAGGATGACCGTGAAACTGGCAATGGCGGCCTTGGCCGCACCGTAGTTGGACTGGCCCGGATTTCCGTAGAGACCGGACGGAGACGACGTGTTGATCACCCGGGGATGGGACACGGCTTCACCGGCCTTGTGCTTGGTCCGCCAGTAGGCCACGGCATGCTTGGTCGGCGCGAACGTTCCCCGCAGGTGAACCCGAATCACGTCGTCCCACATGTCGATGTCCATGTTCACGAACATCTTGTCCCGCAGGATGCCCGCGTTGTTGACGAGCACGTGCAGATCCCCGTACGTCTCGAGGGCGGTGTCGATCAGCCGCTTGGCGCCATCGAAGTCCGAGATGTCGTCGGAGTTGGCGACGGCGTCACCTCCGGCGGCGATGATCTCGTCGACCACTGCCTGGGCGGGGCCGACGTCGTTGACGACGACCTTGGCGCCGTGCCTGGCGAACTCAAGCGCGTGCTCGCGGCCGATGCCGCCCGCGGCACCGGTGATCACCGCGACGCGGCCTTCGTGCAATCGCATGTCACTCCCTCTAAGTCGGGGGGCCGAAGACGGCCCGTGCATTGGCGCCGAGGTAACCGGTTCGGCTCTCTCCGGTCAGCGGAAGCCCGCGGCCCTCGGTGATCGTTCGGTCCAACGGCAGGATCGGATAGTCCGACGCCCACATCAGCTTGCGGGGGTTGCGCTTCTGCGCGAACCGCAGGATGTCCTCCGAGACGTACTTGGGTGCCCAGCCCGCCGTCATGGCATACACGTTGGGATGCTTGATGAGCATCGCGACGGTCTCGGAGATCCATGGATCGCCGAGGTGGCTCATCACGATGGACAGCTCGGGAAACGCCAGTGCCACCTCGTCGACGAGGATGGTCCGCTGCAGCTTGGCCGGCTTCATCGGCCCAGGCACTCCGACGTTGATCGACACGACGGCTCCCTCGTCGCACGCCGCGGTATAGAGGGGGTAGGCCAATTTGTCGTCGATCGCGATGCCGGTGAACATCGGGATGATGCGGATGCACTTGATTCCGTACTCCTGCACCGCGATTCGCACGTGCTTCGATGCCTCATAACCCAGCCGCGGATCGATCCCCACCGACGTGACGAACCGTCCGGGATATTTGCGCTGGAATCCGGCCAACCGCTCGCACGTCTCCCGCAGCACCGCCTCGCCCGTCTTGGTGCCGTGTACGAAGGGCGGGGTGATGTCGCGGGGGGCCTTGGACAACACTCCGCACGAGATCCCGAGCCGATCCATCTCGGCGACGACGTCCGCCATCGTCTCGCCGCCCTCGTAGGCGCTGTTACCGCGCTTGAAGCGGGCCACCACCGACGGGTCGGGCGTCACCTCGCCCGGCGAGTACGGGAGGTTGATCCACGCATCAAAGACTTCGCAGACTTCGGCGTCAGGCACGGTCTTGGCTCCTATCGCCCGCGGTACTGAGGGGTTCGCTTGTCCTTCATGGCCTGTAGCGCCTCGGCCGCGTCCTCGGTGGCAGCGACGACCGCGAAGTGTGAGGACACCAGGTCGAGTGCGGTGCGCAGATCGGTGTTGGCCGACTGGTAGGTGGCACGTTTGATCATCCGCACGGTCACGGGTGCGTGGTCGGCGATCACCCGGGCGAACCTGATGGTCTCGGCCGCCAGGTCCTCCGGTGCTGCCAGCCGGTTGACCAGTCCGATCCGCAGGGCCTCCTCGGCGTCGACCCAGTCACCGGTGAGCAGAAGTTCCAATGCCTTTGCGGTGCCGACGATCCTCGGAAGGTAGAACGAGCCGCCGTCACCGGGGGTGAGCCCCACCTTGACGTAGCCCTCGGACACCCGCGCAGACGTAGACATGATGCGCATGTCGCACATCAACGCCATGTCGAGGCCGGCGCCGACGGCGACGCCGTTGATGGCGGCGACCACCGGCTTGTCGAGATCCTCGAGGGCGAGGGCGATCCGGTGGATGTCATCGTGCAGCTGCGCCTTGCGTTGCAGCGGGGTCAGATCGGGGTTGGCATTGGAAATGGATGACAGGTCGACCCCGGAACAGAACGCCCGGTCGCCGGCCCCCGTCAGCACGATCACCCGAACGTCGTCGTCGGTTCTGGCGTCGCGCAGCAGGCGTTCCCACTCGCGGACCATCTCGAAGGTGAAGGCGTTGCGGGTGTCGGGACGGTTGAGGGTAATGGTCCCGACGCCCTCGTGAATCGACCACTCGAGATCGGCCACCGGCGCCTCCTTCTTCTTCGCACACGGATCGGCAATATCGTCGGACTCTCGATTTATATCGTTAACTGATTGTACTATACATGTATGGTGGCATCGCTCGACGGGATCTCGGAGCTACCGCTCTCCGGCGCTGACGTGGACTTCCGAGACGAGGTTCGCACGTGGCTGGGCGAGCACCTGATTGGAGACTTCCGCGACCAGACGCACCGCGGAGGGCCCGATGACGACGACAACTGGGACCTTCGCCGGGCGTGGGAGGCCGAACTCGCGACGGGCGGCTGGCTTGGCCTCAGCTGGCCGCACGAGTACGGCGGGCGGGAGGCGACTCTGTCCCAGGAGATCGTGTTCGCCTACGAGTACGCGCGCGCCGGAGCACCGCCGCGCGCCGCGTTTCACGGCGAGACCCTGATGGCGCCCGCGGTACTCACCCACGGCACCGAGGAACAGAAGCAGCGGCTCCTCCCCCCAATGGCACGTGCCGAAGTGGTGTGGTGCCAGGGCTATTCCGAACCCGACGCCGGTTCCGACCTGGCGAACGTCGCCTGCCGGGCGAGCCGCGACGGTGACGACTGGGTGGTATCAGGGCAGAAGATCTGGACCACGTTCGCGCACCATGCCGACTGGATCTTCGCCATCGTGCGCACCGAGCCGGGGTCGGTCCGCCATGCCGGCCTGTCGTACATGTTGATCCCGCTCGATCAGCCCGGTGTCGAAGTGACGCCGATCCGAACCATGCTCGGCGACAGCGGATTCAACAGTGTGTTCCTCGACGGTGCGAGGACCTCGGTCGACAACGTCGTGGGCGCTCCGGGAACCGGCTGGTCCGCCGCCATGACGACGCTCGGCCATGAACGCGCCACGTCGGTGCTCAACTATCAGTTCTCCTTCGTCCGGGAGATGCGCGAGCTCCGGGAACTCGCCAAGCATCGCCGCGCCTCAGCCGACCCCGTGCTGCGTGATCGGCTCGTCGACGCCTACATCGGGCTGGAGATCATGGGCTACAACAACACCAGGACACTGGCCCGGGCGCTCATCGATGGCGAGTTCGGACCGGAGGCATCGATCGGCAAGTACTACTGGTCTCGATGGCACCAGTCGTTCACCGAGATCGCGATGGACGTTCTCGGTCCAGATGCACTCCTGGGCACCGCCTGGGAGACGGGCCCCGACCAGGTTTCGACGGGGATGCGGCGGGCGTTCGTCCGGGCCAGGGCCGAGACCATCTACGCCGGGACGAGTGAGATCCAGAAGAACATCATCAGCGAGCGCGTCCTGGGCATGCCGCGCGAGCCGAAAGTCGGCTCATGAGTGGTCCGCTCGACGGCATCCGGGTGCTCGATCTGAGCCGAATCCTCGCTGCGCCGTTCGCCACTCAGCTCCTGGGCGATCTCGGCGCCGACGTGATCAAGGTCGAGCGGCCCGGCACCGGTGACGACGCTCGCCAGTACGGCCCGCCCTTTCTGGAGGAGCCCGGCGGGGCGGAGTCCGGCTTCTACCTCAGCGCCAACCGCAACAAGCGATCGATCACCATCGATCATGCGTCGAAGGAGGGTGCAGACCTCATTCGTGAGTTGGCCGCAACCTCGGACGTGCTGGTGGAGAACTACCGGCACGGTGTATTGGACAAGTACGGGTTGGGATATGACGCTCTGGCCGAGCTCAATCCGCGGCTGGTCTACTGCTCGGTGACGGGGTTCGGTCAGGACGGACCGTACGCTGATCGGGCCGGTTACGACGGTGTCTTCCAGGCGATGAGCGGCATGATGAGCGTCTCCGGCGTACCCGACGGCGAGCCCGGGGCCGGACCGATGAAGGTCGGCGTCTCGATGGTGGACGTCCTCACGGGGCTCTATGCCTCGACGGCCATCCTCGCGGCGTTGCGCCACCGCGACACGATCAGTGGCCGAGGTCGATTCATCGATCTCGCCCTGCTGGACTGCGGGGTGGCCGCACTGTCGCACTACGCCCAGAACTACCTGGTCTCCGGCGTCGCCGCACCACGACGGGGCAACGGCGGGTTCGGCGGCATTCCCTCGCAGGCGTTCGCATGCGAGGGCGGTGAGATCTTCGTCGTCGCCAGCACGGCGGGCCAGTGGTCCGCGTTGGCAAAGGCGCTCGGCCGGCCGGAACTGGCCGACGATCCCCGCTTCGCGAGCGTTTCGGCCCGGATCGCCAACCGCGACCTCGTACTGGAGACACTCAACGCCATCTTCGCGCAGCGATCCGTCGCGCACTGGGTCTCAGCCCTGGAGGAGGCCGACGTACCGGTGAGCCCGGTGAACACCATGGACGCGGTCTTCGCCAATCCACAGGTCCAGCATCGCGGGCTCCGCACCACGGTCGAGCACCCCACCGCCGGACCGATCGACCTCATCGCCAACCCGATCCGCACTCCGGACGCCGCGGCAACGACGTACACCCCGCCGCCACTGCTCGGTGAGCACACCGACGAGATCCTGACCCAGCTCCTCGGCAAGACATCGGACGAAATAGCCCAGCTTCGCACCCGCGGAGCGATCTGACCAAAGCGAGAGATTGGATGAGAACCAGATGGTGACAACATATTCCGGCTCAGGTGTCGAGCTCGGCTCGACGGGTAGCTTCAATCACGCCGCGTTGGCCTCCGGACGCCGCTTCGACGCAGCGGAGTTCCTCTCCGACGAGCCGATCCTCGGCCTGGAGCGCGAGGCCGGCTACATGTGGGGCACCCTTCGCGATGACGACGGCGTGCTGTACTCCGTGATGCGCCGCATCGCTCCGCCCGGCGCGGCGCAGGGTGACGGCAAGTCGCTCGGAGGCAAGCTGCTCGTCGTCTCGAGCGGTACCGAGGAGGGCCAACTGCAGCTCCGGCGAGAGCCGCGCGGCGCGGCCGACAGCACTGACATCAAGCGGCACCCGCACGGTGAGAACGCCGTGCGCTTGGCCTCGGCCGAAGGCGCACCCGGACGGAGGATGGAGTTGGTGCTATCGGAGAACGAGTTCTCCTACACCGAGGAGGACGTACTCGACGTCACCGGCCAGATCGTGGTTCCGCCCCTGCAGTGGTACGTACCGGGGCAGGAGGCTTCGCTGCTCTACATCAGCCACACCTGGCTCGTCGACGGCCAGCTGGCCGGCAAGCCGGTGCGTGGCTTCCTGTTCTGGGAGGAGGCGTGGATGCCGCCGGGCGGTCAGCTCTACGTGCACCGGGATCCGCTTCTGGCGGCCGACTATCTGACCTGGTACTCGTGGGCGAACGAGTGGGATGACGGAAGCTTCGAGGTCGGCCACTTCCTCTTCGGGCAGGGCGACTTTCACGTCGGCGTGATCGCCGACAGCGCTGGCAACGTCACCTCGGCGCGCAAGATGGACGCCGTCATCACCCGGGCCGACGACGGGTACTGGCACGACGGCATCAACTACGAGATCGACGGCGTGCGCTGGGTGTGCGAACCGGATCCGCAGGGGCGGATGCAGGGCCTCGGCAAGATGCCCAACCCCCAGCAGGAGGGCTTCATGCACCGGGTCGACGACACCCGAATTCCCGAGGTGCACATGGCCTGGGGAGAGTCGGTACCCGCCGCGGGTGAGCGACGGCGACCGCGATAGCGGTGTCCTTCTCGGGGCTGCTCGACGACGCGGCCGCCCGCTGGCCGGACCGGACGGCGCTGACCTTCGAGGGTGAGCGCTGGTCCTTCGAGCGATTGCGTTCGGGCGTCATCGTGGCGGCGGCGAACCTCGCCGCCGCCGGGGTGGGCACCGGAACCCGGGTGCTGCTGCTCCTCGAGAACAGCCCCGAATATCTGATCGCCCAGTACGCGTTGGCTCGGGTGGGTTCGGCATTCGTCACGCCCAACCCCTACTGGACCCGACCCGAGCTGATCCGTGCGGCGCACGCCGCCGAGGCACGAGCCGTGATCTACGGACCGCGGTTCGCCGACGCGGTCGAGGGTCTGACCCCTGCGATACCGGTCGCGGAGCTGTTCGACAACGAGGCCGCTCCCACGCCTCGACCGTCCGACGTCTCGGGATCTCCACGCTATCTACCCTTTTCATCCGGTACGACGGGACTGCCGAAGGCCGTCGTCCACACCGACGAAAGCCTCTGTGGCGCCATCCACCAGTTGCGTCACCATCTGGCCTTGACCGAACACGACCGGCTTCAGGTGGCGTTGCCCCTCTGCCACATCTTCGGCACCACGATGAGTGCGGCGGCGCTCAGCGCCGGCGCCGAACTCGCGTTGTTCCGTCGCTTCGACCTCGATGAATCGCTGCTACACCTACAGCAGGATGGCGTAACGATCTGGCCGATGGCCGGCGCGGTCGCCCACGAGCTCGCCGGCCGGACGGACCTCGATCCGGAGACCTTCGCCTCGCTGCGCTTCTTCATGTGGGGCGGTAGCGCCGTCCCACCAGAACTCGCACAACGCATCTCAGCCCGGACCGGAGTCGGGTTCCTCTGCTCGTACGGCATGACAGAAGCCATGATGGTCGCCTTCAATCCGGTCCACGAGGTCGAGAAGTGGTCGCTGAATTCCCCCGGCTACGCGACGATCGGCACCGAGTTGCGGATTGACCAGAGCGGCGAGCTCGAGGTCCGCGGACCCAGCGTGGCCTCCGGTTACGCCGGCGCCGACTCCGAGTCCTTCACCCGGGACGGCTGGTTCCGCACGGGCGACGTGGCCAGGATCGATCCGGACGGGCGGCTGTGGATCGTCGACCGCATCAAGGACATGATCAAGGCGTCTGGCTTTCAGGTGGCGCCCACGGAAGTCGAGCTGGTCCTGTCCGAGCATCCAGGAGTTCATGACGTCGGTGTAATAGGACGACCAGACCCGCGGGCGGGTCAGGTGCCGATCGCGTACCTGGTTGCCGATCCAGATGTCGATGCGGCGCAACTAGATGCGTGGGTGCGGACCCGGCTCGCGACCTACAAGCGCCCGCGCTCCTACCATTTCGTCACCCGGCTTCCACGCACCCCCGCCGGAAAGCTGCGACGCGCCGATCTCCGTCGCTGGCTGACCGAGGGTGACCCTCAGCTCAGCACCTCGACCAAGGTGGCGTCGGATTGACCGACCATGAACCGCTCGACGGCTTCGAGATGCCGGCGCCAGTGTCGTTGCGCCGCCGCACCATCGCCTGCCTGCAGCAGCTTGACGAGTTTTCGGTACGCCCTCTGGGCGGTCTTGTTCACCGGCCGCTCGAACCCCGGTTCGTGCGAGGCGATGAACAACGCGTTGTGCGTCTCGACGATCTCGAAGAGCATCCGCGCCAGCACGGCCAATGTCGTACTGCCTGCTGTCTCGACGACCGCGAGATGGAACCGCAGGCTGTAGTCCGCGAACGCCTCCTCGTCGTCCACGATGCCATCACCGTCGAGCACCAAATCCCGCAGCGGCCGAACGGATCCCGTGCCTCGGACGGCGATCATCCCGACGGCAGACACCTCGATCTCCGTGCGGGCCCGATATAAGTCACTGAGCGGGGTGCCCCGATATTGCAGCAGCGTCCCGGTGTACCGCGCCGCCATCGACCCGTCGGGTTCCAGCACCTTCGCTCCACCCCGCGGTCCCCGCACCACGGTGATGATGGATTCGGCCTCCAAGATGCGGAAGGCCTCCCGCAACGTGGGCCGGGACACGCCGAACTCCGCCATCAGAGTCGTCTCACTCGGCAACGTCTGCCCGGGCGTGAGATCGCCCATCACGATCCGACGGCGAAGGTTCGCCGCGATGAGCGCACTGGCCTTCGGCACGGACACCACCGACGACCTACGACCGGACGGTCCGGCGGCTCGGGGGTACATATCGGTAGATGATATAGCTGATGAACCTGCTCAGCCGAAGATGTCGATCACCCGGTCGGCGCCACCCGCATCACGAACGCGGGCGGCGGTGGCGCGAATATGTTTGCTCCACAACACTTCTGCGGCCTCCGCCTCCCGCCTCTCGACCAGATCGACGAATCGCCCGTGGGCACGAGCGCCCGCCGCGACCGCCGGGCCGTGAACATCGGGTCGAGTACCGGTCAGATATCGACTGGTGGCCGCATCGATGATCTCCCGGACGATCGCGCACAGCACCTGCAGGGTCGCATTACCCGCGAAGTCGAGAACCAGGCGGTGAAAGTCGTTCTCGCGCTGCAGCAAGGTCTGTGGCTCGGTGATGGTGGCATCCTCGGTGGCCGCGGCGCGCAGACGCGCCAGCTGGTCCGGGGTGCGCCGACGCGCCAACATGGCCGCACACGGGCCCTCGAGTGCGACGGCCGCTTCGAAGAGGTCCGCGGTCGTCGCGCCGCGGTACTCCAGCACCGTAGCGGCATACCCGGCAGCGGTCTCCACCGTCGGCACGCTGACGTGAATCCCCCCGTGCGCGCCCCTGCGGACCGTGACCAAGGACTCGGACTCGAGGATTCGAATAGCTTGTCTCAATGTGGGTTTGGAAACACCAAGCTCGACGAGGAGATCGTCCTCGCTTGGCAGTACGTCGCCTTCGGCGAGGAGGCCGAGGATGATTCGCCGCCGCAGCGTGGCCACGACGACCTCCGCCGCCTTCGGAACCGCGGGTGAGGCCATCGCTCAAGAGTAGCGACGTCCGATCAGTAGGACTGCATGCGGACGAATGCGGCAGCCACCAGACAGTCGTCCCAGCCGGCATCGCGCAACTCCACCCGACAGCCGACCGTTTCGGTGTCGACCGCGCTGAACACCGGCGTCGCAATGAACGGTCCGACCCGGCCGGGAGCGACGAGTGACATGCTCAGGGAATCGACCGATAGCTGGTCGCTACCCAGCGTCTCTGCAGCATGTTCCAACGCCACCGCTTCGGCCACCACCAGCATCGGAGCGTGGTGCAGTCGCTCGGCACCAACGTCCTGCAAACGGGGGATTTCGAGCAGCCCGTCGAATCGGCGCCGAGCCGAATAGGCATGCCACAGCGGCGGGAGTGCACCGGCGTCGGGGAGGACGGCAGCCGGTTCCGGAAAGCAGAAGCGTTGCGGTGTCGTGCCCACCACCGCCCAATTGGCGGTGCCGAAGCCGATCCGACGGTCCGGCTCGTCCGCGTCGGAGATCGCGGCCTCGGTGAACAATTGCGAACGGGCTTCGGCGGTGATCGCCCCCGCCAACAGCACCCGCTCGACGTCGAGCGCGCAGTCAACGACGGTGACGTCGACCTGCGTGACCGCACGAACGTGCATCGATTCGACGTTGACCACCGCCGCGTCGAGCATCGCAATGGCCAACGGCGCTGCCGTGACCGCACCGGCGGATGTGCGGAGGTCCTCTCGGAGCCGTAGTACGTTCCGCGCGTGCGTGCGGTCTATCGCCTGCGGGCACGACCCGAGATAGGCATAGCTCATCAGGACGCCACGGCTGGGCGCCCAGTCGCCTCGCGGGTCGGGTGCGGGGTGGCCGGCTTCGAACACGTCGGTCACGAGTCGCGCACCAATGCGGTCTGGGCGCGCAGGCTGCGGCGCAGTATCTTTCCGGTCGCCGTCTTCGGGATCACGTCGACGATCTCCACTTCGCGCGGGTACTTGTAGGCGGCCATCCGGGCGCGGCAGAAGTCCACCAGTTCTTGCGGCTGCACCGAAACCCCCTCGCGCAGAGACACATACGCTTTGACAGTCTCACCGCGATAGGGATCGGGCACACCGACGACTCCCGCTTCGAGGACGGCGTCGTGGGTGTACAGGACGTCTTCGACCTCGCGTGGCCACACCTTGTAGCCGCTGGCGACGATCATGTCCTTCTTGCGGTCGACGAGGTAGTACCAGCCGTCGTCGTCGACGTAGGCGACGTCGCCGGTCAGCAGCCAGCCGTCCCGGATCGCGGCCGCGGTTTCGACCTCGTTGCGCCAGTAGCCCCCGATGACCTGCGGCCCGCGCACCGCGAGCTCGCCGAGCTGCCCGGCAGGCAGCGTCGTACCGGACTCGTCGACTACGCGTACCTGCGCACTCAGCACCGGGACACCGACCGAGAGCGCCTCGGTCTCCGCGCCGACCGGTGCCCGGCTGCCCATCGGCACGCTCAGCACGGGTGACGTCGTCTCGGTCATGCCGTAGACGTTGTGGACGTAGACACCGAAGCGACTCTCGAAGCGGTCCACCGTGGCCGCCGGGATCGGGGCCCCTCCAGAGGCGATCGTCGTCAACGACGACAGCGCAGCAGGGGTGGCGTCGGGTGAGTTGGCGAGCGCGATGAACACGGTGATGGCGCCGACCGTGAACGTCGGTGCGTACGTGCGGATCATGTCCAGCGTCACGCCGACGTCGAAACGATAGGACAGCACCAGTGACGCGCCGGCGGCGATCGCCGCGGCGATGTGTCCGGACAGTCCGGTTACGTGGAACAGCGGGGCCACACCGAGAATGACGTCGTCCGCTTCGAGAACGAACCAGTCACGGTAGGCCGCCCCGCCGGTCGCCACGTTGCGGTGGGTGTTCATCGCGCCCTTGGGCGCGCCCGTGGTGCCCGAGGTATAGGTGATGACGGCGACGTCGTCCGCATCGAGTGCGACACCGTCGGGCGCCTGGCCGTCGAAACGGTCGACGAGCTCGCGGAGATCCTCGGTGCCTGAGGGCGTCGGGATCCGCTCACCGGGGAGAACACGGGAGTCGTTCGCGCACTGGAAGTCCAGTGCGCTGGTGGTGATGACCCGCGTCACCGAGGACCGCGCCAGCGTATCGGCGAGTTCTTCGGAGTAGAGTTCGCTCAGCGCCAGAAACACCGAAGGCGTCGAGTCGCCAATCAGCTTCTCGATCTCACGCGGGGTCAGCATGGGGTTGATCGCGACCGCGATGGCGCCGAGCTTCCATGCCGCGATTAGAGCGACGACGTACTGCGGGACGTTCTGCGTGTACAGCGCCAAGCGGTCACCGCGGCCGAAGCCGCCGTCGGCCAGCGCCATGGCCAGTGCGTCGGAGCTTCGGTCGACGTCGGCGGCCGTCAGGACGCCGTCGAAGTACGCCAGCAACGGACTGCCCGGCGCCTCGACGACGGTGCGGCGGAACATGTCCAGGACGGTGTCCGTCATCTGCCTTCCTAGCCGGTGTGCAGAGTGAGGCCCTGCGCGTTGAAGAAGAAGCCGCCCGCGGTGACGAGCGCCCTCCGCGCATCGGGCACCTGCCGGTCACCGGCCAGGCCTTGGAGCTGGTGCACGGCCTCGCGCACGTGACCCGAGCCCTGCGTGGCCCCCTCCGACAGGGACCCGCCGTGCGGATTGATGGGAACGCGGCCGTTGATGAGTGCTCGTCCCGCGTCGTGATCCCAGTGCTCGCGAAGGAAGTCGCCCGCCTCCCCCGGCTTGCACCAGCCCGCGTTCTCGATCCAGTTCAGGGTTATCGGGGTGAAACCGTCGTAGGGGAAGTAGACGTCGACGTCATCGATCCAGAAGTCGCCCTTGCGCTTCAGGGTGTCGACCACCACCTGCTGACCGTGATGACGCAGGCTGACCGTCTGGTCCTCCTCGTTGTGCGCGACCTGGCCGAGCACCGCAGCGTTGATGAGCACCGGCGGCAGCGGAAGATCGCGGGCCCGCTCGGCGGTCGTGATGATGAAGGCGTCGGCCCCGTCCACGGGCACGTCCATGTCGAGCAGACGCAGCGGCCAGCGGATCATCCTGGCGGCGAGGTAGTCGTCCATCGTGATCGGATCACGCTTGGCCGCAGCGGGATTACGGGCCGCGTTGGTACGGTCGTTGATCGCGACCAGCCCGAAGTCCTCGCTGGTCGCACCGAACTCGTACATGTACCGCGACGCCCAGGCGGTGTAGCCCACTGCGGCGGCGACTGACTCCGGGCCCGGATGCGGATCGAGCAGGCCGGGAGTCGCGATGCGCCGGAACGGATCCTTCAGCGACGAGCTGGTGTTCCACGCCGAACGGTAGGCCGCGTGATAGACCAGCGCTACCTCGCAGAGACCACTGTGCACGGCTGCCGCCGCGGTGGCGACGTGGTCGACCATCGGAATCGTCGGATTGCCCGACCAGGTCACCTCGGGAAGACCAAGGGCCGCTTGCAGAATCTCGACGTTGGGCCAGCTGCCGCACAGCCCGTCGACGTCGGCCGCGGTCAGACCGCACTTGCGGATCACGTCGATGCAGGCCTCTGCGGCCAGCGAGGTCTGGCTGCGCTCCAGGTTGGTCGCGACGAAGCCGGTGGTCGAGGCGCCGGCGATGGCCACCTGATCCTTCATGGGATTGCGCGACGAGCCGCTCACGCGTCGGCTCCCGTCAGCACGAAGACGGGGATCGGAGAGCCGTGACGTTCCCGCCAGTCCAGGCGCACCGCCTTGCCGATCCGGATGTCGTCGTTGTCGGCGTCGGCGACGGTGGCGGTGAACCTCAGCCCCACTTGCTCTTCCAACTCCACCGTGACCACCGGGTACGGCGTCGAATAGTCGACGCCGGGTGCAGGCGGCCCCTGGTACAGGAAGACGTTCATGAAGATCTCGCCGTTGCCGCTTACCGGGGTGGCGGTGAGGTTCGCTGACCAGCACTCCGGACACACCGGCTTGGGCGGGGCATGCCAGATCCCGCAGTCGTCGCAACGATTCACCAGCAGTTCCTTGCGGAGCCGACCGCGATAGTGAGCCGCGTTGTCGTGCGTGATCGGCTCACCCGGAAAGCGCTGCACCAGTTCGTCGTTGGATAGGTGCCGATCCTGCAGATCATCCGCACTCACGATCAGACGATACCGCTGCTCAGCTTCATGCCGTTCTCGCGCAGGAAGGCACGTTTTATCTCGTCGTCGAGTCCGTCCACCTTGTTCCAGAAGTCCGCGGGCTCACGCAAGCCCTCGGCGTGCGGCCAGTCCGATCCCATCAGCAGGGTTTCGGTGGAGTCGAGCTTCTCGATGAGGCCGATCGTGTCGTCCTCCGGGTACGGAACCACGCGGACGTGCTTCTTGAAGATCGTGCTGGGCCGCTCGGTGAGCTGTCCGCCCAGCCATGGGCCGCCCCGCGCCATGCCGCGGCTCTTGTCCATGTGGCGGATGAAGTGCGGCACCCACTCGGCGCCGAACTCACTGACCAACACCTTGATGTTGGGAAAGCGGCCAAAGATGTTGTCGAAGATCAGCGCCGACAGCGTGTCGGTGATGGGACGTTCGCCGTAGGTGTTCTGCCACTGCCATGCCGAGAACTGGAACGGCGGCTTCAATTCCCAACCCCAGTGGGAGGCAACCTGATCCTGGTAGTGGAACTCGGAGATGTGGTAGCACACCACGGCCTTGGCCTCGTTGATGCGCGACCAGATCGGGTCGAAGTACGGGTCGCCGGGTGAGCGGCCATAGGCCGGGCCGGCGGGCAGGACGATGAACCGGGCGCCGGCGTTCAGGACGCGGTCGAGTTCCGCGACGGCGCGGTCGAGGTCACGGAAGGACAGCATGGCCGGGGCGTAGATGCGGTCCTGGTGCGCGAAGCCCCAGTCCTCGTCGATCCACTTGTTGAACGACTCGAGGTTGTCGTAGAGCGGGTCGATCCCGGTGAGGTATTGCTCGGCGAAGAGCGCCCAACCTCCCGGGTACATGATGGTCCGCTCGATCTGCTGCTCGTCGAGTTGCTTGAGGCGGGCTTCCTTGTCGAGGTACTCGGGCTGCATCGGTTCATAGAACCGGTCGGCGTCGGTCGCATCACCCGACGCCCGCTGCTTGAGCATCTCCACCAACGAGCCGGGGACGTATGCCTGATCCATGTCATTCTCGAGGGCGGTGACGAGCCGATCGTTGGCGAGCAGCATCTTTCGTCCGCTCGGCGCGATGATCGTGCGCACGGCGGTGTCCAGCTTCGCCTTCGGCATGAACCGCGTGAAGCAGTCCTCCGCCTCGTAGGAATGCTGGTCGAAATCGGTCAGCCGATACGGAAGTTCGCCGACGCTGTTCTCGATGAGTGCCACGATGAAGTCCTTTCCTCGTTCCGTACTATACATGTATAGCTGCGGCAGGAGAACGGTTCGGCAGAATCGATCTTCGGCTCAGTGGCCAGTGAACCTGGGGGCGCGACGCTCCAGGAACGCCGCCTTGCCCTCCTGCGCGTCGGCACTGGGACCGACCCAGAGCACCGCTTGCTGGGCATCGCCGAGTGAGGAGTCCAGGGTGGATTCGAGGCCGCGGCGCATCATGAGCTTGACCGCGCGAAGGGCCAGCGGTGCGGCCGCCGCGAACCGCTCGGCGAGTTCGACGGTCCGCGACTCCAGCTTGTCGTCGGGGACGACCTCGGTGGCCAGTCCCAACGTGAGTGCGGTCGCGGAATCGTAGATCTCCGACAGAGCCACCATGCGAAATGCCCTGTCGTATCCCATGAACCGAGGAAACAGCCAGGCGCCGCCTTCGTCCGGTAGCAAACCGGCCCGGCCGCTCGTGTCGCCCAGTCGGGCGCTCTCCGCGACGATCCGCAGGTCGCAGGCAAGCGCAAAGGTCAATCCGCCGTTGACGGCGATTCCGTTGACCGCGCACAGCACCGGCTTGTCGAGCTTGTGCAGCGCAGTGACGACGGCGTGGGAATCTTCCCTCAGTTCGCGCGCCCGCCCTATCTGCTTGGTGAGGTCGTCGGCGAATCCCGCGTCCGGCGAGACGTCCCCGCCGGTACAGAAGCCTCGACCCGAACCGGTCAGAATGAGTACCCGTAGCTCGTCGTCGAGACGAAACCGTCGAATCGCGTCGAGCATCTCCGCACACATCCTCGGCGTGTACGCGCCGAGTCGGTCCGGCCGATTGATCCGGAGTCGGGCGATCGCATCGCCGATCGTCTCGAAGATGGCGTGCGCTTCGTCTGGCTCACTCATACCCGTACCCCCTGCGGAATGGTTCGCGCCGCAAGCAATTCCTCACCGATCGCGCGCATCGCATGTTGCCACCGGCCGTGGAGCGCGTCGAGGGTGCGCGACCGCTTGACGTAGTTGCCCAGAGGATGCTCCGCCGTCAAACCGATGGCGCCACAGACCTGTAGACAGGCGCGGGCGGTGGTGTCGACGGCTTGGCCGGCGTAGGCCTTGGCCACCGTCGCATCCCACGGGGTGCCACTGGCCCAGGCGATCTGGACGAGTTCGCCTGCGGCCGACAGTTGAACGTAGGCGTCGGCGAGGCGGTGGCGCGGCGTCTGGTTGGCCCCGATCGGTCTGCCGAATTGGTGACGTTGGGTGACCTGATCGACGGCGAGATCGAGCATTGCCCGTCCATTGCCGATCAGCTCGCTGGCCAGCGCCCGGCGCGCGGCAGCGGTGGCGGCGACCCCGTCGCCGGTCTGTCGGCGCACGGCACCGGCGCTCAGGCGGACCCGACGAAGCCTGGATGCAGGGTCGAAACCGTTGACCAGAGTTGCCGAGTCGCTTTCGACGGGCACGATGTACACCACGTCCCCCACGATCACGACGTAGGAGGCGCCCGACGCCGGTTCGGCCAGCAGAACGCCGTCGACGTGAACCTCGTCTCCGATGCATGTGCTGGTCGCAGCACCGAACGGATGCACGACCACCACCGGTCCGGAAGCCAGGGCTGCGTCGATCATGACGCCGTCGAGCGCGGCCGACGCCGCGCCTGCGCGCCCCTGCTCGGTGAACAGCAGCTCAGTCGCTGCCGCTTCATCGTCGGAAACTACTTCAGCCCAACCCATTTCGGCCAGTCCGGCCACCAGTTCGCCCGGTGATTTCAGTAGCTCCCGGATCGAGCCGGCTAGCAGTTCGCGGGTGTCAGCGTCCACCGGAATTCTCCTTCGGTAGGCCCAAAATCCGATCGGCGATGATGCTGTGCTGGATTTCGCGGGCGCCGCCGTACACCGACGACGCCCGCGAATACCACCATTCGTCACGCCAGCGGGCGTCGTGCGGTTCGTCTCCGAGCAGGACCTGGGTATCGAGCACCGCCAGCGATGCGTCGAGGACGTCCTGTTCTGCCGCAGACAGGAGCAGCTTGTCGACGCTGGTCTGCGATCCGACGGCTTCGTGGGCCGAGAGCTTGCGCAGCGTCGACGACGTTCTGGCCCGCAGTGCGGCGAGGCTGAGGTAGGCGCGGCCGACGGCGACCGCCGCCAATGGGTCGTTGCCGGAGACGTTCGCGGACTGCAACATCTCCTGCAGGTGACTGGTGGTGGCGGCCATGCGCATCCATGCGTAGTTGCCGCGCTCGTACTGCAGCAGATCCATCGCCACTCCCCATCCGCCGTCGACCGTTCCGATGACGCGGTCCCGGGCGACGGGAACGTCGGTGAAGAAGATCTCGGCGAGTTCCTGACGTCCGGCGGCCAGTGCAATCGGTCGGCGCTCGACGCCCGGATGGTCGAGGTCGACGAGCATCATGGTCAGGCCTCGGTGCCGACTCTCGGGCGTACCGGTGCGAGCCAACAACACGATCTCGTCGGCGCGTGAACCGTAGGAGGTCCAGATCTTCTGGCCGGAGACCCGGAAGTTGCCGTGGGCGTCTTCGACGGCCCGGGTGCGCAGCGCGGCGAGATCGCTTCCCGCCTCCGGTTCGGAGAATCCCTGCGACCACAGCCGGTCACCACGAAGCGCGGCGGGCAGCACCTCGGTCGCCAGCCGGGGCGCATGGCTGACGACGGCGGGGCCGCACACCTCGAGAACGTAGAGATGGTCTGGAATCACGTAGCCGCACAACGCAAGTCGCTCGTAGATCTGACAGCGGATCGTCGCCGAGCCGCCAAGACCGCCGACGCCCTCGGGCCAGCCCCAGCGGACCCAGCCGCCGTCGTACAGCCAGCCGAGCAGTTCTGCCGAGAACGCCTTCTGCTGATCGGAGTCGACACTGGGTTCGCGAAGATGCGCCAACTCCCGCGAGGCAGCGGCCAGCGCGTCGGCGAAGGCGTCCAGAATCGCATCTGCTTCGGTCGGTCTTGCGTCGGTCTGAGTCACCCTGGCTCCATTCACCGCGTTGTGTGAAGTACTTCACTACCGCCTAGCTATACATGTACAGTACGGCTCAGCCCGCAGAACTTCGAACGTGATGGAGTAACCATGACAACCAGCGTCGACCTCGAGGGTCGCCTGTTCATCGACGGCAAGTTCGAGGAATCCTCCTCCGGCCGTCGCTACGACGTCATCAACCCGGCCGACGAGTCGGTGGTGGCCAGCGCCGCCGACGCCGGGGCCGAGGACGTCACCCGCGCGGTCGATGCCGCGGTGAAGGCCGTCGAGAGCACCGACTGGGCCACCAATCATGCGTTCCGACAGAAGGTGCTCAAGCAGTTTCAGGAAGCGCTCCGCGGCGAATCCGAACTGATCAAGCATGTCTTGGTGTCTGAGGCTGGCACGCCGGCGATCGTGCACGGCACTCACGTCGACGCCATGATCGACGACATGAGCTACTTCAACGGGCTCATCGAGACCTGGCAGTGGGAACGCGATCTTCCGCCGTACGAACTGCTCGGCATGCAGAGCAACCGGCGCGTCCGCTACGAACCGTTCGGCGTCGTCGGCGCCATCACGCCGTGGAACGCGCCCTTCATGACCAACATCTGGAAGGTCGGCCACGCCCTGGCGACCGGCAACGCCGTCGTGCTCAAGAGCGCGCCCGACACCCCGCTGACGGGTGCCCTGATGGCGCGCATCGCCGCGGAGAAGACCGACATCCCGGCGGGCATCTTCAACGCGATCAGCTCGGCAGACAAGGCGATCGCCGGTGAGGCCCTGACCACTGATCAGCGGGTGGGTCTGCTGCACTTCACCGGTTCGGCCGCCGTGGGGCAGCGCATCGCACAGAACGCCGCGGTCGGAATCCGGCACGTGGTATTGGAACTCGGTGGCAAGTCCGCCAACGTGCTGCTGCCCGACGCCGACCTCGACATGGCGTGCGGTCTGGGCGTCGCCATGTGCATGAACAGCAGCGGGCAGGGATGTGCACTGGCTACCCGGATGGTCGTGCACGCCGACATCTACGACGAGGTCGTGGGACGTCTGCAGGCCTTCGTGAGCGCCTTGCCATGGGGCGATCCCCGAGACCCCGGCAATCTGGTGGGCCCGATCATCCGGCTCGAACAGCTGGAACGCATGGAGGGACTGGTCAACCGGGCAGCCGAAGCCGGCGCTCGCATCGTGGCAGGCGGCAAGAGAGGTGACCGCGGTGGCAAGGGCTTCTGGTTCGAGCCGACCGTCATCGCCGACGTCGACGAGAACTCCGAGATCGCCCAGACCGAGGTCTTCGGGCCGGTCCTTTCCGTCATCCGCTACTCCGGTGACGACGACGAGGCCGTGCGGGTGGCCAACAACAGCCAGTACGGACTGTCCGGATACGTGCAGTCCCGAGACGAGGACCGCGCCTGGAAGGTCGCCAACCGGTTGAAGGCGGGCACCGTCAACATCAACAACTCCTTCTACCTGTCCCCCGACGCCCCCTTCGGCGGCTACGGGATCAGCGGTCGCGGCGTCGAGCACGGCGAGGACGGCTTCCGGGAGTACCTGCAGGTCAAGTCAATTGCCAGCCCGGCGAAGAACTGAGGGAGACGACTGAACATGAGACTCGCAGACAAGGTCGTCGTCATCACCGGCTCCGGCTCCGGACTGGGCCGTGACGCCGCTCTACTGTTCGCATCGGAGGGTGCCACGATCGTCACCAGTGACCTCGTCCCCGGTCGCGCGCAGGCAGTGGCCAAGGAAGTCGAAGCGGCCGGCGGAACGTCTCACGGGCTCGACGCCGACGTGCGCGTCGAGGCGGACGTCATTCGATTGGTCGACGAGGCCATCGAGAACTTCGGTCGGATCGACGTGATGTGGGCCAACGCAGGCATACCCGAGCCCGGTTTCGGCATGAAGGGTTTCATCGACTCGGAGCTGGACGACTGGAACAACATCTTCAGCGTCAACGCGACGGGTATCTACCTCGCCTGGAAGCATGCCGCCAAGTGGATGGTGAACAACAAGCGACCGGGCAACCTGCTCGCAACGACGTCGGCAGCTTCCTTCGTGGCTTACCCGGGGTTCCCGATGTACACCGCCAGCAAGGCGGCGGCCAACGGGCTGGTGCGTTCGGCGGCAATGGAACTCGGCAAGTTCGGCATCCGAGCGAATGCGCTGTGCCCCACGCACGGCATGTCGGTCAACTTCGCGCTACCTCCGGAGGCCGACGTGCTCGGCAAGTCCTACGAGGAGATGTCGCCGTGGGATCCCGACAACCGCGCCATGCCGTTGCGCCTCGACCGTCCCCCGGTGATTCGAGACAACGCCTATCTTGCCTTGTTCCTCGCCTCGGACGAGTCCGCGTACATGTCGGGGCAGACCATCCAGTCCGCCGACGGCGGCCAGTTCGCGCGCACGTCGATCGTCTTTCCGACCGACACCGGCGAGAGTGGCGACATCACCTCCGGTGCCATCCCAGACGAGCTGCGCGACCAGATCGATCGGTGACGTTGGCACTGTGACGCCCCGGCTTCGCGGCCGTACCAGTAAAGTCGGGGACCGACGGGTTCGGATCGATGGACGACAGGGGACGAATGGCGGACAAGAAGTCTCCAGCCGTTCGTGCCCCGCTGGACCGGGAGCGCATTGCGGCCACGGCCATGGAGATGATCGACGAAGTCGGCGTCGAGAAGTTGACCATGCGTGCCGTCGCGGCGCGCCTCGACGTCTCGGCGATGGCGCTATACCACCACGTCGAGGACAAGGACGAACTGCTCCGACTCGTCGGCGATGACGTTCTCGGCCACATCGAGTTGCCCGACCCGGACTCGGGTGACTGGCGCGAGCTCTTCACCTCGATCTCGATGGCGGCGGTCGACGCTCTGCTCGAGGTGCGGGGGCTCAGTTCGGTACTGCTGTCATCGAAGATGCTGCCCAATGCGCGACGGTTGGTGAAGTTCTGCATCTACCAGTTCGAGCGCGGAGGCCTGAGCCATGCTGCCGCGCAGGAGGTTTACGCGGGTGTCCAGACTCTGGTCCTCGGGCGTCTGTTGATCGAGGAGAGCTCGAATTTCCACGTCAGCGCCAACCCGCATCCCGACGACGAAATCAGGGACTACATCTCGACCCTGCGGTCGCGGACCAGTTTCTACGGGGCTCTGACCGCGTTGGCCGATCGGGTACCGTCCTAGACGTGTCAGGCCGCTGACCGAGATTCGAGTCTTGAGCGGGCGGCATGACGTCCGTCGACGATCCGGGTGACGGGGCCGTCGAACCGATTCCGTGCTCGCCGCAGAATAGCTTCGCGCTGAGTGTCGAAGTCCCCGGCGACCGCGATGACATGGTCTGCGTTCTGGCCCAGGAGAACTCGGCTCAGGGACGTCGGATGACGCGCCGTGACTACCACTCGATACCCGGCCGCCAGCATCTCGCGAGCGACACGGAACCCATTATCGGTGTCGGCGTGAGTAATCAGGACGATTTCGTGTGCGTTCATCTTCTCAGTCAAGCGCCGATACCTTGGTGCGGACCCTGACACGGATGAGTGGTGGCTTAGTGTGCGGCGGCCGTCAGGTCGTAGAGCGTGACACCGTCCACGGTCGTGGCGGTGTAGTGCTGCTTGACCCAATCGCGGATCTGGGCCGACTCCGACGGCGATCCGGACGAGCCACCGAAGGACGGCATGCCTGGATGCGATGCCTCCAGGTAGTAGTGGATGCGTCCGTCGCCGACGTAGTCCTGGAACTGCTGCAGCGTCGGCGCCGGGTCACCTCCCGCAAATCCACCGATCGGCATCACCGGATTACCCGTTGCCAGTTGATAACCCGACGCCTCCATCGAACCGGTGGCCGCGGCGACCCACGTGTAGTCCGTGGCGTCGGCGGACAGCAGCTGGCTCACCTGCTCGGATGGGGCGCGCTGTCCCGGACCGCGACCACCCCCGGGGATCTCGGGCATTCCCCCGTTCTTCGACGGTCCCGCGACGACGATGGGTCCGCTATGTGCGGTGCTGACGGTCTGAACGCAGTACGCCACCGGGCCGGTCAGCGCGGCGATGACCGCCAGCCCCGCCGCGAGGGCCTTGAGGTCGCGTCGTCCCACGGTCCATCGCGGCCGAAGCGCCCCGACGACCAACCCGATGGCAGCCACGGCACCCACGGCCACGACGAGCCAGCGCAGGGCCGGAAGGAAGTCGGGTGCCCGGCCGAGGAGAACCCACGCCCACGCGGCCGTCACTACTACGGTGATGGCCAATAGCCCTGTCACCCAACGCTTGTCGCGGTGCTGCCACAGATGGACCGAGCCGATCCCGACCACGGTCGCCACTGCTGGTGCCAACGCGACGGTGTAGTAGTCATGGAAGATCCCCGACATGAAGCTGAACACCAGGGCGGTGACCAGAAGCCAGCCGCCCCAGGCAATGTAGGAGGCTCGCTTCAGGTCGGTCCGTGGCGCGCGTCCGCACAGCAGCAGGCCGGCGACGAGAAGTATCAGTGCGGCCGGCAGGAGCCAGGAGATCTGCGTGCCTGATTCGCCTGCGAACATCCGGGTGATGCCCGCGGACCCGAACATCGGTGGCCCACCTGGACCGCCGGGTCCTGCGCCGGACGGAGGGGTCGGGAGCCCACCTCCGCCGCCGGCGTCACCGCCGAGGATGCGGCCCAGTCCGTTGTAACCCATCGTCAGCTGCAGAAAGCTGTCGTTGGAGGAACCCCCGATGTAGGGACGATCGGACTTCGGCCACAGCTCGACGAGTGCGACCCACCAGCCAGCGGCCACGATTGCGGCTGCCAACCCGGCGATCAGGTGAAGCAGTCGCATCCGCAACCGCGGCGCTGCAGCGAGGAGGTACGCCGCGGCCAACCCGGGCATGATCAGCAGGACCTGCAGCTGCTTGGTGAGGAAGCCAAAGCCGATCAGCATGCCGCACAACACGACCCAGCGACTGCGGCCGTCGTCGATTCCGCGCAGCAATGCCCAGACCGCGGCAACCATCAGGAACACCAGGAGCGCATCGGGGTTGTCGTATCGGAACATGAGCGTCGCGACCGGCGTCAGTGCCAGCAACGCACCGGCGATGAGGCCGGCTCCCGGACCGAAGGGCCTTCGCACAGCGGCATAGAGGAGCGCCACGGATGCGACGCCGAGGAGAACCTGCGGAAGCTGGATGGCCCACGAGTTCACCCCGAACAGTCGCGTGCTGATCTCCATCACCCACAGCGATGCGGGTGGCTTGTCCACGGTGATGGTGGTCGCTGCATCCGACGATCCGAACAGGAACGCCTTCCAGCTCTCGGTGCCCGCCTGCACGGCGGCGGCGTAGAACGAGTTCCCCCAGCCGTTGCGGCTGAGCCCGATGGTCCAGAACGTCGCGGTGGCCAGCAGCAGCGCGATCAGCGCAGGCCTGGCCCAGCGTGGATGCGGCGGGCCATCGGTGTCCGTGGGCCGCGCGTCGTCATGTGACTCGGTCACGGGTGCTGGTGCGGTCATCGGTCTCTCTGGTCGTCGGGGGTTCGAAGAGGGGCGCCGCGGGTCAGCGGTAGGGGTTGAAGACCCATCTGCGCAGCAAGACGAAGCGGAGCACGGTGGCGGCCAGATTGGCCGTCACGAGCACGCTCAGTTCGAGCCAGTGCGGGGTGGGATCGACGAGCGCGTCATGTGAAGAATCATGAGGCTCGAACATGTGCGGCGTGTGGGCCGATTCTATGCGGCGGCTATGTATCGCTGAACCGTGTACCCGAGCAGAAGACTCCATCACTGCGCTCACCCTCGCTCCACCACTACAGCTCTGGGGCCGTGCGTGTTTCATACACGCCGCAAAGGTCTCGCAAAGGCGAGGTTGGTCACTGCCGACGAGTGCGCGCAGGTCGATCTTGCGCGAGAACCAAGGACTGGTGCAGCCGGAAGTCTAGACTTCCCAAGGTAGTCATACTGATCGATCGCGGAGGTGCCACATGTCGTTGATCGCCCTCGAGGAGCATTTCGCGTGGGATCCGGCCAGCGCTGGCAACGTCGTAGCCACCTGGCTGCAGTCGAATGATCCGGTCGCACATCAACGGTTGTATGACCGCGGTCCATTGCGGCTCGAACAAATGGAGGCTGCCGGAATCGATTTCCAGATCCTGTCGCTGTTCGACCCGGGCGTTCAAGAGCAGACCGACATCGCGCATGCCGTCGATCTCGCACGCCGCGCCAACGACGATCTGGCTGGGACGGTCCGCGAAAATCCGCGGCGATTCGGCGGCTTCGCCACCCTGGCGACGCAGGACCCCCATGCGGCAGCCGTCGAACTCGAACGCGCCGTGACCGAACTGGGCCTCGTCGGCGCCCTGATCAACGGGCATTGCCAGGGCCGTTACCTCGACGATCCCGCGTACGAGGAACTCTTCGCGCGTGCCGAGGCGTTGGGCGCACCGATCTACCTGCACCCCACGACGCCGCACCCCGCGGTGATGGAGGCCTGGTTCAAACCCTATGTTGCCGAGGGACTTCACCTGGCGTCCTGGGGGTTCGCCGCAGAAGCCGGAACGCACGTCTTGAGACTCATCTACTCAGGACTGTTCGACAAGTTTCCGGGGTTGCAGATGATCATCGGGCACCTCGGCGAGATGCTGCCCTTCGCCGCCTACCGAATCGACCGGTATTACGGCCTCGGCGGCGACTCCGCGAACCGGCTCCAACGACTGCCCTCGGAGTACCTGCTCGACAACTTCTACGTCACCACGAGCGGCAACTTCTGCCCGCCGGCCTTCGCGTGCACTCTCGAGGTGATGGGCACTGACCGGGTGATGTTCTCGGTCGACTATCCGATGGACGACAACCAGGACGGCGCCACGTTTTTGACGTCCTACCCGATGGATGACGCCACCCTGCGGAAGGTCAGCTCCGAGAACGCGATCCGGCTCTTCGGCGGACGACTGCCCGAGCACCTGGGCGCATAGCGCTCATCAGAGTCCGAAGACCTGGCCGTCGCGGGCGACGGTGACCTTGCCGGAATAGTTCTTGCCGATCGCATTGAACCATGCCGAATCCGGAAGGTCGGTGGGCTCGTAGTGACTCAGGATCAGGTGCTTCGCGTTGGCCGCCAGTGCCACCTCACCGACCTGCTCCGCGGAGGTGTGCGACTTCACCAGATAGTTCGGCGGAAATCGATTGCCGTAGTAGGCGTCATCCAAGCTGAACTGCGCCTCGTGTACGAGGACGTCCGTGTCACGGGCGAGCGCGATGACATTGTCTGACTTGGTGGTATCCCCGGAAAACGTCACGGAGACGCCGGATTTCTTCAGATCGAACCGGAAGGCGAACGCCGGGTAGACATCGTAATGGGACACCAGGGTCGCGGTGACCGTCACGTTGTCGTCGGACATCACTGGGAAGGGTGTCATCAGCGGCGACCGGTTCAGGTAGTCCGAACCCGGCGGCACCGCAATCTCGGTGACGTCGGCCAGAGCTTGAATGTCGTCGGTGCCCATGTCGCGGATGAAGATGTTGTTCGTGTAGGCGAACGCCTGCTGTAGAGCTGCGGTGGTGGCAGCGAGGCCGGGGGACGCATTCTCCGGATCGATCGTCGGCGGATTCGGGTTGCCGACCCGGTCGGGCGGTAGGCCCCCGGCCGGACCCGGACCGTACACCGTCACCGGGGCCTTGCCCTTCGACGCCGTATAGCCGCCGGAGAGGAAGAAGCTGAAGTAGTCGACGATGTGGTCGGTGTGAAGGTGGGTGATGAACATGCTCTTCAGGCCGTCGAAGGTGAGGCCCGCATTGGTGAAGGCGTTCAAAGAACCCAGCCCGCAGTCGATCTGATAGATGTCGTCGCCGACCTTCAGCGCTGACGAGATTCCGGTCTTGTTGGGGACGGGTGGCGGACCGGCTTGGACTCCAAGGGTGATCAACGCGTTGTCGGGCAGCGTCGGCGTCGGCTGAGCTGATGCCCTCGGCGCGCCGGCCGCTGCGCTGAGAACAGCCCCACCGGCAAGAGCCGCCATCGAAGCAGCTAGGACGGAACGCCTCGAGACAGCGGGCTCACACGCGCAACTGCAACCGCCGGAGTCCTGCATGCCGGTGAGCATAGGTCACATTTGGTTGCTGAACCCTGGAATCGTGGCTCGCCGGAGCTCATGCCACACCGACGGACGTTTGCCCTGCCGAAACGAAATCGTCAGTTCAGTGCTGCGCGCAGGTCGGCCTTGCGCACCTTCCCCGCAGCGGTCCGGGGGAAGTCCGTCGGGTGGGAACGAATCTCCTCGGGCCACTTGTACTTCGCGATGCCCGCCCCGGCTAGATGCTCGCGCACCTGCGCCACGGTGGGCACGTCGCATCCCGGCGCGGGGCGAATGAAGGCACAGGCGTGCTCCCCCGTCCGCGGGTCGGGAGCGGCGACGACGGCAATGTCGGCGATCTGGGGCATGGCGATCAGCGCGGCTTCGATCTCGGCGGCGCTGACATTCATTCCGGCCCGGATGATGATGTCCTTCTTGCGGTCGACGATGGTCACGTAGCCCTCGTCGTCGAGGCGGCCGATGTCGCCGGTGCGGTACCAGCCGTCGGCGAAGGCGTCGTCGTTGAGGCTGGCGTCGGTGTACCCACAGAACAGATCCGGTCCACGGGTCAGCAGCTCCCCTGGCTTGCCGCGAGCTACCTGGGTTCCGTCATCACCGACGACGCGGACTTCGACTCCGGCGCAGACCTTTCCATCGCTATTAGCACGGTGCTCCAGGCTGTGCGTGACACTTCCGAGCGAGATGCTCGGATGTTCGGTGCAGCCATACCCGCGCATCGCGACGATGCCCAGCGCATCCGCTCGACGGACCAGATCGGGCGTCACCGCAGCCCCACCGAGTGAGGACGCCTTGATCAGTGCATGGTGCACGGGCGTACACAGTGGATCGTCGAGAAGCGAGGCCAGGAACAGCGGCGCACCCGTACCCGCGGACAGTGACTCTGCGGTCATCAGGTCGAGAACGCCCGAGGAGTCCCAGTAGTCCAACAGATGAATGTCGCGTCCCAGCAGTGGCGGAACGAGGACGGACACCAGCATGCCCGTGACGTGGCTGACCGGTGACGTGCTCGCCAGCCGATCGGGCAGGCCGTTCATCATCGGAGCCATGTGCCACCGCGTTTCCGCACACATCGCGCGGTGACTGAGTAGCACCCCCTTCGGGGATCCCGTTGTGCCCGAGGTCCATCCGATGACCGCGGGCTGCGCGGGGTCGACCTCCGCTGGGCGATCGATGGGCGCAGCGTCGACCAGGTCGTCGAACGAGATCACACCGCTGGGCGTGGGACCGTCGCCGACCGCGATGACGTGTTCGAGTGGGCCGTCGGGCAGGGCGTCGAAAGCGAAGCCGGGTTCGCGCCAGTTGCCGACGATCAGCGCGCGAGCGCCGGATTCGTTGAGCACGTGTCGGATTTCACTGGTCCCATACATGTGCCCGATCGGGACGAGCACGGCCCCCAGCATCGCCAGGCCGTAGAAGGTGGCCGCTGCCTCAACGCTGTTGGGGAGTTGGAACGCCACCGGGTCACCGGGCCCGAGACCGCGTAGGCGCAGGCCCCCCGCCAGTCGACGTGCCTGCACCGCGACGTCGGCGATGGTCCCGCGCCACGGCCGTTCTAGGGAGTGCACCCGGAATTCCCGTGCCGCCGAGCTCGTGAGGGCGTCGGTGAGCACCGAGGACATCGTTCGACCGTCCCACCAACCCCTACTGCGGTAGTGATCGCTCAACTCTGCCGTCGGGGTCACGGTCGTCCACGTCTTGGTCAAGGCATCTCCGCCGATGGTATACACGTAAAGCCAACATTCGCACCATACCGGTGCGGGCGTGACAGCGAGAGGGAAGCGACGATGACGCCGAAGGACAACGAACCCATGTACGGGCTGCCCGACGAACTCGTCGTGACCGCCGACGGGCCGATCCGCATCGTCACCCTCAACCGACCCGACGATCTCAACGGCGCCACCCGGGTGCTGCACCAGGCCCTGGCCCGTGTCTGGTCCGCGCTCGCCGAGGACGCCGAGGCGCGCGTCGTGATCGTGACCGGCAACGGCTCCGCATTCAGTGCGGGCGGCGACTTCGGATACATGCAGGAGAACATCGACGACGCCGCGATGCGCACGCAGACCATGCTCGAGGCCCGCGCCATCGTTCGCGGCATCGTGAGGCTGCCAATCCCGGTCATCGCCGCGGTGAACGGGCCAGCAGTCGGGCTCGGCTGCAGCATCGCCGTGCTGTCGGACCTGGTGCTCCTGTCGGAGAAGAGCTTTCTGGCCGACCCGCATCTACGGATGGGTCTGGTGACCGGTGACGGTGGGATGGTGTGGCCGCTGCTGGTAGGGCTGGCGCGCGCGAAGGAGTATCTGTTCCTCGGTTCGAAGATCCTGCCGGACAAGGCCGTCGAACTGGGTCTGGCAAGTCGAGTGGTCGCGGCCGAGGACCTGATGCCCGAGGCTCTCGCTCTGGCGCATCGTCTGGCGAAGGTGCCGAAGGCGGCGCTTCGGGACACCAAGCTCGCGCTCAACGGCTACGTCGAGGCACAGTTGGAGAACGCCTTCGAACTCGCGTTCACGGGTGAGGAGGCGAGCATGGGCTCACCCGAGCACGCGGCCGCCGTGGCGGCGGCGCGCAGGAAGTCCTGAGCACAGCCCTCAGCGCTGCGACCGGAAGTCGTTGCGCAGCTGAAACTTCTGCACCTTCCCCGACGCAGTGCGTGGGAAGGCGTCGACCAGGCGTAGCTCTTCCGGCCACTTCGGCTTTGCCATCCCGATCGCCGCGAGGTGTGCGGCGAGGTCGGCCAATGTGGGCGTGTCAGATCCACTCGGTGTGACGAACGCGACGGCCCGCTCACCGGTGCGAGCATCGGGAACCCCTACCACGGCCACCTCCCCCACGCCCTCGCATGTCAGCAGGGCGTTCTCGACCTCGGCGGGCGAAATGTTGTAGCCGTTGCGGATGATGAGATCCTTGACGCGCCCGGTGATCGCGAGATGCCCAGCGGCATCGAGGATCCCGAGGTCACCGGTCGCCAGCCAGCCGTCGGCGTCGAAGGATCCGACGTTCTCCCCCGCGTCGAGATAGCCCGCGCAGCGGTCCGGGCCGCGGCTGTAGATCTCGCCTTCAGTCCCTGCCAGCGCGGACGACCCGTCTGCGAGCTTGATGACCACCTCCACGCCGGGAAGCACGCGTCCATCCGTGGTCCGCAACTGCTCGGCGCTGTCGGTGATCAGACCGCTGCTGATGGTGGGATGCTCGGTGGATCCGTAGGACCGCAAGACGGTGATCCCGCGTCGGGCGGCTTTGTCCACCAACGCCGCCGGGACGATGGATCCACCCAGGACGACGTAGCCCATCCGCTCGGCGATCTCGTCGGTGAAGCCGGGGTGGTCGATGAGGGCGGAGAGGAAGACCGCCGCCCCGCCCCCGGGTGCGAGGTGCTCGCGACCGCAGACGTCGAGGATGAAGTCGATGTCGAAGGTGTCCACGTAGTTGATCGGCTCACCACGAAGCAGCGGTCCGAGAAGTCCCATCGTCATGCCCGCCGCGTGCGCGATCGGCGACGCCATGATCTGCGGGGTCACGCCCCGCGGCACGATGGATGCCAGGTGCAGACGCACCTCTGCCCCGAGCGTCCGATGGGTATGCATCACGGCCTTCGACCGGCCGGACGTTCCCGAGGTGAAGGCGAACAAGCAGGGATCGTCGGGATTGATCGCGGCGATCGTCGAGAGTGGCGCCGCGGTGACCACGTCGTCGAAGGCGATGGCGTCGGTGACCGGTTCGCTGCCGCACAGCACGACCGTCTCCAGTCCCGGCATGGCTGACCGAGAATCACGAAGCTCGGCGAGGTAGTTTCGGCTTCCGTGCCGAGCCGTGGTGACCAGCACCGAGGCCTGCACCGCATTGACGATGTCGACGAGTTCCCTGCGACCGTAGAAGCCCGCCACCGGCACCAGGACCGCACCCAGCGCGGCGAGACCCAGGAAGGCGGCGGCCGCTTCCACCCCATTCGGAAGCTGGTAGACGACACGGTCACCCGTGCGCACACCACGCGCCTGAAGGCCCGCCGCGAACCGTCGCGACAGTTCGTCGAGACCCCGGAACGTGGTCGCCCGCGGCGACGTCTTCGACCACACCCGAACGGTCTGATCTGGGCGCGCTCGCAGACATGCGCTGAGCATCGAGCCCAATGACGAATCGTCCCAGAGCCCTTCGTCGAGATAGCGGCGCCGCAGCTCGTCCGGTATCAGTGCGCGCACGATGCTGTTTGCCACGGGGTCAGGCTGGCGCGGTGATGACGTCGAGCTCTTCGAACTTGGTGATGTCGCCGTCGCTGTATCCCAGCTCCGTCAGGATCGACCTGTTGTGCTGACCGCGCACGCAGGGCGGAGCCACGCGACCCGGGGTCTCGGAGAACGCGATGGGCGGTGCAGTCCGGACGATCTCACCGTACAGCGGATGATTGACGGTCACCGTCAGACCCGTCTCACGCAGAACCGGGTCGAACGAGGTGAAGACGGGTTGGCCCAGCAGATTGACCTCGACGCAGCCCACCCTCGCAGCACTCAGAATCGATTCCCATTCCGCTGCAGGCCTTTCCGCGAACGCCTTGCCGAGCACGTCGACGAGATCGTCGTCATGCTCCGCACGCGCGGACGCCGTAGCGAACCGCTCGTCGGCGTCGAGGCCAACTCCGTTGAGCAACGCGGCGAACTCCGCGTCGGTACGCACCGCGAGCGCCACCCAGCTGCCTTCGCTGGCCTCGTAGACCCGATCGAGTGCACTGGTGCCGTAATACTCGCTGTCGCACAACGGCGTTGGCGGCTTCCCGGCGTAGCTGCAGAAATCGTCGGAGTAGGCCCAGGCGTTTCCGCCGATCATGGACGTGCCGAGGAACTGGCCCTCACCCGTCCGCTGCTGGTGGTAGAGGCCGAGCGAGAGCGCCGCCAGAAGCGTCAGCGCCGCATTGCTGTCACCGTCGACCAGCTGGTTGAGGTGCGGCATGACGACGGCTTGCAACTCGAGCACGCTGAAGCCCTCGCTCTGTGCCGGGTCGGTCCAGTAACCCACCTGGCGGCCGAAACTGCCTGCAACCGATTGCGCTGCTTGGGCATACAACGCGCGGTGAGCGTACGGTCCGTCGGTGCCGTAGCCGGCAGCGTGGACGTAGAGCAGCCGCGGATTCAGCGCCGTGAGTTCCTCGTAGCCCAGTCCCATCTTGTCGGCGACGCCGGAACGGAAGCCGGTCAGAAACACATCGGCCTTCGCCACGATCTGCTGCGCGATCGCGCGACCTTCGGCGGTGCGCAGATCGATCGATACGCTCTCCTTGCCTGCGGTGGTCTTGGTGCTGGCGACCTCAGGTCCGAACGAATTGCGGTGCGGGTCGCCTTTGCCGTCCTCGATCTTGATGACCCGCGCACCGAGCGCCGCCAGCATCGCCGTGGCGTACGGCATGGCGTAGAAGTAGCCGAACTCGACGACGGTGATTCCGGCGAATGGGTGCGCAGGCGTCTTCTGCCCACCCTCCGGGAAGGCATGTGCAGCAAAGCCTTCGGTGGCTGAGCCGAGTTCTGGAGCCGACCGCTCGACCACGATGGGAGTCCGGGAGAAGTGTCCGACCGGGCCGACCTCGCGGACCTCGCCCAGCGCGGGATCGTCGACGACGATCACATCACCGTTGTGGACGATCTGCGGGTGCTCGAGCCCCTCCTCGCTGGTCACCGCGACCTCGAAGGCGATGTCTGGGCTGGCCTGCAGCAGCGGGAGCCAGTGGTCGAAGTCTCGGGCGCGGAACGCCTCCATCAGGAGGTCTTCCCACTCTTGCGCATCGTCGGCGTTGGCGAAGCTCGGCAGCCCACTGAAGCGCGGGTCCTTCTCCACCGCCTCGCCGACGCCGGCGACGTCGCACAAGGCCTTGCCCTGGTGCGGCAGCATGGTCGAGGTCTGGATGAACCGTCCATCCCTGGTCGCCAGAAGCACACCGAAACGGCTGGCTCCGGTCAACGAACGTGAGTCCCCGCTGGTTGATTCACCCTTCTTGGCCATCAACTGGACGATCGTCGAGACGAAGTAGTCGATCGGGTCGAGTCCGGCCACCAGGGTGGAGTCCAGTGCCTGACCGCGACCCGTCTTCTCCCGCGCCAGTAGAGCGCCGATGATGCCGGCCACCGACTGCATGGCCGCGCCAAAGCTGGCCCATGGAACCGGGAACATGATCGGCCCGTCGCGGTGGCCCCAGCTGCCGCGCGCCCACAGGCCGGCCTTCGCGGCGACCAATGAGTCGTAGGACTTGAGCCCGGCATACGCGCCGGTCTTGCCAAATCCGGTGATGGACAGGTGAATCAGCGCCGGGTTGATCGCCCGCAGGGCGTCTGCTCCGACGTCCCACGCGTCGCTGACGCCCGGGGCGAAACCTTCGATCACGACGTCCACGCTGCGCGCCAGCGCTCTTAGCCGGTCTTGACCGTCGGCGGTGCGCAGGTCCGCGACGAGGCTGTCCTTGCCGCGATTCCAGACCAGGAAGCCGCTGGGGTTGTCGGTCCGCAACCGGTCACCGTCGGGCGGCTCGACCTTGATCACCCGGGCTCCGGCGTCGGCCAAGACCACACCGGCGATCGAGGCGGCCACGCTGCCAGAGCCGAGCTCGAGCACGTTGATGCCTTCGAGAATGCGGTTCATCGATCTCTCCCTGTGGGGTGTGCTGACGTCGGTCGCGGGAACGGATCCCGAATCAGGCCGAAGCGCCGACCCGCGGCTTGAACGTGATCGGCAGGTACGTGACGTTGCGAACCGAGATGTTGTCGTAGACGAGCTCTTCGCCCTCGGCGATCGAGTACTCCGGAATCCGGGCCAGCAGTTCCTCGACGGCCAGTCGCATCTCCAGTCGGGCGAGGTGCGATCCCAGGCAGCGGTGCAGACCGCTGGCGAACACGATGTGGTTGGCGCGCCGGCTGAAGTCCACTTCCAGCGGGTTCTGGAAGGCGTTGGGGTCGACGTTGGCCGCCGCCCACAGGGGGTACATCGCCTCGCCCTTCTTGATGACGAGACCGTCGCCCAGGTCGATGTCCTCCTGGTCGGCGTACCTCATGCCGCCGGGCACCGGCGACTCGAAGCGCATGATCTCCTCGACCGCCGCTGGTATCAATGACTTGTCCTCGACCAGTCGTCGACGCTCCTCCGGGTGCTGACCCAACCAGGCCAGCGTGCACGACATCGAGGAGGTGACGGTGTCGAGACCGGCGAACATGAACAGGAACAAGATGTTCAGCAGCTCGAGATCGGTGAGCGCTTCGCCCTCGACCTCCGAGTGCAGCAGTTGCGAAATGATGTCGTCGGCCCGCTCGGTCTCCGCCCGGCGCTTGGCGAGGAAGTTCGCGAAGTACTCCAGGAGCTTGCCGCCCGCCAGTGCCATGTTGGCGTCCATCTCCTCGACCGTGTCGCCTTGAGGGTGGATCACGCCGTCCTTGAATTCCAGGAAGAAGTCGAGATCCTCGACAGGCGCTCCAAGAAGTCGCAGGAAGGTCAAGCAGGGCAACGGAACGCAGAACTCCTTGGCAAGATCCACGTGCCCGTCATCGGCGAATCCGTCGATGAGTTCAGCGGCGAGGGCACGCACCGAGTCCTCCATTCGGATGACCTGTTTCGGGGCGAACATCGGATCGAGGAGACGCCGCCACTTCTTGTGCTCGTTGCCGTCGATCTCCAAGGGAATCAAGGCGCCGGCGTTGCCGAAGCTGCCACCGCGTCCCCCCGTCCCGGTGACGAGGGGGTGCCGGTTGATGGCGACGATGTCGGCCATCCGATACAGATGGACGACGCCCTCGATGCGCTCGGCGCGGACGTTCTTCGCCTTGTCGTAGTAGACCTTCTGCGGATCCGAGAGATCCTTCACCGACAGCGAGAACGGTGCGATTCGTGGATCGAAACGGGGGGCCTGCTCCATGACTACCTACTCCCAACGGGCTGTGACGACCGACACTGTACGTGTAAAGGCGAAACTATCATATCGAGCAGATCGGCCCTCGCGAATGACGCGAGATGTGCCGTCTGATCAGACCTTTGTGGCCCCCATGTCGATCGTGAGCTGCGTGCCCGTCACTGCCCGAGACAGGTCCGAAGCCAGGTAGACGACGCCATCGGAGATGTCGTCCGGTTCGGCTAGCGGAAGTCCGGGCAGCGCACTGGCGAAGGACATGCCGTAGTTGGGATGGTCGGTGCACAGCTTCGCCATGTTCGCGTCCTCGGCGGCCATGGGAGTGGCGACGCCCCACGGATGGATCGAATTCACCCGTATTCCGTACTCGCCGAGTTCGATCGCGGCGGTCTTCGTCAGTCCCACCACCCCGTGTTTGGCCGCGCTGTAGTGCGCCTGCCCGGGCAGTGACTTGATGCCCGATACCGAACTGATCGCGATGATCGATCCGCCGTTTCCCGCATCGATCATGTACGGCGCAGCCGCCTTCATCGTGCGCCACACCCCGGTCAGGTTGACGTCGATCAGCGTCTGCCACTGGTCGTCGGACATCTCCCAGAACCGTCCCCAGCTCACGATGCCCGCATTGGCGACCACCACGTCGAGGCGACCGAACGTCGCGGCCCCCCGGGCCAGGATGGCGTTCATCCCGTCCGAGTCGCGGACGTCCACCACACGGGCGAGGATCTCCCGACCCTCGGCCTGCACCAGGGCGACGGTCTCGTCGAGGTCGGCTCGCGTCGCCGGCGGATAGCCGTTGTCCGGCGACACGTCGGCGGCGACGTCGATGGCGATGATCGAGGCACCCTCGCGCGCCAGGCGTACGGCGTGACTGCGTCCCTGCCCGCGGGCGGCACCGGTGATGAAGGCGACCCTGCCGTCCAAGAGACCCATGCTCACTCCCCTTCGCCCACACGAACGGCGTCTTGCTCGGCGAGCCATTTCTCGTGACGCGCGAAATGCGAAGGATCCCTGGCGATCCAGATGCCGGTCGCCGTCGCCAGCACGCTCCGCGTCGGCAGAAGCAGCAGCTCACCCGAGATGAACCACTTCGAACCCTCGATCTTGTCTATCCACGCACGGGCGACCAATGGCCGCTCGACGGGCACCGGCTTCTTGAAGTTGACGGTCAACGTCGCGGTCACAGTCATCTGGTCGTGCAACAGCGGAACGTGGCCCAGCATCTCGTCCATCACGCCAGCCGTCCAACCTCCGTGCGCGACGTTGGGGCCACCCTCCTGATCGCGCGGGCAGGTGACCTCGAAGTGCGATACGTCGTCGTCCTGGAGCCACTCGCGAGTCACTCCCAGGCGGCAGTCGCGCGATGCCCGGCACGAGCCGCACAACGTGACGCCGCCGTCGCTCATCGGCCGTCCCACCGAATCCGACCCGATCCAGGCGAGTAGATCGGAAGCCGTGTCGTCCTGCGCCATTTCGTCGCCCGTCAGTCGTAGAGGCAGCTCGTTCGCCCACTGTGGAATCGAAACTATACGCTGTACGGTAGGCAAGTCCCGACCGCTTTGACGAAGGAAGTGGAAATGAAGCGCGACATCTTCGAGTCCGAGCACGACGAATTCCGGGCCACCGCCCGGGCCTTCTACGAGAAAGAGGTCGCGCCGCACACCGACGAGTGGGAACGCGCCGGACTCACCGACCGCTCGGTGTGGCTGAAGGCAGGTGAAACCGGCCTGCTCGGCTGGGAAGCACCGGAGGAGTTCGGCGGCCAAGGCATCACCGACTTCCGGTTCAACGCCATCATGAACGAGGAGTACTACGCCACGGGCAGCGCCGGCGTGGGTTTCGGCCTCCAAAACGACATCATGGCTTCGTATTTGGTGCACATGACCACCGACGAACAGAAGGAGCGTTGGCTCCCCGGGTTCGTCTCAGGTGAGCTCATCACCGCGGTGGCCATGTCGGAGCCCGGTGCGGGATCCGATCTGGCGGGCATCACGACGACCGCCGTCCGCGACGGCGACGACTACGTCATCAACGGCGCCAAGACCTTCATCAGCAGCGGGATCCTGGCAGACCTGGTGGTGACGGCGGTGAAGACCGACCCGAGCGCGGGCCACAAGGGCGTCAGCCTGATCGCCGTCGAGGCCGATGCCCCGGGATTCGTCAAGGGGCGCAAGCTCGACAAGATAGGTGTCCGCTCGGCGGACACCGCCGAGCTGTCCTACACCGACGTCCGCGTGCCAGTCGCCAATCTCATCGGAGAGGAGAACCGTGGCTTCTATCACCTGATGCGCAACCTGCCGGCCGAACGCCTCGGCATCGCCATCCACGCGGTCGCCCAGGCCCGACGCGCGCTCGAGTTGACGAAGGCATACGCATTGGACCGCAAGGCCTTCGGCCAACCGATCGGCACGTTCCAGGTCAATCGTCACGCCATCGCCGACATGAGCGTGCTGCTCGACGTGATGCAGGTCTACGTCGACCGCTGCATCGCGGGCGTCAACGCAGGCACGTTGACGGCCGAAGAGGCGGCCGGCGCCAAGCTGTGGACCACCGAGCAGCAGTGGCAGATCATCGACCGCTGCCTGCAACTGCACGGCGGCTACGGCTACATCAACGAGTACGAGATCGCCAGGCTGTGGCGGGACGCCCGCGTTCAACGCATCTACGGCGGCACCAGCGAAATCATGCGCGACCTGATCGGCCGCAAGATGGGCTTCTAGACCCGCCGCCGAAAGCACGGTCGTCGTGCACATCGCCCGAGTAGGCCGTCAACAAGCGGACTTTCGGCGCGGAGTCAGTCGAGATGATGTGGGTACACCTCCGCCCAGGTGTGGGCGAAGACCAGTTCGCGGTCATCGTCGTCGCGCTGGAACACCCCCTCGGCCCACAGCGGAGTGGTTTCCCGCGGACCCGGAAGTGGCACGCGCCCTCCGCCTTCGAGGGGTGGACGCCACCGCCAGACTCCGTCGTCGGCGAAGTCCAGTTCAACCGTGAACGCCTCGCCATCGGAGGTGGCCCGGCCCGCCGGCCGGTCTGCGAACACGTGGTCGCCGTCGGAGGTGATGACCACCCCGAACTGCCAACCCCTGGTCCCCACACACACCGAGCCAAACTCGAATCCACCATCGGCATAGCGATTCGCGAAGGCGACCCATGCGCCCTGCAGTTCGCGCTTGTGTCGGCTGAGCATCCAGCCCTTGCCGCTACTCAGGTAGACCTGCTCCTGCATCACCACACCCGCGTCGACGGGTTGCCCGTCGAAGGTGCCGCCGATCACGTCGAAGGCGCGCGCGAAGTACGCCAATGGTTCCTCGGCGTCGGGCGTGACGAATTGCAACGCCGTTGGGTGCAGCCGCAATCGGAGGTCGGCGGAGCCATCGACCCACCGACCGTGCTCGCCCTGGGTCGTGAAGACGAACGACGGCGGCGCGCCTGGTTGATAGATGCCCCACTGCCCGTCGAGCTCACCGAGTTCGCACAACCCGCTGTACCCCCGCGACTTGCGGAACGTCATGTCCTCGCCGATCGTGGCCTCGTAGGTGAGGAACCGCCCGGCCATCTCGTTCATGAAGTGCCTGATCAGCAGATATCGCTTGTCGCCGACCGTGATCGCACCCCACACGTGTTGGCCGGCAACGGGCAATCCCATGACCGGCCGTTCATAGACGCCCGGCCCCCAGTGGCTGTCGGTGGCCCCGACGAGAGTGCGGTAGTCGAACGATCCGCGTTTACTCACGAGTCCGCCAACAGCGGGGCCAGGTCGGTACAGATGATCTGCATGTGGCGCATCACCATCTCCTCGGGCATTCCGGCGATGGACACCCAGAAGAACACCGTCTCCACGGGAAGACCCTCGGTGACGTCACGCACCTGCGTCGCCACATTCTGCGGAGTGTCGACCAGAAGGCCATGAAACCCAGTTGTCAGGCCCTTGCTTCGGATCCGTTCCGCGTCGACCGGCTTCGGCGGCGGCTGATCGGTACCGTCCACCATGTGGGCGCGATACGAGTCTGCCTGCCACGAGACGTGTTTCGAGACGATCGGCCAGTCCCGCTCTGGATCGTCGGTCACGAACGCGCTCAGCGCACCTGCCATCCGCGCCGACGCCGGGTCGTGGCCACCGGCGATCAGCCCTTCCCGGTAGGGCTCGAGCAGGTCCCGGTTGACAGACAGCAGACCCTCACCCAGCACCCCGGCCCGGCGCGCACCCTTGGGGCCCTGGTAGCCGAGCCAGATCGGCACCGAATCCTGCACCGGCGGGGGCGTGAGCGTTCCAGACGCCCAGAGCGCCCGCATCTCGCGAACCCTGGCGTCGGTGCGGTCGTAACGACCGATCAGCGACTCCTCGTAGAGGTCGAACTCCGGTTTGCGGTAGCCGGTGCCCAGCCCCAGATCCAGTCGCCCGCCGCTGACGAGGTCGACGACCGTTGCCTCCTCGGCGATCTGGGCGGCCCGACGGATCGGGGCCACCATCACCGCGGTGCCGAGCCGTGTCTGCGTGGTGCGGGCAGCGGCCGCGGCCGCGAACGTCAGCGGCTGGTTCAGGTACCCGTCACTGAACAAGTGATGTTCGGAGAACCAGAGCGACCCGATCCCCAGACGATCGGCTTCCTCGCAGACTTCGAGGGTGAACCCGTACAGTCGCTGCCACTCCTGGTGCCAACCGGGCGGATTGCGGAGGTCGAAGTACAGCCCGACCTTCATCGGGTCGCGAACTCCAGATTCAAGGCGCCCACCGGTTGCAGCGCGCCGTTGAGGAAGTCGGGCCGGGCAAACGTCCGAGGTATGAGCCTGCGACGCGCGAAGCGCCACCCCTCGGCCAGCCGCACGGCCTCATCCTCATACCAGCCGAGGAAGAGGAAGGGTTGGGAGTCCCGTTCACGGCGTGCCCATTCCGTGATGGGGGTGCGTGCCTGCGCACGGTCACCTTCCACCTGAACGAGCCCGACGTGCACCGTTTGGAAGACCATTTCGAGGGTCGCCACCGTCGACGAGATGGTCGCCTCGATGGCGGCGCGTCCGACCGCCGGTTCGGTGGTCGGTGTCTCGAGGCGGCCATCCGGCGCGTAGACCTGCACCGCCGCGGTAACGTCGCCCCGACTCACGCAGTCGGCGTACATCACCGCCAGTTGTTGGACGGCGAAGCAATCGTCGGCATTCATGGAAGATCTCCTCGATCGGTTGTGAGTGATTGACGCAAACCGGCGATCATCTCGTCGAGTGCACGCCCAAATATGGTGTTGCGCCAGTCCTTCTCATCTCGGCTTGCGCCAACAGGCTCATTACATCGTTGACCAAGTCCGAATCATCAACGCGGGTCATGACGTACTCGCGCACGAAGCCTGCGGCCGTGTGAATGACCTTGCCCGTGACGTGTCGAGAATCCGCGCTGCACAGTGCAACGGCGACACGCGCGATCTGTTCGGGTGAGAGATCCAAGCCAGAGGGCATCCCTGCCTCTGCGAGGAAGGGTTTCGACATCCGGGTCAGTGCGCCGGGAGAGAGCGCATTGACCGTGATGCCGCACTCTGCCCCCTGCCTCGCCGCGGCCATCGTGATTCCCCACACCGAGGACTTGGCGGCGGCGTAGGCCATCCCCGTCGCCATGCTCGTGGACAGCGCCGCCTCGGACGTCGTGTTGATGATGCATCCATATCGCTGAGCGGCCATGATCGGGAACGCGGCGCGGATGGTCCCGATGGTGCCGACCACGTGCACGTCCAGCGTGCGCCGCAGCTCCGCCTCGGAGAGCGCTGCCACATCCGTTGTCGTGCTGATGATGCCGGCGTTGTTCACCAGAATGTCGAGCCGGCCGAATTCGTCGACGGCGCGCTGGACCACCGCCGCGGCCCCCGCGAAGTCGGAGACGTCAGACACGTCCGGGAGGGCGTGTCCACCGGCGGCCCGAATCGAGGCGGCCAATCGCTCCGCGACAAGGGGATCCGGGTCAGCACCGTCGAGATCCACCCCGGTGTCGTTGACCACCACGGTCGCACCGGCGGCGGCGAACGCGACAGCGTGAGCGGCGCCGATCCCGCGTCCGGCGCCGGTGATCAGGGCGACGCGGCCGCCCAAACCTCGGACGGGCGTGGTCACATCACTGGTTCCACTTCGTTTTGTCGACGGTATAGAGGTAGGGCAGGACGAACATCGGCGACAGGTAGAAGAGGTTGAACAACCACCAGCCCATGCCGAATTCGGACGTCGCCATCCGCTCGGAGAAGTTCTGGCTCATGGCCATGGTGTAGCCGACCCAGAGGAACAGATAGAGCCAGCCGGAGATCTTCATGAAGTGCAGACCCCAGGTCTTCATCTGCAGGAATGCCCACGCCGCCACCACGCGCATTGGCATCAGGATGAACACCGCCAGGTACTGCCACATCTTCTCTTGATCGTCTGCGACGCCGCCAAGTGCGGAGCTGTTGTAGTCGATGAAGAATGCGCCGTCGAAGAAGCGCCCGTAGCCGGTGATGAAGGTTTCGCCCAGCACCGTGTTGTGCGCGAAGGTGTCCAACGACCATGGCAGGAAGTTGATCATCCCGTCGATCATGCAGAACGTGCCGATGACGGTGGCGGCCCATGGCCGGACGTTTGTGCCCGCCTTGACCGACCGCCACAACTTGACCAGTCCGATGATCAGCGGGATGGCCCCGAAGGGCCCGAGCAACATGGTTCCGCAGCTGAGGATGCCCGCGGCCAGCCAGCCATCGGCGGGCTCGACCCACCGCGACTTCGTTTCTACGACAACGGGTGTCGACGCTTCCTGGCTTGCTGGTTCCCTTATGACCATCCGAACCTCACTAGTATCGCCGGGAACATTGCCACGCATTCGATGATGAGACCTGCGAGCAGGAAGAAGCACACGTAGGTCAGGATCTTGTGCATCAAGGGCACGCCTCGCTCGGTCTCGGCGTTGGCCGACGCCGGCGCCTGCTCAGCGGGTACGAGGCGGCTGCCCAGGAACCACCACGCCGCGAGAATCGCGATGTCGGCGACCACCATCCCGGTCAGGATGAGTACATCGTGCACGATCTGCCCCTATCCGTGGTTGAGGGTTTGCATGGCTTGAATCGTCAGGATCGTGGCTGCCCACAGGCCCGCGAGGATGAAGAAGCCGATGACACCGGCCATTCGAGAATTCATGGTCCTACCTCTTTCATCGTTGCGGCGACGTTGTCCCGACCTTCGGCAATGTGCTCTTTGAGACCAGCGAGGAGTACGTCGAGCGCCAAGGCGAAGGTGTCGATGTCGGCGTCGTTGCGGGCCCGTCCTCGAACTGCGACCCGGGCGCCCAACCAGAGGTACGTGACAGCGCGATATACGCCCACCGCCTCCTCGAGGGTGAGCCCCTCCGCTTGCAGCGCCGCGATGCCTTCGCGGCGAAGTTCGTTGGCAGTTGGTGAGTTTGGCGAATGCTCGATGACGATCTGGTCCAGCCCGGGGTACAGATCGACGAGCGCTTGGAGGCCGAGGACCTGTGCCCTCAGTGCCAACCATCCGTCGCCTACCTCGGGCGAGACGGGCGGCGCCTGGCTCAGGATCTTCTCGACGACCAACCCGATCAAGGCCTCACGGCCGGCCACGTGCTTGTACAACGCCCCCACGGAGACGTGAAGCTCGTCGCTGACCGACCGCATCGTCAGGGCGGCCATATCGCGCTGCGCAATATTCAGGGCGGCGCTGACGATCGCGGCCTCATCGAGGCGCTCGTCGCGCACTTTCGGTCGTCCAGCCATACGCCGTATAGTAAACGTTGTTCATCTTGATGGTCAAGCACTATCCGCGACTTCTAGTGACGCGAAAATGACTCTGGCGACGCAAACTTCACGTTTGCGTCGCCAGAGTGGCACCGGCCCGAAGGCGTTGAACGGGTTACCGGTTGAGATCGACCCTCTTGTCGTCGGCCATGGTCGGCACCGTGAAGAGTTCCTCGAAGGTGCCGCGCAACACCCGGTCCTGGATGCGGGGGTCGACGTGGTCGAACAGGTCGTGCAGCGTCTGCTGCGTGTGGCCGTACGTACCCTCGAGGTGCGGGTAGTCGTCACCCCACAGCACGTTGTCGTAGCCGGTGTCCTCGATGATCTGTACGGCGCTGACGTCGTGCTGGAACGACGCGTAGACCTGGCTGCGGACGATCTCGCTGGGCAGCCTGCTCAGCCGGGGCCGCACGAACATGCCGTGCTGGCGATACGCCTCGTCCATCCGATCGCCCACTGCGGGAACCCATCCCGCGCCACCCTCGGCAATCAGTACCTTCAGCTCGGGATAGCGGTCCAATGCACCACTGGCCACCAGATGGGTCACGACACGCATGCCCGGGTAGGTCGTCTCCATGTAGTTCACTACCGCGCCACCCGGGCCGCGGTAGACGACGGTCTCGCCACCGGTGCCGATGTGGAAGGCCAACCTCATGTTGCACTCCGCGGCGGCTGCCCACAGCGGCTCCCAGATGTCGAGCCCCCAGTCCTTGTTGGCGGGCATGGTGCAGGGCAGGAAGATCGACTGGAAGCCGCGGCCGGCAGCCCATTCCAACTCGGCCGCGGCATCCTTCGGATCGACGAGGGGAACGCAGGCAGGTGTGAAGATGCGGTCCTGCTTGGCCATCAGATCGTCGATGGCCCACTCGTTCCAGGCCCGGTTGCAGGCCTGCGACAAGATTGGGTCCTCGATGTCGCACATCCAGAATCCGGTCGAGGGGAACGCCAACTGACTCCAGACCCCCTCCTGATCGAGGTCTTGGAGTCGAATCGCGAGGTCCTTGAAGCCGGGCGGACGCATCGCGTCCATGAAGTCGTTGAGCTGGCGACTCTTCTGCTTGCCGTCGACGAAGATCAACTCGTACTTCTCGCCGCGCTCCGTGCGGGGCGCTCGATCCGCCAGGTTCTTCGGCAACCGGGACGTCCAGAGATCCTCGGGTTCCATGGCGTGCGAATCGCCTGAGTGCGCCCAGATCTTCTTCTGTTCTGCGGCGGACGTACCGGCATCGGTGCGGCGTTCCTGAGCTTGCGTCACGGTCGGCCCTCCTTCGAGTGAGAGGTCCCCTGCCACGGGGCTTGGCTTACGAGTTTACACTGTAACGTTGAGGCACGTACACGGGTTCAGCGAACCGTGGCGCTACACATGACACCGAGGAGGTCCCGGCGATGAACTCTCCAACCACGCAGGTCGCATTCGACGAGCTGCTGACGGCCGACACGTTGTCCGCTCTGATGCGGTCCACCTGGACCTGGGACGACCGGGCCCTTCGTCGCGATCTGGCCATCCTGCTGGTCGAGCTCGGCGCCGTCCGTGCGGCGCCACCGGATCGGAACGCCGCGCGGATCGACACGCTAAGAGCACGCGCTCACTCGTCGGCGGCGCGTTTCGTCGCCACCGTATTGGGACCGAAACTCGTCGCAGACACCGGTAATCCGCTCCGCTCCGGCTTCCTCGCCGACGCGGTCGATCCCGCCCGATTCGATCGCACCGCGGCCAGCTCGTTCGCGGACGTCCGCGCAACGGCATCGGAGTACGTCACCGAACACACCCGTGAGGTCGACTACCCTGCCGAGACCGAGTGGTTGGGTCTGGTGGCCACCGACGGCGCAGACGGCCTGGGTCGGGCCATGCGCGGATACGGCCACTCATTGAGCGACTCACCCTTCTTCGGAAACATCGGGCTGGCTTGGCAGACGCTTCGAGCCGTGATCGGTGAGTCGACGGTTGCCGGCGAATACGCGGAAGCCCTTGTTTCGGGCCGACTTTCGGCCACGCTGGCAGCGGCCGAGCAGACGGGGTCCTGGGACCCGGCGATGGTCAAGACCCGCGCTGCCGAGACCGCCGAGGGCTGGCAGCTCACCGGCGTCAAGCAGTTCGTCCCCGCCACCGAGGACGCCGACGTCTACCTGGTGATCGCGCGGTCGACGGCGGGACCATCGTTGTTCGCAACCGAGGGTTCAGCACCGGGACTGACCGTCACCCCCCTGGACGTGATCGATCCAACCAGGCCACTGGCACAGATCGAGCTCTCGGGCACGCCCGCGACCCTTCTGGGCACCGAGGGCGCCGGGGGGCGGTTGATGCTGAGGGCAATCGATCTCGCCACCACGGCTCTCGCTGCCGAACAGGTGGGCTTGATCGAAAGGGCGATGACCTTGCTCTCCCAGCAGTCCGCCGATCTGCCCGACGCCCCGGCCTCGGAGTTCAGAGTTGCCGGGGTGACGCTGGACCACATGGCTGCCGCAGCGCTATGGCGCCGCGCCCTGGCCGAGGATGCCGCGGGCTCTGCGCACGCCTCTGCTGCCGCGGCGGCCGCTCATGTCGGCTGCTCCGCCGCGGCCCTGCGAGCGGCCACCGCCGCCGCGGAGCTCCTAGGCCCCTCGGATGAGACCGATGCCATCCTCCGTAGGGCGCTGTCGGGGAGCCTGCTATTCGGCGGTCCCGCACTGTCGCACGAGCGCCTACTCGAACGCCTCGGGATCTAAGCCCCGATCTGACGCTGACGCCGCGCTACGATGAGCCCCCTGACTCACGCGCGACGAAACGGAGCCCGACCATGCCTCGCAGCGCGGCGACCTCCCCGTCGACGCCGGCCAAGCGCGGAAAACCGCCGAACCTGACCGAGAAGGAGATCGTCGACGCGGCACTCGAGGTCATTCGTAGTGAAGGGCTCGAGGCGCTGTCGATGCGACGGCTGTCCCGAGAACTCGGGCGGTCCGCCATGGCCCCGTACTGGTACGTCGCCGACAAGCAGCAGCTGCTGGATCTCGTTGCCCGCGAAGTGCTTTCGGAAGTAGAGCTGCCCGCAGCCGAATCCGGTTCCTGGGAAGACCGCCTCCGCGCGGTCGTCGAGGCCATCGATGCCCGGTTGCGGCAGCACCCCGGAATCGCAGAGATCCTCTTTGCACGCATGCAGAGCACGGACAGACGGCTCATCCACGGCATCATGGCGATCCTGCTCGACGCGGGATTCTCCGACAAGGACGTCGTGCTGGGCTACGCGATGATTCATACGTACCTGTTCGGGCGCTATCAGGTGGTGATGCGCGCAGACTGGGAGGAGCCCGAGGAGATGGACGACACGCTCGCACGCCTCATGCCGCTCATTCCCGGACTCGGCGGTCGCGACTTCTTCAGCTTCGGCGTGGACACCATCATCGACGGACTCCGAGTGCGACTGACTGCCGGCGGAGGCTAGCCTCGAGCTCCGCGCCGAAACGCCCTCCACTGCAGGCGATTGCACGCGTATGTGTGACTGCCGACGCCTCGATTCCCCTGGAATGTACTCTCGATTTTACGCCGTAAGATAGCGTGGATGAGGCGGGTTCCACATCGTCCACATTGCGGGAGGCAGTCGTGCTAGGTAACAGGTTGGCGGGGCGGGTCGCAGTCGTCACCGGCGCCGGCCAAGGCGTCGGACGCGGGATCGCACTGGCCTTGGCAAGGGAGGGCGCCAGCCTCCTGCTGGCCGGCCGGACGCTGTCAAAGTGCGAAGCCGTTGCCCACGAGGTCACCGAGCTTGGAGGCACGGCGACCGCCATTCGGTGCGACGTCGCCCTACGCGATGACGTGGACGCGGCCATAAGCGCTGCAGTCTCGGAATTCGGCGGACTGGATGCACTAGTCAACAATGCACAGTCGGCCGTCCAAAAATTGCTCGTCGACACCACCGATGCCGACCTGGAGCTGAGCTACCGTACGGGCACCTTGGCGACCTTCTACGGAATGCAGGCCGCCTACCCGCATCTCGTCGCACGCGGCGGAGGGTCGATCGTCAACTTCGGCTCCAGTACGGCGATCGAAGGCAACGCGACCTTCGGCTCCTACGCCATGGCGAAGGAGGCGATCCGCGGGCTGTCCCGAGTAGCAGCCCGGGAATGGGGTCGGGACGGGATTCGCGTCAACGTGGTCGTGCCCAGCGCCCTGTCCCCCAGTGCCGAAGCCTTCCGCGACGCCCGTCCCGAGGCCTACCAGAAACAAGTCGATCGGATTCCGTTGCGCCGCATGGGTGATCCCGAGTCCGACATCGGACGCGCCGTCGTATCGCTGGTGTCCGATGACCTGTCGTACATGACGGGCCAGACCGTCATGTTGACGGGCGGGGCGTAGAGATGGTCGAACAGCTGCACGCCTCGGAGGACCTCGTTCACCGAATCCAGCGGATCGAGGACACCCTGGCGATCCAGCAGCTACCCATCCGGTACGCCATGGCCGTCGACTCGCGCGACGTCGATGGTTGGTTGGATTTATTCGTTCCCGACGTCCGAGTCGGGCGGAATGAGAACGGCCGAGAAATATTGCGCGAGGCCATCACCCCACAGCTACGGCAGTTCTACCGATCGATTCATCAGATCGTGGGACACCGCATCGACCTCGTCGACGGCGGCTCTGCGACCGGCAACGTCTATTGCCGTGCCGAGCACGAGGTTGGTGGGCGCTGGGTGACGATGGCCATCCGCTATGACGACGAATACCGAAAGGTGCACGGCCAGTGGCTGTTCGCTCGCCGCAAGGAGATGCACTGGTACGCTGCGGATCTCGTCGAGCACCCGCAAGAAGTCGGCATGAACGGATGGAGCCCTCCGGCGGGACCGGCCAACCTCCCCGTCGCACCGACGTGGTCGTCGTTCTGGGCCGGGGTCGACACGACGGATCTGACCTCGCTACCCATCCACCACTAGCGGCTGAGGATCGACACCGCTGACGCACCGGGCGCTCCATAGAGGTGGGCGTACCCGACCCGCGGATCATTGCCCACCTGGCGATCACCCGCCCGCCCTTGCAACTGCAGGACGAGTTCCCTGATCTGCCGCAACCCGGAGGCTCCTATCGGCTCGCCGTTGGCGATCAGGCCCCCGTCGGTGTTCACCGGCAACCGTCCGCCGATCTCGGTGGCGCCGTCGGCGATCCACTGTTCCTGCTCGCCGTCGGCGCAGAATCCGTTCTCGGCCATGTGAATCAGCTCCGAACCGGCATCGGTGTCCTGCAGCTGGGCCACGTCGACGTCTTCCGGACCAATACCCGCCGTCTCGTAGGCCGCGCGCGACGCATCGACGGTCGGGCTGGGCGCGGTGTCCAGTGGCAGCGAGGGGCTTTGGAGTTCGAAGGCACCGCGGCGGCGGCTGCGCAGTTCAGCCGCCTTCACGAAGACCGGGCTATTGGTGTACTTGCTGGCCAGATCGCCGCGGCACAGGACCAGCGCGGCCGCCCCCTCGTCCGGGCCGCAGTACATCGACCGGGTCAACGGATAGTTGACCACCAGGTCGTTGAGGATCGACTCCACCGAAGCGGGCTTGCGACGCCAGGCATGTGGGGTGATGGACCCGTTGTGTAGGTTCTTGGCGGCGATCTTGGCGAGGGTCTCGGCGGAGATACCGTGTAATCCCATGTAGCGGTTGATCTTCGTGCCGAAGAAGTGCGTGGTGAGGAAGAGCCCGGTCTGGCCGTACCAGGACGGGAGGCCAACCACCGACGGGTCGGCGGCGAAGGCGCCGCGCGGATGCTTGTCGAAGCCCATCGCCATCGCAATGTCGGCCTCACCGTTGCGGATCGCCGCGGCCGCCATCTGCAGCGACGTGCCGCCGGTGGCACACCCGTTGAAGACGCCGCGGACCGGAATGCCCGTCAGCCCAAGCCAACCCACGATCGCGTCGGGATTGGACACCTCGTAGCTACCGACGAAGGCGGTTTGCACCGAGGGCCATTCGATACCGGCGTCCGCCAGCGCATCCTTGGCGGCGTCGGCGCCCATGGCCAGGGCGGTCTTGTCGCCGTGCCGGCCGAACGGGTGCAGCCCGGTGCCGATGATCGCTACGTCGTTACTCACTGAGAGACCTCCGCTGTCACTGGTGCGAACGCGTACGTCAGCACCTCGGTGCCGTCCTCGCGGGTGGTGTAGGGCACGATGCGCAGCTCCATTTCCTGACCGATGATCAGCTTGGCCGGATCGTTCTCGGTGAAGCGCGCCTGGATCAGCAGTTCGCCCGGCAGTTCGACGTAGCCGAGCGCGTACGGCTCGAAGCTCTCCGCGGTGTCGTTGCCGTCATACGGTGGTGACGGCGGTCGGAATTGCTGAGTCGTGAACGCCCACAACGTGCCTCGCGTGCCGAGCAGTCGCTCGGGGTCACCGGGTTGCGCCGGGAACGAGATCACGCCGTCGCGTTCCGAGGCGATCAACCGCGGCTCGTCCGACGGCCACGTGAAGAGCCTCTCGGCCACCGGTACCTGCTGCGCTGATGCCACGTGCGCCTCCACTCCTTTTGGCCCGACAGATCATCTATACACGTATAGTTCGATCGGTAAGACATTAGGTGTCACGAAGCGAAGGGTCAAACATGAGTACCGATCAGAGATCGTTGACCCTGGACGACACCAAGTTGTCGATGCTGGTCGACCGCGTCGCACTCGAGGTGGCCGAAGGCCGTCTCCCCAGCGCGCAGGTGGCCGTCGGGCATGGCGGTGAACTGGTCCGCTTCGAGACCTTCGGGGACGCCGACCCGTCGACGCGCTACCGACTGCAGTCGGTGAGCCGGCCGTTCGTGGCCGGGGTGCTGTGGAAGGTCGTCGACGAGAACGCCCTCGACATCACCGCGCCGGTGTCGACGTGGATCCCTGGCTTCTGCGACGGCATCACCCTGGAGGAGGTCGCCACTCATCGGGCCGGCCTCGCGTACGCACCGTTGGGCGCCAAGCGGATGGGCACCCGGCAGTCCCGGCTGGAGGCCATGGCGCGCTGGCAGCCCGACCCGCAGACTCGCGGTCACATCCAGTTCGCGTTGACCTCGACGGGGTGGGTCGTCTGGGAGATCGTCGAAGCGGTCACCGGACTGTCGCTGCCGGACTACCTCGCACAGCACATTGCCACTCCCCTCGGGCTGACGGTGCAGGATGCCGTTCCGATCGAGGAGCAGGGCGACGTCGCCCCGATGGTGCTGCTCGGCGACGGCGCGGACGAACTCGACGTGTGGGGCCCGTGGTACCTGGAGTCAGCCGAAGTGCTTGAGCGGGGAGAACCGTCGCACAGCATCGTCGGTACCGCCGCCGACGTCGCCAGGCACTACCAGGGCATGCTGCATTCCGACGTCTGGTCGCGAGAAGCGGTCGCCGAAGGCATCCGCGAGCGCTATCGCGAACCTGCCTACGGTCCACTCGAGCACGGCGGCACAGACCACCCGATCTCGATGGGGTTGTTCGTCACCGTGCGCGGTGAATCGTGGCAGCAGGGGTGGATGCCCGCCACCGGCTCACCGGAGACCTTCGGCCACGGCGGGGCGCCGTGCCAGCAGTCGTTCTGCGATCCGGTGACGGGCATCAGCTTTGCGTTCCTCACCAATGGCTATCCCGCATCGGGCTATGCGCTGGACCGGTGGGGCAAGAATCTGTCGGCCGTATTGTTGGACCTCGCAGGCGATCTGGCCTAGCTTCAGAGTCGTACACCGACCAGAGGAGCAATTCCGTGCGGACATTTAGCTCGCCAGAAGACATCACCGCGGCAGTGGGCGAAGATCTCGGAGTAAGTGACTGGGTGACCGTCACTCAGGAACGGGTGAATCAGTTCGCCGAGGCCACCGGTGATCACCAGTGGATCCACGTCGACCCGGAGCGCGCGACGCGGGAGTCGCCGTTCGGTGGGCCCATCGCCCATGGCTACTTGAGCCTGTCGCTGCTGCCGATGCTCGGCTGGCAGATCTACACGGTCGCCAATGCCAAGCTCGGCATCAACTACGGATCGAACAAGGTCCGGTTCCCCGCGCCGGTACCCGTGGGTTCGCGGGTTCGACTGCGATCGTCGCTGCAGAGCGCCGACGTCCTCGGCGATGGCTCGATTCAGATGGTGGTCAAGCAGACCCTGGAAATCGAGGACCAGCCCAAGCCCGCCGTCGTCGCCGAGACCATCACTCGCGTGGGCTTCTGACGGCCACTACACGCGTCGGATCGATCCCTCCTGCATCACGGTGGCGACGTGATGCCCGTGCTGGAAGATCTCGCCTCGCGCCATGCCGCGGCCCTGCGATGCGGTCGGTGAGATCTGGTCGTACAACATCCACTCGTCCATCCGGAACGGGCGGTGAAACCACAGGCAATGGTCGAGTGACGCGGTCGCGAACCCCGCGTGTGACACGGAGTTGCCATGTGGCGCAATCGCTGCGGACAGCAGCGTTAGATCGGATATGCAGGCCAGGATGCAACTGTGCTCGGCTTGCGGCCGGTCGACAGCAGCGGTCGTGCGCATCCACACCTGAGTGTGCGACGGGTGTCCGGTCGTCGTGTTCGCTCCGCCGATGACGGCAGGCGAGGCGTATCTCAAGTCCAGCGAGCCCCACTGCTCGTAGAGCACGGGCCACTCCGACTCCCGTGTGCCGGGGGTCGTGGGAATGACCTCGCAGTCGTCCGGCTGGGGCGCAGTTGGCGCGAGGTACTGATGAGCGGGTCCGTCCTCGGCCTGGTGGAACGACGCCTGCAGCGAGAAGAGGTGCCGACCGTCTTGCAGGGCGACGACGCGGCGGCTGGCGAACGAGCGGCCGTCACGGACGCGCTCCACCTCGTAGCGGATGGGCAGGTCGGGGCTGCCCGGCCGCAGAAAGTACGAGTGCATCGAGTGCGGCACGCCGTTGGTCACGGTGTGCGCGGCGGCAGCCAACGCCTGACCGGCGACGTGACCGCCGAACAGGCGAGTATGTCCTCCGCCGGATGCACTGCCGCAGTAGCTATTCGGTCCGTCGGGGGCAACGTCGAGGAGTTGGAGCAAGACATCGACCGAAGCTGCCATCAACTCCCCTAGATCCGTTGTCGGCCAACTGTACGACATGAGTCGCAGATGCCTGGAGCGGTACTACCCGAAACTCGAAGGGTCTGCGTCGGAACAGCTTTACATCGTATGATCGCTGGGTGATCGCACCGCTTCAGATCGAGCCTCGCTGGACTGACCTCGACCCTGCCGGGCACGTGAACAACAGCGTCTTCCTGGTCTATGCAGAAGAGGCACGAAATCGGCTGCTGCACCGCATCATTCCCACCGCCTGGAGTCACATCGTCGTCGTGCACAACGGGATCGACTATCACCATCCCGTGCTTCTGGACGATCGCGTCGAGGTCACGTCGGCCGTCGAGAAGATCGGTACGTCGTCGTTCACCACGGTCAGCGTCATCTCGACGGCGACTCAGCGTTGCGCCACGGTGCGTACCGTTCAAGTGGTCCTGGACGAGGAAAGGTCCGGTTCGCGCCCGTGGACGGCCGAGGAGCGAGCCGCCTTGCACGAGGAGCTCGTCGCCTGATCCCGCGGTGGAGACGAGGGCGTCGCCTACTTCTTGGGGCGCGAGCGGAAGGCGTCGACGCGCTCCTTGAACTCGGGCGTCGAGAAGGACACCAACTCCTCGGCGAGCGCATATTCGAGCACACCCTGCGCGGCGCGGCTCAGGTGCATGTTGAGTGCCACCTTGGACGACCGAAGTGCCTGCGGCGGAAGGGCGGCCAGTCGCTCGCCGAGCGCCAGTGCCTCCTCGAGTACGGCGTCGTCGCCGACCACCTTGGTGACCAGGTTCAGCTTCTCGGCGATGGGTGCGGTGATCCGATCGCCGAGCAGCACGAACTCCTTGGCCTTCATCATGCCGACCAGCAGTGGCAGCATCGCGGCGCCACCATCGCCTGCGGTCAGCCCGATCGCGACGTGCGGATCGGCAAGGTAGCTGCTCTCCCCCATCACCAGCAGGTCGGACAGCAGCGCGATCGAGCAGCCCAGCCCCACGGCGGGCCCGTTGACCGCGGACACCAGCGGCTTGGGAAAGTTGATCACCTCGAGGAAGACCGTCCTGGCCTCGTGGATCTGGAATGTCCGCGCCACCTGATCCTCGATCAGACGACCGAACATCACCATGTCACCGCCCGCGGAGAAGGCCTTGCCCACACCGGTGGTCACGACCGCCTTCACGTCGTCGTCGGCGTCGAGCACCTTCCAGATCGTCGCGAATGCGTGGTGCACCTCTTCGGTGACGGCGTTGAGCGCCTCCGGTCGGTTGATGCTCACGACGTGGACGTTGCCGCGCTTGGAGACCAGCAGCCAGGGGGCGAACTGTTCGTACCCGGCGAGGGTGGCGAGCTCTGAGGTGGTCATGGCACTCCTAGTTCTTGTCGCTGGAGAGAATGGTCACTGCGGACACCGCGGTCGGACCACCGATGTTGTGGGCCAACGCTACTCGAGCACCGTCGACCTGGTTCTCGGCTTCACCACGCAGCTGGTTGAACAGTTCGTAGCACTGCGCCACGCCGGTCGCGCCCGGCGGATGCCCCTTGGCCTTCAAACCGCCGCTCGGGTTCACGGGCATCGACCCGCCGACGTAGTGCTCGCGGCCCTCGACGAGCTTGTAGGCCTCGAAGCGTTCGGCGAAGCCGAGGTCCTCGTAGCTGATCAGCTCGACGCCGGTGAAGCAGTCGTGCACCTCGGCTACGTCGATGTCGCGCGGAGTCACTCCGGCCATCGCCATCGCCGCTTTGGCGGCCTTCACCGTCGGCGGAAAGGTCGTCATGTCGGTCTTGTGCTGATGCATGACGCGATCCATGCCCAGGCCCACGCCGCGCACCCACACCGGGCGGTCGGTGTAGCGGTCCACCACGTCCTCGGACACCAGGATGACCGCAGCGGCGCCGTCGCTCTGCGGCGTGCAGTCGTAGAGCCCGAACGGATCCACCACCATCGGCGCGGCGAGTGCCTGCTCGACGGTGATCTCGTACCGCAGCTGAGCTTTCGGGTTCTTCAGGGCGTGGAAGTGATTCTTCACCGCCACCATCGCCATGTGCTCCTTGGTGGCGGGCGACTCGTGCAGGTATCGGTTGACGTGCAACGCGAAGTTGGCCGGGGCGACCAGACCCAGGGGATAGTCCCAGGCGTTGTCGCGCGTCATCGCCGCCCAGTCCCAGAACGTACTGCTCGAGGAGGTCTCGCGGACCTTGTCGGCACCCACGACCAGCACGACGTCGTAGGCGCCGGACGCGATCGCCAACGTAGCGTTTCGGATCGCGTCATTGCCGGTGGCGCAGGCGTTCTCGACGCGTGTCACCGGGATGTCGACGAGGTCGAGCGTGTCGGCCAGGATGCCCGACGGGAACCCGTCGGTGGTGGACAGCTCACCGAACCACGCGGCTTCGATCTCCGACTTGGCGATGCCCTTGTCAACGTTGCCGACGGACTCGGAGTACGCCATCGGAATGAGATCCTTGATGCCGAGATCGAAGTGCTCGCCGAACGGGGTCATCCCCGCCCCGACCATCGCTACTCGTCTCACTTCTACACTCCCTCGGATGTATTCGGGTAGAAGGCGTAGCCGTAGTCGGGAACGCCTGCGCGGTCGGCGATCTTACGCAGGACCACCGATCCGGCCTGGCCGATGGAGGCCTCTCCGGCCGGTACGCCGGTGACCTTCATCAGCACCCGCACCGGACTCCCGTCGAGCTGCACTACGGCGATCGAGTACGGGCTCGGCAGGTCGGGCACCGGAATCTGGATGGTGGTCTGGGTGTAGACGGTCCCGGTTCGCGGCAGCGGTTCCAGCCGGTAGTCGGTAACCAGCGTGCCTGCGTCGTCGACCCTGGCACGGGGCGGAAACTGCGGAGCGGTGTCAATCCCGGGCCGCTCCTCGAATACCGCTGCCTCCCAACGTATTTTTGGCTCGAATGCACGGGCATAGGCGGGCAGCGAAATCGGAATGCCGATGCCGTCGGCGGTGCGGAACGTCGGCAGCTCCCGCGCGGCGATCTCATTGCGTGTGATGGTCGGCGCTGTCGATGAAGTAGTCACCTCGCCAGCCGTCACGCTGGACTGTTCGATGGCCAGCAGCAGGCCGCCATGTCCACCTCGTTCCACCAACGCTGCCAGCGCCCGGATGACACCGGAGGCGGACGACACCGGCTCCTCGAGTGCGCCAGTGGTCAAGACGTCGCCACCCAGTTCTTTGGCCTTCACCCCCACGACCGCTGCAACCGTCTGCGAACTCGTCAGTCCCAGCTTGGCGACGGTCGACTTGACCCCGACCTCACGTTGCAACCGCGGATCGCCATACTCGCGGCGAGCGCCGTCCGCACCTCGCACCGTGGTGGGCAGGCTGCGCATCTGCCGCGCGACAGGGGTCAGCGTCGTGCCCGTCGTTCCGGTCAACACCGCGCCCGCCGCGGCGATCGTCGCGGAATCGTCGGCGGCTATGACGAGAGTTCCCTCTGCCGCCCCGAAAATCTGGTCGAGCACGGCGGGCGCTCCGCCCAGCACTTCACTCACCGCCACATCGGCCGGAAGCGACAGGCCGGCGAGCAACACGGCGCCATTGCCTCCCTCAAGGAGTGGGAAGTCCCGAGACACCAGAACGACGCGGCGAGCAGTGGCGTCGGGATCGGCCGCGCGGCCCGCGGCGACCGCCATCGTCAGCGCATCCTCGTCCGGTCCCTTGACCCGCCGGGCACGCGTTGTCCAGGGCGGTAGGTAGGTGCCGATCGCGACGACCTGAGTCATGGAGCCTCGCTTTGGTCGATGGGCGCGTGACGTCGCGCCACTAATGAGCTATATAGTTATAGCATTCAAGCCCGTGTGGACGTGACGATGGAAGGTGCGGCCGAACGTGAGTGACCCCGATCGGCGGACGCTGCGTGGACGGGTGGTCGTCGTCACCGGCGCCAGCCGCGGCATAGGAGCCGCCATCGCAGCTCGAGCCGCCGAGGACGGTGCCTCGGTCGCACTGCTGGCCAAGACCGAGGACCCCAACCCCAAGATTGCGGGCACCCTGGCGGAAACTGCCGCTGCCGTCGAACGCGCAGGCGGACGGGCGCTTTCAGTTGCCTGCGACGTTCGCGACGCAGCTGCGGTAGCGGCCGCGATCGACCAGGTGGCGACGATGTTCGGTGCCATCGATGTCGTCGTCAACAACGCTGGTGCACTTGACCTTCGGCCGACCTCGAGCCTGCCGCCCAAGAGCTTGCGCAAGCTGCTGGAGATCAACGTGGAGGGCCCGTTCGCGGTGGTCCAGGCCGCCCTGCCGCACCTGCGCCAGTCCGGCAACGCCCACGTCGTCAACGTCTCGCCGCCGCTGAGCCTGGAGCCCGAATGGGTCGGCGCACACGTCGGCCACACCGTCGGCAAGTATGCGGAGAGTCTGCTCACGCTGGGCTGGGCCGAGGAGTTCGCGTCCGTGCCAATCGCCGTGAACTCGATCTGGCCGGCGACCACCATCGCCAGCACCGGCATGCTGGTCGCGATGGGCGAGGCGACGGTCCACGCCCAGGCCCGCACTCCGCAGATCATGGCCGATGCCGTGCACGCGCTGGTTACCAGGCCAGCCGCAGCGTGCACGGGCCACTTCTATACCGATGAGCAGATCCTCCGCGACGAGGGCATCGACGACTTCTCGGGCTATCGGCTCGCTGCCCACGAAGCGGACCTGGTGCCGAACTTCTACCTGCCGTCCGCCCCGCTTCCCACGGTTTAGGAGACATCGAATGAGTTCATTCGACGAGCTGAGCGCCCGCGAGCCCGAACTGATCAAGGCGCGGCACGCCGTGCGCGACTTCCTGCGGTCCGACCGCGCCGAGTTCGGCTGGCAACCGCTGGTCGACTCGTGGATGACGGGATGGGACGAGGACTTCTCCGCACGCCTCGGCGCGGCGGGCTTCCTCGGACTGACCATCCCCAAGAAGTACGGCGGCCACGATCTGGGCCACCTGCACCGCTACGTGGTGACCGAAGAACTCATCGCGACGGGCGCACCCGTCGGCGCACACTGGGTCGCCGACCGTCAGGTGGCACCCAGCCTGTTGAGCTACGGCACCGAGGAGCAGCGTGAGCGGCTGCTACCGCAAATCGTCAAGGGCAAGCTCTATTCGTCGATCGGCATGAGTGAGCACGAATCCGGCTCCGATCTGGCTGCGGCACAGACCAAGGCCGCCCGCACCGACGGCGGCTGGCTGCTCTCGGGCACCAAGGTGTGGACCAGCGGAGCGCACCATGCGCACCAGGTCGTCGTGCTCGCCCGCACCAGCCCACCGGACCCGAAGCACCGACACGACGGGTTCAGTCAGTTCCTGGTGCCGTGCGACGCCGAGGGCGTCCGCATCGAACCCATCATCCTGATGTCCGGTGCGCACCACTTCAACGAAGTGATCCTCGATTCGGTGTTCGTCCCCGACGCGGGAGTGCTCGGCGAGGTCGGCAACGGCTGGCATCAGGTCACCTCCGAACTGTCCTTCGAGCGCAGCGGACCGGAGCGCATTCTGTCCACGGGGCCGCTGCTCTTCGCCGCGATTCGCTCGCTGAGCGCACTCGACGATGTCGATGACCGCACCGCCGCCGACGTGGGCGACCTACTCGCGCGGCTGATCTCGCTGCGACAGCTGTCGTTGTCGGTGGCCCGCACGCTCACCGACGGGGGCGACGCAGCCAATGAGGCCGCCCTGGTGAAGGATCTCGGCACCCGATTCGAAGCCGAGTCCGTCGCGTTGGTCGCCGATTTGTTGGAGGCCTCGGTGCTGAGCCCCGAGATCGACGGCATGCTGCGCACGGCGTGGATGCACAAGCCGATGTTCACCCTTCGCGGCGGCACGAACGAAGTGCTACGCGGTGTGGTGGCTCGGGGAATGGGGTTGAGATGAGCACGCTGGCCGGCGGAGTCTTCGCCACCGAGGTCGTCCGCGACGACGACGCCGAACTTCGGGAACTGGTCGAGGATCTGGGGCAGCGCTCTTATGACGCCAACCTCGGTCAGCGGGGCCTACCGCTGCGTTTCGACGACGAGTTGTGGCGCAATCTCAGCGAGACCGGGCTGGTCCGGCTGACGAGCACGCCGGATTCGGACGCCGGACCTCGAGAACTGGCCGTCGTGCTGTACGGCTTGGCACGGCACGCATGCGCGGTGCCGCTAGCCGAAACCGATTCTCTCGCAAGCTGGCTGGGTCAGCAGGCCGGTATCGACCTGCCCGATGGACCGCTGACGGTAGCGCTAGCCGACGCGGACACCGATGGCGACCGAGTGACCGGCACCGCGCACGCGGTGCCGTGGGCGCGGGCGTGCACGACGCTGCTCGCGGTCCGCACCCGCGATGGACTGCGGGTCGGCGTCCTCGACAGCGCGTCGACCACCGTGCGCGACGGCCACAACTTAGCCGGGGAACCTCGCGATTCGATCGACTTCGACGTCGCGGCCGATGAATTGCACGCCGTGACGCCGGCAGTGGGGCGTGAACTGACGCGACGCGGCGCGTGGGCACGGTGCGTGCAGATCGTCGGCGCACTGGACGCCGCCGCCGCATCGTCGGTGGACCATACCCGGCAACGCGTCCAGTTCGGTCGCTCACTCAGCGCATTCCAGTCAGTCCAGCATTCACTGGCCGCGATGGCCGGTGAGATCGAAAGAGCCCGCGCCGCCGTGGAACTGGCCGTGGCGGCGGCGGAGGAACACGGCTTCGGCTCGCCGCACACCGACTACGCCGTCACGGTTGCCAAGATCACCGCCGGCCGCGCCGTCGGCACCGTCGCCACCATCGCTCATCAACTGCACGGGGCGATCGGCGTCACGCGCGAGCATCCGCTGTGGCTGTTCACCCTGCGCGCCCAGAGCTGGGCCGACGAGTACGGCACCCCCAACCACTTCGCCCGCCGCCTTGGCCGACTGGCACTGACGACGGACGATGCGTGGGACCTGGTGACCGGCGATGCAGTCCAACTCGAAGACAACGACCAAGTGAAGGAGATCCGTTGATGGTTCAGAAGTTCGAAGGTGCGTCGGCGATCGTCAGCGGCGGCGCCGGTGGCCTCGGCGAAGCCACCGTGCGCCGGTTGCATGCCGATGGTCTCGGAGTGGTGATCGCCGATCTCGCCGCCGACAAGGGCAAGGCGCTGGCCGACGAGTTGGGCGGTCGCGCCACCTTCGTCAGCACCGACGTGACGAGCGAGGAGAGCATCCTCGCCGCGATCGAGCAGGCCAACCAGCTCGGCCAGCTCCGCTACGCCGTAGTTGCCCACGGTGGTTACGGTGTCGCACAACGGATCGTGCAGCGCGACGGAAGCCCCGCCGACTTCGGTGCATTCACCAAGACGATCGATCTCTACCTCAACGGCACGTACAACCTGACCCGCTTGGTGGCCGCCTCGGTCGCCGCTGCCGAGCCCTTGGAGGGCGGTGAGCGGGGTGCACTGGTGCTCACGGCGTCGATCGCCGGCTACGAAGGCCAGATCGGCCAGAGTGCCTACGCCGCAGCGAAAGCCGGCGTCATCGGGTTGACCATCGCCGCTGCCCGCGACCTCAGCTCGGTGGGCATCCGCGTCAACACCATCGCCCCGGGAACGATGAAGACACCGATCATGGAATCCGTCGGGGAGGAGGCGATCGCCAAGTTCGCCGCCAACGTCCCGTTCCCGAAGCGGCTCGGCACACCCGACGAATACGCCGACGCGGCAACGTTCCTGCTCACCAACGGCTACGTCAACGGCGAGGTCATGCGCCTCGACGGGGCGCAGCGGTTCACGCCGAAGTAACCCTCGCGACGCATCGACTGTGTGGGTCGTCATCGACGAATGACGCATTCTTCGATGACGACCCGCACGGTCGGCGGGCTATAGCCGACCGTCGACCTGAAGGTCGGGGTGCACCCACGTCGGCGACGTCTTGGTCTTGAACGCCCGGAACCCCTCGCGCGCTTCAGGGCCGAACAGACTGGTCTGCATCCCGATCCGGTCGAAGAGACCCAGGTAGTTGTCCAGACTCGCCTTGACGACGCCGCGCGCGCCGGGAGCAGTCCGGCAGCACTGTGCGAGAAGCTCTTTCGCAACCTCCAACAGGTCGTCGTGTGCAACGACCCGTGCGATCATCCCCCAGTCGAGCGCTTCCTCGGCGGTCAAGGTCCGGCCGGTGAACATCAGATCCTTCGTGCGGACCGGCCCGATCAGTCGCGCCAACACCTGGCTGTAATACGTGTCGGCGATCCCACGGAACAACTCGGGCACCCGGAAGGTAGCCCGTTCGCTGACCACCGCGAGGTCGCTGCACATGGCGATCTGCAGGCCACCACCCTGGCAGAGCCCATTGACCGCCGACACCACGGGCTTCGGCGACTGCCTCAGGACGTCGAAGGGCGTCACGTCCATCCCCATCGTGGCGGCGAAGTCCATCCAGTTGTCCTCCGCGGCCTGACCCAAGTCGCCGCCGGGCGCGAAGACGTCGCCGGTACCGGTGATCAGCAGACCTGCCAGGTCGGGATCGGCGTTGACCCTGCTGATCGCGTACCGGATGCCGAAGTACATGGCAGGCGTCATCGCGTTGCGAGCCTGCGGACGGTCCAGCGTGCAGATGGCGAAGGCGCCCTCACGCGTGAACGTCAGAAAGGGCGTACCGAGCCAGTCTCCGTCGGGTGGACGTGGACCACCATTGGGGGTGTCGGACATGATCGTTCCCTTCCAGAGCATGATGGGCCGAACTCTCGTCAAATTAGCGAAATAGTTGGATGATTCCAAATGTCGGGCGTAGCATCCACGTGGTGGCGCCCGTCACACCTGACTTTGCTTGGAGGCGTACGCAATGGGTTCACTCGACGGCCGGGTCGTCTTCATCACCGGCGCCGCACGCGGTCAGGGCCGGTCGCATGCGGTGATGTGCGCTGAAGAGGGTGCGAACGTCGTCGGCGTCGACATCTGCGAAGACTTAGACATCGTGCCCTACAAGCTGGGCACCTGGGATGACCTCGAGGAGACCGCTCGCCTGGTCGAGAAGACCGGCCAGGAGATGCTCATCCGCAAGGCCGACGTCCGCGACAAGGATGCCCTCCAGGAGGCGTTCGACGCGGGTGTTGCGCAGTTCGGTCACATCGACACCGTCATCGCCAACGCCGGCGTGGTGCTGACCAACGCCGACGAGCGAGACGCCTCCGAAGCTCTCAAGCTCGGCCTCGACATCATGCTCATCGGGGTGTGGAACACCTTCCAGGTCGCCATACCGCACATCAAGCAGCGCGGCCAGGGCGGCAATCTGATCGCGACAAGCTCGATGATCGCGCTGCTCGACCTCACCGACGGCCGCGGCGGCACCGACGCCTACCTGACGTCGAAGCTCGCGATCACCGGCCTGGTCCGCGCCTATGCGCTGATGCTCGCTCCCGACCGCATTCGAGTCAACGCCGTGGCGCCGACCAACTGCGCGACCCCGATGATCACCGAGAATCCGGCGCTGTTCAAGGTGATCGAGGAGAACCCGCATCTGGTCAACGCGATGTCGACCGCGCTGCCCGACTTCCCGATGATCGAGCCCCGCGACGTCAGCAACGCGATCCTGTTCCTGATCAGCGATGCCGGTCGTACGTTCACCGGGAGCTTGTTGAAGGTGGATGCCGGCATGGACGTGAAGCGCTAGCGGCACCACTCGATGCACTTTGGAATCACCGATCGCTCGGCCCTCGTGGTCGGCGGCAGCAAGGGAATCGGGTTCGAGGTCGCCAGACTGCTGGCGGCAGAGGGCGTCCGCGTGGCCGTCCTGGCCCGGACCAAGACCGACGTCGACGCGGCGGTCGAGGCTATCCGCGGCGAGGGCGGCGCAGCGATCGGCGTCATCGCCGACGTCAGCAATCCCGATCAGGTCGCCGACGCCGTGCGTGAAACCACCTCTCAACACGGCCCACCACTCATCGTGGTCGGACAGGCCAAGTACCAGCGGCCGGGCGACTTCGCGGACATCACCGACCTCGACGTCTATCGTGCGTCCTTCGAAATGCACACCATGAGCCAGATTTCGCTTCTGCAAGCCGTGCTGCCCGCCATGAAGGAATCTGGCTGGGGGCGGTTCGTGCACATCGGGTCGGCGACGGCGAAGGAACCTGCGGGCGACATCCACCACGCCGTGGCCAACACCAGTCGTCCGTCGACGATCGGGATGTTGAAGACGGTGGCCGACGAATACGCCCGCTACGGCATCACCGTGAACACCGTGGCTCCCGGGTGGATCGAGACGCAGAACGCCATCGCCTACCTCAACGATCACCTCGGCACCCGCTCCGAGGAGCAGCGGCGCGAATTCATGCTGACCCAGGCCCGGGTGCCCTCGGGTCGCATGGGCAAGCCGGCCGAGATCGCTTCCCTCATCGCCTATCTGTGCTCAGAACCTGCCGGATACGTCACAGGCAGCTGGATCGAAGTCGACGGTGGGCTCCACCGTTCGGCGTTCTAACCCTAGGAGAACACGTGGAAACTCTTGGCGCGCCCGAACTCTCCTTCGCGAGCCTGCCGATGGCAGCCGATCGTAGCGTCGGGTGGAAGACCATTCGCGATGCCGGGCGGGTGGTGTTCATCGACGGCTGGTACTACATATCGCACCGGGAGGACGTGCTGACCGCACTGCGCAACCCGGAGCTGTTCTCGTCGAAGAAGGCATTCGACGTCCTGGGTAGCCCAATCCCTCTGGTTCCCATCGCCTTCGATCCACCGGAGCACACTCGGTTCCGCAAGATTCTGCAGCCCTTCTTCAGCCCCCACACGCTGAAGGCGATGTTGCCCTCGCTTCAGCAGCAGGCGCTCGACATCGTCGAGCGCGTCGCCACGAAGGGCGAGTGTGAGGTCGTCGCCGACCTCGCCATTCCCTACCCGTCGCAGGTGTTCCTGACCCTGTTCGGGCTGCCGTTGGCCGACCTCGACCGACTCGTCGCCTGGAAGGACTCGGTGATTGCGCTCGCCGACGCACCCACTCTTGAGGGCGTGGATCTCACCCCCGCCATGGAGCTGGTCGCCTACCTGGCCGAGGCCATCAACGAGCGGCGGGCCAACCCCGGACCGGACATCCTGTCCCAGGTGGTCAGCGGGGATGATCCGCTCGACGACGCCGAGGTGATGGGGCTGGCCTTCCTCTTCGTACTCGCCGGATTGGACACCGTCACGGCTGCGATGAGCTCGGCCTTCCTCGAACTCGCTCGCAATCCCGAACTTCGGGCCACACTGGTCGCCGATCCCGACCAGATGAGCGTGTTCGTCGAGGAGATCATCCGCTTGGAGCCACCCGCACCGATGGTGCCCCGTGTCACTACCGCGGAGGTGACGATCGGTGACATCACGTTGCCACCCGACACGATGGTGCGGCTGTGCATCGCCGCGATCAATCGGGACGACAGCGACGAGATCTCTACCGACGAGGTAGTGATGGACGGAAAGGTGCACCGACACTGGGGCTTCGGAGGGGGGCCACACCGGTGCCTCGGGTCACATCTCGCGCGGTTGGAACTCACGCTGGTCCTCGACGAATGGCTCAAGCGCGTTCCCGAGTTCTCGGTCGAGCCGGGTTACGAGCCACACATCATCTTCCCGGCGAACACCTTTGCACTGGAGCGGGTACCGCTGAAGTTGGGCTGATCGGTTATCGGGAATACTTCGCGACCAACGTCTGCTTGTACAGTTTGCCCGTGTCGGTACGAGGCAGCTGCTCCTCGAAGGAGATCGATCGCGGACATTTGTAGTGCGCCAACCGGTTTCGGAGCCAATCGAGGAGCTCCCGCTCGAACGAAGAGTTGGCATCGAGGGGATCGACCGTCTGGACGACGCCCTTGACGGACTGCCCCATGTCGTCGTCCGGAATGCCGAACACGGCCGCGTCGAGCACCTTGGGATGGGTGATCAGCAGGTCCTCGGCCTCCTGCGGATAGATGTTCACCCCACCCGAGATGATCATGTGGTGGCGGCGATCGGTCAGATACAGGTAGCCGTCGTCGTCGAGGTAGCCGATGTCTCCGACCGTCGCCCATCCGTGAGCCTCGCGGGCGGCCGCGGTCTTCGCCTCGTCCCGCAGATACTCGAAGGGATACCCACCCTCGTAATAGATCTCGCCGGGCTGACCCGGCGGCAGTTCGTGGCCACTCTCGTCGAGGATGTGCGGAACCCCGACCAGCGGACGACCCACGGAACCGGGATGGGCCAGCCAGTCCTCGGCGCGGATGAACGAGGCGCCGACCGCCTCGGACGACGCGTAGTACTCGTCGATGATCGGTCCCCACCACTGAATCATCTGCTTCTTGATGTCCACCGGGCACGGTGCGGCCGCATGTACCACCCGCTGCAGACTCGACACGTCATACGAATTACGCACCGATTCGGGGAGTTTCAGCATCCGGACGAACATGGCGGGCACGAACTGCCCGTGGGTGATTCCATAGCGTTGGATGCACTCGAGCGCGCCCTCAGCGTCGAACTTCTCCATCACGACGACGGTGCCGCCCAGCGACTGCACCGCCATCGACCAGAAGGATGGAGCCGTGTGATAGAGCGGCGCGGGGCTCAGGTAGATCGACTCGCTCGTGATCCCGACGGCGCTCAGCAGCGGCATCAGCATGTTGGGGGCCTCCGCCGGAGCGACGTGCGGCAGCTCGCGGCGGATGCCCTTGGGCCGTCCCGTGGTGCCCGACGAGTACTGCAGCAGGTCGCCCTCGCTCTCGTCGGCGATCGGTGTCGATGGTTGGTCGGCAACGCATTTCGGGTATCGCGCCCAACCGTCGAGATCATCGTCGGCCATCAGCCGCGATTCGGGCAGGCCGTCGGGTAGGTGCTCGGACAAGTCCTCGCACACCGCGCGCGTCGCGCGGGAGCCGACGATCGCCTTGGCGCCGCTGTTGGCCACGATGTAGGCCGCTTCGGATGCCGTGAGATGGGTGTTGACCATGGCGTAGTACAGCCCGCTGCGACGAGCCGCCCACATCACGGCGTGGACGTGCTCGCCATTCTCGAGGAGCGCCGCGACGGTGTCGCCCTCACGCAGACCGGCGGCGCGCCAGAAGTGCGCCAATCGATTGGCCCGCTCTTCGAGCTCGCCGAAGCCGATCACGGTGCCTGCCGAGGCGAGGATCACGGCGGGCTTGCCGGACGGAACGTGGTCACGGATCTGCATGGCCCCGATCGTATCGCCGTCGAGGTGGCACAATGGCCAATTCCGTTAACCCATATGGCTTTACGTCGATGAAAACTCAGCTACGGTGGTAGGCGTGCCAGATTCGTCATGGAACCCCGAAACCACTGCCGTCGTCTGCGTGGAGTGCCAGAACGGTGTGCTCGGCACCGCATCGGTCTTGCCCGCGTTGGCCGCCGACAGCTCCGAGTTGGTGGCCAGCGTGGGCCGACTCCTCGATGCCGCGAGGCAATTCGACGTGCGCGTAGTGCACGCTACCTACGAGGGCAACCTCGGCGGACGGCCGACGGGAACGGCACGGCTGTGGCGCGCACTGGGACCCGCCGTCGCGGACTGGGCACCCGGAACCACCGAGACCCAGGTGGTCCCAGAGTTGCTGGCGCCCAACGACGTCGTGCTGGCGCGTCATCACGGTCTGTTCCCCACCCTCGACTCCGAGTTACTACCCGTTCTCAAGGGTTTCGGTGTCGAGACCGTCGTGCTGGTAGGCGTGTCGCTCAATCTGGCCATCACTCACACCGCCGGACATCTCACTCAGGCCGGATTTCAGCTGGTCGTCCCGCGCGACGGCGTCGGTGGCACTCCGGCCACCTATGCCGAACAGGTTCTGAACAACACCATCTCGGTCTTGGGGCGGCTGACCACAGTCGACCAACTGATCGCCGAGTGGACCGCGCCCCCGGCATCCTGACCGGTCATTCCGACGGCTGGTCGACGGCTCGCCACAGCAGATCCGTCGCGGCGGCCACCACCGCCGAACGCGAGATATTCGCAATTTCGTTGTGTTGCATCATTTGCCAGGACTGGTCGAGCATCGCCATGACCACCAGCCCCGTCGCGGCCGAATCGACGTCGACATCCGACGGCGCCATCTTCGCGATGCGCTCCCCCAGTGCCGTCGCCGCGCGGCGGCGTGAGCGCGCCACCGCTGCGCGGAACCCGTCGTCGGTAGGCATGTCCTCCGTCGAGCGATTGACGAAGGCCCCGTTGCGGTCCAAGTATGCGAAGTAGCTCTCCACCCACGCCTCGAGTTCGATACGCGACGGAGGTATCGCGATCTCGTCGAATGCCTCGACGACCTCGAGGACTTGCCGGTAGGTCTCCGTGCCGAGCTCGATGAACAGCTGGGTCTTGTCCGTGAAGTAGTAGTAGAAGCCCACCCGGTTGACGTCCGCCAGATCAGTGATGTCGCGGATCGTGGCGCCGGAGAAACCCTTGCGCGCAAATGCAATCCGCGCGGCGTCGAGAATCGACTGCCGGCTGCGGTCCGACTTGCGCGGAGCCCGGCGTGAGGATTCGTCAGACGCCATGCGACACGGGTTCGCCCACGGCCACCGGCTCAGGGTAGAAACTGCTGGCCCATGTGCGCAGTGCGCGAAAGCCGACGGCCTCGGATCCTGCTAGGCCCGGCCGGTCGAGGTACTCCTGGTGCTCCCAGATCCGAATGTCGTCGGGCAGGGCCAGCTTGGCCGAGGCCAGTCGCGCCTCGAAGTCACCGGGACCGGCCGACTCCTCGGCACTGATCCAGTACCCGGCGAAGATGTCCGAGGTCGTGTCGTCGACGGGGGTCGCGCAGATCGAGATGACGCGGATGCCGTCGCGCATGTGCTCACCGTTGAAGGCGACGCCGATGCCGGACCAGTAGATCTCGATGGTGTTCATGGTGTCGCCGTCACGATCGACGCCGTCGAGCCACCGCTTTCCGAAGCCGACCTTGGCCGCCCAGGTCGACTCGTTGGTGCTCTCGCGCAACACCACCGGGCTGATGGGGGTGTTGTGAACGAAGCGAAAGTGGTGGGGATCAACGGCATTCTCGGCGATCACCTGGGGATGGACCTTGACCTTCTCGAAGCGCGTCCGGCAGCCATCGTCGAAGGGGTGGAACTGCCTTTCGCGAACGTGACTTCCGAGCACGTCCAATGCCTTGGGCGCCTCCCACAGGGGCTGCCGGCCGTCGGCGTCATGCCAGATGTAGATGGAGTCGTTGAGCTCCGCGACCGGATACGAGCGCACACGGCGACCTCGGTTCGGTCGGGGCTCATACGGAATGCGAACGTTGCGCCCTTCGCCGTTCCAGACCCAGCCGTGGAATGGGCACTGGATGCCGTCCTCGACGACGCAGCCGCCGTGGGCGAGGCTGGCGCCGAGGTGCTGGCAGTGGGCGTCGAGAACCTTGGCGCGACCATCCAACTCGCGGAACAGGACGAGGTCCCGTGAGAAGTAGTGCATCGGCTGCACGTCACCGATGGCGACGTCGGCGCTCCATGCCACTTGGAACCATCCGGTGGGAAGCATGCTCGGAATCGAGGTCATGTGTGGATCCTTTCGCTCCTGAGGGACGACCATACTCATTTTCTACATCTTTGTCGAAAATGTGAGAACGCTTGGTCCTCCGCCACTCCCCGCGTACACTGACATATCTTACTAAGTAATCGATGTAGCCCTAGGGAGAATCTGCGCAATGGAGTGGGGATTGCCCTGGCCCGGGCCCGAGCTGGCGGCCGAGGCCGAGGCATCTGGCGCAAGCGCCTTCTGCGCAGGCGAATTCGCCGATCTGAGCGCCTACGTGACCGCGACCGAGATGGCGCACAACACCGCGACCGCCATGGTGGGCCCGGGCATCGCCTACGCGTTCGCCCGGTCACCGTTCGTCCACGCAGCGGCGCTGCGCCACCTTTCGAGAGCCTCGTCGGGTCGTATCTTCCTCGGCCTCGGCGCCGGCACGTCCCGGATGAACAGGGACTGGTTCGGCGTCGACGCCTCGCACCCCGCGCCCCGCATGGCCGAACTCATCGAGGTGATCAGGGCCTACCTGGTCGCCGAGAACGGCGAGTCCGTCAGGTACCGCGGCGAGTTCTACAACATCGACGCCGACATCCGCGCACCAGTCCTCGGCAGGCTGGACGTGCCCATCCTGATCGGCGCCTTCAACAAGATCATGGTGCGCACGGCGGGCCGGGTGGCCGACGGCGTTCTCGGACACGGACTCTTCACCGACCGCTGGTGGACCGACGTGGTCGACCCCGAACTTGGCCGCGGCGCCGACTCAGCGGGTCGCAGTGTCGACGACTTGCGCCGCTGGGGCTGGTTGATCACCGCCATCGACGACGCCGATCCAGAGCGTGCGGTGCGAGAGGCCAAGCTACAGATCGCGTTCTACCTGACCGTGCGGACCTATGATTCGCTCGTCGTACTACACGGCTGGCAGGACGAGGTCGAGGCCATTCGCGCAGCGTTCCACAGCGGTCGACCGGAGACGATCGCCGATCACGTCACCGACGAGATGCTGTGGTCGATAGCGGTGTGTGGATCTTCCGAGCAGGCGCGCGACATGCTCGCAGCTCGTAAGCGCCTGCCAGATCTGGCCTTCTCCTCGCCACCGAGCTTCCTCGTAGGACGGCGCCGACGCGCGCGTTACGACGGTGCCGCCATCGGTCTCATGTCTCAGCTGCGATGATGCGCTTGTAGCTGGTTTACTGAGTAAACCATCTCCGTCGACCAGGAGGTTTTGGTGTCGCGCCAGCAGTCCCTCGCCCCGATGATTGCGCCTCAGGCCACCTCCGGCACGGTCCGGTCCCCCAAGACCGCAGAACTCGTGGCGCAGACCCTGCGCAAGATGATCGTCGACGGGCAGCTGAAAGATGGTGACTTCCTGCCCTTCGAGGCCGACCTGATGGAGCACTTCCAGGTGAGTCGGCCAACGTTGAGAGAAGCGGTGCGGGTGCTGGAATCTGATCGCCTGGTGGAGGTTCGGCGCGGTTCGCGAACCGGCGCCAAGGTACGGGTGCCCGGACCCGAGATCGTTGCGCGACCGGCAGCGCTGCTGTTGGCCATCTCCGGCACGACGCTGGCCGACGTGATGATGGCACGGATCGGCATCGAGCCCCATGCCGCACGCCTGCTCGCCGACGGCGGATCCGCGGACGCACGCGACGAACTACGTCGATTGGTCGACGGGATACCGCGGGCTCGGGACGACGGGAGGCTGGCGCAGGCATCCGCGGAACTGCACCGACGACTGGTGGAACTGTCGGGCAACGCGACCCTGGCGATGATCGCAGGGATGTTGCACGAGATCTCCGAACGGCACACCACCGCGGCGATTCTGCGTGCTCAGAACGTCGTGCCCAAGGCGCAGTACGACAGGCTCATCCGGTCCTACGACAGACTCGCCGACCTGGTGTCGGCCGGTAAAGGCGCTGACGCCGAAGCACATTGGCATAGACACATGGAAACCTCCAGCGCCGCACTACTCAAGGGCTACGAGCGGACGAAGGTCCGCGACATCCTGTATTGAGCCCTCGGCGGCAAGCCTTCATGCATTGTGACCTAGATCTCGCTTCTCGCCATCGTGGCTGATACTCTCATCTCAGCAAGTCGCAGACATGCGACTCTTGCGTCGATAGATCGCAGCGACCTGGAGGTATACCGTGACGACGAGCGAGAAGGCCGCGAAGGTGCCGGTAGTCACCTTCGACTACACCACCACCGAACCCGAAGGTACCTGGTTCGCCCGCTACGACGAGCTACGCGCCCAGTTCCCCTGGTATCGAAACGAATTCGGCCCCGGCTTCTGGACGGTGTGCAACTACGCCGGAATCCTCGAGATCATGCAGAACCCGGAGACCTTCTCCAACAGCGTGGTCACCGCGCTGGACCCGGAGCCGGCGATCAAGTGGATACCCGAGATGCTGGACGGTGACGAGCACAAGCAGTGGCGTCGCCAACTCGGCCCGCTATTCTCCCCCGGCGCGGTCGAGCGCATGGAATCGACTGTGCGGCAACGCGCAATCGACATCATCGAAGGAATAGCAGCGCAGGGCTCTTGCGACTTCATGGCCGACTTCGCCACCCGCTTTCCGACGACCATCTTCCTCGAGATGATGGGCCTGCCGGTCGACGAACTCGACGAGTATCTGGCATGGGAGCACGACATCCTGCACGCGGGCGGTAGCGACGAGGAGAAACTGCAGAAACAGATGACGGCCATGTTCTCGGTGATGGGCCGCTTCTCGGCCCTCATCGCCGATCGGCGCAACGAGCCGCGCGACGACATCGTCAGCAAGGCACTGACCTACGAGATCGACGGCGAACCGGTCACCGACCAGGATCTGCTGTCCTTCTGCCTCCTGATGTTCATGGCCGGACTCGACACCGTCTCGGTCACGCTCGGCTGGATGTTCCTGCACCTGGCGCGCAATGACGACGATCGTCAGAAGATCCTCGCCGAACCCGCCGTCATCCCCACGGCCGTCGAGGAGTTCGTCCGGGCGTACGCGATCGTCATCCCGGCCCGCAAGGTGATGGCCGACATCGAGATTCAAGGCTGCCCGATGAAGGCCGGCGACATGGTCAACATTCCATTGGCCGCAGCCACCCGCGACGACGCCGCCTCCCCCGACGCGACCACCGTCGACATCACCCGCAAACCCAACAACCACATCGGCTTCGGCGCAGGCCCGCACCGATGCCTCGGTTCGCACCTGGCCCGCCAGGAACTCAGAATCGCCCTCGAGGAATGGCACCGACGGATCCCCAACTATCGGTTGGCACCCGATGCGGAGATGTTCGAGAGCGGCGGCCAACTGGGCTTGGAGAGCCTGCCACTGGTCTGGGACCTCTGATGCGCAAACCACTCGACGGCGTACGCGTGCTCGAGGTGGCGCAGTTCACCTACGTCCCCTCGGCCGGCGCCGTGCTCGCCGACTGGGGTGCCGAGGTCATCAAGATCGAGCATCCCGTGACCGGTGATGCGCAGCGTGGTCTGGTCAAGGTCCTCGGCGCCGCAGCCAGCAAGCCGGGCTCCTCCTTCGCTCCGATCATGGAGGCGCCCAACCGCGGAAAGCGAAGTGTCGGAATGGCACTCGACAACGCCGAGGTGCGACGGGAGTTCAACGAACTGGTTCGCCGCAGCGACGTCTTCCTGACCAACTACCTGCCCTCGGCACGAACCAAGCTGCACATCGATGTCGATGACGTCCGAGCCGTCAACCCCGACATCATCTACGTGGCGGGCAGCGGATTCGGCATGAACGGCGCCGACCGCGACGCCGGCGCCTACGACGCGACCGCATTCTGGGCCCGCGGCGGCAGCGCCGACGGGCTCAATCCCCCCGACGCCGATCACTCGGCGTTCATGCCCGCAGGCGCCTACGGCGACAACATCGGCGGCATGACGATCGCAGGCGGCGTGGCCGCGGCACTCTACGGACGCCACGTCACCGGAGAACCCTCGGTGCTCGACGTGTCGCTGCTCGCCGTGGGCGCCTGGACCACCCAGTTCAGCATCAACATGGCATTGCTGATGGGCGGTCCGCTGCCGAAGATGCAGCGTCGGACCCAGGCCCCAGGGAATCCATTGACAGGCGCGTATCGCACGTCGGACGGCAGGTTCGTCCAACTGTCGATGCTGCAACCCACCCGGTACTGGCCGGAATTCTGCCGACTGATGGGCCTCGACGAGTACGCCGAGGACCCACGGTTCGCGTCGCTGGAATCAATGGCCGCGCATGCCGACACCGCTTATGGGATCGTCCATGACGCGATCGCCAAGCTCAGCTTCGCCGACTGCAAGGCCGTGCTCAGCAGGGGCACCGGCCAGTGGGCACCGGTGCAGGACGCTTGGGAGTTGGCGCATGACGACGCCATGACCGCGAACGGACGGATCGCCAACATCGTTGATGCCGAGGGTAATCGGCAGCAGCTGGTGGCCAGCCCGGTGAAGTTCGACGACGACCCCGCCGAACTCGGCCGTGCCCCACAGTTCGCCGAGCACACCGACGACGTGCTCCGCGAACTCGGTGTCGACGACGATCGCCTCATAGAGCTCAAGATCGCCGGTGCGATCACGTAATCTCGGCGCTGTGACCGCCATCGACCTGCCCTCCGGTGACGACGGCACCGTCAAGGACCGCCTGATCCGGGCAGCCGACCAGGAGATCGCAGCACGCGGAATCAACGCCGTGCAGATGGAGGTGGTCGCCAAGGTCGCCGGGGTGTCCCGCGCGACGGCATTCCGGCAGCTCGGCAGCGTTTCGGAGATGCTGGTTCAGGTCGCCCTGCTGCGGGCTCGGCGCCACACGGCCGCGGTCGCCACCTTGATGGCAACCAGGACCGGCGTTTTCGCAAAGCTGGAGGCGGCGTTGGTCTACACCGCCCGCGAACTGCCGTCCGACCCCTCGATCGCTGCCCTGATCGCCCAACACTCGGCGTCGGTGCACGACCCGCGCGTCCACCAGGTCGCGGTGGAGGCGATGGGACAGGTGCTCGACGAGGGCCAGCGCAGTGGTCAGATTCGCACGGACATCGGCATCGACGAGATGGTCGACTTCCTCGTCGAACAGACCTACCTGGCCGCCGAGGAAATCAACCGCTCCGACGGCGAGACGCGGCGTCGCTTCCGCCATTTCGTCGTTCCGGCTCTAGCGGCCTCGAAAGGCTCCGGTGGCGAACACCTTTCCCGGACCATCGAGGTCGAGGAGGCGGTCGGGGTGGCCATCGAGGCGCTCAACGATCTCGCAGATCAACTGCGCCGCGACCGCTCCCACTAGCCGGCCAGCAGCTGCTTCAGCCGGTCGATCTGCGCCTGATAGGTGCCAACGAACTGCTTGGCCGAGGCTACGGCGTCGACGTTTGCGCCATGGGCGACCTCCGCCTCGGCCACGTCGAGGGCTCCCTGCTGGTGATTGATCATCGACTGCAGCCAGAGGGAGTCGAAATCCTTGCCGCTCAGCGACTTCAACCGCGCCATCGTCGTCTCGTCGACCGTGCCAGGCACCGTGGCATCGTGGCCATCCGGGTTGGAAGCTGCGTCGGAATTCGAGTTCCACTGCACCAGGAAGACGTTCATCATCTGCTCGTCGGGTCGCTGGGCGGCACCGACGTCTGCCGCCAAGGCGACCACGTTGGGGTCGTTCGATCGCTCGGGGGCGAGATCGGTCAGCTCCGTTGCCTGCCGGTACAGCGTGACCATGGCGGTGGCGAAGGCGACGTCGGCGGCGTTGAAACCGGCGGGCTCGCCGGTGATGGCCGGTTGGTCCGTAAACCGGGGCGCCTGCGACGGCGCGTCGGAACCGCCGCACGCGCTCACCAATGACGCGACGAGGAGAACGAATAGTGCAGCGGCATGGGACTTCATCTCACCCATGAGGGTAGCGTCCGTCAAACCTGCGTCTAGTATCCGGCACGGCAAACGCATAGGGTGTGAGCATGAAGCGTGGTACATCGCTAGCCGCTGTGTTCGTTGCGGGTACCGCCCTCGGTGCCATCATGCAGATGCCGCCTCCGGTGGCGCAGGCCGCCCCCGCGCCCGAGGTGGAGTACACCTACAACGTGGTGGCGCGCCGCCACTACGCGTTCCCGAACAACGACGCGATCGGCTACGGCTACGGAATCTGCGACAAGGTGCGCAATGGCGAGGCCTATCCGCAGGTCATGGGGGACGTGAAGAACGACGTGCAGCCCAACGACGAGTACGCCGCCAACTACTTGGTGTCCTATGCAGTTGGAATCCTGTGCCCCGCGCAGATCTGGCAGCTGCGGAACTCGGCGGCGGGTTACCAGCCCCCACCAGCGTAGCTGCTGAGGTCATCACGCCGGCCCGGGAATGCGTAATACATCTACCTCATTCTCCAGAAGGTAGTACTGTGTCGGCAAACAAGTCTCTGTACACACCGGAAGGTGGGCGATGATGCCGACGATGACGACACCGCGCCGAGCGCTCGTCGTGTCGAGCCTGTTGGCCGTCGCGGCCGGGATGGTGGCGATGCCCACCGCCCGCGCCGACAACAGCAGGCTGAACAACACCGTGTTCGGCAACATCTACACCGCGCAGAAGCAGAACGGCTGCCCGACCGATCCCCGGCTGGACGGGCGGCTCGTCGACGCTGCCCGGCGGCAGACGGTGGATCTGCTGAACAACCACGACATCAATGGCGACGTCGGCACCGACGGCTCGACCCCGCAAGATCGGGCGCAGGCCGCGGGGTTCACCGGCAGGGTCGCCGAAACCGTGGCGATCAATCAGTCGATCGCCATCAACGGCATCGACATCCTCGGCCAGTGGTGGTGGGATCCGCCATCACGGGCCGCCATGCAGGACTGCAGTCACACCGCCATCGGCGTGTGGTCGGAGAACAGCCTGGACCGCAGCGTCGTGGTAGCCGTCTACGGCGCCCCAGCCTGACCCCGGGCGTCTGTCTCACAGTGTCGCGGTAAAAGGCCCAAGGGACGAACAGGATTCGTCGGCCGCCGGGAAGACATTGCCGCATCCCCGTCCCGTCGACTTGTACGTCGCACCGGGACGGTACGGCGAGAAGAAGACCTGCACGGGGTCGAAGGTGGGCCGGAAATTGCACGATGGCCGTTCTCCGCCCAGCATTTCGACGCAGACAGTCATCGAGTTCGGTTGAATTCGGCCGGTGCATGGCCCGTGGGCGATCGACGCCGTCACCATGTCCGTGCCCGACACCTTGACGACGGACGGCGTCGTGAGTGTGAACTCGCAGGATGCCTGAGCAGACGGATCCGGCTCCGGGCTTGCGTGCGCGGTTGCGACGTCGAGACCGGCGATCGCCATCGCCATGGCCACCGGAAGGACCGTCATCCGCAGAGTCGTTGAAATCACTTCAGCGCCTTCCCTTGTCGTTCACCGTGTAGTCCCGATCCGGATCAGACCGGATCGAATTGCGAAATGAGCCAACGCCCGTCGACCTTGTCCAACGTGACCCGCACGGTGGACGCCAGATCGGTGGGGGCCCCGGCTCCCACCGTCGTCGTCTGGTTGACGAACACCAGCGCTACTGCGTGATTCGCGTCCGCAGATACCGACGACGCAGCGGGCACCGTCGCCACTGCGGTGATCTGCTGCTGCTTCGCCCCAGGGATCACCACGTCGTTGGTCAGGGACGTATAGGAGTCGCGGAACTGTCCGGTCAGCCGGTCGCGGGCCTCCACGAGTTGCTTGTCGACGTCGGCCGGGGTGTAGGACAGCAGTGCAATCGTCGAATCACGGGCGGCCTGAACAGATTCCACTGCCGCAGTCTTCGCGTCCCGGTTCTTGGTGTCGACCCACTTCAGGTATCCCGCGCCCAGGGTGAGGACCAACGCAAGGGCGGGCAGTAATCCGTAGGCGATCACTCGCGACCAATTCACCTGCCTCCCGGGCCGTCTCGGCGCAGGCTCGGAGGCCTCGTCGGTGACGTCGGCGATCTCAGGATCGTCGACGTCGGGAACGTCGTGTTCGCGGTCGAGTGAAGTCGTGGTCATGCGGGATTTCCGATCGTCGTCTGCACTGTCACCGTCCGCCTCCGTGCTCTCGTCCGTCACGGTACGAACTGCACGTTGGAAACCTTGGCCTGTTCGCCGACCTTCTGCACGTCTACCCGCATTCGCCACGCACGCGGGCGCTGCTCGGCCGAACCGGCATTCGTCGTCTTGACTGCCACGGCAACGAGGACCTGCGCCTGATCGCCCGAATCCGACTCGAGGCCGGCTTCGGTCACCGTGCCCACGGACTTCGACTGCGCCTGCTTCACCACTTCGACGAAGGGTTGGGAGCGCTTGGAGAAGTCGTCGTAAAAGGTGCCCGTCGCCGAATCCAGGATGCGCTGCACGTCCGCGTCGGCTTCCTGCCAATCGATGGTGGTCAGGTTCACTGCGCCTTGGCGGGCGACCTCCAGGAAGAGACGGTCGCGATCCGCCTCCCGCTGTGACTGGACCGCGCGAAAACCGAGGAACCCCACCAGTGCACCGGCGACGATCACGACGACCAGTCCGACCAGGGTCGCTAGCCGCACCGGCGACATCCGCTCCGCCTCTGGCGCAACCTCCGGTTCGACGTCGTCGTCGGCTTCGGCTTCGGCTTCGGCTTCGTAGTCGATAGCGTCGATGTCCTCGGTAACACGCTCCGAAGCAGGGTCGGCCTCGGTCAGTTCGTCTTCGGGGGCAGCATCATGCTCTGCCATGTTTGCTCCTCGGGTGCGTTCGCGGCCAAGTTGGCCTGCGTGTAGACCTTGCCGTCCGGTCCAACGTACGTGCCCGTCGCGGGGTCGTACCGGGCAATGGCAACGGGCGGCGGTGGCGCGTCGGGCGATGGTGGCAACCCGTCGGGTGGCGGCGGTGCCGGCGGCAGCGGTGCGGACTGGGGATATCCGGGCGGGATCGGATCGCCGGGGGGGAACTGCGGAACCCCTTGCCCGGTCAGCGTTGCGTTGGGATCACCCTTGAACGCGAACCCATCGTTCAACGGCACGTAGGGCTGGTCGCTTTCGCACAGCTTGACCGATGCGGCTCGCTTGCCCGGCCGCGTCTCGCAGGGGTAGTTCTTTGCACCGCGGACGTTGTTCGGCCCGTCCTGCGGGGTCCGGCAGTAGATCAAACCCTGGGGGTAGTCCGGGTAATCGGTGAGTGCGGCCGAGCGCAACTGGCTCGGCGGCAGGAAGCCCGTCAGACACGGTTTGGGCAGGTTGATGTTCAGGTTGAAGCTGAGGTAAGCGCCCTTGTAGCTCGGATTGGTGTTCTGATTGGCCACCGTGGTCGCCTGGATGATCTGTACGCCCTGCGGCAACAGAACCAGCAGTTGTTCGAGGTTGGCCCGGTAGGCGACTCCCACGTCGGCGAGGCCGACCAGGTTCGACAACACGATCGGCAGGGTGGGCTGCAGGCGGTCGAATAGAGCGCGCACCTCGTCGGCGGCTGCCGGGGCGTTCTGCAGGACGCCGCGGACCGCGGTGTCGTTGTTCTTCAGCGACGTGGTGACGTCGGCCAGGTGAGATGCCCACGCCTGCACCGAGTCCGCCGTGTCGGTCTGGGTGTCCAGGAGCGGTGCGACGTTGTCGACGACGTTTGTGAGCTCGTTGAGGTTCTTCTTCGAATCCCTGGCCAGGTTGGCGCCACCCTGCACGAAACGACCGATGTCCGGTCCGAGACCGCCGAAGGCCGTGTAGGCCTCGTCGATCGTCGTCTTGAGATTGTCTCGCGGAATCGCTTGCAGCCCACGGTTGGTCGCATCCAGCAACGCGTTGATGTCAGGCGGGGCGGTGGTGTCGGCACTGCGGATGGTGTCACCGTCCTTCAGCGGGGCCGACGTGTCGTTCTTCGGGAGCAACTGGACGTACTGCTCGCCGACCGCCGACACGCTGTGCACCTCGGCAACGAGGTCGGAGGGGATCTTGACGTCCGAGTCGAGCGACAGTTCGGCCTGCACCCCGGTATCGGTCAAGGTGACGCTCTTGACCTGCCCGACCTCGGTGCCGCGGTAGGTGACGTTGCCGCGTGGATAGAGCCCACTCGCCTCTGGCAGTTCGAGATTGACGGTGTAGCGGCCGACGCCGAAGAACAGACTCGGCACCTGGATGTATCCGAAGGCCATGATAGCCAGCCCGACCAGCGACACGACGAGGAAGATGCTGAGCTGGATGACGGTCCGCCTGGTGATGTACATGTCACGGCCCCTGATTGAAGTGGTAGGGAACGATCAGCGGATTGCGGGCGGTGTAGGGACTTGGCATTTGTCCGATGGTCCGGCCCCACTGCATCTCGAGCTCCGTCAACTCACCCTCGAAGCGCGTGCCGGTGAGGAGTCCCGCGTCGAGGCGGCTGAGCGTCAAGTCGATCACCGCGGTCAGGTTGGCGAAGTCCCCGCGCAGCCACTTCGTCAACGTCGGCTTCGGGAACGGGAAGGTGCCCAAGAAGTCCAGGGAACGAGTGAGGGCAGGCCCGGCATCGGCCAGCGACTGCAGCACGGGCCCGAGGTCTTTGAGTTCCTTGACCAGGTTCTCCTTGGTCTGATTCACCGAATCGGCGGCCAGTGCGGCGAACTTGCCAAGAGAATCGACCGCATCCACCAACGTCTGGCGCTCGTCCTTCAGCACCGAAAGCGCGTCTGGGATGGTCTTCAACGCCTTGTCGATTACCGGCTTCTGGGAGGCGAGCTGCCCCACCAGGTTGTTCAAACTGTCGGTGGCCGAGATGATGTCGCCGGTCTGGTCGTTGAGATAGGTGACGAACTTGTCGAGCTGTTCGATGAGGCTTCGGAGGTCGCCCTCGCGACCCATGAACGCCGTGCTCAACGTCCGGGTGATCTCCTGGAGGTCTCCGATGCCGCCACCGTTGAGAAGGACCGACACCGCCGCCAGTGTCTGTTCCGTGGAGGGCACCGTGCTACCGGACGCCAGCGGGATCAACGAGCCGTCGTGCAACCTTCCCTCGGGCGGAACGTCTTTCGGTGGTGCCAGCTCCACGTGCAACGACCCGAGCAAGCTGGTCTGCCCCAGTGTGGCGGTCGCGTTGGCGGGCAGCTCCACGTCGGAGTTGAGCGACATGGTCAACAGCGCGTTCCATCCCTGACGCTCGATCTTCGTGACCTTGCCGACGGTGACGTCACCGACGCGGACGCGGGAGTTGCGCTCGATGTTGTCGACGTCGGGCAGCTGGGCCTGGATCGTGTACGCCCCTGGCCCGCTGCCTTCGGTACCCGGCAGCGGCAGGGAGTTGGCACCCTGCCAATTCGCGCAGCCCGACAGGCCCATCACGACAGCCGTTGCGATCACTGCGATTCCGTGTCGTCGCAGACGCAGACGCATCATGATCCCCCTCCCCCTGGCACCATCAGGCCGGGCAGTCCGGCAGCCGGATCGGCCTGCTTTGCCAGAGGTGGCGGCACCGGATCTGGCACGCGCGCTTGGACGAACGGCGGATCACCGTGGTACGGATCAGCGGGCTCGCCAAAGTTCGTGAACGGGGCCCCGGCCGGCGGCAGCGGACCGGTGGCAGGCGGTGGCGCATTCGGATCGACGGGCAACGGCGCCTCGGCGGGAAGTGCACCACCCGGCGACGAGCCGGGGGGCGGAATGTAGTCGGGGCGCATCCAGTCTTCGCTGTAGGTGATCTCGTTGGGACGGGCGGTCGCCCCTACGAACAGGTTCTCGCCGAGCGGGAAACTGTTGATCTGCCGGTTCTTCAGAATCGGCGCCAGATACTGCACACACAGCTTTGCCGACTGCTCCGCGCCGAGCCTCGACGCCGCCTGTACCGCACCGCAGATGAACTGGAGCGGGTTGGAGAAGATGTTGGTGGCTAGATTACCCGTCAGTGCGCCCTGAGCGGGCTGATAGATGTTCAGGAAGTTCGAGAAGGCAGGCGCCCCAACGTGAATCACCTGCTTGATGTCGTCGAGGCTCTGCACCAGTGCGGTCGACACCGACGCGAGCTTGTCCGACGTCGTACCGAGCGATTCGCGGTTGTCGGCAACGAAGCTCTGCACGTCGCCGACGACCGCGTTGATGTCGGAAATGGCGCTGCCGAGTTCGTTCGGATCGTTGGACAGCAGGCCCGTCACGGCAGCCAGATTCTGGTTCAGGTTGCGAAGGAGGTCCTGGCTGCTCTGCAGCGCGTCCACCAGAATCGACAGGTTCTTCACGGTGGTGAAGAGGTCGTCGCTGTGGTCGCCGAGAGCCGAGAACGCCTGGGAGAGCTTGATGATCGTGTCGCGGATGTTCGCACCCTGACCCCGGAGGTTGTCTGCGGCGGTATTGACGAATGCGCCCAACGTGCTGACGCCTCCGGGCTGGGTCGGCTGCAGCGTTGCGGTCAGCTTCTCCAATTGAACCTTGAAGTCGTCGAACTCGACCGGCACCGCGGTGCGGTCCTCCGGGATCACCGCCTTGTCGCGCATCTCCGGCCCCCCGGTGAATACGGGAGTCAGCTGGATCGCGCGGACGCTGACCAGTGACGGGGACAGAACGACCGCCTTCGCATCGGCGGGCACCTGAAACTTCTCGTCGTACCAGAAGCTGATCTTCACCCGTTGCGGCTCCGGCTCGATCTTCTCGATCTTGCCCACTGGCACACCGAGAATGCGAACCTCATCACCGGCGAAGATGCCGTTGCTGTTGGCGAAGTACCCGACCACGTGGACGCGGTTGATGCTCGTGCTGGACGTGGTGAGGGTCAGCACCCCGGCCACCAGCAACACGGCCAGCACGGCCGCCAGCACTATCCGGGTGTAGCGGGGCACCGTCATCCCTGACCTCCTGCGGTCGGTCCCGGCGCGGGTCCGGCGCCGGGCGTGGGCGACACGGACGTGTCCTGGCCCGGTGCGGGCAGGTCGACCGGAGCCTGTGGCGCGAGGGTCGACTCCAGCCCGGGAGGTGCGACCGCAGGCGGCCCCGGTGGCGGGCCGCCGGGTGGCGGCGCAGGCAGCGGCTCTCGATAGGGGTAGCGACCCGGCGATTGAACGGGGAGGTTCGGATCCTGATTGCCCGTAATGGCATCGGGCAGGAACAAATTCGGCTCACCGCCCTGACCGGTCCTGGGGAACGGCACCGGCAGCGGTGGCGTCCCAGGCTGCCCCACCGGCGGATCCGTGATGTCGCTCGGCTTGAGCACACTGGGATCCAGACCCAGATCGGAGAACGCCGAATCGATGAAGGGTTGCACGAATTGACCCGGCAGCAGGTTCGCCACGTAGGCCTGGAAGAAGGGCCCGGAGGACACGGACTCCCCCAGCGACGTCGCGTAGTGAGCCAGGCCCTTCAGCGACTTCTGCACTTCCGCCTTGCGATTGTCGACGATGGCCAGGACGCCGTTGAGCTTGTCGAGGGCTGGCTTGAGCGTGTCTCGGTTGTCGCCGATGAAGCCCTTGATCTGTATCGCGACGGCCGACAGGTTCGACGAGATCTGGTCCAGCGCGGCGCTTTGACTCTGAAGCTGGACCAGGAGCTCGTTCGTGTTCTTGACGAGGCCGACGATCTGGTCGCTGCGCTCGGCGAGCACGCCGGTTGCCTTGTTGGCATTGGACAGCAGTCGTCGCAGCTCCGTGTCGCGCTTGTCCAACGTGTCGGAGAAGCGTGCGATGCCCGCAACGGCAACCCGCAGCGAGGGCGGCGTGTCGGAGAAGGTGTTGGCCAGAACCGAGAGGGAATCCGAGAGCTGCCGGGTGTCCAAACCGCTGATGGTGCTCGTCAAATCGCCGAGAGCGTCGGGAAGCTGATAGGGCGAGCGCGTGCGTTCCATCGCGATCGGTCCCGACTGCTGCCCGTCACCACGCGGTGTGATCTCGAGGATCTTCGCGCCCAGCAGGCTCTTGGTCTTGATCGCCGCCTCGGTGCGGTCTCCCAGGTGAATGTCGTCGTCCACGTTGAACGTGACCAACACCCGGGGCCCGTCGAGTTCGACGCTGTCGACCTGTCCTACCCGGAAGCCCGAAACCTGAACGGGTGCCATGGGAATCAGTCCGCCGGCCTCGGCGAAGTACGCGGAGTACTCGGTCGTCTGGCTCACGAACGGCAGCTTGTCGTAGTTCAGAGCCGTCGTGATGGCGATCGCGGTGATGCCGATGCCGACTGCACCGATGACGAACGGGTTGCGCTCTGCGAAGGTCTTCATCGCGGCGTGCACCTTCCGCTGTCCTGGCCGGCCAACTTCACGTACACCGGTTGTCCTCCCTTGCCGTTCAGCTTCAGGACGATGTCGCACAGGTAGAAGGAGAAGAAGTCTCCGTACAGACCCTGGCGGCCGAGCACCTGATAGGCGTCCGGCAGCGTCGCCAGGAAGTTGTCGACGAAGTCCTTGTCCGCGACGACGTTTCCGGCCGTCCGATCCAACTCGGTGACCACCTTCTTCGCGGGCGGCCTGGCCTGAGCCAACAGGTCGGCGATGCCGCCCGCGGCCGCGTTCGCGTAGGCCACCGTGTTGCTCAGGTCCTGTTTACGGTCGGCGAGTGTCTTCACCAGGTCCGACAACGAGTCGACGGCCTTGGCGAACTGGGTGCTCTGATCGCCGAGCGAACCCAGCACGGAGTCGAGGTTGACGATCACCTGACCGATGAGCTGGTCGCGGTCGGCCAACGTATTGGTCAGTGCCGCAGTCTGATCGAAGAACGACGTCAGGGTTGCGCCCTGGCCCTGGAAGGCCGCGATCAGCTGGCCGGTCAAGTTGTTGACCTGATCGGGATCCAGCGCTCGGAACAGTGGGCGGAAGCCGCCGATGAGAGCGTCCAGGTCCAACGCGGGCGATGTCTGCGACAGCGGAATCGTGTCACCGGGGTTGAGGCGCTTCGTGCCGCCCGCACCCTCCTCGAGCGCCATGTAGCGACCACCGATGAGGTTGTCGTAGCGGATCACCGCACGGGTGCCCTGGGTCAGCACCACCGAGTCGTCGGCGTTGAATTCGACCAAGGCGGTGGTGTCCGGCTGGATCGATACGTTCTTGACCTTGCCGACCTCGACGCCCGCGATCCGGACGAACTGGTCGACCTCGAGACCCGTGACGTTGGTGAACAACGCGCGGTAGGTCTTCTCCGGCTGAAACCGAAGCTGTCCGAAGATCGCGAACAGCGCGAAGATCCCGAAGGCACAGACCGTCATGAAGACGGCAAGACGCCAGACGGCGCCGCCAAGATTGTCCTTCACGGTCTAAGCCTTCCTGCGTGTCGAGTCGATGACCGGGAAGCCCATCACGGTGATGGAACTCCCGGCACCGGAATCGGGAACGCCGGCGTCGGTTGGACATCGGCCGGGAACGGAACGTAGAGCGGTTCCGATCCTGGTGGCGGCGGCCCTGCCTCGCGTGGCGCACCGGGCGGCGGAGCCGGCGGCAGACCCGGATAGAGCGGCGTACCGTCCGGCGCGTACTGCTGCGCGCCGTAGGGCGGGGCACCCGGGTAGGGAATGGGACCCGGCGCAGGCCCGCCGCGCTGGTTGCGGATGCTCGGGGGCTCCGGAGTACCCCTGGTGGCGGGCAGATAGTTGGCATAGCCGGGGAAGCCGATGCCCGGGTTCGGGCGGTTGTCCAGCCCGGTGCCGTAGCCCGTGTTGGTGATCAGGTTTCGCACCGGCCAGTTCTGCGAGACGTCAGGGCCCGAGCCGCAGCCCGGTTGGCCGCCCGGTCCGCCCTTGGCGCCGTTGACGGGCAGGTTGTCCGGGTACTTGTAGGGGTCGTCGCCGGCAAGCAGCGCGACGTCGAGGATCACCGACTTGCCGTTGGTGCCACCGGTGACGTCGACGAAGCCGCTATCGATCGTCTTCTTGGCGCCGAGGAACAGGCAGGTCAATTCCGGGTTGTATTTGTACAAGAGACGGGTGGTCGGTTCGAGCAGATTGACGCCCTTGATCAGGTTGTCCTTGCTCGCCCCGAGCAGGTCGATGCCCTTGTTGGACAGGCCGGTCAGGTTCAGCAGCAACGAATCCAACTGCTTGGCGTTGTCGACGATGGTGGTGCTCGTGGTACTGGCCGCGTCGAGCACCGTCACGATGTTCTGCGCTGCAGCCGCATAGGTATCGCTGAAACCCTTGAGCGACTGGAAGTCTCGTCGCACCGTCTCCGAGCGGGGATTGAGCTGCTGGAGAACTTCGTTGCCGTCGGAAATCGCCTGGCCGAGTATCTCACCCTTGCCGCGAAGGCCCTCGGCGAGCGCCGACAGAACGCCGTTCAGCTTGGCCGGGTCGATCTGCTGGAGAACGCCGGTGAGATTCTGGAAGACCGTGTTGACTTCGGTGCTCACGTTCTCCGACCGAATCACCGCGCCCGGCGAGAGCCGGGCACTACTCGGGTCGTCGGGATAGATGAGGTCGACGTACTTGGCTCCGAACGCCGTCGTTGCGCGGATGCGCGCCTCGACGTTGGCCGGCACGTACTTCATTTGGTCGCTGTCGATGTTCAGCGTCAGGCTGACGGCATCGCGCCCACCCTGAACGCTCTTGACCTGCCCGATCTGGACGCCGCGAAGCTTCACCTTCGCGCCGTCCTCCATCACCAGGCCGGAGCGGTCCGAGGTCAGGGTGACGGCCTCGTAGGACTTCAACCCGCCGGTGAACATCACCATGGTGAGCACGATGATGCCGACGAGGATCACCAGGAGGATCAACGTCCACCAGCCGGGCTTGAGACGGCCTTCGCTTCGTGAGGATTCCATGTCGCTAACCCGAGAGGTTGAAGCCGCCGGTGCGGCCATAGATGGCCAGCGACACGAAGAGCGTCACGAAGACGGCGGCGACCAAGGACGTACGCACTGCGCGCCCCACTGCCTCGCCGACTCCCGCCGGGCCGCCGGCTGCGTTGAATCCGTAGTAGGTATGAACGAGCATCACCACGATCGCCATCGAAATCGCCTGCAGGAACGAGTAAATGAGGTCATACGGGTTCAGGAAGGTGTTGAAGTAGTGGTCGTAGACGCCGGTCGACTGCCCGTAGATGAACGTGGTTCCGATCCGGGTCGCGACGAAGGCGGTCAGCACGGCGATGCAGTACAACGGGATCACCACGATCACGCCTGCGGCCACCCGGGTGGATGCGAGATACGCCACCGAGCGAATGCCCATGACCTCGAGCGCGTCGATCTCCTCGCTGATTCGCATCGCCCCGAGTTGCGCGGTGGCACCCGCACCGATGGTCGCGGCCAGGCCGATGCCGGCCACCAGCGGACCTACCAACCGCACGTTGAGAAACGCCGACGTGAAGCCGGCCAGAGCGTCGACGCCGACGTCTTGGAGCTGCGTGTAGGCCTGGATGGCGATCAACGACCCTGCCGAGAACGTCAGGAACGCGACGATGACGATGGTTCCGCCGATGATGGCCAAGGCACCGTTGCCCAGGCTCATCTGTGCGATGAGACGGATCAACTCGCCCTGGTACCGCACGAACGCATCGCCCAAGCCCTTGATGGTCAGTGCATAGAACTGAGCTTGTCGCCCAATCTGATTCCAGGCGTCGGCCACTCCGCCGAAGGTCCGGCGCAGGCGCGGATACATGGTGCTCGCGGTCATGTGGTCGCTCTCACCTTCCGAACGTCGCCTTGACCGAGACGGCGGTGGCGATCACATTGATCACGAACAGCGCCATGAACGTGAACACCACGGTCTCGTTGACCGCGTTGCCGACGCCCTGAGCGCCGCCGCCGACGGAGATGCCCTTGTAACAGCCAATGAGTCCTGCGGTGAGCCCGAAGATGGCCGCCTTGATGAGGGCGATGATGACCTGCGTCGGGCCGACCAACAGAGTGAGCCCGGCGGCGAAGGCACCAGGGGTCACGCTCTGGAAGTACACGGCGAAGAAGAAGCTGCCGATGATTCCGACCAGGGTCACCAACGAGGCCAGCATCAGCGCGACCAGAGTCGCGGCGAGAACGCGCGGAACCACCAGTGCCTGAACCGGATTGATTCCGAGCACGCGTAGCGCGTCGAGCTCCTCGCGAATGGTGCGGGCGCCCAGGTCGGCGCAGATCGCCGTGGCGCCCGCTCCCGCGATCACCAGCACCGTGACGATGGGGCCGATCTGGGTGACCGCGCCGAGCGCGGCACCGGTGCCGGAGAAGTCCGCGGCGCCGATCTCGACGAGCAGGATGTTGATCGTGAAGGTGGTGAGAACCGTGAAGGGGATCGCCAGCATCACGGTCGGGAACAACGACACCCGCGCGATGAACCAGGTCTGCAGGAGGAACTCGCGCCAGGCCCACGGGGGCTTGAACAGGAAGACCACCACGTCGAGGCACATGGCGAAGAAGTCGCCCAAGGCCCGCACGGGCTTGGACGCGGCATTGGGTGCTAGCAACCCGCAGCCCTCATCCGTGTCCGATCTTGAGTCATGTTCGGCGAGTCCCTTCGCGAATCCCGGTATATGCGGCGCGCGGTGCTGTGATTCAAAGCACAAGCAGCCGTCGAGGCACCGTACACCACAGTTTTCCGGCCTAGCAACAGAATGCCGTTCTCTATGCGAGTTAGTCAGTCTTAGCGACTAGCTTTGCTCAGACTGGGTGCGACAGAACTCTCGACAACGTCTCACCGGAGTCGTCACGTTCGGAGTCCAGCCGTGGTCCAGGTGCCTGAGACGTCGTGCCCGGACCTCGTGAACGGGAGATCGTTGCAGTTGAGGCACAGTATCGCCGATCCGACGCCAGCAGAGTGCTCGCGATCCGCGTGATCGCCACGCGCTACGTCGGCAGCACGACGCCGCCCACGTCGTATCGCGTTGCTGTGGCACCACGGTGACGAAACACTTACAAGTAAAGCAAATACCCTCGAGCAAGACTGAAACGGCGTTTCGAAATTGCTGGATAAGCAAAGAATCACGCTATTCGACGCGATTCATTCATTTACCTAATGATGGCGAAGACTATTTTCTCTTGCCTTTCACTCGCCCGCATCGTCCCCGACGTATCGTGACGAATCGCCTGCGGGTCGCGAGCTCCACGATGCGCATCCCTTGCCCTACGGCAGATGACTTCGCAGGCATCCCAGGTCTTCCACGGCTACCCGGAGCAGAGCAGACGACGAACCGAGGCCGATTCGCGCGCGACTCGACCCGCCCCCCGAGTGGCTCGGCGACACGCGGCGGGCTGCACGAGGGTCGCCCGCCTTGGCATCAGACGACCGTCAATACTCGGCGACGTCGCGAAAACGGGGACGGCGGCGCGGTCGGCATTAATAGCAAATTATCTATCTGTTTAGCGATTTGCGATCTAATGCGCCACTCGAACACTTTGGACGTCAGGTACCTCGCCTCAGCGCACGAATTCTTCCTCGTCGCTGCGGTTGCTCGCGATGCGGTCAAGGGTCATTCGACAGCTCGCCACCCGTTCCGGGTTGGCGCCGTCAGCAGCTCGCCTTGATCGAGAACGTCCGGGCCACCCGCGCACTCGGGTTCTCGACGTTGAACCCATCGGCAATGCCCGCAATCGTGAACGTCCTGCCGGTCAGGCTGACGGTCGCCTCGTGACCGAGGTTCTGCCAGAAGCTGCCCGTGAACCCGCCGAGATTGCGGATGTCGACCGACTTCGCGTCGAGTTCGCCGGCATTGTCGACGACCACCGTGGCACCGCCGGCGTCGTCACCGGTCTTGATCGTGGTCATCGACTGGATGAACGTGCAATCGACCGCTTTCGAAGTGGCGAGCTTCTGACCGTTGACGGTGACTTCTGCAGTACCGGCCGGAATGGTTCCGGCCAACGGCGGGGGCGCAGGCGGTGACGAACACCCCACGACGATGGCCCCGACGACCAGCGAGCTGCCCGCCAGGACCAGGAATCGAACGTTCACGCGGTCAACCTCCTACGAGCGCTGGTCACGAACCAACGTCTCACACCTGGCCGAACGACGATTGCGGACATTGCCGCCGAAACCCGACCGTCACCAGTTCAGCCTGGATAGATATAACTATATTTCGCTTTGCCGTGCCAGCGCGTTGACGAACTGAATTCAGCGGAGGTACGAGGGCGCGACCGACGCCTCTACCAAGACGTCGACCGAACTCGTCGTCAACAACCGTTGGGGCACACCTGGGTCGGCATCTCGTTCTCCGAGATCGGGGTGCCCTCGGGCATCTCCGGGAGCGGCTGACCGTTGAGGTTTCCAGAACCCTGCGTGAGGTCGATGTCGTGATCGAGTCCCGGCGCAATCGGCATCAGCTTGCAGATCAAGGTCACCGCGATGTCGCCGAGGTGACACGGGTCGCCACCGGGGTCCGCGCCGGCGGGCGCAGCCGTGCCGAACGCCGCTGCGGCGACGCCCGCGGCGACGATGAAGGCTTTCGTCCGCGTCGTGACCATCTCTGCACCATAGATCACCGGAGCCGCGTCGACGTCACGTTTGGGACCGCACCCGGTCCGGATGAATGAACTACCCAGCTGCCCAAGGTAGTTCAGCTCATCCGTCAGCTAGCCTCCGGTACCGTCTTGGCCGGGCTCGGGGTGGGGAGCACCGCGAGCAGATCGCGCTCGAGTTCTCTGCGCGCCGCCGAATGATCCCGGGTCGCCTCCCCGGCGGCGAGGGCAGGCACCACTATGCCGAAAACATCCACGACCGACGACCCCAGCGTGGTGACCTTGGCCCAGGCGATGTCTATGCCGTCACGCTCGATGACGGCCGTCAGCCGAGCCAACAGGCCCGCCCGGTCCGTGCTGCGGATCTGTAGGACGAACTCGCCCGGAGATGTCCCGTCGAACCAGAGGACGCGAGGCGGCGGGGGCGCGTTGATCGGCACCGCGTCGAGGAACTCGCCCGCCCTCGTCGTGTTCGTGGCGGCGGCATCGCGGTCCCGACGTTCGAGGGCGCCGATGACGTCCAGGTCGCCCGCCAACGCCAGCACGAACTGCTCGCGCAATAGCTCGGCGGCAGGCGGCGAGCCGAAGTGCGGTGACACCACGAACGTGTTGATCGCGACGCCGTCATGGCTGTTGACCGACGCCGAGTGCACCCGCAGCGAGTTCAACGCCATCACCCCCGCCGCCTTCGACAACAGACCCCGGCGGTCGGGCGCGATCATCGCCACGGTGAAGATGTGCGGGCTGTCACCTGCCACCAGCTCGACGTGGACTCCGCGATCCTCTGCCAGCAGCAAGTGTCGTGGCTCGATCGGATCCGGTTGCGGCAGCGGCTCACCGGCCATCACCAGCCGGCAGCGGCGGACCAGGTCGCCGATCAGCGAGGCCTTCCAGTCGCCCCACACGCCCGGCCCCGTCGCCAGGGAATCAGCCTCCGCAAGGGCGTGCAGCAGTTCCAGTAGCACTGGATCACCGTCGAGCGCCTCGACGACGGTCGCGATGACCTTGGGGTCCTGCAGGTCTCGGCGGGTCGCCGTATCCGGCAGCAGCAGGTGATAGCGGACCATCTTCGACAGCAGCTTGACGTCCGACGGCCAAAGGCCCAGCCGGGTGCCGATCTGGGTCGCTAGATCGGCACCGATGACGCTGTGGTCACCTCCCCGCCCCTTGCCGATGTCATGTGCCAGTGCACCCAGCACCAGCAGATCGGGTCGCGACACACGGGTAGTGAAAGCGCTTGCACGCGAAACGGTTTCGACGAGATGCCGGTCGACTGTCCAGATGTGCACGATGTCGCGGGGCGGCAGGTCGCGGACGGCACCCCATTCGGGGAAGAGCCTGCCCCACAAGCCGGTTCGATCCAGTGCCTCGACGGTGGCCACGGTGGCGGAGCCTGCGGCCAGCATCACCAGCAGATCCTTGAGTGCCTGTCGGGGCCACGGCGTCCGGAGTTCAGGCGCCGTCTCCGCCAGTCGACTCAGCGTGGACGCCGACATCGGTAGACCGGTGGTGGCCGACGCGGCCGCCACCCGCAAGATCAGGCCGGGATCGCGCTCGGGGCGCGCATCCCTGGCGAGCATGACCTCGCCGCCATACTCGATGACGCCTTCATCAACGGGCCTGCGCACGGGCCGCCGCAAGGCCGACAATCCGCGGCGCGGCAACGCATTCGACGCCGTCCGGATACCGGCGTCCACGTAGTAGCTGATGGTGCGTGCCGCATCGCTGAGCATGCGGGCAAGGTCGAATCGGTCGCCGATGTGCAGGGACGCGCCAATCTCGTCGGCGAACTGGGCCAGCAGCATCTCGCGGCCGCGGCGCGACACCCGGTGCAATTCGGTCCGCACGTTCAACAGTGCGAGGTGCGCGTCACCCAGCGAACCGGTGGGTGAGGCAAGCGACCGGCTTGGGTACGCATCGGCAAGCTGCGCGATCGCCAGTGCATTGAGCAGTTGTACGTCACGCAGTCCGCCCCGACCGTTCTTCAGGTCGGGCTCCGCGCGGTGCGCGATCTGACCACTGCGCTCCCAGCGCGCACGAGTGTGTTCGACGAGTTCGGGGAACCGGGGGGCGATGCCCGTGCGCCACTGACGTCGGGCACCACTGATGAGGAGATTCGACAGGTCGGCGTCGCCCGCAATGTGTCGAGCGTCGAGCATCGCCAGGCCCGCGGAGATGTCCTCGCCCGCGACCTTGAGCGCCTCTGGCACCGTGCGAACGCTGTGGTCGATGTGAATGTTGGCGTCCCACAACGGATACCAGAGCAGCTCCGCCACCTGCGACACTACGTCGCGAGGCATGTCGTCGTGGATCAGGGTCAGATCCAGATCGGAGTATGGCAGCAGCTCGCCACGCCCGAGGCCGCCGGTGGCGACGATGGCGAACCCACTGGTCGCCGTAATGCCGATCTCGGTCGCCTTCGTGGTGAGCCAGAATTCGTTCAGGTCGAGCAGCGCGTCCCGCAGCGCGGCGGAATCGAGACGACTGCCGCCGGTGAGCAACTGTTCCGAGGCGGTGGCCAGATCGGTGGCCGGACGTGACGAACCCGCCGCCGGTGCCTCCCAACGGGAGGCCCCGGCGGCGGGTCCTGGTGTCTGCTCTGTCATCTCGGTCCTTCCCCGGACGTGCTGGTGATATTGCCTTCGATGCGCGTCCGGGAGACGACGCTTAGATCACGTCCGCATCAGATGGCGTCGGTCCCCCGCTCGCCGGTCCGTACTCGAACCACGGTGTCGACCGGGCTGACCCACACCTTGCCGTCACCGATCTTGCCGGTGCGGGCGGCCTGGACGATGACGTCCACCACCTTGTCGACGGCGGAGTCGTCCACCAGTACCTCGACTCGAACCTTCGGCACGAAGTCGACGGAGTACTCCGCACCGCGGTAGACCTCGGTGTGGCCCTTCTGCCTGCCATAGCCCTGCACCTCGCTGACGGTCATCCCAAGGATGCCCGCCTGCTCGAGCCCCGTCTTGACGTCCTCGAGGGTGAACGGCTTGACGATCGCAGTGATCAGCTTCATTTAGTCAGTTTCCTTCCGATTCACTGTCAATTGTTCCCGATCACGCGAGTTCGTAAGCAGTTTCCGCATGCTCAGCCTCGTCGATGCCATTAGCTTCTTCTTCTTCGTCCAGTCGCAAGCCGATCGTGTACTTGACGGCAAGGGCGATGACGGCGGTGCCGATCGCGGAGTACAGCAGTACTGCACCGGCGCCGATCGACTGCTTGATCAACTGGTCGAAACCGCCGCCATAGAACAGACCCGTGACCGCCGCAGGCGCCTCGGGAGCCGCAACCAGACCCACCAGCAGTGTGCCGGCAATACCACCGACCAGGTGGACGCCAACGACGTCGAGCGAGTCGTCGAACCCGAGCTTGAACTTGAGCCCGACCGCCAGCGCACAGAGCACGCCCGCGACGACACCGATGACCAGTGCGCCAACGACATTCACCGAGGAGCACGAAGGCGTGATGGCGACCAGTCCGGCCACGATGCCCGAAGCCGCACCGAGAGAGGTGGCGTGTCCGTCGCGGATCCGTTCGGTGAGTAGCCAGGCAAGCATGGCGGCGCCCGTGGCCACCGTGGTCGTGACGAAGGTCGCGCCCGCAATGCCGTTGGACCCGACGGCGGAGCCGGCGTTGAACCCGTACCAGCCGAACCACAGCAGACCCGCGCCGAGCATGACGAACGGGAGGTTGTGCGGGCGCATCGGCGATCCGGGCCAGCCTCGACGCTTGCCGAGGATGATGGCCAGTACCAGGCCCGCGGTACCGGCGTTGATGTGCACGGCAGTACCACCCGCGAAGTCGATCGCCTTCAACTGATTTGCGATCCAGCCACCCTTCTCTCCCGTCACGGCGTCGAAGGCGAACACCCAGTGCGCGACCGGGAAGTAGACGATCGTGGCCCACAGACCGGCGAACACCAACCAGCCACTGAACTTGAGGCGGTCTGCCACCGCGCCCGAGATCAGCGCCACGGTGATGATCGCGAACATGAGCTGGAAGGCGACGAACACCGTCTGCGGAATCGTGCCCGCGAGCGGAATCGCGACCGCTGCGTCCTCAGGCTTGAGTTGCAGATACGTGCCGCCGATGAGGCCCTTGAGTCCCCAGTACTGGGTGGGGTCGCCGACGAAGTTGAACTTGTCGGTGCCGAAGGCCATTGAGTATCCGTAGAGCACCCACAGAACGGTGATGAGGCCCATCGAGCTGATGCTCATCATCAGCATGTTGAGTACGCCCTTGGCGCGAACCATGCCGCCATAGAAGAACGCCAGACCAGGCGTCATCAGCAGGACGAGTGCAGCACTCGCCAACATCCATGCCGTATCCCCACTATCGGGGATGCCCATTACCGGAAATCCGTCCACTCGCCGATTCCTCCTTCGCCCATGCCACGGTTAGTCACCGATGACCTAGGCCAAGACAATGCGCACTCGTTGTTTCGCCAATGAGCCGCCCGTGTTTCGCCCATGTGAACGGATCGCCGGATTTCGTTTCGTCGGCGTTAACCGCCATGTCGCGGCACCTGAGAGGCCAACGGAAAGGCGTTGAGCGCCAGCCGAGCTCGTCAGCCGAGCAGCGCGTCGACGAACGCAGCCGGCTCGAACGGCGCGAGATCGTCGGGCCCCTCGCCAAGTCCGACCAGCTTCACCGGCACACCCAGCTCCTGCTGTACGCGAAACACGATGCCGCCCTTGGCCGTACCGTCCAGCTTCGTCAGGACGACGCCGGTGATCTCGACGACCTCGGCGAAGACCCTCGCCTGGGGCAGGCTGTTCTGTCCGATCGTCGCGTCCAGGACCAACAGCACCTCGTCGACGACGGCGCGCTTGGTGACGACCCGCTTGACCTTGCCGAGCTCGTCCATCAGCCCGGTCTTCGTGTGCAGCCGGCCCGCGGTGTCGATGACCACGACGTCGGCTCCCGTCGCGATGCCGTGGTCGACGGCATCGAAGGCCACCGACGCCGGATCGGCACCCTCTGGACCGCGCACCACTTCGGCTCCGACCCGAGCCGCCCAGCTCTGCAGTTGGTCGGCCGCCGCGGCGCGGAACGTATCGGCAGCCCCGAGGACCACGCGACGACCGTCGGCGACGAGGACCCGGGCGAGCTTGCCAACGGTCGTCGTCTTACCCGTTCCGTTGACACCGACGACGAGCAACACCGAGGGCTTGTCGTCGTGCGGCAGCGCCTTGATCGAGCGGTCCAACTCGGGCCGGAGCTGGTTGATGAGTACCTCGCGCAGGACGGCCCGGGCGTCGGCCTCGGACCGGACACTGGTGGCCGCCATCCGCGCTCTGAGAGCCGTGACGACGGACTCGGTCACCACCGGGCCGAGATCGGCGACCAGCAGAGTGTCCTCGATCTCCTCCCACGAGTCCTCGTCGAGGTCGCCGCCGCCGAGCAGGCCCAGCATGCTGCGACCCAGGGCGTTCTGCGACTTCGACAGCCGTCCGCGGAGACGTTCGAGCCTCCCGTCTGCCGGCGCGATCGACTCGAGGTCGGGGGCCGCGGGCGCGTCGGGTTCGGGTACCGGTTCGGCTTCCGGTGGCGCCGTGTCGACGTCAGGTGCCTTCGGTGCCGGGACTTCGGGCAGTTGCACGTCGGAGATCGACCGCTTCGGCGCATCACGCGGTGTGCTCGCATCGTCCCCGACGGCGGGCAGGCCCTCGACGTCGAGGAGGCCGTCGGGCCTGGCCACGGGTGGAGGAGCGGTGGTTGTCGCCTGGGTGAAGGAGATCGTCGAGGTGGCGGTGTAGCCGCCGGACTTGTCGATCGGCGTGGCGTCCTCCGGCGACGACAGGCTGATCTGCCGCCGCCGATAACGCACCAACCCGACGATCAGCGCTGCCACTACGAGAACGGCGATGACCGCGAGGGCGATCCAGAGCGTCATCAGCTGGTCTTGGGTCACCCCGTCATTGTCTCAGGGCGGGTTCCGGCGACGGGCTCAGGTGGTCGCGGTGACGAGTTCCTGGCCTCGCATCCGCTGCGAGATCACCGTCGTGATGCCGTCGTCGCGCATCGTGACGCCGTACAGCGCGTCGGCGATCTCCATCGTCGGCTTCTGGTGGGTGATGACGATCAGCTGCGACACCTCGCGCAGTTGCTCGAACAGGCTGATCAACCGTCGCAGGTTCGCGTCGTCGAGCGCGGCCTCGACCTCGTCCATGACGTAGAAGGGCGAGGGTCGGGCCCGGAAGATCGCGACCAGCATGGCGACGGCCGTCAACGACTTCTCCCCACCGGACAGCAGAGACAGCCGCTTGATCTTCTTGCCTGGTGGCCTGGCCTCGACCTCGATGCCGGTGGTGAGCATGTCGTCGGGGTTGGTCAGCAGCAGGCGCCCCTCCCCGCCGGGGAAGAGCGTGGCGAATACCTGGGTGAACTCGCGCTCCACGTCGGCGTAGGCCTCGGCGAAGACCTGGAGGATGCGTTCGTCCACGTCGGCGATCACGTCGAGCAGGTCCTTCCGAGCCGCCTTGACGTCCTCCAGCTGGGTGGACAGGAAGTTGTAGCGCTCCTCGAGGGCTGCAAACTCCTCCAGCGCAAGCGGATTCACCCGCCCCAGCTCGGCGAGCTCGCGATCGGCCTTCTTGGCCCGGCGTTCCTGGGTGGCGCGATCGAACGGCATCGGCGCGGGCGCGGTGACCTGCTCTCCGCGCTCCTTCGCCTGCTCGTACTCGGCCATCTCCAATTCCGACGGCGGTAGCGGCACGTGCGGGCCGTACTCGGAGATGAGATCGTCGGTCGCCATGCCGAACTGCTCGAGCGCGTGCTGCTCGAGCTGCTCGATGCGAAGAGCCGCTTGAGCCTTGGCCACCTCGTCGCGATGCAACGAGTCGGTGAGCGCGGTGATCCTGGCGTTGAGTTCGTTGACCTCGTGGCGGACCCGGCTCAACGCCTCGGCGCGATGGCTACGCTCGGCGGCCAATCCGTCCCTGGTGCGTCCCGCCACCGCCACCGCGGTGGCCAAGCGGCCCGCGACCAAGCGACCCGACTCGGCGACCGCGGCCGCCACCGCGGCGGCAAGCTCACGCGCCTCTCGTGCGCGTTGGGCCCGCAGCCGTGCCTCGCGCTCGGCAATCGCCGCCCGACGTAGTGAATCCGCCTGTCCCCGAACGGCGTTGGCGCGTTCCTCGGCGGTCCGAACGGCCAGTCGCGCCTCGAACTCGGCGGCCCTCGCGGCCTCCGCGGCGGCGACGGATTCCTGGCGATCCACCGGCTCGGAGTCGAACGTCGGCACCTCTTGCGCGTTGCGCAGTCGCTCCTCCAGCGCCGAGAGCTCCTCGACCGTCTTCACCCGACCGGTTTCGAGTTCGTTGCGCTGGCCGTTGAGCCGCTGCCATTCCTCCTCGGCTGCCCGGGCCTCCTGCCCCAGCCTGCCGAGCTGCTCGTAGATCGCCGAGATGGCCGCGTCGGACTCGTTGAGCGCCGCCAGGGCGTCCTCGGCCGCGTCCTGGCGTGCCGCCTGCTCGGCCAACGCACCCGACAGGGCCGCCGTCAGTTCGGAGACCTGCCTTTCGGAGGACTCCAATTCCGAACGTGCCTTGTCGATTTCGGACGTGATCTCCAACGTGCTCGGCTTGCGATCGGAGCCACCGGTGAGCCAACCAGCACCCACCAGGTCCCCGTCGTTCGTCACGGCTCGCAGCCTGGGGTGGGACGCCACCAGGTCCAGCGCTGCGGCGAGATCCGAGACGACCACGACCCCGGCGAGCATCGCCTCCACGGCACCGCGAAGACGGGGGGCGGGCTCGACCAGATCTACTGCCCATAGTGCGTCCGCGGGGAGGTCCAGCGAATCTCGCTGCGGCACAGTCCCTTCGGGCCAGTCGCCAAGGACGATCGCGGCGCGGCCGCCGTCGGCCTGCTTGAGCGCGGCGACCGCTGAACGCGCCGCACCGAAGCTCTCGGCTGCCAGGGCGTCGGCAGCGGACCCGAGCACGGCCGCAACTGCCGCCTCGTGTCCGGCGTGCACCCGCAACATCGTGGCCACGGAGCCGAAGAGACCGGGGCCGTCGTGATTCTTCTGCAGCCAGGCGGCGCCGTCGCGTCGGTCGAGGCCCACCGCCAACGCGTCGATCCGCGCTCGCAGCGACGCCACCTGACGTTCCGCCCCGCGCTCGGCGGCTTGCAGCTCTGCTACGCGCTCATCGGCAAGGCGCAGCGCAGCCACCGTGCGGTCGTGTTGGTCGTCGAGACCGACTTCGCCGGCGTCGAGTTCACTGACACGGGTCTGGACGGTCTCGAAGTCGACCCTGGACTGCTGAACCTTCATCGCGGACTCTTCGAGGCTGACCGTGAGTCGCGCCACGCCCTCGTCGATCGACTCGACGCGGGTGCGCATGGTGTCGACCTGACCGGAGAGCCGGGCCAGCCCTTCGCGGCGGTCCGCCTCCGCCCGCGCTGCCGCGAGGTGGGCACGTTCGGCCTCGGCGGCGACGCGCTCGCGCTCACCGAGTTCCGCGCGGGCCGCCTCCTGGCGGTCTCGGCACTCCGCCAGTTCGGCGAGGAGCAGCTCTTCGTGGGCGGCGACCTCTTCGGCCTGCGCCTCCAGCTCGTCGGGATCGGCGCCCTGGGAGACCTCGGCCTCGGCGTCGAGCAGCTGTGCCCGATCGCTGGCGATCCGCACGGTGGCACTGACGCGTTCCGCGAGCGCGGACAGCCGGAACCACGTCTGCTGCGCCGCTTCGGCACGCCCGCTCAGACCGGAGACGGCGGTCTCGTGGGTCGTCAGCTCGATCGTCGCGGTCTCCAGGCGGTCAGAGATCTCGGCGTGTTCGCGTCGCAGCGTCGTCTCGGCCTGGTTGGTGTCGTTGAATTCGTTGCGCCGGACCACCAGGTCGTCGGCGGCCAACCGGAGCCGGGCGTCGCGGAGATCGGCCTGAATGGTCTGCGCACGACGCGCCATCTCGGCTTGCCTGCCCAGCGGCTTGAGCTGACGGCGCAGCTCGGTCGTCAGGTCGGTGAGCCGGTTGAGGTTCGCCGACATCGAGTCCAGCTTGCGGACCGCCTTCTCCTTGCGCTTGCGGTGCTTGAGCACGCCGGCGGCTTCCTCGATGAACGCGCGACGGTCCTCGGGGCGGGACTCGAGGATCTCGGAGAGCTTTCCCTGCCCGACGATGACGTGCATCTCGCGGCCGATGCCCGAGTCCGACAGCAACTCCTGGACGTCCATCAACCGACAGCTGTTGCCGTTGATCTCGTATTCGCCTGCACCGTCACGGAACATCCGCCGCGTGATCGACACCTCGGAGTACTCGATCGGCAGCGCGTTGTCGGAGTTGTCGATCGTCAGCGTCACCTCGGCGCGACCCAGCGGAGCACGTGACGACGTGCCGGCGAAGATGACGTCCTCCATCTTGCCGCCGCGCAACGTCTTGGCGCCCTGCTCCCCCATGACCCACGTCAGGGCGTCGACGACATTCGACTTGCCCGATCCGTTGGGTCCGACGACACACGTGATGCCCGGTTCGAAGCGAAGAGTCGTCGGTGAGGCGAAGGACTTGAAGCCCTTCAGCGTCAGACTCTTCAGATGCATGACGTGCGAGCTTACCTGCGAGGTTGCTATCGCTCGGCGAAGCCCTCGATCGGATCGCCGGGGTCAGACCAGTCGTAGACGACGGTGTCGACGCGACCCGGCGTGCCGCCACCCTGCAGTAGGTCGAGCAGCCGTTGGCACGAGGCGCGCGAGCCGCGTGCGATGACGTGAACCCGGCCGTCGTCCTTGTTGGTCGCCGACCCGCTGAGCCCGAGTTCCAAGGCCCTCGCGCGCGTCCACCAGCGGAACCCGACGCCCTGCACCCGACCGTGAACCCATGCGGTCAGTCGGACGTCGTCGCCGGCAGGCGGAATCACTTCTCGGTGACCTCGAAGGTCACCTCGGCACCGTTCTTGAGCGTGCGGCCGACGGTGCAGACCTTGTCGATCGACCGCTCGACGATGACGCGCAGCTTCCTGATCTCCTCCTCGGACAGCGCCGACAGGTCGACCTCGAGGTTCTCCTCGATCAGCGGGTACCGCTCCTGCTCGCGATCGGCAGGACCGGACACGTGGATGGTGGCCTGGTACTCGTCGCCGAGCCGGGTGCGCAGTGCGTGGTCGCTGCTCATTCCACTGCACGCCGCGAGCGCGATCTTGAGCAACTCGCCGGGAGTGAACACCCCCTCGACGTCCTCGGAGCCGACGAGCACCTCCGCACCTCGGGTACTGCGGCCGGTGTAGCGGCGCACGCCCGTGCGCTCCACCCAGAGATCCGTCACTAGTCCTCTTTCCTCGTGTCTCTTGCTCAGGGCCGCGGTCGTGGCCGGCGCGGTCGTGGTTGACAGCGCGGGCAGTAGTACGACGATCGGTTCATGAACTTGTCGCGCTGCATCACCGCACCGCACCGCTTGCACGGCTCACCCTCGCGACCGTAGGCGTCCAGCGACCGATCGAAGTATCCGGACTCGCCATTGACGTTCACGTACAGCGAGTCGAACGAGGTACCGCCCTGACCGAGGGCGTCGCGCATGACGTCCGCGGCGTGCCCGAGGATCGCCGCCAGCGTCGGTTTGGTCAGCGATTCCGCGATGCGCCCCCCGTTGACCTTCGCCCGCCAAAGCGACTCGTCGGCATAGATGTTGCCGATGCCCGACACCACCGTCTGATCGAGCAGTTGGCGCTTGATCTCGGAGTGCTTGCCCCGCAATACCTTTACCACGGCGGCACTGTCGAACAGGGGGTCGAGCGGATCGCGCGCAACGTGCGCGACGGGAACGGGGACTTCGGTACCGTCGACGGTGACGAGGTCGGCGAGCATCCAGCCGCCGAAGGTGCGCTGGTCGACGAAGCTCATCGCCGTCCCATCGTCGAGCAGAGTGGCTACTCGGAGGTGCTCTGTCTTCGTCACCGGCCCCAGCAGCATCTGACCACTCATCCCGAGGTGGACCACCAGCGCATCACCACTGCCCAACGTCAACCACAGATACTTGCCGCGCCTGCCGGTGCCGGTGATGACGTTGTCGAGCAGTCGCGCCGTCAGATCGGCGGGGCCCTCCTCGTGCCGCCGGACCGCACGCGGATGGTTGACCCGAACGGCGCTGATCTTCTTGCCGACGATGTGGGCGGCAAGGCCGCGCCGGACGACCTCGACCTCGGGAAGCTCAGGCATCCCGCAATGGCTCGGGTGTCGGGGTGGTCTCGGCGTCTGCAAGCACCTCGAGTGCCGCGTATGCCGTGGCGGCGGCCTGCTGCTCGGCCTCCTTCTTGGTGTGGCCCTCGCCGACGCCGTACTCCTCGGCGTTGACGACGGCCCTGGCCGTGAAGTGCTTGTCGTGCTCGGGTCCGGTGGACGTGACGACGTAGCTGGGCACGCCCAATCGCAGTGCCGCCGCCAGCTCCTGCAGGCTGGTCTTCCAGTCGAGCCCGGCGCCCAGGCTCGCGGCGGTCTCGAGCGCGTCGGAGAACATGCGGATGACGACGTCGCGGGCCACCTCGTGTCCGTAATGAACGTACGTGGCGCCCAGCAGCGACTCCACCGCGTCGGCGAGGAGATTGGCCTTGTGGGCGCCACCGCTGGCGACCTCACCGCGGCCGAGCAGGAGGTAGGCGCCAAGCCCGTCGGGGGTGAGGTTCCTGGCGATCCGGGCCAGGGCCTGCGTGTTGACCACGGCAGACTTCAACTTGGCGAGTTCGCCTTCGCTGCGGTCGGGATACTTGGCGAAGATCTCCGCCGTGATCACCAGCCCGAGCACGGCGTCGCCAAGGAATTCGAGGCGCTCGTTGGTCGGCAGACCCCCCGCCTCGTAGGCGTAGCTGCGGTGGGTCAGAGCCAAGGTCAGCAATTCGTCGGGCAGGTCGACGCCGAGCGCTTCGAGCAGCGGGGTCCGGTCGACCGTCACTCGCGACCCCCCGCCGCCGGATCCGGCGCGCCGTCCTCGACGGGTTTCAGGGCTGCCAGCTTGGCCCACCTGGGGTCGATGACGTCGTGGTGATGCGGGTCGGCGTCGTTCTCGTAGTCGGCGAGTGCGGCACCGCACTCCGGGCACAGGCCGGGGCAGTCGTCGCGGCACAGCGGGGAGAACGGCAGCTGCATCCCCACCGCGTCGATGATCGGCTGCTCGAGGTCGACGGTGTCGTCGACGACCCGGCCGACCTCGTCGTCGTCATCGGTGGTGGCCTCGGTGGCGCTGTCCGGATACGCGAACAGCTCGGTGAGGTAGATCTCGACGTCTCCGGTGACCGGCGTCAGGCAACGAGCACACTCACCCGCCGTCGGCGCCGACACCGGACCGCTGACGAGCACGCCCTCCGACACCGACTCCAGGCGCAGATCCAGGTGGACGGGAGCACCCTCGGGAATGGCGATCAGCTCGATGCCGATGCGGGCGGGCGAGGCCACCGTCTCGTCGAAGGTGATCATCGAGCCGGGCCGCATCCCGAGCCGTGACACGTCCAACACGAAGGACGAACGCGGACCGCGGTGCGCATGGTGTTTCGACTTGCCGGCCATCCATCGATCCTACGACTGACGGCCGGGGTCTCCTGACCTGGACGCGGGCGGTGTCAGCGCTGGGCGTAGTCGTGCGTGCCCGCGGCCGTCCGCAGCTGGTGGCGTCCGCGTCCCACCGAACGAAGGGTCCCGTTGAGGTAGTCCTCGAACTCCGCCAGCTTGCTGTCGACGTAGATGTCGCATTCGCCGCGCAGGCGGTCCGCCTCGGCATGGGCGGTGTCGATCAGGCGGGTGGCCTCCGACGTCGCGGTCTGCACGATCTCGGTCTGCGACACCAGTCGCTGCTGTTCCTTGATGCCCTCTTGGACGGCCTTCTCGTAGGAGAGGTTGCCGTTTTCGATGAGTCGATCGGCTTCGGCCTTGGCGCGTCCGGTGCTGGCCTCGTACTCACGCTTGGCGATGGTCGAGATGCGGTTGGCCTCCTCGCGGGCCTCTCCGACCATCCGTTCGGAATGCTGGCGTGCCTCGGCGACCATGCGGTCGGCCTGGCTCTTGGCCTCGGAGAGGATCCGGTCCGCTTCGCCGCGTGAGTGATTCACCAGTGAGTCGGCCTCGGCGGTGGCCGAGGAGACCATCGAATCGGCATGCTCCTTCGCCTCGCGCAGCATTCCGTCGCGCGCGTCGAGAACGTCTTGGGCGTCGTCGAGTTCGCCGGGGATGGCGTCCTTGATGTCGTCCAGCAATTCGAGCACGTCGCCACGGGGCACCATGCAGCCAGCCGTCATCGGCACACCGCGGGCTTCCTCGACGATCGCTCCGAGCTCGTCGAGCGCCTCAAATACTCGGTACACGGCAACACCCTCCCGGCCTTGTTGTTAGTGACCAGTGTGCCTGGTGTTACCCGTGTGACTAGAACGCCACGCCGGTGAACCTGAGTTTTCGCTATCGGTGGCCGAGCGAGAAGGCTGGCTCAGCCCTTGGCGAGCTTGCTCCGCAGACGCTCGTTGACGGGTCCCGGCAGCAATTCCGAGACGTCACCGCCGAGCATCGCGACCTCCTTGGCGAGCGAGGACGATACGAAGGAGTACCGCGGTGCCGTCGCGACGAAGAAGGTGTCCACCCCGGCGACGTGCTTGTTCATCTGCGCCATCTGCAGTTCGTAGTCGAAGTCGGTGCCCGACCGCAGCCCCTTGACGATCGCGGTCAGGCCGCGGGCCTTCACGAAGTCGACCACCAACCCGCTACCGTGCTCCACCCTCAGATTCGGCAGATGGATCGTCGACTCCCGGATCAAGTCGATGCGTTCCTCCGCGGTGAACATGCCCGACTTGTTCGGGTTCACCAGTACGGCAACCACGACTTCGTCGAACTGGGCTGCCGCCCGTTCGAACACGTCGACGTGGCCGAGGGTCACGGGGTCGAACGAGCCTGGGCATACGGCGCCACTCATGGTCGACGACGCTACGCGATCTCGCCGAACTCCAGGCGGGTGTCCCCGTAGCGGCGGTCCCGTCCCGCGGTCCACCCCGCGGGCCAGGTCAGGGCGGGCGACGACGTGGGCCGCTCGACGACGGCGATGGCGCCGGGGGCCACCCAGCCGCCGACGGTCAGGGCCAGGAGTACCTCCTCCACGTCGGCCGAGGACACCTCGTACGGCGGGTCGGCGAACACCAGGTCGGCCGGACGGTCGGTGCCCACCGCGAGCACCGAGGCGACGCTGCCACAGCGCACCACCGCGCCCGTGGTGCCAAGCGCCGCGGCATTGTCACCGATCACGGCGGCCGCCCGCCGGTCGGCCTCCACGAACACGGCCGACGCGGCCCCCCGCGAAAGCGCTTCCAGTCCAAGGGCTCCCGAGCCCGCGTACAGGTCGAGTACCGCCATGCCGTCCAGATCGAGGCGCGCCGTCAACACGTTGAACAGCGACTCGCGGACCCGATCCGTGGTGGGACGGGTACCGCGCCCGGACCGGCTCTGCGGCACCGTGATTCGGCGGCCGCCGAACCGACCCCCGACGATCCGGGTCAGCTTCGATCCCCCGGTCGCTCCGCTCCTGCCCGCCGAGCCGATTCCCCGGTCGCTGCGCTCTTGCCCGCCGGCGAGATCACCGCGAGGAGGTCGCCACCCTCGACCTGTGCTGTCGCCGAGACGGCGACGCGGTCGACGGTGCCCTGCTTGGGAGCGGTGATGGCCGCCTCCATCTTCATGGCCTCGATGGTGGCGATGGTCTGGCCCGCGTCGACCCGATCGCCCGCGGCGACGTTGACGGTGACGACCCCCGCGAACGGTGCGGCGACGTGATCGGCGTTGGTCCGGTCCGCCTTCTCCGCGGCGGGAACGGTTTCGGCGATGCTCTCGTCGCGGACCACCACCGGGCGCAGTTGCCCGTTGAGAATGCACATCACGGTGCGCATGCCGCGCTCGTCGGCCTCGGAGATCGCCTCCAGCCCGATGATCAGGTCGACGCCGCGGTCGATCTGGATGCGGTGCTCGTCGCCGTGGCGCAGTCCGTACCAGAACTGATTGGCCGACAGCCGCGAGGTATCCCCGTAGATCTCGCGGTGCGCCTCGAATTCCTTCGTCGGCCCGGGAAACAACAGCCGGTTCAGGGTCCGGCGGCGTTCGGTGCCCGGTTGGCCCAGCAGCGCCTCGTCCTGCGCGCTGAGCTCCGCAGTCGGCTTGGCGGGTGCGCGACCGGCCAGCGCCTTGGTGCGTAGAGGTTCCGGCCATCCGCCCGGCGGGTCGCCGAGCTCGCCGCGCAGGAACCCGATGACCGAGTCGGGGATGTCGAAGCGCGCCGGATCGGCGGCGAACTCGTCGGCCGTGACCCCGGCGCCGACGAGGGCCAACGCGAGGTCGCCGACCACCTTCGACGACGGCGTGACCTTGACCAGGTGTCCGAGCACCCGGTCGGCTCCGGCGTACGCGTTCTCGACGTCCTCGAACCGATTGCCCAGCCCGAGCGCGATCGCCTGCTGCCGCAGATTCGACAGCTGCCCGCCGGGGATCTCGTGCGAGTACACCCGGCCGGTGGGAGCCGGTAAGCCACTTTCGAAGGGCGCGTACACCTTTCGCAGCGCCTCCCAATACGGCTCCAGATCGCACACCGCCCGCAGCGACAACCCGGTGTCGTATCGGGTGTGCGCGGCCGCGGCGACGATCGAGGACAGCGACGGCTGACTGGTGGTGCCCGCCAACGGTGCCGCTGCTCCGTCGACCGCGCTGGCGCCCGCCTGCCACGCCGCGGTGTAGGTGGCCAGTTGACCACCGGGCGTGTCGTGGGTGTGCACGTGCACCGGTAGGTCGAACCGGCTGCGCAACGCTGACACCAGCGTGGTGGCCGCGGGCGCCCGGAGCAGCCCCGCCATGTCCTTGATGGCCAGGATGTGGGCGCCTGCCTCGACGATCTGCTCGGCCAGCTTCAGGTAGTAGTCCAACGTGTAGAGCGTCTCGGCCGGATCGGACAGGTCGCCGGTGTAGCTCATCGCGACTTCGGCGACCGCAGAACCGGTTTCGCGCACCGCATCGATCGCCGGACGCATCGACTCCACGTTGTTCAACGCATCGAAGATCCGGTAGATGTCGATACCGGTGGCCGTCGCCTCCTGCACGAAGGCCGAGGTGACCAATTCCGGATACGGGGTGTAGCCGACGGTGTTGCGACCCCGCAACAGCATCTGCAGACAGATGTTGGGGACCGCCTCGCGCAGCGCCGCCAGCCGCTCCCAGGGGTCTTCCTTGAGAAACCGAAGCGCCACATCGTACGTCGCGCCGCCCCAGCACTCGAGCGACAACAGCTCGGGGGTCATCCTCGCGATGTACGGCGCTATGGTCACCAGACCGGAGGTCCGCACCCGGGTGGCGAGCAGCGACTGGTGCGCATCGCGGAAGGTGGTGTCGGTGACGCCCACTGCAGGCGAATCCCGCAACCACGCCGCGAAGCCCTCGGGGCCCAGCTCGACGAGCCGCTGCCTACTGCCCGACGGCGGGGTCGACTCGAGGTCGAGCTCGGGCAGCTTGTCCTGCGGGTACACCCGCTCCCGTCCCCCGTACGGCGAGTTGACCGTCACCTCGGCGAGGTAGTTGAGCATCTTGGTCCCGCGGTCGGCCGAGGCGTGCGCGGTCAGCAGCTGCGGGCGTTCGTCGATGAACGAGGTCGTGACGCGACCGGCACGGAAGTCGGGATCCTCGACGACCGCCTGCAGGAACGGGATGTTCGTCGACACGCCGCGGATACGGAACTCCGCGAGCCCGCGTCTGGCCCGCGTGACGGCAGTCGAGAAGTCCCGGCCCCGGCACGTCATCTTGACCAGCATCGAGTCGAAGTGGGCGCTGATCTCCGCGCCCAGGTTGGTGCCACCGTCCAGACGGATGCCCGCCCCGCCCGGAGACCGGTACCCGGTGATCCGACCGGTGTCGGGGCGGAACCCCTTGGCCGGGTCCTCCGTGGTGATGCGGCACTGCATCGCCGCCCCGCGCACCCGGATCGAATCCTGACTCAGCCCCAGATCGGCCAGCGTCTCCCCCGCGGCGATGCGCAGCTGGCTCGCCACCAGGTCGACGTCGGTGATCTCCTCGGTGACGGTGTGCTCGACCTGGATGCGCGGATTCAGCTCGATGAACACGTGGTGGCCGCGCTCGTCGAGCAGGAACTCCACGGTGCCCGCGCACGTGTATCCGATCTGACGGGCAAAGGCGACCGCGTCCCCACAGATCTTGGCGCGCAACTCATCTGACAGATTCGGCGCGGGTGCGAGCTCGATCACCTTCTGGTGGCGGCGCTGCACGCTGCAGTCACGCTCGAACAGGTGGATGACGTTGCCCACGCCATCGGCGAGGATCTGCACCTCGATGTGACGCGGGTTGAGCACCGCCTGCTCGAGATAGACGGTGGCGTCGCCGAACGCCGACTCGGCCTCACGACTGGCCGCTTCGATCGCCTCGGGCAGTGCGTCGGGATCCGTGACGCGTCGCATACCGCGGCCACCGCCGCCCGACACCGCCTTCACGAACAGCGGGAAGTCCATCTCCGCCGACGCGGCGACGAGTTCGTCCACCGACGCCGACGGCGTCGAGGACGCCAGCACCGGAAGACCCGCCTCCCGCGCCGCGGCGATCGCCCGCGCCTTGTTGCCCGTCAGCTCCAACACGTGGGCGCCCGGCCCGACGAAGGTGATACCCGCCTCCACGCAGGCCGCCGCGAGTTCCGGGTTCTCCGACAGGAAGCCGTAGCCCGGATACACCGCGTCTGCGCCCGCATCGCGGGCAACGCGAATGATCTCCTCGATCGACAGGTACGAACGCACGGGATGACCCGGCTCGCCGATCTGATACGACTCGTCGGCCTTGAGGCGATGCGGGGAGTTGCGGTCCTCGTAGGCGTACACCGCAACCGTCGCGATGTTCATCTCGTAGGCGGCGCGGAAGGCGCGAATCGCTATCTCACCGCGGTTGGCCACCAACAGTTTGGAGATCACGCGCTACCTTAACTCGCAGCCGACCCGGTCCGGCCTAGATCAGCGTGGACCAGTAGTTCCAGAAGCGGGCCAGGATCAGCAGGATGATCGCGGTGAACCAGAGCACGACCAGCGACCAACGCCACTGGTGGAGGAACCGCGCAAACCCGTTGCCCGCCAAGGGTCGAAGCGCGATCGACGACACCACCACGAACAGCGGTACCGTGACCGACCACACCACCATGCAGTACGGGCACAAGGCGCCGATGACATACAGGCTCTGGTAGATCAGCCAGTGCACGAACCCGACGCCCAGCAGCGTACCCACCGCGAGACCGGTCCAGAACCACTGGGGCAGAACGACTCTCGACACCGCCAGCACTCCCGTGACCACCACCACCGAGAACGCCACGACGCCGATGAGCGAGTTCGGAAAGCCGAATTCCGAGGCCTGCGGCGTGACCATCACCGACCCGCAGGACAACACGGGGTTGATGCTGCACGACGGCACGTAGGCCGGGTCGATCAGCAGTTCGATCTTCTCGATCGTCAGCGTCATCGCTGCAGTCAGGCCGACGGCGCCCGCAATCAGGATCCACAGCGCGCTCGGACGTGACACCCGGCCGGATGAGCCGTCACCCGCAGGCGCGGCGGGTGCGGTCTCGTTCGTCGCGGTGACGCTCACCGCGGCTTCGGCCCCGCTGCCGCCGGGGTGGGAGCGGGCGCCGCGGGGGCGGTGCTCAGGCCGGGCACGTCGCCGACGATCTCCTTGATCTTGGCGACCAGGGCGTCGGGCGTGGAGAACTTGTAGTCCTCGCCGTTGATCCGCACCGTCGGAGTGCCGGTGACGGTGGTCGCAGCGGCGAGACCGTCGACCATGTCCACGTAACGGCCGTTGTTGATGCAATCCGCGACGCCGCCGGCCACGCCTGCCTGACGCGCGGTCTCGATGAGTTGGGCGTTGGTGGGGAACGTCGTTCCCGTCTCACTCGGCTGCTGGGCGTACATCGCCGCGTGGAACCGGCGGAACGCCTGCTTGTCCGGGGTGGTGTCCTCGTCGGCCACGCAGTACGCCGCCGCTCCGGAGCGCGACGAGTAGTTCTGGTTGGACGGCCGGTCCAGGATCGCGACCATGTAGAAGTCGGCGGCCACCGCACCGCTGTCGATCAGCTTGTTCACCGTCGGGCCGAACTGTTGCTCGAAGTTGCCGCAGACCGGGCAGAGGAAGTCCTCGTAGAGCGACAGCACGGCCTTCGGCTCGGTGGTGCCCTCCTTGGTGACCACGTTGCTCGTGGCCACGCGGATGGACTTCGCCTCGCCGCCCGTGGGCTTGCTGCTGCCGGAGGTGACGATGTAGACCACCAGCACGACGGCGAAGATGACCACGATCGCGGTGAGTCCGACCTGGATCATCACGTTGCGCCTGCGGTCGGCAGCCTTCAAGTCGTAGCTGGCGGTCTTCTTGGATTTCGTGGCCACCGCACTAGGGTACCGGCGGCGCGCGGCCGCCCCGTCAGACCCGGCTCAGGTGTGCCCGCAGCGCCGAGACGACCTCCGCCGTGGCGGTCGCGCTGGCGCCCCCGAGCGGGAAGAAATTGGCGAAGGCGTGCACCAGCGGCCCGAACTGCCGGTGATCGACTGCGACGCCCGCCGCGGCAAGGGCGTCCGCGTACTGATTGCCCTCGTCGCGCAGCGGGTCGAAGCCGCCGGTCAGCACCAATGCCGGAGGCAGCCCGGAGAGATCATCGGCCAGCAGCGGCGAGATCCGCGGATCGTCGACGTCGAGCACCGAACCGGCCAGGTAGTTGTCGCGGAACCAGTCCATGTCCATCTTGGTGAGGAAGAACCCGTCGGCGAACAGCGTCTTCGACCTGGTGTCACCCGCGAAGTTGGTGGCCGGATAGAGCAGCAACTGCAGCGCGGGCAGCGCGATCCCTTCGTCGCGAGCGAGCCGAGACACCACCGCCGAGAGGTTGCCGCCCGCGCTGTCGCCGCCGACGGCCACCCGCGACGGGTCGGCACCGAGTTCGGCGGCGTGCTCCAGCGCCCACCGGTAGGCGGCGTAACAGTCTTCGATGGCGCCGGGCGCCGGATGCTCCGGCGCGAGGCGGTAGTCGACCGCCAGGACGTGCACCCCGGCGTCGCGGCACATCAGGCGGCACAGGTCGTCGTGCGTGTCGAGATCCCCGACGACGAAGCCGCCGCCATGGAAGAAGACGAGCAGCGGTTCGGAGCCCTGAGTGTTGACCGGGGTGTAGTGCCGGACCGGTATCGCGCCCGCCGGACCCGGGATCGACAGATCCCTGACACCGACGGAGATGCCGGCGTCGATCATCGCCGAGAGCTTCCGCAGCTGGGACCGCGCCACCACGACGTCACTGCTCGCGACCAATCCCTTCACGCCCGCCGAACGCTGCGCGGCGAGCATGAACTGCAGCGTCGTGTCGAGGGTGTTGCCGTCGATCGTCACGGTGCGACGTCCGAGCAGGACGCGCTTGACCGGGTCGGGCAGGTGCGGAAGGAGACGCAGCATCACGCCGCTAGAGGCATTGAGAGCCGCTAGTCGTGTGCGCCCGGGCCGGCCGACCTCACCATGCGACACCACCGCGGCGTGTCCCGCGGACGGAACCTGGGCTGGCAGACTTCTCGTCATGGCTTCTCCTTCGAGCCCTTCGGCTCCCTCGATCACGCTGAACGATGGTCATTCTGTACCCGCCATCGGGTTGGGCGTGTGGCAAACCCCCGCGGGCGATACCGAGCGGGCCGTCAGTGCCGCACTGGACGCAGGCTATCGGCACGTCGATACGGCCGCGGCGTACGGCAACGAAACCGAGGTGGGCCTGGCCCTCGCGGCCGCCGAGTCTGCGGGCATCGCACGCGACGACGTGTACGTGGTGACCAAGCTGTGGAATGCCGAGCAGGGATACGACAAGACGCTGCGCGCGTTCGACGAGAGCTTGGAGAAGCTTGGGCTCGACCACCTCGACCTCTACCTCATCCACTGGCCGATGCCCGAGGTAAACGCCTACGTCGAGACGTTCCGGGCGTTTGCCCACCTGCGGGATCAGGGCCGTGTTCGCTCGATCGGCGTGAGCAACTTCGAACCCGAGCATCTGACGATCTTGATCGACGAGACGGGAATCGTGCCCGCGGTCAATCAGATCGAGCTTCATCCCCTGCTCCCCCAGGCTGAGCTGCGAGAGCTGCACGCGCGCCTGGGAATCGCCACCGAGGCGTGGAGCCCGTTGGGGCAAGGCTCACTGCTGGAGAATGCGACCGTGACCTCCGTTGCCGACGCGCACGGAAAAACGCCAGCGCAGGTGCTGATTAGGTGGCACGTCCAGCTCGGTAATATCGTCATCCCGAAATCGGTGAACCCCGACAGGATTGCGAGCAACTTCGACGTGTTCGACTTCGAGCTCAGCGAGCAGGACATGGCGTCCATCGCCTCGCTGGACGACGGAACACGACTGGGTCCCGATCCACGAACCTTCAACTTCGCAGGGTAGGCGACATGACTTCGGCGGCAGCGATCCCCAATGTGGGACTCAACGACGACAACAGCATCCCCGCGCTCGGCATCGGCGTGGGCGAGCTGTCGGACGACGAGACGGAACGCGCCGTCTCGACCGCGCTCGAGATCGGCATCCGACTGATCGACACGGCCAGCGCCTACGGGAACGAGGCGGCCGTGGGGAGAGCCGTCGCCGCGTCGGGGATCCCGCGCGCCGAGATCTTCCTCACGACCAAGCTCGCCACGGCCGACCAGGGTTTTCGGGCAGCCATGGACGCGTGCCATGCCAGCCTCGAGCGGCTTGGCACCGATTACGTGGACGCGTACCTGATCCACTGGCCCGGCGGCGACGCCGGTGCCTACATGCACAGCTGGGGCGGTCTGCTCAAGCTCAGGGAGGACGGACTCGCCAAGTCGATCGGTGTCTGCAACTTCTCCGCCGAAGACCTGTCCAACGTCGTCGAGCTGTCCTACGTCGCGCCGGCGATCAACCAGATCGAGCTGCATCCGCTGCTGAATCAGGCCGCCATGCGCGCGGCCAACGCCGAACACGACATCGTCACCGAGGCCTACGGACCGCTGGGCGTCGGGCGTCTGCTCGACAACCCGACCGTCACGTCGGTGGCCGCCGAGTACGGCAAGTCGCCCGCGCAGGTGTTGATCAGGTGGAGCCTGCAGCTCGGCAACGTGGTCATCCCCCGCTCGGCCACGCCGGCGCGCATCGTCGAGAATGCGGACGTGTTCGAGTTCGAGCTCGCGGCCGAGCACATGGACGCGCTCAACGCACTCGATGAGGGCACGCGCTTCCGACCCGACCCGGCCACCTACACCGGCCCCTAGGCGAGAGGGCAGGTCGACGCGGCGTCGCGCAGCACCACCGCGGACCTGTCATCGATCGGCAGCGCGTAGCCGCGCAGCACGGCGGCGAACTGCACGGAGTACTGGCACCAGAAGGCATGGTTGGGCGGCATCCAGTCGGCCGGTTCGGCGTCACCCTTGTCCTGATTGGCCCTGCCCTGCACCGCAAGCAAGTTGGCCGGATCGTTGGCAAACCGTCGCCGCATCTCGTCGGTCCAGTTCCTGGCGCCGAGGTCCCACGCCAGTGCCAGCGGGACGAGATGGTCGATCTGCACGACCGCCCCGATCTGATTGCCCCTGGTGAATGCGATCACGTCATTCGTGTACGGGTCGTACAGCGTGCCGGTGGCGACCGCCGTCGGACAGCGCGAGATCGCCGTGAACGTCTTCTCGACGAGGTCACGATCGAGGATGTCGTTGCGGGTGTCACAGCCGTTGTGCCCGCCGGGTGCGGTGGTGTCGTCGGTCCAGGCGTCGCCGAACGCGGCACGGCGATAGTCGTGCCCGCGCACCCGCGCCGGGATCAGGGCGATGCCGGCGAGGACGTCGACACCGGGTGCCACGGTGGGCATTTCGGCGTCGGCGACGAACCGGCTGGCTCGACCACTGGCCATGGTGACCTGAACGGCGACCACGATGGCCAGTACCACCGCCACGATCAGCCAGATGAGTCTTCTCACGCCTTGTCCAGAAACTCGACGCGTTCGGTCTCGGCGAATGGCGCTGCGAGCAAGGCGATTCCACGATGCTCGAGCAACCTGGGATCGGATTCGTATACCGACTCGGCGAACGCCCGCGCGGCCTCGATCATCGAGCGGTGCTCGGCCAGGGACAACAGTCGCAACGTGATGGGCTTGCCGGACTGACTGTGGCCGAGGACGTCGCCCTCGCGACGCTCCTCGAGGTCGAGGTCTGCGAGCACGAACCCGTCCTGGGTGGAGGCGACGGCCTTCAGCCGCGCACCGGCCTTGGAGCCCTCCGGCAGGTTGGTGGCCAGCAGACACAGGCTGGGATGCTCACCGCGGCCGATGCGTCCCCGCAACTGATGCAATTGGCTGATGCCGAACCTGTCGGCGTCCATCACGAACATGACCGTCGCGTTGGGCACGTCGACACCGACCTCGATGACGGTGGTGCACACCAGCACGTCGACGTCACCCGCGCGGAACGCGGTCATGACGGCGTCCTTCTCGTCACCGGAGAGTCTGCCGTGCATCAGACCGAGGCGCAGGCCTCGAAGCGGGCCGTTGCCGAGGTGTTCGAACAGGTCGACGACCGTGGCGGCCGGCGGGCCGGACTCCTTGGCGGCCGACTTCTTGCCCGAACCCTTGCCGCCGCCGTCGTTCTCGTCGATGCGGGATGCGACGACGTAGGCCTGCCTGCCGGCGCGGACCTCCTCGACGATCCGCTGCCAGGCCCGTTGCACCCAGGCGGGCTTCTCCCCCATGAAGATGGCGTTGGTGGCGATCGGTTGCCTACCGCGTGGCAGCTCGCGCAGCACCGAGGTCTCCAGGTCGCCGTACACCGTCAGCGCGACGGTGCGCGGGATCGGCGTCGCCGTCATCACCAGCAGGTGCGGGGTGATGCCGTCAACGGCTTTGGCCCGCAAACGATCCCGCTGTTCCACGCCGAAGCGGTGCTGTTCGTCGACGACGACCATGCCGAGGTTGCGGAATTCGACCGCGTCCTGCAGTAGCGCGTGCGTGCCGACCACGATGCCCGCCTCACCGCCCGCCACGAGGTCGCGCACCTGACGCTTCTGCGGCGCGGTCATCGAGCCGGTCAGCAACGCCACTCTGGTCGCATGCTCGGGTCCACCGAGCTGACCTGCCATCGCGAGCGGTCCGAGTACCTGCTGGATGGACCGAGCATGTTGGGCAGCAAGGACTTCCGTCGGGGCGAGCAGGGCGCACTGGTAACCAGCGTCGACCATCTGCGCCATGGCCAGCAGGGAGACGATGGTCTTTCCCGAGCCCACCTCACCCTGCAGCATCCGGTGCATCGGCTTGGTGTCGCCGAGTTCGGTGGTCAACACCTCGAGGACCTCGTCCTGACCGGCGGTGAGCTCGAACGGCAGCTGCCGTCCCAGCGCGGCTGCCAACCCGTCGCGTCGCAGCGGTGCGGCGGGACCAGTCTCGCTCAGCGCACCATGCCTGCGTTCTACCAGTGCCCACTGCAGACCGACGGCCTCGTCGAAGGCCAGCCGGTCGCGGGCCCGCTCCCGATCCGCTTCACGCTCCGCCAGGTGGATGTCACGCAACGCCTCGTCCTCCGACGGCAGATCCCAGTGGGACCGCAGCGATTCGGGAAGCGGATCGTCGACCGGATCCAGGACGTCCAGGACCTGGCGGACGCATGCGTAGATGTCCCAGCTCTGCACCTTTGCCGACGCCGGATAGATGGGGAAGAAGTCCCGCTCGAACGCCGAGAGCAGCACCTCACCGTCGGCCTGCTTCGACGTCTCGGCGATCTTCGCCAGCGACTTGCTGCCCTTGCCCTGACCCGCGCCCTCCAGGACGAGGAACGCCGGGTGCGTCAATTGCATCGTGCCGTTGAAGAATCCGACTTCTCCGGAGAGCATCAACCGGGTGCCGACGGTCAGAATCTTCTTCGAGAACTTGGCGTTGAAGAAGGTGGCCGTGACCTTGGGTCTGCGATTGGCGAGGGTGACGACCAGGAATTCGCGCTTGGGCTGCCGGTTGGTCCAGCGGACGTCCGCGCGCAGGATCTCGTCGACGAAGGTGACGTGCTCCCCCTCCAGCGGAGGCTCCCAGTCCTCCTCGAGCACCGACATCCCGTGGCTGTAACTGCGCGGATAGTGCCGCAGGAGGTCGTCGACGGTGCGGATGCCGAAGTGTTCCTCGAGCGGTCCGGCGGACTTGGCGCCGATGACGCGGTCGAGCCTGTCAGTCAGCGCAACCACGTTCACCCACCCCGTCGCTTCGCTCGCCCAGCATGCCTATTCCACCCCGATCAGCAGCGCGTCGCCCCGATGGCCCGTGTGGTAGGTCACCAACTCGGCGCCGAGGTGGTGCTGATGCACGTGATCCTGGAGCGCGGCGCCCACTGCCGGGTCGACGCCCTCGCCCGTCAGGACGGTGACCAGCTCGCCGCCCGAGCTGAGCAACAGATCGATCAGGCCGGCGCCCGCCGCGGTCACGTCCTTTCCGACGATCAGCACCTCGTCGCCCGAAATGCCAAGGCCGTCACCGGGATCGCAGGTCCCCGCCCACGTCAGCGCCTCCTCCTCGGCCACCCGTACCGATCCGCGTCGGGCGCCAGCGGCGGCACGCGCCATGGTGTAGCCGTCGTCGACGGCCTGCCGGGCGGCGTCGTGCACGGCCAGCGCAGCGAGCCCCTGCACCATCGAGCCCGCGGGCACCGGCACGACGTCGATACCCCATCCAATCGCCGCGGTGCAGCCTGCGACCAATTCCTCGGCGGCGACGTAGCCGTTGGGCAGGACCATGATCTGCGCGGCACCGGCATCGACGAGCGCCCGCAGCAGCTGCTTGGCACTGATCGCTGCGTCGGCGTCCTGACACAACACATGTGCGCCCTCGCCCTCGAACAGCGCCTTTGCGCCGTCGCCGTCGACGATCGCCAGCACCGCACGGTCGCGGGTCCACCCGCCAGACGGATGTCCGCCCATTCCGGTCAAGGCGGTGATCTGGATGCGGCTGGGAGCCCCGACGCCCAGGCCCGCCTCGATGGCGCCGCCTGCGTCGTCGGCGTGGACGTGGACGGAGTAGCGGCCATCGGTGCCCGATGCGGCGATGGTGACCGACTCGCCCAGCTCCTCGAGGCGCGAGCGGAGCAACTCGAGACCCGCATGATCGCAGCCGTCGAGGAGGTACATGACCTCGAACTGCGGCGGCGCAACCACCGAGACCTCCGCGGAGCCCGCGGTCGCACCCGAGGGCTCATAGGTCGCGCGGTGCGGAGCGTGCCCGGTGAGGGTGGCGCTCAGTGCGTCGAGCAGGACCAGAAGTCCTCGCCCGCCCGCGTCGACCACGCCTGCGTCGGCCAGCACGTCGAGTTGTTGAGGGGTCCTCTCGAGCGCGACCACCGCCGCTTCCGATGCGGCCGCGACGACCTCGGCGACGTCCGCACGCTCCGCCGCGGCATCCTCGGCGGCACTTGCGGCGGCCGCGAGAACCGAGACGATGGTTCCTGGCACACTCTCGCCGACCGACGCGTCGGCCAGCACCACGGCGTGTCTCAGCGCGGAGGCCAACAAGGGCCCGTCGATGTCGGCCAATACACCGCCGCGTTCCTCGGCGGCCCCGGCGGTGACGTCGGCCAGCCCACGCAGGATCTGCGAGAGGATCACCCCGGAGTTGCCGCGGGCCCCCTGCAGAGCGCCCTCGGCGAGAGCGGCGGCGACGTCGGTCACGTCGGCCCCGCGGAGCACTTCGGTCCTGGCGCCCGCGGCGCGCATGGTGAACAGCATGTTGGTGCCGGTGTCCGCATCGGCGACGGGGAACACGTTGAGCCTGTTGATCTCGTCGGTGCGAGATATGAGGTGCGTGACGGCTGCGTGGGCCCACTCCTGCAGGGCGATGGCGTCGAGCTGACGTGCCGACATGCCCAACCGCCTCTCCTTCGACCCAACGCGGCCACGTGCCGGTCAGCCTAGCGATTGCTCCCGACACCGCTCATCGTCATTCACGAGGTGTCGCGCCGGTGGACGTCGTTTTGGCGATACCCGCAGCGGCCGGTATCCTGGTCAGGTTGTCGGGTCACCCGCGTTGCGGTCGTTGGCCCCCCAGTACCGATCAAGGAGTTTCACATGGCTGCGGTTTGCGATGTCTGCGGAAAGGGCCCCGGCTTCGGCAAGTCGGTGTCGCACTCCCATCGTCGGACCAATCGCAGGTGGGATCCGAACATCCAGACCGTGCATGCCGTATCGCGTCCGGGTGGCAACAAGAAGCGCATCAACGCGTGCACGTCGTGCATCAAGGCGGGCAAGGTCGCACGCGGCTAATTGCTGCTCCCCTAGGGCAGCCGCCAGTCGATCGTCTCGGCGCCCAAGTTCTCGAGTAGCTCGTTGGCGCGGCTGAACGGCCGCGACCCGAAGAACCCTCGCGACGCCGACAGCGGCGACGGATGAACCGATTCGATGACGGCGCAATGCGCCTCCGTCAGCATCGGCTTCAACGTCTGCGCGTCGCGACCCCACAGCACCGCCACCAGCGGTTGCCGCCTGTCCGCCAACGCGCGGATCGCGCACTCGGTCACGGCTTCCCAGCCTTTGCCCCGGTGTGACGCCGGCGTCCCCGACCGCACCGTCAGCACCCTGTTGAGCATCATCACCCCGCGTTCCGCCCAGGGCGTGAGGTCACCGCAACTCGGTGCGGGATGCCCAAGGTCGGCGGCGTACTCCTTGAAGATGTTGTCCAGGCTGCGCGGCAGCGGGCGCACGTCGGGCGCCACGGAGAAGCTGAGCCCGACCGCGTGTCCTGGCGTCGGGTAGGGATCCTGACCGACGATGAGCACCCGAACTCGGTCGAGGGGAAAGGTAAAGGCGCGCAGCACGTTCTCCCCGGCGGGCAGGTAGCGCTGCCCCGCCGCGATCTCGGACCGAAGGAATTCGCCCATCTGGGCGACGTTTTCGCTGACCGGCTCGAGCGCACGCGCCCAGCCGTCTTCGATGAGCTCTGAGAGCGGACGTGCAGTCACGTGTGGACAACTTACCGGCGGCGCCAGGTCAGAAGGACTGCCATCCCGTGTCGCCGATCGGAAGGTCGCCGTCGAGCAGGACCCGCGCCGGCCCCGCCACCACACGGCCGATGGGACGCCACCCCTCGGGGACCGCACCGGGGAACGTCGCGACGAGGGCGTGATCCTCGCCGCCCCCGAGCACCCAGGACCACGGATCCTCACCCGTCGCCGCGGCTGCCGCGGTGAGGCTGGCACGATCGGATGTCAGCGCCTCTCGCGACAGGTCGACCCCCACCGCGGAGGCATCGGCGAGGTGCCCGACGTCGGCGAGCAGCCCGTCCGAGACATCGGTCATGGCCGTGGCACCCGCGTCGGCGGCCACACGCCCCTGACCGTATGGCACGGCGGGCACCAGGTGACTGCGGCGCAGCTCGTCGAAATCATGAAATTCCCTGAGCCACAACGCATATCCTGCGGCCGAGCGCCCCAGCTCACCGACGACGGCGACCGTGTCACCGGGCCGCGCGCCGCCGAGCAACACCGGCGCCCTACCCCCGAGGTCACCGAGCGCGGTCACCGAGATCACCCACTGGGGCGCGGCCACCAGGTCGCCTCCGACGATGCTCGCGCCCAGACTGCGGGCCTCGTCCCACATGCCATCCGAGAGCCGCACCGCGTCGTCGCCGAGGGTGGCCCCGGGCGCGCCGAACGCCACGACGAATGCCGTCGGCGTCGCACCCATTGCCTCGATGTCGGCGGCATTCTGAGCGATCGCCTTCCGGCCGATGTCGTGCGGCGTCGACCAGTCCAGGCGGAAGTGCCGCCCCTCGACCAGCATGTCGGTCGACACCACCATTCGACCATCGGCCGCCGCAACCACCGCGGCGTCGTCACCGGGTCCGACGAGCACGGTCGGGGAATGCAGCCGCCCATCGAGTAGCCGGTCGATCACCGTGAACTCACCGAGATCGGCGAGTGTCTCGCCGCGCCCGTCGTTAGCCATGTCACCCCTGAAGTTACGTGCCCTGAATGCCAGCGCGACCTGCGGTACCTTTGGTCCCTGCGGCGTGGAGTCCATGCAACCAGAACGGAGGACGGCGCGAGTGGCCGAGGCATTCATGCTGATTCAGACCGAGGTGGGCCGCGCCGAGGTCGTGGCGAAGCAACTGGCAGCGCTTCCCGGAGTGTCATCCTCGGAATACGTGACCGGCCCCTACGACGTGGTGATTCGCATCGAGGCCGCCAGCGCTTCAGAGTTGGAGTCCGTCGTGGTGCCAAGTGTTCAACAGGCCACGGGAATCACGCGCACCCTGACCTGTCCGATCGCGGACGGGGTCCGCACCTAGAGTTGACGGTGTGACCAACTCCGTCCCCGATGACGAACGTGACGGCCCCCCACGCGCCGTGTTGATCGCGGCCATCGCGGTCGCGGTGGTCGCCGTCATCGGCGTCCTCGCCATCGCGGCCACTCGGGAGAGCACGCCGACGCGTCAGCCCGTGGCCATCGCCGCGGCACCCGCACCTCAAGCCGACAGCGATGCCTGCCGAGCCCTGATGGCCGTTCTTCCCGATGATCTCGACGACTATCACCGAGCACAGGCCATGGCGCCCACCCCGGCGGGCACCGCCGCGTGGGAAGCCGAGCCCGGCAGTGATCTCGTCGTGCTGCGGTGCGGGATCGACCGGCCCGACGACTTCATCGCGAGCTCACCGCTGCAGGGCGTGGACGACGTGAACTGGTTCCGCATCCCCGGGGAGGACCGCACGACCTGGGTGACGGTCGACCGGCCGGTCTACATCGCCCTCACCCTGCCCGCCGGATCCGGGCCGACGCCGATCCAGCGGATCTCCAAGGCCGTGGCGCAGGCCATGCCGGCAATCGTGCCCAATCCCGGGCCGGTCCGGTAGCGCTGGCCGGCCCCGCGGACCACTGAGATCTCGACCACCTTCGTCCACGGCGTCGGGTAGTCCACGCCGCTGGTGGCTGACGCCCGTAGCCACCTCTACCGTGGCGGCCGGGAAATCAGGGCACGACATCGAGGTAGACCGGTGTGTACAACACCCTCAGCTCGGTATCTCCACCACCAGCGGGCACGGTCTCGGTGATTGGTCGACCCCGCCGGACGGAGATGACGTGGCATTGCGACAGCGGCTCGGAACCAACCTTGTTCAGAATGACCCGGTAGCCCTCGGACTGCAGATCGTGGATCGCCGTAGCGGCGTCGGCCGGGCTGCTGGCGGCCGCCGAGGCTAGCCCGGCGGACCCCATCGCCGCTGTGATGAGCCCGGCCGCAACGACCGCGGTGTGAACGGATGTCTTCATGCTGATGCGTTCCCTCTGGATTCTGACGTGACTGGTTGTGCTCATTGCAAAGACTGAGTCCCGTAGGGAACGAAGGGATTCGGACCGAGGGGAACGAACGGGTCCGTTCCATAGGGAATCGACGGGTCTGGTCCCACGGCAACGAACGGGCTGAGCCCTTCGGGATCACCCGCAGCGCGGCCATATATCTGTGCCGGATCCGGCCCGTGAGCACCAAAGGGATTGGTGCCGTAGACGAGTGCCGCATCAGGCCCGTAGGGCACCATCGGGTTGGTGCCGGCCGGGACATAGGGGTCGGCACCACCCACGGAGTAGGCCGCTGTCGCCCCAGCCTGCGACGCACCACCTAGGGCTATCGCACCTGCGATACCGATGACCGTGACGACTTTCAAAGCAGTTGGGTGAATCATCTTTCTTCACTTCCATTGTTGGAGAATGGGCGTCGTGTGAAATCGCCTCACCAATCAATAGCGAGACGGGTTACACCAGCCGCCCCACTGGGTGCACGTTGACGCCCTGAGCCCGGGCCCCTTACAGTGCGCTGAAGCCGCCGCACAGCTGGCGGCCCCGCAGTAGCTACGAATCTTGATGGGGTGCAGGCAAATAGCCGATTACGACCGTGCCGTTCGCAACGACCGGACAGGGCGCGCCCGTCAGCCGACTCGACGATGTCGGACTGGGGCTGTCAAGCCCAAGGAAAAAAGTACGGCGCCACCCCGACGCATCGCCGGGGTGACGCCGCTCCGAGTACCCGGCTAGACCGGGAAGCTGTTGGACTGACTGCGTTTTCGCGCCCACAGCGCATCGATGGACCATGGCCCCGGCCCGACGAACAGTAGGAAGATGACGCTCAACAGTTGCGCGTACTCGGAGCGAATCTCGTGCAGAACCGCCCACGGACCAATCTGCGGCGGCGAAGGGGGCAATGGCAAGGGCGATGTACCTAGGTAGATCGCGATCTTCGTCGACAACATCGCCACCAGCATCTCGACGATGAACGGAATGGTGATGAGGCGGGTGAACAGGCCGGAGATCAACAGACACCCTCCGACGATCTCCAGCACGGCGACGAAGATTGCCATTGTCTCGGGCAGGGGAATACCGATGAGGGCGAACCGTCCCCCACCCTGGTTGTGATAGACGAACTTCAACATGCCCTCCCACAGGAACACACCGCCTGCCATGAGGCGAACGACGATGGTTGCCGGTGGTCCATCGAGCGGTGGATTGCGAAGCCACCGCCATACCGACCAGACCGATCTTCCGTTGGTGGCTGGACCGACTACCGCAACCGTGGGGTCGCCTGGCTGGTCCATTGCCCGGGTGTGACGCCGTTCCGTGGAGGTCATGACCGCCCTTTCTCTTTCGACACCGAACGGACGATTTGTTCGTTCCCTCCTAGATAGGCTCGATGGTTACAGGCACGCCGAGGCGGTGACTGCGCTCGAAGGTCACGGCTACCCGAACGGTTCGACGGAGGCGACCGCGTGCGTCGGCGGATCGCGGGGCGCCCTAGGTCTTGGACCGCAGTCGGCGGTCCGACCACATGACCGATCGGACTGCGATCAGCGAGCTATCCGACCAACGTCAGGCGGGTTCATTGGGCTCGGCTGGCGCGAATACCTGGATGACGCCGCCGGTCTCACGCACGTCGAGCTTGGGCAGAGGCGCCGGCGAGACCGACAGCTGGTGCGTGAGAACCTGACCCCCCGGCGAGAACGACGTCAGGTGGCAGGGGCACCGCAGCCGCGTGTCGGGCTTGTCGAACCACAGTCGACAGCCTTGATGCGTACACACCCCCGACACGGCCTCCGGTCGTCCGTCGACGCGGCGGACGAATCCGATGACCGGGCCGACCTCGAACGGGTGCATCACGCCGTCTTCGACGACGTCCGAACTCTTGCCGACCGCCTGCCAACTGCCGTCGTTCGGTGTGAGCTCACCGCCAGTCGTGGCGAGGTCCGTGGTGGGGTTTTGGTCGTCCCGGATCACGAGTCGGTCGACGGCGAGTGCTGTGACCGCGGCGGCCGCCGCTGCGGACGTACCGACGACGATCTGGCGACGGGTGGCGCTCGGAAGACGACGAACATTCTCCGTCTGTGCTGGTTGGCCGTCCATCTGTGCGGCGAGCCTGCGGTGCAAATCGGACAGGAACTCCTGGCGCGGCGCGTCGGCGCCCAGCCGGGCGGCCTTCAGGTCGATGGCCATCCGGATCTGCTCGGCCTCGAAGTCATCGGGCTCGAAGGACCTCGGACGACGGCCGGCCAGGAGGTCGTCGATGAAACGACGCAAGCCCCGCGCGTTCATCGTTCGTCCTTCCCGTTGATCTGTGCAGCCAAGCGTAGGGCCCGGTGCTGCAAAACCTTGGCGTTCGCGACGCTGATACCCATCTCCTTCGCCGAATCCTTGACCGAACGGCCATGGAGAAAGCGGAGTTCGAGGATCTGCCGGTAGTTCTCGGGCAGCTTCTGCAGCACCTCCCCGACTCGTTCCGGCGCGGTGCTGACCGCCACGTCACCATCGGGTGCGGCCAGCTCGAGTTCGTCGATCGTGGTGATCTCTCGGCCGAGCGTCTGCCGCCAGTGGGCAGCGAGTACGGTCCGGGCGGTCGCCTTGAGGTACGCGCGGACTTCTGCCACCGACGCCGTGATCCTCAGCGGCTTGAGCGCGGCGAGAAACACCTCGGCCGTGAGATCCTCGGCATCGGCCCGATTTCCCACGCGCGCGAATATCGTGCGATAAACCCAGGTCGCGTTGTCCTGGTACACCGCCTCCCAATCGGGGTACCGATCGCCCGGCACCGCCTTCAAGACGCGCGGTGCGTCGTGTTCGCGCTCCACCACGAGCCTCATCCGCCTGTTCACATGAAAGTCCGTTCGCTCACATCGTGCGCTCTGACCATCAATAGGGACCCGGGTTACAGCAAGGATTCACAGCGGGTACGCAGAATTCGTCGCAGCGCGGATCCCCGCGACGAACAGGGGCCGGTCCGCTAGCGCAGACCGGTCCCCCTGGCCACTGCGGTCTCGACCATCGCCGCCAACAGCGTCGGGTAGTCCACACCGCTGGCCGCCCACATCCGCGGGTACATCGAGATCGTGGTGAAGCCGGGCATCGTGTTGATCTCGTTGATCACCGGGCCGTCGTCGGTGAGGAAGAAGTCGACCCGGGCCAGGCCCTGGCAGTCGATGGCGCGGAAGGCCTTGATCGCCAACTGCCTTATCTCGTCGGCGATCTCGTCGTCGACCTTCGCGGGGACGTCGAGTTCGGCCGCATCCTCGAGATACTTCGTGGCGAAGTCGTAGAACCCGTCCTCGCGGCCGCGCACCCCGGCCACCCGGATCTCGCCGACGGTGCTGGCCTCGACGTGACCGTCGGGGAATTCGAGCACGCCGCACTCGAGTTCGCGACCGGGCACGGCGGCCTCGACGATCACCTTGGGGTCGTGTTGGCGGGCATACGCAATCGCGGGCGCCAACTCGTCCCAGGTGGTGACGCGGCTGACGCCGATCGACGATCCGCCGCGCGCGGGCTTGACGAAGACGGGCAGGCCGAGGCGTTCGCGATCGTCGAGTGCGAGCGTCTCGTCGTGGGAGCGCAACACCACCTGGTCGCCGATGGGCAACCCCTCTGCGGCGAGCAGCTTCTTGGTGAACTCCTTGTCCATGCCCGCCGCGCTGGCCAGGACGCCCGCGCCCACGTAGGGCACCCCGGCGAGTTCCAGCAGGCCTTGAATGGTGCCGTCTTCACCGTAGGGTCCGTGCAACACCGGGAACACCACGTCGACGGCGGCGAGCACGTCGCCGGCCGCGTCCCCCAGGGACAGGAGTTGGCCCCGGCGTTCCGGATCCGCCGCGAGAGCGAGCGCGGTACCCGCCGCCGACGTCACCTCGGGCAACCGACCATCGGTGATCGCCAGCGAGTCGGGTTCGCCGTCGGTGAGCACCCACGATCCCTCGGGCGTGATGCCGACGGCGACCACGTCGAAGCGCTGCGGGTCGAGGTTGCGCAAGATGCTGCCAGCGGAAACGCAGGAGATGGCGTGCTCGGAGCTGCGACCACCGTAGACGACGGCAACGCGTACGCGGGGGTTCGAGCGGTCGGTCACAACCTAGAGAGGCTACCGTCAGCCCAACGCGGACGTGACGTCGGCGATCAGGTCGTCGGTGTCCTCGATGCCCAAGGACATGCGCGCGAACCCCGCGGGCACGGGGTCACCCCACCGCGCGCGTCGGTCGACCGACGTGTGGATGCCACCGAAACTGGTGGCGGCCACGGCCAGGGCGCTTCGCTCGACGAGGCGGTGCACGGCCGCGGCGTCGGCCAGTTCGAATGCGACCAGCCCCCCGAAGCGCTTCATCTGCGCGCAGGCCACCGCGTGCGCGGGATCCTCGGGCAGGCCGGGATAGCGCACCGACCGCACCGCGGGGTGGTCGCGCAACGTCAGCGCCATCGCCAGGGCGTTCTGACACTGCCGCTCGAACCGCAGCCCGGCGCTGCCAAGACTCCGTAGCGCGAGCCAGGCCTCGAACGGACCGAGGATGGCCCCGCCCAGGAGCCTTTCGCGCTCGACGGCGGACATCAGATCGCCATGGCAGCTGGCGACGTAACCGGCGATCAGATCACTGTGGCCGGAGAGTGCCTTGGTCGCACTCGCCACGACCAGATCGGCGCCGAGGGAAAGGGGTTGCTGCCCAAGCGGTGTGGGCGTGGTGTTGTCGACGACGAGTGTCGCACCCCGACTGCGGCACGTGAGCGCCAGACGGTGCAGATCGACGACGTCGAGCGTCGGATTCACCGGCGTCTCCGCCACGACGACGTCGGCGGACTCAGCCGCGGCGTACATGTCGGCGGCCGGCACCTCGCGCACGTCGACGCCCAAGGGGGCAAGGTATTCCACGGCGTACCGGCGCACCTGGTAGTAGCCATCGGCGGGTACGACGAGCGCGGTCCCTGGCTTGGCGAGCACGCGCAGGACCGAAGTGACGGCGCCCATGCCCGACCCGAAGGCCAGTGCCGACGTCGCGCCCTCGAGATCGGCTAGCGCGGCCTCGAGTCGTCGCCAGGTCGGATTGGAACTGCGCCCGTAGGTGTCCAACGGCTGCGACTCATCCGGGGACAGATGGTAGGCCGACACCGGAAGCGGGGGCGACGCCACGGGCTGACCCGGGACGGTCTGTGAGGCAGAGGCTTTGACGGTGCGAGTGGAGTCGCCATACTGGCCGGTCATTCGTTCACTCCGGCTTCGTGCTGCGTCCGAGCAGCAGTGCGACCGCCTGCTCGACTGACAAACCCTTGTGACACACCCTGTTCACGGCGTCGGTGAGCGGCATCTCGACGTCATAGCTGTCCGCTAGCGCGAGCACCGACTGACACGACGTCACGCCCTCCGCGACGTGTCCACCCGCGTCGCGCAGCGCGGACTCCATGGTGCCGCCACGTCCGAGCCGCTCACCGAAGGCCCGGTTGCGAGACCGGGGCGACGTGCAGGTCGCCACCAGGTCACCGACCCCGGCCAGGCCGGCGAGCGTAGAGCCCTTGGCGCCCAATGCAATTCCCAGCCGCATGATCTCGGCGAGCCCACGGGTGATGATCGCCGCCGCGGTGTTCTCCCCCAGCCCCACGCCGGCAGCCATGCCACAGGCCAGCGCGATGACGTTCTTGCAGGCGCCGCCGATCTCGGCGCCCACGACGTCGGAGTTGGTGTACGGGCGGAAGTAGCCGGTGGAGAAGGCGCGCTGCAGTGCCACCGCGCGACCCGAGTCGGTGCAGGCGACGACGGTAGCGGCCGGCTGCTCGTCGAGGATCTCGCTGGCGAGGTTGGGCCCGGTGACGACGGCGACCCTGGACGGATCGACCCCGGTGACCTGGACGATCACCTGGCTCATCCGCAGCAGTGTGTTCAGCTCGACGCCCTTGGCGACGCTCACCAGCGTGGTATCGGCGCCGATCGCGTCGCGCCATGACTCCAGGTTGGTCCGCAACGTCTGCGACGGCACCGCCAGCAAGACGGTGCAGGCACCGTCGAGGGCAGCGGCGGCGTCATTGGTGGCACGGATCGAGGCGGGGAGTTCGACGTCACCGATGTAGCGGGTGTTGCGATGGGTGTCGTTGATCTCGTCGGCCAACTCGGCGCGGCGCGACCACAGCGTGACGTCGTTGCCCGCGTCCGCGAGCACCTTCGCCAACGCCGTACCCCACGCACCAGAGCCCATCACGGCTGCCTTGACCACGGGAACAAATCTAGCCTGCCGTGCGCTGCTGGCAGGATGGCAGCCATGAGCGGCACGCGCAGCCCCATGTCGGGCGTGAGCGAAGCGACGGGGCAGGGTGACGTCGCGCTCATCATCGCGGTCAAGCGCCTCAGTGCCGCCAAGACGCGACTCGCGGCGGCCTTCGCGCCCGACGTTCGCGAAGGTGTCGTCCTCGCCATGCTGGTCGACACCATTGCCGCCGCCTCCTCCGTCGTGGCGGTCAGGTCGATCACCGTGGTGACCCCCGACGAGGTGGCCGCCAAGACGGTCCAAGAGCTCGGTGCCCGCGTTCACGTCGATCCGACCCCCGAGGGCCACCCCGACCCGCTCAACCACGCGATCTCGGTGACCGAGGCCGCGATCCGCGCCGAGACACCGAACGTCGGCGTGCTGCAAGGCGATCTGCCTGCGCTCCAACCGCGTGAACTCGCGCAGGCCATCGCACGGGCGCGACGAAGCCAGCGCGCCTTCGTCAGTGACAGGCACGGGACGGGAACGTCGGCGCTATTCGCCTTCGGCGTGCCGCTCTCACCCGAGTTCGGCGTGGATTCCGCACGACGACACAGGGATTCGGGCGCCGTCGAGCTAATGGGTGTGTGGCCCGGCTTGCGCTGCGACATCGACACACCCGCCGACCTAGCGACAGCCCTTGGCCTCGGCGTCGGGTCGGTCACCAAGAACACGGTGGGCGGCACCTAGCACGCCGGACCACACATGGGGGATGATCTCCTGTGTGACCGAAGCCGAGACACGACCTGCCGACGCGGACTGGGCATCGGACGGCAGTACGCCCGAAGCCCCGCCGGCGACCACCGCGGACGCGATCGACCCCTCCCAGTCCGAGGCCCTCCCCGACGATCGCTATCTCAACCGGGAACTGAGCTGGCTGGACTTCAATTCCAGAGTGCTTGCGCTGGCCGCCGATCCGTCCCTCGCCCTGCTGGAGCGCGCCAAGTTCCTGGCGATCTTCTCGTCGAACCTCGACGAGTTCTACATGGTCCGCGTCGCGGGCCTCAAACGCCGTGACGAGATGGGACTTTCGGTGCGTTCGGCGGACGGTCTGTCACCGCGCGAACAGTTGCGTCGCATCGGGGAGCGGACCCAGCAGCTGGCCAGCCGGCACGCCGGGGTCTTCATGGAGGAGATCCGGCCTGCGCTGGCCGACGAGGGCATCATCGTGGTGACCTGGGCGCAACTCGACGACGACGAGCGCTCGCGTCTCTCCACGTACTTTCACGAGCAGGTCTTTCCGGTGCTGACCCCACTCGCGGTCGATCCGGCGCACCCCTTCCCCTTCGTCAGCGGCCTCAGCCTGAACCTGGCGGTCACCGTCCGACAGCCCGAGGACGGCACGCAGCACTTCGCCCGCGTCAAGGTGCCCGACAACGTGGACCGGTTCGTCGAATTGGGTCCCCGCGAGGGTGGCGCCGCCATTCGGTTCCTGCCGATGGAGGAGCTCATCGCGGCCTTCCTGTCGGTGCTGTTTCCCGGCCTGGAGATCGTCGAGCACCACGCCTTCCGAATCACTCGCAACGCTGACTTCGAGGTCGAGGAGGACCGCGACGAGGACCTGCTGCAGGCACTGGAACGCGAACTCGCGCGGCGGCGTTTCGGTTCTCCCGTTCGTCTCGAGGTCGCCGACGACATGACGGAGAACATGCTCGAGCTCCTGCTGCGCGAGCTCGACGTCCACCCCGGCGACGTCATCGAGGTTCCGGGCTTGCTCGACCTGTCGTGCCTGTGGCAGATCTACGGCGTCGACCGTCCCGACCTGAAGGACCCGCCGTTCGTTCCTGCCACGCCTCCCGCCTTCGGTGAGCGGGAGACCCCGAAGAGCATCTTCGCGACACTGCGCGACGGTGACGTCCTGGTTCACCATCCCTACGACTCCTTCTCCACGACCGTGCAACGGTTCATCGAACAGGCGGCCGCCGACCCGAACGTGCTCGCGATCAAGCAGACGCTGTACCGGACCTCCGGTGACTCACCGATCGTCAGCGCCCTCATCGACGCGGCCGAGGCAGGCAAGCAGGTCGTCGCGCTCGTGGAGATCAAGGCGCGATTCGACGAGCAGGCCAACATCAAGTGGGCGCGCGCGCTGGAGCAGGCGGGCGTGCACGTGGTGTACGGGTTGATCGGGCTGAAAACCCATTGCAAGACATGCCTGGTGGTGCGGCGCGAGGGCTCGACCATTCGGCGCTACTGCCACATCGGAACCGGCAACTACAACCCGAAGACCTCCCGCCTCTACGAGGACGTGGGCCTTCTGACCGCGTCGCCGGACATCGGCGCGGACCTCACGGATCTGTTCAATTCACTGACGGGCTACTCGCGAAAGGTGTCCTACCGCAACCTTCTGGTGGCCCCCTACGGCGTGCGCAGGGGCATCGTCGAACGCATCGAACGCGAGATCGCCGCGCACCGGGGCGGCGCGGAGGCACGGATTCGCTTGAAGGCCAACGCGTTGGTCGACGAGCAGGTCATCGATGCGTTGTACCGGGCGTCGCAGGCCGGGGTGCCGGTCGAGGTCGTGGTGCGCGGGATCTGCGCACTGCGGCCGGGTGTGCCGGGGTTTTCGGAGAACGTCACCGTGCGGTCGATTCTCGGCCGGTTCCTTGAACATTCGCGAATCATTCACTTCCGCGCCATCGATGAGTTCTGGATCGGGAGCGCCGACATGATGCATCGTAATCTCGACCGTCGCGTCGAGGTGATGGCACAGGTGAAGGATCCACGCTTGGCAGAGCAACTCAATGACGTGTTCACCTCGGCCATGGACCCCACCACCCGGTGCTGGGAACTTGGCCCCGACGGACATTGGACCGCGTCGCCGCAGGAGGGCCAGACGGTGCGCGACCATCAGGTATCGATGATGGAACGTCACCGGCATCCGTGACGTCGGGGCTGGACCACCGCGGGGGGGCGGATGGACGGGTTGACCCGTCCCCGAATGACCTGCAGGAGTTGCGGTGACTAAGAAGGCCACGTCGTCGGCGGGCACCAAGCCGATCCTCGCGGCAGGCGCCGTGCTGTGGCGCCGGGACGACGACGGCATGCACGACGCCAACGAACCGTTGGTGGCGGTGGTGCACCGCCCCCGCTACGGCGACTGGTCGCTGCCCAAGGGCAAGGTCGATCCGGGCGAGACGGAACCGGTGACCGCGGTGCGCGAGGTCTTCGAGGAGACCGGCTACGCAGCGGAGTTGGGCCGGCGACTGGCTGCCGTGAGCTATCCCATCGAGGGCGGCGTCAAGCACGTGCGCTACTGGGCGGCTCGTACCCTCGGCGGCGAATTCACGCCGAACGAGGAGGTCGACGAACTGCTCTGGCTTCCCACCGCGCACGCATTGAAGCGGCTCCAGTACCCCGACGATCGGAAGGTGCTGCGACGCTTCGTCACACAGCCCGCCGACACCCGCACCGTCCTCGTCGTCCGCCACGGGACCGCAGGCACCAAGGCCAGGTACAAGGGCGACGACCGCCTGCGACCGCTGGACAAGCACGGTCGCGCGCAGGCCGAATCACTGGTGGGCCTGCTGCTGGCGTTCGGCGCCACCGACGTGCACGCCGCCCCACGGGTGCGGTGTCAGCAGACCATCGGGCCCCTCGCCGAGGAGTTGGGCGTGCCGATCCACGACGAGCCGACGCTCACCGAGGAGGCCTACGCCGACAGTCACGGTGCGGCCAGGAGGCGCATCGTCGAGATCGCCGAGACGGATGGGACCCCGGTCATCTGCTCGCAGGGCAAGGTGATTCCGGATCTGATCACGTGGTGGTGCGACCGCGACGGCGTGCGCCCGGACAGATCGCGCAACCGCAAGGGCAGCACCTGGGTGCTCTCGCTGGTAGGTGACAAGCTCATCGCGGCCGACCACATCGGCAGCCCGCTGGCCGCCGACCGGTAGACCACACGAAAGCACGCCGCGGATCATCGATCCGCGGCGTGCCTTGTACCGGAACTGATTCCGGGGATGCTGCTACTTGCGGCCCTTCTTGGCGGGGGCCTTCTTCGCGGGCGCCTTGGTGGCGGCCTTCTTGACGGGCGCCTTGGCGGCGACCTTCTTGACGGCAGCGGTGGCCTTCTTGACCGGTGCGGCCTTCTTCACCGCGGTGGTCGCCTTCTTGACCGGCGCAGCCTTCTTCACCGCGGTGGTCGCCTTCTTGACCGGCGCAGCCTTCTTGGCCGGCGCCTTCGTTGCGGTCGTCTTCTTGGCCGGAGCCTTGGTGACGGCCTTCTTCACGGGTGCCGCCTTCTTGGCGGGCGCCTTGGTGGCGGCGACCTTCTTGGCCGGAGCCTTGGTGGCAGCCTTCTTGGCTACCTTCTTCGCCGCGACCTTCTTGGCCGGCGCGGCGGTGGCGCCACGCTTCACGGCTGGACCTTCCGATGGGAGACGCTGTGCGCCAGACACAACCGCCTTGAACTGAGCCCCTGGACGGAACGCCGGGACGGACGTCGGCTTGACCTTGACGGTCTCACCGGTGCGCGGATTTCGCGCAACTCGGGCGGCGCGGCGGCGCTGCTCGAACACGCCGAAGCCGGTGATGGTGACGCTGTCGCCCTTGTGGACGGCACGCACGATGGTGTCGACGACGTTCTCCACGGCGGCGGTCGCCTGCCGACGATCGGTGCCCAACTTGTCCGTGAGGACGTCGATGAGCTCTGCCTTGTTCATGCAAAACCTCCGAAGCCAGTGGCCCACCTTGAGCCAACTGAAAGCTACGGTAAACCTTTACACCGCTGATTTCCAAGAGCCACGCCCAATTTCAGGGATAGCTGGGGTGAGAATCGGCAATCAGGTTGCCCCACACCGGCGGTGGTACGCCGGTCCCAAAGCGGGCTTGCTGGGGGCGATTTCACCCCCGCCCGGCCCGCCGTCAGACCGGCAGCGTGCTCGGCTTCCAGCTCGGACGACGCTGCTCGAACGCGGCGATTTCATCCTGTTTCCGCAGCGTAAGGCCTATGTCGTCCAGTCCCTCGAGCAGTCGCCACGCGGTGTAGTCGTCAATCGTGAACGGCAACAGGACCGTTCCCGCGGCGATGGTTCGATCCTCTAGATTCACAGTGATTTCCAACCCCGGCTGCTGCTCGATCAACTTCCACAGGAGTTCCACATCGTCTTGGGCGACTTCGGCGGCTAAAAACCCCGCCTTGCCCGAATTCCCGCGGAAGATGTCGGCGAACCTCGAGGAGATCACGACCCGGAATCCGTAATCCATGAGAGCCCAGACCGCGTGCTCGCGCGATGAGCCGGTGCCGAAGTCGGGGCCCGCCACCAGAACCGAACCCTTGTCGAAGGGCGGAAGGTTGAGGATGAACGAGGGATCGTTGCGCCAGGCGGCGAACAGTCCGTCCTCGAAACCCGTTCGGGTGACCCGCTTCAGGTACACCGCGGGGATGATCTGGTCAGTGTCGACGTTGGAGCGGCGCAGTGGCACGCCGATACCGGTGTGGGTGCGAAAGGCTTCCATGGCTGTCTCCTAGCGAATCTCGGATAGGTCGGCGGGCGAGGACAGGGTGCCGCGGACCGCAGTTGCCGCGGCCACCGCGGGCGAGACGAGGTGGGTGCGCCCGCCCTTGCCCTGCCTGCCCTCGAAGTTTCGGTTCGACGTCGCGGCGCAGCGCTCCCCCGGCGCGAGCTGATCGGGGTTCATGCCGAGGCACATCGAGCAGCCGGCCTGGCGCCATTCGGCGCCCGCCGCGATGAAGACCTCACCGAGGCCCTCTGATTCGGCCTGTGCCCGTACCCTCATGGATCCCGGCACCACGAGCATTCGCATCCCCTCGGCGATGGTCCTGCCCCGCAGGATGTCGGCGACGACCCGCAGATCCTCGATGCGCCCGTTGGTGCACGAGCCGACGAACACCGTGTCGATGGCTATGTCCCGCATCGCGGTGCCGGGCTGAAGATCCATGTAGGCCAACGCCTTCTCGGCCGCCGTGCGCTCCCCCTCATCGAACATCAGTTCTGGGTCGGGCACCGCGTCGCTCAGCGGAACACCCTGACCGGGGTTGGTTCCCCACGTGACGAACGGGCTCAGAGCCGCCGCGTCGAGGTAGACCTCGGTGTCGAATTCAGCTCCCTCGTCAGTACGCAACCGACTCCAGGCCTCGACGGCCTCGTCCCAGTCGGCACCCGTGGGCGCGTGCGGACGACCGCGCAGATACTCGAAGGTCGTCTCGTCCGGTCCGACCATGCCCGCTCGCGCACCGGCCTCGATGCTCATGTTGCAGATCGTCATCCGGCCCTCCATCGACAGCGCTTCGATGGCGCTGCCGCGGTATTCGATGACGTACCCCTGGCCGCCACCGGTGCCGATCTTCGCGATCACCGCGAGGATGACGTCCTTGGCACTGGTGCCCGCGGGCAGGACGCCGTCGACGTTGACCGCCATGGTCTTGAAGGGCCGCAGCGGCAACGTCTGGGTGGCGAGCACGTGCTCGACCTCCGAGGTGCCGATGCCCATCGCGAGCGCACCGAAGGCACCGTGGGTCGAGGTGTGGCTGTCGCCGCAGACGACCGTCATCCCAGGCTGGGTGAGGCCCAGTTGCGGTCCGATGATGTGGACGATGCCCTGCTCGACGTCGCCCATCGGGTAGAGGCGGACGCCGAATTCGGAACAGTTGCGCCGCAACGTCTCGACCTGGATGCGCGAGACGGGGTCGGCGATCGGCTTGTCGATGTCGATCGTCGGCACGTTGTGGTCCTCGGTGGCGATCGTCAGGTCGGGTCGCCGAACCGGGCGGCCCGCCAACCGAAGTCCGTCGAACGCCTGCGGGCTGGTGACCTCGTGGACGAGGTGCAGATCGATGTAGATGAGGTCGGGTTCGCGCGCGGCGCCTTCTCCGGAGCCGGTGACCACGACGTGGTCGGCCCATACCTTCTCTGCCATGGTGCGTGGGGTGACCGGGGTTCCAGTCATGACGGTGTGCAACTCCTTTGGGCGATCCGCAGAGGGCGCTGCGAATGTCGTGGCTGGGTCTCATGACGCGCGTCTCAACATGCGGGACGCTAGTATCTCCCTATGAGACAGGATAGCGGCATCGGCGTACTCGACAAAGCGGTGGCCGTACTGCACGTCGTGGCCGAGTCGCCTTGCGGTCTCGCCGAATTGTGCGAACGCACCGCCCTGCCGCGTGCCACCGCGCACCGCCTGGCCACCGGCCTCGAAGTCCACCGCCTCCTGGCCAGAGATGCCGAGGGCCGATGGTGCCTGGGCCCCGCCCTGAACGAACTGGCCGGCCAGGTCGACGATCCGCTACTGGCCGCGAGCGCCGCCGTGCTGCCCCGCCTCCGCGAAATCACCGGGGAGAGCGTGCAACTGTATCGGCGCGAGGGTATGTCGAGGGTGTGCGTCGTCGCCCTCGAGCCCCCGGCGGGTCTGCGCGACACCGTGCCGGTGGGGACCCGTCTGCCGATGACGGCCGGATCGGGAGCCAAGGTTCTGCTGGCCTACAGCGACGCCGCGACCCAGCACGCCGTCCTTCCGACGGCCAAGTTCACCGACCGCACTTTGGCCGAGGTGCGCAAGCGCGGTTGGGCGCAGAGTGCCGCGGAACGGGAACCGGGGGTCGCGAGCGTGTCGGCACCGGTCCGCGACGCGCGCGGGACCGTGGTGGCCGCCGTATCCGTCTCGGGACCGATCGATCGGATGGGACGCCGCCCCGGCGCACGATGGGCGGCAGATCTGCTCGCAGCCGCCGAGGCACTCACCCGACGGTTATAGGGACATCATCCGTCAGCAAACTGTAGTCTCGACCCAGGGCTGCTGACGAGCCGTCGATGGCGTGGCGTCGGCATGGGCTAGCAGTACTCGAGGGATTCGGACGGGGGGTCCGTTCTATGTCGCAATCGCGCGACTGGATCGCCACCGCTCGCTTGTTGCGGCGAATCGGCTTCGGCACCACCGGTCCTCAGGTGGACGCCGTGGTGAGCCGCGGATGGTCGGCCCATCTGGACGAAATCCTCGACCTCGATCCCGACGCCGATCCGGGTGCCGTCGCCACGCCGATGCCGAAGCCGATCACACCGCCGCTGCCCAACCCCAGCTCGACGAGCAACGACCTCGAGGCCTTCAGTCGCGAGGTCGCCGCCCAGATGCGGGATCTGGAGTTCTGGTGGCTGCGTCGCATGGCCGCGGTCGAGCAACCGATCCACGAGAAGCTGACGCTGTTGTGGCACAACCACTTCGCGACGTCGGCAGACAAGGTAGTGGCCGCCGAGTACATGGGGGCGCAGAACCAGAAGCTGCGCACCCTCAAGCTCGGTGACTTCCGCACGCTCGCCTACGCCATGCTCACGGATGCGGCCATGGGGCTCTGGCTCGACGGGATCAGAAACACCAAGGGGGCCCCGAACGAGAATCTGTCCCGCGAGTTCATGGAGTTGTTCACGCTCGGACACGCCAACGGCTACACCGAAGCCGACGTTCGCGAGGGCGCACGGGCACTCACCGGCCGCCACATCACGACCGGAACGGAGACCGGCGTCGCACCCGAGTACCACGATTCGTCCGACAAGACCGTGCTCGGCGTGACCGGCAATCTCGACGATGGCGGATTCTGCGACGTCGTCCTCGGTCAACCCACCTCGGCCCCCTTCATCGCAGGCAAGCTCTGGCGGCTGCTGGCCTCCGACGCAGCACCGTCGCCCGAGACCGTCGACCGCCTCGTCACCGCGTACGGGCCGGGGCGGGACCTCAAGGCGCTCACGAAGGCAGTCCTGTTGGACCCGGAGTTCACCACCAGCACCGGAACCGTGGTGAACACCCCGATCGAATGGCTGATGGGCATCGTGCGGACGCTCTCGGTTCCGATCGACGACCCGGACATCCTGGTCGAGGTCGACGAGGTGCTGGCGGTGATGGGTCAACGTCCCTTCTACCCGCCGGACGTCGGCGGCTGGCCGCGCGGAGCGGTCTGGTTGTCCACCGCCAGCACGCTCGCCCGCGTATGGGCTGCGAACAGACTGGTTTCGCTGGGCGATCTGACGTCGGTCACGAATGCCAAGATCACTTCCCGAATCGACGCCGTGGGCTATCTCGTCGGAGTCGGTGAGTGGTCGGCCCGCTCGCATGCGGCGTTGAAGCCGCTCAGCGAGGATCCCCGGCGCCTCGTCGCCGCCGCGTTCAACACTCCCGAATACCTCGTGTCGTAACGGTCATGCCGATGCCAGAGATCAATCGCCGCAAGTTCCTGATCGCCAGCGCGGGAGTTGGCGCCGTCGGCGTGGCCGGCGCCGTCGGAATCACGCTGCCCCAGCTACTGGATGCCGGTCGCGAACGGCCGATGAAGGCCGACCACGGCATTCTCGTGATCGTCACGCTCTATGGCGGCAACGACGGACTCAGCACCGTGATCCCGCTCGCAGACAACGCCTATCACGATTCCCGTCCCGATCTGTCGTACGCACCGTCGGAGACACTGCCCCTCGATGCGTCGTACGGGTTGAATCCGGCGCTCACCGGGCTGTCGAGCCTCTGGCAGAGCAAGCAACTCGCCATCGTCCGCGGCGTGGGGTACCCGAATCAGGACCACAGTCACTTCCGCTCGATGGACATCTGGCAGACCGCGTCGCCGGAACGACCCGTCCCCACCGGATGGATCGGCCGCTGGCTCGACGCCACCGGTGACGATCCGCTGCGTGCGGTCAACATCGGCGCGGTGCTCATGCCGATGGCCGTCGGCGAAAGGCACGCCGCGGCCGCACTTTCCGCCGCCATCCCGTCGGTGCCGGCGGACTGGAATGCCACGCTGGCCGCCCTTGGTTCCGATGATCCGTCCGACACCCGGGCCATGGCGAACGTCTGCGCCTCCTACCGCGCGAGCGACCAGACGGACGGTACGTTCCAGCAGTTCACGGAAAGGTTCCAACCGGGATCGGTCCCGGGCGCGAGTGTCAATCAGTTGGCCAAGGACCTTGAGTTGGTCGCCACGTGCGTGCGCGCGGCCGTTCCGACCCAGGTGTACATGGTGCAGCTCTCCGGATTCGACACCCATGCCGACGAACGCGGCACGCAGCAGCAGTTGCTGCAGAAGGTCGATGACGCGGTCGCACCGTTCGTGCGGCAGATGCACTCAAACGTCTACGGCAAGAACGTCGTGGTGATGGTCTACTCGGAGTTCGGCCGACGCGTCGCGGCGAACGCGTCACAGGGCACCGACCACGGCACGTCGGGTCCCGTGCTGATACTCGGCCAACCTGTCAAGGGCGGGTTCTACGGTGACGATCCGAGCCTCACCGATCTGACCGACGGTGACCTGAAGACCACCACGGACTTTCGGGACGTCTATTCCGAACTGCTGGCCGGCACGCTGCGCACCGATCCTGGCCCCGCGGTGGGAACCAGTCGTCACCACATGGGATTTCTGTAGACCCCTTGGTACCCCCGATGGGATTCGAACCCACGCTACCGCCGTGAGAGGGCGGCGTCCTAGGCCGCTAGACGACGGGGGCTAGAACTCAATCCGGACGATGAGCATAGCTCAGCCCGTGAAGACTGACCTAATCACTCGGCTCACGCTCGATGTTCTTCGCGCAAGCGCTCATCTCCGCTGGGGTACCAGGACTCGAACCTAGAATGGCGGTACCAGAAACCGCTGTGTTGCCAATTACACCATACCCCATTGGCGGCCCATAACCGCTGGTCACGGGCTTGTCGCCGGTCGAACATCTACTGGCGCGAACCAGTCGTTGCTTTCTTCGACCGTCGAGCACACTACCAAAGATTTCAGCGCCCGAATTCACGCCTCCGCGGCGGCGTGGTCACGAGCCCGTCGCAACCGGTCCACACTGCGGTCGCGGCCCAGCAGTTCCATCGACTCGAACAGCGGGGGGCTGACCGAGGCGCCGGTGACGGCCACCCGGATCGGACCGAAGGCCTTGCGCGGCTTGAGCTCGAGGGTCTCCAGCAGGGCCGTCTTGAGCGCCGCCTCGATGTTCGAGGTGGTCCACTCGCCCACTGTCCCCAATGCGGCGAGCGTCGCGTCGAGCACCGGTAGCGCCTCGCTGCGCAACTCCTTGGCCGCGGACTTCTCGTCGAGCGCATAGGACCCGTCGTCGAGGAACTTCAACAACTCCCACGCATCACCGAGCACGACGACGCGCGTCTGCACCAGTTCGGCCGCGGTGGCGAAGCCGGCGTCGTCCAGTCCCGTGTCGTGGCCGTGGGCGACGAAGTAGTCGCGCAGGCGCGCGGTGAAATCGCCGGGGTCGAGCATGCGGATGTGTTCGGCGTTGATCGCGTCGGCCTTCTTCTGGTCGAAGCGGGCGGGATTGGAGTTGACGTCCTTGACGTCGAAGGCCGCCACCATCTCGTCGAGGCTGAACAGGTCGTGGTCGTCGGCGATGCCCCAGCCCAGCAGGGCGAGATAGTTCAGTAGACCTTCGGGAATGAAGCCGCGGTCGCGGTGCAGGAAGAGATTCGACTGCGGGTCGCGCTTGGAGAGCTTCTTGTTGCCGTCACCGAGAACACTTGGCAGATGTGCGAATTCGGGTACCCGATCGGCGACACCGATCCGCATGAGTGCTCGATAGAGCGCGATCTGCCGAGGGGTCGACGGGAGGATGTCCTCGCCGCGAAGCACGTGGGTGATCTTCATGAGGGCGTCGTCGACGGGGTTGACCAAGGTGTACAACGGATCTCCGCTACCGCGCGTGATGGCGAAGTCCGGCACCGTGCCCGCGGCGAACGTCGTCGGCCCACGAACCAGGTCGTTCCACGTCAGGTCCTCGTCGGGCATCCGCAACCGCAGTACCGGCTTGCGCCCCTCGGCGATGAACCCGGCCCGCTCGGCGTCGGTGAGCGTGCGGTCGTGATTGTCGTAGCCCAGCTTCGGATTTCGACCCGCGGCGACGTGGCGCGCCTCGACCTCCTCGGCCGTGGAGTACGCCTCGTAGACCTCGCCCGCGGCGAGTAGCCGGGCGACGACGTCGCGGTAGATCTCACTGCGTTCCGACTGTCGGTACGGCGCGTGCGGGCCGCCGACCTCGGGGCCCTCATCCCAGTCGAGCCCGAGCCAGCGCAGCGCATCGAGGATGGCGGCGTAGCTCTCCGCGCTGTCGCGGGCGGCGTCGGTGTCTTCGATGCGAAAGACGAAGGTGCCGCCGGTGTGACGCGCGTAGGCCCAGTTGAACAGTGCCGTGCGCACCAGCCCGACGTGGGGGGTTCCCGTCGGTGATGGGCAGAACCGAACCCGTACCTCAGAAGTCGGTGATGTCATGACTTTCCCTTGCGCACAACGGGATTGGTGAGCGTTCCAATGCCCTCGATGGTGATGCTCACCGTGTCCCCGTCCTCGATGGGGCCGACGCCCTCGGGCGTTCCGGTGAGGATCAGGTCACCCGGCAGCAGGGTCATCACGGCCGACGCCCACTCGATGATGGCGCCGATGTCGTGGATCATCAGCGATGTGTTGCTGCTCTGGCGAACCTGACCGTTCACCTCGGTGCGGATGTCGAGGTCGAACGGGTTCACGTCGGTATCGATCCACGGACCGACCGGACAGAAGGTGTCATGCCCCTTCGCCCGCATCCACTGGCCATCCTTCTTCTGTTGATCGCGCGCGGACACGTCGTTGGCGATGGTGTACCCAAGGATGTTCTCGGCGGCCTTCGACGCAGGCACGTCCTTGCACGGTCTGCCGATGACGGCGGCCAGCTCCCCCTCGTGGTGCACCGGATGGGCGTCTGCTGGAAGCTGAATCGGCACGTTGGGTCCGATGATCGCGGTGTTGGGTTTGAGGAAGATCACCGGATCCTCGGGCGCTTCCCCGCCCATTTCCGCGGCGTGGGCGGCGTAGTTCTTGCCCATGCAGACGACCTTGCTGGCCAGGATCGGCGCGAGAAGGCGGACGTCGGCCAGCGGCCACGACCGGCCGGTGAAGGTGGGGTTGCCGAACGGGTGCTCGGCGATCTCGCGGGCGACCGCGTCTGAAGCTGGATCGCCTTCGATGCTCACGAAGGCGACCCCGTCTGGGCTGGCAATTCGACCGAGGCGCATTTTTCACAGCCTAGGACACCCCGGGCCGCCGCCTACATGACGTCGCGAACGCCTCGTCGGCGCGCGCCCCTGCAGACAACTTCTGACAGTCGGCGTACTGACGTTGCCACGGCGGCATGACGCGCCACGACATGCAGGAATCCGTATTGGGCACCTGCTGCAAACGTAGCCAGAGTCCTCACGCACTGCGGTTTACGCAGAATTTACCTCTGCGTCAGGAGCAGCAAAGTCGACTACCTTACCGACGAGTAGGGTCACTCCCCGAGCGCTCTGCCGCCGCCGCGACATCGGTAGTTAGCCCATGACACAAACCGCTGGGATGAATAGCAACTTCACCGCCATCAATTGCATTGACGCGCCATTGCCGGCGGCCGATTCGACGCGAAGATTTGCTTCTCCATTCACCACTTACTCACCGGTAAGTTCCGCTACGGTCCCGTGAGTCAGGACGTTCGATTCGAGGAGAGAAATGCCAGTGCACGTAGCTGTCCGTTCATACATCGCCACCGGAGTGGCGATCGTCGGCGCGAGCGCCATCGTCGCCGCACCGATCTCGGTACCGCCGCCGGAAGTCCACCTGCCCACGATCCACGTGTCGTCGGCGGCCGTCCAGCTCGCCGCTCTGGCCAACCCGATCACCGAGTGGGCACAGGTCGTTCAGACGACATTCGCCAACGTCGCAGCGCTGGGACAGCAGTTCCAGAACGATCCGGCACCCATCCTGCAGCAGATACTCGCGAACCAGTTGGCGAACGCAACGACCCTGTCGAACGCACTGGCAAATACCGCAGGCGGCCTCGTCGGGCAGGTCACCGCGCTTCCAACTGCGGCCCTCACAGCCGCTCAGCAATTCGCGGCAGGCCAATTCAGTGCGGCAGTGACGACGCTCTTTCAAGCTGGAGTCGGACTAATTCTCGCTCCCGCTATAAGCCTTCTTTCGCTTCCAACAATCATCTCCGACACCGTCCAGAATTTCGCAAACGTAGTCACTGCCATTCCGAATGTCTTGCTACCCGTCGGACTTGCCGCGATTTCTCCATTGGCGGGCGTCGTCTACTCGTTTGGCGATACCGGTCAAGCCGTTGTCGACGCCTTGCGGGCGGGAGATCTGGTGGGTGCGGTGAGCGCGCTCATCAACGCCCCCGCCGCACTCACCAATGCGTTCCTCAACGGATACGCCCCTGCGAACACCGTCGGGATTCTTAGCCCCGGCGCCGGCTTCGCCGGTGGCCTGATAGCGGCGGTGCTCAACGCGCGGGACACCATCGCGCAGGCCTTGGGTGCGCCTGCACCGCCGGTGAGTGTGGCGGAACCGGCAGTGAGTGCGGCGGCAGCGCTGCCCACGGCGTCGAAGCTGGTCAGCCTATCGGCCGCACCCTCGGAGACCACGACCCCCAACCAGCCGGCGAAGACTGCCGAGACGACCCCCGTCGAAGCGGCGGCCAGCACCACCGAACCTGAGTCCGTGGCGACCGAACCGGTCGCCGCCGCGCCCGACGGGCCTGCGGTCGCCACCGCGACTTCGGGGGCGACTTCGAATGCGGCGACGGAATCGACGACGAGCGATACGTCCACCGGCAGCGCGACGAACGCCGCCAGTGACACGACGTCGAACTCGACGCCGGAGAGCGCCTCGGCCTCGACACCGAAGACGTCGACACCGAAGACGTCGACGTCTCAGACCTCGACACCCAAGACGTCGAGCCCCAAGACGTCGAGCCCCAAGACGTCGAGTCCCACGTCGTCGGAGGCCGGCGAAACGTCGACGTCTGTTTCCTCGTCGACCTCGAACGGCGCGAGCGAGTCCAGCAGGCCGGCCTCGGCCGCCAAGCCGTCCTCGACCTCCAATGACTCGGCCAAGAAGGCCGGAGAGCCGAAGAAGGACGCGTCCTCGGGCTCGACGGGCTCAGACGCGAGCTGACGATTCACCCGCAGATGCCCCTCCCTCGCCTCGGCGCGACGGAGGGGTATCTGATTGTCACGCAATCAGTTTCGCTCGAATGCATTCCGGAGGAACGGGGTCGAGTCGGGAAGCGAGGCGAGCACGGCGCCGCTGTGATCCGCATCCGGATACACCCTCAGCTCGACGGGTTGGTCGTTGGCCGTCAGTTCGTCGTAGAAGGTCAGTGTCGACGACGGTGGCACGTCGCGGTCGAGTAGACCGACGCCGAGGAAGACAGGTCTGTCGTAACCGGCCACGGGGGTGCCCATGTAGCGATCCAGCGCGTCGTCCACACCCGGCAGGTCGGAGATGGGCGCGGCGAAGAACTGGGTTGGGGTCATCGCGGCCAGCGCCTCGTCCAACTCGGGCTTGCACAACGTCTCGGCCTGCTGCACCGCCGCCCGACCGGCGGGGGTCAAGACGCGGTCGACGTCGAGATCGGGGCGAGCTTCGGAGAATCCGGCCAGGATGTAGGCGGTGTAGCTGTTGGCTGCGGGACCGAGACCGGGGGGCAGCGCCATGTCGGGCCCGGCGCGCTTCACGATGTCCTCGATGTTCGCCGGAGTGCCGGTGGCCACCACACCGCGGTAGTCCAGACCGGTTCCACGGCTCAACTCGGTCGCGCGGTGGGCGCTATTCACGGCCGCGGCGCCGCCTTGGGACTGTCCGACGATCGCCCACCGGGGCGAGAGCGGCAGATCGGTATCGTGCACGGCGATCACCGAGTCCACGATTGCCCGTGCGGTGGACTCACCGTTGAGATAGCTCATCAGCCCCGGAGTGCCCAGACCGACGTAGTCGGAGCCGACGACCACATAACCCTGATCGAGCCAGTGGGACAGATACTCGTCGTCCCGTGCGCTTCGCGGCAATGCCGAGGGCGTGCAGTCGTCGCCGAGGCCGACCGTCCCGTGCGCCCAGGCGATGATCGGCCAACCACCCTGCGGCGCAACGCCCTTCGGCACGAACACAGCCGCGGTGCTGACGGCGGGCGCGCCGTGTTGGTCCACGGTCGAATACAGGATCCGCTCGGCGCGCGCAGCACCATCGATGGACAACGCCGGATCCAGCGGCGCCTCGGTGATGAGGTGCCCCGGCGCGGGGATGTCGCCGCCGTAGTTCCTCGCGTCGATTCCCGACCAGTTCGGCGTTTCGGCGTGGGCGACGGCCGGCCCCGCGACGGCGCCCATCACGGCCACCAATGTCGTCACGAGCACACCTGCGGGTCGGGTGAATCTCATGAGTCCACGGTAGCGGCCCCGGTGCGCTGGTTCCACATCGTGGGATTGAAATTTAGCATGTTGAGATTCACGTGCCACCATGGAAATCGTGAGGACATCGACGATCGGCACGGCCCGCCGGTGGTCGATGCTGGTGATCGCCCTCACCGCCACCCTCTGCGCCAATGTCTTCATCAACGGTGTGGCGTTCCTCATTCCCACGTTGCACACCGAGCGCGGACTCGACCTCGCCGAGGCGGGTCTCATGTCGGCGCTGCCGAGTTTCGGCATGGTCACCACGCTGATCGCCTGGGGCTACATCGTCGACAGATTCGGCGAACGCCTGGTGTTGACCGTCGGCTCGGCGCTGACCGCGGCCGCCGCCCTCGCCGCCGCCTTCTCGCACTCCCTCGTCACGGTCGGCGTGTTCCTCTTCCTCGGCGGCATGGCGGCGGCGAGCAGCAACTCCGCCAGCGGTCGTCTGGTGGTCGGTTGGTTTCCTCCACACCAGCGTGGCCTGGTGATGGGGATTCGCCAGACCGCGACACCTCTCGGAGTTGGCTTGGGCGCGTTGGTGATTCCCCAGCTGGCCGAGGTTCGCGGCGTGACCGCGGCCCTGATGTTCCCTGCGATCGTCTGCGCCGCGGCGGCGGTCATCAGCGTGGTCGGCGTACTCGATCCACCACGCCCACCGCGTGCGGAGGCGCACGCCGACACGCTTGCGAATCCCTATCGTGGATCGTCCACACTGTGGCGCATCCATGCCGTCTCGGTGCTCCTCGTCGCGCCACAGAGCCTGGTCTGGACGTTCACCCTGGTGTGGCTGATGACCGATCGTGGATGGTCGGCGGTGTCAGCAGGCGCGTTGGTCACCGTCGCACAGGTGCTCGGTGCCGCGGGCCGGATCGCCGCTGGCAAGTGGTCCGACATGACCGGTTCACGGCTGCAACCGATCCGGACCATCGCCATCGGAGCATCCGCTGCGATGGGCCTTCTCGCCGTCACCGATCTGATCCACTCGCCGATGTCCGTAGCGCTGATCGTGGTCGCATCCGTCGTCACCGTGTCCGACAACGGGCTGGCATTCACGGCGATCGCCGAGATCGCGGGTCCGTTCTGGAGTGGCCGCGCGCTCGGCACCCAGAACACCACCCAGTTGCTGACGACGGGGATCGTGCCTCCGGCATTCGGAGCACTGATCACCGCCGCCGGATTCCCCCTGGCGTTCGCCGTGTGCGCGTTGTTCCCGTTGATCGCGCTGCCACTGGTGCCCGTCGACGCAGACCCGCTACGGAGTCGGCAGCCGACCGGCTGAACCACCTCGAATCCCTTGCGAAGAATCGAGCCGACTGGTGAAGTCGAACCGATGCCATCGCTACTGCTTCACAACGCCACCCTCGTCGACGGCACCGGAGGCACTCCGGTCTCGTCCGCCGCCGTCCTGATCGACGACGGAAAGATCGCCTGGGCCGGGCCCGAGAAGGACCTTCCGACGCCAACGGCCGCGACGCCGCCGACGCGGATCGACCTGGCAGGCAACACGATCTGCCCCGGCTTCTTCGACTGCCACGTCCACCTCGGGCTGCCCGGCTCAGGCGGCCTCCCCTTGGACCGAGTCCTACATCCGTTGTCGTACCACTACTTTCAACTCGTCGAGCGCCTGCGGGTCACCCTGCACAACGGGGTCACGACGGCCCGCGACCTCATGGGCGTCGACGCCGGGGTGCGCCAGGCCGTCGCCGACGGATTGGTGGCGGGTCCGCGGCTACTCGTCGCGATCGACATGATGAGCCAGACCTCCGGGCACGCCGACTTTCATCTGCCCTCCGGCATCGACCTGACCCCACTGGTCGGCGGTTCGTTGGTCGACAGCGTCGACGAGGCCCGCCGTCGCACCCGGGAGCTCATCGCGGCGGGCGCCGACGTCATCAAGGTGGCCTCCAGCGGTGGCATCGCCTCACCGAGCGACCAACCCGAATGGCTCGGCATGCGTAGGGAGATGATCTCCGCGGTGGTCGCCGAGGCGCAGGCCTACGGACACAAGCGCGTGGCCGCCCACGCCATCGGCTACGCCGGCATCGAGGCAGCCGTCGAGGCGGGAGTGACGAGCATCGAACACGGATACCAGCTCGACGACGCGTTGCGGAAGCGGATGGTGGATCAGGGCATCTTCCTGGTGCCCACACTCCTGGAGACGTTGTCGGACGTCACCGTGTCGGCCGCGGCCCGCGAGAAGAGTGCGCGCTGGCACCGGATGGCCCACGACGCCGTCGCCGCGTCTGCTGCCGCAGGGATCAAGATCGCACTTGGCACCGATGCCGGGCTGAGCCCCAACCACGGCACCAACCTTCAGGAGTTGGGTCTGCTGGTCCGCTTCGGCGGCCTCACGCCGATGCAGGCCATCGTGGCGGGAACGCGGACGTCGGCCGAATTGTGCGGCCTGGAAGCCGAACTCGGCACCATCGAGGCGGGCAAGATCGCCGACGTGGTGGTGGTACGGGGTGATCCACTGGCCGACATCGAATCCGTCGGCAAGCCCGAGAATATCCTGTTGGTGCTCAAGGACGGTGCCGTCGCCGTCGATCGCGGCGGATTCGTCACCGCGGCGGCGTGACGCGATCGGTGCGTGGCAACACCAGCATCGCCGCGGCGAAGAAGCACAGCGCGCCGAGGAAGGTGCCCAGATTCGCGAGCGCCTCGTCGGCGGTGCTGCCCGTCTTGTAGACGAACGCTCCGACGGCACTGGCGGCGAAGGCGATACAGCCGATCATGTTGATCCACTGCGCCTGCCAGTCTCGCGACCTCGGCACCCATCGTCCGACGCCTGCGGTGACGGCGACGATCCCCAAGGCGGCGCTGACGAGGAAGGCGAGCGAGCCAGTGGCGTCCGGGGCCCAGACCAGCCTGCGCTCGGCCAGCACCGCGTGGGCCCACACCGAGGCACCGGTGCTGACGTTGAAGAGCACCGTGCCGCCGAATTGTACTGCCGCCGAATACCATCCGACACTACCCTCGGGCCCCGAACGCACCAGCTGAATCCAGGCCGCACTGGTGAAGAACCACGAGCCGAGGAAGCAGAGCACGTTGGCCGCGCCGACCCCGGCAACTGGCGAGAAGCCGGGAGCCGTGCCGACGGCGAAGAGCGTCGACCCGATCGCGAACAGCCAACACTGCTGCGTCAGCGTCACCTTCGCCGGCGGACCCGCCCTCACTCGGCTGGGCCGTTCTCGAGATTCTCGGCGCACATGGCCAGCAGTTCGGCTAGCTGCCGTCTGCTGGTCGCCGAAAGGCCCTGCACCATCTGCTCTTCCACGCCGATGACGGCCTCGTGACTGGCCGTCAGGCGCGCACGACCAGCAGCCGTCAGCGCGAGTGCGGTAGTACGGCCCGGCCCCGGTCTGACGGCCGCTCGGACGAGACCGGAGGAGCGCAGCCCCGCCAGGAGGTCGTGAAGTGATTGCCTGGTGACGAAGCACAGTCTCGCCAACTCCGAAGCCGAGGCGTCCGGATGATCGGCGAGTGCCCTCAGCGCCGCGTACTGAGCCATGGACAGACCCGTCGGGCGCAGCGCGGCATCGCACCGGCGTCGCATCGACTGCTGAACGCGCTTGACCAAATACCCTGCGCCACCTTCGACATCCGGATCGGACACGACAGGAACCTTACATTGAGCTAGGGTCGAACATGTAAGGAACCTGACACGCAAGGAGACGCACGTGACGACCATCGACCGCCACGGTCCGCACGCCACGCTGATCAACGTGTTCACCGTCGAACCGCAGCACGCGGCAGAACTCGCGGCGCTTCTGGACGATGCCACCGAAAAGGTCATGCGCCACGTCCCCGGGTTCGTATCGGCCAACATTCACGTCAGCACCGACGGGACCCGAGTCGTCAACTACGCCCAGTGGGAAACCGCCGAGGCGTATCGGGCCATGCTGGCCGATCCGGTGGCACGCGAACACATGGGCCTGGCCGCGGCGCTGGCCAAGGGTTTCGACCCGCACCTGTACACCGTGGAGTCGGTGCACGGCCGCTAGCGGTCGACTACAGCAGACCTACGATGCGGTCGCCGACCGCCGACGTCGACAGCTTCGCCTCGCCCAGGGTGGCGAGATGCTCGGAGACCGCCTTGTCGACCCGCGCCGCGGCCGCCTCGTCACCGAGGTGGGCAAGGAGCAGCGCCACCGACATGACGGCCGCCGTGGGATCGGCGATTCCCTTGCCTGCGATGTCGGGCGCACTGCCGTGCACCGGTTCGAACATCGACGGATTGGTGCGTGTCGCATCGATGTTGCCGCTGGCAGCCAGCCCGATGCCACCGGAGACCGCCGCGGCCAGATCGGTGATGATGTCGCCGAACAGGTTGTCGGTCACGATGACGTCGAAGCGGCCCGGGTCGGTGACCATGTGAATGGTCGCCGCGTCGATGTGCTGGTAGGCGACCTCGACGTCGGGGAATTCACGGCCGACCTCGGTCACGATGCGCGACCACAATTTACCCGCGAACGCGAGCACGTTCGTCTTGTGCACCAGGGTCAGATGCTTGCGCCGTGTCGAGGCCCTTGCGAACGCATCGCGCACGACGCGTTCGACGCCGAACGCGGTGTTCAGGCTCACCTCGGTGGCCACCTCGTGGGAAGTACCCGCGCGAATCGCCCCGCCGGTTCCCGTATAGGGACCTTCGGTGCCCTCGCGCACGACGACGAAGTCGATGTCCACGTCGCCGAGCGGGCTGCTCACCCCCGGGTAGAGCTTGGAGGGCCGCAAGTTGACGTGGTGGTCGAGCTCGAACCGCATCCGCAGCAGCAGTCCCCGCTCGAGCACGCCGCTGGGCACCGAGGGATCGCCGATGGCGCCCAACAGGATTGCGTCGTGCGTCCGGAGCTCGTCGACCAGTCCGTCGGGCATGACCTCACCCGTGGCGTGGTAGCGCCGGGCTCCCACGTCGTAGGTGGTCTTCTCGACGCCGGGGGTGACGACGTCGAGCACCTTGAGGGCTTCGTCGATGACTTCCGGTCCGATGCCGTCGCCGGCGATGACGGCCAATTTCACGACAGGTCCACCAGTTCCAGCGTCGTGGCCGCCACGTCGGCGCCGAGTGCGCTCAGCACGTCGTCGGGCACCATTCGGTCGAGTCGCAGCATGATCGTGGCTCCCTCGCCGTCCGCGTCCTGACTGAGCTGGGCGGCCAGGATGTTCACCCCGGCGCCGCCGAGTCGGGTGCCGATCGTGCCGAGCGCTCCCGGCTGATCGCTGTAGTTGATGATCAGGTTCACGCCCTCGGCGCGCAGATCCAGGTTCCGCCCGTTGATCTGAACCACCTTCTGCACCTGCTGCGGTCCCGACAGCGTGCCGGCCACGTTGACCGTCGACCCATCGGCGGCCACCGCGCGCACGTCGACGACGCTGCGATGGTTGGGGCTCTCGGGTGCCGTGCTGATGGCGGCCTCCACTCCGCGCTCGGCGGCCAGCGACGGCGCGTTCACGAACGTCACCTGATCTTCGATGACGGCGGAGAACAGCCCGCGCAACGCGGAAAGTCGCAGTACCTCAACCTCTTCGGAGGCCAGCTCGCCGCGAACCTGGACCGACAGGTTCGTCGGCAGCTCGGCGGACAGGGCTCCGACCAACAGGCCGAGCTTGCGCACCAGGTCCAGCCACGGCGCGACCTCCTCGCCGACCACGCCGCCCCCGACGTTGACGGCATCGGGCACGAACTCACCCGCCAACGCCAGCTTCACACTGGCCGCGACGTCGGTGCCTGCCCGGTCCTGCGCCTCGGCCGTCGACGCCCCGAGGTGCGGGGTCACGACCACCTCGGCCAATTCGAACAGCGGGCTGTCCGTGCACGGCTCGGTCGAGAACACGTCCAGCCCGGCACCACGGACGTGCCCGCTGGTGATGGCGTCCGCGAGGGCCTGCTCGTCGATCAGCCCGCCGCGGGCGGCGTTGACGATGATGACGCCGGGCTTGGTCTTGGCCAGCGCCTCCTTGCCGATGAGGTTCGCCGTCTCCTTGGTCTTGGGCAGGTGAACCGAGATGAAGTCGGCGCGGCCCAGAAGTTCGTCGAGCGTCAACAGCTCGATGCCGAGCTGCGCAGCGCGGGCCTGCGACACATACGGGTCGTAGGCGGTGATGTGGGCGCCGAACGCGGCCAGCCTCTGCGCGACGAGCTGTCCGATGCGCCCGAGGCCGATCACCCCGACCGTCTTGCCGAAGATCTCGGTGCCGGAGAACTTCGAGCGCTTCCAGGTGTGCTCCCGCAGAGTCGCGTCGGCGGCGGGGATCTGGCGCGCGGCAGCGAGCATCAGCGCCAGGGCGTGTTCAGCGGCGCTGTGGATGTTCGACGTCGGCGCGTTGACGACCAGCACGCCGCGCGCGGTGGCGGCGTCGACGTCCACGTTGTCCAGCCCGACCCCGGCACGGGCGACGATCTTCAGCTTGGGGGCCGCAGCGATGACCTCGGCGTCGACCGTGGTCGCCGAACGCACCAGTAGAGCGTCGGCCTCCGGGACCGCGGCCAGCAGCTTTTCCCGGTCGGGGCCGTCGACCCAGCGCACCTCGACCTGGTCTCCCAGGGCGGCAACTGTGGACTCGGCGAGTTTGTCGGCGATCAAAACAACGGGCAGGCTCACGCGGATAGCGTAGTGGGCTGTAATGAGGTGGCTCCGAAGGGTAGGAGCCAGCGACCGGGAAGGCACACGTGGACGTCACCGTCGTCGGTAGTGGACCCAACGGCCTGAGCGCCGCCGTGATCTGCGCACGGGCTGGCTTGTCGGTGCGCGTCGTCGAGGCTCAGCCGACGGCGGGCGGCGGGGCACGGACCATGACCGACCCCGAGTTCTCCGGCATCAGCCATGACATCTGCTCCGCGGTCCACCCGCTGGCGCTGGCCTCGCCGTTCTTCGCCGAGTTCGATCTGCGGGCCCGCGGCGTAGAGCTGACCGTCCCCGAGATCGCGTACGGCAATCCCCTGCCGGACCGGCCCGCCGCGATCGGCTATACCGACCTCGGCCGCACGTGCGACGAGCTCGACGACGGTGCGTCCTGGCGGCGCCTCCTCGGGCCGCTCACCGCCGACTGCGAGGGTGTCGTCGGCCTCATGCTGGGCGACAAGCGTTCCATCCCGCCGTCGATCCCGGCCGCGCTGCACGTCGGTCCTCGACTGCTGGCACAGGGCACCCCGCTGTGGCGCCTGCTGAACGGCGAGGATGCCCGGGCGTTGTTCAGTGGCGTTGCTGCACACACGATTTCGCAGATGCCGTCACTGGTGTCCTCCGGCGCGGGTCTGATGCTGGCGACGCTCGGACACGCGGTGGGATGGCCCATACCCGTCGGCGGGTCCCAGGCGATTCCCGACGCCCTGATCGCCGACCTGGTGGCGCACGGCGGTGAACTGGTGGTCGGCGAGGAGATCACGCGGCCACCGGACGGCGTCGTGCTGTACGACACCGCACCGACCGCGTTACTGCGGATCTACGGGGACGACCTCCCGCCGCGGTACGCAAAGGCGTTGCGCCGCTACCGGTTCGGGCCCGGGGTAGCGAAGGTCGACTTCGTACTGTCCGGCGAGATCCCCTGGCGCGATCCACGACTGGCGCAGGCGCCGACGCTACACCTGGGCGGCACCCGCGCACAGATGGCGCTCGCCGAGAAGGAGATCGCCCACGGCCGCGTCGCCGAGTGGCCGATGGTGCTCGCCGCCCTCCCCCACCTCGCCGACCCAGGCCGCATCGACGCCGCCGGGCGACGGCCGCTGTGGACCTACGCCCACGTGCCCGCGGGTTCGGACGTCGACATGGCCGAGGCCGTAACCAAGGTCTTCGAACGCTTCGCACCTGGGTTCCGCGACATCGTGGTGGCGGCCCGCAGCGTGCCGGCCTCGCGACTGGCCGAGCACAACGCCAATCTGGTCGGCGGTGACATCGGCGTCGGAGGCAACAACATGTTCAGCGCGCTCACCGGTCCGACCCTGCGTCTCAATCCGTGGTCGACGCCGATTCCGAAGGCCTACCTCTGCTCGTCGGCCGCGCCGCCCGGGGGCGGGGTCCACGGTATGGCCGGCTACTACGCGGCCCGCACGATGCTGCGCCGCGAGTTCGGCATCAAGACGCTGCCGAACCTGCACCCCTAAAGCGATTCGTGCACACGCGGGAGCGCTCAGCGCTCCTCGCGGTGCACGAATCGCGAATAGGTCAAGCCGTTTCGGTGATCGGCCGGTCGACCCAGCTCATCAGGTCGCGCAGCTTCTTGCCGGTGACCTCGATGGGGTGCTCGGCGTTCTCCTTGCGCAGCTTCTCCAGACGCTTGTTGCCACCCTCGACGTTGGCGACGAGTTCCTTGACGAACGTGCCGTCCTGGATGTCCTTGAGGATGGCGCGCATGCGCTCCTTGGTGTCGGCGTCGATGACGCGCGGCCCAGACAGGTAGCCACCGAACTCCGCGGTGTCGGACACCGAGTAGTTCATCCGCGCGATGCCACCCTCGTACATGAGGTCCACGATGAGCTTGAGCTCGTGCAGCACCTCGAAGTAGGCCATTTCGGGGGCATAGCCCGCCTCGACCATCACCTCGAAGCCGACCTTGACCAATTCCTCGGTGCCACCGCACAACACGGCCTGCTCACCGAAGAGGTCGGTTTCGGTCTCCTCCTTGAAGGTGGTCTTGATGACGCCCGCGCGGGCGCCGCCGATGGCCTTGGCGTAGGACAGCGCCAATGCCTGACCCTCACCGGTCGGATCCTGGTCGACGGCGATCAGGCAGGGCACGCCCTTGCCGTCGACGAACTGGCGGCGCACCAGGTGGCCGGGGCCCTTGGGGGCGACCATGCCGACGATGATGTCGTCGGCGGGCTCGATCAGGTCGAAGTGGATGTTCAGGCCGTGGCCGAAGAACAGCGCGTTGCCGGCGACCAGGTTCGGCTCGATGTCGTTCTTGAAGATCTCCGCCTGCGCGGTGTCGGGCGCCAGCAGCATGATCACGTCGGCCCACTTGGCGACCTCGGCGGGCGTGTCGACCTCGAGGCCCTGCTCGGTGACCTTCTCGCGGGACTTGGAGCCCTCCTTCAGTCCGACCTTCACCTGGACGCCGGAATCGCGCAGCGACAGCGAATGCGCATGTCCCTGGCTGCCGTACCCGATGACGCCGACCTTGAGTCCCTGGATGATCGACAGGTCTGCGTCGTCGTCGTAGAACATCTCAACTGCCACTTGACTTCCTTCTCTTCCTTGATATTTCGTCGAAATCAGTTACTTGCTGGTGACGATGCCGCGCGGCCCGCGCGACAGGGTCACCATGCCGGACTGTGCGATCTCCTTGATGCCGTAGGGCTCGAGGAGGTTCAGCAGCGCGGTCAGCTTGCCGGGCGTTCCGGTGGCCTCGACCACCAGCGACTCGGCGGACACGTCGACGACCTTGGCGCGGAACAGGTTCACCGCTTCGATGATCTGTCCACGACTGGTCGCATCGGCGCGGACCTTGATCAGCGCCAGCTCACGGGACACCGAGTTGTCCTCGTCCTGCTCCACGATCTTGATCACGTTGATCAGCTTGTTGAGCTGCTTGGTGACCTGCTCGAGCGGGAAGTCCTCCACCGAGACGACGATCGTCATCCGGGACAGGTTCTTCTGCTCGGTGGCGCCGACGGCCAGCGACTGGATGTTGAAGCCGCGGCGCGAGAACAGCGACGCCACGCGCGCGAGCACACCTGGCTTGTCCTCGACGAGCACCGACAGGGTGTGGGTGGTGACGGTGCCCATTATGCGTGTCCCTCGTTGCCCTGGTCGTCGAACAGCGGCCGAATGCCCCTGGCCGCCTGGATCTCGTCGTTGCTCATGCCCGCGGCCACCATCGGCCACACCTGCGCGTCGGCGCCGACGATGAAGTCGATCACCACGGGGCGGTCGTTGATCGCCCTGGCCTGGTTGATGACGTCCTCGACGTCTTCGGCACGCTCACAACGCAATCCGACACAACCCAGCGCCTCGGCCAGCTTGAGGAAGTCGGGGATGCGCACGCCGCCGTGCGTGCCCAGGTTCGTCTGGCTGTAGCGCTCCTCGTAGAAGAGGGTCTGCCACTGCCGCACCATGCCGAGGTTGCCGTTGTTGATGACGGCGACCTTGATCGGCGCACCCTCGACGGCACACGTCGCCAACTCCTGATTGGTCATCTGGAAGCAGCCATCGCCGTCGATGGCCCACACCTCGGCCTCGGGACGGCCGAACTTGGCGCCCATGGCGGCGGGCACGGCGTAACCCATCGTGCCGAGACCACCGGAGTTCAGCCACGTCTTCGGGTTCTCGTACTTGATGAACTGCGCGGCCCACATCTGGTGCTGCCCAACGCCTGCCACGTACACCGCGTCCGGCCCGGCGATCCGGCCCAGCGACTCGATCACGAACTCGGGGCTCAGGCTGCCGTCGCTCTGCGGCCCGTAGCTCAGCGGGAACGTCGACTGCACGCCACGCAGGTACTCCCACCACGTGTCGAGATCCAGCGTCGCCGAGTCCGTGCCGTCGCGGCGAAGCGCCTCCAGCAGGTCGGTGATCACGTTCTTCACGTCACCCACGATCGGCACGTCGGCGTTGCGGTTCTTGCCGATCTCGGCGGGGTCGATGTCGGCGTGAATCACCTTGGCGTCGGGGGCGAACGAGTCCAGCTTGCCGGTCACGCGATCGTCGAAGCGCGTACCGAGCGCGATCAGCAGGTCGCTCTTCTGCAGCGCGCCCACCGCCGCGACGGTGCCGTGCATGCCCGGCATGCCGAGGTTCTGCGGATGACTGTCGGGGAAGGCGCCGCGAGCCATCAGCGTGGTGACGACGGGGATGCCGGTCAGTTCGGCCAGATCCATCAGCTGTTCGGTCGCCTCACCGCGGATCACGCCGCCGCCGACGTAGAGCACCGGCTTGCGGGAGGCCGCGATCAGCTTGGCGGCCTCGCGGATCTGCCTGCTGTGCGGCTTGGTGTTCGGCTTGTAGCCGGGCAGGTCGATCTTCGGCGGCCAACTGAAGGTGCACTGCGCCTGCAGCACGTCCTTGGGGATGTCCACCAGGACGGCACCGGGACGGCCCGACTTCGCGATGTGGAACGCCTCGGCCATCACCTGCGCGATCTCGTCGCCGTGGCGAACCAGGAAGTTGTGCTTCGTGATCGGCATGGTGATGCCGGAGATGTCGGCCTCCTGGAAGGCGTCCGTGCCGATCAGGGCGCGGCCGACCTGACCGGTGATGGCGACGACGGGGATGGAGTCCATCTGGGCGTCGGCCAGGGGGGTGACGAGGTTGGTGGCGCCCGGGCCGGAGGTGGCCATCATGACGCCGACCTTGCCGGTCGCATGGGCGTAGCCGCTGGCCGCGTGACCGGCACCCTGTTCGTGGCGCACCAGCACGTGCCGAAGCTTCTGTGAGTCGAACAGCGGGTCGTAGACCGGGAGCACCGCTCCACCGGGGATGCCGAAGATGGTCTCGACGTCGAGTTCCTCGAGCGACCGGATGACCGCCTGGGCACCCGTCATTTGTTGGGGGGCAACCTTATTCGGCTGCGGTGCGGGCGTACTCACGCCGGCGGGCGTGCCATTGGCGCGGATTCCCGGCTCGGGTGGTCGCGTGGTCGGTGCGCTCACGGTGTCCTCTGCGTCCTCGTTGAATGTGTGCGGGGTCTGGTGGTGAATGTTCTCGGGCAACAAAAAACCCCCGTCAGCGGATGCTGCACGAGGGTTGCGCGTCGGCTCGTAGGCTCTGACTGGTTACTCAGTCGGGTTACGCTCCAACGCGCGAACCAAGTACTACGAGAATTGCGACGGTCTTCATAACCAGCGACGGTAGCCTCCGCACTGGTCCGAGGTCAAATTCCCTCGCCCCCGGGGGATGCGCGCTGGCCGCGAGGTGGACCGGTGGAAGAATGGTTCCGTGAGTTCCCCCTCCGCCTCGGCACCCTCGGCCCCCGTCGTCATCAAGATCTCGCCGATGGCCCACCTTGCGGTCGGCTTCCTCACGCTCGGGTTGCTGGCCTTCGTGCTCGCGAATCCGAAGTGGTTCACCGCGTTGTTGATCATTCCCGTCGCAGCATCGGTTGCGGTCGTCCGCTACCGCACGACCGCCGACCGGCACACCGTCACGGCGCGCACGTTGATCGGCAGCCGGACTGTCGCATGGGACGAGATCGACGGGCTCCGATTCGACAGAAGCACGTGGGCGTCGGCGCATCTCAAGGACGGCTCGGACGTACGACTGCCCGCGGTGACCTTCGCGACGCTGCCTCAGCTGACGGCCGCCACCGACGGTCGCGTGCCCAATCCGTACGAATAGGTACTAGGCGAGCGGGTTGGCACCGTTGAGCAGCACCCAGACGCCGACGCCGACCCCGATGCCGAGAACCAGTGCGACGGCAGACCCGACGAAGGGGCGCCTGGACCACCCGCGACCTGCATCGAACCCGTACTTGCCCGGGCCGGTGAGGACGAGGGCGGCGGCCAGCACCAGCAACATGACGAGGTATTCGTGTCCGTCCGGGAGGAAGAACGTGAAGGTGCCGCGGGCGGGCTGCGCCGCGACGGCCGCCAACAGCGCATTGATCAGGTAGGCGACCGCGCCGGCTGCGGCGAGCGGGGTGAACAGCCCGAGTACCAGCAGCACGCCCGCACCGATCTGACCACCGACCCCGACGTAGGTCAGGATGTTCGCGTACTGATAGCCCATGTCCTCGAGCGACTGCTGAAAACCGTTGAGGCCCTGACCGCCCCACAGGCCGAACGCCTTTTGCAGGCCGTGCGCGATCAGTAGCGCGCCGAGTCCGACGCGAAGCAGCATCAGGCCGAGGTCCTGCGTGCCGCGGCGGCCCGCCTCCTGGGTCCTGCCGACGTCGTCCGGCTCGATCTCGGTCGGTTCGGCGGCGTGCGCCGGGTGCCTGCCCGCCGGCTGGACGTAGGGCAACGGCTCCGGGTCGTTGAGGAGCCCGTACCCGGAGTGCTCCTGACTGGGCGTGCCCGAGTCGTAGCGCGGGATTGCGGTGGTCTCGAAGTCGCCTGCATACGGCGACGGCGGGAGGTCGTCCTCCGAGTCGACCAGGCGTGCCGACGCAGGGCGTGCGGCGAGGTCTTCAGGTCTCTGCCATGCGCGCGGATCGTGAGAAGTACTGGTCACGTTCTCCAGCGTAAGTGCTCATTACCTGCGAATCGTGGATTGGCGCGGTCCTTTCGCGCTGGTGTTCGCCAGCTCGTGAGCGCGTGCCGCGCCTACCGACGTGGCGCGCACTGCCCAGAGATCCGTAATCTGGCGGGCATGAGTGTGCACCGGCCGACGCGGAGTGTGCTGGTGCTGCTGTGCGCGGCGTTGCTGGTTGGGTCGGGCTGCGCCCGATTCGACGACAATCAGTCCCAGCCGTTCACCACCGAACCGCAGATGGCGCCGCCCCCGAGCGAGGACCCACCGCCACCTCCACCGCTGCCCGCCCAGCCGTTTCCGAAGGTGTGCGACGCGAAGGGTGTGATGCAGGGCTGCCTGGAGAGCACCAGCGGGCTCATCATGGGGCCGGACAGCAAGTCGGCACTCGTCGCCGAGCGGACCACGGGCGCCGTCAAGCAGATCGCGACCAACGCCGAACCCAGCGTCAAGCTGGTGATTCCCGTCGATCCGTCCGGCGACGGCGGCCTGATGGACATCGTGCTGTCACCGACCTACGGGCAGGACAAGCTGATGTACGCCTACATCAGCACGCCGTCCGACAACCGCGTCGTGCGCATCGCCGATGGGGATGTGCCCAAGCCGATCCTGACCGGGATTCCCAAGGGTGCGACCGGCAACATGGGTGCGCTGATCTTCACCAGCCCCACGACCCTGGAAGTGCTCACCGGCGACGCGGGCAACCCGGCTCAGGCGTCCGATCCGGCTTCGCTGGCGGGCAAGCTGATCCGCATCGAACAACCCACGACCGTGAACCAGGCTCCCCCGACGACGGCGCTCAGCGGAATAGGCGCCGCCGGGGGGCTGTGCGCCGACGAAGCAGACGGTTCTCTATTCGTTACCGATCGGACACCGACCGGTGACCGACTTCAACGCATCACCAAGGACTCGGTGGTCTCGACCGTGTGGACGTGGCCGGACAAGCCGGGGATCGCGGGTTGCGCGGTCACTGACGGCACCGTGCTGGTGAACATGGTCAACACCAAGCAGACGGTCGCCGTCCGCATGGCGCCCGACACCGGCGCCGTCACGGGCGACCCCGAGGTGATCCGGCAGGACACCCACGGTCACGCCTGGGCGTTGCAGCTCTCGCCCGACGGCAACGTGTGGGGCGGCACCGTGAACCGAACCTCCGGCGACGCCGACAAGGTCGATGACGTCGTGTTCCCGCTCTTCCCGCAGGGCGGCGGCTTCCCCCGCACCAACGCGGAGAACACCTAGCCTTCGACGCCGCAGGCGGCCAACACCAGTTCGCGCACGCGGGCGGCGTCGGCCTGGCCCTTGGTGGCCTTCATGACGGCGCCGACCACCGCACCGGCGGCCTGCACCTTGCCGCCGCGGATCTTCTCGGCGATGTCGGGGTTGGCGGCCAGCGCCTCGTCGACGGCCGCCTGGATCACCGAATCGTCCCGGACGACGGCCAGGCCACGGTCGGCCATCACCTGCTCGGGTTCGCCCTCGCCGGCCAGCACGCCCTCGATCACCTGGCGAGCCAACTTGTTCGACAGCTTGCCGTCGTCGACGAGCTTCACCACCGCGGCGACCTGCTTCGGCGTGATGGCGAGCGCGTCGATCTCGATTCCCGCTTCATTGGCCTTCTGCACCAGGAAGTTTCCCCACCAGGCGCGCGCAGCCTCGCTCGAGGCTCCCGCGGCGACGGTGGCGGTGACGAGGTCGATGACGCCGTTGTTGACGAGGTCGCGCATCACCTCGTCCGAGATGCCCCAGTCCTGCTGAATTCGATTGCGCTGCAACCACGGTAGCTCCGGAATGGTGGCACGCAGTTGCTCGACCAGCTCGGCGCTGGGCGCGACGGGTTCCAGGTCGGGCTCCGGAAAGTACCGGTAGTCCTCCGCGGTCTCCTTGCGACGGCCCGCGCTGGTGTAGCCGTCCTCGTGGAAGTGCCGGGTCTCCTGAATGATCTCGCCACCGGACTCGAGCACGGCGGCCTGACGACGCATCTCGTAGCGGACCGCGACCTCGACGCTCTTGAGCGAGTTGACGTTCTTCGTCTCGGTACGGGTGCCGAACTCGGCTGCACCGATGAGCTTCAGCGAGACGTTGGCGTCGCAGCGCATGGAACCCTGATCCATCCGCACGTCGGATACGTTCAAGCCGCGCAACAGATCCCGCAGTGCGGTGACGTAGGCGCGGGCGATCTCGGGCGCCCGCGCTCCCGCGCCCTCGATGGGCTTGGTGACGATCTCGACGAGTGGCACCCCGGCCCGGTTGAAGTCGAGCAGCGACGTCGTGGCGCCCGCAATACGGCCGGTGGAGCTCCCGAGGTGCGTGAGCTTGCCGGTGTCCTCCTCCATGTGGGCGCGCTCGATCTCCACGCGCCACGTCGTGCCGTCATCGAGGGGAGCGTCGAGGTAACCGTTGATCGCGATCGGCTCGTCGTACTGGCTGATCTGGTAGTTCTTGGGCTGATCGGGATAGAAGTAGTTCTTGCGGGCGAAGCGTCCCCACGGCGCGATGTCGCAGTTCAACGCGAGCCCGATGCGGATGGCGGACTCGACGGCGGCTTTGTTGACCACGGGCAACGATCCGGGCAACCCGAGGCAGACCGGGCAGACCTGGGTGTTCGGCTCGGCGCCGAACTGGTTGGCGCACCCGCAGAACATCTTGGTCGCCGTCGACAGTTCGACATGGACCTCCATGCCCATCACGGGCTCGTAACGAGCCATGACCTCGTCGTAGTCGAGCAGTTCGGCGGTGTCGACAGTCATGCGTCAATCCTAGTGAGCCGCCGCACCGAGCCTGCTGCCAGATCGCGTTCGCGGCCGATCTCGCGATCTCCCCGCCGGCTCGAGGCCGTCGACCTCAGCCGAAGAACTCGGCGGCGTCGTCGTAGCGACTCTGCGGCACCAGCTTGAGTTGCTTGACCGCATCGGCCAGAGCGACCCGGCCGATGTCCTGGCCGCGCAGCGACACCATCATTCCGTATTCGCCCGCATGCGCGGCATCGGCGGCATTCACCCCGAAGCGGGTGGCCAGCACCCGGTCATACGGCGTCGGCGTACCACCGCGCTGCACGTGTCCGAGCACCGTGGTGCGCACTTCCTTCTTCATCCGCTTCTCGATCTCGACGGCGAGCTGCTGGGCCACCCCGGTGAAACGCTGATGGCCGAACTCGTCGATGCCACCGTCACGCAACTGCATCGAGCCCTCGGCGGGCTTCGCGCCCTCGGCGACCACGCAGATGAAGTGTGAGTCTCCGCGCTGAAAGCGCGACTTCACCAGGCGGCAGACTTCCTCGACGTCGAAGGGCTGCTCGGGGATCAACGTCATGTGGGCACCGGAGGCCATGCCCGCGCTCAACGCGATCCATCCGGCATGCCTGCCCATCACCTCGACGAGCATGACCCGCTGGTGAGACTCCGCGGTGCTGTGGAGCCGGTCGATGGCCTCGGTGGCGACGGTCAGTGCGGTGTCGAAGCCGAACGTGACGTCGGTGCAGTCGATGTCGTTGTCGATGGTCTTGGGCACCCCGACCACCGGCACGTTCTCCTCGGACAGCCAGTGCGCCGCCGTCAGCGTGCCTTCGCCGCCGATGGGGATCAGCACGTCGATGCCGTTGTCCTCGAGCGTCTGCTTGATCTGGTCGAGGCCGGCGCGCAGCTTCTCCGGGTTGACCCGCGCAGTACCCAGCATGGTCCCGCCCTTGGCGAGCAGCCGGTCGTTGCGGTCGTCGTTCTTCAACTGAACGCGCCGGTCCTCCAGCAGGCCCCGCCAGCCGTCGAGGAAGCCCACCACCGACGAGCCATAGCGCGCATCACTGGTGCGCACCACAGCCCTGATGACCGCATTCAGGCCGGGACAGTCGCCGCCGCCGGTGAGAACTCCAATCCGCATGCGACTATCTTCCCCCGTCAGATCGCGGTCGGCAGCGGACCGCGAGCCGCTTCGTACGCAGCGCCCACGCGGTAGAGCCTGTCGTCGGCGAGTGCGGGGGCCATGATCTGCAGGCCGACCGGCAATTGGTCATCCTGCGACAGGCCCGAGGGCACCGACATCCCGCAGTGCCCGGCCAGGTTCAGCGGCAGCGTGCAGAGGTCGAAGAGGTACATCGCGAGCGGGTCGTCGACCTTCTCCCCCAGGCGGAACGCCGTGGACGGGGTGGCCGGCGACACCAGCACGTCGACGCTCTGATAGGCCCGCTCGAGATCCCGAGCGATCAGCGTCCGCACCTTCTGCGCCTGGTTGTAGTACGCGTCGTAATAGCCCGCCGACAGGGCGTAGGTACCAATCATGATGCGGCGCTTGACTTCTGGGCCAAATCCCGCGGCCCGCGTCAGTGCCATCACCTCTTCGGCGCTGTGGGTGCCGTCGTCGCCGACCCGCAGGCCGTAGCGCATGGCGTCGAAACGCGCGAGGTTGCTCGACACCTCCGACGGCAGAATCAGGTAGTAGGCAGCCATCGAATGGTCGAAGTTCGGGCAGTCGACCTCGGTGACCTCCGCGCCGAGTGCGGTGAGCTGCTCGACGGCGGCGTTGAACGACGCCAACACCCCCGACTGGTAGCCCGCACCACTGCGCAGCTGCTTGACCACGCCCACCCGTACACCTGTGAGATCACCCACGGCACCCGCCTTCGCAGCGGCGACCACGTCGGGCACCGGCGCGTCCACCGATGTCGAGTCGCGCGGGTCGTGCCCCGCGATGACCTGGTGCAGCAGGGCGGTGTCGAGCACCGTGCGCGCGCACGGCCCACCCTGATCCAGGGATGACGCGCACGCGATGAGGCCGTAGCGCGACACGGTTCCGTACGTGGGCTTGACGCCGACCGTTGCCGTCAGTGCCGCGGGCTGGCGGATCGAGCCACCGGTGTCCGAACCCATGGCAAGCGGGGCCTGGAAGGCGGCGAGCGCCGCGGCACTACCTCCACCCGAGCCACCGGGCACCCGCTCGACGTCCCACGGGTTGCGGGTCGGTCCGTAGGCGGAGTTCTCCGTGGAGCTGCCCATCGCGAACTCGTCCATGTTGGTCTTGCCCAGGATCGGTATGCCCGCCGCGCGCAGTCGCGCGGTCACCGTCGCGTCGTACGGCGAACGCCAGCCCTCGAGAATCTTGGAGCCGCACGTCGTCGGCATGTCGACGGTGGTGAAGACGTCCTTGAGCGCCAGCGGCACGCCCGCCAGGGGCGACGGCAGCGTCTCCCCTGCAGCCACCGCCGCATCGATCCGGCCCGCCTCGGCCAGCGCCGCGTCCCCCGCGACGTGCAGAAACGCGTGGTAACGATCGTCGGTGGCGGCGATCTGGTCGAGGTGCGCCTGGGTCACCTCGGTCGAACTGACGTCCTTGGCCGCGATCTTGGCGCCCAGCGTCGCCGCGTCGAGACGAATGAGGTCGCTGCTCATTCGGCCTCTCCCAGAATCCGCGGCACGGCGAAGCGGCCGTCGACGGCGTTCGGTGCGGCGGCCAGCGCCTGCTCCTGCGTCAAGCTGGGCGCTACGGCGTCGGGTCGCGTGACGTTGACGTCCTTCAGTGGATTGTCGGTGGCCTCGACGCCGGTGACGTCGACGGCCTGGATCGCACCGACGTGCTCCAGGATGGCATCGAGTTGGCCGGCGAAGCTGTCCAGTTCGCCATCGGTGAGGGTGAGCCGGGCCAGACGTGCCAGGTGGGCGACGTCGTCCCGCGAGATCTGCGACACGACCACGAAGCCTAGTCACTGCGGCGATCGGCGCCGCGCGCGAGTGCTGCTGGGGACGAACGCATGGGTTTCCGAGTCGCTGCGGCCCTACTGCGCATGAAACAGTGTTGCCCGTGCCGTCATATCTGCTCCGGGTCGAGCTCGAGGACCGGCCGGGCAGCCTGGGCTCCCTGGCCGTGGCACTGGGCTCCGTGGGCGCCGACATCCTGTCCCTCGACGTCGTCGAGCGCACGGCCGGCTACGCCGTCGACGACCTCGTGGTCGAGCTTCCTCCCGGGGCCATGCCCGACATGCTCATCACGGCCGCCGAGACGCTCAACGGCGTCTACGTCGACAGCATCCGCCCGCACACCGGGTTGCTCGAAGCGCACCGCGAGTTGGAGCTGATCGATCACATCGCGGCCGCAGGCGACAAGCAGGCCAAGCTTCAGGTGCTCGCCGACGAGGCACCCAAGGTGCTGCGGGTCGGTTGGTGCATGGTGTTGCGCCTGAATGACTCCGGGCTGGAACTCGTCGCGGGCAGCCACGGAGCGCCGGAGACCGCCGCCGAATCGGCCCCCTGGCTGCCGCTCGAGCACGCCGAGGCCCTGGACGGCACCGCGGACTGGATACCTCAGGTCTGGCGCGACTTCGACACCACATTGGCTGCCGCACCCCTCGGCGACCATCACACCGCGGTCATCCTCGGGCGGCCCGGCGGGCCCGCGTTCCGCCCCTCCGAAGTGGCGCGGCTGGGCTACCTCTCAGGAATCGTGGCGACGATCCTGCGCTGATCTACGACTCGGCGTCGGCGACGTCCTCGGGACCGTTCTCCAGCAACTGCCGGAACCCGTCCTCGTCGAGGACCGGCACCCCGAGCTCGATTGCCTTGTCGTACTTGGACCCCGGCGCATCCCCCGCCACGACGTAGGCCGTCTTCTTGGAGACCGAACCGGCGGCCTTGCCGCCGCGAGCGAGGATCGCCTCCTTGGCCTCGTCGCGGGAGAACCCCGCGAGCGAGCCGGTGACGACGATGGACAGACCCTCCAGCGTCCGCGCGATACTGGCGTCGCGTTCGTCGTGCATGCGAACGCCTGCCGCACGCCACTTCTCGACGATGGCGCGGTGCCAGTCGACGGCGAACCAATCGATCACCGCGGCGGCGATCGTCGGGCCGACTCCCTCGCTGGCGGCGAGTTGCTCCTCGGAGGCCGCCTCGATCGACTCGAGGCTGCCGAACTCGCTCGCAAGCGCACGGGCGGCCGTCGGTCCGACGTGCCGGATGGACAGCGCCACCAGCACCCGCCACAACGCCTGTTGCTTGGCCTTGTCGAGGTTGGCGAGCAAGCGTTTCCCGTTCGCCGACAGCTCGCCCTTCTGCGTGGTGAACAGTTCCGTGCGCAGCAGGTCGTCGGCGGTGAGCGTGAAGAGGTCACCCTCGTCGGTGATCACACCCGCCTGCAACAAGGCGATGCTCGCCTCGTAGCCCAGCCCCTCGATGTCGAAGGCGCCGCGACCCGCGACGTGGAACACCCGCTCGCGCAGTTGAGCGGGACACGTCCTGGAGTTGGGACACCGAATGTCGGCGTCGCCCTCCTTCGCAGGGGCCAGGGTGGTGCCGCACTCGGGGCAGGTCGTCGGCATCTCGAATTCGCGCTCCGACCCGTCGCGCACGTCCACGACCGGTCCGAGCACCTCGGGGATGACGTCACCGGCCTTGCGGATCACGACCGTATCGCCGATGCGCACGCCCTTGCGCTTGACCTCCGAGGCGTTGTGCAGCGTCGCGAGTCCGACCGTGGACCCCGCGATCTTGACCGGCTCCATGTAGGCGAAGGGGGTGACGCGACCCGTGCGACCGACGTTGACCCGAATGTCGAGCAGCTTGGTGGTGGCCTCCTCCGGCGGGTACTTGTAGGCGATAGCCCAGCGGGGGGCACGTGAGGTAGCACCGAGGCGACGCTGCAGTGCGACGTCGTCGACCTTGACCACCAGACCATCGATCTCGTGCTCGACGTCGTGGCGGTGCTCACCCCAGTAGACGACGCGCTCGGCCACCGCGTCGATGCCTCTGACGCGCGTGGTGTGATCCGACACCGGCAGTCCCCACGCCTTGAGCGCCAGGTAGGCGTCGTGCAGGGTCGCGGGACTGAAGCCTTCGGCCCGGCCCAGACCGTGACAGATCATCCGCAGCCTGCGCCGCGCCGTCACCGCGGGATTCTTCTGACGCAGCGACCCGGCGGCGCTGTTGCGCGGGTTCGCGAACGGTGCCTTGCCGTCGGCGACGAGACCCGCATTGAGAACCTCGAAGTCGGCAAGGCGAAAGAACACCTCGCCACGCACCTCGAGCACACCGGGAACGGGGTAGTCGTCGCTGTGCACCAGACGTTCCGGGATGTCGTCGATGGTGCGCGCGTTCAACGTCACGTCCTCGCCGGTGCGTCCGTCACCGCGGGTCGCGGCGCGGACCAGGACGCCGTCGCGGTACACCAGCGCGAGCGCCACCCCGTCGATCTTCAATTCGCACAGGAACTCTGGGTCGGCGCCGATCTCTCCCGTCAACCGCGCCGCCCACGCGGACAACTCCTCGGGATCGAACGCGTTGTCGAGACTCAACATCCGCTCGAGGTGATCGGCCGAGCTGAAGTCGGTGGCGAAGCCCGCCCCGCCGACGAGTTGCGTCGGCGAATCGGGCGTGCGCAGCTCGGGGTACTGCTCCTCCAGTGCGGTCAGCTCACCGAGCAGCCGGTCGAACTCACCGTCGGAGACGATCGGTGCGTCCTTGACGTAATAGCGGAACTGGTGGCCGCGCACCTCGTCGGCCAACTGCTGCCACTCGCGACGGATGTCGGCGTCGGGTGAGGTCACGTTGGCAGGCTAGCCGAGCCCGCCGACAAGGTCCGGACGTCGGCAGCCCGATCGATATGATTCGCTCCGTGCCCCATCCGGTCATGTTCGGTCACGACGATCCCGGGCTTGCCGAGCTGCGTTCCATCGCCCTCGCCCTTCCGGACGCCTACGAGAAGGTGTCGCATGGCAGGCCGGGGTTCTTCGCGACGAAGATGTTCGCCAGCTACGGCGGTAGCTCGAAGGTCACGCGTCCGCCGGGACACGTCGCAGCCGAGGGCGAGATGGTGCGTTACCCGTACTCGATGCTGGTCAAGGTCGACGACGCCGAGCGTGCAGCGCTCGCGCAGGACGCCCGCTTCTACTACCCGGCCTACATCGGAGCGTCCGGCTGGCTCGGCCTCGACTTCACCGCCGCCGAGGTCGACTGGGACGAGGTGCGGGAGCTGGTCGACGCGTCCTTCCGGCTCGTCGCATCCGCGAAGCTGATCGCGGAACTCGACGGACGTTGACAACCGCCAGCCGGGCCATGGTTCGATCGGAGACACGATGAGTTTCTCGAGCCCCTTCCCCCAGGTCCAGATCCCCACCACGAGCATCTACGACTATCTGTTCGCCGACCTCGACGACGAGGATGCCGATCGCATTGCGTTGGCGGACGCCAAGTCCGGCACCGAGACGACGTACCGCGACATGGTCGCCCGCATCGACGCCTTCGCCGGCGCGCTGGCCGAACGCGGTATCGGCGTCGGCGACGTCGTCGGCCTGCTCGCACCCAACAGTTCGGCGTTCGCGATCGCCTTCCACGGCATTCTGCGTGCAGGCGCCACCGCGACCACGTTGAATGCGCTCTTCACGGCCAAGGACATCGCCAAGCAACTCACCGACGCGAAGGCGACCATGCTCGTCACGGTGACGCCGCTGGTGACACAGGCCGCCGACGGCGCCGCCTCGATCGGACTGACCGCCGACCGCGTCATCGTGCTCGACGGTCCCGGCGAACGCGCCGACGGACATCCCAATGCGGAGGATCTCCTCGGTCGGGGCCTGCCGGCACCCGAGGTGAGCTTCGACGCGGCCACGCATCTGGCGGCGCTCCCCTACAGTTCGGGCACCACGGGAAACCCCAAGGGCGTGATGCTGACCCACCTCAATCTCACGGCCAACGTCGCGCAGATCCGCCCGCTGCAGGGAATGCAGCCCGGCGACCGCATTCTGGCCGTGCTGCCCTTCTTCCACATCTACGGCATGACGGTGCTCCTGAACGCGGCGATGCACGCGCGGGCACGGCTGGTCATCATGCCGAGCTTCGATCTGGTGGAGTTCCTGGAGAACATCCAAGAGCACAGGTGCACTTACGCATTCATCGCTCCGCCGGTGGCGGTGGCACTGGCCAAGCACCCCCTCGTCGAACAGTACGACCTGTCCAGCCTGCGCGGCATCATGTCCGGAGCAGCGCCGCTCGACGAGGAGCTCGGCAGCGCCGTCAAGCAACGACTCGGGTGCGAGGTCGTGCAGGGCTATGGCATGAGCGAGCTGAGCCCCGTCAGCCATGTGGCGCCGTTCGACGGAGGCAGGGAGCTGGTCGGCACCGTCGCACCGCTGAGCTCGTGCGGTTGGACGGTCCCCAATGCCGTCAGCAAGATCGTCGACCCCGCCACCGGAGCCGAGATCGATCCTCCCGCATCGGGTCTCAGCGACACGGGTGAGCTGTGGTTCAGGGGCCCCAACGTGATGGCCGGCTACCTCGGCAACGATGATGCCACCCGCGAGACCGTGGACGACGAGGGCTTCCTTCACACGGGTGACGTCGCGCGCGTCGACTCGACGGGGTGCGTCTACATCGTCGACCGGTTGAAGGAGCTCATCAAGTACAAGGGCTACCAGGTTCCTCCCGCGGAACTCGAGGCGGTGCTCCTTACTCACGACGGCATCATCGACGCCGCGGTCATCGGCGTCACCGACTCGGACTCGGGTGAGGAGATCCCAAAGGCGTTCGTGGTCAGGGCATCCGGTGTGGAGTTGACCGAGGACGACGTGATGCGGTTCGTGGCCGAGCACGTCGCCCCGTACAAGAAGGTGCGGCAGGTGGCCTTCATCGACGCGATACCGAAGTCCGCCTCCGGCAAGATCTTGCGCAAGGATCTGCGGACGGTCTAGCAGACGTTCTCGGGACTGACGAGCTGGGAGGCTGACTTCACCGCACGCGCTTGGCGGTGACCGAGCCACACCCCGGCGATCGGCGCGAGCAGCAGCCCGGCGAGGCCGAAGAGCACGCCGGCGGGCCACCCCGGTCGGATCGTCCCCCAGAACGACGTCACCGGCGTGTCCGACAGTGACCACGGATCCCGGTCCGTCGTCGGCAACGGTGGTGCCGGTGGGGGCGGCACGTCGGGGGACGGCACCGGCGGAGCGGAAACGACGATCACCGCCGGTGGGGGATCCGGCAGCGCGGAGATCGACAGCGTGGAAACCGGTTCGGTGGACGGTTCGGGGGCCTGCACTCCCGGGGAGCGACCATCCCCGAACGTCACCACTGGCACGACCCTCTCCGTCGTCGACTCGCCGACGGCCCCCGGAGTGGATCCACCCCGGTCCACGCCTCCGGTGGGAGCGGTGGAGACGTCCGGAACCACCACCTGGGTCGGGGCGACGGTGGATGCCCGAGAAGCGGTCGTCGTCGTCGCCGTGGACGTCTGCGGAGTCGTGCGTGCAGGTGAGCCGCGACCTGACGTGTCGGTCGTCGGGTGCTCGTCACCGGTGCGCTGGCCACGGCCACCGCCTGGGGCGTCTCCGTGCCGGGTGTCACCACGCGCGCCGGGTTGGTTTCCCCGAGGGCCCTTGCGGTCACCGCGATCGCGGGATTGGTCCGAGGATGATCTTGATGACCCCGGATCCGCCGACGCGACGGCGACGCCGGGTCCGCCCGCCATCACGATGGCGAATGCGACTCCGACACCGGCCGCGAGGCGAATGATCGACGTGGCCACGGTCCTCCCTGACCGATTGGGTGCAGGCCAACCCTACGCTGCGCTCGGGTCCTCGGCGATCCCATCGGCAACCTTCTGCGCCAACTCGATCGCGGTCCGTGCCCACTCCGGCGTCGCTGCGGCCAGCCCGCAGGCGGGTGTGACGCCGATCCGGTCCCGCAGGACCTCACGGGGAAAGCCGAGCCGGTCGGTGATCGACGCCACCACCTTCGCCACCCCTTCCGGAGCAGGGCGACGGTCCGGCGGCTGCACCGCGATCGCACCGAGCATCACGACGCGTCCGGACTCCACGTACTCGCCGATGCCGTCGAGATCCCCTGCGGACAGGGTCGACGCATCCAGCGACACGGCGGATAATGCGCTGCGCAGCAACATCTTCCACGGTAGATCCGGTGCACAGCAGTGCAGGGCGACGTCACCGCCGACGGTCGCCACGCACTCGTCGATCAGGCTCTGCGCCACCGCCTCGTCCACCGGATGCACCGGCGAGAAGCTCGTCACTCCGGTCAGCCGCCCGGCGAGCGCGGCGGGCAGTGACGGTTCGTCGAACTGCACCACCACGGGCACGTCCAACCGACGCGCGATCTCGGCCCGATGCAGGGCCACGCCTTCGGCGAGGCTGCCGGCCAAGTCCCGTACCGCGCCCACGTCGGTGATCGCGCGGTGGCCGTTCGCCAGTTCGAGGTGCGCCGCCAACGTGATCGGTCCCGGCGCCTGCACCTTGACCGCGCGCGAGCCGCCGCGCAGACCCGCTCGTTCCCAGGCCTCTTCGAGCGCGTCGACGTCCTCGTCGAGCAGGCTCGCCGCCCTGCGCACCGCGGAGCTCCGCCCCGGTGCGATGCGGTACCCACGGGGCACCGTGTCGATGCCGATGCCGACGAGCAGTGCGCCGGCGCGACCGATCAAATCGGCGCCCACGCCGCGACCCGGAAGCTCCACCAGGTGCGTCAGCGTGTGAAGCTCACCCACCACCACCTCGGCGGCCTGACGCGCCGCGGTGCCGGGCCAAGATCCCACGCCGGTTGCGGCGGCGAAAACGCTCACGCGGCCAACACTATTCGATCAGCGGTGCGAAGAGTTACCGTCGACCATGCCCGCACCGCCCATCAGGCTGCTCTTGGCGGTCTGTGCAACCGCGCTGACCGTGGCCTGCACCTCGACCGTCACGGGCAGTGCCGTGCGGTCCCCACCAGGGATCGACGACCGCTCGCAATCACCGATCGACGTCGACGGCGTCCTTCTCGAGCAATCCCAGATGCGGGCGATCACCGGTGCGGGTGACGATCTGACCATCATCCCGAGCATGGACGGGAAGTACCCCGTCGACATCGATGCGTTCGCCAAACGCGTGCCCCCGCCGTGCGCGTGGACCTTCGCCGAGACCCAGACCTTCGGGCCCGATCTCGAGGAGTTCCACAAGACGACCTACCAGAATCCGCCCAAGGGATCCCTGATCTCCCAGGGCGCCGCAGCCTACCGAGACGTCGCCACCGCGCGTCGCGCATTCGACGGGCTGGTCGACCTGGTCGACCGGTGCGCAGCGTCGACGTCCGGGTACGTCGGTGACTGGACGCGGACCGACGACTCCGTTCGCACGCGGACCAGCAGTGAGTGCGGACGCGACTACCGCGTGAAGTCGGTGGTGCTCGTCGAGGTCACGTTCTGCGCGTATCCCCCGTCGGTACCCGAGATCGTCATGACCAACATCCTCGGGCGGATCCCCGGTTAGCGCTGCGCGTCGGCGACCGCGATGGTCGCACTCGCGATCACCTCGTCGCCGTCGGGATCGGGCCGGTACAGCACCATCGTCTGACCGGTCGCGACACCGCGCAGTGGACTACGGAGCGTCGCGACGAGCGTTCCGTCGCGCACCTCCGCCACCGCCCGGGCGAGGCCGCCGTGTGCGCGCACCTGAACGTCGCATTCGACGGGGCCGCCCAGCGTTGCGCCGCCCGTGAACACCGGCCGCTCACCCACCAGATTCCAGACGTCGAGTTCGCTGACGTCTCCCACGTGGACCGTGCCGCTCTCGGCGTCGATCGACGTGACGTACCTGGGGCGGCCGTCCGGACCGGGTCCCGCGATGCCGAGCCCCTTGCGCTGACCGATCGTGAAACCGTGCACGCCGTCGTGTTCGGCCAGCACGGTGCCACCGGAGTCGACGACCGCGCCGCGACGGATGCCGATCCTCGCGCCGAGGAACGCCTGGGTGTCACCCGACGGGATGAAGCAGATGTCGTGGCTGTCCGGCTTGTCGGCGACGGCCAGACCGCGACGGGCGGCTTCCTCGCGGATCCGAGGCTTCGGGGTGTCGCCGATCGGGAAGACGGCCGTCGAGAGTTGGTGGGCGTTCAGTACGCCGAGCACGTAGGACTGGTCCTTGTCCACGTCGACCGCGCGACGCAGCCGACCGTCGGACAGCCGGGCGTAGTGGCCGGTGGCGAGAGCGTCGAAGCCGAGCGCGAGCGCACGTTCCGACAACGCCGAGAACTTGACCTTCTCGTTGCACCGCACACACGGGTTGGGGGTCTCACCGCGGGCGTAGGACGCGACGAAGTCGTCGATCACGTCCTCCTTGAAGCGGTCGGCGAAATCCCACACGTAGAAGGGGATGTCGAGGATGTCGGCGACGCGCCGGGCATCCCCGGCGTCCTCCTTCGAGCAGCACCCGCGAGAGCCGGTGCGCAACGTGCCGGGGGCCGACGACAGTGCGAGGTGTACGCCCACCACGTCGTGACCCTCGTCGACCATCCGCGCGGCAGCGACGGAGGAATCGACACCGCCGCTCATGGCGACCAGGACCCGCACGACTACTTCCGTCCCGCGCTGGCCAGCGCAGCCTGCCGGGCTCGGTCCACGGCGGCGGGTAGCACGGCGAGGGCGGCGTCGACGTCGGCGTCGGTGCTGGTGTGCCCCAACGACAGTCGCAGCGAGCCGCGTGCACTCGCCGAGTCGGCGCCCATCGCGATCAGCACGTGCGACGGTTGCGCGACCCCGGCCGTGCAGGCCGAGCCCGTCGAGCACTCGATTCCCTTGGCGTCCAACAACATCAACAAGGCGTCACCCTCGCAACCGCGAAAGGTGAAGTGTGTGTTGCCCGGGAGCCTGCCGTCGCCGTCGGCGCCGTTGAGATCCACGTCGTCCATCGATGACAGCACGCCGTCGATCAGCTTGTCGCGCAGCGCCGAGATGCGCGCACGATTGGCGTCGAGATTCTCGACGGCGATCTTGGCTGCGGCGGCCATCGCGACCGTGCCCGCGACATCGGGTGTGCCGGAACGGACGTCGCGTTCCTGGCCGCCGCCGTGAAGCAGTGGCACGCAGGCCGTGTCGCGACGCAGCAGCAGGGCGCCCACTCCGGTGGGGCCGCCGAACTTGTGAGCCGCGACGGTCATCGCGGACAGCCCACTCGCCGAGAAGTCAACCGGCAGTTGGCCGATGGCCTGAATGGCATCGCTGTGCATGGGCACGTCGAACTCGGCGGCGATCGACGCCAACTCGGCGATCGGCATGATGGTGCCGACTTCGTTGTTGGCCCACATGATCGTCACCAGCGCGACGTCGTCGTGCTCCTCGAGCGCCGCACGAAGCGAGGCGGTCGCGACCGATCCGTCCGGGCCGACGGGTAGCCAGGTCACCTCGGCGCCCTCGTGCTCGGCGAGCCACTCGACGGCATCCAGGACGGCATGGTGCTCGACGGGTGTGGTGATGATTCGGCGACGCTTGGCCTCGGCGTCTCGGCGGGCCCAATAGATGCCCTTGACCGCGAGGTTGTCACTCTCGGTTCCGCCTGCGGTGAAGATGATCTCCGAGGGACGCGCACCGAGCACGTTGGCCAACGTCTCACGTGCCTCCTCCATCCGACGACGGGCGGCGCGGCCGGTGGTGTGCAGAGACGAGGCATTGCCGACGGTCGCCAACGCCGCCGTCATCGCCTCGATGGCAGCAGGGTGCATCGGGGTGGTGGCAGCGTGATCGAGATAGACGGCGCTCATGGCCCGTCAAGGATACCGGCAGGCCGGCATGCCTCAGGCGACGAGCGCTCGTCCGTGGTCTGTCGAGGTCTCGGAAGCCATCTCGCCGCGTACCGCCGCCTCGCATCTGGCCCTCAGGTCGCGTCGGTCCGCGCCGGGGAGTTGCAGTGACTGCACCTGCACATGGCAGACGGTCAGACGAGCGGTGATGACACGACGAACCGAGGCCAGCAGCGAATCATCGCCGATGAAGGCGGGGATCGTCGAGGGCTGCCCGTCGCGATGGTGATACGTCAAGCGCAGCGGCTGCACCGGTCGACCTGCGTCGATGGCGCCCTGGAACATCGCGGGCCGGAACCGGCCGTAACCGACGCCGCACCACGTGGTTCCCTCGGGGAACGCGACGACGGTATGACCGGCCGACAGCCGGGTCGCGACGATGCGCACCACGTCGGGCAGTCGGCGCAGACTGGACCGCTCGATCGGGATCACCTTCAGCAGTCGGGCGATGAACCCCAGCGCCGGCCATTCGATCAGGTCGGCACGCGCCACGAACGAGCCGGGCAACACCGAGCCGATGATGAAGATGTCGACCCACGACACGTGTCCGCTGACGACCAGCACTCCGCGCAGGTTGCGGATGGGGCCACCCGAAACGGTGATCCGCACGCCGAGGCACCGCAACATCAGTCGGCAGTAGAGCCGTTGCACCCGCGACCGTCCCGGCAGCGGCACGGCCAACAGCGGCATCGCAGGCAGGAGCGCCAGCGCGCAGGCGACGCGGACGGCGGTGCGCACCGCGACGACGGCGGGCCTCGACACCTGGGCGGGGTCGGTGCGGACACACGCGGAGTCGCACGATGCCCTCGGCAGCCATGGGCTCTCGGTCACCGTCATCGGAGTCCCCCGGTCGCTGTGCTGCTGCCCACCGAGGCTGCTCATCGGGTCATCCCGTCGCTCATGTCGCTCGCCTGGGACACCGACCGCAGTCGCTGCAGATAGCGGACGTCGGCCTTGGCCTTGTCGAGGAGCGCCGGGAAGTCGCCGACGCCGAAGTCGGGGTCGTGGGCCGGGTCACCGCAGACCTTGGCGCCCAGTCGCAGGTAGCCCCGCATCAGCGCCGGCACGGTGACCCGGGCGGGCGGCGCGATGTCGTCGAGATGCTTGCCGTCCAGGACGACCGGTCGATGGGGCGTCACCGTGTACTCCGACGCATGACGCGTGCGCACGAAGTCGCGCACGGCGCGAATCTGGGCCCCAGGCGTGTCGTCGGGGGCGGAGTGGACCGGCACGGACACGCAGCCGGTCACGTAGTCATATCCGCAGCGGTCCAGGTAGGCCAGGATGCCCGCCCACATCAACAGCACCACGCCGCCGTTGCGGTGGTCCTCCCGCACGACCGCGCGACCCATCTCGACGAGGGAGGGCCGCAGCGCGTCGAGCGCCGAGACGTCGAACTCGGTGGCGCTGTAGAGGCCGCCTGCGGCGATGGCACCGGGGGGCGGCAACATCCGGTAACAGCCGACCAGTTCGCCGGAACGATCCTCCCTGACCAGCAGGTGGTCGCAGAATTCGTCGAACCTGTCGGAGTCCCGCCCGTCGGTGGCGCCGGCGAGCTCGAACCCCGGTTCTGAGGTGAACACCTCGTGACGCAGACGCTGCGCGTCGTCGATGAGTGCGGCGTCGGTGGACAACAGCAGTGTGTAGCGCGGCGTTTCCGCCGTCGCGGGCGATTGATCAGCGGCAATGAGTACGGACGCGGTGCTCATAGGCGCCACGGTGCTTCAGCAGGACAGCGGACGAGCAATCAGAGCGTGACGTGTCCGTGCACGCCAGGTGACGAGTTGTACTCGGAGCTGGTTGCCAGCCGACCTAGACGGCCTGGTCGAGCAAAGTCGTCGACGACGACTCGGAGCGGACGACCTTCAGTGCGCGCATCGGCACCTCGTCACGGACCCGAGGACGGACGATCTTGGGCGCGCGCAGCCGCAATTCAACCTGGGCGCCCGACCGCACGACACCGATCGGTCCGGAGCCGACGAAGCGCGAAATCACGGTGTCCGGCAGCTCAGTGCCCGCCTTGGCCTGCCGGTAGCCGACGCGGATCCCGGCGGCGCAGGTCGACAGCAGGCCCAGAAGCCCCGGCAGCGCCACCGCGGCCAGTGCCGTCAGCGACACCGTCGCCACGAAGGCGCCGATGACGTGTTCCACCGTCGAGAGCACGTCGCTCGCGCGGTCGGCCTGCGACATCGTCTGCGCCGAGCCGGTACCGGCCGTATTGCTGGCGACGCCGGACGTGGTGACGTCGAGCGGCGCCGGGGAGCTGAAGACCGGGGCGAGGGCCGGCCCGGCTTCGACTGCGGGAAGAGACAGATGTTGCGGCAGCGCGGGCCACCCGGCAGCAATGGTTGGGATGAAGGGGGCCATGCGCGGCGCAGGCACCCCCGTCGACGCTCCGATGCTCACCGGCCGGACCGTGCCGGGCTGAATACCGAGTAGTCCGGCGAGGTCGGTCGGCAATTGCGACAGCGATGTGCCCGCGTCACCGACCGAGGTGAGCACGCTCTGGAAATAGGTGAGCACGTCCACCACCGGGGTGGTGGACGTGGGGAGGCCCGCAAGGATCGTCGGGGCGGCCGCGAACTTGCCGACCACCGTGTTCAGCGCGTTCGTGAACGGCGCCAGCGCATTCGATGCCGCCAGGAATGGATTCGGAGGAACGTAGGCCGGCGCGGCGAGCGAGGTCGTGGGCGATGGGTTCGACGTGGGCGGGGGCGGGGGCGCAGAGGCAGCCGGCTCAGTCGACGATGCCGCCGTCGGCGTGGCCGGTGCCACCGTCGGCGTGGCCGGTGCCTCAGTTGGCGTAGCCGGTGCCTCGAGGGCAGGCGCCACCTCCGGCGCGGGCCCCACCTCGGGCGCGGCGGGCGTGTCGATCGGAGGCGCGGTGACGATGTCCGTGACCCCACTGAGAGGGCCCGTGCTGCCGTACACGGTGGGTGTACCACCGAAGGTCGTCTTCGGCGATGGCGGAATGTTCGACGGCAACTGGCCGGGCTTTTGGAGCGTGTCCAGCGTGCCCGTCACCGTTTGCACAGTCCCCTGCAGCGAGTTCTCGACCGCCTTGCGCACGGTGTCGGCGATCGTCGTCGTAGGCCCGCGAGACGGGGTGGCGGTTCCGGTCGCGGATTCAGCTGATGGGCCGCTGCCCGTGGATGACCCGGAGTCGGGGTCGGCGACGGCGATCCCGCCACCACTGCTGCCGATCACGAGACCCGCAGACAGCATCGCGCCTGCCGCAATGCGCAGATGCATCGAAATGGTGTTCTCCTCCCACCAGCCACCGGCCCCGTCGGTAGGTATTCGGAGCAATTGTTCCACGAGATTGGAACCAGCAATCGCAATTTTGCCGTCAATCTGAAGCTCTGACTATAGGCAGCAAACCCTTTCTTTGAGCATGTCCCGAGAAAGGACCGCGATCACCAGCAGATTCCATCCCCGCAGATGAGGCCTCCGCGCTCGCTGCAATGGCACCGCGGTTACCGAAAGTGCAGCTTATAGCTGTGAAAAAGAATGGCTCGACGTCGCTAGAGAAGCGTCATTCCCAATAATGGGAATCTTTGACACCGGTTACGTCAGATCGCCGAGACTCCGGTCGCGCGACGTGAAAACGGCGCTCCGTGCGCGAAATTCAGGTGACGGAGCCGCGCATCGACCGAGTGTGATGCGCCGGCGCCATCCGAACGCGGTGACGTGAGTCAGGGGGTGACGGACTCGTAGCTGCAGATTGCCTCGACCTTCTCGGCCGATGCGCTGCTGGGGTCGAACTCGTAGCCCAGCCATTCCCGGGCCAGGCGCCGGGCCAGTTCCAATCCGATTACGCGCTGCCCGAAGCACAGCACCTGCGCGTTGTTGGACAGCACGGACCGCTCGACCGAGAAGCCGTCGTGCGCGGTGACGGCGCGAACGCCCGGCACCTTGTTGGCGCTGATCGCCACTCCGAGCCCAGTGCCGCACACCAACAGCGCCCGGTCGGCCTTGCCTTCTGCGACGAGCCGCGCGGCCGCGACCGCAACATGCGGGTAGGCGGTGTGCTCGTCAGATCCGACGCCGACGTCGGTGACGTCGGCGACGCGGTCGTCGGACAACAGGTCGGCCTTGAGGGCTTCCTTGTACTCGAGTCCAGCATCGTCACATCCGACGACGATCCGAAATCCCATCAGGCATCTCCCTTGGCAGTGAGCGCGAAGCAATCCGCGACGGTGTGGGCGATCATGGCCAGCGACGTGGCGCCCGCGTCCGCGGTACCGACGCTGCGCTCGGCGAGCGGGCGGGCACGGCCGACCTTCGGCCGCATCTCCGCGGTGTCGCGAGCGGCCTCGGTCGCCACGTCGGCGGCCGACCGCCAGCCATCCTGCCAGGACTCGCCGTCGTCCACCCGGCGCTGGAGCTCCTCGACGAACGGCAGCATCGCGTCGAGCATCGTCTTGTCGCCGGGTGAGGCGCCGCCCAGCTCGATGAGGGCGTCGTACCCGTCGCGCATCGCTGCCGCGACCGTCGCCGAATCCGGCCGACCGGTGTCACCGAGCCGCAAACCAACCGCGTTGAGCAGCGCGCCCCAGAGCACGCCGGACGTGCCGCCCGCCTTCGCCGCCCACTCCTTGCCTGCCGCGGCGAGCACCGAACCCTGTCCCGCGCCCTCCTCGGCGGCCGTGGCTCCCGCCGCCTTCGCCGCCGAGGACCCCTTGACCATGCCGCGGCCGTGGTCACCGTCACCGGCGACGGCGTCGATGCGGCCCAGTTCTTCTTCGGCCTCGGCCAGCATTGCCGCAATGGCGTCGAGAGCCTTGGCCACGAACCGTCCTCCGGAGCGGCCGTCGTCGTCCGCGAGGCCGGCCAGGTCGCGCGTGGGGGCCGCTGCGTCGGCTGCCGCATCGGTGCGGCGTCCGCCCGAATCCGGTTGCGACGCAGCGCCCTTGCGGTATGCCGGGGTGTCTGCTGGGGCGGTCCAGTAGGTCTCGAGCTCCTCGTCGAGCCACATGATCGTGAGCGAACAGCCCGCCATGTCCAGGCTGGTCACCAACTCCCCCACCTCGGGTTCGACGATCTCGTAGCCATGTTCGCGCAACAGCCGCGACGCCGTGCCCCACACCACGAACAGCTCTTCGTACTTCGTGCGGCCAAGTCCGTTGAGGATCACGGCGATTCGCTTCGAATCAACGGCAGGCCGGTCGGCGAGTACGCCGTCGACGAGCGTCAGCGCGAGGTCGGCGGCGGACGGCATGGGTTCGTCACGCACTCCCGGTTCACCGTGGATGCCAAGCCCGACGCCCATCTGCTTCTCGGGCACCGTGAACAGGGGCTCCTCGGCACCCGGCAGCGTGCACCCGTCGAAGGCGACACCGAGGGTCCTGGTCGCCGCGTTGGACGCTGCTGCGACACGGAGCACACCGGCCATGTCCAGCCCCGCCTCGGCAGCTGCCGAGGCGCACTTGAACACCGTGAAGTCCCCTGCGATGCCACGCCTCTTGGCTTCCTCGCCCTTCTGTGCACTGGCGATGTCGTCGGTGACCGCGAAGTAGTGCGCGTCGATGCCCTCGCTGCGCAACTGTGTGACCGCGAGGCCGAAGTTCATCACGTCACCCGCATAGTTGCCCGTGGTGAGTAGCACGCCTGCGTCGCCGTGCGCCGCCCGCGCCACCGACGCGGCCTCCTCGGCGGACGGCGAGGTGAAGATGTTGCCAACCACCGCACCGTCGGCGAAACCCGTACCGACCGTGCCGCAGAACGCCGGGTAGTGTCCCGAACCGCCGCCGATCACGACCGCGACCTTGCCCGGCCGGGTGTCGTGCGCGCGCACCACGCCACCGGGCACGCCCACGACGTACGCCGCGTTGGCGTCGAGGAAGCCGACGAGCATGTCCTCGGTGAACCGCGCCGGGTCGTTGAACAGCTTGGTCATCGCAATCGCTCTCCCGTGTCGGTGTCGAAAAGGTACACCCGCTCGGGTGGAGCGCTGACGACGACTTTCTGCTCCGGCTGGTAGGTCTCCTGCGCGGGCGTCTGGACGACGATGCCCTCCTCCACACCGGCCACCGTGCTGGTGGCCAGACCGAATTCGAGGAGGTGTTCGAAGTACGCCACCGTGGTGCGCAGTCCGGGCCCGTCGCCGGCCGACATCGTGCAATCCTGCGGCCGGACACCGACGGCGACAGCCGTGCCGTCGGCGACTCCCGTTGCGTCGGACTCCAACGCTCCTGCGCCGGAGCCGATCTCGACCCGCGCACGGCCGTCGACCGTCTTGACCACGCCGTGCAGCACGTTGATCTGCGGTTCGCCGACGAACTGCGCGACGAACAGGTTGGCCGGGTCGTCGAACACCTCGTCGGGCGTGCCGAACTGCTGCACCACACCGGCATCCATGACCGCGAGACGATCGGCCAGCGACAGTGCCTCGACCTGATCGTGGGTCACCACGATGGTGGTGTAGCCGAATTCGCGCTGCAACACCTTCAGTTCGCGCCGAACCCGTTGGCGGGCCGAGGCGTCGAGATGGCTCAGCGGTTCGTCGAGCAGCAGCACGGGTGGGTTGCGCACCAGGGCGCGGGCCAGTGCGACGCGCTGCTTCTGACCGCTGGACAGGCCCGCGGGCCGCAGGTCCATCAGGTCGTCCATTTCCAGGCGACTGCTGATCGACGACACCATCTGCTCGGCGCCCTTGACCTTGCGCGCCTTGAGTCCGTAGAGCAGGTTCTCCCGCACCGACATGGGCGGATACAACGCGTAACTCTCGAAGCCGACGCCGATCCCCCGCTTGGACGCGGGCAGCTGCGAGATCTCCTTGTCACCGATGCGGATCGAGCCACTGGTCACCGTCTCGAGCCCGGCGATCATCCGCAGCGTCGTCGTCTTGCCGCAGCCGGAGGGTCCGAGCAGCGCAATCAGCTCGCCCGGCGCGATGTCCAGATTGATGCCCTTCACCGCCGCGAAACTCTCTCGGCCCCGGGCCATGTAGGTCTTCACCAGGTCGGTCAGCGTGAGGCTCTGCGCGGTGGTGGTCTTCGGGGATTGCACTGCCGTGGTCACTGTGCTGCCTCCAGGGTCTTGTCGTCGGCACCGAGTCGTGGAGTGTCATCATCGCCAGCGGCCGCCCCCGAGTCGCGTCGCTCCTGCCCCAAGGGAGCGAAGACGTGCACGTCGCCGTCGGCGATCGTCATGGTCACTGCGTCGCCCTCCCCGACGCCGTGGCGCCCGGAGGTCAGCACGATGAGCTGAGCCCCGCCGACATCGACCGTCAGCTCGATGTTGCGACCCAGTCGTTCGGCGAGCAGTACCTTGCCGCGCAGCGACCCCTCGCCCGACGTGACGTGAATGTCACAGGGCCGCAGTCCGACTCGGACACGGTCACCCCGGCCGACGGCCGTCCCCGAGGGGACGGGGACGTCCAGGTTGCCATCGGCGAGCTTGATCCGGCCGCCGTCGACCACGCCCTCCAGGATGTTGATCTCGGGCTGTCCGAGGGACTTGGCGACGAATGTGTCCGCGGGGCGACGCCAGATTTCCTCGGGCGTGCCGATCTGCACCAACGAACCGGCGCGCAGGACGGCGATCCGGTCACCGAGGGCCAACGCCTCCTGATAGTCGTGGGTGACGTAGACGGTGGTGGTCTTCGACATGGCGCCCAGCTGCTTGAGCTCCGCCCGCATCGCCGCCCGCAGTTTGGCGTCGAGGTGGCTCAACGGTTCGTCGAGCAGGTACACGTCGGCGGGTCGGACCAGCACCCGGCCCAGCGCGACCCGTTGGCGCTGCCCGTTGGACAGTTCGCGGGGAAAGCGCTTGAGCAGGTGGTTGATTCCGAGGGTCGTGGTGACCTGGTCGATGCGTTCCCTCTGTTGGGCATCGGTGTACTTGCCCGTGCGACCCGACTTGAGCGGCGACGCCAGATTCTCGCTGACGGTCTTCTGCGGGTACAGCGCGTAACTCTCGAACGCCATCGCGACGTTCCGGTGATACGGCTCGACCAGCGTGACGTCGTTGGAGCCGATCGTCACGGAGCCGCCATCGATGTCGACCAGGCCCGCAATGGACTTCAGCGTCGTCGTCTTCCCGGCGCCGCTTGGCCCGAGGATGACGAAGAACTCTCCGTCGGCGATGTCGACCGTGAGGTCGTTGACCGCCTGGGTCTTGCCGTAGGACTTGGACAGGCCCTTGAGCGATATGGTGGCCATCAGGCTTTCACCGCCCCAAAGGACAGGCCCCGCACCAGATATCTCTGGATGGTGAGCGCCAATATGAGTGGCGGCAGCGCGGCGATGATGGCCGCGGCGGCCGTCAGGTTGTAGTACGCCTGCCCACCGCCACCGAGGAACTTGGTGATCGCGACGGTGACCGTACCCGCGTTGCTGTCGGCCAGGATCAGCGGGAAGACATAGTTGTTCCAGGCGAAGATGAACGCCAGCAGCGCTGCGGCGGCGATGCCGGGGCGCACGATCGGCAGTGCCACCATCACGAAGGCCCGCGTGCGGGTGTAACCGTCCAGCAGCGCGGCCTGCTCCAGATCCTCCGGCAGGTCCTCGAAGTACGAACGCAGGATCCAGACGACCAGCGGCATGGTCACCAACTGGAGCACCCAGATCATGCCGACCTTGGTGTCGAACAGGCCGATCTGGTTGTAGATCACGAACAGCGGCACGATGACCATCAGTTCCGGGGCGAACCGGAACGACAGCATCTGGAACATCAAGTCGTTGGAGCCCTTGTACTTCCACCGCCCTGCCGCGTACGCGGCGGGGATGCCGATCACCAGCGAGACGATCACGGCGCCGCCGCAGTTGATCAGGCTGGTCAGCATCGCGGACTTGAAGTCCACGCTTGTCATCTGAGTACCCTTGTCGGACAACACCGTTACGAAGTTGGACCACGTCGGGCTGAACTGGAAGTACGTGGTGGTCTGCTCCTCGGCGTTCTTCAGCGCCAGGATCACCATCCACGCGATCGGGAACAACGAGAAGATGAACCAGCCGACGAGGCCGATGTCGGCGACCACCGACCCGACGCCGAGGCGCTTCTGGCCGGGCAGCAGTTCACTGCGCGTGGGCCTGAACTTGGTGAGTGCCATGGCTTAGGACTCCGCTCCCGCAGCACGACGCTGCGCCTTGCCGAGCACGCTGACCAGGTAGCGCGCCGTGATGAACACGATGATCCAGAGCAGCAGCATGTAGGTGCTGCCCCGGGAGTAGTCGAGGTTGATGATGGAGTCCTCGAACGCGCCGATCTGCAGCGTGCGCGTGGCCACGCCGGGCCCGCCCGCGGTCAGTACGTAGATGTGGTCGAAGACCTTGAGGTTGTCCATGAACCGGAAGATGACCGCAACCAGGATGTAGGGCCACAGCATCGGGAGCATGAGCTTGCGGAACATGTAGAACCAGGACGCGCCATCGACGTCCGACGCCTCGAACGGCTCCTTGGGCAGCGAGCGGATGCCGGCGAGCACCAGGATCGCCACGAAGGGCGTGAAGATCCAGAGGTCGACCAGGATGACCGAGAACAGGGCGTTGGTGCTCGACAACCAGTCGAAGGTGTTTCCCAGTCCGAGAACGTGATTGAGGACGCCGAACTGAGGGTTGAACATCAGCTTCCAGATCACGCCCGCGATCACCGGCGCGATCATCAGGGGCAGGATCAGTACTTTCTCGAAGATCTTGCCGATGATGCTCGAGCGGTTCAGCAGGAGCGCCAGGCCTACGCCGAGCGCGGTCTCGACCGCGGTGGCCAGCACGGCGAAGATGGCCGTGGTCCGCACGCTCGACCAGAAGACCTGGTCACCGAGCACCGACCTGAAGTTGTCGAACCAGACGAAGTGCGGGTCGGGGTTGACGGCCGCGTAGTTGAGGAAGGCGTAGTACGCGCCGACGACGAACGGGTAGAGGATGCCGATGACGATCACCAGGGCGGGGATCGACAGCAGGTACGGTCGCAACTTGCGTCGCCAGGTCGGGATCTCGGGAAGCTCGCGGTGCACCTGCGATGCTGCCGGCCGATCGGGTTGCGTCGGAGGCGCTTTGGGGGTTTGTGTGGTCATGAGTGCCAGAACTCCTAGAGGTTGACCTTGGAGGTGTTGGTCTTGGCGAGGCTGCGCAGACGCGACGCTGCATCGTCGCCGCCGTAGATGTCCTGCAACGCCACGGCCCAGTTCTGGGTGGTGTCGAAGAACTTCTTCTGCGGGGTGAACTGGATCTTCGACTGACCGATCACCGTCTCGAAGGCCTCCAGGTAGCCGTACTGGTCAGCCGCCACGCGCTTGAACGTGGTGTCGAACACCGACTTGCGCACCGGGTCGGCGTACGTTCCGCCCTCGACCGCCTTGTTCATCGAGTCCTTGCCGGTGGCCCACTGGATGAACAGCCACGCAGGCAGCTTGTTGCGGGAGTTGGCGCTCATCGCCCAGCTCCACGTCCACAGGTTGGTCTTGTAGTTGCCGTCCGGCCCGGCGGGTCCCGCGTACCAGGCGATGTTGCCCGCCTCCTTGCTCGCACCCGGCTTGTTCTTCGGGTACGTGGCGCTGTCCGCGTCGAACACCATCATCGCCTTGCCGTCACCGAGATCGCCCGTGGCGTTGGGATAGTCGTAGGTGGTCCACGACGTCGGCCCTGCTTGATGCTGCATGTCGATCCACTTCTTGGTGAAGTCGATCGCCTTGTCGCTGTCCATCTCGGCGATCAGCTCGGAACCGTTGAACGTGTAGTCGACGGCGCCGGCGCGGCTGTACTGGGTCATGAAGCCCGGGTGGATGGTGGCCCAGGACTTCGACCCGCGGGTGGAGATGCCGTAGCGGTTCTGCGAGCGGTCGGTCAGGTCGACGGCCAGCTGGATGAAGTCGTCGAAGTTGTCCGGCAGCTTGGTGATGCCCTTCTCGTCGAAGATCCGCTTGTTGTAGGCGACCACGTTGTTCTCGAAACCCCATGGGATGGCCCATTGTCCGCCGGTGCCCAACGGGTTGCCGTTGACGAAGTCCCATCGGGTCGAGGTCCGCAGACCTTCGAAGATGTCCTCGAAGTCGTAGTCGGGGTTGGTGGCCGAGCTGTTCTGCAGCCAGGGATTGAGGTCTTCGATCCATCCGGGCGGACCGTACTGCCAGATGAAGTAGGCGCCGAGCATGAACGCGTCGTGCTTGCCGGAACCGCCGGCCAGCTCGGTGTTCAGCTTGGTGAAGTAGTCCGCCTCGGGGACGAGGTCGACGTTGACCGTGATCCCGGTGAGCTCGCTGAACTCGGCCAGCAGCGGCTGATAGGACAGCTGGTACGGGTGCGGTGTCTGCAGCAGATTCAGCGTCTGCCCGGAAGCCTTCTTCCAGTCGAAGCCGCCTGTTACGGCGGACGCCCCGTTCGGCGCGCTGGCCTTGCCGCCGACCCCGCAGGCGCTCAGCACGGGCAGGCTCGCGGCCGCCGCTCCGGCAACTCCCAATGCGGCCAACATGTTTCGCCGCGACATCTGCGGCCCGGTCAAGCGATCTCGACTCATGTGTCTGTACCCTTCGTCAAGCGGACTTCCTGGGTCCTTCTGGGGATGTCTGGACTACGCCGGGATCAGCGAGACCTTGACGGATTCCTTGCCGCTGCCGACGAGGTCGAGTCCCTTCTGGAACTCGCTCAGCGGGAGTTGGTGGGTGCAGATCTCGTCGAGCGGAAGTACGCCGGATTCGATCATCTTGATGGCGGCGGGCCAGCAGTACGGGCCGAGATGGGCGCCGAGGACGTCGAGTTCCTTGTCGTCGCTGATGATGCTCCAGTCGACCGTGACGTCGCTGCCGAAGACGCCGTACTCGACGTAGCGGCCCAGCTTGCGCAGCGAGTTGAGTCCCTGCGGGACAGCCGATGGATGCCCGGTGCCCTCCAGATAGACGTCTGCGCCATAGCCACCGGTGAGGTCCTTGACGATCTTCTCGACGTCCTGCTCGGCGATGTTGATGGTGATGTCGGCGCCGCACTTCCTGGCGAGCTCGAGCTTCTCCGGGGCCATGTCCAGCGCGATGACGTGCATCGGATTCTTGGCGCGGGCGCCGGCGATCATGCCGAGACCGATCGGGCCGCAGCCGGCGACCACGACGGTGTCCTCGAAGGTGATCTGGGCGCGCTCGACGGCGTGCAGCGAGCACGACAGCGGTTCCACGAACGCCGCGTGCGCGGGTGGGATGTCACCGGAGATCTTGTGCACCAACGCTTCTACGGGGTAGGTCATGTATCCGGCCATGGCGCCGGGGGTGCGGCGCTTGAAGCCGTAGAGGTCGTGGGGCTGACACATGTGGTACTGCCCGCGCTTGCAGAAGCGGCACTCCCAGCAGGGCACGATCTGCTCGGAGGTGACCCGGTCACCGACGGCGATGCCCCACCGACTGGCCGCCTCCTCGTCGAGTTCGACGACACGGCCCACGAATTCGTGGCCGGGGATGACCATGGTCTCGGTCCAGGCGGGGCGGTTCTCGTCACCCCAGAACTTGGCGGCACCGTGGTAGCACTTCAGGTCGCTGGCGCAGATGCCGACCGCCTCCACCCGGATGAGCGCCTCGCCCGGCTTGCGGTGCGGAACGGCGACCTCTTCGAGGCGGTAGTCGTTCGGTCCGTGGCAGACGACGGCCTGCATCTTCTCCGGAATCTGGTCGCTCATCAGCAGCTCCTTCACATGTGGCTCAGGTCACGTTATCGAGCGCCTGCACATTTGTCCAGAACGAATGTTCAGCAAGATTCTTTTCTGAACAGATGTGCTGGCCGTTTTGGACGGTGACATACTGCCCATATGTCTCGGTCGGCCCCGCACACCCCGGTGGATCCGCTCGGCGACGGTGGCCCGCACGACGCTGAGGGCAGCCACTTTCCAGCGGCGCTGCTCTACTCGGCCGCACGGCTGTACTACGAGGACGAGGCCACCCAGGCCGAGGTCGCCGAACAACTGGGCACCAGCCGCGCCACCGTCAGCCGGCTGCTCGCAGAAGCGAAACGGCAGGGCATCGTCAGGATCGAGGTGGTGCCCCCCGCCGAGGCACGCCCGGGCGACCTGGCCGACCGGCTGACCCGCGCGCTCAACCTCGCCTCGGTGTACCTCAGTCCGCAACTGCCCACCCCCGGTGCGGGCCGCACCGTCGTCGACGTCATGGGTCGCGTCCTGGCGCCCGCCGTCGGTCGCGCCCTGGGCGAGGCGGGACTTCTGCCCGGCGACGTCCTGCTGGTGTCGTCGGGACGCACGGTATACGAGGTCGCACAGTTCGAGCTTGCGCCCCTGCCGGGCGTCGTCGTCGCCCCCACCGTCGGTGGAAACGACCAACCCGAGGAGTGGTACCAGACCAACGAGATCACCCGGTTGGTCGCCAATCGCGTTGGCGGACGGGCCAATTACCTCTTCGCTCCGGCATTGCCCGGCGTCGAGCTCTACCAGTCACTGCTGAACGATCCGAGCATTCAACGCGTATTGCACCTGTGGCCCCGCGCGCGGTGTGCGCTGATGGGTGTCGGCGCCCCGCCGCTGACCCGCTCCGACATTCCACGATTCGTCCCGACGGGCTCAACCTCACTGCGCGCCGCCGTCGGGGACGTGTGTTCGCGGTTCTACGACCGCGAGGGGGCGCCCGTCCACTTCGAGGACGGTGAGCGGCTGATCGCGGTGGAACTCGATGCCCTGCGCAACATTCCGGTGACCATCGCCGTGGCCGTCGGCAAGGACAAGGTCGACTCCATCATCGCCGGCGCCAGGGGCGGCTACTTCAATCACCTCGTCACCGACCCGGTGACCGCCGCGGACATCCTGGCCAGTTCGACGCTCGAGGGCTAGAAACGCCGGGTCAGCGCCCGCCGAGCTCCCCGAGCCGATGCACCAGGTTCCTGGTCGCCGGATAGAGCTCGCGCCACACGCCGTACAGCTCGTCGTACCGCGCCCGGTTGTCCGGGTTGGGTGTGATCTCCCGATCGATCTTGGCCCAATCGGTTTCGGGCTCAACCAGTTTCACGCCGATGGCGGCCATCAGTGCATCACCGTAGCTGGCGCCGATCGCCTGCTCGGGAACCAGCTGCGTGCGACCGGTGATGTCGCTCACCGCCTGCGCCCAAATGGGACTGCGCAATCCGCCGCCGACCGCCACCGTCCGTGTCCCGGTGTGCGCGTCGTCGAACATCTCGAGAATCTCTCGGATGCCGAAGCCGATGCCCTCGTAGGCGGCACGGAAGAGGTGGCCGCGGCCGTGGCGCAGTGTCAGCCCGGCGAAGAGTCCGCGTGCGTCCGGGTCGAACACCGGCGTCCGCTCCCCCGCCAGATACGGCAGCGCGATCAGCCCTTCGCTGCCTGCGGGCACCGCTGCCGCCTCGGCCATCAGAGTCTCCAGAGACGCGCCGCCGGTGATGGTCTGCAGCCACCCGATCATGCTGCCCGCCGTGGACGTGCCCGCGGCCAGCGCCAGCGAGCCGCGCTCGATGCCCGCCGTGGTCCACAGCGCCGGATCGCTGTGGTACTCATCGATGATCTGGACCAGGAACATCGTCGAGCCGTACATCAACATCTGGTCGCCAGGACTGCGGACGCCCACCGAGAAGGCTTCCGCGTAGGCGTCGACCGTGCCGGCCACCACAGGCGTTCCCGCGGGGATGCCGGTGGCCGAGGCGGCTTCGGCATGCACGGCGCCCACCACCTCGCTCGGCCAGACCAGCCGGGGCAAGGGCAGATGTCCGCAGATCCGCGTGGCCCATTCGGTGTTCCAGTCGAATTCGCTCGTCGCGTACAAGGGGTCGCACTGGCTCGCCGTGTGGTGATCCAGGACGTATTCACCCGTCAACTTGGCGGCGATGTAGGAGTTGGATCCGAACCATCCGGTGGCACCGGCGAAGACGTCGGGCTCATGGCGTCGGACCCATTCCAACTTGGGTCCGACGGCCTGACTGGATAACAGCGTGCCTGCCCGCTCGAGTATCGCGTCGGCACCGAATTCCTCTGTCAACAAGCGGATTTCGGCAGTCGCCCTGGTGTCGACGCCGTAGAGGATCGCGGGCCGCAGCGGCGTCAGATCATCGTCGCAGAGCACCAGACACGGGCCGACTCCACTCACGCACATGGCCGCGATCCTCGAACCCTGCGGTACGTCGGCCGTGAGCCGCGTGCTGATGTCGCAAACTTCGCGCCACCACGTCGCCTCGGCATCGACCTCGGCCCAGCCCGGACGCGGCAGGTTCATGGCGTGGGGGATGGTCGCCGAGGCGATCACGACGCCCGCGGTATCCACCAGCACGCCCTTGGTGCTCCCGGTGCCCATGTCGATTCCGAGAAGCAGGTCCACGGCGCAACACTACGTCCACGTCGATCCCCGACGAGGGGCTAGGGCGCACTCACCGGAAGTGGGTGGGAGCCAGGGTCGCGCCGTCGCCCGTGACGAGGCTGCTCCGTTCCAACCTCGTCCCGAAGTACGTCGCCTCCGGGTCGACGACCACGGGCGTGTCGACGCCCTGCGCAGCGAGTACCACGCGGGCCATGTCGGCGAACGAGACCTTCTCCGGTCCACCGACGTCGACGATGCCGTCGATGGGATCGGAGGCGGCGGCTCGCGCCACCTCGGCCGATACGTCGGCAGCGGCGATCGGCTGGATCAGCGCGTCCGGCACGCGCACCTCAGCACCGACGGTCAGGGATGAGGTGATCGCCGCGGCGAACTCCTGGAACTGGGTCGCCCGCACGATCGTGTGGGGCAGGCCCGACTCGGTGATCGTCTTCTCCTGCGCCACCTTCGCGCGCATGTAGCCGCTGTCCGGCAGCCCGTCGGCCCCGACGATCGACAGGGCGACGTAGTGACCGACGCCGGCCGCCTTGGCCGCGGTCACCAGGTTGGCCGCCGAGGCGGTGAAGAACGCCAACACCGCCTCGTCCTCGAACGATGGTGAGTTGACGACGTCGACCAGTACCCGAGCACCGGTTAGCGCCTCGGTCAGCCCCACACCGGTCAGCACGTCTGCGCCGGTCTCACGGGACGCGGCGACGACGTCATGCCCTGCGGCGGTGAGCAATTCGACGACCTTTCGGCCGACCTGCCCGGTTGCTCCTACTACGGCGATTCTCATGGGTAGCCCTTCCGACGTGTGGTGGTGAGAACACCTTCGCACTGCCGAGCAGCGCGTCGAGCCCTGGAAAGTCCGTAGTCACCCCGCCCGCGGGCCATCCGCATGCGAAAGGCCCCGGTGCACGTGACGTGCGCCGGGGCCTTCCTCGCGAGCTCGGGGCTGAGATCAGCCCTTGCGTGCCTTGACCGCGTCGGTCAGCTGCGGGGTGACCTTGAACAGGTCGCCCACGATGCCGTAGTCGGCGATCTCGAAGATCGGCGCTTCTTCGTCCTTGTTGACGGCGACGATCGTCTTCGACGTCTGCATCCCGGCGCGGTGCTGGATCGCACCGGAGATGCCGAGCGCCAGGTACAGCTGCGGCGAGACGGTCTTGCCGGTCTGACCGACCTGGAACTGGCCCTCGTAGAAGCCGGAGTCGACGGCCGCGCGGGAGGCGCCGACGGCGCCACCGAACGCATCAGCGAGGTCTTCGACGACGCTGAAGTTGTCCTTGCTGCCCACCCCGCGACCGCCGGCGACGACGATCTTGGCCTCGGTCAGCTCGGGACGCGCGCTCTTCTGAGCGGGCTGACGCGAGGTGATCTTGGTGGCGTTCTCGGCAGGTGCGGGCACCTCGACGGTGACCACTTCGCCTGCGCCCGCGACCGGTTCGGCCTCGACGGCGCCCGGTCGCAGCGCGAAGACCGGGCCGTCGCCCTCCGCCTTCGCCTCGGTGGTGTAGGCACCACCGAAGATCGAGTGGATGCCGATGGGGCCTTCCTTGATGCCGATCACGTCGACGAGCACACCGGAACCGGTTTCGGCCGCGACGCGCCCGGCGATCTCCTTGCCCTCGGCGGTGGCGGCGACCACGACGGCCACCGGCGATGCCGACTCGACCAGTGCGTTGATCACGTCCACCTTGGGGGTGACCAGGTACTGCTCGACGACGTCGGACTCGGCCACGTAGATCTTCGCCGCACCGGCGGCCTTCAGACCGTCGGTGAGCTTCTCAGCGGTACCGGGGGCACCGATCACCACGGCGGAGGGCTCCCCCAGCGCGCGGGCGGCGGTGATGAGTTCCGCCGTGACGTTCTTCAGATTTCCTTCAGCGTGCTCGACGAGCACGAGTACTTCAGCCATGGGTTCTCGTTCGCTCTCTAAGAAATGGGGTCTGGGACTGTCCGACGGGGCTCAGAGAAGTTTCTGAGCGACGAGGTAATCGGCGATCTGCTTGCCACCCTCGCCTTCGTCGGTGACCTTTTCGCCTGCGGACTTGGGCGGCTTCGGCGTGGACGACACCACGGTCGAACCGGCGTACTTGCCGCCGACCTCATCGGCCTCGACGCCGATTGCCGCGAGCGTCAGCTTCTCGACCGGCTTCTTCTTGGCGGCCATGATGCCCTTGAAGGATGGGAAGCGGGCGTCGTCGACGATCTTCTCGCTGATGCTGATGATCGCGGGCAGACTCGCCTCGAGTCCGAAGACACCGTCGTCGGTCTCGCGCTCTCCGGTGACCTTGCCGTCGGCGATGTCGATGCTGCGCATGGCCGTCAGCTGCGGCAGACCGAGGAACTGAGCCAGGATCGCCGGAACCGCACCTCCGACGCCGTCGCTGGTCTCGTTACCCGCGATGACCACGCCGATGTCCTCGATCTGACCGAGGGAGCGTGCCAGCGCCCACGACGTCTGGACGATGTCGGAGCCGTGCAGGCCGTCGTCGACCAGGTGGTAGGCCGAGTCGGCCCCCATGGACAGCGCACGGCGGATGGCCGTCTCTGCGCCTTCGGGGCCCGCGGTCAGCACGACCACGTTGTAGTCGGCGTCCGCGTGCTTCTCCTTGAGCTGCAGCGCGACCTCGACGGCCTTCTCGTTGATCTCGTCCAGCACCGGATCGCTACCCGCACGATCCAGGGTCCAGTCGCCGTCGGTGAGATGCCGATCCTCGTAATCAGGAACCTGTTTGATCAGGACCACGATGTTCGTCATGAGTGTGGTTCGTCCTCCTCGATGAGGCCGCAGCCGGCCTTGCCATATCACGGTTTGTGCGGCAATCAACGGTTACTAGCCAGTAACATGATGCGGTCCGCACTCACACCATAGCTGGTGTTGTCTAACCTTCTACCCGCCCCATCGGTCTCTGAACTACTGGTGAGCGAGTGATAATCGCCATAGCTGGGTTAGCCTGCGTTGGCAATGAGCACATTTTCTCGCCCCGAGCCGTCCGAAGACGTCCTTCCCCTCACCGGAGAACGCACCGTGCCCGGGCTGGCCGAGGAGAACTACTGGTTCCGTCGGCACGAGGTGGTGTACCAAAGGCTGCTGGACCGTTGCGTCGGCCGCGACGTCCTCGAGGCCGGTTCGGGCGAAGGCTACGGCGCCGACCTGATCGCCAACGTGGCACGCCGGGTGATCGGGCTGGACTACGACGACTCCGCCGTGGCCCACGTCAGGGCCCGTTACCCCCGCGTGGACATGCGCCAGGGCAACCTCGCCGAGCTCCCGCTGGAGGACGCCAGCGTCGACGTCGTCGTCAACTTCCAGGTCATCGAGCACCTTTGGGACCAGGCGCAGTTCGTCGACGAGTGCGCCCGGGTGCTGAGGCCGTCCGGGGTGCTGCTGATGTCGACGCCCAACCGCATCACCTTCTCCCCCGGTCGGGACACCCCGATCAACCCGTTCCACACCCGCGAACTGAACGCCGCCGAGCTCACCGAGTTGCTGACCGGGTCCGGGTTCACCATCGAAGGGGTGTACGGGGTCTTTCATGGTGCCCGGCTTCGCGATCTCGACACCCGACACGGTGGCTCGATCATCGACGCGCAGATCGCCCGCGCCGTGGCCGACGCACCGTGGTCCGCCGACCTGCTGGCCGACGTCGAATCGGTCCGAACGGGTGACTTCGACCTCGTCGATGCCCGCGAACGCCCGATCGACCAGAGCCTGGACCTGGTGGCCATCGCGGTGCGACCGTGAGCACCTCCCCCTGCCCTCCGGAAGTCCCCGGGATGTTCACCCTGGTGCTGCACACGCACCTTCCGTGGCTTGCGCACCACGGACGGTGGCCGGTCGGCGAGGAATGGCTCTACCAGTCGTGGGCCGCGACCTATCTGCCGCTGGTGGCACTGCTGCGCAGGCTGTCCGACGAGGGCCGCAGCCACCTGATCACTCTCGGGCTGACGCCGGTCGTCGCCGCACAGCTCGACGATCCGTACTGCCTCACCGGGATGAACCACTGGCTGGCGAACTGGCAGCTGCGCGGGCAGGAGGCCGGCGTCCGGCGCAGCGGCGACGGTACCGGCTATGCAGCCCCGAAAGCCTTGCGCACGTTCGGTATTCGTGAATACGAAGAAGCGGGCAGGGCGCTCGACGAGTTTGCGGTGACGTGGCGCCACGGCGGCAGTCCGCTGCTGCGCGAGCTCATCGACGCCGAGGCGATCGAGCTGCTCGGCGGCCCGCTCGCGCATCCGTTCCAACCGTTGCTGCACCCCCGACTGCGGGAGTTCGCGCTGCGCGAGGGACTCGCCGACGCGGGCCAGCGCTTCGCCCGCGTGCCCGGCGGCATCTGGGCGCCGGAGTGCGCCTACGCCCCCGGATTGGAACGCGAGTACGCCGCAGCGGGCGTGACGCACTTCATGGTCGACGGCCCGACGCTGCACGGTGACACCGCGCTGGGTCGCCCGGTCGGCGATTCCGACGTCATCGCCTTCGGCCGCGATCTGAAGGTCAGCTACCGGGTCTGGTCGCCCAAGTCGGGATACCCGGGGCACGCCGCCTATCGCGATTTCCACACCTACGACCACCTGACCGGTCTGAAGCCGGCTCGCGTCACCGGTCGCGCCGTCCCGTCGCAGGAGAAGGCCCCCTACGAGCCCGAGCGCGCCGATGCCGCCATCGACGTCCACGTCGCCGACTTCGTCGACACCGTGCGCCGCAGGCTCTCCTCGGAGTCCGATCGCATCGGCAGGCCCGCCCATGTCGTCGCGGCGTTCGACACCGAACTGTTCGGCCACTGGTGGCACGAGGGTCCAATCTGGCTCGAGAGGGTGCTGCGGGCACTCCCGGAGGCCGGGGTGCGCCTCGGTACGCTGTCCGACGCGATCGCCGACGGCTTCGTCGGCTCACCCGTCGAATTGCCGCCCAGCTCTTGGGGTTCGGGCAAGGACTGGCAGGTATGGAACGGCGATCAGGTCTACGACCTGGTGCACCTGAACACCGAGGTGGTCGACACCGCGCTCGCCACGGTCGACAAGGCGCTGACCCAGCAGGCGGCGGTGGGAGCGCCCACCCCCCGCGACACGGTGGCCGACCAGATCCTGCGGGAGGCGTTGCTCACCGTGTCGAGCGACTGGCCGTTCATGGTCAGCAAGGACACCGCGGCCGAGTACGCCCGTTATCGGGCTCACCTACACGCGCACGCGACGCGGGAGATCGCAGGCGCCCTCGCGGCGGGGCGACGCGAGCACGCCGAGCGTCTGGCGGGCAACTGGAACCGGGCCGATGGATTGTTCGGCGCGCTCGATGCCCGGCGGCTCCCGCGATGAGCCCCCGTGTCCGCTTCTCGCGCGAGCGTGCGTGTCTGCGCACGACACTCCGCGCGCCAATGCCACTTTGCGCACGCTCGTCGAAGCTGGTGAGGGTGCCATGAAAGTTCTGATGGTGTCGTGGGAGTACCCGCCGGTCGTCATCGGCGGTCTCGGGCGCCACGTCCACCACCTGGCCACGGCGCTGGCCGACGCCGGTCACGAGGTCGTGGTGCTCAGCAGGCGGCCGTCGGGCACCGATCCGAGCACCCACCCCTCCGGTGACGACCTCAGCGAGGGCGTGCGCGTGATCGCCGCCGCCCAGGATCCCCACGAATTCGACTTCGGCACCGACATGATGGCGTGGACGCTGGCCATGGGGCACTCGATGGTCCGCGCAGGCCTTGCCCTGACCACGCGGGGACGACGCACCAAGCCGTGGCGACCCGACGTCGTCCACGCCCACGACTGGCTGGTCGCGCATCCCGCGATCGCCCTCGCCGAACACTTCGACGTACCCCTGGTCTCGACGATTCACGCGACCGAGGCGGGCAGGCACTCGGGCTGGGTGTCCGGCAAGATCAGTCGCCAGGTGCACTCGGTGGAATCGTGGCTGGTGCGTGAATCCGACTCGCTCATCACGTGTTCGGCCTCGATGGGCGAGGAGATCACCGAGCTCTTCGGCCCGGGATTGGCCGAGTCCGTGGTGATCCGCAACGGAATCGACTCGGGACTCTGGCCGTTCGCGCGGCGCACCGCGCACCGGGGACCCGCGCGACTGCTCTACCTGGGCCGCCTCGAGTACGAGAAGGGCATCCACGACGCCATTGCTGCGCTGCCGCGGATCCGGCGAACCCACCCCGGCACCACGCTCACCGTCGCCGGTGACGGCACCCAGCTGGACTGGTTGCTCGAACTGGCCCGAAAGCACAAGGTGCTCAAGGCAATCGACTTCGTCGGACGCGTCGACCACGAACAGCTGGTCGCGCTGCTGCACGAGTGTGACGCAGCGGTGCTGCCCAGCCACTACGAACCGTTCGGCATCGTCGCCCTGGAGGCCGCCGCCACCGGCGCCCCCCTGGTGACGTCCAACGTCGGCGGGCTCGGTGAAGCCGTGATCAATGGCGAGACGGGACTGTCGTTCCCGCCCCGCGACGTCGCCGCCCTGGCCGGCGCGGTGCGCACCGTCCTCGACGATCCCGCGGCGGCCCAGCGCCGCGCGGACGCGGCCCGCAGGCGCCTCGACTCGGCCTTCGACTGGCACACGGTGGCCGCCGAGACCGCCCAGGTCTACCTGGCTGCGAAACGCGGTGAGCGGGAGCCGCACCGCAGGCGGCTCATCGTCGAGCACGCGCTTCCCGACCGGGGCTAGCGTGGCGACGGTGAGCGCCCACGACGTGATCGACCTCTTCCCGCCGGGCACCCGGACCGATGCCGACGGCACGCTGGTGGTCGGCGGGTGTCGCCTCGACGATCTGGCCGCGGAGTTCGGCACACCGGTCATGGTGGTCGACGAGGTCGCACTGCGGAGCAGAGCCCGCGAGTACCTGCACGAATTCCGCACCAGGCGCCCCCGAACCGACGTGGCGTTCGCGTCGAAGTCGTTTCCCTGCACGGCCATTCAACGAGTGATGACCGAGGAGGGGCTGCACCTCGACGTGGCGGGAGGCGGCGAGATCATCACCGCCATGGCAGCTGGCGCCGACCCTGCCCGCCTCGTATTGCACGGCAACGCCAAGAGCGACGAGGAACTCGAGCTCGCGGTGCGCACCGGAGTTGGCCTCATCGTCGTCGACAACTTCGACGACATCGACCGGCTGGAGCGCATCGTGCCGACCGGGTACGTCCAACCGTGTCTGGTCCGGGTGATCCCCGGCGTCGAGGCAGCGACCCATGCATCGGTCGCCACCGGTCACGCCGGATCGAAGTTCGGCCTGATGCCCGAGGACGCCCGCGCCGCCATCACCCGCATCGAGCACAGCGGCGTGCTGCGCTGCGACGGCCTGCACACCCACGTCGGTTCGCAGCTGCTCAACGTCGAACAACTCGCGGCTGCCGTCGCCCCCCTCGCCGCGCTGGGCACCTTCGACGTGTACGACCTGGGCGGGGGTCTCGGAGTCCGCTACACCTACGACGAGAAACCGCCCACGGTCGCCGACTACGCCGAGGCGATGATCGACGCCGCCGACGCGCTGCTTCCATCCGCAAGCCGGATCATCGTCGAGCCCGGCCGCAGCATGGTGGCCACCAGCGCCTGCACGGTCTACCGGGTCACGACCGTCAAGCGCGGGGACACGACGCACGTCGCGGTCGACGGCGGCATGGGCGACAACCTCGAGGTGTCGCTGTACGGACAGCGCTTCGAGGCCACCATCGTCGACCGCGTCGGCGGTGGCACGCGCGTCAACGTCGTCGGACGGCACTGCGAGTCGGGTGACCAACTGATCGACGGTGTCGCCCTGCGGGATCCAACGGTCGGCGATCTACTGGCCGTCCCGGTCACCGGCGCCTATTGCTACACCATGTCCAACCAGTACAACGGCGCCCGTCGCATCCCGGTGGTGTTCGCCGACGGTGGGACGGCCCGGCTGGTGGTGCGCCGCGACACGTGGGCGGACCTCCTGGCGCGCGACGTCACCTGATCGACTGTGCGGGTGTGCGCTCAGTCGACGACTGCTAGCGGGAGGCCTTCTTGCGTTCGATGTCGGCGAGCGCAGCTGCCAGTTCGGCGCGCTGGGCCGCCGAGGTCTCCCATGCCAGCTTGCGGTTCTTGACGACCTTCGCGGGTGCGCCGACGGCGATCGAGTAGTCGGGAATCTCGCCCTTCACCACGGCATGCGAGCCGAGCACGCAGCCGCGCCCGATCGACGTCCCGCGCAGTACCGTCACCTTCGTGGCGACCCAGGTGTCCGGACCGATCCGCACCGGGCCCTTGATGATGCCCTGATCCTTGATCGGCAGCTCGATGCTGTCCATCCGGTGGTCGAAGTCGCAGATGTAGCACCAGTCGGCCATCAGCACGGAGTCGCCGAGTTCGATGTCGAGGTAGGTGTTGATGACGTTGTCCCGGCCGAGCACCACCTTGTCGCCGATGCGTAGCGATCCCTCGTGGCACCGGATGGTGTTCTTGTCGCCGATGTGCACCCAGCGACCGATCTCCATGGTGGAGAGTTCGGGTGTCGCCTGAATCTCGACGTCCTTGCCGAGGAACACCATGCCGCGGGTGATCACGTGCGGGTTGGCGAGCTTGAACTTGAGCAGCCGGAAATACCGCACCAGGTACCAGGGCGAGTAGGCCTTGTTGGCGAGCACCCACTTCAGCGACGCCATCGTGAGGAACTTGGCCTGCCGGGGGTCACGCAGTCGCGAGCCCCGCCAACGCTTGTGGATCGGGGCCCCCCACATCGTGGTCATGGCGGCACAGCCTACTTGAGCGGTTTGCGAGACGTGCCGGGTCGCTACGCTCCTGCCCTTCGCGACTCGGGATAGTCTCGGGACTCGATGCCTGCTCCCGAACAGACCGTGCGCCGTGTGGCGGCCGTGGCGGTCGTGGTCCTCACGACGCTGATCTTGACCGCGTGCGGCAATACCGACTCCTGGGTGCAGGCGCACCCCGCCGAGGGCTGGTCGGCCCAGTACGGGGACGCGAGTAACAGCAGCTACGCGCAGGTCGACGGTTCCGGTGCACTCCGGTTGGACTGGATCCGCTCGGCGAAGGGCAGCATCGAATCGCAGGTGGCCCTGAGTTCCGGCGACTATTTGGCGGTCAACGCCCAGACGGCGGGCGGTTGCTCGCTGATGGTCTGGGAGACCGACAACAGGGCCCGGCAGCGCTGGTGCAGCCGGCTGTGGCAGGGCGGCGGACTGTCGAGTCCCTTGTTCGACGGATTCGACAACCTCTACGTCGGGCAGCCGGGGGCGATCATGTCGTTTCCTCCGACGCAGTGGATCCGTTGGCGCAATCCGGTCATCGGCCTGCCGTGGACGCCACGCCTGCTGTCCTCCGGCGAGCTGTTGGTGATCACTCACCTCGGACAGGTACTGGTCTACGACGCACATCGCGGAGACGTCGTGGGAACGGCTCTCGACCTCGTCGCCGGCGTCGATCCCACCGACTCCCAGCGCGGTCTCGCCGACTGTCAGCTGGGCAGATCGCGGTGCCCGGTGGCCGCCGCGCCGGCGTTCTCCGCGGCCACGGGGATCGTCGTGACGACGCTGTGGGAGCCCAACGCCGATGGCCCCGAAGTCGTCGGGCTGCGCTACCGGCCCGGGCAGACGCCCCTGCTGTCCAGGGACTGGACCAGCACCGCGGTCGGCGGCGGACCGCTCAGCAGTCCGGTCCTGTCCGCGGATGGCAACACCGCCTACCTCAACGGTCGCGACGGACGCCTGTGGGCTCTGAACACCGCGGACGGCAAGGCCAAGTGGTCGGTGCCCCTGAACTTCCAGCCGCAGACTCCCCCATCGGTGTCACCGGACGGGTTGATCGTCTCCGGTGGCGGTCCCGAGACCAGGTTGACGGCGATCAAGGACGACGGTGACCGCGGCGAGGTGGCATGGACCCGCGACGACGTCGAGCCGTTGTCGACGTCCAGCCTGGCGGGGACGACGGCCGCCTACACCGTGACGCGTGATGGCGACGGTATGGCGCTCGTGGTGTTCGACCCCGCCGACGGGCACACGCTCAACAGTTACCCGCTGCCCGGCGCAACCGGCTATCCGGTAGGGGTGTCGATCGGCCATGACCGTCGCGTCGTGGCCGCTACCAGCGATGGTCGAGTGTTCGGTTTCGCCCCTGCCTGACCTCAGGCGATCATGGCGTTGACGGGCCCGCGAGGGATCGCGACCTGCACGGCGCCTGCGGCCTCCGGAAGCAACTCACCCTGGCTGAAGAAGAAGATCAGCTGATCGTTGGTGATGGCGAAGTTCTGGTAGTTGGTGGGATCGAGGCCGGCGTCCGGTGCGATCGCGACCGGCTGCCCGAGTTGCTTGTCGATCTCGGCCTGCACCAGCGGGAAGATGATGGGGAACGGCGCGGCGCCCTGCTTGAACAGATTGTCGATGGTGATGGGCTTGCGCGCGACCTGGTCCCAGTTGAACGTCTTGTAGAAGGTCAACGGGTGAGCGCCGCCGACGCCCTGATAGGTCTTGAACACCACCGACTGAGTTCCTCGCGGCGGCACCGCTGAGTCGTACTCGGTGGCCGTGGTGTCCAGCTCGTAGGGCATCAGCCGCCCGTCCGGCATCTTGGCGACGTTGAGAAACCCGTCGCGGGTCTGCTTGACGTAGTCGAAGACCGGCTGCGCGTCGGGGTAGTCGGCCGGGTAACTGATGCTCATGGAGTAGCCGGGGTCGGACGCCGAGATCTGACAGATCTGGTTCGCGTCGAGCACCCCGTTGAGGTCGGCGCACTTCGGCGGCGCCGCAGCGGCCGCCCCCGCGCCCGACCAACCGATCGCCGCGACGGCCGAAAGGGTTAGGGCCAGCGTGGCTATGCGCATCTATCGAGAACCCTTCACCCCGAGGACGCGGCACCGGCGCCGCGGACGCCACATTACCCGTGCCCGCTCAGCGGGACGGTCGGCAAAGGTACGCCACCGCCCGGCTCGCACTTCCCGCACCGATTCGGGTGATCACCATGGACAGCCGTTGCGATCCCTTCAACCGCAGCCGGGTCCGCAGCGCGTCGGGATCGACGGCCACGCCTCGGACCAGGATCTCCAACGCTCCCACGTCCCGGGCTGCGAGCTCTCGTCGCAAGGCGCGCTCATTGAATCCGAGCTCGGCGATCACCTCGAATCCTCGTATGCCGGAGGGCAATTCGTCACCCGACAGGTAGGCGATCGCCGGGTCTAGCTGCCACAGTCCGTGACGTGCGCCGTAGTGCCGCACCAGTCCCGCCCTGACCACTGCGCCATCGGGATCGACGATCCACCGGCCCGCCGGCGCGACGCGGCAGTCGTCGGGTTCGGCGTCGGTGACCTCCTCGGCCCGGTCCAAGATGGTCGCCCGCCGGGTGACCGCGGGCGAGGACAGCCCGGGTGACCATAGGCACGCCTCGCGGACACCGCCACCCAAGGAGGTCACCTCGATCTCGCCGTCGAAGCCGAGCCGGCCCACCTCGTCGAAATCGATTCCCGGAGCACACTTCACGACCAGATCCCGATCCGCGTAGACGGAGAGCAGATCATCGAGGGCAGGCGTGTAATCGCGTGGGTGAAAGGTGCGTCGCCCGGCGCTGCGCCGCGCCGGATCGGCGATCACGGTGGTGCCGCGTGTGACGGGCCGCAGGGCGTCGGCGCGACAGAGCAGCACCTCGGCACCGTCGAGAGCCACGTTGTGGCGAGCCATCGCGAGTCGCACCTCGTCGACGTCGCTGCCCACCACATGGCTGGCCGAATGTCGCAGTGCCGCGAGTTCGGTTCCGATGGAACAGGTCACGTCGTGGACGGCCCTGCCCGCCAGCCTCGCGGCGCGGTGTGCGCCTACCGCGGCGGCGGTGGCCTGCTCGAGCGCCTCCTCGGTGAACAGCCAGTTCGACGCGTCGGGAAACTTGGCCGCCGCCCTGCGCCGCAGCAACGTGGTCTCGACGAGGACCGCCGTACGATCGCCGAAGCGGGCACGCAGCGACGCGACGTCGGAGACACGTCGGGCGTCGCTCAGCGCTAATCCGTCGGCCTCGGCCAATGCGTAGGCGCCGTCGTCGCCGGCGAGGTAGGCGACGTCGTCCGGCGTGAAGCGCAGGCCGCCCCCTACGACGGCTTGACCCCGGTGACCATCACGTTGTAGAACCACCCCTTCGGCACGACCCGCCGCCACACGTTGGCGTCGACCCAGCTCAGCGACATCCAACCGTTGAAGGCGAACTTCGCCCAACCCCAGCCCAGTCGACCGGGCGGCACCGACGCCTCGAAGGTCCGGATCGGCCAACCGAGCATCGCCGCGGTGAACTCCTCGCTCGCGGTGCGGACGTCGACCGCGCCCGCGGCCGTGGCCATCCGTTCGAGATCGCCAGGCTCGAAGGTGTGCAGGTCGACGATGGCCTCCAGGGCAGCTGCCCGGGAGGATTCGTCCAACTCCTCCTGCGGACGGCGCCAGCCCTCCAAGCCCGGCAACTTGGTGACGGTGGTGGCCACGCGCCAGGTCAGGGTCGACAGGTTGCGCGCGTAGACGTTGCCCTTCGTGGTGGGCTCGCCGGCGAACACGAAGCGGCCGCCCGGCTTGAGCACCCGCACCACCTCGCGCAGTGAGAGCTCGACGTCGGGGATGTGATGCAGCACCGCATGTCCGACGACCAAATCGAAGGTGTCGTCGTCGTACGGGATGCCCTCGGCGTCGGCGACCTTCCCGTCGATGTCGAGCCCCAGCCCCTCACCGTTGCGGACTGCCACCTTGACCATGCCTGGCGAGAGGTCGGTCACCGAGCCCCGGCGGGCCACCCCGGACTGGACGAGGTTCAGCAGGAAGAACCCGGTGCCGCAGCCCAGCTCGAGGGCACGGTCGTAGGGCAGCTCGCGTTGAATGTCGTCCGGCACGATGGCGTCGAAGCGGCCCCGCGCGTAGTCGATGCAGCGCTGGTCGTACGAGATGGACCACTTGTCGTCGTAGGTCTCGGCTTCCCAGTCGTGATAGAGCACCTGCGCGAGCTTGGTGTCGTGGCGGGCGGCCTCGACCTCTTCGGCGGTGGCGTGCGGGTTGGGCGTCGGAGCCGCCCCGGCGGCGACATCGGGCACTGGAGCCGCCCCGGCGGCGACATCGGGCACTGGAGCCGCCCCGGCGGCGACATCGGGCATCGGAGCCGCCCCGGCGGCGACATGTTGCTGCGCAGCTTCCACGGGCTCGCGATCGGTACTCGTCATGAAGGGCAGCCTAACGGCCCGGGCCGGGGCACTTCGAGCTAGCTCATCGGGCGAACGCGGCCTTTGCCGCGGCCAACGCCTGAGCGGGGACGTCGATGAAGCGCTGCGCCCAGGCCACGGCGGCGTCGTACACGTGGTCCGGTGCGACCAACTCGTCGACAAGGCCCAGCTCGAGTGCTTCGGGGGCGCCGGCGAAGCGCCCGCTGAACATCAGCTCCTTCGCCTTGCTGTCGCCGATTGCGCGTGCCAGTCGCTCGGCGTCGGCTTCGGTCGGTGCCAGGCCCTCGAGGATCTGCGTCGCGCCGAACTTCACGTTGTCGCCGCTGATGCGCCAGTCGGCGGCGAGCGCAAGCGTCAGCCCGCTGCCGAGCGCGTACCCCGTGACCGCTGCGACCGTCGGCTTGGGGATCGCGACCACGGCGTCCATCGCTCGCAGTGCGACCTGTGCCGCGACGACCACGCCGTCGGCGTCGAGCGTGCTCGACTCGGCTGCGTCGCTCCCGGCGGAGAAGATCTCGTGGCCACCGAAGACGATGACGGCCGCCGCGTCGGGGTGTGCCCCCAACTCAGCGGCGGTCGACGTGATCTCCCGGTACATCTGACGGGTCAGCGTGTTCTTCGGCGGTCGTGACAGCAGAAGGGTGCCGACGCCGTCCTTGACGTGGGCGCTGACGAACTCGTTCACGTCTTCTCGTAGCCCTCGGGCGCGCGCTTGTTGCGGGCGGCGTTGTACCTGGCCCCGTCGAAGAACTCGATGTTCCAGTCCCCGGTGCCCTTGTCGGCGCTCAGACTCGGCTCCATGGGGACGATCGTTCGTTCCACGGCCAGCACCTCGGCGACGGTGCGCCCGTCGAGCGAGTCCAGCTGGGTCCAGGTGGGTGGAAGCAGGAACGACCGGCCTTCCTCGAACTCCGTCAGCGCAGCCCGCGGGGTCGTCCAGAAAGCGCGGTCGGATTCGGTGTTGTCGCCGTCGGCGCGTTGCCCCGCGGGAAGTGCACCGAGGAAGAAGAAGGTGTCATAGCGTCGCGTGCGTTCCTCCTTGGGCGTGACCCAGTTGGCCCAGGGTCGGAGCAGGTCGGCTCGCAGCACGAGGTTCTCGCTGCGCAGGAAGTCCGCGAAGGACAGGGAGTTGGCGGCCAGCGCCGCTCGTTGCTCGCGATACACCGATGCGTCGTCGACGAGGACGTCGGAGTCGTCGGCGGCACCGGCGAACAGCACACCGGACTCCTCGAACGTCTCGCGGGCGGCGGCGCACACCAGCGCCTCGGCTAGGTCAGCGTCGACGTTGAGCCGACCGGCCCACCAATCCTTGCCAGGGCCGTACCAGGCGATGTCGGCGCCGCGGTCACGCTCGTCGACGCCTCCCCCGGGGAACACCATCACGCCCGCGACGAAGTCCATCTGCGAATGACGGCGCATGAGGAACACCTCGATGTCGCCCTTCTCGCGGACCAGCATCACGGTGGACGCTGGCCGCGGCACCAATGGGTCGGTCACGTGGCCCTCCTATGCGCGGCGCGACTGCGGGTTCGACGGGCGAAGTAGCGCCCGTCGATGACGTCGAGGGCGATCGACTGGCCGAACGCCTTCGATAAATTCTCCGACGTCAGCACGTCGGTCAGCAGACCGGCGGCGACCACGGTGCCCTCGGAGAGGATCAGGCAGTGGCTGAACCCCGGGGGGATCTCCTCGACGTGATGGGTGACCAGCACGGTCGCCGGGGAGTCGGGGTCGGCGGCCAGGTCGGCCAGCCGGGCCACCAGTTCCTCCCGCCCACCCAGATCCAGCCCGGCCGCAGGCTCATCGAGCAGCAGCAGCTCGGGGTCGGTCATCAGCGACCGCGCGATCAGCACCCGCTTGCGCTCCCCCTCCGACAACGTCCCGTAGGTGCGTTCCGCAAGGTGTTCTGCTCCAAGGCTTTCCAACATGTCGACGGCCTGTTCGTAGTCGACGTCCTCGTACTTCTCGCGCCACCGGCCGAGCACCGCGTAGCCGGCCGAGACGACCAGGTCGCGGACCACCTCGTCGTCGGGGACGCGCTGGCTCAGCGCCGAGGAGCTCAGGCCGACGCGCGCTCGCAACTCGGACATGTCGGTGCGGCCGAGTCGCTCACCGAGCACGTACGCGGTGCCCGTCGACGGGTACTCCATGGCCGCGGCGATGCGCAGGAGCGATGTCTTGCCTGCGCCGTTGGGCCCGATGACCACCCAGCGCTCGTCGAGCTCGACCGCCCAGGTGACGGGTCCGACGAGGGTCTTCCCTCCGCGCCTCAGGCTGATCTTCGCGAAGTCGATCAGCAGGTCTGGGTCGACGTCGTCTGCTTCGTCTCCGGCGGCGGGCACTCGCCCATCGTAGTCAGGACGGGTTCGGCGAAGGCCCAGCCGCTCACCGCAAGCCACCGGCGCGGCGTGATGCGCAAAGTCAACTGCACCAGTGGGCCGATCCCGAAGGCGTACACCAGCGTCCCGACTCCGACGGTTCCGCCGAGCAACCATCCGACGGCCAAGACGGTGGCCTCGATGGACGTACGCACCAGACGGACCGAGAGTCCGGTGCGAGCGACCAGGCCGGTCATCAGACCGTCCCGCGGGCCGGGCCCGAGGCCGGCGCCGATGTAGAGGACCGTGCTCAGAGCGTTGAGGAGGACGGCGCCGAGCATCATCGCGATTCGGATGGGCATCTCCGTCGGCGCGGGCAACAGGGCCATGCCGGCGTCCACCGTGACGGCGATGACGATGACGTTGGCCACCGTGCCGATCCCCGGCCGGTTGCGCAGTGGGATCCAGGCCAGCAAGACGGCCACGCCGACTACGGCGGACGCGAGGCCGATCGTCATGCCCGTCCGCCCGGCGAGGCCCTGGTGGAACACGTCCCACGGGTCCAGTCCGAGGCCGGCGCGAACCATCATGGCCATCGAGAACCCGTAGCCCATCAGGCCGACGAGCAGGGCCACCCCGCGCCCACATGCCCTCGTCATGCGTGATCCGGGAATCGCGCACGGATGGCGTCGAGCTCGCTGCGCAGCCGGCGGGCATCCGCGTCGATCTCGAGGCGCCCGCGGGGGTGTGGTTCCGCGCGGAAGACGCGACCCATCTCGCGTGCTCTCCGCGTCATTCGCGAGGTCCAGTGTTGTGCCATGCGTCGATTTTGACGTCGAACTGGCCTTGTCATCAATAGCCAGTTGAGGCAAACTGGCCTCGATGAGTGTGGAACTGGTAGGCCGAAGGCTCGATGTGGACCTTCTGGCGCGTGAACTCGGCAACTGGCGCACGACCAGTGCCAGCGGACCGGCCTATCAGGGCCTGGCCGACGGTCTGCGCATGCTGATCGTCGACGGCCGCCTGCCCGTCGGAGCACAGCTGCCCAGCGAACGCGCGCTCGCCGACGCGCTTCGGGTGTCTCGAACCACGGTGACGGCGGCCTACGCGCAGCTGCGCGAGGACGCTTTTCTCAAGGGCCGCCAGGGGGCGCGCAGCACCACCGCCCTACCGGTAGCCGTACCGGCCGGGTCACCCATCCTCGCCGGCACCGCGTCGGCCAACCTCGCCGCCGCGACGCTGGCCGCGCCCGCCACGGCCGTCGCGCAGGCGTTCGTCGAGGCCGCCACGGACGTCACCCCCTACCTCCACGACATCGGGATCGAACTCGTCGGCGTACGACCGTTGCGTGAGGCCATCGCCGAAAGGTACTGCGCACGAGGACTTCCCACCGAGCCAGACGAGATCATGGTGACCACCGGGGCCCTGCACGCCATCGGTCTGATCCTCGCGACCTACGCGCAGCCCGGTGACCGCGTCCTGGTCGAGCAGCCCACCTATCATGGCGCCCTTGCAGCCATGGCCACCAAGGGAATTCGGCCGGTGCCGGTCGCGATGACGCGCGACGGTTGGGACCTCGGAGCCATCGACGCCGCCGTCCGTCAACTGTCGCCCAACCTGGCCTATCTCATCCCGGACAACCACAATCCCACGGGCATGACGCTGCCACCGGCGGGCCGACGGCGCCTCGCACAGATCATCGCCGAGACCCGCACCCGCACGATCATCGACGAGACGATCACCGACATGTGGCTCGACGAGATGGTGCCGCCACCATTCGCCGCTTCGATGTCCACCAGACGGGACCTGGTTTTGACCGTCGGCTCGATGTCGAAGTCGTACTGGGGTGGTCTGCGGATCGGCTGGATCCGCGGGGAACGTAGCGCGCTGAGCACGATCGGGGCGACGCGACCCGCCATCGACATGGGCACCCCGATCGTCGAACAACTGGCTGCAGCAAGGCTTCTCGGTCTCACGGAAGACGTGCTACCCGAACGACGTGAGACGCTGCGCCGACGACGGGCGCTGCTACTCGCCCTGCTCGCCGAACACCTCCCCGACTGGCGCCCCGACCTGGCACAGGGCGGGATGTCGCTGTGGATTCGACTGCCCGCCCCCATGAGCACGGCGCTGTCCGCGGCCGCCTCCCGGATGGGCCTGGAGATCCCGCCTGGCCCGCGCTTCGGCGTGGACGGCACCCTGGAGCGATTCATCCGGGTGCCCTATACGCTGCCCGAAGATCAACTGACCGAGGCCGTCGAGCTCCTCGCGAAAGCGTGGCGAAGCGTCACGGGCACGGGCGCCGTCGGTGCGGAGTTCGGTGCGGTCGTCGTCTGAACGGCTATTCGGGGATGTCGACGCGCCGCAGCGTGCCGTCGACCGCGTCGGCGGCTTCGATCTCGCCACGGGTCACGCCGAGGATGAACAGCACGGTGTCCAGATACGGGTGATTCAGCGAGGCGTCGGCAACTTCGCGTAGGGCGGGCTTGGCGTTGAACGCGACGCCCAGCCCCGCGGCAGAGAGCATGTCGATGTCGTTGGCACCATCCCCGACGGCGACCGTCTGATCCATCGGCACTCCGACCTGCTGCGCGAAGTCCCTCAGCGCCTTGGCCTTTCCCGGGCGGTCGACGACGTTGCCGATGACGCGTCCCGTCAACTTGCCGTCGACGATCTCGAGCTCGTTGGCGGCGACGAAGTCCATCATCAGCTCGTGCGCCAGGGGCTCGATCACCTGACGGAACCCGCCGGAGACGATCCCGCAGTGAAAGCCGAGTCGGCGCAATGTCCGGATGGTCGTCCGGGCGCCCGGCGTCAGCTCGATCTGGTCGGCGACCTCGTCGAGCACATCGGCCGGCAGCCCGGCCAACGTGGCGACGCGCTTGTGCAGCGACTCCGCGAAGTCGAGCTCGCCCCGCATCGCGGCCTCGGTGACCTCGGCGACGGCGGCGAGCGCACCTGCCCGCTCTGCCAGCATCTCGATCACCTCGCCCTGGATCAGGGTCGAGTCGACGTCGAACACGATGAGCCGCTTGGCCCGTCGCGACAGGCTGTAGTCCTCGAGCGCGATGTCCACACTCTCGGCGACCGCCACTCGCGCCATCGCCGTCTGCAGCTGGCCGTAGGCGGCCCCCGGCGGGACCGACACCCGGAGCTCGAGCCCGGTGACGGGGTAGTCCGACACCCCGCGGATGGTGTCGATGTTGACGCCGAGCGTCGCGACCTCCCTGGCCACCACGCCAAACGCCTCCGCCGTGATCGGTCTGCCGAGCACGACGATCGTGTGCGTCGACGGCTCGCGCAGCACCGGCATGTCATCGGAGCGTTCGATGGTGACGTCGAGACCGACACCTTCGATGGCGGCCGTCACCTCATCCCGCAGTCCGGTGCCCGTGACGTCGCCCGGACCGGCGACCAGCACCGCGAGGGTAAGCCGACCGCGGACGACGACCTGCTCGACGTTGAGGAGTTCGACCTCGTGTGTGGCCAGCACCTCGAACAGCGCCGATGTGACACCTGGCTGATCCACTCCGGTGACGGTGATGAGAACCGACACCCGTGACGTGTTCACTCCTGCGAACAGCCTTCTACGACCCGGTCAGGAACGAACCTTGACGTCGTCGAGCTCGGTGACGTCACCGTGGCCCGGGTGCGGACCGCGCCCGACGTGGGCCTCGTCCCGCATCCGCTCCACCATGTGCGGGTAGTGCAGCTCGAATGCCGGTCGCTCCGAACGGATTCGGGGCAGCTCGGTGAAGTTGTGCCGCGGCGGCGGGCAACTGGTCGCCCACTCCAGCGAGTTGCCGTAGCCCCATGGATCGTCGACCACGACGGGCTCGCCGTAACGCCAGCTCTTGAACACGTTCCACAGGAACGGGATCGTCGAGACACCGAGGATGAACGCACCGATCGTCGAGATCACGTTCAGCGTGGTGAACCCGTCGGTGGGCAGGTAGTCCGCGTAGCGGCGCGGCATGCCGGAGTTACCCAACCAGTGCTGCACCAGGAACGTGGTGTGGAAGCCGATGAAGGTCAGCCAGAAGTGCAGCTTGCCGAGTCGCTCGTCGAGCAGGCGGCCGGTCATCTTCGGGAACCAGAAGTAGATGCCCGCGTAGGTGGCGAACACGATGGTGCCGAACAGCACGTAGTGGAAGTGCGCGATGACGAAGTAGCTGTCGGTGACGTGGAAGTCCAGCGGGGGGCTGGCCAGCAGCACGCCGGACAGGCCACCGAGCAGGAAGGTGATCAGGAAGCCCACCGAGAACAACATCGGTGTCTCGAAGGTCAACTGCCCCTTCCACATCGTGCCGATCCAGTTGAAGAACTTGATGCCGGTCGGGACGGCGATCAGGAACGTCATGAAGGAGAAGAACGGCAGCAGCACGGCTCCGGTGGCGTACATGTGGTGCGCCCACACCGCGACCGAGAGGGCGGCGATGGCCAGGGTGGCGTAGATCAGCGTCGTGTATCCGAAGATCGGCTTGCGACTGAACACCGGGAAGATCTCCGACACGATGCCGAAGAACGGCAACGCGATGATGTACACCTCGGGGTGCCCGAAGAACCAGAACAGGTGCTGCCACAGCAGGACGCCGCCATTGGCCGGATCGTAGATGTGCGCGCCGAGGTGGCGGTCGGCGGCGAGGCCGAACAGCGCCGCGGTCAACAGCGGGAACGCCAGCAGCACCAGGATGGACGTCACCAGGATGTTCCAGGTGAAGATCGGCATCCGGAACATCGTCATGCCGGGGGCGCGCATGCAGACCACCGTGGTGATCATGTTGACGCCACCGAGGATGGTGCCGAGACCACCGACCGCCAAGCCCATGATCCACAGGTCACCGCCCGCGCCGGGAGAGTGGATGGCGTCGGTCAGCGGCGAGTAGGCGGTCCAGCCGAAGTCGGCGGCACCACCGGGGGTGATGAAGCCACCGATCGCGATCAGCGCGCCGAACAGGAACAGCCAGAACGAGAACGCGTTCAGACGCGGGAATGCCACGTCGGGTGCACCGATCTGCAGCGGCAGCACCAGGTTCGCGAAACCGAACACGATGGGCGTCGCGTAGAACAGCAGCATCACCGTGCCGTGCATGGTGAACAGCTGGTTGTACTGCTCGTTGGAGAGGAACTGCAGGCCCGGCAGGGCGAGTTCCGCTCGCATGAACAGGGCCATGAGTCCACCGATGAGGAAGAACGCGAAGCAGGCGACGCAGTACATGATCCCGATCAGCTTGTGATCGGTGGTGGTCACCAGCTTGTAGATCAGGTTGCCCTTGGGACCCATCCGGGTCGGGAACGGACGGCGTGCCTCGAGTTCTCCGATTGGGGGCGCTTCGGCTACCAACAGGTCCTCCAAAAGTCGACGGAAACATCTCGCTGGGCCCGGCGGGGCACTGAGATGTTCGAGCTGAATCTTATCCCTTGGCGGGCCGTCAAGTGCCATGGGTCCTACAAACCGTCGTATTTGGTAATAACCTCGCCATCAATGACGTCTGACCGGGCCGGAACCGTCTCCGCGCGGGCGGGATTGGTAACGTCGCCCACGTGCCGATTCTCAGCTCGCGGATGGGTCCGACCGCCGCCGCGGCAGCTGTGACGACGGCGGTGTTGGTGACCTTGGCCACTGGCTGCGGCGGGACCTCGGAGAAGCCCGGCAACCCGCAGTCCGCGTCGTCGGTGGTCACCAGCACTACGAAGATCGCCGGCGCCGGCGTGCTGGGCAACGAGCGTCGGCCCGACGAGTCCTGCGCCGCCGGCCCCGCGCAGCTCGACGACGGCCCTCCGACGCGCGAGGTCCGCCATGCCGCGGGAACCACCGAGGTGCCCGCGGACCCACAACGCATCGTGGTGCTCTCGGGCGACCAACTCGACGCGCTGTGCGCCCTGGGTCTGCAATCCCGCATCGTGGCCGCCGCGCTTCCCGATGGGTCGACTACACAACCGTCGTACCTCGGCACCGTCGTGCACGACGTGCCAGGCGCGGGTGACCGGTCTTCGCCCGACCTCGGGGCGATCAAAGCCGCCAACGCAGACCTCATCCTCGGTTCTCAAGCGCTGACCCCGACGGCCTACGGCGAACTGTCGGCGATTGCGCCCACGGTGTTCACCGGACCACCGGGACCCGGATGGCAGGACACGTTGCGGACCGTCGGTGCGGCCACCGGTCGGGTCGACGCCGCCAATCAGCTGATCGACGGATTCGAGCAGGCCGCGGACAAGACGGGCGCCGACAACGACGCCACCCACTATCAGGTGTCGGTGGTCCAGTTGACCGAGAACACCATGAAGGTCTTCGGCATCGACGACTTCCCCGCCAGCGTGCTCGGCGCGGTCGGCGTGGACCGGCCGGCCACCCAACGCTTCAAGGACAAGCCCTACGAGGAGATCAGCACGTCGGAAGTGTCCAAGTCGACCGACTTCTCCACGGCAGACGGGGACGTCGTCTATCTGTCGTTCGACTCCCCCGCCGCCAAGGACCGCGCCCCCGAGGTGCTCGGCAGCGACGCCTGGAAGAAGCTCTCGGCGACCCGCGACAACCGCGTGTTCGTGGTGAACGACGAGGTGTGGCAGACGGGCGAGGGCATCGTGGCGGCGCGTGGGATCCTCGACGACCTGAAACTGGTCAACGCGCCCATCAACTGACGCGGTCCAGGTGGACCTATGCCGTTCCCTGCAACGCCTGCTGGCCGAACTGGTTCAACCCCAATGACCCCGCCGGCAGGACCAGCTCGCCACTGCTGACGCGCTCCCGCAGATACGCGAATGTCTGTGCGGTCTGGGCGAACAGGTGCTCCCCGGCCTTCAACGTCGGACGTTGCACCGAGTCGGCCGAGGTGAACCGAGGAAGCGGTGTGACCTCGGTGTCGTAATCGACGTTGAAGAACAGCGGGAACGAGTACCGCTCCTCCACGACCTTGCGGACGCGGTGGCTGGTCGCGACGAAGGCGCCGTTGGTCCACAGTTCCAGGAGATCGCCGATGTTCACGACGAACGTGCCGGGCACGGGAGGCACGTCGATCCACTCCCCCGCACCGTTGAGGACCTCCAACCCGGGGGCCGTCGGCTTGAGCAACGTGAAGCACTCGTAGTCGGTGTGCGCGCCGATCCCCAGTCCATCCTGCGCGTCGGGGTTGTAGGGGTAGTGGACGAGCCGCAGTTGACTCGGCGTCTTGGTGGCGTGCCGGGAGAAGACGTCGGGATCCTCGCCGAGGGCGACCGCGAAGGCCCGCAGCAGAAGGTGTCCCACGTCCAGAACCGCGTCGTAGTAATCGGTCACCGCCTCGGCGAAGCCGGGTAGGTCCGGCCAGGTGTTCGGGCCGAGCATCGGGTTGCCCGCGAGATAGTCGGGATCGTCGGCGGGCAGGTCGAGCGCGGTGTCGAACGCTTCCTTGAGATCGGGTACCTCGTTGACGGCGCTCACGATGCCCTCCTCACCGACCGGGACGTACCCGCGGTGGCATCTGGACAGGCCGATGTAGCTGCGCATCTTCTCCTCGACGGGGAGCGCGAAGAACTCCTTGGTCGCAGCGAGCATGCGGTCGAACCGAGCCTCGTCGATCCCGGTTCCGCTGACGTAGAGGAAGCCGACGTCACGCGCTGCCCTGCCGATCTCGGCGGCCACCTCCTCGCGCTCGGTGCGGTCGGTTGACCGGAGTCCGCTGATGTCCACGATCGGCACCGAGGTGAATGGCGTCGTCCCGCTCATGAGATCACGTTCCCTTCGCGTCGTTCGATGGTCCACCGCGCAGCCGCGGCGTGAACTTCGTCGTCGGACATGGCGATCGCGAGTTCGCCCCACTCGGGCCCGCCGACCGGGGCGATCACGACGGTTCCCGCCCCCGCCCACCCGAACTGGTCGCCGACGCGCACGAGTAGGCCCGCGGCGCCGTCGGGTGCGCGCAGGAACACCGCACTGCACGGGCCGGCCGAGTCCGCGTCACGCACCCAGTGCTCGGCGTAGTCCTCGTGTACCCCCGTTTCGACGAGCACCTCGCCGTCCCAGTGCATCGACCCGGCGTCGGGAAACGGTCCCGGCGGTTCGAGGTCGACGTCACGCTGCCATTCGAAGACGTCGCCGCGCTGCTCGAGGCGCCCACCGAAGCCGCGGGAGTCGACGTAGGCGCTGATGCCTTGCAGCCACACCACACCCGCCTCGGTGTGGTGTGACCCGTCGGCGTCGATCAGCAGGGTGCGCCGCCACAGTCCCGCGCAGTCGGCGATAGCTGGTGCGGTCATCTATGGCGAGACCGGTCCGAAGCGGTCGTGGAAGTGCTGAGTCATCTCGGGCCAGACGTGCGGATCATGGCCTGGGATCAGCGGATAACCCTTCTCCCTGGCCAACTTCTTCAGCTTCCGGATCGGTTCGATGGTCTCCTCGGGTTCGACGCCGATGAACCCGCCGATGGCCAACTCGTGCTCGATGTTCTCCGTGAGGTCCGCGGCGTCGAAGGCGAACACGTACCCGTTCGCGCCCGACCCGCCGGTCACGGATTCATCGAGGTCCACCACGAAGCTCTGGTGCCCCGGCGTGTGTCCATACGTTGGCACGGCCGTGATTCCCGGGGCGATCTCAGCCTCGCCGTCTGCCAGTCGCCAGTCGATGTTCGGATCGTCGAAGTCCACCCGGACGATCGCATTGCGCTCGGGCTCAGGATGATTCGACAACCCGTACTCGAGCTCGCGACGCTGGGCGTGCACCGGCACCTTGCCTGCGAACAGCTTGAGCCCGCCGGCGTGGTCGTGGTGAAGGTGGCTGAGCCCGACGGTGTGGATGTCGTCGACGTCGATCCCGATGTCGAGCAGCGCCTCCTCGATCGGCTCGCCGGCTCCCGGTAGCACCGGGCGATACTCGACCGTCGGAAAGAACCTGCGGCACAACGCCGGATCGCGCACCAGCGCGGTGTTGAAGCCGGTGTCGAGCAGCACCCATCCGCCGTCGGTCTGCAGGAGTATCCCCGGCACGGGTTCCCGCATGCGCAGCGCGGGATCCGCGCCGTAGACCGACACCGACTTGGGCAACTCCTCCCAGCCCAGCGTCAGCAGAACGATCCTGCGGACGCCACTCCTGCGCGACAGAACGGCCATCAGCCGACCGAGAGTGCGGCCAGCCGCAAGGAGAACGGAGTGGTCACGACATGCGCCTGTTCGACTCCCTTGAGCCACGGCTGAGCGACCATGAAGTCGTTGAGATCGGCGATGTTCAGGAAGCACCCCGTCTTGACGGCCTCCAGACCCGCTTGCGAGAACGCCTCGGGCGAGCCGTTCGGGAGGCCCTGCGCCAGGGCCGCGGTGACGGGTGGCGCGGAACAACCCAGGTAGTTCAGCCCACCACTGGGATCCCAGGAAATGTGCCCCCACGTATAGGGCGACGGGGCATCCGGCCACGCCAGGGCAGCGAAGATGTCCGGCGCGGACTGGCCGTCGGTGCCGATCCAGCCGAACGTCTCCGAGGTGGGGTATGCCTGCACCTTGACGGTCAGACCGGCCGCAGCGAGTTGGGTCTGAATGAGATTGCTCACCAACTGGTTGTCGGGCTGACTCGAGTCGTAGCCGATGGTGATGGCCTTCTGATCCGCGGGCAGGCTGCCGGCGAGCGCGGTGAGAACCGAAGGGTCATGTGTGACGGACTGTTTGCCGTACTCCGCGGCCATCATGTTGGGAGGATAGATCTGCGCGCCGGCCTTGCCGCGACCGAAGTACGTCTGCTTGACCAACTGGTCGACGTCGATGGCCTGCATGACGGCGTTCCGGTTCTTGGCGTCGGCCATCATGCCCTTGTGCGGGTTGATGTACAGGTAGTTCGACTGCATCGTCGGTAGCGAATAGTTCGCGAAGGACTTGTTGTCGAGATACGACTGCACGGCCGAGGACGGCAGGTCATGCAGGATCGCCGCGACCTGCCCGTTGTTGAACTGCAGCTGCTGGGCCGAGACGTCGGTGATCACCGGTATCTCGACCTTCTGGAAGTACGGCTTGGGACCCCAGTAGTCACCGAAGGCGTCCATCGCATAACGGGACCCGACTTCGGCGGCCGTCAGCGTAAACGGCCCGGTGCCCAGATCGTGGGTAGTCAGGTAGCCCTGCGCATTGTCGGTGCCTGCGTTCTTCTTCAGCCCCTCCGGGCTGAGCATCCGCGGTCCGTAGGGGCACGCCATGTAGTCCAGGAACGCCGAGTTCGATTCCTTGAGCGTGACGGTGACAGCGTAATCACCCTGGGTCGTCACCGAATCGATGTCCTGAACCATGTAGGCCGGTCCCTGATTGACGGCGGCCCGACGGTCGAACGACGCCTTCACCGCTGCCGAGGTGAACGGGGTGCCGTCGTGGAACTTGACGCCCTCGCGGAGCTTGAACGTGAACACCTTGTTGTCGGGCGATGCGGTCCACTCGGTGGCAAGAAGCGGTTCCAGCTCGGGCTTGTCGGTGCCCGCCTTGTACTGCAGCAGACCCTCATAGACGTTGGTGGTCAGCAGGAGACCCTGTCCGGCGTAATAGATGTCGGGGTCCGGCGGCTGTCCCGGGTCCTGGAGAAACGACAAGTGCAATACCTTGTCGGTCGGCGCGGCATTGGGCGTGGTGCTGCCGGAATCCGAACCACCGCAGGCACTTAGCGCCAGTATCGCTACCGAGGCGATGGCGGCCAGGTTACGGGTCCTCGTACGGAATCTGGTGGTCATCGTGCTGCTCCTTCGAGAACGGGGGCGGTGGTGGCGAGCTCCTCGATGTCACGGAATGCCGCAAGGATCTCTTCGGTGGTGCGCAGCGCACCGGTCTGCAGGTACTCCATCGCATCCAGCGCTGCATCGTGGCGGTACTGCGACGATCCACCGACGCAGTCGGAGACCACTCGGACGTAGTAGTCGCGCTGGTGGGCATCGGCGAAGGTGTAGTGCACGCACACGTCGGTGAGACCGCCGACGAGGATCAGGGTGGATGCCTTGAGCCCGCGCAGCACGATGTCGAACTCGGTGCCGATGAAACCGGAGTAGCGACGCTTCACGATGTGAAACTCGTTGCGGGTGCCGTCGAGCACGGGCCGCAGTGACGGCTCGAGGTCCGTGCCGCGCCGCCCCTCGACGCAGTGCACGCCCTCGACACCGTCGAGCTCGCGGCCGAAGTCGACCCCGCTGGCCCGGTGCACCTCCTGAAAGAAGACCACCGGGATGTCCGCTGCTCGCGCGGCGGCGAGCAGTCGCTCGGCACGTTCGACGCGCTCGGCGTTCCCCGGCATGACGGGGATCCCCATCTCGTCGGCGGGCATGCCGCCGCCCTCCTGCATGTCGACGACGACGAACACCGGATTACCCACGATGAGTGGCTGTTTCGGCACCTAACCTCCTGTTGTTGCGATGCGTGGATCGGCGGCGGCCTGCAGTAGGTCCACGGCCATGTTGATGAAGACGTAGAGCGCGCCCAGCATCAGGGTGACGCCCGCGATCGCGGGGAAGTCGGCGACCGGAATGCTCTGGGCGATGTACTGCCCGATGCCTGGCCAGCCGAACACCTGCTCGATCACCAGGACACCCGAGAACATCAGGCCCACTTGCAAACCCGTCATCGACAGGGCTGAGCCCACCGAGTTGCGTAGCACGTGGCCAGCCAGGATCCGCCCCTCCGAGAGCCCCTTGGCACGGGCCGTTCGCGCGTAGTCGCTGTCGATGTCGCCGAGCAGGCTGCTGCGCAGCACCCGCCCGATCGCGACTGCTGGACCGATGGCGATGACGAATGCGGGCAGGATCAGGTGGTGCAGAGCGTCTCCCACCACATCGAAGCGTCCGTGCAGCAGACCGTCGACGGTCAGCAGCCCCGTTGGCCCGGTCGGCGGGTTCGCGATACCCGTCCGCCCGTTGGCGGGTACCCAACCGAGCTGCTGGTAGAAGAAGATCAAGCCGAGGATGCCGAGCAGGAACATCGGCGCTGACGAACCGGTGAACAGCACTGCGCGCAGCACGCCCGCGCCGCGCCAGTTCAGGGTCGTGCTGAACGCCAGCACGACGGCCAGTATCAATGCGATCGCCAAGCCGTACAGGGCGAGTTCCAAGGTGGCGGGAAAGAACGTGCCGAGATCGGAGGCCACGCCGTGGCGGGTCCGGTACGACGTCCCGAGATCGCCGGTGACGGCACCCGTCAGGTAGTGCCAGAACTGCACCAGCACAGGCTGGTTCAGCCCGAGCGCCTCACGTCGGGCGGCGACGGCCTGGGCCGAGGCCTGCGCTCCGAGCTGGGCCTTCACCGGATCGAGCGGGGAGATGTGTTGCAGCAGGAACATCACGGCGGTCAGGGCGATCAGGATCGCCACCATCGCGCCGAGCCGGGATGCCACGTAGGTCTTCATGGTCGTCCTCAGCTCGTCTTCATCAGGTTGCGCAGGCTGTCGCCCGCGACGTTTCCGATCAGCGCCAGCACCAGCACGCCCAGACCGGGCATCACCGGGATCCACCACTGCTGCAGGAAGTAACTCAGGTTGCGGGCGGAGTCCGCGCCCAGTTCGGCGGCGGGCGCGGACTGACCCAGACCGAGGAATGACAGCGCGGCCAGGGTGAGGATCAGCGTGCCGATGTCGAGGCTCGCCGCCACCAGGGCATTCGGCACCGCGCCGGGGAGCAGATGTCGGCCGGCGAGCCGAAATCGGCTCACCCCAGCAAGTTTGGCGGCCTCCACGTGAGGTCGCGCCGCGAGCCGGGCCACTTCGCCACGCACCAGCCGCGCGTAGAACGGCCACCACACGATCGATACCGCGATCAGCGTGTGGAGGAAGCTGGGGCCCAGGGCGGCAACCACCGCGATCGCCAGCACCGGTGCGGGCAGCGACAGAAACCCGTCGGTGATCCGCATCAGCACCGAGTCGACCCAGCCGCCGGTCGCGCCCGCCATCAATCCGACGAGCCCGCCGAACAGCAACCCGATGGCCACCACCGCGAGCGCCGCGAACCAGCTCGAACGCACGCCGTAGAGGACCCGCGACAGGATGTCGCGGCCGACGCTGTCACTGCCGAGCAGGAACCCGCTCTTGCCGGGGGCCTGCAGCGGCATCCCGACCGGAAGCAGCGGGTCGTGCGGGGCCAGCAGTGGCACCGCAACGGCGATCAGGGTCACGACGAAGACCAAGGAGAAACCGATCCAGTTGAACACCGTCGAGCGTGACTGCGGGAGCGACAGGATGCGGCGCTCGCGTCCGCGGACCAACGATGGGGCCGATACTGCGATCGCCATCAGACGGCCCGCCTCTCGATGCACGCGACCTGGTGCGGGTTGCCGGGAAAGCCTTCGAGTCGGACGTCGAGTTGGTCACCACTGCAGGTGTCGGTGGCAATCTCGCACCGCGGATGGAACGCACAGCCCGTCGGCGGCGACAGCGGGCTCGCGGGTTCGCCTGGCAGGATTCGGGATTCGCGGCCGAGGTCGGGAATCGAGTCCACCAGTGCCTGCGTGTAGGGATGGGCGGGGTTCCCGATGACCTGTTCCGCGGGGCCGATCTCGACGATCCGGCCCAGGTACATCACCGCGATCCGGTCGGCGACCACGCGGGCCACCGACAGATCGTGGGTCACGAAGACCACCGACATGTCGAGGCTGCGCCGCAGATCACCGATGAGGTTGAGCACCGAGGCGGCCAGCGACACGTCGAGCGCGCTGGTCGGCTCATCGCACAGCAGCACCGACGGCGGCACCACCGTGGCGCGGGCCAGCGAAACCCGTTGGCGCTGACCACCGGAGAGTTGCCCCGCGCGCGACTTCGCGATCTCCGCCGGCAGGCCGACGCGCTCGAGCACCTCGACGACGGCATCGCGCCGCGCGGATCGCGACATGCCCTTGCCGCTGAGCCGCTCGGAGATCAGTTCGCCGACCGACAGCCACGGAGTCAGCGACGCGCCGGCGTCCTGGAACACCATCTGGGGCCGCTGGCCCGCGACTAGTTCGACCTCGCCGGAGGTCGGCTTCTCCAATCCGGCGATGGCGCGCAGCAGGGTGGACTTGCCCGAACCGCTCTCCCCCACCAGCGCCACCGACTCACCGTGCGCGACGCGCAGCGAAACCCCGCGCAGCGCTTGCAGTTTGCCGCCATTCGAAGACCGGTCCAGCCAGCGCTTGGCCACCGTGAACGACTTGGTGACGTCACGGAGCACCACCGACGGCGGCAGTTCCGCTGCGTCGGCGGCTCCCGGGAAGGGCTCCGCGGTGTTGGTGGACTGGGTGCCGAGATCCTCGGCGACCTGGTTCATCGACAGAATGCACGAGCTGGTGCGATCGACGGCGACGGCGACCGGTTCGGGGGGCGACGTCGTGCACGCGTCAGTCGCGACGGTGCATCTCGGCTCGAACGCGCATCCGGGCAGCGGGGACACGGCGCTGGGCACGGAGCCGGCCAGTGCCGCCAGCTTGCGATCCCGCGCGGTGTGCAGCGTCAGGCGCGACCGCAGGAGGCCATGCGTGTAGGGGTGCGCGGGCGCGCCAAGGACCGCAGCGGTCGGCCCGACTTCGGCGATCCGGCCGGCGTAGAGCACCGCGATGCGGTCCGAGAGCTGCGCGGCCACGCCCAGGTCGTGCGTGATGAAGACGATGCTGCAACCGATTTCGTCGCGGAGTCGGCGAAGCAGACGCAACACCTGCGCCTGCACGGTGACGTCGAGAGCGGTCGTTGGTTCGTCGGCGATGATCAGGTCGGGGTCGCCCGCGATGGCGATGGCGATCATCACCCGCTGCCTCAGGCCGCCGGACAGTTCGTGCGGAAAGGCACGCATTCGCCGTTTCGGCTCGGGGATGCCGACCGCGGTGAGCAGTCGCAGAGCTTCGTCGTCACTGCCCGCGGCTTCGGCGACCTGCCTGCCGATCCGCATCGTGGGGTTGAGCGAGGTCATCGGGTCCTGGAACACGGCGCCGAGATCGAGCCGTCGCACCCTGCGCAACGCCTTGGCGTCCCCGGAGACCATGTCGGACCCGGCGACGGTGACGGTGCCGTCGATGTGCGCGGTCGTCGGGAGCAGACCCAGCATGCTGAAACCGAGCACGCTCTTGCCCGAACCGGATTCGCCGACGAGGCCCAGGATCTCCCCTGGCGCAATCTGCAACGAGACTCCCCGCAGCGCATGCACATCGCGACCGTTGCGCCGAAACGTGACGCGCAGGTCGTCGACGGACGCGACGGGATCCTGGATCGTCGGCACCGTTGAGGTGCCAGAGGGTGTGGCGACGTCGGTGATGGCAGCCCCTTCGGAAACAGCGATGCCCATGTGAGAACGCTCCCGGAAGTGTCGAGGTCGGCGGGACAGCGGCACGTCCATGAGCCACCCGCCTGTCACTTGACAGTTTTCCGGCCACACCAACCCGGTGGGTGTCGCTGGCGTAACCAATTGACGGCCCACGTAACCGATGGGTATCGCGCGTTTCTGTCGTGTGACAGAAACGAAGGGACATGACCATTTCCGACCCGCCATGGTCCACGATGGGATGATGCCGCTCGCTCGGGCCGGACGACCCCGCCACCACGACCAGAGACGCCCCGGTGTCACGGCGCGCGAAGAGATCCTCGACGCCGCAGGCGAGCTGTTCACCACGTTGGGCTACGCCGGCACCTCCACCAGATCGATCGCCGAGTCGGTCGGCATCCGCCAGGCGTCGCTGTATCACTACTTCAAGACCAAGGACGACATCCTCTGCGCGCTGCTGAGTCAAACCGTCAGCCCGACACTGGCTTTCATCCCGAATCTGCTCGGCGCCGAACCGGCGCTGAGCGCCGCGGAGCACCTGCACGCGCTCGCGGCCTTCGACGGTGACCAACTGCTCGCAGGCCGCTGGAATCTCGGCGCCCTCTACCTGCTGCCCGAGCTCCGCGACGCTCGACTCGAACCGTTCTGGTCGGATCGGGAACGGCTGCGACTGCACTACCTCGCGTTGAGCCAGGCTGTCGTCGATCAGACCGGTGTCCACGAGGCGGCCGCCGACCTGCCGTTCCGGCTGGTCGAGTCGTTGGTGAACATGTGGTCGGTGCCACCGGGCCACGAACGCGACGAACTGCCGGGTCACGTAGCCGATGCGTGTATGCGCGTCCTGGGCATCCCCGACCACGACACGTCGGCCCTGCGCGAGCGGACGCGGGAGCAGATCGAGCGCTACACCCGCGTCGAATCCGACGAGACGCTGCTCAGGTAGGTCGGCCAGTCCCCGTGATGGGTGATGTCCTGGCCCGCCTGCCCCGCATCGAACGCACACCCGAACCCGACCACCTCGGTCCCGTCGGCCAGCGCGACGCGGCCCAGGAACATCGGCGCAGGCAGCATCGCCAGGAAGTCACCGAGCATCGCGGTGCCCACCAGCCACAGTTCACCACCGATCGCGGCGCCGTCGTCGGAGCCGACCCGGATCAGGCCCGGCTTTGGCGGGATGGTGTCGAGGGCTGCCAGTCGGTATACCGGGGCCGTGAAAACCGTTCCGGCCCAACGGGCTCCGCGATCCTCGAGCTGAAAGGCCAGGGGCTGTCCGCGCAGATGGGCACCGACGACCAGCAGGGCCGTCGCGTCAGCACCGGCATACGTGGGCCACGGCGGCTGAATCGATCGTCCTGCGAGGGAGGCGGCACCCGGTCGCGCGACGGACTCGGTCGGCGAGATCACCAGACGGGCGACGTCGATGGCGACCGCGTCGGCCCCCGACCGTGCCACGACCGACACCCCGAACTGGTCGTCACCGGCCAGGCCCGACGGAACCGCCACGGCACACATGTCCATCAGGTTGCAGAAGTTGGTGTAGGTCCCGAGTCGTGAGTTCACGCCCACCGGGTCGGCCTCGACCTCGACGATCCTCGGGTGGTCGGTGGTGGTCGGGATCAGCAGCGCGTCGCAGTCGCCGAGCTCGCCGAGCGCCACCTCGGTGAGCTCCTCGAGCAGACGGCGGTCCCGAAGCAGCCTGGTCGCCGACACGTCGCCCGCCGCCGAGATGATTTGCCCCACGGTCGCATCCACCTCGGATCGGTGCGCGTCGACGAAGTCGCCGACGGCCTCGTGTCGCTCGGCGACCAACCCACCGTCGTACAGCAACCGCGCCGCGGCGAGGAACGCCGACAGGTCGATTTCGTGCAGTTCCGCGCCGTGGGCCTGCAGACGGGCGCAGGACGCGCGGAAGGCCGCCTGCCACTCGGCGGACAGCCCCGGAAGTTCACGCGGCACGGCCACCTTCGGCACTTCCGGCGCGGCCAGCGGCGCATCGGGCGGGAACGGGCGAGCACCCCCTCCCATGACGCCCATTGCCGCATCGGCCGTGTCCAGGTCGCGCGCGAACACCGTCACGCAGTCATAGGACCGGCACGCCGGGATCACCCCACCGGTAGGGACGACGCCGTAGGTCGGCTTGATGCCGACGATGCCCTGCAGTGCGGCGGGCACGCGTCCCGACCCCGCGGTGTCCGTTCCGACGGCGAGGTCCACCAGGCCGAGGGCGACCGCCACGGCGGAGCCCGCGCTGGAACCACCCGAGATATGTTCTGGGCGTCTGGAATCCCGCACAGCGCCGTACGGGCTGCGCGTGCCGACGAGGCCGGTGGCGAACTGATCGAGGTTGGTCGCGCCGATCACCACCGCACCCGCGGCCCGCAGGCGCGCCACGACGTCGGCGTCCTCGGATGCAGGCGTCGAGGCGTAGGCGGGGCAACCCGCCGTGGTCGGCACGCCTGCGATGGCGACGTTGTTCTTGACGGCAACGGTGAGACCCGCGAGGCGAAGATCGGCACCGGCGACGACGGCGGCGTCGACCCTCTCCGCGTCGGCCAGGGCATCCGCCTTGGCGCGCAGGAAGATCCACACCTCCGGACGCTGGACCGCGTCGATCGCGGCATAGGTCGCGTGCACCCGTTCGACGGCTAACACGCGCGATCCCGCTTCGCTTCCCGCTGGACGGTCATGCCGGCACTCCTCTGGCGTCGTGTTCTCGGGACGACCCCCCGTGTGAGCCGACGACGACGAGCGGGGTTCCCGGATCAACCTGGTTGCCCGCCTCGACCAGCACGTGCCTGATCACCCCGTCGGTGGGCGCGGTCACGACGGTCTCCATCTTCATCGCCTCGAGTGCGAGCAGCGCCTGCCCGGCGACCACGTGGTCGCCGACGGTGACGTCGACCTTCCATACGCTCGAGGAGAATGGCGCATCAACGCGCTCCTCGTCGTCGTCGAGCACCAGGTCGATCGTCGTGACGGCCACCCGGGATTCGGCTTGCTCGGCTCGGTCGAACTCCCCCGCCGCGGCCCATGCGGCCCGTTCGGCCGCGAATGCCGTTGCCTGCCTTGTCCGGAACGCCGTGATGGATTCGGCGTTGGCGGCCAGGAAGCGCTCGTGTTCGGCGAGGGAGAACGTCCCCGGTGTGATCTCGACAGAGCCTCGACCGGCGGCCATGTCGGCGCGCAGATCCAGGAGTTCCTCCGCCGTCACGGGATACCAGGAGATGCGGTCGAAGAAGCGCAGCAGCCACGGACTGCCGGGCTCGAACGGGGCGGTGTCCCGGTAGCGACTCCACACCTGTGTCGTCCGGCCGACGAACTGGTAGCCGCCGGGCCCCTCCATGCCGTAGATGCAGAGATAGGCGCCCCCGATGCCGACGGAGTTCTCCGCGGTCCAGGTCCGGGCCGGGTTGTACTTGGTGGTGACGAGGCGGTGTCGCGGGTCGAGCGGCGTGGCCACCGGCGCGCCGAGATAGACGTCGCCGAGACCGAGCGTCAGATACTCCGCCGCGAACACGGTGTCCATGACGTCGTCCTGGCTCGCGAGGCCGTTGACCCTGCGGATGAACTCGATGTTCGATGGGCACCACGGGGCGTCGTCGCGGACTCCAGAGGTGTAGCGCGCGATCGCCTCTCGGGTCGCGGGGTCGTCCCAGCTGAGCGGCAGTCGCACCGAACGGCTCGGCACGACGAGCTCGGAGGTGGCGGGCAGGTCGTCCTCGAGTTCGGACAGCAGACCGAGCAGCCCATCGATCGAGAGCACGTCCGGATCGACGTGTACCTGAAGCGAACGGATGCCCGGTGTGAGGTCGAGGATGCCCGGCACGGTGATCTCGCGCAGTCGCTCCTCGAGCGCGTGGACGCGGGCGCGCAGCGCGAGGTCGAGGACCATGTCGCCGTACTCGATCAACACGTTGTCGTCGCCACTGCGGCGGTACGTGACAGCGGGTCCACCCCGTCCCTCTCGGCGGGCCAGCACGCCGTCGTCGCCGTCGCGCGCACCTCGTCGCACGGCCTGGATCGCCGCGTGACGCGGCACGCCGACCTCCGTTCTCGATGGGGCGTCGGCGGCGCGGATCGGAACGAAGCGCACGGTGTTCCCCGGCCGCAACTGTCCGAGCTTCCACCGATCGGCGGCGACGACCGTCACCGGACATACGAAGCCGCCGAGGCTGGGCCCGTCTGGTCCGAGCAGGATCGGAGTGTCACCAGTGAAGTCGAGTGCCCCAACGGAATAGGCGTTGTCGTGAATGTTCGACGGGTGTAGTCCCGCCTCGCCGCCGTCCGGGCGGGCCCACGTCGGGCGCGGGCCTTCGAGACGCACACCCGTGCGAGCCGAGTTGAAGTGCACCCGGTAGCGCGCGCCGTACAGCGTGTCGATGTCCTCGCGGGTGAAGAACTCGGGAGCGCCGTGCGGCCCCTCCGTGACGGCCAACTCCCATTCCGACGGCATCGCGGGCCGCAGCTCCAACGGAACCGCAACCGCACCCGTCGTCGACGTGGTTGGTGCGACCCGCAGCACGTCACCCGCGACGAGTTGACGACCCGAGTGCCCACCGAAGCGACCGAGGGTGAACGTCGATGCGCTCCCCAGGTAGGCGGGCACGTCGAAGCCACCGGCCACCAGAACATAGGTTCGCAGTCCCGCCGTCTCGGCCGCGCCGACGGCCAGCACGCCGTCGGCCGGGACGACGACCGGCTCCCACATCGGCGCAGGAACTCCGTCGATCGTGACCAGGCAATCGGCTCCGGTGATGCAGAACGTGGTCGGGTGCGTCACGCGGAGCGCCGGTCCCGACGCCGTGCACTCCAGACCTGGTGCGCCCTCGGCATTTCCGAGGGCGTGGTTGCCCAACCTGAACGACAGGTCGTCCATCGGTCCGCTCGGCGGCACGCCGACGTTCCACAGACCCACGCGGCCCGGAAGGTCTTGGACGGTGGTCTGAAGACCGGGACGCTCGACGGTGATGCGCGGGCGCGGGTCGGCGACGCCTGCCAGGGTGGCGGTGCTGTGCCGGGCGGCGCGTACGTCGTCGAGGTCGCACGCTGCGCGCAGCAGTCCGACGTTGACCTCGATCCCGTGCAGCACGGTGGCGTCGAGTGCACGTCCGAGGCGATCGAACGCCTCGTCGCGGTGGTCGCCGACCGTGATCACCTTGGCGAGCAACGGATCGTAGGACGCCGATACCTCCGTGCCCGTCTCGATCCAGGTGTCGATGCGCGGTGCGGGGTCGCCCGCCACGTGGGTGGGGAGGTCGACGGACACCAGCGTGCCCGTGCTCGGCCGGTAGTCGCGCGACGGGTCTTCGGCGTACACGCGCGCCTCGACGGAGTGACCACGCACCGGCACGGAGCCGATGTCCGCCCCCGCAGCCAGATACTCGGCGAACACGTCGGTCTCCCCACCGGCGAGCCGAAACATCCAGGCCGCCAGGTCGACTCCGGTGATCGCCTCCGTGACGGGGTGCTCGACCTGCAGCCGCGCGTTGACCTCCAGGAAGGACGCCTCTTCGCGTCGCGGGTCGTAGACGAACTCGACCGTGCCCGCCGAGCGGTAGGCGATCGAGGCGGCGAGCGCGCGCGACGATGAATGCAGTTCCTCGCGAACCGAGTCCGGCAGCGCAGGAGCGGGGGCCTCCTCGATGACCTTCTGATTGCGGCGTTGCAGCGAGCAGTCCCGATCACCCAGGGAGACAACATGTCCGGCGCCGTCGCCGAAGATCTGGACTTCGACGTGGCGCGCCTCGTCGACGAAGCGTTCGACGAAGACACCGGCCGACCCGAAGCTTCGCGCGGCCAGTCGGGACACTCGATCGAAGGCCGAACGGAGGTCGGCGGCGTTGCGGCAGACCTGCATGCCGATTCCACCGCCGCCCCCGGTCGCCTTGAGCATCACGGGATAGCCGATCTCGTCGGCGGCGGCCTGCGCGGTCGAGGCGTCGTCGAGTAGATCGGACCCGGGGAAGACCGGAACCCCCGCGGCCCTAGCCGCGGCGCGAGCGGTGTGCTTGGTTCCGAAGATGCGGAGCTGATGCGGCGTCGGGCCGACGAACGCCATCCCGGCCGATTCGACCGCGGAGGCGAATTCGGCGTCCTCCGAAAGGAATCCGTATCCGGGATGGATCATGTCGGCACCGGTCTCCGCGGCGGCGGCGAGGATCGCGTCGATCCGGAGGTAGCTCTCGCTCGGCGCGGCCGGCCCGAGCCGCACTGCCTGGTCGGCGAGTTGGACGTGAGGTGCGCCGCGATCGGCATCGGAGAACACCGCGACCGTGCGCAGGCCGAGCAGTCGTGCGGACCGCACCAGTCGAACGGCGATCTCGCCGCGGTTGGCGATCAGAACGCTGTCCGTCACGCGACCTCACCGGGGCGGGTGACGATCATGCGGACCGGCGTCGGGTCGAAGGCGTTGCACGGGTTGTTGATCTGGGGGCAGTTCGAGACGAGGACGAGGGTGTCGATCTCGGCACGAAGGGCGACGCGCTTTCCCGGCGCCGACAGCCCGTCGACGATGCCGAGCGCACCATCGGGGTCGACCGGGACGTTCATGAACCAGTTGATGTTGCTGGCGAGGTCTCTGGCGCCCAGGCCATGGCGGGCGCCCTCGAGCAGGAAGTTCTCCATGCAGCCGTGTTGGGCCCGCGTGTGCTGTCCGTAACGCAGCGTGTTGGATTCCTTCGAGCAGGCGCCACCCAGGGTGTCGTGCACGCCGACCTCGTCGCCGACGACGGTCATCAGCGCGGCGCCGGTGTCGGCCCGCAGGATCGATCCGGTGGTGAGCACGATCCGGCCCTGGCGGGCGATGGTCTCCGACGCGGAGTAGCGGACGGTCGTGTCGATGGCCGAGTACAGCAGGCAGTCGACGGCCTGGTTGCCCGCGAGATCCACGATCGTCAGGACGTCCCCGGCAGCGACCACCGCCGACCAGGACGCCCGCGCGGCGACGGTCTGATCGAGGACGACGCGACCGGGGACGAGGGCGTCGGTGCGTACCGGGGTGCTCACAGGACTCCTCGGGCGCTCAGGTCGGCATCGGTGTTGGCGACGGCTTGGCGGTGCTCTGGCCGTAGCGGGCCGGCCAGGTCACCGGCCGCCAGGCGGTCGAGATCGCCGGGCGCCGGCCACGCATGTATCCGCAGGGGCGAGCAGGCGAACTCGGACCGCGGGTCGAGCGGGTGCGCCGTGTTGGCGAAGGAGACGATGGCGTCGAGGTGGAGCAGCAGGTCGACGCTGGTGCCGGGTCCCGCCGAGCCCTGCCATTGCAGCGTGCCGTCGGAGTCGACCCGGACGCCCTTGAAGAAGGACAGCGACGGCGGCAGATCACGCGGGCCGAGACCATGTTTGAGCGCGGCGAGCAGCAACAGTTCGCGACCTGCGGGTGACGCCGACTCCGGTGCCGCGGCGCCGTAGCGCGCGTGGTTGCCCATGCGCGTCGTCGTGCCGGCGAGGGCATCGTGCGCGCCGGAGGTGTCGGCCACGACGGTCGCGAGGACGCGTCCGAATCCGCTGAGGAGGGGATGGCCGGCTCCGAGGTAGGCCTGCCACGGCACCTTCACCGTGTCGGCGACGTTGAGGCGCTCGTGGGGAGCGTCGGCGCGGTGGATCAGGAGGTGGGCGCACGCGTCGCCGTCCAGATCCGTCAGACGGATGCGGGTGCCCCGGGCGAGGACCGCGGTGGTATATCCGCCTGCTGCAACGGTTTCGGACCACACCAGGCGTTCGACGGGAATGCCCTCGGGCGACGTGGGACTGCTCGACGCCGGGACGTGCCGCATGAGCTCGGCGGTCCGCCCGTGCTGAGCCCGGGCGTGGGCCCTGGCCCCCGCGGTCGTCGCGGTGTCCGCCGGATCGCCGAGGTGGACGTCTCGCACTTCGCTGGTCACTACCGCTCCCCGATGTCGTAACACCGGTCGACAACCGGCATTTCTGTCAGGTGACAGTTTTCTCGGTCACCCGGCCCGAGTGGTTGCGCCCGTGTAACCGATCGAGGGACGGCGGTTAACAACATGCGTCGCACATGTCTGTCATGTGACAGATATTTCTCCGAGCCAGTTCCACTACGCTCGCCTGGTGTTCCACGTGCTGACCATCACGTATCTACAACCGCCCGAGGTGGTCGCCGAAGCCCGCGCGGCCCACGTCGACTGGGTCAAGGCTCACGTCGAGGCGGGGAACCTGATCCTGGCCGGGCGGCTGGGGTCGGGCACGGGGGGCATCCTGATCACCGCCGACATCAGTGCGGAAGCCGCCGACGAGATGACCTCGACCGACCCCTACGAGCTGGCCGGACTGGTGCGCTACGACCGCACCAGCTTCGAGGCCACACTGCGCGCCCCCGGCCTCTAACCTGGTACTTGGCGGCGCCAGGAACAATTCCGGCCCCGGCGCCCGTTGGCACTCCTTGGAAGCGCGACGCTGCGCTTGTTTCATGACCTTCGCTACATAACTCGGCGAAGTGTTGGCATCAGAGAAGAAGAGGGTACGAACAGAACATGACCACGACCGTTTCAGCCATTGCCGCCACGTCGGCGACCGCACCGTTGACCAAGACCACCATCGAGCGCCGTGACGTCGGCCCGTACGACGTCGCGTTCGACATCAAGTTCGCCGGCATCTGCCACTCCGACATCCACACCGTCAAGGCGGAGTGGGGCGAGCCCGAGTACCCCGTGGTCGCCGGCCACGAGATCGCCGGAGTCGTCACCGAGGTCGGTTCCTCGGTCACCAAGTACAAGGTCGGCGATCACGTCGGTGTTGGTTGCTTCGTCGACTCCTGCCGTGAGTGCGACAACTGCAAGGCAGGACTTCAGCAGTACTGCACCGGCGAGGGCGGCATGGTCGGCACGTACAACGCGACCGGCAAGGACGGCACCCCGACCTACGGCGGCTACAGCCAGGCCATCGTCGTCGACGAGAACTACGTGCTGCGCATTCCCGACAGCATCCCGCTCGACAAGGCCGCTCCGCTGCTCTGCGCGGGCATCACGCTGTTCTCCCCGCTGCACCACTGGGGCGCCGGGCCAGGCAAGAAGGTCGCCATCATCGGCCTCGGTGGCCTCGGCCACATGGGCGTCAAGATCGCGCACGCGATGGGTGCCGAAGTGACGGTCCTGAGCCAGTCACTCAAGAAGATGGAAGACGGTCTGCGCCTGGGCGCCGACGAGTACTACGCCACCAGCGACCCGGAGACGTTCGAGAAGCTGTCCGGCAAGTTCGACCTCATCGTCAACACCGTGTCGGCGAATCTCGACCTCGCCGCCTACATGAGCCTGCTGGCCACCGACGGCACGCTGGTCGAGGTGGGCGCTCCGGAGAAGCCAATGGAGCTGCCGTTCTTCCCGCTCGCCGCGCAGCGTCGCAGCCTGTCCGGCTCGATGATCGGCGGCATCCCGGAGACCCAGGAGATGCTCGACTTCTGCGCCGAGCACGACATCGCCCCGGAGATCGAGGTCATCGCTGCGGACTACGTCAACGAGGCCTACGAGCGCGTGCTCGCCAGCGACGTGCGTTACCGCTTCGTCATCGACACCGCGACGCTCTAAACCGAAACGCGAAGCGGCCCAGGCCTACTCGGAGTCAATCCCGAGCGGCCTGGGCCTTTCGTCGTCTGGACCGGATTCGTCCAGGCCGGATAGGGGCCACCCCGCGGCGGCAAGCTTCGCGGCCACCCGTCGAACGTTCTCAGGGCCGGCATCATGGTGAGTGACGTCCGTGATGAACGCCTCTATCTCGTCGACGTCGATCGCGCCGTCGGCCAACGCCGGTGAATCCGCTGCGGTGAGATGTCCGATCACCTCCTTGACCTGATCCTCGGTCAACGGTGTCGCGCGCAATAACGCCAGCAGCGGAACACGATCGGGGCCCGGCACACCCTCGGGATAACCCGCGCGGAGCCAGTTCAGGACGGACGACACTAGTTCGGTGATGGTCACTCGGCCCAGTCTCGTGGTCACGCGAGGCGGTCGCTACGGCCTTTCGGCACCAACTTCGCCGTTCGAGTTGTCGGATGCCGGTGCGGATGCGACGCTCAGGGACGGACCGCATCGTCGCGGGCCAATCTTCATGCTGATTCCGAAGCTGGGAGGCCCTCGTGAGTGCCGAATCCGCAACAACCGATGAACCGACAGCCGCGCGGGCGAACGGGCTGAAGAAGGGTTCCATCGGCATCGTCGCGGTCATCTTCATGGCCGTCGCCAACGCAGCCCCGATCACCGCGATGACGGGCAACGTGCCCATCGCGGTCGGATTCGGCAACGGACTGGGTGCCCCCGCCGGCTTCCTGTTCGCGACGATCATCCTGACCCTGTTCGCCCTCGGCTACGTCGCGATGGCCCGCCACATCACCACGACGGGCGCCTTCTACGGCTTCATCTCCCACGGCCTCGGACAGACGTGGGGCATGGCCAGCGGCATGCTCGCGACATTCGCCTACGTCGTGTTCGAGGGCTCGCTGATCGGCGGCTGCGCATATTTCGCCAACGACGCCCTGAATACCATCTTCGGCGTCGACATCCCCTGGTTGGTCATCGCCATCGTCGCGATCGTGGCCATCGCGGTGCTGTGCTACTTCGACATCAGCCTCACCGCAGCCATTCTCGGCGTCACGCTGACCGCGGAGGTCCTCATCCTCTTCGCGCTCGCGTTCTCGGTGATCTTCTCCGGTGGCGGCCCCGACGGCTTGATGCTGAACCAGACCGTGCTGCTGAACAACGCGTTCGAGGGCCTGCCCGCGGGAGCCTTCGGCACGGCTGCCGCGGCAGGGTCCATGGCCATCGGCTTGTTCTTCGCCTTCTGGTCCTGGGTCGGATTCGAGACCACCGCGGTGTACGGCGAGGAGTCCCGCAACCCGAAGAAGATCATCCCGAGGGCGACGATCATCGCGGTCGTCGGACTCGGCCTGTTCTATACGTTCATCTCGGCGATGGTCATCGCGGGCAACGGTGCGAAGACGTCGATCGAGGCCTCGATCAGCGCCTCGCCGCTGGACCTGTTCTTCAACCTGGTGCAGAGCAACCTCGGCGGCGTTCTGCTCGACGTCTACAAGGGACTGCTCGTCATCGGCTCGTTCGCCTGTGCCTTGGCCTTCCACAACGCGGCGTCGCGCTACCTGTTCGCGCTGGGGCGTGAAATGCCGTCGCACAAGATCAAGTCGACGGTTGGTGGCACCCATCCCAAGCACGGTTCGCCCTACATCGCGTCGACGATCCAGAGCGTCATCACGCTGCTGATCGTGTTGGCCTTCGCGTTCTTCACCGCGGTCCAGGTTCCCGACGCCAACGGCACCCCGGTCGACACGCCTGCCCTGGTGCCCTACGTGAACGTCTACGGCCTGTTGGCCTTGATCGGCACCGCGGCGATCCTGCTGGTGCAGGCCATCTGCTCGGCGGCGGTGATCTGGTTCTTCTGGGTCAAGAAGACGCACAAGGGCAACGTCATCACCACGCTGATCTGCCCGCTCATCGGTGGCGTCGCCATGCTCTACGTGGTCTGGTTGCTGTGGGACAACCGCGAATTCGCGGCGGGCCTGGCGGCGAAGTCGGACGTCTTCAAGGTGGCGCCGTACATGATCGTGGCGGTCTTCGTCATCGGTCTGGCCTACGCCGTGTGGATGCGCACCACCAAGCCAGCCCTCTACGCAGAGATCGGCCGTACGGTGATGGAGGATTCGCACGAGCGCAGCGACGCCTGACACATCTGTTCTGCCGACAATGGTCCCCGGCCTCGGTTAGGGTTTTCTCAACTGCCCTTCTGAGCCGGAAAACGATCCGGCCACCGTCGCCACACCCGCGAGAGGACGCAGATGAAGGCCGCCACCGCACTGCTCGCCGCCGCACTTTGCCTGGCGACGCAGACCGGATGCAGTTTTAGCCCGGCGGAGCAGGAGGACGCCGCGCCACGAGACCCGGAGGCGCGACTGCGGGAGCGGCCCTCCTTCGAGGCCGCTCAGAAGCAGTACCTGACCGCCGTGACCGACACCGCGAACCAGATCGCCGCTGCGGTCCCGGGTTTGACGTGGGACCTCACGGATAACACGTGGGGCGGCTGCGGCGGAGAGTTCGTCGACACCAAGGGTGTCTATGCCTACGTGTCTGCGGTATTCAACGGCCCGACACCAGAGCAATCGTGGCCCACGGCATTACAGATCGTGAAGGACAACGCCGCGCGGCTCGGCGCCACCGACCTTCAACCGTTCGTCGATCGACCCGCCAATCACGACGTCATCTTCACCGGCCCCGACGGCGTCGAGGTCACCTTCGGCACCGCCAAGGCCACGGTCCTGTCGGCGAAGTCGGATTGCCGCCTGCGCGAGAAACCACGCCCTCAGGATGGGTCGGGTTAGCCGGGGGAACTGACGCCCGCCGAACACGTCTTCCTGCACTGTGTTCGGTGCGTCTACCGGCACCTCGTGGCGCTCAGCGCACCACGACCGCGAAGACGACGACGGCCACCACTCCGAACAGCGCCGCAGCGAAGGCCCCTTCCGCCACCGGCCACACGCGATCCCTGAAACTGGCCACCAGGCTGAGCACCCCGGCCACTACCAGCGCCGCCACCGGCGTGAAGAACCAGTAGTACAAGACTGCGCCGGGTGACATAGCCAACAATCCCAGTGCGAAACCCAACAGCATCCACGGCGACCCGGGTATCCGTTGGCGACGCGGGATAGATGCGCGTTCGACCTCGGCGGACATCAGCTCATCCCCCATCCGAACAGTGCGCCCTGTGCCGCAAGCGATCCGAAGATCAACCAGCCTCCCGTGGGGCCGATCACGAGCATCAGGCCGAGGCTGCGCAGATGACGGTGCCAGCCGAATCGCGCCAGGGTGGCACCTGCGGCGGCCAGCACGATCCAGACTGCCGTAGCCACGACCATCCGGTGTCCGTCGTTGGCGGCGTGCGACGCGGCGTCTCCCGGCGCACCGATCGTCAACCCCGCAACCAGGCCCCAGAACAGCCCGCCCACCACCGCGCCGCCGTAGACGCCCCGGCGCCAGTTCGGCGTGGCACCCGGCTGGCGCAACGCGAGCCCCTTGGACGTACCGGCTTCATAGGCCATCGCAAGCCCTCCTCACGCATGTCGTCCAACCGTACCCACCGTCCGAGGTGTGGTTCATCGGCAATTCTCAGGGCGGCGGTGACGCGCGGGCCGTCGCGGGTCCACTTGGTGAACGAATGTTTCTGGTGGACACGGACGGGCTATAGGTGTCCCGGCGCGACGAGGCGCATCACCCCAGCTCGACCTACCGGCAGTGGCCTAGTCCACGGCGCGCGCTGCCGCATGTCTCCACGAACGAAGGACACCATGGGAAGCAAGGCCTTTCCGGCTGACGACACGACGAGAACCTTCTTCGCGGTGAGCCTCGCTCTCGTCGCCGGCGTCGCGGACACCATCGGGTTCCTTGAATACGGCCAGTTGTTCATGTCGTTCATGAGCGGCAACACGACCCGCTTCGGCGAAGCCGCCAGCTCACTCGACTGGGTAGGAGTCGCCCGCTTCGGCACCGTCATCGCGCTCTTCTGTTTCGGTGCCTTCCTCGGCACCCTCATCGCGGCATGGTCCGGGCGATGGAGACTGTCGACGCTCCTAGTCATCACGGCGGTACTGCTCACCGTTGGACTCGTCGTGCCGCAGGGGCCGGAGGCGCTGCCGCTGCACGCCTATCCCGTCGTCCTGGCACTGGGTCTGCAGAACGCCACGCTGCAGGACGAGGCCGGTCGAAGCCTCGCGCTGACCTACGTGACCGGAACCGTGATCCGATTCGGTGCCGGGTTGGCCAACATGCTGCTCGGCAAGCCGTCGCCGTCATTCTGGATCCAGGGTCCGCTCTGGGCCGGCCTCACGGTCGGTGCCGTGTGTGGCGGTGTGCTGCAACACAATTACGGCGAAGCAGCATTCCTGGCGCCGGCCGCCCTGGCCGGTGCGCTCGCGGCGATAGCCCTCGTGATGACGATCCTCGCGCCGAGCAGTCCGCTGGTGGTCAACGAGCTGGCGCCACAACCCGACGCAGCTCCCGACGCCCCGCCCACCGTGGTGATGTGAGCGGCCCCGACACGTATTCGGTTCTGCGGCAGGCGCACTCGACGCTGATCTAGTGGCCGCCAGGCGCGGTCACGGACGTCGTCGTCGAAAGCGGCTCCGCGCCGAGGGTCGCCCCGACCTGCATGGTTCCGGGCACCGTCGTTGCCGTGGCATTGCCGGTAGCGCAGGTACCGCTGCAGCTTGCTTCCACGCCGATCGTCGAATCCGTTGACACACCGGTGTGTATGGCCGTTGCGGACAGCACGACGAGCGCTCCGAGGCCGACAGCAGCTGCGTACGACTTGAATGAGGGTCGCATGTTGATCGGTGTGATCGGCATGAGACCAATTATCCAAAGTTGTCTACGTTTTCACTTCCAGCCGACTGTCGGCCCTCTGTGGAAACAAGGCCACCGGGGCGTGGACCCACAGCGAACTGCCGCTAGAAATCCCAGTCGTCGTCTTCGGTGACGACGGCCTTGCCGATGACGTAGCTCGACCCCGAGCCGGAGAAGAAGTCGTGGTTCTCGTCGGCGTTGGGGCTCAGCGCGGAAAGAATGGCGGGGTTGACGTCGGTCTCGTCCTTCGGGAACAGCGCCTCATAGCCAAGGTTCATCAGGGCCTTGTTGGCGTTGTAGCGCAGGAACTTCTTGACGTCCTCGGTGAGGCCGACACCGTCGTAGAGGTCCTGGGTGTACTCGACCTCGTTGTCGTAGAGCTCGAACAGCAACTCGTAGGTGTAGTCCTTCAACTCGGCCTTGCGCGCATCGTCCGCCAGGGCCAGGCCCTTCTGGAACTTGTAACCGATGTAGTAGCCGTGCACGGCCTCGTCGCGGATGATCAGGCGGATCATGTCGGCGGTGTTGGTGAGCTTGGCGCGGCTGCTCCAGTACATCGGCAGGTAGAAGCCGGAGTAGAAGAGGAAGCTCTCCAGCAGCGTGGAGGCCACCTTGCGCTTGAGCGGATCGTCGCCCTTGTAGAAGTTCATCACGATCTCGGCCTTGCGCTGCAGGTTGACGTTCTCCTCCGACCAGCGGAACGCCTCGTCGATGTCCACCGTCGAGCACAGCGTGGAGAAGATGTTGCTGTAGCTCTTGGCGTGCACCGACTCCATGAACGCGATGTTGGTGTACACCGCCTCCTCGTGCGGGGTGATGGCATCGGGGATCAGGCTGACGGCGCCGACGGTGCCCTGGATGGTGTCCAGCAGCGTCAGGCCGGTGAAGACCCGCATCGTCAGCTGCTTCTCGTGGTCGTTCAGCGTGCCCCAGGACGGAATGTCGTTGGACACCGGGACCTTCTCCGGCAACCAGAAGTTACCGGTCAGACGCTCCCAGACCTCGGCGTCCTTCTCGTCTTGCACTCGATTCCAGTTGATGGCCGAAACTCGGTCGATCAGCTTCATTCCGTCGGACACCTTTGACCCCAATTCAGAACGTGACGAGTTACTCCCCCGACACTACAACTGGGGTACGACGACGCGCTGCAACACAACAAGTTGTGTTGGCGTGTCGTGTCGGAGATACGCTCACCGACCGGTGAAGCGGTACTCGCCAGCCTTGAATCGGCGGGTAGCCAGCCAGTACTGCCAGGTCATGCCGCCCCACAGCACCCGGTTGACGCCATGGGAGTCCATGTACCAACTCCGGCAACCTCCGGTGTTCCACACCGTCTTGGCGAGATCGCCCTGCAAGTCATCGTTGAACTCGGCCTGCGCGGTGCGGGTCGGGGCCACGGCCTGGGCCCGCGCCTTGTCGACCGCCGCGATCGCCTGCGCCACGTAGCGGATCTGCGACTCGATCATGAACACCACCGAGTTGTGGCCGAGGCCGGTGTTCGGACCGAGCAGGAAGAACAGGTTGGGCATGTCGGCGACGGCGACGCCACGGTGCGCCTGGACGCCATCGCGATTCCACCGGTCCACCAGGTCCTCACCGTGGGGACCCTTGATGTCGACGTAGGAGTACGAGTCGGTGACGTGGAACCCCGTCGCGAACACCACCACGTCGACCGGATGCTCTACGCCGTCACCGGTGACGATGCCGCTCTGCGTCATCCGCACGATCGGTTCGGTGATCACCTGCGTCTTGGGGTTGGCGATGCCCCGGTAGTAGGTGTCGGAGTTGAGGATTCGCTTGCAGCCGGCACGATAGTTCGGAGTCAGCTTGCGACGCAACGCCTTGTCCTTGACCGCACGCCGGATGTTCCACTTGCCCAGCACCGCACCGACTCTGAGCAACCAGGGCTGCTTCGTCATCCCGAAGCCCACCACCTCGTGCAGCCAGTAGATGCCGACGCGCATCGCGGCCCTGGTTCCTGGGACGTCGGTGAACATCCGCCGAATCCATTCGGGGAGAGCGTTGTTGGGCCGTGGCATCACCCAGGGTGGAGTGCGTTGGTACACCTGGAGTTCGGCGACGTCTTTGACGATCTCCGGCACGAGCTGAATGGCACTCGCCCCGGTGCCGATCACGGCGACCCGCTTGCCGGTGATGTCGACCGAGTGGTCCCACTGCGCCGAGTGAAAGGACGTGCCGCCGAAGTCGTCGCGACCATCGATGTCGGGGATCAGCGGAATGTGCAGTGCGCCTGCTCCCGAGATGAGGAACTGCGCGACGTACTCGCTGCCGTCTTCGGTGAAGACGTGCCACCGCATCTCGGCGTCATCCCAGTGGGCGCGTTCGACGTGAGAGTTGAAGCGGATGTAGCGGCGCAGGCCGTGCTTCGCGGTGACGCCCTTGAGGTAGTCGAGGATCTCCGGCTGGAGCGACCACATGTGCCTCCAGTCGGGCTTCGGCTCGAACGAGAAGGAGTACATGTGCGAGGGGATGTCGCAGGCGCAGCCGGGGTAGGTGTTGTCGCGCCACGTGCCGCCGATCTCGTCGGCCTTCTCGAGGATCACGAAGTCCTCGGCGCCGAAGCCTTGTTTCTGCAGCGCGATGGCCATCCCGAGGCCGGAGAAGCCGGTGCCGATGATGACGGCGCGGGTGCGAACGGGATCCTTCTGGACCGAGGCGGAGACGGACTCCTGGGCGATGGTCATGCCGACGAGGATACCTGGGAACGCCGGTACCGGTCTCAGGCCACCGATTCGCGGCGACGAACTCCCTCGTGAAGGGGTAGTTCGGGATCGATCTTGATGCCCAGCAGCTCACAGGTGCCGTTGATGGCACCCAACATGATCGTCGTCATGTACGCGATGAACTTCTCCGGCGGCATCCGTCGGGGGCTGTCACTGCCGGGGCCGAGCCACCACTCCGTGGCGGCCGCAGCGGAACCGAACGTGGTGAACGCGGCCAGTTCTATCGCCGACCCGTCGAGGTCCATCTCGCGGAGTTCGTCGTTGAAGATCGCGGCCATCGCGAGCGTGATGTCGCGGCCCTCGTTGAGCGCCCGCATCGTCGATTCGCTCTGCTCGGCGAAGCGACCCTGAATCAGGAAGCGGCACACGTTGGGATGTTCGTCGACCAGGTAGACGTACTGCTCGACGCTGCGGCGGATCACTTCGCGAGCCGGGTCGGCCGAAACGTTGATCGACGGAATGATGGCCGCCCACAACATGTCTCGCAGCCGCTCACCGATCGCCTGGAACAGGTCGGCCTTGTCGGTGAAGTGCCGGTAGATCTTCGGCTTGGCGGTGCCCGCCTCCTCGGCGATCTCCCGCAGGGAGAGCTCGGGGCCGAGGTGGTCGATGGCACGGAAGGCGGCGTCGACGATCTCGGCCCGCACCTTCTTGCGATGCTCGCGCCAACGCTCGCTACGCGCGTCGACCTTCACACCGGGTTGGGTACCCGGATGGGGCCGAGACGGTCTGCGCACGGGCTTACTGTACCGGCTGGGACCAGCTGACCTGCCAAGACCGCGCCGGGCCACGACTTTCGGCCAGAGCGGCCCATCCCGCGCGGGTAGCATCTGGAGCCGATATCCCCCCGGCTATACGAGACGAGACTCATGACGCAGCGATACGACCTGGTGATTGCGGGTGGCGGGCCCTCCGGCGCGGCCGCCGCATGGCAGGCGGCGCAGACGGGCGCCAAGGTAGTCGTCTTGGACAAGGCGGAGTTCCCTCGCGACAAGCCGTGCGGCGACGGCCTCACCGCCCGTGCAGTCAGCTACCTGCAGAAGATGGGCCTCGCCAAGGAGGTCGACACGTTCCACCGGGTCAACCGGGTGACGGTGTTCAGTCCCTCGCAGTGGGAGCTGTCCTTCCCGACCCGTCCCGGGATGCCGAACCATGGCTACGTCGCCCCCCGTCCGCAACTGGACACCCTGCTGCTCAAGCACGCCGAAGCCGCAGGCGCCGAGATTCGGCAGTCCTGCGAGGTGACCGGCCCGGAGATCGACGCAAGCGGCCGCGTGATCGGCGTCGTGCTCAAGAGCGGCGAGAAGGTCTTCGGTGACGCCGTCATCGCCGCCGACGGTGCTTACTCCCCCATCAAGCGGGCCTTGAAGATCGACTCGGAGTACAACGGCTACTCGGCGATCGCGATCCGCGCGGAGATGCCGGCCAACAAGCCGGACTCCGATTCCCTCGACATCTATCTGAACCTGAAGTTCCACGGCGACCAACTGCCTGGCTATGCATGGGTGTTCCCGTTCGGCGGCGGCCGCATCAACATCGGCCTGGGCTACGTCAATAGCTACAAGGACTGGCAGAAGATCAACGCCACCCAGTTCATGGGTGAGTTCATGCAGACGTTGCCCCGCGAGTGGGGACTACCGCCGATCGATGAGCTCAAGAAGGACAAGCTCGTTCGGGCGTGGCGCTTGCCGATGGGCTTCACCGCGTGGCCGCCGTGGCGCCCGGGTGTGCTGTTCACCGGCGACTCGCTCGGTGCGGGCAAACCGGCGTCGGGCGCGGGCATCTCCAAGGCCCTGGAGTCGGGGCTCGCCGCAGGTGAGTGCGCGATCGCGGCACTGACCAACGGTGGACCCGACGACTTCACGAACTACGCGCAGCGCATGGAAGCCGCGTGGGGCAAGGAGTACCGCCGCGGCCGTTACTTCCACAAGCTCGCGGGCATTCCGGCGGTGGCGAACAACGGCATCAAGCTGATCGACAACGCCTTCTTCCGCGACCGCATGCTCAAGGCGCTGTACAAGAAGGAACAGGGCCCGCAGCACCAGGTGAAGTAGCGCCGCACTGCCGAGTGTGGGGCCCATGCACGAGATTTCGGGGAAACTCGTACCTAGGCCCCACACTCGCGGAACGCGTATTGCACGCTCTCGCCGACTGGCCGGAAGCCGAGCCGACGGTAGATGCGGTTCGACACCGGGTTGGCCTGGTCGGCGAACAGCACCACGTCGCGGGCGCCGCGACGCTGAGCATGCCGTACAGCCTCGGCGGTGACCGCCGCGCCGTAGCCGTGACCTCTACTCTCGGGCGGCGTGTACACCGGGCCGATCCGCGACATTCCCAACAGGCAGCCGTGCACGCGCGCCATCGCGACGGGTGCCCCGTTCACCGTCCACAGCACGACGTGCCCGCCCGCGCCGGCGATGTCGCCAAGCAGTCCCCTACTCGCCTCCGGGTTCGACGTGGCCCCAAACGCCTCGACGAAGAACGCATCGAGCCATTCGACGAGCAGCTCGGCGTCCTCATCCCCGGCTAACCGTGCTTCGCCGACGACTGACTCCGGAGCGTTCAGATCCCCGAGGCGATACAGCGTCTCGGCGAACGACACCGAGGAGGCGATACCGGTGGCTTCACCCCAAGCGTGACTGAACGCCTCTGCGGCAGAGGGTATTCCGCGCACCGCAGGCAGATCGAAGCACACCGGGGCGAGGGCTGCCGCCACGTCCTTCGCCAACGCGGCTGGTATGCCGTTGACCAGGAGCGTCGCGTCGCGCATCTGCAGCGCCGCACCCACCACGCCATCGCAGTCGAAGGCCGCCAATAGAAGCCGGCCCGTCGGCCACGCGCGAGTGCGCAACGTGGTGAGCTCGGTGGTGAACAGCACCGGGTCCCGGCGGTACACCCAGCGTGCCGCCGGGCCGAAGCCGTCCGGCGTCGCGTACAGGTAAACGTTCACATCATCGAGGGTGACCGACCCGGCTGACGAACTCCACTGATTTAATTCGCCGGCCCGGCCGATGCGCCGTGCGAGATCCGCGGAATGTGGGCAGCCGCGCTCGACGATCCCCCGCGACACCGGGCGGACGTCGTGCGTACATCGAGTCGTGGCTTGCCCCACCTATCCTCGCCATGCCCAATGCGCACATGGTCATGTCGCAAACGCAGCGTGAACAGAGGTTTCGATGACAACGATCGACCGGGCACCATCGACTGACGTGAAACTGCCTGCCGGCCCGGCGATCCCACGCATCCTGCAGGGCGCCCTGGCGATCGCCGACCGACGATTGGCCCTGAAGATCGTTCGCCGCCGTTACGGTTCGGCGTTCTCGCTGCGCCTGCCGATCTTTGGGCACCTCGTCGTCCTCAGCGATCCCAGCCAGATTCGCCAGTTGCTCAGGGCCGGAGTGGAGGTTGCCGACACCACCGACACCAACCTGGGCCGTGTCATGGGTCCGAACTCATTGTTCGCACTGTCCGGCGAACGCCACCGTGCCCAACGGAAACTGCTGACTCCACCGTTTCACGGACGGCGTCTGACGGCCCACGAGGCGATCGTCGAGAAGGAGGCGGTCGACGAGTTCGCGGCATGGCCGCACGACCGGCCCTTCGCCACGATGCCCTCGATGATGCGCATCACCCTCAACGTCATGCTGCGCGCGGTGTTCGGGGCCGAGGGACACGAACTGGAGCGCCTACGTACGTTGATGCCACCGGCCATCGAGCTCGGCTCCATGCTGGCGCTCGTCCCCGTGCCGCAATGGGATTGGGGGCGCTGGAGTCCGTGGGGCAGGCTATACGCGTACCGCCGCGAATACGACGTGATCGTCGACCAACTCATCCGGACGGCCTCGGCCGACCCCGCACTGGACGTCCGCGACGACGTCTTGGCGTTGATGGTGCAGAGTCGCTACGACGATGGCTCCACGATGACCAGGGACGAGATCGCCGACCAGTTGATGACCCTGCTGTCGGCGGGGCACGAGACGACTGCCACCACCCTCGCCTGGGTCGTGGAACGGCTGCAGCGTCATCCCCGGCTTCTCGAGCGCCTCGTCGCCGACCTCGACGACGGGTCCGACGAACTCCTGAACGCGGTCATCTACGAGACACAACGCACCCGACCCGTCATCGACGTCACGTTTCGGCAGGTCAAGGCACCCACGCTCGACATCGGTCCGTGGACGTTGCCGCGGGGCCAGACCGTGGTGGCCAGCATCGGGCTGTTGCACGCCGACGAAGCCGTCTTCCCGGACGCCCACCGCTTCGACCCCGACCGCTTCATCGGGCAAGGTCCCAACCCGTCGGAATGGATACCGTACGGCGGCGGTGTGCGTCGCTGCATCGGTGCAGCTTTTGCGGCGATGGAGATGCGAGTGGTGCTGCGAACCCTGTTGCGCGACTACACGATCAGTCCGTCGAACGCACGCGATGAACGCTCGAGGTCTCGCGGCGTGGCCATTGCGCCCGCACGCGGCGGGCGGGTTCGCATCCAACCCAGGTATTGACACCACCTGCGCCGGGGCTGATCCGACTCCTCGATGCGTCAGCCGCGGCCGCGCCCGGCTCGGCCGGGTTTGCGAGCGACCTTCCCCGCGGCGGCGCGGGCGGCCTGCTTCGCGAGGGTCTTCTCCCGGGCGGTGCGTTTCGGCGCCGGCTCGGACTGCCCCCGTGACGAGCTGGGTTTGCGACCCCGCACGATTCCGATGAACTCCTCGACCAGTGCCGGCTGCTGCCCCTCTGGTATGGCGAGCGCGACGGGGCAGGTGGGCGCGTCGGTGATCGGGCGGTAGGTGAGGTCCTTGCGGTGATGCAGCCGCGCCAGCGACTGCGGGACGATGAGCGCACCCAGCCCCGCTGCAACGAGTTCCGTTGCATCCCCGGTCGTCTCGGGCCGGTGCTCGCTCTGCACACCTGGACTGGCTGCCCAGGCGACGACATCGTCGAGTGGGACCAGGATCGGTTCCCCGTCGAGATCCGCGGCCGTGACCGAGTCGGCGGCGCTGAGCAGGTGATCGGTTGGCACCACCACCACCGTCGTCTCCGCGTAGAGGGGGATGACGGCGACCCCGGGGGCGTCGACCGGCGGCCGGAGCAGCGCCACGTCGATGGTGCCCGCTCGCAATGCGTCGACCGCACTCCCCGCGGCGACGGCACGCAACTGCAGGGGGACGTCGGGGTGGCGCTGCGCCCAGGTCCGGACCCACTTCGCGGGCGTCACGCCGGGGACGTACCCGACGGTGAGGCTGAGCGGGGTCACCGCATCAGGCTACCGATGGGTCCACAGATAAGCTCTGGTTCATGAGCAGGCCGAATGCGCAGTCCATGAAACCCGCCACGGCGGCGAAGAAGCTGGACGTGTACTTGCCGGCCACGCCTGCGGAATTCCAGGCCAACCCGATCACCCGCGCCGAGCTCGCCGCCTTGCAGACGGATCCGCCGCAGTGGCTGAAGGACCTCCGCAAGAACGGGCCGCATCCCAAGAATCTGGTGGCCGCGAAGCTCGGCGTGTCAATCGCCGGTCTCGCCCGCAGCGGCATCACCGACGCGCTCACCACCGAGCAGATCACCGAACTGCTCGAAGAGAAGCCCGAGTGGCTCGTCTCAGAACGCGAGAGCTACCAGAGCGTGTTGCGCGAGGAGCGACGCGTGAAGGCGCTGCACCAAGATCAGGCCCGCGAGGGCTGATCCGAAGGGCCAGTTAGCGCCGTTCGCGGCTCTACAGCATGCAGCTGACGCAACCCTCGACTTCAGTGCCCTCCAAGGCCATCTGGCGCAGGCGGATGTAGTACAGCGTCTTGATGCCCTTGCGCCACGCGTAGATCTGCGCCTTGTTCACGTCGCGCGTGCTGGCGGTGTCCTTGAAGAACAGCGTCAGACTCAGACCTTGGTCCACGTGCTGGGTAGCGGCGGCGTAGGTGTCGATGATCTTCTCGTAGCCGATCTCGTACGCGTCCTCGTAGAACTCGAGATTGTCGTTGGTCAGGTACGGCGCCGGGTAGTACGCGCGGCCGATCTTGCCTTCCTTGCGGATCTCGATCCGCGACGCCACCGGGTGGATCGACGAGGTGGAGTAGTTGATGTAGGAGATCGACCCGGTCGGAGGGACGGCCTGCAGGTTCTGGTTGTAGATGCCGTGCTCCTGCACCGACGCCTTCAACCGCACCCAGTCCTCCTGCGTCGGGATGCGAATGTCGGCCTCCGCGAACAACTCCCGCACCCGTTCGGTGGCCGGTTCCCACACCTGGTCGGTGTACTTGTCGAAGAACTCGCCCGATGCGTACTTCGAGCGCTCGAAACCACCGAAACGCGTGCCGCGCTCGATCGCAATGCGATTGCTCGCCCGCAACGCGTGGTAGAGCACCGAGTAGAAGTAGATGTTGGTGAAGTCGATGCCCTCTTCGGAGCCGTACATGATCCGCTCGCGGGCCAGGTAGCCGTGCAGGTTCATCTGCCCGAGCCCGATCGCGTGAGAGTCGTTGTTGCCCTGCTCGATCGACGGCACCGACCAAATGTGGGTCTGATCGCTCACCGCCGTCAGTCCGCGGATGGCGACCTCGATGGTCTGCGCGAAGTCCGGCGAGTCCATGGTCTTCGCGATGTTGAGCGAGCCGAGGTTGCACGAGATGTCCTTGCCCACCTTGGCGTAGCTCAGGTCCTCGTTGAATAGCGACGGCGTCGACACCTGCAGAATCTCGGAGCACAGGTTGCTGTGGGTGATCTTGCCCTCGATGGGGTTGGCCCGGTTCACCGTGTCCTCGTACATGATGTACGGGTAGCCGGACTCGAACTGCAGCTCGGCCAGCGTCTGGAAGAACTCGCGCGCCTTGATCTTCGTCTTGCGGATGCGCGCGTCGTCGACCATCTCGTAGTACTTCTCGGTGATGGAGATGTCCGCGAAGGGCACCCCGTAGACACGCTCGACGTCGTACGGCGAGAAGAGGTACATGTCCTCGTTCTTCTTCGCCAGCTCGAACGTGATGTCGGGGATGACGACACCGAGCGAGAGCGTCTTGATGCGGATCTTCTCGTCGGCGTTCTCACGCTTGGTGTCGAGGAACCGATAGATGTCGGGATGATGCGCCTGCAGGTACACGGCACCGGCGCCCTGGCGCGCGCCCAGTTGATTGGCGTAGGAGAACGAGTCCTCGAGCAGCTTCATGATCGGGATGACGCCCGAGCTCTGGTTCTCGATGTTCTTGATCGGCGCACCGTGCTCGCGAATGTTGCTGAGCAGCAACGCAACTCCACCGCCACGCTTGGACAGCTGCAGCGCCGAGTTGATGGAACGCCCGATCGACTCCATGTTGTCCTCGATGCGCAGCAGGAAGCAACTGACGGGCTCGCCGCGCTGCTTCTTGCCCGAGTTGAGGAATGTCGGGGTGGCCGGCTGGAACCGACCATCGATGATCTCGTCGACGAGCTTCTCGGCCAGCGTCGTGTCGCCGGCGGCCAGGGTCAGCGACACCATCACGACCCGGTCCTCGAAGCGTTCGAGGTATCGCTTTCCATCGAACGTCTTGAGCGTGTAGGACGTGTAGTACTTGAAGGCGCCGAGGAAGGTCGGGAAGCGGAACTTCTTGGCGTAGGCGCGATCCAGCAGCGACTTGACGAAGTTTCGCGAGTACTGGTCGAGCACCTCGCGTTCGTAGTAGTCCTCCTTGACCAGGTAGTCGAGCTTCTCGTCCTGGTTGTGGAAGAACACCGTGTTCTGGTTGACGTGCTGTAGGAAGTACTGATTGGCCGCTTCGCGATCCTTGTCGAACTGGATCTTGCCGTCGGCGTCGTACAGGTTCAGCATCGCGTTGAGCGCGTGGTAATCCGTCTCCCCCGGCAGCGCATGCGCGCCCGTGGTCACGTGTTCTGTAGCAGTGGCGGTTGGTGACACGGCTGGTGGTCCTTCCGGGATTCGGCCCAAAATTCGGTGAGGCCCGCACGGACGGCGAGAACGTCGTCCGTGGTGCCCATCAATTCGAAGCGATAGAGGTATGGCACGCCGCACTTGCGGGAGACGACGTCCCCCGCATAGCCGAATTCGGCGCCGAAGTTGGAGTTGCCTGCGGCGATGACTCCGCGCAACAGTGAGCGATTGTTCTCGTTGTTCAGGAAGGCGATGACCTGCTTGGGGACGTATCCCCCGGCCTCGATGTCGGGGCCGTTCGCATGTCCACCGCCGTAGGTCGGAAGCACCAGTACGTAGGGTTCGTCGACCTCGATGCGTTCGCGAAGCGGAATCCGGGTGGCGGGCATCTCGAGCTTCTCGATGAAGCGGTGAGTGTTCTCCGAGACGCTGGAGAAGTAGACGAGGTCGTTCGTGCTCATCGCATTCTCCCTTCTGTGCCCGCCGGGTTCCCGCCTACGCCGTGACTGCGACCGCTCCGGAGAGCGACTTGATGCGATCCGGACGGAAGCCCGACCAGTGGTCGTTGCCCGCCACGACGACCGGCGCCTGCAGGTAGCCAAGCGCCATGACGTAGTCACGGGCTTCGGGGTCGAGGCTGATGTCGACCGTCTCGTAGGCGACGCCCTGCTTGTCGAGGGCCTTGTAGGTGGCGTTGCACTGCACGCACGCGGGCTTGGTGTAGACGGTGACGGTCATCTTCGGCGTGGCTCCTCTGCGAAGGCTGGTCTGACTGGCTACTGCTATCCCCGGAAGTTCAGCAGCCCGCAGACCCGTGAAATTCCTGCCGCCCGAAGCTTCCTGACCGGCAGGTGCATGACCCGATGCGCCGGTTTCGAGAGCTCCGGCCGACCTCCGAAATGTGGGGGCCTGTCGGTCTGCAAGACACTACACCTAGTGTCCGACAATCAGAAGAGATACAAGATGTTCTGAACGACATTGATGAAATTCCCTGGTCGTAAGCCCCTGAGCGCGGCATTTCTCGGCGTGTCGCACGTCACAGCAGCGTCGTGTCGCGGCACGAGGTCTGGTGTACCACCACCGACCGACAGCCTTCTCCGGCCAACCACCGACAGCAAAGCCGCCGACCACCCCTGATCGGGGCTCGTCGGCGGCTTGGCGACAGATGGACTCAGCCGACCTCGGCGGCCAGCTTTTCGACCACTTCGCGGACCTGCTGGACGACGTCGGCATTCTCCCGTGGGTGATTACCGTCGAAGACCTTCGCGGGCAGGGACAGCTTGATGTCCTCGACGACCCGCGGACCTGCGATGCCGAACGACTTGCGCGTCTCGTCGTGCGCCCAGACGCCGCCGTACTGGCCGAGTGCCGTACCCACGACCGCCAGGGGCTTGCCCTTGAGAGCGCCGTCGCCGAAGGGCCGCGACAGCCAGTCGATCGCGTTCTTCAGCACACCGGGGATGCTGCCGTTGTACTCGGGCGTCACGACCAGCGCCGCGTCCGCCTCCGCCGCGGCCAGGCGCAGTGCCTGCACGGACTCGGCGACGTGCTCGCCGTCGATGTCCTCGTTGTAGAAGGGCAGTTCGCCCAACCGGTCGAAGAGGTGCAACGACACTCCGGCGGGAGCCGACTCCCCGGCCACCTCGGCCAGCTGCCGGTTCAATGACGCTGCCCGCAGGCTGCCCACCAACACCAGTATCTTCACGTCCGCCATGTTCCTCGCGTCCCTTTCGGTCGTTTCGTCCCGATCTTCGCACAGGTTAACCGGACCACGGTCCGATTCATTCCGGCTGAGCTAAAGTGCAGGCATGAGTGCTGGTGACGAGCTGATGGGGCTGTCGGTCACCGATCCCGTACCGACGGAGCGTGGAGATGCCGCGCGCAACCGCGTCCTGCTGTTGACGGCCGCCCGCCGGCTCATCGACGAACATGGCGCAGACACCGTGACGATGGACGACGTGGCCGCCGCTGCCGGCGTCGGCAAGGGCACTCTGTTCCGACGCTTCGGCAGTCGCGCCGGTCTCATGATCGTGCTCCTCGACGAAGACGAGAAGGCCGAGCAACAGGCCTTCATGTTCGGCCCGCCGCCACTGGGCCCTGGGGCGCCGCCGTTGGAACGTCTGATCGCCTACGGCCGCAAGCGCCTGCGCTTCACCTGGGATCACCGCGTCCTGCTCTCCGACGCCAACAGCGACCCGCAGATGCGCTTCAACGCACCGGCCAGTCTGCACCGCACCCACGTCCGAATGCTGCTCGCGACCGCGAACACGAACGGCGACCTCGACGCGCAGACCGATGCACTTCTGGCACTGCTCGACGCGGACTACGTCACCCATCAGGTCAACGATCTGGACCGCAGCCTTCAGCAGCAGGGCGATGCGTGGGAAAGCCTGGCCCGCAAGCTCTGCGGCACCTGACGCCATGTGGGTGCTGCACGTCGACCTCGACCAGTTCCTCGCATCGGTAGAGCTTCGCCGGCGACCGGAACTCGTCGGCCTACCGGTCATCGTCGGCGGCAACGGCGACCCAGCCGAACCCCGCAAGGTGGTGACGTGCGCGTCCTACGAGGCTCGCGAATTCGGCGTGCGCGCCGGCATGCCACTGCGCGTCGCTGCCCGCAAGTGCCCGGACGCGACGTTCCTGCCGTCGGATCCGGAGGCCTACGACGAGGCATCCGAACAGGTCATGGGACTGCTGCGAGACCTGGGCCATCCGCTGGAGGTATGGGGTTGGGACGAGGCGTATCTCGGCGCCGACGTCGCGGACCCCTACGGATTGGCCGAGCACATCCGCCACGTCGTCGAGGCCGAGGCGGGACTCTCCTGCTCGGTCGGCATCAGCGACAACAAACAACGCGCCAAGGTGGCAACCGGATTCGGCAAACCGGCCGGGGTCTACCGCCTCACCGACGACAACTGGATGACGGTCATGGGTGATCGCGGTGTCGACGCACTCTGGGGCGTCGGCCCGAAGACCACCAAACGTCTTGCTGCTCTTGGTATCACCACCGTTGCCGATCTCGCCGCCACCGATTCGCAGCTCCTCGTGTCGACGTTCGGACCGACGACGGGGTTGTGGATCCTGTTGCTGGCCAAGGGCGGCGGAGACGGCACCGTCAGTGCCGAGCCATGGGTGCCGCGATCGCGAAGCCACGTCGTCACCTTCCCCGAGGACCTCACCGAACGCGCTGAGATGACGGCTGCGGTCACCGATCTGGCTCGCCGCACCCTCGACGAGGTCGTCGGCCAGGGTCGTGCGGTGACCCGCGTCGCGGTGACGGTCCGCACCAACACTTTCTTCACCAGGACCAAGATTCGCAAGCTCGATGCCGCGAGCACCGACCAGTCGATCGTCGTCGGCACCGCATTGTCGGTGTTCGATCGATTCGAGTTGGATCGCCCGGTACGTCTGCTCGGCGTGCGCCTCGAACTCGCGGCGCCGTAGCCCCCTTCGTCAGGGGGTGGCTCTAGCCTCGAGTCCATGTTGCACACCGTCGCGATCCGCGGCTATCGATCGATGCGCGACGTCGTCGTGTCACTAGCGGGCCTCACCGTGGTGACGGGCGCCAACGGCACGGGCAAGTCTTCGGTGTATCGGGCGCTACGCCTGCTCGCGGACTGCGGCCGCGGGGAGGTGATCGGTTCGTTGGCCGGCGAGGGCGGCCTGGAGTCGGTGCTATGGGCGGGTCCGGAGAGCACCGGCGGGGCGCGCCGGACCGGAGCCACCCAGGGCACCACGCGTACCCGCCCGGTCGCACTCGAACTCGGCTTCGCCTCAGACGATTTCGGCTATCTGATCGACCTGGGCCTGCCGCAGTACGCGGGTCCGAAATCGCTGTTCGCGCGCGACCCCGAGATCAAGCGCGAGCTGGTGTTCGCCGGTCCGCGACTACGTCCGAGCGCAACGCTGGTACGACGGGGGGCCGACTACGCCGAGGTGGCCGACGATTCCGGACGCGGCTTCACCGAACTCACCAGGGCGCTTCCTGCCTATCGCAGCATCCTCGCCGAGTACGCACACCCCAGCGCGTTGCCCGAACTCGCCGCGGTGCGAGATCGGCTGCGCGACTGGCGGTTCTACGACGGGTTTCGGGTCGACTCCGATGCACCGGCACGCCGACCCCGCGTCGGCACCCGCACGCCCGTGCTGTCCAACGACGGCGGCGATCTGGCCGCTGCCATCCAGACCATCATGGAAGCCGGTTTCGACGACCTGCCCCGAGCGGTCGCCGACGCCTTCGACGGCGCCGAGGCGTCGGTCGCGGTTCACGACGGACTCTTCGAGCTGCAGTTGCAGCAACGCGGGATGCTGAGGCCACTGCGCGCCGCCGAGTTGTCCGACGGCACTCTGCGTTTCCTACTCTGGGGCGCGGCCCTGCTGACCCCTCGGCCTCCGTCACTCATGGTGCTCAACGAGCCCGAGACGTCTCTGCACCCCGACCTTCTGGCACCGCTCGCGACGATGATCAGGGCGGCGGCGGCACGCACGCAGGTCGTGGTCGTCACGCATTCCCGGGCGATGCGCGAGCATCTCGACGTCGAGGATTCACGCGAGATCGAGCTTTACAAGGAGTGGGGCGAGACCCTGGTCGCCGAGCAGACGATGCTCACCGCGCCGCCGTGGGACTGGGGCAAGCGGTAGCGCTCAGCGGCTCTTGGTGGGCCGCAGCGCGCGCGTGAAGATCACGTTGACCTGCCTCATCGCGACGCTGTAGGGCCACCACGCGACTCGCTTGAACGCGTACAGCGCGCGGATGTCGTGGGAGGTGTAGATGAGGAAGCGGTTGCGCGACATCCCACGAAGCATCTTGTCGGCCACCAGTTCCGGCGTGACCGCGTGACCACTGAACCGGTCCACCCACTTGCGCACCTGCGGATGATCACGGTCCACGCCGGCGATCTCGACGGAGTCGACCAGCGGCGTCCGCACCGCACCCGGCACCACCACGGACACCCCGATGCCGTGCCGGGCCAGATCGAAACGCAGTACCTCGCTGACGCCGAGCAGGCCATACTTGCTCGCGCTGTAGGCCGCATGCCACGGCAGTGCCACCAGGCCGGCCGCCGACGAGACGTTGACCAGGCTCCCGCCACGTTTCGCCGCGACCATGGGCGGCACGAACGATTCGATGACGTGAATGGGTCCCATCAGGTTGATCGCAACCATCGACTCCCAATGGCGGTGACTCAGCTGGCTCACCGTGCCCCAGGCGGACACACCGGCGATGTTCATCACGACGTCCATACTCGGGTGGGAGCCGTGAATATCGTCGGCGAAGGCCGCGACCGCGTCGTAGTCGGAGATGTCGAGCGCGCGATGAGCCGATACCAGTGCGCCAAGGGCACGCGCATCTGCGACCGTCTGGGCGAGACCCTCGGCATTGCGGTCGGTGAGGAACAGTTCGGCGCCCTCGGCGGCCAGCTTCAGTGCCGTCGCCCGGCCGATTCCGCTCGCGGCGCCCGTGAGGAAACACCGTTTGCCTGCATAACCCTGGGCCATGGGGCCGACCCTACCGACCGGTCAGGTGTCGGAGACGCGGCCGCCACCCCAGAGCGCGTTCAGCCAGAGCCGTTCGAGCACCTCGACGGCGCGGGCCGCGTCGTCGTCCCGACCCACGAATGCCGTGTCATTGGACAGCGTCAGCGCCGTCGTCGCGGTGAGGGTGCGGACGAGCGCGGGCAGGTCGTCCGAGATCGGACGTGCACCGGTGTCCTGCCGGACGAGCCCGACGATCTTGTCGATGACGGTGTCGGAGAAGTCGTTCATCATGTCCCGCAGCTGCGCGTCGGTGTTCTGTGCCAGCGTGCACGCCTTCATGATCGGGTCGTTGTGCGAGAAGACCGCGGCCGCACTGCCGACCATGCGCCTGGCGAACTCCGACGGTGTCTCCTGCGCCTCGCGCGGGGCGAAGTCGTGGGTGAGCTTGTCGAGCTCCTCCATCGCCTCCGCGACGATCACGGCGAGCACCGCGTACTTGGAGTCGAAGTAGAAGTAGAAACCCGACCGGGCGACGCCCGCGCGCTCGCTGATCATGCTGACCGACAGATCCGAGAAGGCCCGGAACTCGAGAAGCTCCCTGACCGCGCCCAGAATGGCCTCGCGCTGCCGGTCGCCGCGGGTGCGGCGGGCCTCGCGGGGGACGGATTCGGCGCTCATCACCGTCAACCTTTGCACTGACGCCACACCAGATCAAAACTTGACATGCGTCAAGTGCGGCCTACAGGATGGGCGTAGCGAGTGAGATCGACCACACGTCCTCAGCCCAGGAGCTTGCCAATGGCGACCATCAGCACCCCGGATTATTTGCTCGACCAAGCAAAGCGACGGTTCACGCCGTCCATCAACAACTTCCCCGGTATGGCGGCGCTGGAGCGCAAGTTGCTCAGGACCGAGTTCAAGCAAACCGTGCTGGCCGAACCGCCACCGGGTAGCGATCTCAAACCGGTGATGGGCGACGCCGGCCTGCCGGTCCTCGGCCACATGGTCGAGATGTTCCGCGGTGGCCCCGAGTACCTGATGCACCTCTACAAGAACAAGGGCCCGGTGTACTACGCAGATTCGCCCGTGTTGCCCGCGGTGACGGCGCTCGGACCGGATGCGGCGCAGGCGATCTACACCAACCGCAACAAGGACTTCTCGCAGCAGGGCTGGACCCCGGTCATCGGGCCGTTCTTCCACCGCGGACTGATGCTGCTCGACTTCGACGAGCACATGTTCCACCGGCGGATCATGCAGGAGGCCTTCGTGCGCACCCGCCTGGTCGGCTACACCGAGCAGGTCGACACCGTGGTCTCCAAGGTGGTCGCGAATGATTGGGTGCCGAACGACCCCCGTTTTCTGCTCTATCCCGCAATGAAGCAGATGACCCTCGACATCGCGTCGATGGTGTTCATGGGACACGAGCCCGGTACCGACCACGAACTGGTGACCAAGGTCAACAACGCCTTCACGACGACGGTCCGCGCCGGCAACGCCATCATCCGCACCGGCGTGCCGCCGTTCACCTGGTGGCGTGGCCTGCAGGCGCGAAAGCTCCTCGAGAACTACTTCGAGGCCCGGGTCAAGGAACGTCGCGGCGCCGAGGGCTCGGACCTGCTGACCGTGTTGTGTCAGACGGAGGACGAGGACGGCAACAAGTTCTCCGACGCCGACATCGTCAACCACATGATCTTCACGATGATGGCCGCGCACGACACCTCGACATCGACGGCCACCACGATCTCCTACCACCTCGCCGCGAACCCCGAGTGGCAGCAGCGCTGCCGCGACGAGTCCGATCGCCTCGGCGACGGGCCGGTGGACATCGAGTCGCTGGAGAAGTTGGAGTCACTCGATCTCGTCATGAACGAGTCGATGCGGTTGGTCACGCCCGTGCAGTGGGCGATGCGACGGGCGGTCCGCGACACGAACCTCCTCGGCTATCACATCCCCGAGGGCACCAACGTCATCGCCTATCCCGGATTGAACCACCGGCTTCCGGAGTTCTGGACCGATCCCATGAAGTTCGACCCCGACCGGTTCGCCGAGCCGCGCAGCGAGCACAAGAAGCACCGCTACGCCTTCACCCCCTTCGGCGGCGGCTCGCACAAGTGCATCGGAATGATGTTCGGCCAGCTCGAGGTGAAGGTCATCATGCATCGCCTGCTGCGCAAGTACCGCCTGGAGCTGGCGCATCCCGGCCGGGAGCAGAAGTGGGACTACGGCGGCATGCCGGTGCCCATGGACGGCATGCCGATCATCCTTCGCCCGCTGCGCTGAGGTGTTCGACGACCGTGATTCGGCCGCCCGCGCGAGTATCTTCGCGCTGTCGGCGACCCGAATCGGCATCGGCGTGCTGGCGTGGCTGAAGCCAGCCACGACCGCGCGCCTGTTCGGTATGCGTGGTGGCGCTCCAGCCGAATCTTCTTATCTGTGGCGGCTTTTCGGTGTTCGTGACGTGGTGGTGGGCACCGCCACCCTGCGCGCGTCGGGAGCGGACCGTCGGGCGTGGGTGGCCTTCGGGCTGGCGTGTGACGCGGCCGACGGCGCGGCCGCGGTGATCGGCAGGCGGGACGGATCGCTGCCACCATCCACGACGGCGCTGGTCGCCGTCCCGGCAGCCGCCGCGGGACTGGGAGCGTGGCTCCTACGCGCCGGACTGCGCTAGCCGGTTCGCACAGGCGATCACCGCGCGCAACGCCGATTGCGTGGGGTCATCCGACCAGCCCATCGCCCACTCGTCACGGACACCATCCGTGCCCCGAATGAACGTCGCCGTGTTGCCGTCGGCGTGCCGTTGGTGAAACGCCGAGATCTCGACGGAGATGCCGCGTTCGTGCAGCATCGCGGTCAGGGCACCGACGGGTCCGCTGGCCGCTGCGGTGGACGTACCGATGCGATCACCGACGGCGATCGTGGCCTGGTAGTCGCGCGCCTGTGGGCCCAGCCGGGTGGCGGGCCGGTCGGTGTCCGTGCACTGCCAGTACCCGAGCCGCAGCGGTCCCGACGTCGAGGCATACGTAGCGTGAAATGCCGCGCTGGACATCGACTCGCCTGCCTCGCGCAAGGCCCGCGGCAGCGAACCGTCGAACTGCGCCGCGAAGGACCCGGATGCGCTGAAGGCGGATTGGGTGGAATGGGAAGTGAACACGTGGCCGGTCATCTCTGGTCAGAGGAATCGACCGACGGTGTAGCAACGACCCACAGCGAGGGGTCGGTCTGAGTCAGACCCCGCTGTGGGTTGCTACTACGAGTCGCTTCGGCACGTTGGACACGGTAGTGGCCGGACAGCTGCGCGCGCAACACGATTGTTGCGATTCGTGGTTCGCCGATCGAGCGCACTACAGTGGATTGAGACTTCATTCAATTCATCAATCGGTGGGTGTCCGATGCCGCAACACGAATCCAACTCTCCAGCGCGACCGCTGTACGAGATCAAGGCCAACCTCTTCAAGGCACTTGCCCATCCGGCACGGATCAGGACGCTGGAGATCCTGTCGTCCAGCGACCACGCGGTACCGGTCAGCGAGATCCTGTTGGCCACGGGCATCGAGCCGACACTGCTCTCCCAGCACCTCGCCGTCCTCAAGAGGCATCACGTGGTGCGCGGCCGTCGCGTGGCCAATTCCGTGTATTACGAGCTCGCCCACCCGAAGATCTCGGAGCTCCTGCTGATCGCCCGCGGGTTCCTCGCGGACAACCTGCTGGCGAGCAGGGACCAGCTCGACGCATTCGATGCCCTTCCGCCACTTGGCACGTCCTGATGTTCGGCAGTGCTGCGCACGCGGTGACGAGACTTCTGCCGCACCGGTCCGACTACGCCGAGGTGCCCCGGTCGTGGCGCCGAGATCTGGTCGCAGGTGCCACCGTCGGGGTAGTGGCCCTTCCGCTGGCACTGGCCTTCGGCATCAGCTCCGGCGTTGGCGCCGCCGCCGGGCTGATCACCGCGGTCGTCGCGGGCTTGGTGGCCGCAGTGTTCGGAGGCTCCAACGTTCAGGTGTCGGGTCCCACCGGCGCCATGGCCGTGGTGCTCGCGCCGATCGTCGCCCAGTACGGTCTCAGCAGCATTGCGCTGGTGACCGTGCTGGCCGGGGTCTTGGTGATTGCCGCCGGTCTCACCGGCCTCGGGCGCGCGGTGACGTTCATCCCGTGGCCGGTGATCGAGGGCTTCACCCTCGGCATCGCGACCATCATCTTCCTGCAGCAGGTCCCCGCGGCCCTCGGAAGCGGAGGCGTGGCAGGTCGCAGTCCCCCGCTGGCGGCGTGGGACGTCGTCAGCCACGTCGACTGGGCGGTCGCGGGTACCACCGTCGCAGTGGCTGCACTCGTCGCGGCGCTGATGATCGGTCTGCCCCGCCTGCACCGTGCCATTCCGGAGTCGTTGGTCGGCGTCCTGGCCGCGACGGTGCTGGTGGTCGTCGCTCATCTGCCCGTGGCCCGGATCGGTGAGCTGCCGTCGCATTTGCCGAGTCCGGTGCTGCCCGCCACCGATCTGGGTTCCGCGAAGGCGCTCTTCGGCGCGGCGCTGGCCATCGCCGCGCTCGCTGGCATCGAATCGCTGTTGTCGGCCCGGGTCGCCGCGACCATGGCCTCCACCGGACCCTATGACCCCAACCGGGAACTGGTCGGTCAAGGTATGGCATCGGTGGCATCCGGGGTGTTCGGCGGCATGCCCGCCACCGGTGCCATCGCGCGCACGGCAGTCAACGTGAGGTCCGGGGCGCGCTCGCGGGTCTCCGCCATCGTGCACTCCTTGCTGCTGCTGTGCGTCGTCTACTTCGCAACCGGCCCGGTCGCGGCGATTCCGCTGTGTGCGCTTGCGGCGGTGCTGATGGTCACCTCGTTTCGGATGATCTCGTCGAGGACGGTCGCCAGGATCCTGCGCTCCACCCGTTCCGACGCCCTCACCTTCGTCCTCACGGCCGTCGTCACGGTGTGCTTCGACCTCATCGAGGCGGTGCAGATCGGGATCGTGGTCGCGGCGGTGTTCGCCCTGCGTTCCGTCGCACGCCGCAGCAGTGTGACCCGCGAGGAGCTGCCGGGTCCCCGCCAGCCAGGTGACGAGAGAATCGCCCTCCTCCGTCTGGACGGCGCGATGTTCTTCGCCGTGGCAGAACGGATCTCGAACACCATCACCGATGGCGATCATCCCGACGTGTCGGTGGTGATCATCCGGATGTCCTCCCTGGGAATGTTGGACGCGACCGGAGCGCACACCCTGGCCCAGATCGCCGAGGAGCTGGAGTCGCGCGGAATCACCGTCATCATCAAGGGCGTTCAGGCCGAGCACCTCGAGCTGCTCACCAACGTGGGCGTCATCGACTCCCTGCGCCACGAGAATCACCTCATCGACACCCTCGACAGCGCGATCGCGCATGCCCGCCTTCACGTTGCCGACGTCTCGTCGGGCGCAGGCCGACCCGCACGCGAGATCGAGGTCGAATAGGGTCGTGCCGACATGGGTTGGTGGGATGCGGCACTCCTCTTCGTCGCCGGCATCGGTGGCGGTCTGGTGGGCAGCATCGCCGGGTTGGCCTCGCTCACCACCTATCCCGCCCTCCTCCTGATCGGCCTGCCGCCGGTGACGGCGAACGTCACGAACACCGTCGCCCTCGTGTTCAACGGCGTCGGATCGGTCTCGGCCTCACTGCCGGAGCTTCGCGGCCAGCGCGCGGTGCTCGTGCGCCTGGTACCCGCGGCGCTCGTCGGCGGCGCGGCAGGTGCGGCGCTCCTGCTGACGATCCCCGCCGAGGGCTTCGAGAACGTGGTGCCGATCCTCTTGGCTGCAGCGGCCATCGCCATCGCCCTCCCCCAGCGCGCGCGGATCACAGCGGCCCCGCGCCGAGCGTCGCGGATCCTCGTGGAGGGCGTCGCGGTCCTGGCGATCTGCGTGTACGGCGGCTTCTTCGGCGCTGCGGCCGGCGTGCTCATGCTCGCCCTCTTCCTCCGCACGGGGAGCGACTCCCTGGCCGACGCCAACGCCACCAAGAACGTCATCCTGGGTGTGGCCAACGGTGTTGCGGCAGTGGTCTTCATCGTGTTCGCCCCGATCCACTGGCTGGCCGTGGTGCCGCTGGGCATCGGTTGTCTCTTGGGCTCGCGACTCGGGCCCGCAATCGTCCGGCGTGCGCCCGCCACCCCGCTGAGACTGATGATCGCCGCAGCAGGGCTGGCGCTCGCGGTGAAGCTTGGCCTCGATACCTACGGCTAGACGAACGGGTCGTCGCCGCGAGTCACCATGGTGCCCAACTCGATCAGCGACGTCGCCGACGCATGCAGACGTTGGCCCGCGTCCCAGCTGGCCTGCCCGGCCAGGTAGCGCGACCAGGTGCCCTCGATGACGATGCCGAGTTTGAAGCACGCCAACGCCTTGAACCAGGCGAGCTGGGACGTCCGCCGACCGCCGGCGGCCGTGTACGCGTCGAGCAGTTCGCTGCGACTCGCGAGGCCACCTAGGGCCGCCAGCTCGGAACCGGCGTCGATGGTGTTGGGCTCGGACGGCCAGCACACCAGCATCCAGCCGAGGTCGAGAAGCGGGTCCCCGACGGTACACATCTCCCAGTCGATGAGGGCAGCGAGTTCGGGTCGATCCCGGCGCAACAGCACGTTGTTCAGATGGGCATCACCGTGCATGATGCCCGGTTCGCGGTCGTCGGGCCGGTTGGCCTCGAGCCACTCCGCCAACGGGGCCACCCCTGGCAGCGAATCCCCGTCATAGGCCTCGTGTCGATAGCTCTCGAGCAGACCGAGGAACTGCGGAACCTGCCGCGCCAGGAAGGATCCCGGCCGCCGGATCGCCGCGAGCGGGCTTCCCTCCCATGCCACGTTGCCCAGTTGGGCGACGCCCGCCGCGTACGCCAGGCCAACGTCGTGTCGGATCGCGGGGTCGTCGACGTACGCCTGCGCCATCTCATTGCCGGGGTTGAAGCCGTCGACGTCCTCCATCAGGTAGAACACCACTCCGAGCACGTCGAGATCGTCACAGCCGGCGATGAACTCCGGGTGCGGGACGGAGGTGCCCGCCAGCGTCGTCAGGACTGCAATCTCGCGCAGCATCGTCTTGTCACTCGTGGGGCGCGGATGCTGCGGTGGGCGCCGCAACACCATCGGCCGATCGTCGACCCGGAGGCGCACCACGATGTTCTGACTTCCACCGGTCAACGCTTCGACGTCGCTCACCTGTGAGCCGAGACCCGTCCGCCGGATCCAGCCGCGTAACGCCTCCTGGTCGTCGTCCGTCAGGGTCGGGCTCGCAGGGACGTCGTCGGCCATGGCTGACATCGTTGCGCCTTGACCGCGCTGCCGCCGGGGATTGCACCGAAGCCGTTGGACGTCAGCTCTTTCCGGGACCCATCGAGGCGGCGCTGGCTGCGATCATCAACTGCACCGCGTCGTTGCGCGGCAGTGACGTCAACATCTGCATGCCGGCGCGCATCGTCTCACCGACCAGGCGCGTCGGTCCGTTGGCCAGGTTCTCGAAGGCCTCGGCGATCACCTCGTCGACGGTTGCCGCGTCTGTCGGCGCGTCGCCGGTCGCCGTGCCGAGATCGCTTTCCAGACGGCGCAGCGCCGGTGTGTCGGTCTTGCCGAGAATCAAACCGAGCACGTCGACGCCCTTGTCGTGGAGTTCACTCCACAGGGCTTCGGCGAAGACCATGTCGAACGCCTTGGTCGCGCCATAGGCGACCATGTTCGGTGCGCCGACGAACCCGGCGCCGGAGCCGAGCACGACGATGCCACCACTGCCCCGGGCGACCATTGCGGGAGCGAAGTGGTGGCACAGTTGGACGGGGGCGGTGCAGTTCCGCTGGATCATCGCCTCCGCAGTCGCCACCGGGTTGGCCAGGAACGGTGCGAAGTCTGGATCGGCGCCCGCGCAGTAGACCAGGAATCCCACCTCAAGGTCCGCGGTCGCTTGAGCGATCGTGGCAGCGGCGTCGCAGTGGGCGAGATCGACTGCCAGCGTGCGTGTTCGAACATCGTGCCGAGCTTCGATGCCCGCGGCGACGTCGTCGAGGACCGCCTGACGACGGGCCAGCAGGACGACGCTCACGCCGCGCTCGGCCAACGCTTCGGCGAACGCCGCCCCCACGCCGTCTGATGCTCCCGCGACGACCGCCCACGGCCCGTACCTCTCCGCGAATGTCACTTGCCCGCCCCCAACGCGGTGAGGCGCACGGGCGTGAAGCGGCGGCGCCCTATCCGCCATCCCATGTCCGTCCGGATGATCTCGTCGTCGTAGAAGCCGACGGCGTTCACGCCAGAGTCGTTCTCGCCGAACATGATCAGGCCATCGACGTAGGTGCGGGCCTGCGCCGAGTCGCCGTCGACGGTGATGACCTGGTTGGTCAGCCGGTGCATCGTGTGACCGACTGTCGCATGCGAGGTCTCCATGAACTCGGTGACGGCATCGACGCCGCGCCAGGTACCGATCTCGCCGTAGTCCAGTTCGCAGTCATCGGTGAACGCAGTGCGGAAGAGCGGCCAGTCTCGACGGTCGATTCCGGTCGCGTACCGCAGCAGAACTTCCAAGATGTCCTGGCGGTCTTCACGTTCGGTCACGATGACCCTCCTTCGATGCGCGCATTCGCTCCGCTTACCTGGTTGCACCTATCGAATATTCGAGAAATACTGTCGATATATCGAGTTCAACGACCGACGTTAAGCCGGGCCAGGGCGAGGAGTCAAGCATTCGAGGGTCGACGTCGGCGCCCACCGCTCGGGTTCTCGACGTCGTGGAGCTGCTCGGCCGTCCAGGCCGGGAAAGGCTCCGCTTCTCGGACGTGGTGCGCGAACTCGATCTGACGCAGGCCACCGCGCACGCCATCTTGAAGACGTTGTCGGATCGCGGCTGGATCAGTCGCGACCCCGTCGACAAGACGTTCTCCTTGGGGCCGGCCCTGGCGGTGGTCGCGAGCCGGGCCGACGTCACGCGCGCTCGTGCCCACGCCGCGCGAGCAGCCGCCATCGAACTCTCGGCCGAGTTGGGTTTCCGCGCGTCGGCGCTGGAGCGGCACTCCGACTCGCTCCTGATCACCGCGTTCGAGGGCGGAGGCCCGTCCGATCCCGGCGGCCATCCGGGAGAACGCATTCCGTACGCACCGCCGTTCGGGGTGGCCTTCGCTGCGTGGGACACCCCGGAGGGTCAGGTGGCATGGATCCACCGAACCGCCGCATCGAATCCTGGACTCGCCGACAACCTCGCGCTGTGTCTGGCTCGCACTCGGGAGCGCGGTTACGACGTCGACCTGACCACGCCGGCACTCGCCCAGACTGCTCAGCTGGTCGGCGCGCTGCGCAGCGACGGCATGCCTGCCCACGTTCGCCAGATCATGGACCAGCTGCTGGTCGAGACCATGGTTGGCTTCACCGATGACGACATCGCACTCGAAGATCGCCCGGTCGTCACGATCGCCGCACCCGTCTTCGATGAGAAGGGCTGTGTCACCATGATTCTCGCCGTGCACCCACTGCGGACCCTCACCGCCGCAGAGACTGCACGGGTCGGGCGGCGGCTCATCGCGGCGACCACCTCCATTGGCGCCTAGACGGGCGAGGCGACACCCGTCTTGACCCGGTCGGCGGCGAATGCCGCTGCCTGACCGGTCAATCCGGCTTCGACGTACTGGCTGTGCGCGGGACGGTCGTCACCGGGCGAACACACCGGATCCGCGCCGTTGCACAGATCGATGGTCTTGGCACCGTAGAGGGGGCTCAAGGCGGTGAGCGGACCACCGAAGCGGTTCAGCGGGTTGCCGAGAACTGCCACGGCAGCAACGTGGTTCGCCACCTCGGGGGGCATCGGCTGACCGAGGCCGAACAGTGCGGCGGGATCGCCGGTGATGCCGTCGATGACCGCGGCGCCCTGCGAATATCCGCCGAGCACGATCTTGGTGCTGGGACACGACGCCGCCGTGGCCTGCACGTGAGCACTGGCATCCTTGGCGCCCGCAGTGGCCTGCATGAAGTCGTAGGACGCCGGGTAGTCGACGGCATAGGCGCTGACCGTCCTGCCCTTGAGGTCACCCTTGAGCGAGTCGACGAACGCTTGGCCCTCACGGCCGAGGCCGGCGGGCTCGGCGGTACCACGGGCGAACACCACCTCGACGTCGGAACATCCCGATGCAGCCGATGCGGTCGGGGTACCGAGGCCGATCGCGCCGGCCGCGATCAGGCCGCCGGTGGCCATGCCCGCCAACAGTGCATGTGTCTTCAGCTGAACGGACATGGTCGTGCTCCTTGGTCTTCTGCGGATGCTGCGATTGGTTAGTCAAACTCCGCAACGGACCGCTGTGTTCCTCGCCAAGAAGAAGCCCACTCCGAATGTGATCAACGACTCACAACGGCGATGGGGGTGGACGGTCACGCCGACCTCTGGTCAGAGGCATCCCTCGACACCAGCGTGGCGGTGTCCGGGCCGGCCGACGTCCGCCGCGCGATCCCCGCGGGATCGGCCGGGGCGAGACGGCGGCGTCCCGCGACCTATGCCTGGTACGTGAGGCAGGCCTGCGCCCCGTCGATGACGCCCTCCCGGAACGCTCGCGTCCTGTCGAAGCCGGCTCCCTGGCGGTCCACGTCGCCGGCGCCGCGGAACAGCAGCAACGCCTTGATGCCCTCGTCGAGGTCACCGGGCGAGATGTGGAAGCTGCTGGTGGCCTGACGATTGAAGAGGATGACGCTGGCCGTGTAGGCCCCCGCCAGGCAGTCGCCCCTTGCGGTGGAGGTCTTTTCGTCAGACTGGTCGCCCAGCCGATTGAGTGCGGCTAGACCCCACTGTGTAGCGAGCAGGGTCGCGAAGGCGTAGTCCCCACCCTGCTCGTAGATCGCCGGCATGGCGTCCGCATTGTCCCAACCGACGTAATCGTCTGGCACACAATAGAACAGCACGTAGCCCTGCGCGGGCGTGCCACCGCAATCCGGTGGTCTGGACGGATCGAAGGGCTGCTGCGGCTTCAACGGCGTCCAGGCCTGGCCCTCGGTGAGCTCGGGGTAGACCTGGCTCCAGTAGTCCTCGAGGTCGTACGGCACGCCATTGGCGATGGAGTCATAGGGCGCCTGGCCTCCGCTGGCCGCGTCCTGCTCGTCGTTGAAGGGAAGCTCGAGCACCATCGGATCGCCATCCTTGTAGCCCTTGCACTTCTCGACTCCGTTGTCATACCCGTCCTGGAACGCGCTGACCCGGTCGAACCCGCTGCCGTGCGCAGACGGGTCCTGGACGTTCGTTCCTGGACTGTCGCGAAGGTCGAGGATGCCTGCCAGCGACCTATCGAGATCAGCGCTCTTCACCTCGAACACACCGTCGTCCTGGGCATGCTTGGACCAGCCGCCGGCGAAGCAGTCGGCTTGCAACTCCGAGCTGACCGTCAACTCGTTCTGGTCGAAGAAGCCCGAGCGCTGCTGAATCGCATGGCCGAACTCGTGCGCGAGCACGATGGGGATGACGAAGTCGCCGTACTTCTTCTGCAGTTCCGGCAGAAGCCCCGACGCGTCCCAGGCCACCGAGTCGTCGATCTTGCAGTAGAAGGCATTACCCGCGACGTCGTCGTAACTGGACGCGCATTTCGGCCCGTCTTCGGACTGTGGCGTCAGCGCAAACAGGCCGCCGTCGACCGGCTTGTAGTCCTCGTTGTAGAGCTTGGGGAATTGGTCGGCCCAGAAACTCTGCAGGTCGGCGATGGCCTCGATGGCCAACTTGTTCACCGGCGTGTTCGGATCGCCTTCGATCTTGACGTTGCTGGTGTCGGGCTTCTTCGCTCCCGTCGGCGTGGGCACCGCTGGCTTGACGCCCCCACCGCACCCCGCGAGCAGTAGGAACACAGCAAACACAGCCGACGCATGTCTACGCATGTGCAGACCATATCGACGGCGATTGGAAAAGGCTTGGAACCTAGCGGTCAGTCCAACAGTCGCCGCGAGACGTTGGTCGTGACGAGGTCGAGCAACTCATCGGCACGGCCTGCCATGATGGTCCGGATTGCGTAGAGCGAGAAGCCCTTGGCCTGTTCGGCGCTGATGGCGGGCGGGATGGAGAGCTCCTGGCGGGCGGTCACCACGTCGACGATGGCGGGTCCGTCGTGGGCGAAGGCATCCGTCAAGGCTTGCTCCAACTCGCCGGGATGCTCGACGCGGCGCCCGAACGCGCCCAGCGCGCGCCCGACGGCGGCGAAATCGGGGTTGACGAGCTCGGTGCCGAAGTTGACGATGCCCGCCGCCTTCATCTCGAGCTCGACGAAGTTCAACGACGAGTTGTTGAAGACGATCACCTTGACCGGCAGGTGATTCTGCAGAAGCGTGATGAGCTCACCGAATCCCATGGTCAACCCGCCGTCACCGGCGAAGGCGATCACCTGCCTGCCCGGAAAGGCTGTCTGCGCACCGATGGCATGGGGTAGCGCGCACGCCATGGTGCCGTGGTTGAACGAGCCGACCAGCCTGCGCCTGCCGTTCATGTGGAGGTACCTAGCCGCCCATACCACCGGCGATCCGACGTCGACGGTGAACACGGCGTCGTCGGAGGCTAGTCGATCAGCAAGTCCCGCAACATATTCCGGTCGGATGGGCGTCTTGTCGCGATCGTTGACCGCCAATCCGTCCATCGTCTTGCGGGTCTTCGCGTAGTGACGCAACGAGCGGTCGAGGTGCTCGCGGTTCTGCTTCGGGGCAACGAGGGGTTGCAGTGCCGCCAGCGTGTCGGCGACCGTTCCGACCAGTCCGAGGTCGATCGGCGTGCGGCGACCCAGATTTCGGCCGCGGACGTCGACCTGCACGATGCGGGCATGCTCCGGATAGAACTGCTGATACGGAAAGTCGGTCCCCAGCATCAGCAGGGTGTCCGCTTCCTTGATCGCCTTGTAACCCGAGGCGAACCCCAACAGTCCGGTCATCCCGACGTCGTACGGGTTGTCGTACTCGATGTATTCCTTGCCCCGCAGAGCATGAACGACGGGCGCGTTGAGCGTGCCCGCCATTCGGACGAGCGCGTCGTGGGCGCCCGCGACCCCGGCCCCGCCGAGGATGGTGACGCGCTCGGAGGCGTTGAGGATGTCAGCGGCCCGGCGTAGACCCTCGTCATCGGGCCGCACCACCGACCGGGTCGGCAGGATCGGTTTGGTGAGCCAGCCGGATTCCACTGCGTGGGCGAGGAATATCTCGCCGGGCACCACGACCACCGCGACGCCGTTCTCCTCGATCGCGGCACGCATCGCCATCTCGACGATACGAGGCGCCATCTCTGGAGTGCTGACCAATTCGCAGTAGACACTGCACTCGGCGAAGAGGTCTTGCGGGTGCGTCTCCTGGAAGTACTCCGAGCCGATCTCGCTGCGCGGGATGTGGGCGGCGATGGCCAGGACCGGTACGCGGGAACGTTGGGCGTCGAACAGGCCGTTGATGAGGTGCAGGTTGCCCGGTCCGCAACTGCCGGCGCAGACGGCCAGCTGGCCGGTGAGGGCGGCATCGGCGGCCGCGGCGAACGCCGCCGTCTCCTCGTGGCGGACGTGCTCCCACGTGACGTCGTCGGAGCGGCGGATGGCGTCGGTGAACCCGTTGAGGCTGTCGCCGGGCAAGCCGTAGACGCGGCGCACGCCGCTCTTCGTCAGTGCATCGATGATCTTCGTTGCGACGGTAGCCATTCGACAACCCCTCCCGACCTAGCGATTTCGGCGTGATCGGCGGCGGTGAGCGCCGCTGATCACGCCGAAACCACTCTATTACTTGGGGGCGAAGCGTTGGCCGGCGTCCAACCGAATGCACTGGCCGTTGAGCATCGGGTTCTCCACGATCGCCGTCACCAGCTTGGCGTATTCCTGGGGCTTGCCGAGCCGCTTCGGGAACGCGGCGTCCTTGGTCAGCGCGCTGGCGAATTCGTCGGGAATGCCCTTGGTGAGACCGGTGGCGAACAGGCTCGGCGCGATCGCCAACACCCTGATACCCAGACTGCCCAGATCGCGCGCCATCGTCAGGCACATCCCGGCGATCGCCGCCTTTGATGCGGTGTAGGCGACCTGCCCGATCTGCCCCTCGAACGCCGCGATCGACGCCGTGTTGATGATGACGCCGCGCTCCTCGGCCTCTCCCCCGTCTTCGGCGTCGACGGCTTCCTGCTTGCTCATCTGCCACGCCGCGAGCCTGCTGATGTTGAAGGTGCCGATCAAGTTCAGGTCGACGCTCGCACGGAAGGAGTCAAGGGGGTGCGGCCCGGTCTTGCTGATGGTGCGTTCACCGATGCCACCGCCGGCGGTGGTGACGATGACGTGCAGGGCGCCGAGCCCGTCGATTGCCTGCTGCAGCACGGCTTCGGTGCCATCGAAGTCGGTCACGTCGACTTCGTGGAAGGCCGCCCCGATGTCGGCGGCAACGGCCTTGCCATCGGACTGCGGCCGGTCCAGAATCGCGACGCTCGCTCCCCGTGCGACGAGCGATTCCGCCGTGGCACGGCCGAACCCCGATGCGCCGCCCACGACGATCGCCTTCTTGCCCGAGATCTCCATGTAGCTCCCTTTCCACAATGACGCTAATTTGTAAAGCAACCTAACCGACGTCACTTTCCCGTAAGCACTTTGGGTGGCGAAGTCGGTACCTTGGCGTCATGGCCGATACGGCTACCCGCCCCGAAACACCCAGCGACCTTCGTCCCAGTGGACTGACGGGTCTGGCCGCCGCCGCAGTGGCATTGGGAGTGGCTGAGCTGAGCGCAGTGCCGTTCGGCCCGCACGCCGACTCCAGAACCGCGATCGGCTCGACCGTCATCGACCTGACGCCCGGCCCGGTCAAGGAATCGGCCATCAAGTTGTTCGGCACGTCGGACAAGCTGGCGCTGACGATCCTGGTCTTGGTGGTCATCGCCGTGATCGCCGCGCTCACCGCGCAGCGCGAGACCCGGCGTCGCCCCGTGGGCAGCATCGCCATCGTGATCGCCGGTGTGCTCGGCTGCGCGGCCGTCGTCAGCCGCGCGGGCGCCACTCCGATCGACGTGGTGCCGACGGTGATCGGCACGGTCTGCGGTGTCCTGGTGCTGCGGTTGCTGATCTCCGGCCGCTTCGATACGCCGGTATCTCCGACGGATTCGACCTCGACCGACTCACCCGACCGTGGGCGTCGGTTGTCGTTGGTGACGCTCGGCTTCATCGGCGCTGGGGCCGTCGCCGGGGTCGCGGGCGCGGTGCTCAACCGGGTGAACTCGTCAGTGGCAGGCGATCGCACCGCCTTCACCCTGCCGACCGCGGGGAAGGCCGTGCCCGTTGCGCCCCCTGCCTCGGTGCAACCGACCGGCGTGGCACTGCCGCCGTTCATCACGCCGAACGCCGACTTCTACCGCATCGACACGGCCTTGAGCGTGCCGCAACTCAGCCGGGCGGACTGGCGTCTGAAGATCCACGGCATGGTGGATCGAGAGGTGTCGTTGAGCTTCGACGACCTGCAACGCTTCGAGGTCGTCGAACGAGTCGTCACGCTGACGTGCGTCTCCAATCCCGTCGGCGGGGACCTCATCTCCAACGCCAAGTGGACCGGCTACCGGGTGCGAGATCTGTTGGCCGGCGCCGGCATTCACTCCGATGCCGACATGGTGCTGTCGACGTCGATCGACGGGTTCACCGCGGGCACTCCGGTCGAGGCACTCACCGACCAGCGCGATGCCCTGTTGGCGATCGGCATGAACGACGCACCATTGCCCACCGAACACGGCTACCCGGCCCGCCTCGTGGTGCCCGGTTTATACGGCTACGTCTCGGCGACGAAGTGGGTCACCGACCTCGAGCTCACCCGCTTCGACCGCGCCCAGGCCTACTGGACGCGTCTCGGGTGGGCGGCCCGCGGACCCATCAAGACGGAATCGAAGATCGAGGTCCCGAAGAGCGGTCAGGTCGTGCCGCGCGGCCCGGTCACTTTCGGCGGCGTGGCCTGGGCGCAGCTCCGGGGCATCAAGGCCGTCGAGGTGCGCATCGACGATGGCCCTTGGCAGCAGGCGCAGCTCGGCGCGAGCTACTCGAACGACGCCTGGAGGCTGTGGAGTTTCCCCTGGCAAGCCAATGACCCTGGCGCCCATACGTTTTCGGTGCGTGCGACGGACGGCACGGGAACGGTGCAGACCTCGGACGAGGCCGACGTCGTGCCCGACGGCGCAACCGGCTGGCACAGCGTGTCGTTCGACGTCGCCTGACACCGAGCAGCACCCTCAGACCGGGACCCGACGGTTGGTGAGGACCGACGCCAGCACGGCGGCGGCCATGAGCACCGCGCCGAGACGGATCCACCCCTCGCTGGCGTCGCCGCGCACCGTCTCGTAACCGATCTGCTCCTGCAGGGTCGAGTACACCTCTTTGAGCTGGGACAGGCTCCCGGCGTGGAACGTCTGGCCTCCGGTGATGTCGGTGATCTGTTGCAGCGTCGCATCATCGACGGGAACCGCGATCTGCTGGCCGTTGATGTCGACGACGCCGTCGGGCGTCCCGAACGAGATCGTCGAGATGGCGACGCCCTGATCCTTGGCCGCGCGGGCGGCGGTGTACGCGCCCCTGGGGTCGTCGGGATTTCGCGGCATTGTCTCCGCGCCATCGGACTCCAGCACGATGTGCGCGGGCGCCGGGGTGTCACCGCCCCCCATCACGGCGTCGACGCTGGCGATGGCCTGCAGTGCGGTGAAGATGCCCTCTCCGGTGGCGGTGCGCTCCTCCGGCTTGAGGCCGTCGATCGCGGCCTTCGTGGCCGCACGATTCGTCGTCGGCGATACCAGAAGCGTTGCGCTGCCACCGAATGCGACCAGCCCCAGGTTGATTCCCGGCGTCAGCTCGTCCGCGAACTGCTTGCCCGCCTCCTTGGCGGCCTCCAGTCGACTGGGTGCGACGTCGGTGGCAACCATCGACTCGGACACGTCGATCACCAGCATCACGACTGCGCGGTTGCGGGGTATCCGGACGTCGTGGGTCGGCGCCGCCAACGCGATCGCCAGCAACGCCAAGGCGATCACCAACAGAACTGCGGGGACGTGGCGCCACCGCCGCGTGTTCGGAGCGGGTGCCACCCGCTGCAGCACGTCCATGTTCGCGAACCGCAGGACACGGCGGTGACGCGCGAATTGGAGGATCACGTATACCGCGGCGAGCGCGAGGACGATCACCAGATACAGGAAGTACCACGCGTGGGCGAAGCCCGAGAGCGCCAGGGGGCCGAGAAATGGCACCGTCATGTCGGCAACCGACGGTTGATCGCCAAGGCCAGGACGGCGGCGATGGTTGCGGTGAATACCGCCAGACGCAGCCAGGCCTCGGCGGCCGGACCGGGCATCACCTGGTAGCCGATCTGTTCCTGCACCGAGTCGTAGCTGCGGTTCAGCTGATCGACGTTGGTGGCGGTGTAGGTCTGGCCGCCTGACAGTTGGGCGATCTGGGTCATCGTGTCCTTGCCGACGGGTACCGGTAGTCGTTGGTTGTTCAGATCGACGTAGCCGCCCGCGGTGCCGAATGCGATGGTCGAGATGGGCACGCCCTGGTCCCTGGCGTACCGGGCCGCCGTGTACGCGCCGCGCGGGTTGCTGGGATCACTGGGCACGTTCTCGTCCCCGTCGGACAACAACACGATGCGCGCGGGCGGGGGCGAGGTATCGCCGTCGTTGCTCAGCACCGACCCGACGGTGGCGATGGATTGCAGCGCGGTGAAGATGGCTTCTCCGGTCGCGGTCTTGTCGGCCGTCTGCAGCTTGTCGAGTGAGTCGATCGTGGCCTGGTGGTTGGGATTCGGCGCGACCAGCAGGTCCGCGTTACCCGCGAACGCCACCAGGCCGAGGTTGATGCCCGGCGTGAGGTTGCCGGCGAACTGTTTGGCGGCCTGTTGCGCGGCGGCCAACCGGGTGGGGTCGACGTCGGTCGCCCGCATCGACTGCGACACGTCGACGACGAGCATGATGACGGCACGGTTCCGCGGAATCTTGATGTCGCGGGTGGGCCCGGCCAACGCGACGGTCAGCAGGACCAGGGCGACGATCGTCAGCGCGACGGGCACGTGACGCCAGCGCACGGGTGTCGAGGCCGACCCACTACCGACGAACCGCGCGATGCGACGCCGACGTCTGATCTGCACGACCGAATAGAGCACCAGCAACGCGAGCGGCACCAGCCCGAACAGGAACAGCCACCGGTGCTCGAAACCCGTCCACGTGATCGCCCCAATCACAGGCAAGGTCAGCACGGTCGTCCTTCGGGATCGGGAGGTGGTCGATGTAGCTGCGAGTGTGGCTGCGCTTCCTGACCGTTGACTGCCATGTTCCTTGGACGGGGATGTCACGATGTCCGACCTCCGTGCCAGGCTGGTCTGGTGATGCTCGTCGCCGTCGCCACCACGTCCGCGGAGGTCGGTGCCGTCTCGGCACGCTCGGCCAAGATCGGTCGCATCGCGGAACTGCTGACCACCGCCGCAGCGGAGGCCGATCCCGAGCTGGTCGCCGTCGTGGTCGCCTGGCTGTCGGGTGAACTTCCCCAGCGCCAGATCGGCGTCGGCTGGGCCGCTCTGCGCACGCTGCCGCCCGCGTCTGCGGAGCCGTCGCTCGGGGTGTCGGACGTCCACGCCACGTTCACCGAGATCGGACTGGTCTCGGGCGCGGGTTCGCAGGCCCGCCGGTCCGACTTGCTGACCGCGTTGTTCGCCGCATCGACCGAAACCGAACAGGCGTTCCTGCGCCGTCTGCTGAGCGGCGAGCTGCGCCAGGGCGCACTCGTCGGCGTGATGGCCGACGCCGTCGCCAAGGCTGCCGGCGTTCCCGCCGTCGAGGTCCGGCGGGCCGCCATGCTCGGCGGCGACTTGCCGACCGTCGCGGCCGCCGCGTTGACCCACGGCAGGGCTGCCCTCGCCGAGTTCACGCTGCGGGTCGGTCGTCCAGTGGGCCCCATGCTCGCCCAGACGGCGACCGGTGTCGAGGATGCCCTCGAAAAGCTGGGCGGGGCAGCCATCTTCGAGGCCAAGCTCGACGGCGCCAGGGTTCAGATTCACCGCGCCGGCGACACCGTCTCGATCTACACCCGCAGCCTCGATGACATCACGGCCCGGCTCCCGGAGGTGGTCGAGGCAGCGCTCGCCCTCCCGGTCCAGGACCTCATCGCCGACGCGGAGGCCATTGCCCTGCGGCCCGACGGCCGGCCCCACCGGTTCCAGGTGACGGCGTCCCGGTTCGGGCGCGGCGGCGGCAAGGGCGGGCGAGACCGGACGGCCGACGTCGCGGCGGCGAGGGCAGCCCAACCGCTGTCGGTGTTCTTCTTCGACCTGCTGCATCTCGACGGGGCCGACCTGCTCGATCTGCCGACCACCGAGCGCCTCGCCGTCCTGGATCGGATCGTGCCCGCCGCGCAGCGGGTCGACCGCACGAGCACCTCCGACGCCCAGGCTGCGGCCGCCTTCCTCGCAACCACCCTGCAGGCCGGCCACGAAGGGGTGATGGCGAAGTCGGCCACCGCGCCGTACGAGGCCGGCCGTCGGGGAGCCGGTTGGCTGAAGGTCAAACCGGTGCACACACTCGACCTCGTCGTGCTGGCGGTGGAGTGGGGTTCGGGCCGACGCACCGGCAAGCTGTCCAACATCCACCTCGGCGCGCGCGATCCCGCCACCGGCGGATTCATCATGTTGGGCAAGACGTTCAAGGGCATGACCGACGAGATGCTGGCGTGGCAGACCAGCCGTTTCCTCGAACTCGCGGACGGTCCAACAGACGGCTACCTAGTGCGACTGCGACCTGAGCAGGTGGTAGAGATCGCCCTCGACGGGGTACAGACGTCCACCCGGTACCCCGGTGGAATGGCGTTGCGCTTTGCGCGCGTCATGCGCTACCGCAACGACAAGGGCCCGTCGGAGGCCGACACCATCGACGCTGTGCGCACCCTGTACGAGGGCTGACCGAATGGGGGCGTTTCCGCCAACCGGTACTGCCCGCGATGAAAGGATCGGACCCATGGCCAAACCCCCGGTACCCCCGGTGCCCGCCTCCGCGGCCCGTCTGGAAGAAACCGACGGCGACATCACCTATGTCCGCACCGACGCAGACCTGCCGCCCGTGGCGATCATCGACCGGTCCCCGATCACCACGAAGCACAAGATCGTCTTCGCCCTCATCGCGCTCCTCGGGGCGGTCGCCTGGGCGGTGATCGCGTTCCTGCGCGGGGAGACGATCAGCGCGGTCTGGTTCGTCATCGCAGCGGTGTGCACGTACGTCATCGGATATCGGTTCTACGCGCGCCTCATCGAGATGAAGATCGTCACGCCGCGCGACCAGGACGCCACGCCGGCCGAGGTGTTCGACAACGGCACCGACTACATGCCGACCGATCGGCGGGTGTTGTTCGGCCACCACTTCGCCGCAATCGCAGGCGCGGGTCCGCTGGTGGGGCCGGTGCTTGCCATGCAGATGGGCTACCTCCCGGGCACCATCTGGATCATCGTCGGCGCGCTGGTCGCGGGCTGCGTGCAGGACTACCTGGTGCTGTCGATCTCAGTTCGACGCCGCGGCCGCTCCCTCGGTCAGATGGCCCGCGACGAGTTGGGCGCGGTCGGTGGCGTCGCCGCGATCGTCGGGGTGCTGGTGATCATGGTGATCCTGCTGGCGGTGCTCGCGCTGGTCGTCGTCAACGCCCTGGCCGAGAGTCCGTGGGGTGTGTTCTCCATCGCCATGACCATCCCGATCGCAGTGTTCATGGGTCTATATCTACGGTTCCTGCGACCTGGCCGGGTGTCGGAGGTGTCGCTGATCGGTGTCGTGCTGTTGCTGCTTGCCGTGATCTCCGGCGGTTGGGTTGCCGAAACCGCCTGGGGCGCTGACTGGTTCACCCTCTCGAAGGTGACGTTGTCGTGGTGCATCATCATCTACGGCCTCGCCGCCTCGGTGCTGCCGGTCTGGCTCCTGCTGGCCCCGCGTGACTATCTGTCGACGTTCATGAAGGTCGGCACCATCATCTTGCTAGCCATCGGCATCCTGGTCGCCCGCCCGATCATGGCGGCCCCGGCGATCTCGACCTTCGCCTCGAGCGGCACCGGGCCGGTGTTCGCGGGCTCGCTGTTCCCGTTCCTGTTCATCACGATTGCCTGCGGCGCACTGTCGGGCTTTCATTCGCTGATCTCCTCGGGCACCACGCCTAAGTTGTTGGAGAAGGAAAGCCAGATGCGGCTGATCGGATACGGCGGCATGCTGACCGAGTCGTTCGTCGCGATCATGGCTCTCATCACCGCGGCGATTCTCAATCAGCATCTCTACTTCGCCATCAACGCACCCAGCGCGCAGACCGGGACCACCGCGCAGACCGCAGCCGACTACGTCAACGGCCTCGGGTTGTCGGGAGCGCCCATCACCGGTGACGAGATCACCTCCGCGGCCGAGAGCGTCGGCGAGGAAACGATCGTCTCGCGCACGGGCGGCGCGCCGACCCTGGCCTTTGGCATGTCCGAGGTGCTGCATCAGGTCTTCGGCGGCGCGGGCCTCAAGGCGTTCTGGTACCACTTCGCGATCATGTTCGAGGCGCTGTTCATCCTCACCACGGTCGACGCAGGCACCCGGGTTGCGCGCTTCATGCTGTCCGACGGTCTGGCCAATCTCGGTGGGCCACTCAAGAAACTGCGCAATCCGAGCTGGCGCGTCGGCGCGTGGGCGTGCAGCATCATCGTCGTCGCCGCGTGGGGCAGCATTCTGCTGATGGGCGTCACCGATCCCCTGGGCGGAATCAACACGCTCTTCCCGCTGTTCGGCATTGCCAACCAGCTGTTGGCCGCGATCGCGCTCACCCTCGTCACGGTCGTGGTGATCAAGCGGGGTCTGCTGAAATGGGCGTGGATTCCTGGTATCCCGTTGGCGTGGGATCTGATCGTGACGATGACCGCGTCGTGGCAGAAGATCTTCTCGGGTGACCCGAAGCTCGGTTACTGGACACAGCACTTCCAATACCGCGACGCCAAGGATGCGGGCAAGACGGCGTTCGGTGCTGCCAAGAACTCCGACCAGCTCGACGCCGTCATCCGTAACACGTTCATCCAGGGCACGCTGTCGATCCTGTTCGCGGTGCTGGTGTGCATCGTGGTCGCGGCGGGAGTAATCATGGCCATCAAGGCGATTCGAGGCACTGGACGCCCGCTGAGCGAGGAAGAGCCCGTGCCGTCACGGATCTTCGCGCCCTCGGGCATGATCCCTACCGCCGCCGAGAAGGAGGTGCAGAAGCAATGGGACGCGCTACCGCGATCGCAGGCCAGATCCGTTGGTACTGGTGCTCATTGATGGGCGACAACCACTATCGGCGCTACGTCGCCCACCGCGATCGCACTCATCCCGACGAGCCGGTGATGTCCGAGCGGGACTACTGGCGGATGCGGTATCGCACTGCCGAAGTCCAACCGCGCTGCTGCTAGTGGCATCCCGCGTAAGCGTGCGTGTCTGCGGCCGACTCGCCAAGCACCACGACACGGGCAAGCCGGATGCGGCAACCGAACCGGTCAGCCCCACCGCGATCCTGCTGTGACGTCGCTGCGGGATGCCCTTCCAGGCGCATGGGAGCTGGTGTCGTTCGTCGCGCGCGACGCCGCCACCGGCGAAGAGCGCCATCCACTCGGCACCGCACCGCGAGGCCTGATCCTCTATACCGCGGATGGCTACATGTCGGCCCAGCTCGCCACGTCGGAGATGGACGAGTACGTCGCCTACGGCGGGCCGTTCTTCGTCGACGAAGAGACCTCGACTCTGCACCACGACGTCTCCATGTCGATGATGCCGGAGCTGTTGGCGCAGCCGCAGTTTCGACGGGCGAGCATCGACGGTGACCTCTTGACGCTGTCCGCCAGCACGACGGACCGGGACGGCACTACGACGCACTCCCGCCTGATCTGGCGGCGTGCCTAGGACGCGCGGTACTCCGCGACGATCGGCTCGAGCTCGTCGGGCGTGGCACCGTGCATGATCACCGCGTCGGCGCCGTAGTCGAACTCCTTGCGGATCCGAGTGACGCACTGCGTAGCCGTGCCCGTCGCCGATGGCTCGAGCCACTCCTCGGGGATCAGCGTCGCGATGTGTTCGATCTGCTCGGCCGTCGCCTTGTGGTCGATGCCGCCGGGTACGGAGGCCACCACGGGATCATCCCGGAAGCGTTGCAGCACAGCCGGATCCCAGGCGTTCGTGTGCACCAGCAGGTCACCGTAACCCTGGAGATAGGTGGCCAGCCGGGCGACGGTCTTCTTCAGCCGCAGCTCCTCGGGCAGGTGGTCACCGACGGTGGCGAAGCACGACCACACCTTGACGGCGTCCGGGTCGCGACCCGCCTTCTCGGCCGCCTCCTTGACGATCTTCACGCTGCGCTGCAGCGTCTCCGGGGTGAAGTAGGTATGCAGGATGACGTCGTCGAACTCGCGTCCACCCAGCGCGAGCGTCTGCGGGCCGAACGCCACCAGCCCCAACCGAATGTCCTCGTGGAAGTCGGGGTCGAGGAACAGCACCTGGTACTTGCCGATCGGCCCGTCGTGGTCGAACACCACCTCGCCGTGCCAGAGCTTGCGCATGACCTGCGCGAAGTCCTCCATCTGCGCGGTCGTGACAGAGGGTACGCCGAACGCCTGGTACATCGCGGCGATCCCTCGACCGATGCCGAGGGTGAAGCGCCCACCGGACAGCCGGTGCATGGTGGTGGCCCAGGATCCAGTGATCAATGGGTGGCGGGTGTTGTGATTGGTTGCGGCAGTGGCGATCTGCATCCGAGTCGTGACAGCGCAAGCAGCCCCCGTGAGCGACGAAGCCTCCTTGACGTTCCACCGCTCGGAGATGAACGCCGTGCCGAAGCCGAGTTCCTCGCCGCGTCGGGCCTCGTCCATCAGCGACGCCGGACCCTCACCCCCGGCGCCGGCCAGCAGGTAGTAACCCAGTTCGTCGAGCACCCGTTCGCTCATGACCACACTCCTAGTTTGTAGCCGCAGTTCCAGACTTCGACGATCTGACCATTGACGACGCGGAACACCTCGATGCTCGCGACCCTGACCTCGTGGTCGTCCTTGGCCATCGTCGAATCCCACACCATCGCAACGTGCTCCCCGTCGCCCCCGTCGATGACGATGTTGAGGTCGAACCGCAACGAGTCCATCTCGGCCCACGTGTCGGTGACGCGCTTGAGCGCCTCCGCTCGCGTCAGGGTCTGCGACTCACCGACGTCGTGCCGGATCATGGTGTCGGCGATCAACTCGTCGGCCAACTCGAACCGCCTGGCGTTCCACAGTTCGAGGTTGTAGGCCTCCACCACTTCTCGCGCAGTCCGCACCGGACCAGTCATCGAACACCTCCGCTGCGCGAATCCACCGGCACCTCTCCGTCGAGGCAGTGGACGACGAACGCCTAAGTTAGTTGTCGGTCGTCTAATATGCAAGGGTGCCCTCCCCCCGCCGCGGCCTGACGCAGCCCCAGCGAGTGGAGATCTCGGGCCGCCGACTGATCGCGGCCGCTGCCGAGCTCATCACCGAAAAGGGTTGGGAAGCAACCACCGCCGCGGAGATCGGGCGCCGTGCCGGTTACAGCCGGGCGATGGTTCATGCCAGATACGGCAGCAAGGATGCGATCCTCGACTCACTGTTCCGCACGACGTATGAGGCACAGTTCGACACCACCCCCGGGCATGGTGCGAACGGGTTGGAGCAGGCGCTCGGGCACTTCAACCGCAGCATCGGCCTGTACACCGAGGATCGCGAGTTTCTCCGGGCGATGTTCGTGTTGACCTTCGAGGCGGTGAAGTCCACGTCCCCGATTCGACCTCGCATGCAGGAGTGGCTGACCAAGGGGGCCGAGACGGTCGAGACTGGACTACGGGCCGGTGTCCGCGACGGTTCGGTCCGCAAGGGCCTAGACATCGAATCGGCTGTCACCGACATCAGCACCGCCGGCCTGGGCGTCGCCTATCACTGGATCGTGTTCTCGGACGCACAACCGCTCGACGTCGGGCTGAATGCAGTGCGCAGGAGAATCATTGGGGACTACGGAACGGGTTCCCCCGTGGGACGCCGGCGGGTCTCTCGAGTTCCCTGAACGTCTCTATCGGCATTCGCGGGCGGCGACGATCTGGGCAACCTGGAGCGCAGTCATGCCCGGGTCACCGCCTGCCAGCGGCCACCCCCTTGCCCTCACCAGGTACGCCGTGGCCGCAGCCTCCGCCGAAACCCCCAGTCCGCCTTGGATGTGGACCGCCATCGTGGCAGCCTTTGCTGTCTCCTCGGCCATGAACACGAATGCCGAGGGGCCCAACTCGGGCCGCTCGTCGGGCTCGTGGTCCAGGTACCAGGCGGCTCGCCTCGCCAGCGCCCGTCCGCCCTGCACTGTGATGGCCATGTTCGCCAGCGGATGCGAGATGCCCTGCAGCGTCGAGATCGGCACTCCGAGGGTGTAACGGCTCTTGGCGAACTCGGCCGCGATGGTCATCGTCTCCTCGACGAGTCCGGTCAGGGCGGCAGCGGTGAGCAGCCGCCATTCATCCAGTGCACGTTGGTAAGTCGCCGCGGCAGCAGGCCCGCTGCCAAGCACGGTCCGGCGGTCCGCGTCGGCGGGGTCGATCCATGCCATCGGCAACTTGCCGACGTTGTCCACGCGCGCAGGCCTGGCGTCGAACTCCAGCAGGACGACGTCGTCTCCGTCGCGCAGAATGATGTGATCGGCGATCGCTCCCGTCGCGATCAGCCGGGGGCCCGATGGGCAGTCGATCGCGGCGTCGATGCCGACGATCTGCCCACCGGTGACGATCTGGCCGCCACTGTCGAGTGCTCCGAACCGTGCCAACGCCCTGGCTGCGCAGACGTGGTCGATCCACGGCACCGGCGCGAGCGAGCGACCCAGTTCCTCTGCGACGAGAACGAGATCGACGAGAGTGGCTCCGTCGCCGCCGACGGATTCCGGCAGCGCCATCGTCGTTGCACCCGTGGCGCACAACCGTTCCCAGAGACTCCCATCGAAACCGCTGGCCTCAGCTGCCCTGACCACTTCGATGGAACAGTTGGTCCTGAAGAACTTCTGGTAGGCCGACTGCAGGTCGGTCTGATCCTCGGAGAGGCTGTAGTCCTCTCTGCGCAACACGTATCGGTCCATGTTGACTCCTCTGCGCCGAGTATCACCTTCCGCAACGCATCGCAGCGTCACGCGTCGACCAGTCCGAGGCGTTGGTAGGCAGCACGAATCTGCGCCTTCGCGGCGTCCGGGAGAACCGCCTGCGGTGGCCTCGAATGCGGATAGTCGCCGATTGGCAGACCAAGCACCGATGCCGCGTACTTGAAGGCGCCGCCCCAGTGCGTGAAGTAGTCCGGGCGGCCGGGATGGCAGGTGTACCAGGAGCCACGGTCGAGTTCGAACCGATCCATCCCGGTCACCCGCGCGTAGTCCATCGCTTCGATCAGATTGCCGTCCCACACGAGTTGCCAGTACTCGCTGAGGAGTCGACGCCGCGGTGTCTCCATCAGGTAGCCGGCGGTACCCAGTTGAGCGGCACACACGATGCCGTCGCGCAGCCACCCTGCCCGGTACACCGTGGTGTCGCATTCCCAGATCTGGAGGTCGGGTGCCAACTCGTGCAGTCGGCGGCTGTTCGCGGGACGGAACGCGCCTTCCTTGGTGGCACACACCGCCGGAATCTCCTCGGCGATGCGGGCGCTCTCGGCCGCGGTCAACACGTATCCCGATGACGGCGAGTTGAACATGCCGAGCGCGATGTCGGTGCGATCGGCGACGTAGCGGAAGAAGTCGAGCACGCCTTCGCCGCCGTGGGTCTCCATCATGGGCGTCTGGATGTACACGATGTCCGCGCCCACCTCTTGAGCGTGCAATGTGAGGTCGAGGCAGTCCTTCGCCGCCGTCGCCGACGTGCATGACTGAATCACCACGTCGGGATTCACCGCACGCGCCTCGGTGATCGCCACCTCGAGTAGACGCTTGCGCTCGTCGAGTGTCAGCGCCCAGAATTCTGCCAGACCGCTGGTGCACCAGAGCATTTCGTGCTTCAGGGCACCGACGCAGTGGCGTATCAGGGTTCGGTAGGCATCCCAGTCGATGTCGTCGCCATCGGCTCCGCAGAAGGGGGTGTAGAGCGAGTCGCCAATACCGCGTAGACCGTGTCGCGCCCAGTCGCGCGCTTCCCTCGCCGTTGCCATCTTCTCGCTCCCTTGCGTTGGGTGGAGCCCTCGGGAGAAGTCGATCCCGACGACGGCGGTGGCGTCGGCCAAGCCAAGATCGGTTGGGGAGCCCGGTGCGCGAAGGTCAGGAACCGGTCCAGTTCGGCGCGCGCTTCTCCGCGAACGCCGTCGCACCTTCCATGGCGTCCTTCGACGCGAACACCGGCAGGATGAGTTCCTGCTGCTTCTTCCACATCTCGGCTTCGCTCCAGTCGGCCGACTTGACGATGACCTCCTTGGTCACCGCCACCGCCAGTGGGCCATTGGCCGAAATGCGTTCGGCGAGAGCCACTGCGCCCGCCAGTGCTTCGCCAGGTTCGGTGAGGACGTTCACGAAACCCCAACCGGCCGCCTCTTCGGCGGTGAAACTCTCGCCGGTCAACGCCAGTTCGAGAGCCTTCTGGTACGGAATCCGGTGCGGCAGTCGCAGCAGCCCGCCACCCGCGGCCACCAAGCCACGCTTGACTTCGGGAATGCCGAACTTTGCGGCCTTTGACGCGACGACCAAGTCGGTCGCCAGCACGATCTCGGTGCCACCGGCGAGTGCGTAGCCCTCCACGGCCGCGATGACCGGCTTGCGCGGCGGCCGCTCGGTGAAACCAATGCCCCGTCCCGGGATCGACGGAACCTCGCCCGCCATGAACGCCTTCAGATCCATGCCGGCGCAGAAGTTCCCGCCAGCGCCGGTCACGATCGCGACCGACAGTTCAGGGCTGCCGTCCAGTTCGTCCATCGCGTCGGCGAGGCCCTGGGCGACCGCCAGATTGAAGGCGTTGCGCGCCTCCGGTCGATTGATCGTGATGACCAGCGTGCGCCCTTGGCGCTCGGTCAGAACTTCGTCGGCCACGTTGCCCCTCTTGCTGATTGGAAAGCTGTCGATACCCGCTTCCGGTGGAACCTACTATAGGCATTTCGATAGTCTCCGACGGGGGAACGGTGCTGTCGGCCAAGGATGTCGACCAGCACGACGAACCCTCACCGCGTTCGAATTGGCCGAGTCCGTGAGCGTGAGCGCGACGAGCATCTACTGGTACTCAACACGTACTCCGCCATGTCGGTATCCGTCCGCGGATCGGTTGTGCTGCAGTGCCTCCCGACGAGAATCGGTCGACGTAGGTCGGACGAGGTCCTCAGACCTGGACTACGACGGCGCCGCCCTGGCCGCCACCGGCGCACATCGCCGCCACGCCGATACCGCCACCTCGACGCTGCAGTTCGTAGATCAGCGTCGTCACCATCCGGGCACCGGATGCGGCAATCGGGTGACCGAGGCTGCAGCCGCTACCCGAGAAGTTCACCAACTCCTCGTCGAGCCCGTACTGCTTGCAGGCCGCGATGGGGACCGATGCGAACGCTTCGTTGATCTCCCAGAGTGCGACGTCCGACGGTGTCAGGCCGGCCCGGTCGAGCACCTTGCCGATGGCCTTCACCGCGCCGAGACCGGTGTCGCGGGGTGGAACGCCCGCGGCCGCCCATGCCTTCACGGTGGCCATCTCCGACAGCCCGTGGGCCGTGGCGTAGTCATGGTCCACCACGGCGACGGCAGCACATGCGTCATTCGTTCCGCTGGCGTTGCCCGCCGTGATCGAGAACCCCTCGATCTCGGGGTGCAGGACCTTGAGCCCCGCGAGCTTCTCCGCAGTGGTGTCGCGTCGCGGATGCTCGTCGACGCTGAACTCGACCACTGAGCCGTCGGGCATCTCGATCTTCAGCGGGATTATCTCGTCGAGGAACTTGCCTGCGTCCATGGCGGCGATGGCGCGCTGATGCGAGCGGGCAGCCCAGGCGTCCATCTCCTCGCGGGTGATGCCCATGGCCTGAGCGGTGTTCCACCCGACCGTGATCGACATGTCCTTGGCGGGCGCGTCCGGCGTCTCGACGTGCGTGGGCGGCATCCACCGCTCCTCGAACGTCAGCTCCGGTCCGGGGATGCGCCAATTCGTCAGGGGCGTCATCGAGAGTGACTGCACGCCGCCGGCGATCAGGACGCGTTCCATTCCGGAACCGATCTGGGCGGACGCATTGCCGATCGCAGTGAGGCTGCCCGCGCAGTGCCGGTTGACCGATTGGCCGGGCACGTGCGATAGGCCCGTTGCGTCGGCCGCATAGCGGGCGAGGTCACCGCCGCCGTAGTGCGATTCGGCGAAGATGATGTCGTCGATGTCGGCCGGATCGACGCCGGACCTGCGGACGACCTCGGGGAGAACCGTCGTGATCAACGTCTCGGGTGGTGTGTTGACCAGCGCGCCCTTGAAGGAACGACCGATCGCGGTCCGGACGGCTCCGACGATGACTGGTGTTGGCATATCGCACTACCTCGGGTTTTGACGATGATGGCTTTACAAAAATAACAGAGATTGTATCGCGAACGCCAAGTGATCGAGGTCACTCCCGGCGTCTGTCACATGGCGTTCTCGTCGCGCGGGACGGCAGCCGCGATCACCCCGCGTTCGACGAGGTGCTCGGTGAGCGGTGCCACCCCGACGGTGAAGTGCTCGGCCATCGCCATCCGCGCTCGACTTGCGTCGCGACGCTCCAGCGCGGCGATGACACGGCGATGGTCCCTGGTCGACTGCTTGGGCCAGCCCGACAGCGTCGGGAAGACCGACTCCGGCGCATACCGCGTGATGCCGGACATGAACTGGGTCAGCTTGGGCGAGCCCGCGACGACGTTGATCAGTCGGTGGAATTCGTGATTCAGCCGCACGGTGCGCTCGAGATCACCACCGCCGTAGGCGTCTTCGAGCTCGTCCTGGATGGCCCGCAGCGCCGAGAGCTGTTCGTCGGTGACGTTCTCGGCGGCCCTCGCGGCGAGTTCTCCTCCAATGAACGCCTGCACGTTCGCGACGTCGGCCATGTCTTGCTCCGTCAACTCGAGCACCATGAAACCGCGCCGCGGCTGCTGAACCAGAAGCCCCTCGGCGCAGAGGTTCAGCAGGGCCTCGCGCACGGGCGTCACGCTGATACCAAGCTCTACCGCCACCTGGTCGAGCCGCAGATACTCCCCCGCGCGGTACGTGCCGTCGAAGATGCGCCTACGGACAAAGCGAGCGACGTCGTCGGAGAGTTGCGGTCGGGCCGCGAACTCGGGATCAGAGCTGGTACTCACGCAACAGGCTCTTGCTGATGATCGTCTTCTGAATCTCGCTGGTGCCCTCACCGATCAGTAGGAACGGGGCATCACGCATCAGCCGCTCGATCTCGTACTCCTTGGAGTAGCCATACCCGCCGTGGATGCGGAAGCTCTGTTCGGTGACCTCCGAACAGTATTCGCTGGCAAGGTACTTCGCCATCCCGGCGGCCACGTCATTGCGCTCGCCCGAGTCCTTCAACCGCGCCGCGTTCACCATCATCAGATGCGCTGCCTCGACCTTGGTGGCCATCTCGGCCAGCTGAAACGCGATGGCCTGATGCTCGGCGATGGGCTTGCCGAACGTACTGCGTTGTTGCGCATAGCGAATCGCAAGCTCGAAGGCCCGGATACCCACGCCGCAGGCCCGCGCCGAGACGTTGACCCGACCCACCTCGACGCCGTCCATCATCTGAAAGAAGCCCCGGCCGGGAGCCTCGCCCAGCACGTCGGTGGCCGCGGCCTGATAGCCGTCGAAGATCAGCTCGGTGGTGTCGATGCCCTTGTAGCCCAGCTTGTCCAGCTTGCCCGGAATGGTCAGCCCGGGTAGTACCTCACCGAAACCAGCGGGCTTCTCGACGAGAAAGGCGGTCAGGTTGCGATGCGGTTTGTCGGCGCCCTCATCGGTCTTCACCAACGCAGCAACCAAGGTCGAGCTGCCGCCATTGGTCAGCCACATCTTCTGGCCCGTGATGGCGTAGCCGTCGTCGTTGCGGACGGCCCTGGTACGGATGGCCGCCACGTCGGACCCGAGCTCGGGCTCCGACATCGAGAACGCGCCGCGCACCTCACCTGTCGCCATTCGCGGCAGGAACCGTTCCTTCTGCTCGTCGGTGCCGTGCTGGCGGATCATGTACGCGACGATGAAGTGGGTGTTGATGACACCGGACACGCTCATCCAGCCACGCGCCAACTCCTCGACGCACAGGGCGTACGTCAGCAACGACTCCCCCAGACCACCGTACTGCTCCGGGATCATCAGCCCGAACAAACCCATCTCGCTCATCTTGTCGACGATCGCCTGGGGGTAGGCGTCCGCGTGCTCGAGCTCCTGGGCGTGCGGAATGACATCCTTGTCCACGAATTGCCGCACGGTGGCCACGATTTCGGTCTGGACCTCGGTGAGTCCGGCGGTCTGCGCGAGCCGTGTCATGCGCGATCCCGCTTCGCTTCTCGCTCGGTCATGCGCGATCCCGCTTCGCTTCTCGC
>NZ_JAEMTA010000001.1:0-134567 GCF_016462545.1 Mycolicibacterium sp. | reverse complement strand
CGCGATCCCGCTTCGCTTCTCGCTCGGTCATGCGCGATCCCGCTTCGCTTCTCGCTCGGTCATGCGCGATCCCGCTTCGCTTCTCGCGTTGGTCACGCGGCCACCCTCTCGAACACGGCGGCCAACCCCTGACCGCCACCGATGCACATGGTCTCCAACCCGTAACGTGCGTCGCGCCTGTGCAATTCACGCGCGAGCGTCGCCAGCATCCGCCCGCCGGTCGCCCCGACCGGATGGCCGAGCGAGATGCCCGAGCCTTGGACGTTGGTACGTTCCCGATCTGCGGGAGTGAACTTCCACTCCCGCATCACCGCCAATGCCTGCGCGGCGAACGCCTCGTTGAGTTCGACGAGGTCGATCTCGGCCAAGGTCAGGCCCGCCTTGTGCAACGCCACCTCCGACGCAGGCACCGGGCCGATGCCCATGACGCGCGGCGGCACGCCCGCGACGCCCCACGAGACCATCCGAACCAGCGGCGTCAACCCCAACTCGGCCGCCTTCTCTCGCGTGGTGACGATGCACATGGAGGCCGCATCATTCTGCCCGCTGGCGTTGCCCGCGGTCACGGTGGACTCCGGATCCTGCTTGGCCAGAATCGGTTTCAGCTTGCCCAACGACTCGACAGTGGTGTCCGCGCGAGGGTGCTCATCGGTGTCGATCACGACCTCTCCGCTCACCGATCCCCCGGTCGCTGCGCTCCTGCCCGCCGAACGACTACTGACGGTCACCGGGATGATCTGTTCGGCCAGCACGCCGCTCTTCTGCGCGGCCACCGCTCGAGCGTGCGAGGTCACTGCCAACTCGTCCTGTTCCTCGCGGCCGATACCGTACTCGCGACGAAGGTTCTCGGCGGTCTCGATCATGCCGCCCGGCACCGGATAGTCACGGCCACCGGCGGTGGTCCGGCCACGGTTGAGGGCGTCGTGCACCTTCACGCCGCCGCGGGCTCCACCCCAGCGCATGTCCGTCGAATGGAAGACGACATTGCTCATGGATTCCGCACCGCCGGCCACGACGAGGTCGTTCTGCCCCGTGCTGACCTGCATGCACGCCTGGATGACTGCCTGAAGGCCCGATCCGCAGCGGCGATCGAGTTGCATGCCGGGCACGGTCACCGGCAGGCCGGCGTCGAGTGCTATCACCCGTCCGATCGCCGGTGCTTCCATGCTCGGATAGCAGTGCCCGACGATGACGTCCTCGACGGCGTCGGGCATGACGCCGGTGCGATCCAACAACCCGCGAAGGGCCGCGACGCCGAGCTCCACCGCAGTCAACGGCGTGAACATGCCTCCGTAGCGTCCGATCGGGGTGCGGACGGGCTCACAGATGACTGCCTCGACCATCAGATGTGTCGCCCGCCGGTCACTTCGAGCACCGTGCCGGTCATGTACGACGAGAGATCGGAGGCGAGGAAGAGTGCGACCTTGGCGACCTCGGCGGGCTCGCCGGCACGCGCCATCGGTATCTCAGCCAGCTTTGCGTCCCAGATCCGTTGTGGCATGGCCTCCGTCATCGCCGACCGGATCAGGCCGGGCTGAATGGCGTTGATCCGCACGCCGAGATGCGCGATCTCCTTGGCAGCAGCCTTGGTCAGGCCGACGATGCCCGCCTTGGCTGCGGAGTAGTTGGTCTGGCCGACGAGGCCCACCTTGCCCGAGATGGACGAGATGTTGACGATCGCTCCACCCTTGTTCTCCCGCATGATGTCTGCGGCCTTGCGAGTGCCGTTCCAGGTGCCCTTGAGGTGCACCGAGATGACCTGATCGAACTGCTCTTCGGTCATCTTGCGCATGGTGGCGTCCCGCGTGATGCCTGCGTTGTTGACCATCACGTCGAGGCTGCCGAACGCATCAACGGCCACGGCGATGAGCGCCTCCACCTCGTCGGCGTTCGTCACGTCGCAACGCACCGCCGTGGCCACGTCACGTCCGCCCAACTTCTCGACTGCCGCCTCGGTCGCCGCCAGGTCGAGATCGCCGAGCACGACCCGGGCGCCCTCTGCGACGTAGCACTCGGCGATCGCGAAGCCGATTCCCTGTGCGCCGCCGGTGACCACTGCGGTCCGTCCCTCGAGCAATGGCATCAGATGCCCGTCCTTCCTCCGCGTACGGTTTCAAACATAAAATATGATATTTCTTTATCTAACCACCCCCTCCCCGTCAGGAGAACCCCGCGCATGGCAGATCACACCGTCAGCACCCAGGTGAGCGATCACGACTTCCGGGACATCCTCGACGCGACACGCGACTTCGTCCGCTCGGTGGTGATGCCGCGCGAACTGGAGATCATGAACGGCAATGCGGTGCCCGACGACATCCGCGACCAGACCAAGAAGATGGGTCTCTTCGGTTACGCAATCCCCCAGGAGTGGGGCGGACTCGGTCTGAACATCGCCCAGGACGTCGAGATGGCGCTGGAACTTGGGTATACGACACTTGCCCTGCGCTCGATGTTCGGCACCAACAACGGGATTGCCGGCCAGGTTCTGGTCGGCTTCGGTACGGACGACCAGAAAGCCCGCTGGTTGGATGGAATCGCCTCGGGTGATGTCGTCGCGTCGTTTGCGCTGACGGAACCGGGGGCGGGATCCAATCCAGCTGGGTTGCGCACCAAGGCAGTTCGCGACGGTGACGATTGGGTGATCACCGGACGCAAGCAGTACATCACCAACGCGCCCACTGCCGACCTCTTCATCGTCTTCGCCCGCACCCGCCCAGCCGACTCGGACGGCCCCGGCATCGCGGTGTTCCTCGTGCCCGCCGATGCCGCCGGTGTCGAAGTGGGCACCAAGGACGCGAAGATGGGTCAGGAGGGCGCCTGGACCTCCGACGTGAACCTCGACGAGGTGCGCGTCGGCGACGATGCGCTCATCGGCGGCGCCGTGGACGTCGGGTATCGCGCGGCCATGACGTCACTGGCTCGCGGTCGGATCCACATCGCCGCGCTGTCGGTGGGCGCCGCTCAGCGCGCCCTCGACGAGTCGGTGACCTACGCCGCCAACGCAACTCAGGGCGGAACGCCGATCGGTAGCTTCCAACTGGTTCAGGCGATGATCGCCGACATGCAGACCGGCGTGATGGCAGGTCGTGCTCTGGTCCGTGACGCCGCACGACTGTGGCTGACCAACGAGGACCGCCGCATTGCGCCGTCGACCGCCAAGCTGTTCTGCACCGAGATGGTAGGCAGGGTGGCCGATCTCGCGGTTCAGGTCCATGGCGGCGCCGGATACATGCGCGATGTGCCCGTCGAACGGATCTACCGCGATGTGCGATTGCTGCGACTCTACGAGGGCACCAGCGAGATCCAGCGCCTCATCATCGGCGGCGGACTGATCAAGGCGGCCCAGCGCGAGGCCTAGCAGCGGCAGATGTCAGGCCGTCGAGATCACGCGATGTAGCGGACGATCGACTCCGCCACCGCAGCCGGCTTCGTCGAATCCTCGATCTCGACGGTGATCGTCGCACCGAACGGTCCGTCGGCCGCCCTTTCGGGGTCGACATGAATCCACTGGTGGTCGTCGGTCGCCTCGGCGAAGAGGTTCACCCGATCTTGGTCGATCTGCAACCCATCGGTTGGCCCGAGTTGGCTGCCGAGTGCCACCGCAAACTCGTTTAGATCGCTGAAAATCTTCACGCTCGCAACTCTGCCAGGACGATGACCGTCGAATGCGGCCGGTATTACCAGTTAGTAAGCGGCCAGCTCCAAACAATGACAGAGATGCGCAATCATTTGCCTCGAGGTAGCTAGCTATTCGCCAACAAAGCTAGCAGACGACGGCAACCTGCATAGATGAAAGAAATCGACATTGCCGTAATTCCCTTCTCGTTAGCCGTGCATCGTGCCAGGTAAGCGGCGGATAGCCGGACTTCAGAAAACCTCCGAAGCCTAGCTGGGATCAGATCATCGTGAGACTGATACTTATTTCGTCAGACATATTTTCCCCCACTGAAATGACTGCTCCCGGCGACCCCGCAACAGGTCACCGGTAGCCCAACGAATGAGGCTTGAATGCTCCCTCAACCACTCGATTTCGAATTACCCGCCGACTACGGTTTCGCCGACAACATCAGTTGGTGGGATGACGAAGCCGACTGCACGATCGTGTTGTCTCGTCCCGATGTGGACCGCACGCTATGGAACGATTACCTCGACGGAGCCGTACAGAGCTACCGACGCCACGGCGTCGAGCGGGCCATCGACGTGGACGAGGTCAGGAAGGGCACCGACACCGCGATGTTCTGGTCAACGCTGGACTCATCGGGACGCGTCATCGGCGGTCTTCGCGCCAAGGGCCCGCTCGTGTCGGCCGACGACTCCCATGCCACGGTCGAGTGGGCCGGGCAGCCGGGACTTTCCGCCGTTCGCAAGATGATCGACGACCGCGTCCCGTTCGGCGTCCTCGAGATGAAGACCGCATGGACGACCGATGATCGCGACCGGGCACGAAAGTTGTCCACCGCGCTGGCCCGCACGCCATTTCACGCGATGGCGTTGCTGGACATCCAATTCTGCATGGCGACCTCCGCACCCCACGTGCTGGAGCGGTGGCGGACGTCCGGGGCCGTGGTGGCACCCATTCCCGCGACACCGTACCCGGACGACAGGTACCGTACGAAGATGATGTGGTACGACCGACGCACGTTCGCCAATCACGCTGCCCCGGACCAAATTCCGAAGATCCTTCGCGAGATGGTCACCGTGTCGAACCAGGCCGGGACACAGCAGGCGACTCACGCGGCCGCTCTGTGACGGGCATCGACGCCGACTCCGACGGTGCAGCCCAGATTCTGGATGCCGCGGTGGCCCAGGACGCGGAGCGATTGTCCGTCCTGCGGGCGGACCCGCGAATCGAGTTCGTCGATTCGTGGACGGCGCAGAGAGCGGCGCTGAACCGACTGACCATCGACGCCGACGTCGCCTCGGAGTCGCCCCGTTTCGCCTACTACCCGTGGCGCCGCGCCGTGGCGAAGGTCCTCGGCCCCCGCTCGTTTCGTCGGCTACGACTCGACCGCAACCGCAACCTGATCACCGCCGAGGAGCAGGATCGCCTCGGCCGGTTGCACATCGGCGTGATTGGACTCAGCGCGGGCCACGTCGTCGCGCATACGCTCGCCCTCCAGGGCCTGTGCGGCGAATTGCGACTCGCCGACTTCGACGATCTCGAGCTGTCCAACCTGAACCGAGTCCCTGGCGGCGTATTCGATCTCGGCATCAACAAGACCACCGTCGCGGCTCGCAGGATCGCCGAGGTGGACCCGTATCTGACCGTGCGCACCTTCCCCACCGGGGTGAGCGTCGACAACCTCGATGACTTCCTCGACGGCCTCGACGTGGTGGTCGAAGAATGCGACTCGCTCGATCTCAAGGTCGGCATCCGGCGGGCGGCACGATCTCGTCGGACGCCGGTTCTGATGGCGACGAGCGACCGCGGACTCATCGACGTCGAACGCTTCGACCTCGAACCCGATCGGCCGATCTTCCACGGACTGCTCGGTGACGTCGACCCAGAGACGTTGGCGGGCTTGAGTGCTCGCGACAAGGTGCCGTACGTCCTTCGCCTCATCGAGGTCGGCGGACTGTCCGCCCGGGCCGCCGCCTCCCTCCTCGAAGTGGGCCACGCCGTCGTCACGTGGCCACAGCTCGCCGGCGACGTGACGCTCGGCGCTGCGCCCGTCGCGGAGGCAGTCCGGAGAATTGGTCTTTGCGAACCACTTTCGTCGGGACGAGTTCGCTTGGATGTCGGCGCCGCGCTCGATCGGATCGCCACGCCCAGTCCGGCGCCCGCGGCTGGCGACGACGAGGCCGATCGCACCGCGGACGAGCACGACGAGTCCGCCGATCTCGCGCAATTCGTGACGTCAGCTGCGGTGCGCGCGCCATCGGGCGGCAATGTCCAGCCGTGGATCATCGCGGCCACATCCGAGTTGGTCACGATCCGGCTGGACCCCGAGCGCACCTCGACCATCGACGTCGGGCTGCGTGGTAGCGCAGTGGCGGTGGGCGCCGCGGTGTACAACGCCCGCGTCGCTGCTGCCGCGCGTGGCGCGACGAGCCACGTCGAGTATGCGACGGGCACCGAGTCGTCTCCGTTGGAAGCCCGGATCCGGCTGACCGAGGGCGGCGACGACGATTTGGCCGCCCGGTACGACGCGATGCTGCGTCGCGAGACCAATCGCCACCAGGGCACCGGCGCGAGCCTCTCCGCAGCCGTCCGCGACGAGCTGGCGAGTACGGCGCAGCGAGAAGGTGCTCGGCTTCACATGATTACGTCGCGTGCCGACGTCGAGGAGGTCGCCAACATCTTCGCGGCCGCCGATCGGATCAGGTATCTGACCTCACGACTGCACGAGGAGATGATCTCGGAGCTGCGGTGGCCGGGAGACGAGGATCCGAACACCGGTATCGACGTGCTCAGCTTGGAGCTGGGCCCCAGGGGTGAGCTAGCCCTCGAGATCCTGCGCCGAAGCGATGTCATGGCGGAGCTGTCGGCGTGGGATGGCGGGGCTGCCCTTGGCGACGAGACCGCCGACGGACTGATGGCCAGCTCGGCGGTGGCCGTCGTGTCCACCCGCGGGCACGATCTCGCCGACTATGCGCGCGGCGGCGGGGCCGTCGAAGCGACGTGGATCGCCGCGCAGGAGCTTGGTTTGGCGGTGGCTCCGATATCGCCTCCCTTCCTGTACACCACCAACGACGAGGAACTGCAGGACGTCTCGCCGAAGCACGCCGAGGAGCTGGCAGAGCTGCAGGCGCGGTTTCGTGCGGTGGCCGGCCTCGACGGCGACGTGGACCAATCGCTGATCTTGGTGCTGCGACTGTCGGTCGCGGAGGCCTCCTCGATTCGGAGCCGCCGACGCACCGTCAATTTTGGCGCGTCACGGCTACGCTGATTCGGTGTCTGCCGACAATTCGCCCCTAAGCCTGGACAGATTGGTGACGACAGTCGCCGTCCGGCTCATGGCGGCCAACGCGGCGACCTCGGCCAGCGTCTCCCAGGACGTGCTCGCCGTGCTCCTCGAGTACTTCGACGTCGACGTGAGCTTTCTGCGCTACAACGACCATTCGATACGTGCGTCGATCCTCATCGCCGAATGGCCCCTGCGGCCCGACGTGCCGGATCCAGATCCGCTGAAGGTCGTGTTCTACGAGGACGCGGACCCCGTGTTCGCGCTCGCAGAGCACGTGAAGACACCCATGATCTTCCGCCCCGAGAACGAGGACTACCAGAAGCGGATCGAAGAGGGCCGCAACATTCCTCAGACGTCGATGGCCGCTGCCCCGCTCGTATCGGGTGAGGTGACGACGGGCGTGCTGGGCTTCGTCAAGGTCGGCGACAGGGAGTGGAAGCCGGAGGAGATCAACGCGCTCGAGGCCATCGCGTCGCTGTTCGCGCAGGTGCAGGCTCGGGTACGAGCAGAAGAACGACTGCGCTACCTCGCCGACCATGACGACCTCACGGGTCTTCGGAACCGGCGCGCGCTGATCGACCATCTCGACGATCGACTCGCCGCGGGCCGGCCGGGTCCCGTATCGGCGCTGTACCTGGACCTCGACCGCCTCAAGGCCATCAACGACTATCTCGGCCACAATGTCGGCGATCGGTTCATCCGGGTGCTCGCCGAGCGACTCGAGCGGGAAACCGGCGACGCGAGCGTCATCGCGCGACTCGGAGGCGACGAGTTCGTCGTGATCCCCGCCGAGCCGATGGCGGCGGACGCGGCCGAAGAGCTCGCACGCCGACTGCTGACGCTGCTTCGGGAACGCGTCGGGATCGACGGCGAGATGTTGACCAGAACCGTGAGCATCGGAGTCGCTCTAGGTTTTCCCGGCCGGGACACCACGTCGGATTTGCTTCGTCGGGCCGATCAGTCCGTGCTGACCGCCAAGGCGGCGGGCGGAAATCAGATCGCCGTGTTCTCCGACGAGATGTCACTGCGGACCGATTACCGAAACGACATCGAACTCCACCTTCAAGACGTCATCGAGAACGGCGCTCTGTTCCTGCAGTACTTGCCCGAGGTCGACATGCGCACGGGCGACGTGCTCGCCACTGAAGCACTGGTGCGGTGGAACCACCCCACCCGCGGACTGTTGTCGCCCGCAGTATTCATTGCGGTGGCCGAATCCATCAATCTCGCAGGTGAATTGGGCCGCTGGGTGCTGCGCACCGCGTGTCAGGAGTTCGCGAGGTGGCGTGCCCTCGGAGTCGCCGACGGGATCGTGCTGCGGGTGAACGTGTCGCCGGTTCAACTGGTGACCGACGGTTTCGTGGAGTCGGTGGCGGCGGTCATGCGCGAGTTCTCCCTCGATCGAGGCTCCCTGTGCCTGGAGATCACCGAGAACGTCGTCGTCCAGGACATGGAGACCACCAGCGTTACGCTGGCGGGACTGCGTGACGTCGGCGTCCAGGTGGCCATCGACGATTTCGGGACCGGCTTTAGCGTGCTGTCCCACCTGAAGTCACTGCCCGTCGACGTCCTCAAGATCGACCGGAGTTTCGTCGCGGACCTCGGCTCGAATCCCAACGACCTCGCGATCGTGCGCGCCGTCATCGCGCTCGCCGAGGCCTTCGAACTGGAACTCGTCGCCGAGGGCGTAGAGACACAGATCGCCGCATCAACGCTGCTACACCATGGATGTCACCGCGCGCAGGGATTCTTGTTGTCGCGGCCGTTGACGGGCGACGACATGGCCTCGCTACTGGCCAAAGGGCGGGTACCCGTGCACTTTTCCGCATCGCCATCCCTCTAGGGACGGCTGCCTCGCGTCGTGCAGACCGTCGCGCAGTTGCCGCCGCGAACCAGTGCACGTCGGCCGGGGAGGCGCTGATGGCTCGGTGCCCAGCAGCTCGACGCGACCGAAACGGCTCGCCGTCTGACCGACGACGCACACCTGCAACCGCCCGTCGGCGAGCGCTTCGTCATGATCGGAGGAGTCCGGAGCCTGGTCCTCGGGCGCGAGGGTGATGCCTGCCCTGGTCCGTACTGCATACGGTCCGTCCGGGGTCGTCAGCACGACGCCTACGATGACGCCCTCTTCGAATACGATTCGCTCGAGGATGGTGGCGGCGCGAACCTCGATGTCACGTTCCAGCGCCTCCGACGCGACCCACCGGCGCAGCGCGTTCTCGCCGAACCCGTCGGTTCCCTCCATCGCGCCGATGGAGATCACCTCGATGGACTCCCCGCCCTCCGATCGCATCGAGGTCATGTGGCAGTCCCACATGCTCGTGTACAGCAGCCCGTAGGGCGAGCCGATGCACTGTGCGGCCCATGCGGTCAACCGCGATCCCACGAACGTCTCCGCGCGCCCGTAGGCCTCGTCGCGCGACAGGTTGCGTGCGCTGCGGCGCGGGACCGCAAGGTCACGCACGACATCCGATTCCGGCACACCCTCGGTGATCGCAGCCAGGAACTCGTTGGTCTCGACGTCGACCGTGTCGCGAAGCAGCCAGTTTCGCTTGGCCTCGACACGCTCGCGCACCGCCACCGACGCTCCGTCACCACGAAAGTCGGGTGCGCAGGCGGACACCAGAACCTCGCCACCTGCATCCACCGTCGCGATGGCGTTGGCCAAGCCACCTATGCCCGCGCCGATGACCGCGATGTCGACTTCTGTATCCCACATTGGCGTCCGTTACCCCGCGATAGCTTGTCGGTTAGGTCGTAAGTTGCCCTGCATTCGGCAAAATTGTTCTTTGCGACGATTTGACACATGCCCTGTACGCCACAGTCTTGCACGTCGAACTGTGTTTCTACCGATTATTAGCTTCGTCGCGAGGCTCGTCTCGCAGCATCGAATTGACGTTGCTGCAGTCCGTGAAATTTCGTCAGGGTGTTTGCTGAGTGCCGAGGCCGACGAACTGAGCCCCCGCTCGTGGCGATCGAGTGACCATCCGGCACCGGTAGGGACGGGGCAACCGTCAGCATCCAGCGCAATGCACCTCGGCATCAGACTGTAAGTCCCCACATCACGTACTTTACATACTTTATGAATGAACTGCAGCACTAGATTCGACGAAAAGTCTGGAGCAAAATCAATTAGGACGCCGATCGGAAGCCAGGGCAACCCGTGGCACGACAGCAGGACTCGCCCGGCCGCAGAGCGTGCAGGTGTGAGGTACGACACTCGAGGCAACGGCACCGAGTAGCCGAGAGAAATGAGGCCCACCGTTTCGACAGCAATGCCAACGGCCAACCGATGACCGATCTGATCTCAGTCAGAACTGACACGACCCGACGACAAATCCTGCGCGCCGCGTCTCGGCATTTCGCGGTCAAGGCGTACAGCCAGGTCAACCTCGACGACATCGTCACCTCGGCCGACGTCACCAAGGGAACCCTCTACGCCCACTTCGGATCGAAGCTGGACTTGGCGCTGGCCCTGGTGGAACACCACCTCGAAGCGTCTCGGGACGTCGGTGCCCAGCGGACCGCACTCGGATTCGGGGGACTCGAGTCGCTGATCGACTACGCGTATCTCATCGCGGCGGCCGACGTCAGCCACCATCTGACCCGGGCCGCAATCAATCTGTTCGAATCGGTGGGCCGCTTCCATGGACTCCAGGCCAAGGTGGCGGCCAACTGGGTACGAAACTGCGCAGCGATGGTCGAGCTCGGCATCGCGGAGGGCGACGTCCGACCCGACTGCAACGCCGAACACGTCGCTCGCCTGCTCACCTCCCTGTACCTCGGGGTACGGCAGACGAGTAATCTCGACGACGCCGAGCAGTTCATCGGGGACTTCGAGGCTGTCCTCTTGCTCGCCCTACCGGGCTTCGCAAACCCGGACCGCCTCCCGTATCTGAAGGACTTCACTACTCGGCGATCGGTACTCGCGGTTAGGAATGCCGCACCCCTGGGTGCCGACAAACTATGATCCCGTCGAACGACCGCTACGGGGATGGATCGATGGAGGTGCTGGAAAATGGTGCGCCAGGCTCGATCCGAGGCGACACGTAGGAAGATCATCGACTCAGCGGTCGACTTGATCAACGAGATCGGCTATCCCGCCGCCGGCTTGGGCGACATCATCGAGCGCGCCGAGCTGACGAAGGGGGCGTTGTACTACCACTTCGATTCCAAGGAAGCCTTGGCGACCGCGATCATCGAAGAAGGCTCGGAGAGTCTGCTCACCGCCTTTCGCGACTCCGGCCGCTCGAGCACGCCCGCCATGGAGAACGTCATCCACGGGTCCTTCGTCGTCACAGACGTGCTGGGCAGTGACCGGGTCGCGCGCGCCGGGGCTCGGCTACTTCGCACCTTCGGCGGGTTCAATCCGGCAGCAAAGAAGACCTTCCAGATCCTGGTCGACGAACTGATCGTCCGCATCGAAACTGCCATCGCGGAGGGTGACCTCCAGCCCACGCTGAATGCGCAGTCGACCGGTGACTCGCTGGTTGCCGGGATGCTCGGCGCCGAACTGCTGTCGAGCGCTCTCGCCGACGGCGCGGACCTTCGCGCGCGATTCGCGCTGATGTGGGAATTGCAGCTGCCCGCGATCATCGCCGACGAGTCGCTGAACTACTACCGTGAATTCCTGACCCGCCAGGCGCAGCGCCAGAACGTGCCGCCGCAGTAACCCGGTTGCCGACGGAGTTGGGTAACTAGGTTTACTGTCTGCAGTACCGGTATCCAACGATCGGGGACGACAGTGGACTTGGCGTGGTCGCCGGCCGACATCGCGTTTCGCGACGAGGTGCGCAGCTTCCTCGACGAGAAGCTGACACCGGAACTTCATCGGTCCGGCCGGCTCATGACCAGTGTCTACAGCGACCATGACGCAAGCCTCGAATGGCAGCGGATCCTTCACGAACGCGGTTGGGCAGCCCCGTCATGGCCGCTCGAACACGGCGGTTGTGACTGGAGCCTCACCCAGCACTACGTCTTCAGCCGAGAGTCGACCCTCGCGGGTGCTCCGTCGTTGTCGCCCATGGGAATTCGGATGGTTGCGCACGCCATCGTCAAGTACGGCACGCAGGCTCAGAAAGAGTTCTTCCTCCCGCGCATACTCACCGGCGAAGTGTTCTTCTGCCAGGGTTACTCCGAACCGGAGGCCGGGTCCGACCTCGCCGCCCTGTCCATGGCCGCGGTCGACGACGGCGAGGATCTGGTGTGCACCGGCAGCAAGATCTGGACGACCCATGCGCGAGAGGCGAACTGGATGTTCGCCCTCGTCCGGACGTCGCGAGCCGCCAAGAAACAGCAGGGCATCACCTTCGTGCTGATCGACATGACATCCCCTGGCATCCAGATCCGACCACTCGTCATGACCTCCGGCGAGGAAATCCAGAATCAGGTCTTCTTCGACGAGGTACGCGTGCCGAAGGCCAATGTGATCGGTGCGGTCGACCACGGGTGGACGGTCGCCAAGTATCTGCTCGAGTTCGAGCGCGGCGGTGGCGCGAGTGCGCCCGCCCTGCAGGTGATGGCCGAGGAGGTGACCACCGCCGCGATGGGCCAGCCCGGTCCTGACGGCGGCCGACTCATCGATTGCCCCGCCTTCTCGCGAAAACTGGCCGACGCCCGCATCCGTACCGACGTGTTGGAGATCCTCGAATACCGGGTGTTGGCCGCCCTCGCGGGCGGGGGCCATCCCGGACCGGCGTCGTCGATGCTCAAGATCCTGACGACCGAACTCAGCCAGACTCTCACCGAACTGGCGATGGAGGCGGCCGGCCCGCGGGGTCGGGCCTATCAACCCCACGCGACGCGACCGGGTGGGCCGATCGCCGAGTACGAGCCGCCGCCAGGCGACTACGTCAGCGGCGAACCGTGGCAGGCCGTCGCTCCGCTGCGCTACTTCAACGACCGCGCAGGCTCGATCTACGCGGGAAGCAACGAGATTCAGCGCAACATCCTCGCCAAGGCAGCGCTGGGACTCTAAATGGACTTCAGCCTCACCGACGAACAAGAGATGCTCCGCAAGGGACTCACGAAGTTCCTCGCGACGCGCTACGACCTCGCGCGCAGTCGTCGTGCGGCCAGGACCGGCGATGGGTGGCAGCCCGACGTATGGCGGGCGTTCGCCGACGAACTCGGCATTCTCGGCGCCGCGCTGCCGGAGCATGCGGGTGGCATCGGGGGCGGCCCCGTGGAGGTCATGGTGATTGCGGAGGCGCTCGGCGAGGCCTTGGTCATCGAGCCCTATGTGGACACCGCGGTGGTTGCCGCCGGTCTGCTCCTTCGGGCCGGAGGCGCGAGGGCCGCCGACGTCCTGCAACGCATTGCCAACGGCCAGGCAGTCATCGGCCTCGCCGCCGCCGAGGAACGGTCGGGCGACCGCTGGCAGGACGTCTCGACGACGGCGCGTCGTGACGGCGCGGGCTGGGTGCTGACCGGAGCCAAGATCATGGTCGTCGGCGCACCGCTCGCAACGCATCTCCTGGTGACCGCACGCACCGACAACGGCGTGTCACTGTTCCTCGTCGACGTGGACGACGTCGGCGAGGGCCTGCTCGTGCACGGCTACCGCACGGTCGACGATCGCCGCGCTGCTGATCTGGTTCTCACCGAGTTACGCCTGTCCGCGGACTCGTTGCTCGGCCCAGAGGGCGGAGCCTGGCCGTCGCTCGCCCGGGCCCGCGACGAGGGCGCCGCCGCCGTGTGCGCCGAAGCCGTCGGCGCCATGCGGCGGGTGTTCACCGACACCGTCGACTACTGCAAGCAACGCCAGCAGTTCGGGCAACCGATCGGCACCTTCCAGGCGTTGCAGCACCGCATGGTCGACATGCACATGGAGCTCGAACAGTCCGCGGCGGCGGTCTGTCTCGCGGTGCTGAACCTCGAGGCGGACGATGCGACGCGGGCTCGGGCAGTGTCGGCGGCGAAGGCGACGATCGGCAGAGCGGCCAGGTTCATCGGCCAGAACGCGGTGCAACTGCACGGCGGAATGGGCATGACCGAGGAGCTCGCCATCGGGCACTACTTCAAGCGGCTCACGGCGGTGCAGTACGAGTTCGGCTCGACCGACCACCACGTGACGCGGTATGCGGAGCTCACTCGCCGGTGAGTCCGCCGCCCTCAGTCTTCACTGGACACGTGTCCGTTTAGTCGAGCCTCGCGGACCGCCGGTGCGTCCGCCAGAGCCGCGTCGCATGACGCTCTACCTGCAAAGTTCCTAATTCATAACCGAGTACGGCGAACGATTGCCAACCCACGCCGCGTCCGATAACCTGGACACATGTCCAGCTCAGCGGTGACACATGTCACCAGGCTGCGGGACCCCCACGCTCAGCGAACGCGCACCTGCCGTCGCGTCTTCGGTGCGGCCGCGGCAATGCTCGACGACTCTGCCCAGCCCGACGTCTCGGTGCCTGCGCTCGCCGCGCGTGCCAAGATCGCGCCGGCCGCGCTGCGCGCACACTTCCCCTCGATGGACGCGATGTACGCCGAGTTGTACCTCGACCGCATCGTCGAACTTCCGCTCGTCGTCGATCAGACAGCGGGCATTCAGTCCCGCGTGAGCAGCCAGTTGTGTGCGATCACCCTCATCATGGCCGACGAGCCCCGCTTGGCGATCGCGTGCACGCAGGCGCTGCTGCGCACTGAGGATCCGGCCATCACGGAGGTTCAGACGCGCATCGCCGCCGAGGTACGCCGACGACTGTCCGCGGCGCTCGGCACCGGCGCGTGGCCCGAGGTCCTGGCCACCCTGGAGACGGTGTTCTGGGGTGCGCTGCTGCAGGTGCAGTCGACTGCCTTCACCTACCGCACCATGGCCAATCGACTCGACGTGATGGTGTCGCTGATCTTGCCGGACGGGTGAGCATCACTCGGTCAGTGCACGAGGTGACGTGTCCCCTGTGCGAGGCGATGTGCGGGTTGACGGTCACCGTGTCCGGCAACGCGGTCCAGAGCGTGCGAGGCAACCACGACGACGTCTGGTCGAGGGGCCATTCGTGTCCGAAGGGCGTGTCGCTCGGCCAGATTCACCACGATCCGGACCGCCTCCGGCTGCCGCTGGTGAAGCGCCCCAACGGCGAGCACGTGACGGTGTCCTGGGACGACGCCCTTGCCGAGACGGAACGGGTGCTGCGGCCGGTGCTCGAGCGGCACGGTGCTCGATCGATGGCGGTGTATCTGGGCAACCCCGTAGCCCACAACATCGGACTCAGCCTCTACGTCGGCGCGCTCATCGGCTTCGGTCAAGCGGCGGGAATGCAGGCGTACTACACGCCCGGCACCGTCGACCAGTGGCCGCTGAACGTCGTGAGCGCCCTGCTGTTCGGAGGCATGTGGAACGGTCCGATCCCCGACCTCGCGCACACGGATCACCTGATGATCCTGGGCGCCAACCCCTCCGCGTCCCAGGGCTCGATGCTGTCGACACCGGATGTCATGCGCTCCCTCGACGCCATCGTCGGTCGAGGCAAGGTCGTCGTCGTCGACCCCCGCCGAACCCGTACCGCCGAACGGGCCAGCGAATGGGTGCCGATCCGACCCGGCACCGATGCGCTGCTCTTGTTCGCGATCCTGCACACGTTGAGCGAGAACGGCTGGATCTCGCGGCCCGAGCACCTTCGCGGTCTCGTCAGTGGACTGGACGACGTGATAGCCCTCGCCGAGCCATTCGCACCGGAACGCGTCGAGGAAGCCACCGGCATCCACGCAGTGACCATCCGCCGCCTGGCGCATGAGTTGGCGCATGCCGAGAACCCCGTGCTGTACAGCCGGATCGGCGCCTGCACCCAGGAATTCGGCACCCTGGCCACCTGGCTGGTATTCGTCGTCAACGCAGCGCTCGGAGCACTGGATCGCCGCGGCGGCGCAGTCTTCCCACGGCCGGCGGCGTGGTCGCAGATGTTCATGAAGCCGCCCGACCAACCCGGTGACGGGTGGCAGTTCGGCCGATTCCACAGCCGCGTCCGTCGCACACCCGAGGTCTTCGGACAGTTTCCGATCAGCTGTTTGGCCGAGGAGATCGACACTCCTGGTGACGGCCAGATCCACGCCCTCGTCACGGTCGCGGGCAACCCGGTCATCTCCGCCCCTGGCAGCCGCCGGTTGGCATCCGCCCTAGGCACGCTCGACGCGATGATCTCCGTCGACAACTGGCTGAACGAAACCACCCGCCACGCCGACGTGATCCTGCCCGGGCTCTCCCCCTTGGAACGGCCGCACTCCGACGACTTGTACTGGGCATATTCCACTGCGTCCTGCCTGAAGTGGTCCGACCCGGTCTTCGAGCCCTCGTCTGACGGGCCCGCCGAGTGGGAGTTGCTCCTCGCACTCGCGGGATCGGTGTTCGGCACGGCAGTCGGCGACGTCGACGTGGCCGCCCTGGACGATCTCTACGTCGGCGGCCTGATCGCCACCGCGTGCACCCAGCCCAACACACCCCTGACCGGGCGCGATCCCGCCCAGGCCCTCGCGGCACTCGCCGGCCGCGGGCCCGCGCGACTGGTCGATCTCGGCATCAGGCTCGGGCCGTGGGGCGACGGCTTCGGCGACCGGCCAGGTGGACTGACGCTGGAAGCAGTTCGTCAGCATCCCAACGGGTTACGGCTCGAAGAGCTCGCCGGCGGACGGATCCGCGAGATCGTCACCACTCCATCCGGCAAGGTCGAGTTGTTCCACCCCCTCCTTGCCGGCGACGTGCCGCGGTTGGCCGCCCGGATCGACCGCGAATCACCGGAGTTCGTACTGACCAGTCGTCGCCATCTGCGCTCCAACAACTCGTGGCTGCACAACGTCCCCGCCCTGATGCGGGGCAGGGATCGCTGCACGCTGCTGATCCACCCGCTCGATGCGGCGCGGATCGGGGTCGGCACGGGAGACGTCGCAGAGATCGCCACGTCGGAAGGCGCCCTGTCCGTGGCCGCGGAAGTCAGCGACGAGGTCATGCCCGGTGTCGTCTGCCTACCGCACGGGTGGGGTCACGGCCTGGCGGGCACCCGGATGGATACCGCCAACGCGCATCCCGGGGTGAACTCCAACCTGCTCAACCCGCCGGGTCTGATCGACGTCCCAAGCAATACCCAAGTGGTGAACGGTGTTCCGTGTTCGATTCGAGCGAAGGAGGGTGACGAAAATGGGCCTACGCGGTGAAGCGGCCATCGTCGGGTACACCGAGCTACCCGCGACCAAGCGTCCGACCGGACCGCCGGAGTTCAACCTGGAGCAGTGGGCTCGGCTGGCGGCGTCCACCCTCGCGGACGCCGGCCTGGACGCCGGCGACGTGGACGGGATCTGCACGGGATATCTCCAGGAGTCGATGATCTTCGTCCCATCGACGATCGTCGAATACCTGGGTATCCGAACGAACTTCGCCGAGCTGGTCGATCTCGGCGGTGCGAGCTCGGCGGCGATGGTGTGGCGTGCCGCGGCGGCCATCGAGCTCGGCATCTGCAACGCCGTCCTGTGCGTGGTCCCGGCGGCGCAGCTGACGCCCGTCTCGGAGAAGAAGCCGGTCGACTTCGGCGACATGTTGTACTTCGGGGCGTCGAGCAATCGGTACGGCTCACCACAGGCCGAGTTCGAGATCCCGTACGGCAACCTCGGCCAGAACGGGCCCTACGGCCAGGTGGCTACTCTCTACGCCGCGACGTACGGATATGACGAGCGGGCGATGGCCAAGATCCCCGTCGACCAGCGGGTGAACGCCAATCACACTCCAGGAGCGATCTTCTCGGACACGCCGTTGACCGTCGACGACGTGCTCGCCAGCCCCGTGATCGCATCGCCGTTGCACATGCTGGAGATCGTGATGCCGGTGCTGGGCGGGGCCGCCGTCCTGGTCACCAACGCCGAGCTGGCTCGGCGCAGCCGCAATCGCCCCGTGTGGGTCAAGGGTTTCGGCGAACGCGTGCCGTACAAGACGCCGACGTACGCCGAGGACCTCCTGCAGACGCCGATGATCAGGGCGGCCGAATCAGCATTCGGCATGGCCGGTCTCGGTCCACCGGACATGGACATGGTGTCGATCTACGACTGCTACACCATCACCGCGTTGCTCAGCCTCGAGGACGCGGGCTTCTGCCCGAAGGGCAAGGGGCTTCAGTTCGTCGCGGAGCACGATCTGACCTTCCGCGGTGACTTCCCGATGAACACCGCGGGCGGACAGCTCGGCTACGGCCAGGCGGGCACCGCAGGCGGTATGCACCACGTCTGTGACGCCACCCGGCAGATCATGGGGCGCGCCGGGGACGCGCAAGTCGACGACTGCAATCGGGCCTTCGTCTCCGGAAACGGCGGCATCCTCTCCGAGCAGACCACCCTCGTCTTGGAGGGTGACTAGACCATGGCCGCCATGTCCAAGCCGATGCCGATCCCCACCCCCACGACGAAGCCATTCTGGGATGCGTTGAGCGAGCACAGGATCCGCATCCAGTACTCTCCCTCGTCGGATCGCTACGTGTTCTATCCCCGGATCCTGGCGCCGGGAACCCTGGCCGACGACCTCGAGTGGCGCGAAATCAGCGGCGCCGGATCGCTGTACACGTTCACGGTCAGCCATCGCGCGGTGTCCCCCCACTTCGCCGACGACGTGCCGCAGATCCTCGCGGTCGTGCAGTGGGACGAGGGCCCGCGGTTCTCCACCGAGATCGTCAACGCCGAGCCGGCTGCCATCCACGTCGGCATGCGGGTGCAGCCGGTGTTCACCGACTATCCCGACGACGGCGTCACCATGCTCCGCTACGAGCCCGCGGCGACATAGGGTTCACGCGTGGGCGCCATCGCTGAGACTGCGGTGAGGGCGAGCCGCACTCGCACTCTTCCGCCCTGACCGCAGTCTCGATGACGCTGGCGGGGATGTCAGGTCTTGGCGAGGTGCTTCTGCTCGTAGAGCCGGGCCCACTCCTTGCGCGGCCGGATCGAGACGTCGACGTCGGCGCCCTTGGCGCGCAACGCACCTACGGTCGCCTCGGCCTTCGGTGTCAGCTTGAACGGATCCCAGCCGAAGAACCGGCTCGAGTTCTGCCAGGTGATCTTGTCGATGTCGGAGTCGTCGGCGCCTGCGGCGTTGAGTTCGGCGAGCACCTGTTCCGGCGCGTCCGGCCAGAAGCAGTCCGAGTGCGGGTAGTCGCACTCCCACGCGATGATGTCGATGCCGATCTCGTGGCGCAGCTTCAGCGAGGTCTTGTCGGTGACGTAGCAGGCCAGCGAATGCTCACGGAACACGTCGCTGGGCAGTTTGTCGCCGAAGTCGCGACGCAGCCACTTCTGGTTCGTGTAGTGCCGGTCGCTGCGGTCGAGATAGAAGGGGATCCAACCGATTCCGCCTTCGGAGAAGGCGAACTTCAGGTCTGGGTAGTTGCGCATCGCCGGCCCCCACAACAGGTCCTGGGCGCACATCGCCGAGATCTGGGTGGCCAGGATGATGAGGTTGTCGATGGGCGCGTTGGGCGCCATGCTGATCGCGCCGAAGCCAGTGCCGATGTGCAGGCACATCACCACGTTCTCCTCCGACAGGGCCCGGAACACCGGACCCCAGTAGTCCTCGTCGTGATAGCTCGGCAGCCCTTCGAGGTGCGGCAATTCGGGCATCGTCACCGCCCGGCAGCCCTTGGCGGCCACCCGGCGGATCTCGGCGACCATGCCGTCCGGAGTCCAAGTCGGCAGGATGGCGATCGGAATGAACCGGTCCGGATAACTGCCTGCCCACTCGTCGAGGTGCCAGTCGTTGTAGGCCGACACCATCACCAGCGTGATGTCCTCGCGCGTGATGTTGAGGTGCCGAGCGGAGAACCCGGTGAACGTCGGGAAGCACATCGACGCCAGGATCCCGTTGCGGTTCATGTCACGGACGCGCTCGTGGACGTCGTACACGCCCGGGCGCATCTCGGCGAAGCCCGCGGGGTCGCGACCCCACTCCTCGGGTGGCCAGGACACCACCGCGTTCAGTCCGCTGACGCCCTGCGGCCTGCCCTGGTAGAACCACTGGTCGACGCCCTTGTCGTCGGTGACGACGATCGGCGCATCGGCCCTGTACTTCGCCGGAACGTGGTTGAGGAACATGTCGGGTGGCTCCACGACGTGGTCGTCGATGCTGACCAGGATCAGGTCGTCGGTCTTCATACTCAACTAGTACCCTCGGATTTCGTGACCGTCTCTGCGCTTTCGGACAGAGGTTTAGCCGAACCGGCCAAAGTCGTCCGACCCGTCATCGAACTGCGCCGTGGCGGTAACGCGATGGCGGGCAGTTACCTCTACGAGGGCGACGGGTTGATCACCGGGTGGCACTCCCACGAGGTGCACCAGATCGAGTACGCCTTGCATGGCGTCGTCGAAGTCGAGACCGATTCCGCGCACTATCTACTCCCACCGCAGCAGGCCGCGTGGATCCCCGTCGGGCTGGAACACCAGGCCGTGATGAACCCCGACGTCAAGACCGTCGCGGTGATGTTCGCTCCCGAACTCATCTCCGATGCCGGCGGACGGGCCCGCATCATCGCGGTGTCGCCGTTGATCCGGGAGATGATGATCTACGCGCTGCGCTGGCCGATCGACCGTGCCCGCGGGGATGACGTCTCCGACGGCTTCTTCCGCACGCTCGCCCAACTTGTGGCCGAGGCGTTGGATCACGAAGCCCCACTGAGCCTTCCGACGTCCGATCACCCCATCGTCGCGGCCGCGCTTGCGTATACGAAGCAGCACCTCGACTCGGCGACCGCGGCCGACGTGAGCCGGGCCGTGTCCGTCTCTGAGCGGACGCTTCGGCGTCTCTTCCAGGAATCCCTCGGATTATCCTGGCGCACCTATCTTCTACACGCCAGGATGCTGCGCGCGATGGCCTTGCTCGCAGCGCCCGGGCAGTCGGTGCAGGCCACCTCGTCGGCCGTCGGGTTCGAGAACCTGAGCTCCTTCACCCGATGCTTCACCCAGTTCTGCGCCGAAACGCCCAGCTCCTACCGTAAACGTGTTGCAGGCGAACGCATTTGATGATCGTTACGCGCCAGTCGGGGGCGTGATAAGCCCGTCGCGCAGCAGCGAGTCCGTTGCATTCTGCCACCGCTGAAGCTGAGCTGGTGTCGTGAACGGTTGCGGCAGGTGGCGATCGACGTGTTCTCGCAGGCTGACGGCGCCCAGTGCGAGCACCAGTCCGTTGATGACCGCCCACGTCAGGTCGATGTCGGTACGGGTCTCGCCACGTTCGGTCCGCTTCTGCCACCTGGCCGTGCCCACGTCCATCAGGGCATCGAAGAGCGTCGCTCCGAGAGGACTGCCGTCGACGAGTGCGCGGCCCACGTAACCGGCGACATCGGGCTCCTCGGCGATGATCCGGGTGACCCTGCTGCCGATGTCGGCGATCGAGTCGGCCGGGAGATCGGCCATGGGCTGCGACATCTCCGCGATCACCAACGCCAGGACGTAGTCGTCCACGGCCTTGATCAAACCCGCCTTGGTCGCGAAGTGGTGCTGCACCAACCCCAGGGAGACACCTGCGGCCGAGGCCACCGCGCGAAGCGTGGTCGCTGCCGTGCCGTGCGTGGCGAAGCGCGCGAGCGCGGCCTGACGTATGCGGTCGACGGTCGAGGACTCGGTGCGACCCTCCCGACCAGCCTCCGCCGACGCAGACGTGGCAGGCATCGTGTCGGTGGTCACTCGCCAAGGATAGCAATACCGCTGTATTGTCCTAGACCGATACAGCTGTATTGCCAGCCAAGGCACGGGACGGAGGGCCAACGACATGCGCGATCGTGGAGGATCCATCGCCGCAGCTCAAGGTGACGAATCCGGCCGGGGTACGGGTTCGATGGTGCTCGATCGACCCGCGACCTTCGCGTGCACCAGCGATCCCGACCGGTGGACGACGTCGCCTGACGACGGCGCCAAGGCGCTCTGCCGCGCCTGCACTCGCCGCTGGTCGTGCGCCAGGGAGGCGTGCCAGACGCCGGGCGCCGAAGGCCTGTGGGCCGGCGTGCTGATCCCCGAGGCGGGCCGCGGCCGAAAGTTCGCTCTGGCACAGCTGCGATCCCTCGCCGACCGCAACGGATCCGAGGCCACGACGCGTCTTCAATAAGGGCGGCGGCGCAGATACCCTTGCGACGCCATGACATCCGCGCGCATCGAACTAATCCACGAGCTGGTGTCCGCGGCGGCGGCCGCCGAGCCTGACCGCCATGCGGTCATCGCCTCGGATGGCAGCGCGTCGACCTTCACCGAGTTCGATGGCCAGGTCGGATCTGTGGCAGCCTGGGTCGACGCCCGCACCCGTCGGGGGGATCGGGTAGCCGTTATCGCGGACAACGGCTCCTCCTACGCCCGGCTCTATTACGGCGTGCCGCGCAGCGGACGCATCCTCGTGCTGATCAACCAGCGTCTCAGTCCCGGCGAGCAGCTCGCCCAGTTGGCGTCGGCCGAACCAGCCGTCCTGCTCGGCGACGCGCGTTACCTGACCGCACTGGCCGAGCGCGTCCGGACGATCCCGATCCTGCAACACGTGTGCGCGTTCGAGGACCCGCAATGGCAACGCGCGGAACGTGATTCGGTGGCTTTCACGGGTCGGGTCGATCCCGACGAGCCCGCGTGGCTGTTGTTCACCAGCGGCTCGACCGGCACCCCCAAGGGCGTGCTGCACACCCACCGCTCGATCACCACCGCGGTGCGCGGCACCGTCGCGGGGCGGTCGGTGCGCTCGGGTGGCGTGTATCTCCTGCCGTTTCCCATGTGCCACGTCGCTGGCTACAACATGCTGGTCCACCACTCGGTGCAGTCGACGGTGCTCCCCGTGGCGGCGTTCCGTCCGGACGCTTTCGTCGCGACCGTCAATCGCCATGGCGTGACGTCGTGCTCTCTGGCGCCGACAATGCTTCACGCCCTGCTCGCGTATCTCGAGGAAACCGGCCTGGAGCTGCCGTCGCTGCGGGACATCGCGTATGGGTCTGCCGCGATCCCCGCCGATCTGCTCCGACGTGCGCTCTCCCGACTCGACGTCGCCTTTCATCAGGGCTATGGCATGACCGAGACCGGTGGCAACGTCTGCTTTCTCGGACCCGACGAGCACCGCGCCGGCGCGGGCGATGACCCGTCGATTCTCGCCACCGCGGGAACGCCCCACGACGAGGTCGAGGTCCGGATCTCACCGGAGGACGCGGATGGCGGCATCGGCGAGATCCTCGTTCGCGGAGCGCAGGTCGCCGCGGCGTACTGGCGAAGCGGAACACCGACGACCGTGGACGGTTGGCTACCCACCGGCGACGTAGGTCGCATCGACGACATGGGCCGCTTGACGGTGCTCGACCGGCTCAAGGACGTCATCATCACCGGCGGCGAGAACGTCTCCTCGCGTGAGGTCGAGGACGTGCTGTCGAGCCACCCGGACGTCGATCAGGTTGCAGTGGTGGGTGTTCCTGACGAGTACTGGGGTGAGGCGATCTGCGCGGTCATCGTGGCACTGCCAGGGCGGCGCCCCTCGGCTGGGGCGATCGCCACCCATGTCCGTGACCGCATCGCCGGGTTCAAACGGCCACGTCACGTCTTGTTCGTCGACGCACTTCCGCTGACCAGCAACGGGAAGGTCGCAAAGAACGCGGTGCGCGAGTACGCCCGCACGCAGGTCCCGCCCGCCTGACTCACGTACCCAGGGCGACGGGGAACACCTCGTACGTCCCGCTGAACCCCTTGAACTCCACGACTTCCGCACTCGACACGGCGATGCCGTCGGCCTTCCCGATCGCGTCACGCACGACTTCGCTGATCAAGATCTCCCCACCGTCGGCGTGCCCGGCGACCCGCGCCGCCATGGCCACGTTCAACCCGAACAGGTCGTCTCCCCGGCGCACCGACGGCCCCATGTGAATTCCCATGCGCACCTTGATGTTCTGCCAGCGCTCTGGGTTCTCGGCGAGTTCGCGCTGCACGTCGACACAGCAGCGAAGGGCGCCTTCGGGATCACCGAAGGCGAGCATGAAACCGTCGCCCTGGTTCTTGACGACGTGACCGCGATGCTCCTCGACCGCCGATCGGACGAGGTGCTCGTGCCGCTGAAGTAGCTTCACCCAGTCACGGTCCCCGAGGGCCTCGTTGCGCTCGGTGGATCCCTCGATGTCAGAGAACACGACGACGACGTCTCCGTCGGCGGTCAGCCGTGCGAGATCGGGTCGTTCGACACTCGCCCATCCGGCCAAGTCTTCGATCGAATTGCGCACGGTCGCACCAATTCCCTTGGTGCGTAACATCTCTGCGGTCCGCCAAGTCTTCCTGATGGCGAACGGCGCGATACCCCGCGGTCTGCGGCGTCGTCTCGGCTGCTCTCGTTGCGCACGCTCGAGTCGCCGTCGAACATCCGCGAGCCTTCTGGACGTGACGATGAGCAGCACGGCCAGCGTGACGACGGCTGCGACCGAGACAGCCAGCAAAGTCGACAGGACGAGAACGGTCACTGCGCGATGGTAGCGGCACGCCTGCGACGACACGGCGCGACTACCCCTGGCCGCCGCGACTTGACCCGTGACCGTCGGCGGGAAGCCGAAGTCGAAGATCGCAGTGTTGGGGACAGAAGTTACTGTGATACAGGCGAATTCGCGGTTGTGACGCTACCGGACGCCGCGCAGCAGCCTGCCAGGCCTGGCACCGGTGTCGACACCGTGACGTCGTGTCACCACCCCGCCGACCACGGTGGCGTCGTATCCCCTGGCGCCCTGGATGAGGCGGCGACCGCCGGCAGGCAGGTCGTACGCCATCCGCGGCACCTCGAGTTGCAACGCCTCCATGTCGATGACGTTGACGTCGGCCTTCTTACCCACCGCGATCACGCCGCGATCGCCGAGACCGAACAGGGTCGCGGTGTCGAGGGTCTGCTTGCGCACCATGTACTCCAGGGAGAACCGTGGCCCGCGGCTGCGGTCCCGGGCCCAGTGGGTCAGCAGGTAGGTCGGGTACGAGGCGTCACAGATCAGACCGCAATGCGCGCCGCCGTCGGACAGCCCGGACACCGCTGCTCGATGCGAGATCATGTCGTAGATCGCGTCGTGGTTGCCCTCGGCATAGTTGAAGAAGGGCAACATCAGCAACGCCGTCCCGTTCGACTCCAGCATGAGGTCGTACATCGTCGCCAGCGGGTCTTCGCCCCGACTGCGGGCGATCGCCCCGACTGTCTTGTCGGGCGTGGGCTCGTAGTCGGGTGGGTCGCCGATGGCGTACAGACTGTCGATGCTGTGCTGGATCATCGCGAAGAGCCCGTCGAACATGGGCACCGCCTGCGCGGGCAGGTCGGCTTCGGACAGGATCGCCGAGCGTACGGCGGGCTCGGCCAGACGCTCCGCGAGGGCCTCGCGGCTCAGTTCGGCCTTGAGCCTGCGGAACGTGGGGCGATGGTCGAAGGCGTGGTAGCCGGGAAAGCCGAACAACATGCCGAACGGTCGGGCCGCGAACTGCGGGTGCACCCTGATGCCGTCGTCGACCGCCGCGCCGGCGAGATCCAACTGCTTGCGCCACAGATCCGGCTTGCCCTGCGTCTGCACCATGGCGAAGGAGACGGGGCGGTCGATCTCTGCGGCCAGCTGAATCATCCAGTCGACCTCGCCGAGGAGGGCATCGGGGTGTTCCCCCGCCGTACCGTCCGGTGCCACCTCGAAGACCGCCTGACCACCTGCCGCCATCGCCCGGCCGAGACCGAAGAGTTCGTCGGCCGCCGCGTAGGTGCCCGGGACCACCTCGCCGTCGAGCGCCCGGTGCCCCTCGGTGCGCGACGTCGAGAAGCCGAGGGCCCCCGCCTCGACCGCTTCCTGAACGATGCGCGCCATTGCCTTGATGTCGTCGTCGGTCGCGCGCTCGTTGCGTGCGCCGCGCTCCCCCATGGCATAGCCACGCACCGCTCCATGGGCGATCTGAACACCGAAATCGACTGCCAGCTCCCGCTTCTCGATCACGTCGAGATACTGGGGGAAGCTCTCCCAGCCCCAGCTGATGCCCTCGGCCAGCGCGCTTCCCGGGATGTCCTCGACGCCTTCCATCAGCTCGATCAGCCACTGCTCACTGCCGGGGCGCACCGGCGCGAACCCCACGCCGCAGTTACCACTGACCACCGTGGTGACGCCGTGCAGGCTGGACGGTTCCAGGCTGCCGTCCCAACTGACCTGCCCGTCGTAGTGCGTGTGGATGTCGACGAAGCCGGGGGTGACGACTCGGCCGGTGGCATCGATGGTGCGCTCGGCGTCCCCGGCCAGTCCGGCGTCGTCACCGTCGCGTCGGCGAACCTCCACGATCCGGCCATCCTTGACGCCGATGTCCGCGCGGTAGCGCTCATCGCCGGTTCCGTCGACGACGATCCCGCCGGTGATGGTCAGGTCATACATGGGTGCTCCTTGCACGAGTGGCCGCAGTCCTGCCATCCATCACTACTCCGAGCGCGCGATCCGCGGGTGTGAATTACGGAGGCACCGACCGCAATGCGGCGATACTGGGCACCAATGACTGCATACGTGGATGGGAGACGCCGGTGCTGATCGGTATCGCGGCGGCACTACTCGCCTGCTTCGGCTACGGGACGGCCTCCGTGCTGCAGGCCTATGGCGCGCGGAGCGCCGCTGCCGCGGATGCCTCCCGCCGACCTGGTGCATCCGTCACGGCGACGGGTGCGCCCTCGCTGGGAGCGACCATCCGCGCCGCACTGACCCCGGCGTTCATCGTCGGAATGGCGCTCGACGTCGTCGGTTTCGTGGGAAGCGTGGTCTCTGCTCGGCTGATTCCCCTCTTTCTGTCGCAGACGATCATGAGTGCCAACCTCGTCGTGACGGCCGTGCTCGGCGTTCTGGTACTAGGGGTGCGCCTTCGCTCGCGCGACTGGGTGGCGATCGCCGTGGTGGTGGTGTCCCTGTGCGTTCTGGGGTTCACCGCCGGTCACGTCGGCGAGGACACCTCGACACGTGCCGTGCACTGGGGTGTGTTCGCGTTGTCGGTGACCATCGTCCTCGTCGGCCTCGGGCTGATCCGCGTCCTCGGTTCCCGTGGTGCCGTCGCAGCTGGACTCGTCGCGGGCGTGCTGTTCGGTGCGATGGCGGTGGCGGTGCGGGTGGTCGACGGAGTCGATCCTTTCCAGCCGCTCGCGGTGCTGGCCGATCCAGCCGCATGGGCGGTGGCGATCGCCGGCGTCGGCGGCTTCTACTTGTTCACCGTCGCACTCCAGATCGGTTCGGTCACCGGGGCGTCGGCGGCTTTGGTGGCGGGCGAGACGGTGGTGCCGGGAATCGTTGGCGTGCTGCTGCTCGGTGACACCTCGGCACCCGGGCTGGGATGGTTGGTCGCAGTGGCGTTCGTCGGCGCGGTCGCGGGTGCGATCGCGGTGGCATTGTTCGGAGCGGCCGAGCACGCCGACTCGCCACAGAGCGCTGCGGCACCCTGACTGTGCGCGTATTGACGTTTCCGTAGAAAAGGCCCCGGGTACTCGGCGCGAGCAGCTCGACATCGTTCCGCCGAGCACGGAGTCACTCGGCCATTACGCTCACGCGTGGCGCGCGGTGCAGACCGCATTCGTCGATGACCCGAAAAGCGCTGTCGGAGAGGCTGACCGACTCGTCACGCGGGTGATGTCGGAGCGCGGCTATCCAGTCGACGACTTCGATCGACGCGCAGCCGACATCTCGGTCGACCATCCCACGGTGGTCGAGAACTACCGCGCCGCACATGGCATCTACCTGGCGCAGGAGGCGGGCGCCGTCGATACCGAAGCGCAGCGTCAGGCGTTCGTGCACTACCGGGCGCTGTTCGACAAGTTGCTCGAAACCCATGAGGACACCGACACGTCACAGGAGGCTCACGCATGACCACCCACCCGCACCACACGGAAACCAACGGACCGGCCGGCGATCGCGATCGGTATGCCGCCGAACCCCAACACATGCACGTGGCGGGCGATCCACTCACCGCGCCAACACAACCCACCCCGCGGGAGGAGTATCCGACTGCCGCAACGGCCGAGCCCCACTCCGCCGACCGCGATGTCGAGTCTTCCGTCGAGCAACGGCGCACGCCCGACTCGATTCAATCGCCCACGGAGGATTCACTATTCGCCTCGCAGGACGTGTCGACGGAGGACCTGCGCCTGGCACTGAAGCGATACCGGGAGTTCTTCGACCGCCTCCTGGCGGTCTGAGCCGAGTCGCAGTATCGAGGCCGCGGCCGTCGACCGAACCTGGGTCGACGGCCGCGGCTTCGTGCACGGTGCCCGCAGCATGGCAGCGATATCGGCTGATTCCATCAGGAATGTCACAGCTAAGCGATATTCTCTGGACGACCCGCGGGGGGTTGCTGGACGGGCCGATCGTGGGCGTCGAGCAAGTGCGAGCGTTGATGCTTCCGCTGAGAAAGGCAATGATCCATGCAGTTCAGCCAACTATTGTGCGGCGCGGCCGCAGTTGCCCTTGGCATGGCGTTCACGTGCGCCGCGCCTGCCTACGCGGGTCCGGAGCAACAGCAGTGCGTGCGACCGGACGGCACGCCGTGTCCACCCATGCCGCCGGGCTGCGTCCAGGAGAACGGACTGCCGTGTTCGGGCGCCCTACCCGACATCAACGCCGCGTGCATGCAGAATCCCGTGGTCTGCCGCTGGTTGATCGGCTGAGGCGACCGCTCGGGTCTGCCTCACCAATGCGGGCGTTCATACCCGCGTCCGGTCGACGCCGCCATTCGGCCCGCGTTTACCATTTTCTTTGCCAGACTTCGCACGGGGGTTTACTCCGAGAGGTCATCGGAAAGTGCTGAAGATGGCACAGAAAATGCAAAGAAAGGGCCCGCAGCGGTTAGTGCGCCGCCTCGAATGCTTCGAAAACCTCGGACTTGATGCGGCCACGGTCTGATACGTCATGACCGTTTGCGCGCGCCCATTCACGCACGGCGGTCAGTTGCTCCTTGGAAGCCTTTCCGTTGCTGCTGACCTTGGTCCGAGTGGTGCGGGCACCCCTGACCTTCATTGCGGCGTCCACATAGGGCTTGAGCGCCTTTTCGAGTTTTGCGACATTGGCGGCCGAAAGGTCGATCTGGTACGACGAACCACGAAGCGAGAACTCGACCCGCTCACCGGTGCCGTCGGTTATGTCGGAACCGTCGATATCATCGATCAGTTGACGAAGAATGCGTTCAGCCACGTCGTGCTCCCTTGCGATGCCATTTAATTGTTCACACCGTACCAGCGGTATCGCCCCGCCTATGACAGGGACTTCCTCGATTGCCAACATTTGCGGCACATTCTTTTTGACATCTCCGAAGGATCCTTGACGCGGTGGGGTTCGGAGATAATGGCGACGTGCTCACCGCCGCCGAATCCCACTTCCTCGAGTCGGTCGGGCGCGGACGATTGGTGACGATCGGACGCGATGAAGCGCCGCAGGTCCACCCGGTGCCCTTCGTCGTCGACGGTGAGGGCGGATCCATCGAGATCAGCGGCCCGCGATTGCGTGAGTCGCGAAAATACGCCAACGTCCGCCGCGATCCGCGAGTGTCGTTGATCGTCGATGATCCCTCGCTGCCGTTGCGGGGCTTCGACGATCTCACGGGGCGCGGCGTGGAGATCCATGGCTTCGCCGAACTGGCGGAACGATCGGGTCGTGACATCATTCGCATCCGACCGGTACGGGTGGACCGGTGGAACCTCGATGACACCAACGGTCACCAAAGTCGTTTCATCACATGATGATTGGTTGATCAGGCGGGTTGGTCCCCGAAGACGTTCGGTAGCTCCGAGGCGCGCCCCGTGAACGAAGGATCGCGCTTCTCGAGGAAGGCGGCCACGCCCTCCTTGCCGTCGCCGATCGAGGTGTAGAACATCGCCAGCGAGTCGGACAGGTGCGCTTCCAGCGGTTCCGACGCCGCGCCGTTTCGGTACAGCAGCTGCTTGGCCAAGCCGAGCGCCACCGGCGAGCGACCGACGACGAACGACCGGGCCAAGTCGTATGCGGCGGGCAGCAGATCGTCGGGATCGTGCAGAGAACGCACGAGTCGGCCGGCGTACGCGGCCTCGGCAGTGAGGATGTCCGCGGCGTACACCCACTCCAGAGCGGTCTGAATCCCGACGATTCTGGGCAGGAAGAAGCTCGAGCATGCCTCTGGAACGATGCCGAGCCTGCCGAACACGAAGCCGATGCGCGCCTTCGTCGACGCGAGCCGGATGTCCATCGCCAGTGTCATCGTCGCCCCGATCCCGACCGCGGCGCCGTTGATGGCCGCGATCACCGGTTTGGGCAGAGCGTGAATGGCGAGCGTCAGTCGCCCGCCCGTGTCTCGGATGCCATCGTGGTAGGGCGGCTCGGTCAGATGCTCGCGAAACTCGGCCGGGGTGGGACGCAACGACTCGTCGAGTCCGAACACGTTGCCGTCGGCCGACAGGTCCATGCCGGCACAGAACGCCTTACCGCTGCCCGTCACGACCACCGCCGTCACGGCGTCCTCGCGCGCAGCGTGCAGGAACACGTCCTCGAGCTCGCGGGCCATCGTCACGTCGAAGGCGTTGAGGGCGTCGGGCCGGTGCAATGTGAGGGTGGCGATGCCGTCGTCGTCGACGTCCCACAGCAGCGTCTCGTAGCTCATCGGATTTCCCTTCGATCGATGCCGGCCGTCGAGACGGCCAGGGACACGACCCATTCTGCGCATCGAGCACCGCCGATCGGACGCGGCCCGTCTCGACACGGGTGTGTCAGGCTCGACGTCATGATCGTCGCATTCAGCCTGACCCCCTCCGCCGGTGACGAGACCGGTGGCGTTCACGAAGCCGTGGCCGAGGCCATCCGCATCGTCCGCGCGTCCGGACTTCCCAATGAAACGAACGCGATGTTCACCAACCTCGAGGGTGAATGGGACGAGGTGATGGCCGTCGTCAAGCAAGCGGTCGATGCGGTCGCCGCCATCTCACCGCGCGTGGGCCTGGTGCTCAAGGCCGACATCCGGCCCGGTTACACCGGCCAACTCAGCGCGAAGGTGCAGCGGGTGGAAGAGGCACTCGAAGGCTAGGCGAGGGCGCCATCGCCGACACGGTATGGTTCGTTTCGTGAACATCGGCGTGCGTCGCTATTGGCGCTTTATCTCGGCTCCGGGTGGAGCCATGGATAAGGCGCACTGACACCACGCGCGACACGCCACCCGGAGCCCAAGCAGTGACCATTCGGTCGCTGCTCTTCGTCATTCAGGGCACCGGATGTTCCACGGGTAGGCCCTGAGAATCACTCACAGGAAGCCCGAACAGACCGTGACCATCACCAGCAATGCCGTGGACGTCGACAGCACCGCCGACCGGCGGATCGTCTCCTTCCGTCCGGTCCCCCCTCCCGAGAAGATGTTGGCCGAACTTCCCCTCGATCGTCACATCGCCGAGTCCGTCCGACGTCACCGCGAGGACATCGTGCAGATTCTCGCCGGCCGCGACGACCGACTCCTCGTCGTCGTGGGCCCCTGTTCGGTCCACGACCCCGTGGCCGCCCTGGATTACGCACATCGGTTGGCCCCCTTGGCCATTCAGTACGCCGACCGCCTGAAGGTCGTCATGCGGGTCTATTTCGAGAAGCCGCGCACGACGGTCGGCTGGAAGGGGCTCATCAACGACCCCGGCATGGACGGGACCCACGACGTCGAGCGCGGCCTCCGGACTGCACGCACATTGCTGTTGGACATCGGCGCCCTCGGCCTGGCCGTGGGCTGCGAGTTCCTCGAGCCCACCAGTCCGCACTACATCGCCGACAGCGTGGCCTGGGGCGCCATCGGCGCACGCACGACCGAGTCGCAGATTCATCGCCAACTCGCCTCGGGACTCTCGATGCCCGTCGGGTTCAAGAACGCCACCGACGGCAACGTCCAGCCAGCCATCGACGGCGTGAGAGCCGCTGCGGCACAGCACGTCTTCTTCGGAATCGACGGCCTTGGCCGAGGCGCCATCGTCGAAACCGCGGGCAATCCCGACTGCCACCTGATCCTGCGCGGAGGCTCGGCTGGCCCGAACCACGACCCCCAATCCGTCGCCGACACCGTCGATCGTCTGCTAGCGGCCGGGCTGCCCGACAACGTCATGATCGACTGCTCGCACGCGAATTCGGGTAAAGATCACGTGCGCCAAGCAGAAGTCGCCCACGAGATCGCGACTCGGATTGCCGCCGGGGAGCGTGGCATCAGCGGACTGATGCTGGAGAGCTTCCTGGTTGCCGGCTCCCAACCCGTCGCCGAACAGCTCGTGTACGGCCAGTCGGTCACCGACGCGTGCATGGACTTCGCGACGACGGTCGGCGTGCTGGCGCGGCTGCACGACGCCATGCATCAGAGTCCGGCGGTCACCCGCATCTGACCGAGGACCCGCACCACGACCTGGGCGGCCAGCCACAGCGACACCTAATCGTCTTGGGACACCGTGGGCATCAACCCGGCGATGCGCCGACGGCGGAGGTCGGCGCGCGCATCCCACATCCGCCTGCCCGCGTCGCCGATCATGACCAGCGACGCGCGGCCGTCGTCGGGATCGCTCCACCGCTCGAGCAGCCCCTGACGCTCCATGCGCTGAACCAACTGCGTCATCCCCGACTGACTGGCACCCTCCGCCTCGGCCAGCGCAGTCAGTCGCATCGGGCCTTCGCGGCTCACGCGGTTGAGGACTAGGGTCGCGCTGGCGCTGAGCTCGTCGCGGTCGGCCAGATACCGCCACATCAGGTCGGCTCCGAGCTCGATCATCTCCGAAATGGCGTCGACGCCACCCGCGTCAGCACTCTCCATGGAGGGTTTATATCACCAAAGTGATGCACCAGAGTCCATGAAGTGCTGGTACTCCGGTGTTTGCAACGCATGTCGCGCCCGATGCCAAGTGAGCCAAGCCATTCCTGTCAAAACGCTGTAGGCATGGACGTTGCGGTTGAACCATCCATCCTGCCTGGGATATGAATCGCTGGACGGTTGGGATGATCGAACGAGCCCGCCACCGTCCGCCGCGTCTCATTGTGGCGTCCTGTCCCGTACCGTACTGTCCACCTAGGGATTCTCAGATCACCCAGCGCGGGAGTCCCCACCGTCCGGATGTCGCCGCTCGTCGAAAGGTTCACGGATGCAGCGGTTTTCGCTCAGCGGCACGCTGATCCGGCGCTGGATGTTGCTGGTGGCGATAGCGGTCGTCGCCATCGCGGGCTTCGCGGTATATCGCCTGCACGGCATCTTCGCCTCGCAGGACGTCACGTCGACCCCGAGCGGTGGCGCGGACGAGATCGTTCCCTTCAACCCGAAGCACGTGGTCCTCGAGGTCTTCGGCCCGCCGGGCACGGTGGCGACCATCACCTATTTGGACGTGAATGCCCAACCGCAGCAAGTCGACGCGGTGACACTTCCGTGGGCCTACGACACGACCACCACCCAGCCCGCGGTGTTCGTGAACGTCGCCGCCCAGGGCAACGGGGATTCGATCGGCTGCCGGATCAAGATCGACGACGTCGTGAAGGACGAGAAGACGGTGAACACGCTGAACGCCTACACCTCGTGTCTGGACAAGTCCGGATGAGCACCCACCGGGTTCCGGACTTCATCCGGCGTTTCTCGGTGCTGATCGCACTGTTCTGGCTGGGCCTGGCGGTGGTGACCAACGTCTTCGTGCCGCAGTTGGAGACCGTCGCCGAAGCGCACAACGTGTCGCTGAGCCCCCAGGATGCGCCATCGCTGCAAGCCAGCAAGCGCATTGGCAAGGTCTTCGATGAGTACGACTCCGACAGTGCGGCGATGATCGTCCTCGAGGGCGACCAACCGCTCGGAGCCGACGCGCATCACTACTACGACGGCTTGGTCCAGAAGCTCTCCCAAGACACCAAACACGTTGAGCACATTCAGGATTTCTGGGGCGATCCGTTGACGGCGGCCGGCTCACAGAGCACCGACGGCAAGGCGGCGCTGGTGCAGGTGTTCCTCGCCGGCAACCAGGGCGAGTCGCTGTCCAACGAGTCCGTCGACTCCATCCGCGACATCGTGAACGAGACGCCCCCGCCTCCGGGGGTGAAGGCCTACGTCACCGGCGCCGCGCCCCTGGTGACCGATCAGTTCGAAGTGGGGCGCCACGGCACCCTCAAGACCACGTTGATCACCCTCGGCGTGATCGCACTCATGCTGTTCTTCATCTACCGCCGTCTCACCACGGTGTTCTTCGTGCTCTTCACGGTGATGATCGAACTGACCGCGTCCCGTGGCGTCGTCGCCGTGCTCGCGAACGCCGGAATCATCCAATTGTCGACCTACTCGACGAATCTGCTGACCTTGTTGGTCATCGCGGCAGGAACCGACTACGCGATCTTCATCCTGGGTCGATTCCACGAAGCGCGTCACGCCGGGGAAGACCGGGTCACCGCCTTCGAGACGATGTACCGGGGAACGGCGCACATCATCTTGGGGTCGGGTCTGACGATTGCCGGCGCCGTGCTCTGCCTGACCTTCACGCGGCTGCCCTACTTCAGCAGCTTGGGGGTTCCCGCCGGAATCGGGGTTCTCGTCGCCGTCGTGGCGGCACTGAGCCTCGCGCCAGCCCTCTTGGTCATCGGCCGCCACTTCGGTCTCTTCGAACCGGCCCGGCCCATGCGGACCCGTGGGTGGCGCCGCATCGGCACGGCGATCGTGCGGTGGCCCGGTCCCATCCTGGTGGCGACGATGGCCGTGGCGCTGATCGGCCTGCTCGCCCTGCCGGGATACAAGACGAGTTACGATGCGCGGCCCTACATGCCCGACGATGCCCCGGCCAATGTCGGCTACACAGCGGCTGAGAAGCACTTCTCCCAGGCCCGGCTCAATCCCGAGTTGCTGATGATCGAGACCGACCACGATCTGCGCAATCCGACCGACATGATCCTGCTCGAGCGGGTCGCGAAGGCCGTCTTCCACACCGACGGGATCGCCCAGGTCCAGTCGATCACGCGGCCGTTGGGCACTCCCCTGGATCACACCTCGATCCCGTTCCAGATCAGCGCGGGGAACTCGGCGCAGATCCAGAACCTGCCCTTTCAGGAGGCGCGTACCGCCGATCTGCTCAAGCAGGTCGGCGTCATCGACGACACGGTCAAGGTGCTGCGGCAGCAATATGCGCTGCAGCAGGAGTCAGGTGCGATCACCGACGAGCAGGCCAAGGCATTTCAGGAGACCGTCGCCACGGCCCAGGACCTGCGCGACAAGATCGCCAACTTCGATGACTTCTTCCGGCCGCTGCGGAGCTACTTCTATTGGGAGCCGCACTGTTTCGACATCCCGGTATGTGCAGCGCTGCGGTCGATCTTCGACGCGCTGGACGGCATCGACGCACTGACCGATCAGCTTGGCGACGTCGCAGGCAGCATCGCCAAGCTGGACGCACTGCAGCCCAAGCTGCTTGCGCTGATTCCGCCTCAGCTCGCGAACCAGCAGACCAACCGTGACCTGACGATGACGAACTACGCCACCAACTCGGGCATTCAGCAGCAGAGCGCGGCCGCACTGCAGAACTCCACCGCCCTCGGTCAGGCCTACGACGCGTCGAAGACGGACGACTCCTTCTACCTTCCGCCTGAGGCGTTCACCAACCCCGAGTTCGTCCGCGGCCTGAAGCTGTTCCTCTCGCCGGACGGCAAGGCCGCCCGGATGATCATCACCCACGACGTCGATCCCGCTACACCCGAGGGCATTTCACACATCGACGCGATCAGGCACGCGGCGCAGGAGGCCGTGAAGGGCACGCCCCTGGCCGGATCCAAGATCTACTTGGCCGGCACCGCGTCCACCTACAAGGACATCCAGGACGGCGCCAAGTACGACCTCGTGATCGCTGCCATCGCCGCCATGACCCTGATCCTGCTCATCATGATGTTCATCACCCGCTCGCTGGTGGCCGCGTTCGTCATCGTGGGCACCGTGGCGCTGTCACTGGGCGCATCCTTCGGGCTTTCCGTGCTCATTTGGCAAGACATCATCGGCGTTCCGTTGTACTGGATCGTGCTGGCGTTGGCCGTGATCCTGCTGTTGGCGGTCGGGTCGGACTACAACCTGTTGCTGATCTCCCGGTTCAAGGAGGAGATCGACGCCGGCTTGAACACCGGCATCATTCGGGCAATGGCCGGCTCCGGAGCCGTGGTGACGGCCGCCGGACTGGTCTTCGCAGCCACCATGGCGTCATTCATCTTCGCCGACCTACTGACCCTCGGTCAGATCGGCACCACCATCGCACTGGGTCTGTTGTTCGACACGCTGATCGTGAGGTCGTTCATGACGCCGTCCATTGCCGCGTTGCTCGGGCGGTGGTTCTGGTGGCCACAGAAGGTGCGGCAGCGTCCGGTCCCCCAGAGGTTCGGCCCCAATGAGCCGGAAGACCAACAACTCTCGCTGTTCTGATCAAGAAAAGAATTGGTCCCGTCAGCCCTACGCAGACGCGGAGGTGCTGCTGCGCTCGGACGACTCGGGTCCGGTGACCGTGACTTCCCGCAGTCTGCCCTTCAGCCGTGCGACCCTGCGCAACTGGGCGGCGATGTTCATCGAGGTCAACATGGGAATGCCACCGATGAACGTGCGAAAGGACGGGTTACCGCCGTGGACGTGGAGCTCGTAGAGGCACCCCACCACGTAGAAGAACCCCGCGCAGAACAGGGCGGCGGGGATCGCCAACGCGAGCGGTGAGCGGGCGTCGGACACCAATTCGCTCGCATAGTCGAATTCCTGTTGCGACATGGGTTCGCGGTTGCGGAGCTTGGCGAGAATCGCCTTGTGGGCGCCCACGACCTCGCCCATGGCCGCAGGTGTCCGGTTCTCCAACCGCGTGATGTAGACGAAGACGCAGCCAGCGAACACCAACCCCATCACCGCGGCGAGAATCGTGAGGAACCCCCATACGCCGAGATCCACTGCGCCGCTCCTTCGGTGACGAATCGTCATTGCTAGCTAGTACCGCTAACAACGCTACCCCAAAGACCCGTTGTTCCCGATGGCCGTGCAGGGAATTCACAGGAAGCTACCGCCCGGTCCGGGACCGCCCCGTCGTTCAGGTCCAAATACCAGGCGCCACAGATTATTTGGCGCGAGTCGCCGCGTTACACCGGACTTCGTTCACGTGCGGCGCCCGAGCCACCGTAAAGAATCTCAAGCCCAGCAGAGACGTCGTCCCCTACCCCGTCGCGGGTCGGCTGTATGAGGCGAACGTGACCACCACTGCGGTCGTCGGAACGGTGACCCCGCAGATAGACAACTTCCGTGCCAGGACGGCGAGCGGAGCCGACTACCGCACGCTGACGAACGTCTCCACCCTGAATGGCGCCCATCTCGGCCCTGATGGCAGCGCGTCCGGAAAACTCTACTTCGACGTGGTCGGCGAGAATCCCGACAGCGTGATCTACAACAGCAACTTCGAGGACCAAATGGGCTGGGTGGGCCTGCAGCCCATCGAGCCCGCGGAAGTCGTTCCCGGCGCGGACATCGGCGGCGGAACGCCATCCTCGGGTGGCACCTCGACGGAGCAAGGCGGAACGGGCGTGTTGGGATCCACTGGTCCGAACCAGGCCACCCCGCCCGTCATCAGCGACGGGGCTCAGAACGGCCCCTACGGTCCTGCTGGAAGCACTCCACCGGTGGGTAACAACTGACCTGATCCCCGAACGTCAACCGGCGAGGGCGGCGTCGGAGCCACATCACGTCCCCCGCCTCGGAGCCCAGCGCTCCGGGGCTGCCGGTACGCTACGCGTACGCCGATCCCGCCGGGGCCGCCAGTTGACCGTCGATTCGCTTGTGCAACAAGGCTACCCAGGCCCGCAGACCTTCGATCGGCCCGCGTGATGCAGGTCCACGATCGGCGGCGGGCCCGCCTGGCGATTCCAGCAAGTCGATGATGCGACGACACCTGGCCGCCTCGATCGCCACCTCGCCGCGCGGCGCGCTCGCAAGTCGATCTTCCGGCCAACGACTGTAGAACTCCGCTGACTGATCCAGGAGCAGGATGAGCTCCGGCGTAGATCGACGCAGCAGGCGACTGGCCACCCTGGCTGCGACTCCCCCGACCGCGAGTACGGCGATTAGCGACGTGAGCGTCACGATCCAATCGCCGATGCCACTGGCGCCCGAGGACGAGACGTCGCCGCCGGCGCCGAGGCGCGGCACGACGGCGCCGAGGATCTGCCCGATCAGCATTGGCCGCTGCATGGGCAAAGTCTAAGTGCGCTGCCCCGGCTCCATGGTCCGTATCGGGAAGAACCGTCTGGACGTCACCGAGGTGAGGCTCCTTCGTCGAAGGCGTTGGCGGGCAGGGACCGTGTCAGCAATTGCATCGGCCGACTCCCCCGTCATTGAATGACTCTGTTCCTCAACGCTATTGAGAGATCTCACCGATGCGCCGCAATCTGCCATCACCCCACGATGACTTTGCCGGCGCCGACCGGTCTACCTCTTGACCGCAACGACCGTCGACACTTCGGAGCAGCACATGGGCCTCATTCACATCGAGTTGTTCGCCACCCTGGACCTCGTCGCGCAGGGACCCGGTGGTCCCGACGAGGACCCGATCGGGTTCTCCTACGGCGGCTGGCAAGCGCCACTGATGGACGACGTCGCAGGCGCGCAGGTCGGCGCGGCCTACAAGGGAACCGATGCGCTGCTGCTCGGTAGGCGGACCTACGACATCTTCGCCTCCTACTGGCCGCACCAGGAGGGTGGGGAGGACGACGACATCGCCACGCTCTTCAACGGCGTCCCGAAGTACGTGGCCTCCCGCGGCACGCCCGCCCTGTCGTGGGCCGGATCGACTCAACTCGGCCCCGATGTGGTCGGCGCCATCCGCGAGCTCAGGGATTGTCACGACCACGTGAAGGTCGTCGGAAGCCTGAACCTGGTGCAGACCCTGCTGCGGGAGAAACTCTTCGACCGACTGGACCTCTGGGTTCATCCGATCGTCCTCGGTGTCGGCAAGAAGGTCTTCGACGGCGGGGCCGTACCCGCCAACCTCACCCTGCTCGAACCGCCCGTTGCAAGCCCGAAGGGCACGGTGTACCTGCGCTACGGACTCGCCGACGGTACACCCGGCACTGGTGACATGAGCGCGCCCGATCGCGGTGTCGGTTGAGGCGACGCACTAAGCCCATGTGGCGCAACGATTTCTGCGGGTGGGGTGCGTCGTCGAACGTCAGGCAGACGTGAGTTGGAGCTGGTTGGCGGCGAACTCGGCCGCCTGATCGGCCATGCCATTGGTCTTGTAGGAACTATGAGCTGACCGATCGAAACCACCGGGGAAGCACACCGGATCGCCGGTGGCGCACAACTGAAGGGTCTTGCTCTCATATAGCTGGCCGATGGTGATCGGTGGCGCGCTGTGGTCCACGACGTTCAGGAACCAGGGGTCCGGCGTCCCAAACAGCACCACCGCGCCCACGTGCGGAGCGACCGCGGCAGGCATCGGGCCGGCACCATCGGGCAGCGCAATTCCAGCCGGCACCGTGTCGAACGTGGTGTACGCGGCCGCCGCGGCGCCCTGGGAGTAGCCGCCGAGGACGATCTTGGCAGCCGGGCAGGTCGCCGCAATCGATTCGACCTCTCGGCTGGCGTCCACCACACCGAGGGCGGCCTCGCCGAAGTTCAAGGAGGCGGGATAGTCGACGCCGTACGCCTGCACGGTCTTACCCGGCAGTCGGGCGGTGAGCGCGTCTACGAACGCCTGGCCGGTCGCGCCGACACCGGGTGCTTCGAACGTCCCGCGCGCGAAGACCACGTCGACGTCGGGGCATGAAGTGCCTGGGGTGGCAGCATCCAACCCCGGGGTGGCCGTGGCGAAACCAGTCGCTTGCGGGCCGGCGAGCGCGGCGACGGAGATGGCGGTGGCACCCAACCAGCGGAGCGCTATCGATGGGGACGTAGCGGGTACACCGGAGTGATTCTTCATGTTCGTCCCCTTCGAGGAAGCTCTTGGCTTGGTGCATCAAGAGTCCCGCGGGCGAGACGGTGGTGCATCGACGCTGACGCCCAGTGCGCGCGACCGCAGGCAGGAACGCGCGTCTACCTGCTAGCCGTAAGTACTGACGTGCCCCGCTCGCCGCGGGCCCAAGGGGTACTGCCGTTACCTGGACCGCCAGACACTGGCACTCCGCTGGTGTGGAGCGTTCACTCGGAGGGACGACGGGCCTCACTCGTGAAGGCCCGAGATGGGAAGGCATGATGGAGAAGATCCCTCGGGGCACCTCGACGAAGGGCCCGGCCGAGTACCAGGTTCCCGCGGATGTGAGGGCATGACGATCAGCGACGCGGCTCAGCGCAACCATGACGAGCTCTTCCCGAACCACGTGTCGATCTTCGGACGCGCGAGCTGTTGACGTTCTCCATGCTGGTCGCACTCGGCGGCGCCGACGCGCAGGTGAAGGGGCACGTCGCAGGCAACATCAACGTCGGCAACGACCGGGCCATCCTGTTGTCGGTGCTGACCCAACTGTTGCCGTTCATCGGCTATCCCCGCACGCTCAACGGTCTCAACGCGGTCAACGAGATCGTCCAACCTGAATGACAATGGCCATGGCACAACGGATCTGGCTGATCACCGGCATCAGCAGCGGCTTCGGCCGGCACCTCACCGAGCAATTGCTCGACCGGGGTGAGCACGTCGTGGGCACCGTCCGCCAGCCCGAATCGGTAGCCGACCTCGCCGCGCAGTACCCCGACCTGCTCCGCGTCGAAGTGCTCGACGTCCGGGATACGTCGGCCCTGCGGGAGACCGTCGCGCGGACCGTCGCCGCCCTTGGCCGGATCGACGTCGTGATCAGCAATGCCGGCTACGGAGTCTTCGGCGCCGCCGAGGAAATCTCCGACGAGCAGGTCGATGCGATCCTCGCCACGAATCTCACCGCCAGCATTCAACTCATCCGCGCGGTGCTGCCGCACATGCGCGAAGCCGGTCATGGCCGCATCGTTCAGCTGTCCAGTTACGGAGGCCAAGTCGCCTTCCCCGGCAACTCGATGTACCACGCCACCAAGTTCGGCGTGGAGGGCTTCTGCGAATCGGTCGCTCAGGAAGTAGCAGCCTTCGGAATCGGCGTGACGCTCGTCGAACCGGGCGGTGCACGCACCGAATTTCGTTACGGTAGCGCCCAAGTCGCCGATGCACTGCCCGCCTACGTGGATACCCCGGCGCGTTCGTTCGAGAAGATGCTCGACCCGGCCAACGGATTGGCGGTCGGGGACCCGGCCCGCATGGCCACGGCCATCATCGACAGCGTCGACCAGAGTCCCGCGCCTCTGCGAATCGTGCTCGGCTCCCAAGCTCTGGAGAGCACCATCAGCACTCTGCACGAGCGCATCGCCGACTTCGAAGCTCAGAAGGATCTCGCAGCCTCCACCGACTACCCACCTGGTGAATGAGGCGAGGTCACGTCGTTCCTGGCAGCGGCTCAGATTCGCTCCCAGGATAGCTGGACGACGTGAGCGGACTTCCGCTGCACGGCGAAATCGATTGCCGTGCAGCGACGGTCGTTGCCTCTCTCAGGGGTCGTACGGGCGGTTCAGTAGTAGTGGCGGCGACCGCCGACGGCGTGTCCCATCCGTCCCACCACCATCAGGACGAGACCCACCACGAGGAGGATGACTCCGATGACCAGGACGATGTGGGCGAAGGCGAAGGTGGGGACGAGCGTGGGTAGGACGAGCCCGAGGACGATGAGGACGATTCCGAGAACGATCATGATGTCTACCTAGTTTCTGCGAGGGGTGTCGAGATCGGTGGTGGGATGCGTGCCCTCGATTGGCGCCGATTCCCTGAGCAGGCGGGTGAGCTGGTGTTCGTCCAGCGCGTCCCACGTGTGGCGGTCGGCATCCCACCGACGGGGATCGTCGTCGAGTCCGATCGGCGGCACTCTGCCGTCGACACCATCGGTCGTTGCGGCACCGCTCGTCGCTTCCGCGGGAGATCGCATGCGGCCGAACAACACCCGGTGGGCCCACCACATCAGCAGCGCGACCACCAGCGCGGCGAGGATTACTGGCTCCCCAAGTTGCAGGTTGCGACGCGATGGGCCACGAATGCTGCCGATCCGCCGGGACAGGGGGTCCGGCGGGTGGGGAAACTCCGCAAAGAGATCATGGCGATCCTGGGGCGCAGGCGATCACCGATGTGTGGGGCCTTGGAGCGAGCGCTCCTGGAGTTCCGCGGCGGACAGCTGAACTCATCCCCAACCAGCTGAGGTTCTCAGCGCTTTCGACGTTACACCCGACTACCGCTTCAGGTCGCGCAATCGATCTCAGACGATGTCGACGTTCACCGGACTCGGAGTCCGGTGTCCGGGTCGTCCTCGTCCGCGTCCACTGCGCTGAGCCCCGCAAGGATGCGTTCGGCGGCGGCGTGCCGATCGGTACGTGTGCGCGCGGCCTCTGCGTCGAGGTGCCCTAGAGCCCGTTCCGGGGTGTAGCCGCGCCCGACGAGAACCCCGATCGCCTGGTTGACGAGAGACGCCTCGAGCAGTGCGGTCTGCGACTCCTCCGGGGCGGGGACGGCGAGATGCTGGTCGAGGACGAAGTCATTCAGCGGGCTGTTGGTGAGCCACGCCAAGTCGGCGGCGAGGTCGACGAAAGCGCCGGGCGAGCCAGCGTAGAGCGTCACCGTGACCGTGAGCCGACCTGCGCGCTGATCGACGCCTGGGATCACGACGCGCAGCGACGTCTGGACGTCGGTTCCCGTCACGCCGTCGGCGAGGACGGTGAAGGCAAGAGGGGGGTCACTTCGCGCCACGAGCACGCTCAATCCCAGGTAGGTGGTGATTGCCGCCGCGGCATTCAGCGTCAGCCACCGCAGGCTGTTCTCGACGTCCGCGCGCGGATCGTCCAGGGCCGCGGTGAGGATCTCGAGCTCGGCAGCCAGGGCCGCAGTATTCGACACGAGGTGCGTGCTCCGCTGGGCGCTCCCGAGCGCGGTCGAGCCTACCGAAGCCGAACAGAGCGAGTCGCCTTGAACGGTGGGAAGTTCCGGGACGCCGGTCAGGGCCGACGTCGTTGGTTGCTCCCCACGGGTCAACCTACGCGCCTGCACGGCCCGACGAAAGTTTGGCGGCTTGCCGTCGTCGCTCGGCCCGCAGATTCAGGTCGGGTTGTGTCGCGCACGCGCCCGGCGCACGGCTTCGTCGACGATGCGTTGGGCGACCTCGGCCAGTTTCCGATGTTCACTTTGGCTCATCGCCCGCAGTTGGTCGAAGGCGTCCTCGGCGCTGCGCCCGCTGCGGCCGCGGAGCAATCCGATCGCTTGGTCGATCACCGGCCGCGTCGACAGCGCGTTCTGCAGCTGCGCTGCCAAAGCCATTGCTTGCGAGAGGATTTGGGCGTTATGAACGGCTACCGCCGCGGGTCTGGCGAAGAGCTCGCCGAGGTGTGCGGCGTGGTCGTCGAAGACGTCCTTCGCGTGGGCGTACACGTTGATTGCGCCGATCACCTTGTCCGGCAGCATCAGCGGCAACGACAGCGCGCTGTGCACTCCCATCCTGCCCACGCGTGGACCGAACCGCGGCCACATCTTCTCCCCGCCCAGGGAACCCGACCGCACGGTTCGGCGCTCCAGCGCGGCGGTGATGCACGGGCCCTCGTTGAGCGTGACGTATTGCACGCGGTCGATCTCGGCGACGAAGGGGGCGCTGGCCGCGAGTTCTTCGACGATGTTGTCGGCTCGGTCGAGCCGCAACAACGTCACCCCGGCACCGTCGGCACCCGGAATGGCGCGCACTGCAAAACCGGCGACTTCGCCAAGCAGTTCCGGTAGTCCCAGGCTGCCAGCTACCAAGCCGCCCAGCGCACCGATGCCGGCCTGAAGGTCGGCGGCATCGGTGTTGAACTGCTCGGGGGTAATTGTTTCGGGCGCCGAGCGAGCCGCATCTTCGGTGGATCCCGTCATCGCCGCTACCTGCGCTCACCGTCTCGCCGAAGACCGGCGCCATCCCCGGGGCGCACTCGCCACCGGATCACCTTCATCCTAGGGGTATCGCGCGGGCGGTCCGCCAGACGTGCGCCGATATCGCCGTATCGGGAATGATCCAACGGGTGTAGCGTCGCCACTAGCTGAGAAACTCAGCTGGTCCGGAAATGGGTTGCGCCGTCCGCCGCGGAGCCCCAGGGGCATTGGCCCCGAATCCCGACATTCCGGTGCTCGTCGGCACCTCTGGATCACCATGACGGCTTCACCAACCCGCGTACGCCCATCCGTACGCGGCCCACATGAGGTCGCGAACACGGCACCGCTGTCCGACGGTCGACAAATCCGCTCTGGCGTCGATCTTTCGGCTGGGCCGACGGCATCCCTCGGTATCAGGATGACGAGTCGTCGATGCCGATCATCGATTGCCGTCGTCCGCGTCTGGGGTGAGATCGATGCCTCCAATGCGGATGCCGTCACTCAGTACGCGCTGGGGCAGAGTGCGGCCTGTGCAGGGCTCATCCTCGATCTCGGCGGAGTGACGTTCTTTGCGAACGAGGGCTTCTCGGCCCTACTCCACATCTCGGTGAACTGCGCGCAACGCGGAACAGTCTGGGCGTTGGTGCCGGGTGCCTTCGCTTCCCGGGTACTCGGGATCTGCGATCCGGAAAGCTCGCTACCTCGGGTAGATACCGTCATCGCCGCACTGCGAACGTGCACGAATCAGCTGCGTCATCACCCGCAGCCCATCGCGTCCGCAACGGATCGTGGACGATGACGATGACGGGATCCTTCGATGCGACGATGAAGCCGACATGGCGCTCGCCGACCTAGCCGCGTACGCCCACCTGAGTCCGTGGGACCTCGAAGCGCTCGCCGTCGAACTGGAATCGATTCGTCTCGACGTCGAGGAGTCACGCGGCGCTGAGGACCGGGCATACATCTGCCGCGCGATCGTCGGTCAGCGGTGCCTGGAGGTCGCATCTCGGCTCATCATCGGCCGGAGCCGCGGCAAGGTGGGGTGGGCGCTGGGAACGGTCGCACTCGCAGCCGCGAAGAGCATCGAGAACATGGAGTTGGCCCACAACATCGGTCACGGACAGTGGGATTGGATGAACGATCCAGAGATCCACTCCACCAGCTGGGAGTGGGACATGGTCGGGCTGTCCTCGCAGTGGCGGTACTCGCACAACTATCGCCACCACGTGTTCACCAACGTCGTCGGCGTCGACGACGACCTCGGGTATGGAATTCTACGGGTCACGCGCGACCAACGGTGGAAGCCCGTCAACGTTCTTCAGCCTCTGCGACACCTGTTGCTGGCCCTGACCTTTGAGTGGGGAGTCGCGCTGCAGGACCTGGACTCGGAGCGGGAGCGGGTGGCCACGCGGGCACAGAAGTCTGCGCAGACCGCCGCGCTGATCCGCAAGATGGCACACCAAGTGGCCAAGGACTATCTCATCTTCCCCGCCTTGGGTCTGCGGCGTTGGCGGCGCGTGCTGTATGCCGACGCGGTGGCCAACGTGCTGCGAAATCTGTGGGCCTACACGGTGATCTGTTGCGGGCACTTCACCGACGGGGCCCGCAAGTTCGATCCGGTCACGCTGGAGGACGAGACGAAGCCAGAGTGGTATCTGCGACAGATTCTCGGCAGCGCCAACTTTCGCGCTGGTCCGGTGATGGCGTTCATGAGCGGAAATCTCTGCTATCAGATCGAGCACCATCTCTATCCCGATCTACCGAGCAACCGCTACGCGGCGATCGCGGATCGGGTCCGGGCGGTCTGCGCCCGCCACGCGCTGCCCTACACCACCGGTCCGCTGGTGGCGCAATATCTGTGCGTGCTGCGCACCATCCTCCAGCTCACACTGCCAGACCGCCGTGTCGATCGGGCTCGTCGAGCCGACGATCGCCCGAAACCCGCTGCAGGAAGTGCGGGTTGGAGCACGGCGGCGTAACTGGATCCATTAGCTGGTTGTCGGCGCGCCGACGCGGTAATTTGCTGCTGATCAAGGTCTTTCGACCCTTATCACGGCGACGGCGACGGCGTTGACTCAAGGTCGTGAGCACGTGCCGATTGCCCGGATTGCGAGTTGCCCGTCACACGACCATCGATCGGAGTGCGCGATGAAGGCCGCCGTCGTCACTGACTTTCGGGCCCCGCTGCAGATTCTGGATCTGCCGATGCCCGAGTCCGGTCCGGGTCCGACCTTGGCCGCAGTCCTCGCTGGCACGGTGCCGGCCCGGGTAGTCGTCGGGTTCTGATCCACCGTGCCTGGCGATGCCCGCGGTGCGGCAGGAGTTAGCAGGAAGACGCGTGTGATCGGTCGTCCCGATCAGGCATCTTCGACCACTACCGCAGCAACCGTTGCGTCGATGTTTCTCGACCGTGTCCAAGCGTCGACGAACCGGGAGGCATTTCGCTATCTCGTTGCCGATGACTGGATCTCGGCGACTTGGCAACAGAGCGCGGATCGTGTCGAGCCCCTGGCCGCTGGCCTGATGGCACTGGGCATCGAGATGGAACAACGCGTCGGCATCGCATCGAGCACCCGGTACGAGTGGATACTGGCCGATCTGGCCATCATGTGTTCGGGAGCCGCCACCACGACGATCTACTCCAGCACCAACGCCAGCGATACCGCCTTCATCCTCGCCGATTCCGAGTGCAGAATTCTTTTTGCCGAGGATGCCGAGCAACTGGCGAAGGTGAGCGCACACCGTGCCGAGCTGCCCGACCTCACCAAGGTCGTGGTGTTCGACGGCGTCGGCGATGGCGACTGGGTGATCACACTTTCCGACCTCGTCGAGTTGGGCCGCACGTACTTGCGCGCGCATCCTCGTGCTCTGCAGAGCAGGACGGATGCAATCGCCTCGGAGCAGTTGGCGACGTTGATCTACACCTCGGGCACGACAGGTCGACCGAAGGGAGTGCGACTGCCGCATTCCTCGTGGGTTTACGAGGGCACCGCAGTCGCCAGCCTGAACTTCCTCGGCGAGGACGATTTGCAATTGCTGTGGCTGCCGATGGCCCACGCCTTCGGCAAGGTCCTGATAACCACCCAGTTGGCGTGCGGGTTCTCTACCGCGATCGACGGGCGGGTCGACAAGATCGTCGAGAACTTGGCTGTGGTCAAGCCGACGTTCATGGGCGCCGCGCCCCGGATCTTCGAGAAGGCGCGCGCCCACATCGTCACCACCGCGCGAGCCAAGGGTGGCGTTCGAGCGTGGCTCTTCGCGGCGGCCTTCTCGGCTGGACTCGCTGCGGACCGTCGACGCCAGGCGGGGCAGCCCGTTCGGCTGCCGGCGTCGCTGCTCTTCGGCGTGTGGAATCGTTTGGTGTTCAGCAAGGTTCGCGAGGTCTTCGGCGGGCAAATCAAGTTCTTCGTCTCCGGCGCGGCACCGTTGAACCGTGACATCGGCGAATGGTTCCACGCTGCGGGCCTGCTGATTCTGGAGGGCTACGGCATGACCGAGACCGCGGCGGGTGCCTGCATCAATCGGCCCGATCACTACAAGATGGGCAGTGTGGGCCTGCCGTTCGACGGCACGGCCATCCGCATCAGCGACGACGATGGGGAAATTCAGATCCGCGGCGACTGCGTGATGGACGGGTATCACCATCTGCGCGATGACACGGCGAAGGCGTTCACCGACGATGGCTGGCTGCGTACGGGAGACGTGGGCAAGATCGACTCCGACGGCTTCCTGTACGTCACCGGACGGATCAAGGACATGTTCAAGACCTCCAACGGCAAGTACATCGCGCCGCCGGCGATCGAGGCGAAGTTCATGGCGATCTGCCCCTATGCCAGCCAGTTCATGGTGTTCGGGGAGGCCCACAAGTACTGCGTGGCCCTGATCGCCTTGGATGCCGACCTCCTGTCGACGTGGGCCCGCGATAACGGACTCGACGGCCTGGACTACGCGCAGTTGGTCAGCGCACCCGCGGTGCGTCACCTCGTCGATGGATACGTCGCCGAGCTCAACGCCGGACTGAACCGATGGGAAACCGTGAAGAAGTGGGCGATACTGGATCACGATCTGTCCATCGAGCGCGGCGAACTGACACCGTCATTGAAGATCAAGCGCGCCGCGGTGGCCGAGCAGAACAAGCACGTGCTCGATGGCCTCTACAGCTGAGCGGCTCCGGCGATCGGCTGAGACGAAGGCTCAAGTGTCCATTGGCTTCTGAAGAGGGGCCTTCTTACCCCTCTGGCAATCGCCGACCATCGATAGCGTCTGAGTCACACGAGTTGCCATGCACGGATCTCGAAATCGGAGCGTCAACGAACCAGAAGCCAACGGCGCCGGTGGTCGTCGGTATCGACGGCTCCGCATCAGCTCTACGCGCGGCCGAGTGGGCGGTCGACGAGGCCATCAGCCGCGATGCAGCACTTCGGCTGATCCACGTCATCGAGCCCGGATCGGAAGCCGTTCGGCTCGAAACCGAGTATGCCGAAATACAACACCACCATCGAGAGGACCGATCAATGACCTCGAATCTGAGCAGTCATCACCGTGTGACGATCGACAGCATCTTCACGCACCCGGCAGGCGCCAACGTCGAGTGGCACCGAGTGCTCTCGCTACTCGAAAGTGTGGGTACCGTAACTGAACAGCACAATGGGAAGCTCACCGTGACCCTGGGACCCGAGACCGAGGTCTTCGAGCCTCCCCGAGGCAAGGACGTGAGCCAGCAATTGATGGTCGATCTGCGGCGAATGCTCACACATGCGGGGTTCGCGCCCAGCGGTGACGCGCCGCTAGCCGACACCCGTAAGCGCGACCACGGAGACGGGCAGTGGGGAGCACCCGACTGATGCCTCCGCGGCGACACGCTGACGGAGCCGACAGTTTCGCGACGAACGAGGACGACGGCCAGCCCTGCCCACGTCAGTGGGTGTAGCGTCAGTGACGTTGAGACTCTCAACTGGTCCGGAATGAGGGCGGCCGTCCGCCGCCACCCTCGTAGAGCATCCGCTCACTACCGAACGCTTCGGTGACCACCCAGACCGGGATCACCATGTTCACTCCATCTTCCGTACTTGGCCACGCCTACCCCATCTACCCGTGCGCGCTCAATGCAGCCGTTCTTGCCATTGTGCCCGAACCCTCTGTCGCGCTAGGGAACTGAAGCGGCGCCGTGCCAAGCCTTCAGCCGCAGAAGAACCGAACCGACATGTCGAACCGGCTCTCGGAGAAACCTCACGCGCAATCCGTTGCGAGAGCGGGTCGGGACGTGAACCGCCCCTTGGCAAATGACCACCAAGCCCGCCCTGACGGCGACGGAATTCCTGCCCAAGCCCACGAGTTGTCGCACCTGCGCCTCGGCGAGTTGTTGCTCGAGGTTCAGGACCGGGTAGATCAAATCGTGAAGGGCCGGGACCGTCTCGACGGACTGGTCGAGGCGATGCTGGTCGTTACCTCGGGACTGGATCTCGACGCGACGCTGCGGGCAATCGTGCACACCGCAATGAAATTGGTGGACGCCCGATACGGGGCATTGGGAGTGCGGGGTGACCACCACGAACTCACCGAATTCATCTACGAGGGCATCGATGAGGATACTCGTCATCTCATCGGGCGACTTCCCGAGGGACACGGAGTACTCGGGGTGCTCATCGACGATCCCGTCCCCATCAGACTGGACGACATCGCCCAACATGCCGCCTCGGTCGGATTTCCGCCCAATCATCCGCCCATGGGCAGCTTCCTCGGCGTGCCCGTCCGGATTCGCGACGAGGTCTACGGAAACCTGTACCTCACCGAGAAGGTCACCGGGCAACCCTTCACCGACGATGACGAGGTGCTCGCGCGGGCACTCGCCGCCGCCGCAGGTATCGCCATCGACAACGCGCGCCTCTACGAACAGGCGCAGGCCCGTGGGGCTTGGATCGAGGCGACTCGAGATATCGGGACCGAACTGCTGTCCGGGGCCGATCCGTCCCGCGTCTATCGGCTGATCGCCGACGTGGCGCTCAAGTTGACTGGCGCAGAGGCCATCCTGGTCGCCGCTCCACTCGACGGTGACATTCCCATTGCGGACGTCGTCGAGTTGGTCATCATTGAAACCGCAGGCGCACAGATGAACTCGGACCGAGTTCGACCCGTTCTCATGGACACCACGATTGGGTACGCCTGCGCCCAGCGAAGCCCGAAGCGTCTCATGACGATGGCGACCGCGATCGACGGCATCTACAGCGCAGGGCCCGCACTGGTCCTGCCGCTGTGCAGCGCGGATTCCGTAGCCGGTGTCGTGATCGCATTGCGGCTCGAGGGCGCCCAGCCGTTCAGCGAGGCTGAACTCGACATGATGGCTGCCTTCACCGACCAGGCAACGCTCGCGTGGCAGCTCGCGACCTCGCAACGGCGGATGCGGGAACTCGACGTCCTCAGCGATCGCGACCGGATCGCCCGAGACCTTCATGACCACGTGATCCAACAGCTCTTCGCCGTCGGGCTCACCCTGCAGGGAACAATCCCGCGGGCGCGAACTCACGAAGTGCAACAACGGCTCTCGGACAGTATCGACGACCTCCAGGGCATCATCCAGGACATCCGAACCGCGATCTTCGACTTGCACGGAGGGGCAATCGGGACAACTCGACTCCGGCAACGCCTCGACGCTGCCATCGCGCAGTTCGCCTGCGCGGACATCCGCACCACGGTTCACGTCTTGGGACCGCTATCCGTCGTGGAGTCAGTGCTTGCCGACCACGCCGAAGCCGTGATGCGCGAAGCGGTGAGCAACGCGACACGTCATTCCGGCGCATCCGTACTAGCGATAACCGTCAGAGTCGACGACGAGCTGTGCATCGAAGTCGCCGATGACGGGCACGGTGTCACCGGAGACTCCATGGGCAATGGATTGCGCAACCTGCGCGACCGCGCCCACCAGGTCCACGGCGTCTTCAGCATCGAGGACGCGCCGAGTGGCGGCACCGTGCTTCGCTGGTCGGCACCCCTGGCTTGAGCCGATGACGGAGCCTTCCACTGACGTTGGCGACATGGGTGTCGTCGCGGCCCGCCGATCGTTCGACCTCTTCCCCGGCACCGGTGATACGACGAGCGCCGGAAGCGTGATGGTGGCGTTCGCGGTGAACGTGCTCGTAGCCGTGGCCAAGACCATCGCTGCTGCCCTGACGGCATCGGCCTCGATGCTGGCCGAGGCCGCACATTCGTGGGCCGACTGCGGCAATGAGGTCTTCCTGATGATTGCGAATCGACGTTCGCGCCGCGCTCCTGACACCAGACATCCCCTCGGCAGTGGGAAGGAAGCCTACTTCTGGGCGTTGTTCGCGGCACTGGGGTTGCTCACGGCCGGAGGTGCGGTGTCGGTGATGCGCGGTGTGCAGGAACTCTTGGACCCCGCGACCGGCGTTGACTTCGTCGTGGCATACGCCGTGCTAGCTCTCTCGTTCGTCTTGGAAGCGTTCTCCTTGACGTGGTCGATCCGACGCTCCAAACGGGAAGCCGCGTCGATGCACCGAGACCTGCTCGAGCACATCCTTGCCACCTCCGACCCCACGCTGCGGGCGGTAGTCGCCGAGGATGCAGCCGCATTGGTCGGCTTGATCTTGGCGAGCGGCGGCCTGGTGGCGAGTGAGGTGACCAATTCGACGGTGCCGGATGCCATCGCGTCGATCCTCATCGGCGTGCTGCTGGGAGTGGTTGCGCTCACCTTGATCAACCGCAACCGCCGATTCCTGATCGGAGAGGAAGTCGACCCCAGAGTCCGCGGAGCAGCACTGCGCGAACTCTTGGCCAACCCCGCGATCGCCCGGGTGACCTATCTGCGACTGGAGATCGTCGGCCCACGGGCGGTCCTGATCATCGGCGATGTCGACCTCACCGGTGACGACGTCGAATCGATCCTCTCCGTCCGGTTGCGCACACTCGAGTCGACGATCCGCGCGTCACCCGCCGTGGCCGGGGCAGTACTGAGCCTGTCTGCACCCGACGAACCGTCGCTGGTGATCTGAACCCGCGCGTGACACGGTAGCCGAAACCTTCACGGGCGACGGCGTAGAACCAATGCCAATCCCATACCGGCGAAGGCGGTGGCGCGGATCGCTGCGGCGATCACCTGGACTCCTTCTGGCGCGGTTTGGCTCGCAGCGACCGCCAGGACGCCCACCATCAAGGTGAGCCCCGTCCAGGCCGGAAGCACGCCTGCTCTGATGACCGCAACGCCGAATCCGAGCCCGGAAAGGACCATCACGACACCGTGCATCGTCATCCACGCGCCCAGATCCTTGGTCAGCGCTGCGTAATCGTTCGTCGAATGAAAGATGGCGTAAACGACTGTGCCAGTGAAGAACACGTAGCTGTACGCGTAGGCGGCCGCACTGACGAAACCAAGCAGACCGATCTTGGGGCGCTGCGTTAGGTACAAGCCGACGACGACGAACGGGATGGCTGCCTCGGCCAAGAACGTCAGCACCAGCTGCGGGTCGGAGAAGCCACCTTGTAGGGCCTCGATCACATCGGACGCGAGGTAGAGGCCGGAGAAGACCACGGCGGCGAGACCCAGCCAGCGCGTGACGCGAGCGTCCCGTCTGCCACGCATCGGAACAGGCGGGATGGTGGTGGCGCTATCGGTCACGTGGCCACCCTTGGAGTGCACCAGATGACCGCTACCCCAGTAACGAGGTACACCGCCTGCAGGACATGGAATCCGCGAATCGATGCGATCTCCACCACTATCCACACCAACATGATCACCCCGGACGAAATACTCGACACCTGCCATCCGAGTGCCTGCTTGAACACGGCGCACGAGGCGACCAGAGCGCTGCCCCCGACCAAGGATGCAAGAATCACCCCGGGGAAGTACAGACTGGTGAAGTCTGTGTGCTGCAACCACGTTGGTTGCTGAGGAATCAGGCCAGTCATGAGTGCGATACCCCCACCGACTGCCGTCAACCCATTGAAGAGCAGCAGAGCGAGAAGGACTCGATTGACGCACAGCGGCTGCGTACCCCTTCCCCCAAAGGCGCTCGTCGCTCGCGGCAAAGGCACCTTGGCCTGAAGGGGCGCGTACCAGTTCACGGTTGGCGCGCGACGATCACGGGGGTTTCGACCACCTGCACCACAGCCGAACTCACCGAGCCCAGAAGCATTCCGGCGAACCCGCCGCGGCCGTGGCTGCCGACGACGAGCAGTTGGGCATCCTCGGACGCCTCGACGAGCAGACGCGCCGGCTGACCGTGCGCCACGAGGCGCCGCACCGACACATCGGGATAGTGCTCCTGCCACCCTGCCAAGCGTTCGGCCAAGACCTCTGTTTCTTCTTGCTCGAGAACCGGCCTGTTGAGCCCGGGGGCTGCGTAGCTTCCCCGTTCACCCCATGCGTGCAGTGCGACGAGATCCACCCCGCGCCGCGACGCCTCGTCGAAGGCGATCGCGGTTGCGAGTTCGGATGTCGGCGAGCCGTCGATGCCTACGAGTACGGGCTTCGTGGCAACCCCCGGTCCGACAGCCTCCTCGTCGCGGATGACCGCTACCGGACAATGGGCATGGCGCACCAGTCCCGAGCTGACCGAACCCATCACCGACCGGCCGAGAGCGCTGATCCCCCGCGATCCCACGACGATCATCTCAGCCTCCTTGGTGAGGTCGACGAGCGTGGGAATCGTCATCGCGATGAACAACTCCGTGGCGATTCTCAGCCTGCCGTCGTTCCCAGTCGCGGTTTCGGCGATCTTGCTTCCATCGGCGAGGATCTGCCGACCCTCGTTGGCCTGCCACGTGGCCAACTCGCGTGGCACCGGATCCGGGGACCAGTTCACCGAGAGGGCGGGAGCGACGTGTACGACGGTCAACGTGACATTCCGCTGGGATGCGGCGTGAGCGGCCCAAGCGACTGCCGAATCGGACGTCGGAGAACCGTCGACGCCGACGACTATCCCGGGATGGTCGATGTCACTGCCCATGAGGTGCTCCTTTGCCTGCTGCTCGACTGATCACCCGACGGTACGATCTCGGCCAGACGGCGCCTGGAGGCAATCGTCATCGGACTGAGGGCTTTTGGCCCTCCGTTGCGTCGTGTCGCGCCACTGGCTGGTGGACGAGGGCACGTCGTTCCTCAACCCGCGGCGGTGATCCCGTTCGCCGCCGGAATCCGCTCGGGAACGGAGATCGGCGGCTGTGCGGTAGGTCCGGGTTGCGCTGCGGCGGAGCCACTTTCGCGGGCCAGGAAGGCGCCGAGCTCGGCGATGGTCGACATCAGCGGAGCCGGGAACACGACGGTGGTGTTCTTGTCCACGCCGAGTTCGACCAGAGTCTGCAGATTGCGCAGTTGCAGCGCCAGCGGGTGGGCCATCATCGTGTCCGACGCGTCACCCAGCGCGGCCGCAGCAAGCGATTCGCCCTCGGCGTTGATGATCTTCGCGCGCTTCTCCCGCTCTGCCTCGGCCTGACGGGCCATCGCTCGTTTCATGGTCTCGGGCAGCTGGATGTCCTTGAGCTCGACCAGGGTGACCTGCACCCCCCATTCGATGGTGGTGACGTCCAGGATCGCGCGGATGTCGAGGTTGATCTTGTCGGTCTCCGAGAGGGTCTCGTCCAGAGTGTGCTGACCCACGACCTTGCGCAGCGTGGTTTGCGCGATTTGGTCGATCGCCGCGCCGACGTTCTCGATCGCAACCACCGACTTCACCGCATCGACCACCTTGAAGTAGGCCACCGCCGAGACGTCGACGGAGACGTTGTCGCGGGTGATGATCCCCTGCGACTGAATCGGCATCGTGACGATGCGCAACGAGATCCGGTGCAGCACATCGACGAAGGGAATGATCAAGCGCAGACCCGGGCCGCGTTCGCCGATCACCCTGCCCAGCCGGAACAGCACACCGTCCTCGTACTGTTTGACGACCCGCACCGACATCGCCGCCAGCAGCAGGAGCACCACGACCAGAACGGCGACGACGACGCCCAACGCCCTCATCGGCGTGCGACGGTCGGCGAGCAGGGCGTCGGTTCGGCGGCTGATCGGAAAGGGTGATGTCGTGAGATGTTCATGGCGATCCTGAGGTGCAGGCGATCACCGGTATGTAGGGGCTCGGAGCCCGCGCTCCTGGAGTTCTGCGGCGGACAGCCGAACCCATCCCGAACCAGCTGAGTTTCTCAGCACTCGCGACAGTACACCCGCGTGCGACTCCGCCGGTTCGTCCTCGCCCACGGCAGTCGTCGACCGGGCATCAGGCCCAATCCCGCTCGCCATAGCGAATGATCCCGCGAACCAGTTTGCCCTCCAGCATGTCCTGGAAACCGTCGTTGATCTCGTCCAGCCGGTACTCGCGTGTCACCATCTCGTCGAGGCGGAGCTTGCCCATCGCGTACATCGACGCCAACAGCGGAATGTCGTGGTGTGGATTGCCGCCACCGAGCAGGCAGCCCTGCAGCCTCTTCTGCATGAGGATGTTGATCGCCAGGTTGGCAGTGACGTCGGTGGCGCTCAGGTCGCCCAGCGCGGCCAGCACACACGCACCTCCCTTGGCGGTCAGGATCAACCAATCGTCGACGTCCTTGCCGTCGGCGTCTCCGACGGCGACGATGACCTTCGTCGCCATCAACCCGCGCGTGACATCGGCGATGTCCGCCATCGCCGACCGCGTGTCGGCGTAACCGTGCGTCGCACCCAACGTCAATGCCGTGTCGCGCTTCCACTCCGCAGGATCGATCGCGAAGACGTGCCGCGCCCCGGCGAGAGCCGCTCCCTGAATCGCCGACATGCCAACGCCGCCGAGGCCTATCACCGCCACGTCGTCACCTGGGCGCACCCCCGCCGACCGGGTGGCCGCGCCGTATCCGGTGAGCACGGCGCAACTCAGCAGACAGGCGAGGGCCAAGGGGATCGTCGGATCGATCTTGACGGCCGAGCGACCGTGTACCACCGCGTAGGGCGAGAACGCGCCGAGCGCCGATGACGGATACGTACCGTGATCACATAGGTTCCGTTGTCCAGCCTGACAACTCGCGCACGTTCCGCACGACGGAATGGTTGACAGCACCACGTGGTCACCGATCGCGAGCGTCTCCACGCCTGGACCGAGGGCGGTGATGACTCCGGCCCCCTCGTGTCCGCCGCGGATCGGGAAGTCCGCCGACGGCAGTCGGCCGGTCACGAGATGATGATCGGAGTGGCACAGGCCGGCGGCGGTGAGCTTCACCACGACCTCGCCACACCGCGGTTCGCCGACTTCGACGTCCTCCACCGACCATGGCTGGCCGACCCCCCACGACACCGCGGCCTTGGTTCTCAACGGGCCATGTCCTTGCGGGCGTTGCGCCGCCGGAAGGCGGAGAGCTGGAGGTTCACCAGCCGGGCATCCCGACGACCGAAGGGCGGCGCCATCATGCGACCGAGGCTCACTGGCCACCGGGAGAACGCCACACCCCGCGCATGGGTGAACGTGTCGAAGCCGGCGCGTCCGCGATAGGCCCCGGTGCCGCTGCGCCCGACGCCGCCGAACGGCAATTCACTGCCAATGAAGTTGAGGGTGAAGTCATTTGCGTTCACCGACCCAGACCGGGTACCGCACTGAAGCCGGTCGTAGCGGTCGTTGTCCTTGCCGTACCAATAGATGGTGAGCGGGTGCGGCCCCGCGTTGACGTAGTCGATGGCCTCGGACAGCTCCCGGTACGGATGAACCACCAGCACGGGGCCGAAGATCTCCTCGCGGTTCACCCTGGCCTCTGGCGGCACCCCGGTCAGGATGGTCGGCGCAATCTTGCGCGACCCGCGATCGGGCAGTGTCTCACCGGACGGTACGTGCTGTATGGACTCCGCTCCGAGCGAGACCGCATCGTCGATCAGGCCGACGACGTGGTCGAAGTGACGCTCGGTGACGACCGAGGTGTAGTCATCGTTTGCCACGATACGGGGAAAGGCGCTGCGCCACTGACTGAGAACGCCCTCGACGAAGGCCCCCATCGATTCCTCCGGAACCAACACGTAGTCCGGACACATGCACACCTGCCCGCCATTGACCATGCGCGACGAGGCGATCCGCGACGCCGCCCTGCGCAGATCGGCGCTGCGATCGACCACCACTGGATTCTTGCCACCGAGCTCCAGCGTCACCGGCACGAGATTCTTTGCTGCCGTCTGCGCCACCAGGGCACCGACCGAGGGAGAGCCGGTGAAGAACAGGTGATCGAACTCCAATGTGGCGAACGTCGGACCGTCCGCTCGATCGTCCGTGACCACCGCCAGCTCCTCGATCGAAAAGTATTGCGGCGCAATCGTGGCCAGCAGATCGGCGGTGATCACCGTAATTTCCGACGGGCGCACCATCACGCGGTTTCCCGCTGCGAGAGCAGTCCCCGCAGGCAGCATGGTGAGCTGCACGGGGAAGTTCCACGGGCCCATCACGCCGACCACACCGAGGGGGTCGTGCCGGATCTGCTGTCGCAACCCCGAACGGCCCAGTAGCCCACCGCGAGAACGGGTTCGCATCCACGACCGGAGATGCTTCTTCTGGTATTCCAGGTCACCCATGCATCCGACGACGTCGGCGAGCACGGAGACCTCGCGCGCCCTGGTGCCGAAGTCCTCGGCAAGCGCGGCCACCAGTTCCTCCGTGTGATCGAGGACCATCGATTGGAGCCGGCTGACCCTGTCGATGCGGGTGGTGAGGTCGGGGATCCCGTCCTCGACGAAGGCCGCGCGTTGCAGTTCCAGGATGGTGCCGACCGTCGTCGTCATGCCGAGGCACCCGAGAGAACCGCGGGCACATAGGCCGTGCCCCGATCCTGGCGTTCCCACAGAACGCCGCCACCCCCCGACGCGCCCTCTGCGATCAACGTGCGCTTGAGGATCTTGTTGGTCGCCGTCTGCGGGAGCAACTGGTTGATGCGCACGTACCTGGGCCACGCCTTCGGCGACAGGTCCGGTTGCGCCGCCAGGAAGTCGGTCAACTCGGTTGGGGTCAGTGTCTGCCCTGCGTTGAGGACCAGTGCCGCCATCACCTGGTCGCCCACCCGAGGGTCCGGAACCGCATACACCGCAGCCTGGTTGAGTCGTTCGCACCGCAGCAGGATCCGTTCTATCGGTGCGGAAGCGAGGTTCTCGCCGTCGACCCGCATCCAGTCGCTGGTGCGCCCGGCGAGATAGATCCAGCCATCGACGTCACGGTAGGCGAGGTCTCCGGACCAGTACATGCCATGGCGCATGCGCTCGTTGGTCGCGTCGGGATCGTTGTAGTAGCCACCGAATGCGCCACCACCCGTGGTGTTCACCAGTTCACCGACGGCGTCGTCGAAGTTGACGAGGGCGCCCGTCTCGTCGAATACCGCTGTGGCACATTCGGTCACGGAGTCGGCGTGATAGACGGCGACACCGTCCCAGCCCTTGCCGATCGAACCCGGCGGGGTGCCGTCCTCGCGAACTACGATGACCGCGAATTCGCTCGAACCGAACCCGTCCATGACGCGGCATCCGAAGCGATTCGCGAACTCGTCGATGTCGCGGTCGGCGGCCTCGTTGCCGAATGCAACGCGAAGCGGGTTGTCCGCGTCGTCCGGGCCTTCGTGCGTTCCGAGCACCAACGCCAGCGGCTTGCCGACGTAGTTCATGTAGGTCGCCCCGTACCGCCGGATGTCGTCCAGGAATCGCGACGCCGAGAACTTCGCGGGAACCATGGTCGCGCCGCTGCACACGGCCACCGACCAGCCGCCGGCCACGCCGTTGGAGTGGAACAGCGGCATCGACAGATAGCAGACGTCATGTGGGGTGACCTCGAGTTGCAGCACCAGGCTGCTTCCGCTCAGCACCGCCATGACGTGCGCGAACGGGACCGCCTTGGGGTTGCCGGTGGTGCCCGACGTGAAGATCAACATCAGTGGGTCGGTGGCAACCACCTCACGATGCGGCACCAGGGGCGGTGCGGACTTCAGCGCGTCGACATGGACCGATGACGTCACGTCGAGCACCGTGACGTCGGAGAGATCGAGCCCGTCGAGCAGTTGTCGATGATCCGGATTGATCAGCAGCAGTTGACAATCGGCTCGACGGACGTCGGCGAGCAACCCCTCGCCGCGGCGGGTGGTGTTGATACCGCACAGTACGTAGCCGCCCAGTGCGGCTGCCGCCATGGATCGCAGCATGGCAGGCGTGTTGCCCAGCAGCACCCCGACGTGCAGAGGACGTGCCGGGTCGGCCATCCCGATGATCACAGACGCCTCCGCGGCGGCCTCGGCGAGATGCTCACGCCAGGACCAGGTCCGGTCCTCGTACCTGACGGCAATGCCGTCGTCGTGCACGCGGTCACGCAGGACTTGCTGGATGGTCTCGTGCATGGGCCGCCTCCTCGGTGGTCGTTGGGGTCATGCGGTCGCGCCGCCGTCGACGACGAACTCCGCGCCGGTGCAATAGGCCGCGGCGTCACTGACGACGAACGCGACCATGCGTGCGATCTCGTCTGGTCGGGCAGCCCGTGGGACCGGAAGGTGCGACAGGTCGAGGGTGTCGGCGTCGATCATCGGGGTGTCGACCGCGCCGGGCACGACGCAGTTGACCCGAATGCGCGGGGCGAACTCGATGGCTGCCGATCGGCTGGCGCCCCGAAGCCCCCACTTGGACGATGCGTAGGGCAGCGCGCCGCCGAACCCGCGCAGCGCGGCGGTCGAGGCGACGTTGACGATCACTCCACCGTCGGGCATCACCGGGTTGACGGTCTGCATGCCGAGGATCGGTCCGACGAGGTTGACGTCCAACATGGTTCGGATCTGTTCGGCCGTCCAGTCGGCGAGCGGTGCCCGCCGGTAGACACCGGCATTGTTGACCAGGACGTCGACCCTGCCGTGCTCGGCAGCGACGTCGGCCACCACCGACGTCCAGTCCGCGAGCTCGGTGACGTCGAGCCGGTGATAACTCACGGCATCTCCGAGCCGTTCACTGAGCGCGGCACCCTCGGCATCCAGGACGTCGCAGGCGATCACCCGAGCTCCCAGCTCTGCCATCAACACCGTCTCGGCTGCACCCTGCCCGCGCGCTGCGCCAGTGATCAGGACGACCTTGTCGTCGAGTCGGTAGGGGTTCATCGCGACGTGAACACCAGACCGGTGTAATCGTTCTCGGCCACGTCGTCACAGTGGCTGCGGTAGACCCCGAACCCGCCGACGTAGGGCATGAATACCCGTTTCTTTCCGTCGATGTTCGCGCCCAGGTACCACGACGACTCCGCGTGGACGAACAAGGTCTTCTCGGCGACCTCGGCCACGTGCCGGGTCCACGCCTCGGCGGCGTCCTGACGAGCCTCGACCTGGTTCACGCCCTCGGCACGGGCCGCGGCGATCAAGGCGAGCACCCAGTCGACCTGAACCTCGGCGTGCAGCACCATGTTCGCCAACACCGACGGACTGCCCGGTCCGCTGAGGCTGAACAGGTTGGGTAACTTCGGAATCATCATGCCGAGGAACGTGACGGGGCCGTCGGCCCACAGGCCGCCGAGACTCTCTCCCCCCGGTCCCACCGGATCGATGCGGCTCAGCGCACCCGTCATCGCGTCGAAACCGGTGGCGAACACGATTGCGTCGCAGTGATACTCGGCAGTGCTGGTTTGTACGGAGCGTGCCGTGACTGCGGCGATCGGATCACGGCGCAGGTTGACCAGGGTGACGTGCTCCTCGTTGAACGTCTGGTAGTAGCCCGTGTCCGTGCAGATGCGCTTGGTGCCGATCGGGTGGTCACTCGGGATCAGGTCGTTGGCTATCGACGGGTCGTCGACGAGCTCCCTGATGCGGGCCTCGGCGAACTCCCGCGCAATGTCGTTGGCAGCCAGGTCGGTCAACTGGTCGGGGAACGTCTTGCTGAACAGGACACCACCCTGAGACCACCGCTGCTGCAGAGCCTGCTGACGTTCGTCGGGACTGGTGTCGGCGGCCGGCGTGGACTGGCTGGTGTGGGGGGTGCCGGCCGGTGCGTAGGCGGATCGGCGGCGACGCTCCGCGTATTCCGCCTTGATGCGCTGCACGTCGTCGTCCGTCCACGGCCGATTCGGCATAGGGACGCTGTAGTTCGGTGAGCGCTGAAACACCGTCAGCGATGCCGCCGCCGCTGCGAGGGCCGGTGTCGCCTGAATGCCCGAGGATCCGGTGCCGACGAGTCCGACGTGCTTGCCGCCGAAGTCGGGCGCCCGGTCGGGCCAAGCGGCCGTGTAGTAGACCTCGCCGGTGAAGTCCTCGAGGCCGGGGAGATCGGGTCGGTTGACCGCCGACAGACAGCCGGTGGCACACAGCAGGAACGTCGCGTCGTGGCACGCACCGGTGGAGGTCCGCACCTCCCACGTTCCGGACGACGCGTGGAAGGTGGCACCGGTGACCCAGGTGCCGAACTCGTAGTGACGGCCGAGGTCGAAGCGATCGGCGACGTGCTCGAGGTAGGCCAGGATCTCGGGTTGCCCGGCGAAGCGCTCGCTCCAGGTCCACGATTGCTGGAGCTCGTCGTCGAACGAATATGAATAGTCGACGCTTTCGACGTCACACCGGGCCCCGGGATAGCGGTTCCAGTACCAGGTGCCACCGACGCCGTCGGCCGCCTCGATGCCGAGCACCGTGAGACCGGCTGCTCGCGCGCGATGCACGGCGTACAGCCCGGCGAAGCCTGCACCGATCACGATTACGTCATGGTGGCCGGGCGTCACGGCACTGTCTCACGGAGGCGAACCGACAGCAGGTCACGCAGGTCCGACCACAGGAGGTCGCGACCGGTGATGGCCGGCGGAAAGTCGAGCATGGTGAGGAAGCCGTGAAAGAGCCCGCGAAAGTCGCGGTGCAGTACCGGTACTCCGTCGGTGCGCAGCCGTCGAGCGTAGGCGACGCCCTCGTCGTGCAACGGATCGAGAGTGGCGGTCACGATGACGGCAGGCGGGAGGCCGCTGAGCGAATCAGCGCGCATGGGCGCGACGAGGTGGGCGGGCTCCAACACGTGCGAGCCGCCGAGGTATTGGCGCCAATACCATTGCAGGGCAGCACTGGTGGTGAAGTAACCGGTTGCCAGGCGCCGGTGACTGGCAGTGTCGCACGCCGGATCGATCACCGGGTAGAGCAGGATCTGCGCGGCAGGCATCGGGGAGTCGCGTTCCCGGCACAGGATCGATACCACGGCAGCCAGGTTGCCGCCGGCACTGTCCCCCGCGATCGCGATCCGCTGCGCATCGATGCCAATACTCATCGCGTTGCGGGTGACCCAGTCGAACGCACCGTAGGCGTCCTCCGCGGCCGCGGGCGCGGGATGCTCGGGTGCGAGCCGGTAGCCGACCGAGACCACGATCGAATCGGTTCGCGCCGCCATCGTCTGACAGAACCCGTCGTGACTGTCGATGTCGCACAGGACGAAACCACCGCCGTGGAGGAACACCACCGCGGGACGCGGCCCGGCTGCGGCTTGGCGGGATCGATAGATGCGCACGGCGATGGGCCCGACCTCGGCGTCGATGACCCGGTCTTCGACGATCACCTCGTCGAGGTTGGTCGCCGGTGGGCGTCGCGCCGCCACCGCCGTGCGCGCCGCCACGGCGGACATCTGCTCGACGGCCGGGAAGGCGTCGTTCAGCGTCCGCAGCATCGCGGTTACACCGTCGTCCATGAGCTCCTCGCGGGTGGTGATCTGTTTCTATCAGAAATAGAGACGCAGTCGGGTGGTATTGCGGGCATCGACTGCTCGCTGTTCTAGGGTGGCGCCATGGCCGACGACCGTGCGGAGCCGCAGACGAGATTGCGGCCGACGAGTTACGCCGTGCTGGGCCTCTTGTCGTTCGGTCAGGAGTTGTCCGGCTTCGACATGAAGCGCTGGGCCGATTGGAGTCTGAAGTTCTTCTACTGGGCGCCCTCGTTCAGCCAGATCTACGGTGAGCTGCACAGGTTGGAGGAGCTTGGCCTCGTCGCCTCGCGACTGGACGAGAACAAGCGCCCGCAGCGCAAGCGTGGCGAGCGCGAGAAGCGGGTCTATCGCATCACCGCGGCCGGCGAGCGGGCCGTGACTGCCTGGACCACGGAGGCGGAGCCGGAGCCTGCCATGCTCAAGCACGGCATCATGTTGCGAACATGGTTGGGCCACACCGCAGATCCGGTCAAGCTGAGAGAGATGGTGCTGGCACACCGTGCCCAATCCGAACGGCTGAGGGTGCTGGCTCTCGATCACGCCGAGGGGGCCGCGCCCGTATCGGAATGGGCCTATCCGGTGGCCGTGTTGAATTGGTCGGCGCAGTACTACGCCGACGAATGCGCGCGGGCAGACACGTTGCTCGCCGAATTGGACCGACTCGCCGCCAAACGCAAGCGGAAGTCCAAGGGCCAGCGCAAGGCCTGACGCTCACGCCGGTCGGTAGCGCAGGAGCGTGACGTCGGTGTCCGGCACGTCATGGAACACCGGCGTGACGCGCATCCCGATGCGGATGTCTTCTGGCTTCACCTCGACCAACTCAGTACTCACCCGAGGACCAACGTCCCATTCGACGACGGCGAGCAGCTGAGGCAGCGCATCGGCCCACGGCGGGCCGGTCGGCCGCTCGGCGACGGTGAACGTGAACACCGTTCCTGCACCGTCGATCTCGCGCCACTCGAGATCGTCGACAAGCGTTCCAGGCGCCAGCATCCTGGGATAGAACACGTATCGTTTCGAGGACGGACTGTATTGAATCTCGATGCGGTGCTGGCGCAGTGACTGCCAGTATGGCGCGGACACCGGCGTGGGCTCGGGAAGCGGCATGGCGTGGGCCGTCTCGGGGTCCATGTCAGTCGCCTCCCAACACGAGTGCCACCTGTTCGCTCATGATGCCGCCGGTGCCCGTCACGAACGCGACGTCGCAGTCGGCGACCTGAGCCGGGCTGCGGCCCATGAGCTGCCGCGCGGCGTCGACGACGTGGTGCATGCCGCCCGCCATTCCCGCCTGCCCGAAGGACAACTGTCCGCCTGCGGTGTTGAGCGGGAAGTCCCCGCGGTGGGTGAGGTCGTGGTCGTTGATCCACGCCGCCCCCTGCCCCTTGGGGCAGAACCCGGCGTCCTCCAGGCTCATCAGGACGGTGATCGTGTAGCAGTCGTAGATGGAGGCGACGTCGACGTCGGACCTCCTCAGCCCGGCCATCGCGAACGCGCGCTCCGATGACCGCGCTACGGGCGTGACCATCAGATCGTCCGCGTAGGTCGGCGTCTTGAACGAGATGTGCTCCCCGAATCCCTTGACCCACACCGGGCGATGCCGGGACCGTGCGGCGAGATCGGCGTTCGCGATCAACACGCCCGCACCGCCCTGGACGCGCATCACGGTCTCCAGCATGTGGATGGGATCGGCGATCATCGGGCTGGCCAGCACGTCGGCGACCGCCAGTGGCTTGCCATGGAAGACCGCGTCGGGATGCGCGCACGCGTTGGTGCGCTGATCGACGGCGATCTTGGCGAGCGCGGCGGGATCGTAGCCGTAGAGCGCTGCGTAACGCTGAGCGATCTGGGCATATGGCGCATTCTGGCCCACGTTGCCGTACGGGATCTCGTACTCGGCCTGCGGTGATCCGAACTTGTTGCTGGACGCGCCATACCAGGATGGCGGGGTCGCGGGGGCACGCCGAGAGCGTGGCAGCATCGTCGATCCCGGGACGACGGCCAATACCGCGTCGCACAGGCCCAACTCGACCGCGACGGCCGCGCGCCACACCATGCCTGCCGACGTGGCGCCACCCAGGTCGACCCGCTCGCCGAAGTCGATTGGCATGCCGAGGTATTCACTCAGCGTCGCCGGCGCGAACATGTCCGATTCCGCGATGCCGTGGCAGACGAGTCCGTTGACGACCGACGGGTCGACACCAGCGTCGGCGATCACGGCCGCGGCCAGGGCCGCGTACTGGTCGATGGTGAAGAGTTCGGGGCGGGTCTGCTTGCGCTGGGCAGGTAGTTCGGCGATCCCGATGATCGCCGCCTCCCCGCGTAGCGCCATCAGGGCACCTCGTCGCGCAGCGGCAGTGCGACGGTCGCCGTCCCCGGCATCAGCACGGTGTCCTCGCGCCGCCCCGTGATCTCCAGGTCCACCAACCCGACACCGTCGACGAGGCGCTTCGCCGTCACTGCGCCACCGAACACCAGCCGTTGCCCCGGATGGGCGACCGCGCGGTTCTGCACCGAGTATTCGACGAGCCTCCCCCGCCCGCCGATCCAGTCGGTGACGGCGCGGGCCAGCAGCGCCGATTGCAGTGGACCCTGCACCAGCAGGTCGTCATACCCCTCGACCTCGCGTGCCCACTGCTTGTCGTAGTGGATGCGGTGGCCGTTGTAGGTCGCCGCGCTGAAGAAGAACATCTGCGTCTCGTCGACCGTGACGGTCAATGACGGAATCTCGTCACCCGGGTCAACGTCGTCGAAGAACACCTGTGCATCGGTCATCGGTTCCTCACGGCCTGGCGATCATCGACGTGGTCGCCTCGGCAAGCAGATCCCGTCGCTGGTTGCGGTAGCTGGTCTGCCAGGTCACCAGAACGAACCGCCCTGACCTGCCTTGCTTTTCGACGATCGAGGAGATGATGCGCACCATGTCGATCTCGTCGCGATGATAGGCGGGCAGGTGGAATGTGGTGCTCTCACCGCCTGCCATGCGTCGCGGCGCCCGCGGGAACGCCAGGCCGCCGGAGACCGCACCGGACGACCCGTCGGGCCGCAAGCCCTCCAATGAGCTCACCCCGAGCACCACGTACTGGAGATAGAGCGGCGGGCAGATCACGTCGTCGTAACCGTTGGCGCGGGCGTAGTCGGCGTCGAACCAGAGCGGGTTGTGATCGCCGACCGATGCCGCCCACCGTTGCCACTGGAGTCGATCCACGTCACCCGTCGCATGCGCTGCGACGCTTCCCACCCGCGCGGCAATTTCGGCGTCGATCAGGCTGTCATCGGTCACGGTGCTCCTCTCTGAAGCCAGGTCGCCGCGACGTCGGCGCCGCCGCCGAGTGTCGAAAGGACGCGCGCCCGTTCCGAATACCGGTGCAGGTCGGTGTCGACGACATAACCCATTCCCCCGTGCAGTTGATGTGCGTCGAGGGTGACCAGCTTGGCGGCACTGGCCGCATGCATCCGGGCGACTGCCGTTTGGCGCGTCGCGGTGTGCCCGTCGGCGAGCAACGACACCGCGGACCACGCGGCGAGCCGCGCGGCCGCCAGCGCGATGTGCATGTTGGCGACGAGATGCTGGGCCGCCTGAAACGACGCGATCGGGCGGCCGAATTGGTGGCGCATCGTCGTGTGGTCGACCGTCCGCTGCAGCGCCGCCTCGCCGACACCGACCAGGTCGAGTGACAGCAGCGCCGTCGCCGCGTTGGCGAGCCGATGCAACTGCTCGTCCGTCACCCCCTCGTCGGCGCCCAGGACCACGCCGCCGCCTTCGACGACGACCCCGTCGAAATGCACGCGGGCCGCGCCCTGGTAGCCCATCAACGCCAGTGGTTCGGTGCGCAGCGAGTCCTCGTTCATGGGAATGACGAACACGAGGTTCCGGTCCCCTACCGATTCGCGGGCCGACACCACGACGTAGTCGGCGCGGTCGGCGTCGAGCACGAAGTCGACGCAACCGCTCAGCACCCAGGTCGACCCAGTCGCCTCGGCCAGGAGGGACGGTGTCACATTACTGGCGTCCACCGGCGACCACAGTGCCGTTGTGGCGCTGGATCTTCCGGATGCCAGGCCAGGTAGGAGGGTGGCATGCTGCTCGGCTGTACCCAACGCGTCGATGGCCAGACCCGCCTGAATCGTGCCGTGGACGAGCGTCGGGCAGAGGCCGCGACCGGCCTCGACGTAGAAGGTGCCCAGATCCGTGAGATGTCCTCCCGAGCCGCCATGCTCTTCGGGAAGTGCGAGACCGAGCACGCCCGCGTCTGCCAACGAATTCCACAGCGTCGGCGATGCCGACCCCACCGACAGCAGCCGGCGCAGCGTCGACGCGAACTCCACCTCGTCGTCGTCGGGAAGCAGTCGCATCACGATCACCGTCCGTAGGAGGGCATGCCGTGGCCACGCTGCGCGATGACGTCGCGCAGCACCTCGTTGGCTCCGCCCCCGAACCGCATCAGGGGTGCGGCACGGTAGAGACGCTCGAACACTCCGTCGGAGGGTGCGCCGGCAGACCGGTGGGCCAGCAATCCGTCGGGTCCGAGTAGATCGATGGCGAGGTCGGCGATCCGCTGCCGGAGTTCACTGGTAAAGACCTTCTCGACACTCACCTCGACCGTCGGGATGACACCCGTATCCAAGAGGGAGGCCGCCTCCAACCCCATCAGCGTCGCGACGTCGACATCGGCCTCGGCTTGAATGAGGCGCCGCACGAAGGACGGGTTGTCAGCGGGGACGGAGCCGTCCCGCCGCGGTAGGCGAGCCAACTTCTGGAGGTCGTCGAGGGCACGCCGCAGGTCACCGGCATTGGTCAGGGCTCCGCGCTCGAGATCCAAGGCCCCGGTGATGTAGGTCCAGCCGCGATTCTCCTCACCGATGAGATTCGCGGCGGGAACGCGGACGTCGTGGAAGAACACCTCGTTGGTGCGGTAACCCGACCAGGCCGTCAACGGGCGGATCTCGATCCCCGTCGCATCCAGCGGCACGATGATCACCGAGATGCCGCGATGGCGTCGAGCCTCGGGATCGGTGCGCACGCACAGCCACTCGTGGGTGCTTCGCTGCGCACCGCTGTTCCAGATCTTCGATCCGGTGATCACCCATTCGTCACCGTCGCGCACGGCGCGGGTACGTAGGCTGGCCATGTCAGTACCCGCGTCCGGCTCGGAATAGCCGACCGCACAGGTCAACTCACCCCTGGCGATAGGCGGCAGGAACTCGCTCTTGTTCGCCTCGGTGCCGTGGCGAATGATCATCGGCGCCACCGAGGTGACGGTGAGGTCGGGGCCGGGAACGCCGCGGTATTCGAACTCCCGCATCAACAGGTGCTGATGCATGGCGCCGAGGCCGAGTCCGCCGTACTCCCTGGGCCAGCTGACGCCGAACCAGCCCTTCTCCCCGACCCGGCGCCGAAACGCCGACACCTCGCCGCCGACGCGCTCGAGGCCATGCTCGGCGAGCTCGGACTCCAAGGCCGATGACACGTTGTCGCGCAGGAACGCTCGCACTTCGTCGACCCACGCCCGCTGGGCCGCATCGAGGCCGACGTCCACGAGCGGTCAGCCTAGCCGCGCTCGGAGGAACCGTGGACTGTTTCGAAAAGAAAGAGTTCGCGGAGGTCGCCTCGGGTGGCACACGCCGGGACCGGCAAGCTCGTGACCAGGCGTCGCGCCGGCAACCCGGGGGTGTCCGCTATTCCGCTAGGCGGAAATAGGGTTCAACCGTGCCGCTGAGCTTGACGACCATGGGATTTCCGCGGCGGTCCTTGGCGGTAGGGACTTCAACACGCACCCAACCCTCGACCACGTCGTATTCGTGGACATTGGTTTTCTCGACACCATTGAAGCGAATACCGACGTCACGGCGGAGCACCTCTTCGCTATAGAAGGCGCTGCGCGGATCAATGGAGAGGTGATTGGGTGGAACGTCGGCGTTCTGGTCCTCAGGCATGATGGCTTTCGTTGAATTCTGCTTTAGGTTCTTGGACTTGGATCTCCAAGAACCTACGCGACCCTGTCCTGGTGGGCTACGCGTGGGGCATGGCGGGCCACCCTGGCAGCTTTAACCGGCCAGGCAATCGAGCGCAGTGATTGCGAGCGCCGGCCGCCGTATCATTCGTTCCGACCCACCACGGACACGGCAGCCCTGCGGGATGTCGGCGCTGAGCCCGCGCCACAAGGGCGTCCGAGTCTGTCCGCCGCCGATAATCTGACGATACGTTAGCTGCCTTCGGTCGGCCACCGCGCGAAACTCGTTCCAGAAGTTCGCAATACGGCAGAGTAATAGTGATTAGCGTTCCGCGGGAGTTGAGGGCGCATCTGTGATCGCGTTGTCGTCAAAGCTGCAGCGGTCCATGTTCTCACCGATTTCTGCGACAGCCCTGTCGAGATCGGCCTTGCGGCGACCGGCGATGAGTTCATGAGCGCCCTCGTCGAGGAACCTCTTGGCGGTCGCGAGACCAATCCCGCTACTTCCTCCGGTGACGACGGCGATTCTGTTCTTCAATGAGGACATCAGTCGCTTCTTGGTCGGGGCGTAGGGCCGGGCTTTCATGCGTCCGTCTCACGGCCAACGCGGTCGCCGAGGTATTCACCGGGACAGTTGGCCCGACGGGAGAGGCAGTGCGGCCGTCTTACCGACGGGCCGGCGCGCGTCGGGGCCTGAGGTCCTCGATGCGGTCGAGGGCGTCGTCGAGGGCCGTTTCCAGAGGGGCGGAGTCGCGGCGGACCTGCGCGAGCAGCATGCCGCCTTCGACCGCGGCCAACAGCACGGTCGCCAACCGGTCGGGGTTGGCCGTGCGGCGCAGATCGCCCCGGTCGTACATGGCCTGCAGGCCCGCGCGGATCGCCGTTTCCCACTGGTCGAATCCAACGTCCAGGTCAGCTCGACAGTCCGGGAAGGGTTCGGCCAACTCACCGACCAGCGACCCGAGCGGGCAGCCACCTGCGCAGTTCCGTTGGCGTTGGGTGTCAACGACAAAATCTCGCCAGGCGCGCAACCCCTCCATGCTGTCCAGCCCACCCAGCGTTGCCAGCAGAGCCTGCACGCGGTGGGCGATGACGGCCCTTATCAGGGCTTCCTTGTCCTGGAAGTAGTGGTACATCTGCGAAGCGCCCACGCCGGCGGCCTTCTGAACGTCGCCGGGACTGGTGCCAGCGACACCGTGGTCGTACATCAATTGCGCTGCCGTGGCCACGATCCGCTCCCGCGTGGCCCGCCCCTTGGGGGTGAGCCGGTGGGCGTCGGTGACCGATTCCTTCGTTGCCATCACTTTTTGGCCAGGTTGGGCGAGCCAGTCGCTGCGGGCCCGCTGTCCTGATCCCCCTTCCGATGTCGTCTGATCCCGTTCGGGTGCACTAGCCGGGAAGCCAGGCCGCTAGCGGCCTGGTCGTGGCTAGGAGCTAGCCGAGACGGTCTGCGCAGATGTCCCGGCCGGGTTGGTGTTCCTCCCGCCGATCTTGTCGGTGGTCTCCAGCGGGACGCGACAGCCGTTGAGCCACAGGGCCATGAAGATGAAGTAGGTGATCGAGAAAATGTACTTGCGTGTCAAGTCCTCACCAAAGGTGGTCAGGAGTTCGGTGAGTGTCTCATCGGTCAGCGTCTTCGCGATAGCGAACTCGTCGACCGCCCGGCCCAGCAGTACGTAAGCCGAGTCGATGCCGGTAACGGGCCCGTCGGAGGCGATGGCGGCGATCTCATCCTCGCTGAGTCCCACGTTGCGGCCGATCGCCGAGTGGACCTGCCACTCGTAGGGTGCGTCGAAAGCCTTGGCGGAGCGCATCATGCACATCTGCCGGTGTTTGGGGTTGATGCCCTCGGGGCCGAAGATCGCCTGGACCGTATCGATCACGCCCGCGAAGTGCGCTCCCGTTCCGGCAAACATCTTGACGACGTTCAGCGTCGCCTCGGGCTCGTAGGTGCCACCGAAGTAGGCCTCGACGACCCCCTTGATGACGTCATCGTCGGGCAGCGGCACGGTCACCGTCGCCGCGTAGGTCGTCGGGATCGCAGTGTGCATCTTCATCGTCGTTCGTCCTCCTTCACCTGCCCGTGGGCAGGGTCGCCAGCGACTGTTCGCCTGATGTCCGGGTGGGCATCGCCGCTCCAACCACTGTAGCTCCAAACCTGCGTATTGTGAATCCCCAGATACAAAACATTGAGGCTCTGCCCACTGGGAGCGTTCCAAGGAAGCAGTCGCCAAGCGCGTCTACGAAAAACCGATAGGTCAGTGAAACTCGTTTTGCAGCAGCTTTTTTAGTCGTAACGGCAATCGTATGCGTCTGGGTGCAAGTCGCGGTTGACAGGGCCGCGCAAAGGCACAATTATGTATCTGTAGATACACACACCGCTGGTGTGAATGTACCTTCAATTCCAAGAATGACGAAGCCAGATGACCGGCTTCGGCTGCCGGGCCAGCCCTGCTGAGCGGCCCACCACCACGACAAGAAGGATCAGAATGAAGATCAGGCGATTGACCACGGCCGAAGCTCCCACGGGCGTCGTGACGCAGACCGACGAAGTGTTCGACTCCTCGACCGTCAAGGACGTCACGCACGCGTTCGACCTTTGGGGATTCGACGAGGTCCCCAAACTGCCGCTACGGCCCGAGCACGTGCTCGGTGAGTACAAGGAACTGGGCCTTTTCGGGCCGCGTGGCGGAATCCGCGTCGACATTCAGATCGTCCCGCCCGTCCTCGGTGACGAGCCGCCGGACCTGTCGGCGATCGCGGGAAACCTCAACTTCGGCACTGGTGGAGGGATGACACCGGGCAAGGAGGGGGCAGGTATGCACCGCACCGACACCGTCGACCTCGTCGTGGTCCTCGAAGGCGAGACCAACGTCGCCTACCCCGGTGAGGACGGCAAGGTGTACGAGATCACGATCAAGGCCGGGGATTTCCTCACCAACAACGGGACGTTCCACCGTTGGCACAATCGATCGGCATCGAACTGCACGCTGATGCTCATTCCGATCGCCGCAGCGCGCACGAACGAGTAGAGACCGACACAAGACCGCCGACGCCGCATGAATCAAATTAGCGGCTAAAGACGTTGGCGGTGGCGACTACTCGGCTGAGGACCGGGGTCGGTTCGATCGGGCAGCGCGGTGATCAGCAGCGGCGGCCAGAGCGACTGGTGCGGTCACCGGGTCCTGCCCCCGAGACGTCATCTCGACGACACCGAGAGTCACCCTCCGTACGCCGCGCCGGCTGCGGTCCAACGAGCACACGGACTAAGACACTGAGGAAGACATGTCATGAAAACCCTTCACGAAGCAGCATCGCTGTCCAGCGATGAGCAGGGCCTGGTGGTGGTGTCGACGTTGCGGGCCAACGGCACCATCCAGTCCTCGCTGGTCAACGCAGGCGTCCTCGCCCATCCCGCGACCGGGGAGACCATCTTGGCCTTCGTCGCGGTCGGTCCGGTCAAGTTGGCGAACCTGCGGGCTCGACCCCAGGTCACCGCCACCTTCCGCAACGGGTGGCAGTGGGCGGCGGTCGAAGGACGCGCAGAACTTAGCGGACCTGATGACCCCCAACCCTGGCTGGACGCCGAAGGGCTGCGGCTGCTGCTCCGTAAGATCTTCACCGCAGCCGGCGGTAACCACGACGACTGGGACGAGTATGACCGGGTGATGGCCCAGCAGCGCCGGGCAGCGGTGCTGATCCGACCCGACCGGGTCTACAGCAACTAAGAACGGAGCACGACACGGGGGCTCGGGTTCTTGTGCGAAGCGGCATGATTCGCCGATGCCGCCTTTTTCACGTGAGGACCGAGGCTGGAGGCACCTGATTCGAGTTGCCCGTCAGCGCTGCTTCGAGAGGCCTGAGATCAGCCGATCGTCACTTGTCCTCGGTCGAAGGCGACGTAGTGGGAGTAGTCACGGCCGGATTTGATTCTGCACTTTACCCGCAGATTGAACGATCAGTCCAACAAATCGCGATACGCGGCAGGCGTCTTGCCGGGCTTATTGAAACGCGCCCCCTCCCAGGACACGAACGATCGATGACGCTGAGAGATGCTGACTCACCACATGATTCAGCGGTGGAAGCAACGTCCTGATGCTCAGACGAAGATCGGAATCTGCCGAAGAACCCCGCGCTAGTCGAGGACTGCGATCGCCTCCACCTCGACGAGGTGCTCGGGGACGAACAACGCGGCGACACCAATCAAGGTGCCCGGCGCGAGCGTTTCGCGGCCGAGTGTCGCGCAGGCTCGGGCGCGGCCCTCCTGCACCAAGGGCATCTTGTCCACCGTCCAGTCGACCACGTAGATCGTCACTTTGGCGATGTCGTCGAAGGTGCCGCCAATCTCGGCCAGTGCGGCGCCGACGTTGAGGTAGCACTGCTCGACTTGGGCTGCGAGGTCGCCGTCGCCGACCAGCTCTCCGTCGGCGTCCCAGGCGACCTGTCCGGCCATGAATACGAGCCTGGAACCGGACGCAATCGACACCTGGCGATGAAAGTCGACCTCGGGCAGGTGTTCTGGGTTAATCAACGTGATGGTCATTCTGACTCCTTGGCGTCGGGTCTGCAGGTGTCGTGGGTGAGGGCTACCGGTGTAGAGGCGATCCGCGGTCGTGTCGTTAAGCGTCCTCCTTCGCGTGGTCGGACAGGCAGGTCCACGAACGTCGGCTCAGCCTGTCGAGGGATCGTTGGTGGGGAGGGCCTTACCGTGCGGCGTCGCCGAAGCGGTATTCGTAGCTGATGTCGTCGAGTGCGACTTTGAGTTCGCTGGGCAACGTGAGGTCGACGGCGGCGAGGGTGTCGGTGAGCTGGTCGGGTTTGCTGGCTCCAAGGATGACCGACGTGATGGCGGGGTTGGCCAGTACCCAGGCGATCGACACCGCGGCAAGGGGTTCCCCGGTGTCGGAGGCAACCTCGTTCAGGCGTCCGACGGTGTCGAAAGCGCTTTGGTGCCAATAACGTTCGCGGTATACGTCGGCGAACTTCTGTCCGACTTCGGAGGAGAATCTGCCCTTCTCCGGCTGATCGGCGGCGCGGTACTTCCCGGTGAGCAGCCCACCTGCGAGCGGGTTGAACGGAATGACCGCGATGCCCTCTTCGTCGGCGAGGGGCAAGAGTTCACGTTCGATTTGGCGGAACAGCAGGTTGTAGCGGGGTTGCACTGACGCAACGCGGGTGAGTCCGAGCGTTTCCGCCCGACCGATGGTGCGGGCCAGCCGGTAGGCCAGGAAGTTCGACACGCCGATGTAGCGGGCCTTGCCCGCCCTCACGATCGTGTCGAGGGCTTCGAGGGTTTCGTCCAAGGGGGTGTCAGGGTCATCGAAGTGTAGCTGGTACAGGTCGACGTAATCGGTGCCCAATCGAGTGAGTGAGGCGTCGATGGCGTCCAGGAGATGTTTACGCGAGCCACCCCGGTCCCACGGGGCCTGACCCATTGGTAGGCCGGCCTTGGTGGCGACGATGAACTGGTCACGTTTGCCGCGAAGCCATTGCCCGACAATCTGTTCGGTGCGGCCCACCAATGTCAGATCGGCTCCCATCGGGTAGCCGTCGGCGGTGTCGAGGAAGGTCACACCCGCCGCGGCGGCCTTGTCGAGGATGTCATGGGCTGTGTGTTCGTCGGTCTGCTTGCCGAACGGCGCGGTGCCCAGGCAGAGCCGGGAGACTGTGAGTCCGCTGTTGCCGAATGTGGTGTACTGCATCGCTTCTCTCCATGTGTCGCTGCTGAATGGTGCACTGGGCCGGCATGCCCGCGCCCTGCCTGCGCTCTCGCGGGGCGCCAGCTTCGCCAAGCAGGGCGGAACGCGTAATCGTCGGATCCTGGTGGATAGGGCGGTCGAGGCCAGGCGGGATCGACTCGCCGAGCGTCCCCCTGGTTAGGGTTGACCCCCCACGACGGCGCCGGAGCAAATCGCCGACATGGCGACGTCGACGACATCCCGCGCCCTTCGCGGATCAGCCAACGCGCGGTCGTACACCTGCAGTCCCTGAAGCGTGACCACGACGAACCGGGCAAGTCGACGAGGAGAGGATCCGGCGGGGATCTCTCCACCAGATCGGGCGCGAGTGAATGCCTTGCGCAGTAGGTCTTCCACATGGCTGATCTGCCGGGTCACGATGTCCATCGTGGCGGGATCGTTGGTGCGTTCGGTGATCGCGTTGACGACGAGGCAACCGCGGGGACGTTCGGCGGTGGGATTGGCCGTTTCGAGCATAAGCCGACGAATGCGTGGCAGCACCGGCGTCGTGGGGTCGTCGAGTAGATCGGACAGATGGGCACTGCGCTGCTCGCAGTAGCGCGTCAACGCACGTCGCCACAGCTGTTCCTTGTCGCCATACGTCGCGTAGAGACTGCCCCTGTTTAGATCGAGGGCTTCGACGAGGTCTTGAATGCTGACGGCGTCACAGCCTTCGCGCCAAAACAGGTTGAGCGCCTCCTCGACCTTCTCCTTCGGATCGAACGTCTTCCCGCGTGGCATCCCACCACTCTACCTACAGTTTGAACGATCAGTCCAATTATGTGTTACGTTTCTAACCGATCATTCCAACAAAGCAGCGCCAGCGATGCAAGGCGTCTGGGTCACCGGGACTTCCGAGAAAGCCGGTCAACAGAACCGGATTGGTGTGCAGATGAGACGAGACAACGCCCGGAAACGGCTGCCCACCTTCGTCGCCGCCATTCCGTTCGGCCGTGCCGCCCAGCCCATCGAGATCGCCGATGCCATCGCATATCTGTGTAGCAAGGAGTCCAGCTTCATCAGCGTCGTCCCGGTCGACGGGGGCGCCAATCAGTGTCGTAACCGGCCTGCCCCTCGGCCCGTCGCCCACCGCGCAGCACGGTCTGTCCCTCACGGGCACGGGACAGTCGACATCGCGGTGTCAGGCCCTGGACGACCCGGCCCGAACTGCATCTCATCCCGGGCGCCACGCCCTCATTCCCACACCAAACCCGTTCACGTTTAGGAGATGTCAATGAGTAAGCCCCCCACCCCCAACGGCCGTTTGCGGGGCCAGATCATCCTTGTCACCGGCACCACCAAGGGCGGCATCGGGTACGAAACCGCCCGCCTTCTCGGTGACGAGGGAGCCACCGTCCTGACCCACGCCCGCACCCCGGAAGCGGCGCGCACCAACGCCGAAAGCCTCGTCGTCGACGGCAACGGAGCGGGCAAATTCCTCCCGGTCGCCGCCGACCTGAGCTCGATCGCCGGCGCGCGAGCGCTCGCAGAGGCCGCCCGAGACGCAGCCCCCCAGGGCATCCACGGTCTAGTCAACAACGCCGGCGCCGGGTTCAACGAACGGCGGCTGTCCCCAGACGGTATCGAGTTGACCATGGCCATCAATCACGTCGCGGTAGCCGCCCTGACCGACGCACTCCTGGACCTGCTGCACGCGGGTGCGGACTCCATGGGAAGACCGTCGCGAGTGGTCAGCATGACCGCGTTGATCGAGGGGCGCGGGAACGTCGAAACCGATTGGTCCTTCCCGGGCAAGTACTCCCAAACTCAGGCCTACTTCAACGCCAAGTTGGCCAACCTGCTCTGGGTCTATGCCATGGCGCGCCGACTCGACGGACACGGGATCACCGTCAACGCGGTCAGCCCCGGCAGCGTCAACAGCGGTTTCGGTGCCAAGGCCGGCGGAATCTTCGGGCTGATGATGAAGCTGGGTTCACCGTTCTACGGCCATGCCAGCAAGGGCTCCGCCGGGGTGATCCGGGTCATCGCCGACCCCGACCTGGCCACCGTCACCGGCGGCTACCACACGCCGTCCAAGCAAAAGAAGTCCTCCAAGAAGTCCCGCACCGAGCACCTGCAGGAGCAGGTCTACCTGCAGACCGAACGCACCCTGGGTGCCCACTGAGACAACTCTCAAGAGCGTCGGCGATGACCGTGGCGTGCCGCGATCGCAGATCTACAGCGGCGCGCCGCCGATCACCGTGAGGCCACGCTACGTCTCCAAGACCATCGAGCAGTGCATCCTCATGACAATCTGTGACAATTGCGATGATCCCTCCCGGACACAGTTCAACCTCCGACAGAGTTCAGCGGACACCTTGCTCACCAGAACCGCCTTCGAAGCAGCCGGCGGCCGTGGAGTTTGCTCGCGACGTCTACCGCTCCGACCGGGCGTCATTCGAGGTGTCGGTCGACCTGTCGTAGAGGCGGGGGGCGCTATGGGTGACGCTGAGCAGCTGGACGGCCATCTCACGCAGTTCGACCTTGCGTATCTTGCCAGTGACTGTCATTGGTAGCTCATCGATGATCCGCACATAACGTGGAATCTTCTGTCGCGCAAGCTTATCGGCCGCGAACGCACGGACGTCATCCGCAGATAGCGCAGCGGCGCCGTCCCGCAGCACGATCCATGCCATCAGTTCCTCGCCGTACTTCTCGTCGGGCACACCGACGACTTGAGCGTCGCGCACGTCGGGGTGGGTGTAGAGGAACTCCTCCACCTCGCGGGGATAGATGTTCTCCCCGCCACGGATGACCATGTCCTTGCTACGCCCGGTGATCTGCACGTAGCCCGCGTCGTCCATGACAGCCAGGTCCCCAGTGTGCATCCAACCGTCGGCGTCAAGCACTTCGGCCGTCCTCTCCGGTTCGTCCCAGTAGCCGAGCATCACGTTGTAGCCGCGGGTGCACAGTTCCCCGATGACGCCACGTTCGACCGCGTCGCCCGTTTCCGCGTCGACGATCTTGATTTCGAGATGCGGGCCAACCCGCCCGACGGTCCCGACGCGAAGTCCGATCGGGTCGTCGGTGCGCGTTTGGGTCGACACCGGCGACGTCTCGGTCATGCCGTAACAGATCGACACTTGTTCCATGTGCATCCGCGACACGACCTGCCGCATGATCTGCTCCGGACACGGCGATCCCGCCATGATGCCGGTGCGCAGCGAGGACAGATCGAACGAGTCGAACTCCTCGAGTGCCAGTTCGGCGATGAACATCGTCGGCACCCCGTAGAGGCTGGTGCACGCCTCGGCCTGGACTGCCGCGAGCGTCGCCGCGGGGTCGAAACTCGGTGCCGGGATGACCATCACCGAACCATGCGTGAGGCACGCAAGATTGCCCATCACCATGCCGAAGCAGTGGTAGAACGGCACCGGTATGCACACCCGGTCGGCATCGGTGTACGAGAGAAGCTCGCCGACGAAGTACCCGTTGTTCAGAATGTTGCGGTGTGACAACGTCGCACCCTTGGGTCGGCCCGTCGTGCCCGAGGTGTATTGCACGTTGATGGGATCGGTCGCAGACAGCGTCGCGGCGACCGCGTCGATCGCCTGGTCGTCTCCGGATTCTGCAAACAGTCCCGCGAACTCGTCGGTGCCGAAGAGCGCGACGGTCTCCAGTCCAGGACAGGACGCTGCGGCGTCGTCGAGGATGCGCGCATAGTTGGAGTCCTTGAACCGCTGCGCGGCGAACACCCAACGAATGTCCGCCTGTTTGATCACGAACTCGAGTTCGTGGGCACGGTACGAGGGGTTGATCGTGACGAGGACGACGCCGATCTCGGCGGTCGCGAACTGGACCACCGTCCACTCCCAGCGGTTCGGTGACCACACCCCCACGCGGTCGCCCTTCTGCAGTCCCGCTGCCAGCAGTCCCGATGCCAGACGGCGAACGTCCCGCCGCAGTTGCGAATACGTCCACCGCCTTCCCGCGGGCACGTCCACCAACGCCTCACCGTGCGGCCATTGCCCGGCCGCCCGGCTGAGGGCCTGGCCGATCGTGTGGGTCAGCAGACCCGGTTCTGCGTCGCCACGGTCGTAGGACGTACTCATTGGCCCACATCGGTGGTGAGATCGCTGTCACGCCACTCCGACGCCAGCCGCTCCCCGCCATCGGCCGCGGCCTGCTCCCTGGCCCGCAGCTCGACCCTCCTGATCTTTCCGGAGATGGTCTTTGGGAGCTCGTAGAACTCGATTCGTCGTATCCGTAGATATGGTGGCAGATGCTCGCGGGCATACGTGAGGATCTGGAAGGCATTGTCGGCATTGGGTTCCCAGCCTGCAGCCAAGGCCACGTAGGCCTTGGGCACGGCGAGCCGGGTATGGTCCGGCGCGGGCACGACCGCCGCCTCGGCGACAGCCGGATGCTCGATCAGCACGCTCTCGAGCTCGAACGGCGACACCTTGTAATCGGAGGACTTGAAGACGTCGTCAGTCCGGCCGACATAGGTGATGTGCCCCTCGGCGTCGCGGCTCGCGACGTCACCGGTGTGGTAGTAACCGCCGGCGGTGACGGCCGCGTTTTTGCCGTCGTCGTCGACGTAGCCGGTCATCAGATTGACCGGAGCCGCATCGAGGTCGAGGCAGATCTCACCCTCATCGGCACGCTCACCGGTCAGCGGATCGACGATGACGACGGGAACACCGGGCAATGGCCGACCCATGGACCCGGCCTTCAATGGTGAGCCCGCTGTATTGCCCACCAACGCAGTCGTTTCCGTCTGGCCGAAGCCGTCGCGGATGGTGAGCCCCCACTCGCGCTGAACGTGGGAGATGACCTGGGGATTGAGCGGCTCACCGGCACCGATCGCCTCACGCAAGGTCCCGGCGCCGCCGGAGAGATCGGCCTGGATGAGCATCCGCCACACCGTCGGGGGTGCGCAGAACGTGGTCACTTCTACGCGACGCATGTGGTGCAGCAGGCCCTTCGGGTCGAATCGGGTGTAGTTGTAGACGAAGATCGTCGCCTCGGCGATCCACGGCGCGAAGAAGCAACTCCAAGCGTGCTTGGCCCAACCTGGCGAGCTGATGTTCAGGTGCACATCCCCCGGCCGCAAGCCGAGGAAGTACATCGTCGTCAGGTGGCCCAGCGGATACGAGATCTGGCTGTGCTGAACCAACTTTGGCCTGCTGGTGGTACCCGACGTGAAGTACCACAGCAGCGGGTCGTTCGCGGCGGTCGTCGTCGCGAACGGAGCGGGATCCGTGATGGCGTAGGCGTCCACGTAGTTCAACCACCCGTCGGCATCGTCGACGCAGATCCTGAGGACGTCGCCGGGGACGTCGCCAAACTTCTCGACGTCGACCGCATTGGCGATCACGGCACAGGCGCGCCCGCGACTCACACGGTCGGTCAGATCGGCGGCCCCCGCCGAGGTGGTGGTCGGCATCAGGATCGCGCCGATCTTCATCACCGCAAGCATCGACTCCCACAGCTCAACCTGGTTGCCGAGCATCAGCATCACCGGATCACCCTTGCTGATTCCGAGCGCTTCAAGCCATCGCGCAACCTGATCGGAGCGGTGGGCCATCTCGTCGAAGCCGTACTTCGCCTCTGTTCCGTCCTCCTCGACGATCCACAGCGCCGTCCGCGAATTGCCGCGGGCGATCACGTCGAACCAGTCGACGGCCCAGTTGAACGACTCGCCGAGCTCAGGCCAGGCGAACCTGACGGCCGCGGCGTCGTGATCGCCGTAAGATTCCAGCAGTACGTCGCGGGCCTCACGGTATGCGCGATGCGCAACGCCGGTCATGTCGGCTTTCTCCCTTCAGGGGTCCCGGAGATCACGGGACCTGGAACAGACGGCGATTTCTCAGGTTAGTGCTGATGACCAGCGCGATGGTTGCAATCGCAGCTTCCGTCACAGCCGCCATCACGGCCATGGACATCAGCGGCATCGCCTGCCCCACCGGCAGATGTGCCACCGGTGTGAGAGACGCCGAATGCACGTGCGTCGTGACACCGATCGGTACGTGCAGAGCGATCATCACCAGACTCATGACGGCCACCGCCGCCCAATCCGCGGGGGCTGCGCGGCCCCACAGATGGCGGGCACACCACAGGCAGCCGCAGATCATGGCGACCATCGCCGTCGCGGCAAGAGGGCCGCCGTGGTGAGCGACATGGCCGAGCGAGGCAGCGTGCAGCGCGGCGGAGAAGGCCGCCAGCACGGCCGCCGCTCGCCCCACCCAGGTGAGCACGGAGCTGTCCGGAGCGGGAGCGGCCGGCATCCGTCACTCCGAACAGCAGTGCTTCGACGTGCTCGCCGGCACGTTCAGCGCCGGATTGCGGTCGAAGAATCCGATGGGCTTGAGCTTGAACCCGGCATAGTCGACGGGCATCACCGGCCAGTCCTCGGGTCGCGGGAAGTGAGTCAACCCGAACGTGTGCCAGAGCACGACGTCCTCGCCATCGAGGTTGCGGTCCCCCGCGACGAAGGCAGGCAACCCCGCACGACCCGGGTTCTGGTTGACGAAGTCGCCGGCGGGATAGCGCTCGCCCCTGTCGTATTGCGTGACCCACAGATGTTTGGTCGCGAACGCCGCGCGCTGCGCGATGGAACTCGTCGGGTCAGCGAGCAGCACCGGCTGCCCCTCGGGGTACAGGGCGTACCCCACGTCCTGGCCGAGCCGGTTCTGCTTGGCAGGGTTGGTGACGTGCCAGACCCTGGCCTTCGAATTGTCGGCGAGCCGTTGACCGTCGGCCTCGCTGGTGATCTTCGTCTTCTTGGCGCGGAATGCGTTGCCCCATGGGTTCTCTGGGCCCATCGGCACGGGCACCGCGTCGACCTCGGTGACGACGTTGGTACTGCCGTCGACCTCCATGTCCAACCGCGCCGAGAACAAGTGCTGGTGGAACGGAGCGCCGAGACCCGGCGCAATCTCGGTCGCATAGCCGTCGGGCCCACGGTAGGCGGACGGGAACACGATGCCGGTGGCCTTCGCTTCCAGTTCGATGGTGCCGTCGAGGTACAGGTACCAGTAGAAGCCGTAGTCGTAGTTGCCGATGGTGAGGAAGAAGGAGATCACCAGACGGCGTGACCGCCGCGTCTCGGCCATCCCATTGAACATGTCGGTGTGCTTCCACAGCACGCCGTAGTCCTCCTCGTGCACGCAGATGGCGTTCCTCATCACCCGGGGATGCCCGGATTCGTCGGCGATCGTAGCGTCGAAGTACGTAATCTCGCCGAGGCAGTCGCACCCGAGTTCCAGCGAGTTGGTATAACGCCCGAACAGGTACTCGCCCTGATCGAAATAGTTCTGCCAGTAGCGGACCGGCGACGGATCGGCGTAGGGCACCACCATCTCGGCGATCGAGGCGCGGTAGACCACGGGACGGCCGCTGACCGCCAACTGATGCAGGGTAAGACCCTCGCGGACGTCGAACCCAAACCGGAACTTCCAATCGGCCCAGGTGATCTCGTTGTCGTCGACGGTGAAGCTGGCACCGTCGGGCTGGGTGATCTCGATGGGCTTGAGATCGGTGCGCGTGGGCATGGCATGCGGCACAGCGTCCCACTCACCGCGCTCCGCGGGCACGGGCAGTTGGATGTCGTCGATGACGCGGACGACGCGGCGCTCCGTGAGATCGACGTAGGCGACGACACCATCGATCGGGTGCGCCCACGGCAGATCGGACTCGTCCTCCTGTAAGAAGGCGAGCACGCGGACGATGCGGTGGCCCACCTCGTCCGCGTGGCCAAACACGCCTGCGGATAGCGGCACCGCACGGACGTTCTGGGGGTTGATGTTTCGCGTGCTCATCGCGGACAGCCACTCGTCGCTGATGAGCAGGAACGACTCGATGTCCTCGAACTCCGCGTCGAGGATCGGCACGTGCCCCTCGCGACTCGCATCCACCTCGCTCGACGAGATGATCGCGTTGCCTGTCACCGAGACGACGTGATCGGACCCGGTTCCCGTGGACCGGTCGAGCAAAAGTACCCGGACGCGGCGCTCGGCGATGTCGCCCGAAGAGAAGTCATGGACCGTGGCCTTGTCGGGTTCATCGAGGCCGACGTAGACGAACCGAGTGTCGGCTCCGACCAGTCCAGCCTCGGTGACGATCCCGCGTGCCGCATCGATCTCGTCGGCGGTCAATGCACTCAGTGGATGTGCGGCGGTGAGGTGCCGCGCAGGTGCGATGGTCATCGTGCGATCTCCTTGTCGTCCTTGATTGATTCGTCGGTGAAATTGGGGCGCAGCGCCGCGACGGCGATTCCGCCGAGGAAGACGCCGATCAGAAGGACACCGATGACGGCGGCCAAGGTGTTCGAACCACCAACCAGCAGAGGCAGTTTGGCGATGGTCATGACCAGCAGGATGCCAAGGCCGACCAAGCCGAGCGCGGGAGCTACCAGGGTGTTCCATGGCCTGCGGTCCACGGTGGTGCGGCGGAAGAAGACTAAGACCGCCACCGACGTCAGCGTCATCAGCGCAGTGATTCCGACCGAGGACAGTCCGACGAACCAGGCGAACACCTCGGTGACGGGGTCGAGACCGGCCAGCGCCGATGCCACCACGAGGACCAGAGCCGAGACGGTCTGCACGACCGAGGCGATGTACGGGGACGAGTGCTTGGCGTGCGCCCGGCCGCATCGTGCCGGTAACGCCGCACTATTGCCCAGCGAGAAGATGTACCGCGACAGGACGTTGTGGAAGGCGAGCAGGGCAGCGAAGAGGCTGGAGATCAACAAAATCTGGACTAAGTCGCCCGCGACGGCGCCGACGTACTTCTTGGCCGTCTCGGTGATCATCCCCTCGGGGTTGTTGGTGGCGAGTGCGACGGCACCTTCGTCGCCCCATGCGCTCACCATGGCCCAGCTCGACAGCGCGTAGAAGGCGCCGATGAGGACTAGAGCGATGTACGTTGCCCGAGGGATGGTGCGCGCCGGGTCGCGTGCCTCGTCCCGAAACACCGCGGTGGCCTCGAATCCGATATAGCCGGCCAGCGCGAAGATCAATGCGATTCCCGGCGCGCCCGCAAAGAACTGGCTGGGACTCAGGGCTGCGGCCGAGAAGCCCGCGTCGCCACCGCCGTTGACGATCACGGCGGCGTCGATGATCAGCACGATGCCGACCTCGCACAGCAGTAGGACGCCGAGCACCTTGCCGGAGAGTTCGATGTGGCGGTAGCCGAGCACGGCGACCACGGCCATCATGGCGACAGCCCAGAGATACCAGGGGATCTCGGGTCCACCGTGGGACGTGACGAGATCGTTCATCGCCGCACCGAGGTAGCCGTACACGCCACCCTGGACCGCGGTGTAGGACAGAAGCGCCAGAAACGCTGCACCGAGCCCGGTATGCCTACCGAGCCCCTGAGTGATGTACGTGTAGAAAGCACCCGCGCCCGTGACGTGCTTGGCCATCGCGGTGAAGCCGACGGCGAAGAACAGCAGGACGACTGTGCAGACCAGATAGGACGCCGGGAAGGCGGCTCCGTTGCCCGCGGCGATGCCGATCGGCACCGTGCCTGCGATCACGGTCAGTGGGGCGGCCGCCGCGACGACCATGAACACGATGGCCCCTGGCCCGAGCTTGCCCGCGAGCTTCGTCGACGGAGCGGCTGTATTGGTGCCCAAAGCGGGCGGCGGTTCCTTGAGGGTCATGATTTCCCGACTTTCTGAGGAGGGTTGGGTCGGCTGATATCAGAGTGCGATGTTGACGGACTTCGACTGGGTGTAATCGGCGATGGCGCCCTCGCCAAGTTCACGTCCCCAGCCCGACTGCTTGTAGCCGCCAAACGGCAACGCCGTGTCGAACGCGTTGTGGCAGTTCACCCATACGGTTCCAGCCTTGATCTGGGCGGCGACGTCGTGTGCCCTGGAGACGTCGCGGGTCCACACGCTGGCGGCGAGCCCGTAGGGCGTGTCGTTGGCCGCGACCCCGATCCCCTCGGCACGCGAGAACGGCACCGCGACGGCCACGGGTCCGAAGATCTCCTCCTGATAGACACTGAAGTTACGCTCGACGTCAACCAGCAGCGTCGGCTCCACGTAGAAGCCCTCCGCGCCGTGACGCGATCCGCCGGCCAGAACCCTTGCGCCGTCTGCTATTCCGGAATCGATATAGCCGGTTACCTTGTGAAGCTGCTCAGCCGAGATCAGCGGGCCGATGTCGTTGCTCGGATCAAGGCCCGGTCCGATCTTCTGGGTGCGGGCGAAGTCTGCTATGCCCGAGGTGAACTCATCGAAGATCACATCCTCCACGAGCAGTCGGGTTCCCGCGGTGCATGCTTGCCCGTGGTTGAACAGGAAGCCAGCGGCCACCCCGGGGACGGCGCTGTCGAGGTCCGCGTCGGCGAAGACCACCTGTGGGCTCTTGCCGCCCAGCTCGAGTGACACCTTCTTCAGGTTGCCTGCAGCGGCCGCCACGATCTTCTTGCCCACCTCTGTCGACCCGGTGAAGGCGACCTTGTCGACGTCGGGGTGCAAGGAGAGGGCCGCGCCGACGTCGCCGAATCCGGTGACGACGTTGACCACGCCATCGGGCAAGCCGACCTCGGCGATGACCTCAGCGAGCAGCAACGCGGTCAGCGGGGTCTGCTCGGCGGGCTTGAGGATGAGGGTGTTCCCGCACGCCAATGCCGGTGCGAGCTTGAACGCCGCCATCACCAGCGGGAAGTTCCACGGCACGATCTGCGCGCAGACGCCGACGGGCTCACGCAGCGTGAAGGCATGAAACCGTCCGCCTGGCACCCATGGCACGGACACGGGGATGGTGCGCCCCTCGATCTTCGTCGCCCAGCCCGCGTAGTAGAAGAAGATCTCCGCCGCCCAGGTGACGTCGACTGCGCGGGCGACGGCCACCGACTTGCCGTTGTCGATCGACTCCAGCTGCGCGAACTGATCGGCGCGGGCGAGGATGCCCTCGCCGATCTGCCACAACAGACGCTGGCGCTGAGCGGGCGTGATGGTGCGCCACGGTCCGTACTCGAACGCCCGGCGCGCGGCCATCACGGCACGCTCGACGTCCTCACTGCCCGCGTGGGGTACCGAGGTGATCACGCGGCCCGTCGCCGGGTCAACGGTGTCGAAAGTTCGTCCGGATGCCGCCGATGCCCATGAGCCGTCGATGAACATGTGCTTCGGAGTCGACGTGAATTCGACGACGGTTGGGTCGAGCGCGATGAGCGCATTCTCGATCGTGGTCATGGAGTCCTCATGCGCGATGTGAATTGAACTGTGCCACTGATATTTCCGATGCAGTGCACGCTTCCGTCGGTGACGGCCTGGACCGACGCTATGACTCGAATGTGGCCCGTGTCACGCAAAAATTCGAATGGATATTCGGCGCGCTGCCATTCTCATTCGGCTGGCTCGGCGCATTCTCATTCGGCAGGGACGTCCACCGCACGTCGGACTGGGTTCTCCTTGTCATACGCTGGTGCAGGCACTCCACGTCCCCCTTCGATTCTCATTTGGGATGACGGGAAGTTCACCGAGTACTGCGTACCGAAAGCGTTCCAGCGGGCTACGGTGCTTAGCGCGCAGGTCAAACTGCGCAGGTGAAGTGAGGTATGCCGTGGCGAGGAACCCGAAGATCAGGACCAGCTCACCCGTCGACGGTCTCGGCCGGGGTCGGTTGAGCTTCGTTCAGGTGCTCGCCCAGTCGGTCTCCGCCGTCGCGCCGTCGGCGGTCATGGTGACGCTGCCCGCGCTCGTCATTCCCGGCGCGGGCCGGGCGACAATCGCCGTGTTCGTCGCCGCGGCGGTACTCATGGCGCTGGTCGGATATTGCGTGGCGCAGTTCGCCACTCGGATGGTGGCCGTCAGCGGCCTGTACAGCTACATCGCCAAGGGCCTAGGCCCGCGAACGGGATTCGCCGGCGGATGGTCCCTTGTCATCGGCTACGCCTCTGCGGCGATGGCGAGCGTCCTTGGTGCGGCAAGTTATTCGACGGCGCTGCTCGGCCGTGTGGGCGTTCCGGCGTCCACGACGACGGTCGCCGTCGCCGCGGTGGTCGTCGGGTGTCTGGCGCTCGCGCTGATGGTCCGTGGCGTTCAGGTGTCATCGCGGATCACCCTTGCCGTGGAGGCCTTCGCGATCGTGGTCGCGTCGGCCGTACTGATCGTCGCCTTCGCGCAATCGTGGGGCGCCGAACGAAGCGCGCGGGTACTGGACGATCCCCCTTGGACCAGTTCGACCGTCGGCTTCGCTCTGTTGATCGCCATCACCTCATACGTCGGATTCGAGAGCGCCACCACCGTGGCGCGGGAGTCGCGAAATCCGTTGACCGCGGTCCCCCGGGCCGTGAAATGGACCCCACTCGTCCTTGGCGCGCTCTACGTGGGGGCGGCGTACCTGCAGTTGGCAGGCCCCGTTCGCCAAGGCGACTCGCTGGCGATCGTGCTCTATTTGCCCCCCGAAGCCGCCGGGGTTTCGGGCGAGGTGTCCTCGGCACTGTCGGTCCTCATGGAGCTCGGCATCCTCGCGTCCTGGCTCGCGTGTGTGATGGGATCCACCACCGCGCTCTCCCGCACACTGTTTGCCATGGGCCGCGAGGGCGTCCTGCCCGCCCGGCTGGGCCGTACGCACCGTCGATTCCAGACGCCGCACATAGCCTTGCTGACCGCGGTCCCCTTTGTCGTGGCGGTGCCGATCGCCTATCTGTGGATCTCGGGATCGCCGCATGACGTGCTGATGGGATTGCTCGCGGTGTCCGCCCACGGCTACGTCATCGCCTACATCCTCGTCTGCATCGCGACGCCTGCGTTTCTCCGCAAGATCGGTGAACTCTCCACGGCGCCCATCATCTTCGGAATCGCCACCGCCACCGTCATGGCGGCTCTGATCATCTGGTCGGCTCTTTCCCGGACCTTCTTCGCCGGCGCGGCCACCGCCGCCTACGTCGCACTGATGGTGGTCGGCGCAACGATATTCCTGGTGCGCGTGAGCCGTTTCCCCGCACGCCTGGAGAACGTCGGCGTCTACGACGAACCCGTTGCCGATGATCTGCTGATGACCTACCAACCGTGGGAGGTGCGGCGATGACGGGCGCCGTGAACTCCTTCTCCGGGCGCCAACCGAAGGCGGTGCAGAGCGCGCTGCGCGTGCTCGAACAGGTGGCAGTAGCCGGGGCGGGCGTGACTGCGAAGGAGATCTCGGCGGCGCTGGATCTGCCGTCCGCGACGACGTACCGACTGCTCAACATCCTCGTCGGGGAGGGTTATCTGGTGCGATTGCCGGACCTGACGGGGTTCGCCCTCGGCCACAAGATTGGCGTTCTCATCGACGCCGCGGTGGCACCGACGGTACCCGCCGCGGCCCGCGCGGTGCTCGAGGACTTGAGGCTGACCGTCCGGTTCGGCGTTCATCTGGCCTACTTCACCAACGTCGCCGTGCGGCTGGCCGACGTCGATTCGGAATACCCTCCACCGCATGATGAGTCGTTCCTCAACAAGAACCTGCATGCCAGCGCACTCGGCAAGCTGCTGCTTGCCGAAAAGGACGACCCGCGCGCACTTCTGACACCGAGCGCGACACCGTCGGTGCGGGCGATACCCACCGAGGCAGAACTGCGAACCGAACTGACCAAGGTGCGCGGCGACGGCTTCGCCACCCAGGCCCGTGAACTGGACCCGACCTCGGCCTGCGTGGCCGTACCGATCCGAACATCGGCGGGCTCCCTCATTGCGGGCCTCGCACTCTCCGGCGACGTCGACCACGTCCAGGCTATGACCCGCTGCGTGCCCTCGTTGTGGGATGGCGTCGCCCGGCTCACACCCCTGCTGGGTTGACGTCGTCGGCCATCGGGGTCGCCTGCGCAGGAGCGCGACCTCCGCTGATCGTCGACCGGCGACGGTGGTGAGGGAGGTTCTGGCTGCGGTGCTCATCGAGATCAACAATCGCGTCAACGTGTATGTGTGCATCGTGGGAGTGCGACGGATTGAAGGTCTGTCGGAAGAGCAGATCTGCGCGCCGTCTCGAAATAGCCGACCTTCGAGCGAGTTTGCCAAAGTCAGTCACGTTTGGCCTGTTGGCGGGGGCGGCCGCCTTCGAGCGTCGACACCCAGCCTGTTCACCGATATTGAGGGTTCGACCCGTCGGTGGGAGTCAGACGCGCACGCGATGCGAGCGGCGCTTCGGACCCACGACGGCGTGCTGCGCTCAGCGATCAAGAGCCACGGGATCTGTCCAGTCATGCCGGTGACGGCACCGCGGCGTCATTCGGGTACCCGAGATCGGTAGAACAGCCCGCATGGCGCCGTCCGACGGAAGTGCGGGCCACTTGTGCTCGCCGCCTGCCGGTTTTGCAATCGTCGGCTGCCGACAACGACGATTGGTGCGGGCCGCCGACAGCAAGGGCCACTCATGAGATCGCGCTTTGGCTCTAGCTCAGTACCATCCCGACGAAGTAACTGCCGAGCAGCGCTACCGCGATGAGTAGGACCCAGGCATCGGTGAGGCGGCATAGCAGCACTGGGGCATGTCGGACCTCCATGAACTCGCGGAAGATGAGGCGCACCTTGATGAGAGCGATCGAGATCGCACTCACCGTGACGACGATGTCCGGCGTCAGCACACCGTCGTGGCTGGCCGAGTGGTCTAGCCACAGATATGTCAGGGTCAGAGCGGTTAGAACCAACCACGCGGCCAGCAGTCTCCGATCGACCTTTGTATTCACCCATCACCTCACGACGTAGAGCATGGCGAAAATCAGGATCCACAGCAGGTCGACCGTGTGCCAGTAGGTGGCACCCGTTTCGATGATCTGCTGACATCTCCTGGCCGGGCTGCGGAGTTGGTAGACGACGACGCCGATCGCGACGAATCCGATGAGCAGATGCAGGCAGTGGATCGCGGTCAGGAAATAGTAGTGTTGGAAGAAGTCATTGGTGGAGAACGTGTTTCCCCGCCAAACCTGTGTCACCCACTCGAATACCTTCGCACCCAGGAACACCAGACCGCAGGCAACGGTGACGAACGCGTTGCGCATCGCCGCGGGGTACCGGCCATCACGGGCAGCCTGAACGCATCGCGCGACCGCCCACGAACTCGTCAACATCATGATGGTGCTGAAGACGCCGATCCGCAGATCCAGAGCGCCCTGGGATCGGAGATACAGTTCGTGGTCCTGGGCCCGGTTGAACAGGTAGACAGCGAAATAACTGGTAAACAGCAGCATTTCGAACAACACGAACGCCCACATGTCCGGCTGGCCCGGGACGCGACGGCCGGGTTGCTCGGCGACATTGGTCGCCAACGGGTCGTCGGCGCGAGGACGGTTGGTCACGACTGCAGCTCAGCGATGGCGCCGGGGGTGGGCTCGGTTGCCAGGTCCGGTAATGGCCCGGTGCCAAAGTCCTCGCGCTGGATCAGCCTACGAAGCAGGACGATGAAGACACCGGTGTAGAGCCCGAAGACGACCATGTCGATCCACCAGGAGATCAGACCGTTCCAGGCGAACACGCCACGGTGGAAGATCCACGCCGGGGCGATGACGACCTCGGTCAGCGCGTTGCACAGGTTGAAGTAGCCGAACCACTTCGGGAACACCCGGTTCTTGTCGATGAGGATCGCCAGCATCCACACCAGCGAGCCGATCAGGAACACTCCCATGGTCCCGGCGAACGAAAGAAAGGCGAAGTCGTAGAGCCACTGCAGCAATTGGGGATCACGGTCGGGCCGCATGGCCCCGACGGTCAGCACGATGCACAGCAGCAGCATCCCCGGCACCGCGCTGAGCGAGTACATCACCAGGTACGAATAGGCGAAGACGGGGCTGACCGACATCCGCCGCATCGAATAGGCGATCAGCGCGTTGATGATGGCGGTCATCCCGGTGATGACGAACATGATGGCGAATCCGATGAGCAGTCCGTAATGATGCTCGCCGAACCACTGCGCAACCCGCACGGCATCCCAATCGGGGCTCGGTGGCGGCTGAGTGCGGGTGACGACGAAGAACACCAGACCGAAGAGTTGGTAGAAGACGGCCAAAGTCCACCAGGCCAGCCAAAGCTCGCGCTTGGGGTTGTGCTGGGCGTGCCAGAGGAACCGGTGCATCCGGGAACCGTTGGGCGGTTCAAGGGTCAGCACCGATTTGGGCCTCACAGCACTCACGAGCCGACTCGTTCCCGGGCCGGCTCCCGCTGTTCATCACGTTCGCGGTACACCGCCTGAGCGAGAACGACACCCATCACGACGATCCATGTCGCGATGGCAACGTTCTTGAGCCAGAAAGACAGCGCCCCGTCCCAAGCCACCGGACCATCCAGCACCAACCCGGCGAACGCGGCGGGCGCCAGTGCGGCGGCGACGAGGAGATTGAAGTGCGCCACCCACGTCGCGAGGATCGGCCGAGGCTGACGGTCGAAGTAGATCGCCAGCGCCAGGATCACGCTCTGCGCGATGAGGAAGGGCACTCCCACGGTGAAGGTGACCCAGGCCAGGTCGTTGAACATCTGGGTCAGTTCCGGGCTCCGGTCCGGGCGGTAGGCCGCCAGCAGCCAGCAGACGTTGGCGATGAGGAACAGGGTTGGGCCGCCCGCGACGCACCCGAGCATCGCGAAGGAGAAGATCGGCGTGCGATGGGCCATCCGCCGGATCTGCATCACGATCAGGATCAGCACCGGGATCAGGCCCACGCAGAACCAGTTGAACAGGATCATGCTGTAGCGAATGCGCGAGACGTTGATTGGATCGCGGTAGAAGTCTGCGACCTGCTGTGCGGTCATCGTCGGCGACATCGGCGGGGTGAATCCGGGAAACAAGACGAACGCCGAGACCCAGATGAATGCCACCACCGGCAGCGTCCACACCAGAATCAGCTCACCGTCGGTACGCCTCATGTCGTGAATCCTCACCAGCAGAAGGGCTTTCGTCGAAACCACCGCTGCGCGGCCGCTCCAGCCGGCTCGGTTGCCGATCGACTACGTGTAAAGTAGCCGATCGACAACTAAGGGTCAAGGCCCGATCAGCTAGTGTGTGACGTCGTGACCGACCGCGCCCCGGATGACGCACCACCGCGCAGCCCCGCCCAGACGCGGGTGCTCGACGCCGCCCTTGCCCTGTTCTCCGAACACGGCGTCAGCGGTACCTCGTTGCAGATGATCGCCGACGCGATCGGTGTCACCAAGGCGGCGGTCTACCGTCAGTTCCAGGCCAAGGACGACATCGTCATCGCCGTCACCGAACGCACGCTCGCCAAGCTGACGGCCGCACTGGAAGCCGCCGAAGCCCAGCCCAGCGCAAAACGCTCCCGTCAAGTGCTGTTGGCTGCCGTCATCGACGTGGCCATCGCCGACCGCAAGGCCGCCAGCACACTGCAATTCGATCCCGTCGTCGTACGACTGCTGTCAGAGCATCCGCCGTTTCAACAGTTCATGACACGCCTGTACGGGGCTCTCATCGGCGACGTCGGCGACGAAGCGCGATTGGGGGCCGCCATGCTGTCCGGCGCCATCGGCGTGGCCGTCATGCACCCCCTGGCCGCCGACGTCGACGACGACACCCTCCGCACCTACCTGCTACGCCAGACCCGCCGATTCATCACGTAGGGCCGCGGCATCCTCAATCGTGGCGTCGAAACATCTCGATGACCGTTGCGCGTTCGGGGCGCGTATCTGGGCCACGGAGCTACACGTCGTCAATCGCTGTTTCGGAACATGTCGATGACAGGCGCGAGTTGGGCGGCGTTGGTGATCAGATCGACATGGCCGCCGGAGTGCAGGTGCAGCGTCGAGTGCGGCAGAAGGCAGTGCAGGATCTCGGCGTTCGACAAGGGAACGATGGGGTCGTCGAGCCCGGCGATGATGAGCGTTCGTTGTCGCATTACCGGCAGCGCGAAGACGCTCGTCCAAACCGATCCAGCGAGCAGTTGGTGGAGGTAGCCAAACCGTGAGCCGGCCATCAATTGCCGGTCGAACAGTCGTTCCACCGCGGCTGGATCGGTGCGAACCGTCCCGCCGTAGAGGCCACCCGCGATCCTGGCCGCATATTCGTGGTCGAGGAATCGGCGCGGCGTGAGCATCTTCGCGAGCACGGCGGGTCGAGCGGGCACCATTATCAGGCCGGTCCCCGTCGAGACGAGGATTAGCCGGCGGCAGCGGCGTGGATTCTGGAAGGCGAACTGCTGGGCGAGCGCTCCGCCCCATGACAAGCCGAGGACGTCGACGCGTGAAGTGTCCAGGTCAAGCTTTCTCAGCACTTGGCCTAGCACGACCGCCAGGTACGGAAACCCGTACGGCAGAGGTGAATCCGGTGAACCCCCGGTGCCAGGCACGTCAAAGCGCACGATGGGAATGTCGGGATCGAGCTCCGCTACGAGCGGATCGAGCACTTCGAGGCTGGCGCCAATGCCGTTGCACAGCACCAACGGAACTCCAGTACCCCGTCGGACGTCCACCCGGATCTGTTGTCCGAGCGCCGAGACGAGTTGCCGGCGGGGTGTCACCGTTCACGCACGTAACTGCCCGGTGCCGGCTCGAGCGACGGCATGCTGGATCCGCCGGGCCGATCCGGAGCGTCGATCACGTCCCCGCCCCGTTCCTGCAGCCATGTGACGAAGTCGGGCCACCACGAATCGTGATGCAGCTCGGCGGTTTCGGCCCACCCCTCGGAGTCCGAACCGCCGACGGCCGCCGCCCGATACGATGCCCTGGTGTTACCCGGCGGATTCACCAAAGACGCGATGTGCCCACTGGACGACAGCACGAACCGAATGTCCCTGCTCCCCAACAGCTGGGCGCTGCGGTAGCAGGCTTGCCACGGCGAGATGTGATCGGCGACTCCGGCGACGACGTAGGTGTCGACGGTGAGCGCGCTCAGGTCGATCGGCGTTCCCAACATGCTGACCGAACCCGGTGTCGCCAGAGCGTTCCGCATTCCGGTGAAGACCAGGTCTCGATGCAGGGCCGCGGCCATCCGCGTGGTGTCGGCATTCCAGAACAGCACGTCGAATGGGTCCGGAGACTTGCCCTCGATGTAGTTGTTCACCCAATACCGCCAGATGAGGTCGGTGGGACGCAGCCAGGCGAAGACCTCGGCGAGGGTTCGTCCGTCCAGGTAGCCCTTACGCGCGGACAGCGCAGTGGCGATGTTCGCCGCCTGTTCGTCGATCGCGGCGGCGGCGAAGCCGGCCTTTCTCTGGTCGAGCACGGTCACCATCAACGTCAGGCTGGCGAACCGGTGTTTCTGGCCGGTCGCGGTCAAGTGGTGGGCGGTCATCGCGGCGAGCATCCCGCCAGAACACGACGCCTGCAGGTGGGTCGAACCTGATCCGGTGATCTTCTCGACGACCTCTAGCGCGTCGAGGATGGCGCTGCCATAGGTATCGAGTCCCCAATCTCGCTGCTCTGCAGTCGGATTGCGCCATGAGATCGCGAACACCTGAATACCCTGCTGCACGAAGTACTCGATCATGCTGCGCCCAGGCGCGATGTCCATGATGTAGAACTTGTTGATCACCGGTGGCACCATGAGCAACGGAACGGCCGTGACCTCATTGGTTTGCGGCGCATATTGAATCAATTCGAACACGTCCGATCGGAAGATCACCGAACCGGACGTGACGGCGAGGTCCTCTCCCAGCGTGAAGGCGTTGGGGTCGACCATCGAAGGCACCCGGGGTGCGGACCTCATGTCGCCGAGGAAGTTTCGCAGTCCGCGCAGCGCGCTGAGCCCGCCGGTGTCGATGAGCGCCTTCCACCCCAAGGGGTTGAGCGCCGGATTGTTGCTCGGCGAGAGTCCTTCCACGAGAAGGTCCATGACGAAGCGAATCCGTTCAGCGTCTCGCCAATCGAGATCGGCGTCGGAGAAGAGTTGCTCGACTGCGGCAGTGGCGGCGATATAGGTCTGCATCGTGCGCCGCAGCGTCGGATTGCTCTGCCATGCCGGATCCGCGAAACGCTTGTCGCCCTTGGCTGGTGTCAGCTTGGAGCGACCGTCGGCGATGCCGACGAGCTCCCAGCCCAGATCCGTTGCCCGAGCCACCACTCTTCGTGGCCGCCGGGCGAGGTTGAGAGCGAGCCTGCTCCATGCGACGTTGGGCAGCATCCTCTGCCCAACCCCGAGCGCCGAGCTGGTCAACAACAAGTCCAACGGTGCGGCCAGTTCGTCGACTCCGGAATTGCAGTTGATTGCAGCATGATTCGACATACGACGCCTCCATCACCACATCGGCGCCGCGTCGGCGCTAGGTCCATGTGGTGCAGCGTATTGAGCCGACGTACCGAAGGCTTCGTCCGCATCGAACAAAGCTTGACCGCGTCATTGTCGTCCGCGAACCGCGGCTGCCTTCGGGCTATGGCATGTCTGGCATCAACACGGCAGCGCCGTACCACTGGCAGACGACCAAGGCCAACTCGACGTCGAGACGGTCCTGTTCGATCGGGCGTCCCCTTCTGGCCACCGCCCGGTTGATCCGGTACTTCACCGAGTTGAAGTGCATGCCCAGCTCTTCGGCGGCGGTCTTGTAGCTGCCACCGCAACGCAGGAACACCCGCAATGTCTCCCGCAGGCGCGCGTCATTCTCGGTGTCGGTCGCCAGATCGGCCAAGGCGTCGGCCACCCATTCACGGGCACGAACGATGTCACCGCCGAACTGCGCGGCAACCGACAGCCCCGGATCCGTCGCGGCAACGATCGCCGGCTCCAGCATGCCACCCGAGATCGCCACGCGACGGGCCACGTCGGCCTCGCGATGCGAGCGGCGGAAACCCTCGACCCCTTGGGCAGCCACGCCGATGGCCACGTTGGGACAATCGGCACGCGCCAGCGCGAACCTACGGACCACGTCGATCGCATCGAAGGCCTCCTTGAAGGGAAGCCAGCCCCATGCGCTCACCTGGTCTGCGGCGACGAACAGGGGGCTCGCCGCCACCTGAGCTGCTGCCCCCACGTCCCGTAGAAACCGTTGCAGCCGAGCTAGTTCGTCTCCTTGGCCATCGCCCTCCTGGTACCACATGACCAACGCGAGATGATGCCAGCGCAGCGGGTAGCGGATGGTCGTCGTTACGGCGTCGATGTCCACGGGCTTCTTGCCCGTCAGGACCTCGCGCACTCTCAACGCGCGGATGCTGTTCTGGTTCTCCAGCCACCGCTCACGTTCGTCCTCATAGACGACGACGACTTGCTGCGAAATCCAGTCGATGTAGTCGAACAGGGTGCCGGTCACCACGTCGACGACGGCGAGTTTGACGTCTGGGGCCAGCTCCAGCGCAGTCAACTCTCCGAAGACGAACTCGTTCATCCGGCGCTGACCAAGCCGGTATGCGCGAACCAGCGCGTGCACCGGCACTCCACGTTGAGCGAGGCGCCTGGCGTACTCCATGGCCGCTGTCGGCGCCTGGACGTGCTCGAGCGCGATGTCATACCGCAATGCCCGCAGGATGGTATCGACGTTGCCGTGCACGCTGGCGCCGAGCAGCTCTTCCAAGCCCGCGTCCCCGCGCAGCTCGGGGATGTCCTCTTCGAGGGAAACCCGCATTTCCGACGACAAGTCGCCCAACCGCTGCTGCAGCCGGGAGCCGATCTCAGCGATGAAGGGGCTGAGATCTAGGTCGGTGTCGAGACGAGTATTCGTCACGTGTGAACGGTAGATCGTCACGCGGCCGCTGGTTGCCATTTCACCCTGGTCCGTTCGAGCTTGGGCGACACAACCCATTCCACCGTGGTTCAAAGATTGTTGTCGGAAAACAAAGCTCGTGCCGCTCTTCATCGGCCGCGGACGATGTCGCGGGTCACATCGCTTCCTAGCGTTCTCGGCCATCACATCGCCACGTCGGCGTGGCCGGCCACCCCGGTCCGGACTCCGCAGATCGGCGCCGACGACACCCCACAAGGAGCACGCACATGACGGTCGCCAGAAAATCCACTGCTCAAGCGCTGGCGGTGATCGTGCTCGCCGTCGTCGTACTCATCAGCATCACCGTTGTCCCTTACGCGCAGGCCGACGACACCCAGTACGAGGAGTTCTACACGCCGCCGACACCGCTGCCGCCAGGCAACCCGGGCGATCTGATCCGCACCGAGCCGTCACGCCTCGTCCTGGAGCCGTCTGGTCAATTGGGCGCCTACGTCGGGACTGGGACGCGGATCATGTACCGCAGCAACGATGCACAGGGAAATCCGGTCGCGGTCACTGGTACCTACATCGAGCCCGACGTGCCGTGGCCCGGCAAGGGTCCCCGCCCGTTGATCGCCTACGCGACAGGACCTTACGGCGCGGGTGAGCAGTGTGCCCCGTCGCGACTGTTCAATCAGGGCATCCATTTCTCGCAAGGGCTCGACCTGATGTTGAACATGGAGGAAGGTTTCATCGCCACGTTGCTGGCCCGCGGATTCGCCATCGTGGTCACCGACGGCGTCGGGATGGGCATCCACGGCCCTGGGTCTCCGCAATTCCTCTCGGGTCGCGGCAGGCACCGCGTTGATCGATGCTGCGCGCGCCGCCATGAAGCTGCCCGGCACTTCACTGGATTCGCATGGCCCCGTGGCGTTCTGGGGTTATGCATCCGGCGGTCAGGCTTCACTGTCAGCCGGTGAACTGGCCGCCACCTACGGGCCCGAACTCCACGTCGTCGGCATCTTCGCCGACGCCCCGGTCACCGATGTCGTCGAAGCGATCCCGGGTATCGACGGCAACTTCTTCGCCGTGTTGGCCGGGTATCTGCTGAGAGGGATCTTTGCGTCCTATCCACAGACTGAACAACCCATCCGCGACACCCTGACCCCGCGCGGGCTGCAGATGCTCGACTGGTCCGGGCATACGTGCTTCCTACAAGGCGGCATCGACTACGCGTTTCGGCACCTACAGCCCTGGTTCAACACCGACCTCAACGCCTTGGTGTCCAACGATCCTTTCAAGTCACTCCTGGCAGCCCAGCGCGTCGGCAACATCAAACCCTCAGCGCCGGTATATATCTCGCACAACCGATGGGATCCCCTGGTGCCCTATCAGGCGGCCCGCAGCACCGCCGCCGACTGGTGCGCGATGGGCGCCGACGTCCAACTCTGGACCAACGAGCAGCCTCCGCTGTTCAACAAGCTGGACCTCAACAACCTGCTACCCCTCTATGTCGACGGCGAGCGCAGCATGGCCTGGGTCACCGACCGCTTCAATGGGGTTCCCACCACGCCCAACTGCGGTCAGTTCTGAGGCCGCCTTGTCGCTCGAGCACAAAAGCCCCAGCGATCTTCATCCGCCGACGACGGTGTCAGTCATCACATCGCTGCATAGCGTTGCCACCCATCACATGCCGCGCTCCACCGAGGAGGACACATGAATCTGCGGGACCTGCCCGGACTACGGGCGTCGACCAACCCGGGCTTGCCTGCCATCGCCGACGATGAGATCAGCCTCGACAACCGTGAGTTCGCCGAGTCCGTCTGCCGCGCCAGCACCGTCATGCATCGGGCCGGCGTCAGGTCCGGTGACGTGGTGGCGGCGATGCTGCCGAATACGACCGCACTGGTGGTCGCGTTGTTCGCAGCGTGGCGTCTGGGTGCGGCGGTCACGCCGATCAATCCGTCGTTGCGACCCGCCGAGGTCGGCTATCAGCTCACCGACGCCAACGCGAAACTGCTCATCGTCGATGCCGCACCAGAATTCGACACCGGCCCGCACACGGTGCTGACAGCAGCAGACATGACCGCGGCCACAGCCTCTGCGCCGGTGCCGGACACGGATCCTGCCGACGACGGGCTCGCGCTGCTGATCTACACCAGCGGGACCACGGGCCGTCCGAAGGGCGTCATGCTCGACCACGCCAATCTGCTCGCCATGTGTCGCGGCGTCATCGACGCGGTGTCGCTGACCGACGCCGATCACTGCCTGCTGATCCTGCCGCTGTTCCACGTGAACGGAATTGTCATCAGCACTTTGGCGCCGCTGCTGGCCGGCGGCCATACCACGATCGCCGGGCGTTTCAGCCCGAAGACGTTCTTCGAGCGGATCGAACGCAGCGGCGCAACGTACTTCTCGGCCGTACCGACGATCTACACGATGCTGAGCGGTTTGCCCGGCGAGATGCGACCCGACACCAGCTCGGTGCGATTCGCCATCTGCGGTGCCGCCCCGGCCAGCGTCGAACTACTGGAGCGGTTCGAAACCCGCTACGGCATCCCGATCGTCGAAGGATACGGACTATCCGAGGGAACATGCGCTAGCACACTGAATCCCCCTGCCGGTCAACGCAAGGTGGGCACTGTCGGACTGCCCCTGCCCGGGCAGAGCATCCGCATGCTCGACCCCAGTGGTACGCCGGTGCCAACCGGGGAGACCGGCGAAGTGGTCATCAAGGGACCGAACGTCATGCGCGGTTACCTCAATCGCCCGGAGGAGACCGCTAGGACCGTCGTCGACGGCTGGCTGCACACCGGCGACGTCGGCCGCTTCGACGAGGACGGCTACCTGATCCTCGTCGACCGGGCCAAGGACATGATCATCCGAGGCGGCGAGAACATCTACCCCCGTGAAATCGAGGCCGTGGTGCATGGGCTCTCCGAGGTCGCCGAAGCAGCCGTCGTCGGGCGATCGAACCCCGTATACGGCGAAGAGCCGGTGCTGTTCGTCTCCCTACATCCCGGCAAGCGCCTCGAGGTCGACGCGATTCGCCAACACCTCGCCGAATCACTGTCCAAGTACAAACTGCCGGTCGAGATCACGATACTCGACGACCTCCCCAAGAACGCGGTCGGCAAGATCGCGAAACCCGAACTGCGGCAACGACTCACCGCCGCCCACTGATCCCGATTACCACTCACGACAAAGGAGAAGAACATGGGATTCATGAAGCCGGATCTACCCGACGTCGACCCGGACACCTTCCTGCAACTGCCACTCATGGAGCGGACGCGAGTCCTCGCGCTCAACTGGGCTGAGAACGGATTCGGCTCACCCAAGATGGTGCACACCGTCTACATCGCGAAACTGGTGCTGCTCTACGCCTTCGGCGGCATTCTGATCGCCACGCTGACCTCTGGACTGCCCGCATTCTGGCACGTGCTGCAGTGGTGGAATCAGCCGATCGTCTACCAGAAGGCGATCCTCTGGACGGTGCTGCTCGAAGTCATCGGCGTTGCTGGATCCTGGGGACCCCTGGCCGGGAAGGTCAAGCCGATGACGGGCGGCATCCTGTTCTGGGCTCGGCCAGGCACGATCCGGTTGCGCCCATGGAAGTGGATGCCCTTCACCGGCGGGGATCGGCGCACCTGGTTCGACGTCATCCTCTACGTGGCGCTGCTGGTCAGCGTGATCGTCCCGCTGTTCTCCCCTGGTGCACACAGTGATTCACTGTCGCGGGCGATTCCGGGCAACACGTCCGGTTTGGTCAGCCCGGCACTCCTCGTCGCGCCGATCATCCTCTTGGTGACGATGGGGCTGCGGGACAAGATCGTCTTCTTGGGCGCTCGCGGTGAGCAGTATCTGCCCGCCCTGGTGTTCTTCACCGTGCTGCCGTTCGTCGACATGATCATCGCGCTCAAGCTTCTGATCGTGGTGGTGTGGGTCGGCGCCGGTGTGTCGAAGTTCGGCAAGCACTTCTCCAACGTGATCCCCCCCATGGTCAGCAACAGCCCATCGATGCCGTTCAAGTGGATCAAGCGCGTGCACTACCGCGACTTCCCGCGCGACCTGCGCCCCTCCCGCGTCGCCGACGTGATGGCGCACGTCGCGGGCACCACGGTCGAGATCGCCACGCCGATGGTGTTGTTGTTCTCCACCAATAGGTGGCTGACTCTGGCCGGCGTACTCGTCATGGTGGCTTTCCATTTGTTCATCGTGTCCACCTTCCCGCTGGCAGTGCCGCTGGAATGGAACGTCCTGTTCGCCTATGCCAGCGTCTTCCTGTTCCTCGGCTTCCCGGCGGCCCATGGCTATGCGATCACGGACATGTCCTCACCGTGGCTGACCGCACTACTGGTGGGCGCCTTGGTGTTCTTCCCGATCCTGGGCAATTTCCGGCCCGACAAGGTGTCATTCCTGCCGTCGATGCGCCAGTACGCCGGGAACTGGGCCTCCGCGGTGTGGGCGTTCACCCCTGGCGCCGAGGAGAAGCTCAACAAGGTCACCCGCACCGCCAAGAACCAGGTCGATCAATTCGTCGAGTTCGGGTACGAGCCGCAGTGGGCCGAGATCACCATGCAGTCGACGATCGCGTGGCGCACGATGCACAGCCAGGGGCGCGGCCTGTTCTCGGTACTGCTGAAGTCGTTGCCGGACATCAACACTCGCAGCGTGCGGGAGGCCGAGTTCACCTGCAACTCTCTGATCGGGTTCAACTTCGGCGACGGACACCTGCATGACGAAGACCTCATCACTGCCGTGCAACGCGAAGCGGCCTTCGAACCCGGCGAACTCGTCGTCGTCTGGGTCGAGTCGCAGGGCTGGGCAAGCAAGGTCCAGCGCTACAAGGTGATCGACGCCGCGCTCGGCGTGATCGAACGCGGCACCTGGAAGGTGGCCGACGCCGTGGCTGAACAGCCGTGGCTCCCCAACGGTCCGATCCCGACCGAGGTCACCTGGTCACTGGTGACGGAGCGGCAGCGCGTCGATCAGGCCCTGAACAGCGACAAGCGCAGCAACGGGCACGGAGCGCTGGCATGAGCACGGCGACCATCGTGGGAGCCGGGCCGAACGGCCTGGCCGCCGCGGTCACCCTGGCCCGAGCGGGAGTGCAGACGACCGTACTGGAAGCTGCCAGCGAGATCGGCGGCGGCACCCGCAGCAGCGAAGCGATCGTGCCGGGTCTGCTACACGACCACTGCTCCGCAATCCATCCGATGGCCGTCGGTTCACCATTTCTCACCAGCCTGGACCTGCAACGGTACGGCCTGTCGTGGCGACTGCCCGAGATCGACTGCGCCCACCCACTCGACGGCGGCACCGGCGGAGTGCTGCACCGTTCGGTCGACACCACCGCCGACGGTCTCGGCGCCGACGGCAGGAAGTGGCGAGCCTTGTTCGGCGGACCGTCGCGGAGTTTCGACGCCCTCTCCGAAGACATCATGGGACCGTTGTTGCGGTTGCCGCACCATCCGGCCGCGTTGGCTCGATTCGGCGGGCCGACGGTGTTGCCCGCCGCCACCCTGGCCCGTTGGTTTCAGATGCCCGAGGCGCGTGCCTTGTTCGGAGGTGTTGCGGCGCATGCCTTCCGCCCGCTGCACTACCCGATGACCTCCGCAATCGGACTGGGTATCCTCACCGCCGGACACCGGCACGGTTGGGCCGTCGCCGCCGGTGGCTCCCACTCGATCACCACGGCGCTGGCCGCGTTGTTCGAGGATCTCGGCGGCAAGATCGAGACCGGCGTGCGCATCGATGCGGCGACACAGCTGCCGCCTTCCGACGTGACCATGTTCGATGTTGCGCCGGAATCGATCGCCGGGATCCTCGGTGACCGGCTGCCACGACGAATCGCGAATGCCTACAGACACTTCCGGCGTGGCCCCGGTGCGTTCAAGGTCGACTTCGCGGTCGACGGCGGAGTTCCGTGGACCAATCGCGACGCCCGCCGGGCCGGAACCGTGCACGTCGTCGGCACCTTCGCCGAGCTCGCCGCGACCGAGCGTGACATCCACGCCGGACGGATGCCGCAGAGGCCGTTCGTCCTGGTCGGCCAGCAGTATCTGGCCGATCCGCAGCGATCCGTCGGTGAGATCCACCCGGTTTGGACCTATGCGCACGTGCCCAACGGCTACACCGGTGACGCGACTGAGGCCATCGTTGCCCAGATCGAGAGGTTCGCGCCCGGCTTCCGCGAGCGCATCGTCGGTCACTCCACCCGTTCCACGACGGACATGGCCATCTACAACTCCAATTTCGTCGGCGGCGACATCATGACCGGAGCCAAGGACATCCGACAACTCGTCTTTGGACCGCGACTGACGCTCTCGCCCTACACCATCGGCGTTCCGGGGATGTACATCTGCTCGGCTGCCACCCCGCCAGGACCTGGTGCGCACGGAATGTGTGGACACCTTGCCGCGCAGGCCGCGCTCACCCACCTCGACCACTGACGACACCCCCACCGAAATGGAGACCGCAATGATGACCGCCGCCACTGATCCTTCGTTCGACTTGTTCAGCCTCACCGACGAGCACCACGAACTGCGCGCCGCGATCCGCGCGCTCACCGAACGCAACATCGTCCCGCACGCCGCGGACTGTGATGAGCAAGAACGCTTCCCGCAAGAAGCCCTCGACGCACTCAACCAATCCGGCTTCAACGCCGTCCACGTTCCCGAGGCCTACGGCGGTCAGGGAGCCGACGGCGTGGCCACCTGCATCGTGGTCGAAGAGGTCGCCCGCGGTTGCTGCTCGTCATCGCTGATACCCGCGGTGAACAAGTTGGGCACCATGGGGCTCATCCTCGCCGGCTGCGACGAACTCAAGAAGACGGTCCTTCCCGACATCGCCGACGGCGCGATGGCGTCCTATGCACTCTCCGAACGTGAAGCCGGATCCGACCCCGCCGGCATGCGCACCCGAGCTCGCGCCGACGGGGACGGCTGGGTCCTCAACGGCACCAAGTGCTGGATCACCAACGGCGGCAGGTCCACCTGGTACACCGTGATGGCGGTGACCGATCCGGACAAGGGCGCCAACGGCGTCTCGGCATTCATGGTGCACGCGGACGACGAGGGCTTCGTCGTCGGACCGAAGGAGCGCAAGATGGGCATCAAGGGCTCACCGACCACAGAACTCTACTTCGAGAACTGCTTCATCCCCGGCGAACGGATGATCGGTGAACCCGGAAGTGGCCTGAAGACGGCGCTCAAGACCCTGGACCACACCCGTCCCACCGTGGGCGCACAAGCCGTCGGCGTCGCCCAGGGCGCACTGGACATCGCCATCGCCTATACCAAGGAGCGCAAGCAATTCGGAAAGTCGATCTCCACTTTTCAAGCCATCCAGTTCGAACTCGCCGAGATGGCCATGAAACTCGAGGCGGCGCGACTCATGGTCTACACCGCCGCAGCGCGCGCCCACCGGGGTGAGCCCGGGCTCGGCTTCATCTCCGCGGCGGCCAAGTGCTTCGCCTCCGACGTCGCGATGGACGTCACCGAATCAGCCGTCCAACTCCTCGGCGGCGCCGGGTACACCCGCGACTTTCCGGTCGAACGCATGATGCGTGACGCCAAGATCACCCAGATCTACGAGGGCACCAACCAAATTCAACACATCGTGATGTCGCGTGCACTGCTGACGGCCTGAACCGTCGGGATGGCGTGATCCATCGGGCTGACAGCCGGCGCTACGGTGGACTCCGACGGCGAGGAGTGCGATGGCGGTCGGGTCGAAGGCCGCACTGATCGAACGACTCAACACCGTGGTCGACGACTTCTTCGTCGAACACACCCGACACGCCGTGGAGCAGGGTGGCGCCGCGGGGTTGCTGAGTTTCGTCGAGGTGTACCTGGGGGCAGTGACTGGAGCCGACCCGATTGGTCGGGTGCATCTGCTGTCGTGGGCCGAGGCGGTGGCCGGGCTCCGGAGAGGAAGCCGTGCTTGTTGGCGATCGTCTTGCCGCTGCCGCCGAGCTGCTTCACCCAGCGCCGCTCCGCCGAGGGCAGGTTCTCGAACGTCAGCGAGCGCTGGCGGCCATCGGCACACCACAGCCCCTAGGCATTTCCGAGGTTGGTCTTCTGGGCGTGGATGCTTGCCACCAGCCCCGCTATTGAGTCGATCCCTGCGAAACTTGCGAAACCGTCCCTGAACTGCGGTTTCTAAGTGGAGCTAAGGGGATTCGAACCCCGTGCGTTTCCTGCAGAAACAGACTCTGAACTGCGATGAATGTTCGATGACGTTGTTACGCATGCGTGACGTGTCCTGCGGATATGACTCGGCGTGTTACGCGACGTAACACTGCTGGGAACGCGTCTCACATCTCGAGGTTATTAGCTATTGCCCAGCGTCTTATTGAGTCAGGACGTCGCATACGCGCAGTTCAGACCGTCATACTGGTGCTTTGACGACGTAGTCACTGAGCGCTGATTTGCGTCGACGAATTCAGCGTGTAGGTGTACTCCGGTTGACAGACGCGGATGCACCGCACTGGTGTCGTCTCCCACTGCCAGCAACTATGACTCACTTCCGGGAGCTTACAGAGCGCGGCGGACCCCGAAACTGACGTCGGCGCCCAGCCGGACACGTGCCGCTTCGAGCACCGCTGCTTGCGAGGAGCCGTCGGCGGCCAGATTCGCGATCGACTGTGCGAGCTCGCGACGGACGTATGTCTGGGGATCCACGGCGAGCCGGTCGACGAGTTCCTCATCCAGCTGGTTTGACAACGGAATCAAGGCCGCGGCGAGCCGGCGGATCTCCCAGTCGGGGCTGCAAGCCAAAGTCGCCCAGGGCATGTGGCGGGCATATCCGGCCTTCCCGATGGTGTACCCGACATAGCCCACAGTGTTGGCATCGAGGGCTTCGCCGGACACCGCCAGCTGCTGGGCCGCCACCCATACGCGGCTCCGACGACTGTCGTCGGCGGTCAGCGCGGCAAGTGCCTTCGCCACTTCTCGCCGAAGTCGGCCGCGAACTGTCTCGATCCGAAGAAAGCCGAACGGATCGTCAAAGTTTCGCTCGATAGCATCGTCGGGGTGCTCGCGTTGAGGCTGAGCGTGAAGTTGGGTCAAGGCGTCGAACAACTCGTTGCGGGTTGCGTCGTCGAATCCGTCGGCAAGGAACCGGCAGGCCCGTGCATGAGTGGCCCGATCGCTTTCCCTCAACGCCGAATCCGCGGTTCTCGTAAAGTACGTGCGGGCCAAGGCCAGTTGTTGCTGCACCGATGACGTGGCCGCCAGAATCGCAGTCTCCTCGGCATCGCCGACGCGACGGCGCCGGTGTTCTGATGTATCCGCGAGCTGTGCCTCAACCGCCTCGTCGACGATCAGGTCGAGCTCTGCGCACCTAAAACCGATCTCGACCAGTGCCAGGGTGGCGTACCGGCTCGTGGGGCTTCGGATGCCGGACTCCGTGTCGAGTACCGAAACCAAACGACCGCTGATCAATTCGAGAGTGCGAGTTAGCGACGGCGATGCGTTGGCGATGATGGAGGCGAGGTCCTCCGCCTGCTCGAAGGCGACCGCGATGCGGTCGGCCACAACGGAACACCGTGTTGGCGAAACCTCTGGGGCCCGAATACGGTCCACCGTCGTTGACGTTCAAGTTCAACGTTCACGGGTTCGAACGACGACGGGTAGCCGGTCTTGGAACGGTATTAGCGGAGGATGGGCTCGCGGATCAGTACTGCTTTGAACCCGCTGCCGAAATCCAGGCGGGTAGTTACCTAGCGCCCGACGCATGTGGAGACGTACCAGTCCGGTCGTGTCGCTGGAGCCTCCTGCGTAATCAGCGAGCATTGCTGTTGCTGCTCGGCAGGCGTCAGTCGCCCATTGCCGTCACCGAAATCGCCGCCGCACGGCGCTACCGCTCCCATGGAGCCGGCCCAGCACAGTGGGTCGACGGACTTGTCCGGAAGCGCATTCGGAATCACTTCAGGTGTTAGTGACCATTTGTAGCCATCGGTGTACTGCACTCGTTCGCAGTAGTATTCGGCGCCCCCAGGCCCGACCCCGATGGCCCCAGGATCGCTGCAATATGTGCCAAGTGCTCCTGCAGGCGGGTACTGCGATGCGGTCGAGGTGGCAGCTGGCGGCACTGACGGGGGCGAACTGTCCGTGGCGGAAAGCGTTTCCGGAGGCGCCGCCGTCGCGCTGACCGTGGGGTTCTTTGCTGACTGGACCGTGCTCACAGATGTCGATGTGGCCGGTTGCCTGCCGGTGTCACCGACGTGGACACGCAGCGAGAAACCGATTACCGCGACCAGAGCCGCAACTGCGGCTGTGAGGGTCCCGATGAGGAGGCCTCGACGCGACGAATGCGGCTTTCCGGCCGAGCTTCCGTCCGTGACGGCTCGGGGCTGCGGGGCAGACGGCCGAACCATTGTCGGCGCGCTCAGTGTCGGTGCCGTCGCGGCAGTGATCCCCGACGCCCCGCCTGCACTGGGCTCGCCAGTTGCGGCGCGCAGATCCGCGACGAACTCGGAGCAGGATTGGTAGCGAGCGTCGGGGTCTTTCGCGAGAACTTTCGCGAATACCGCGTTGAGCCTTACGGGCAGCGCGGGCACACGGTCTGTGACGTCGGGGACAGGGCGGGTCAGGTGAGCCGACATGAGCGCAGCGATAGTGGTCCCAGTGAAGGGAGGTGTGCCAGTTAGAAGCTGAAACGCGCTGCACCCCAGCGAGTAAAGGTCGGCACGGGTGTCCAGATCGTGGCCCTCAATTGCTTCTGGGGACAGGTAGGCCACCGTGCCGACGGTGATGCCGGTAGAGGTGAGCGACGTCGATTCCCCGGCTGCTTTTGCGATCCCGAAGTCGGCGAGCTTGACAGCTTCGATCCCGCCGTCGCCGTCGAGCGCGACCAGAATGTTAGCCGGCTTCACGTCCCGGTGGGTGATCCGCTGCTTTCGCCACGCATAGTCCAGCGCCGCTCCCGCCCCATCGATCAGAGCAATCGCTAATGGTACTTGCAACGGCCCGCCCGTCTTCGACAGTGCTGCAGCATCGGTGCCGTCGACGTACTCCATCGTGATCCATAACCGGCCGTCGAACTCGCCACGATCGAACAAAGTCACGATGTTCGGATGCGACAGCTGCGCGAGCATGTCGGCCTCGCGCCGGAACCGCGTCCTGAACTCGTCGTTGCGGGAAACACCGGAATCCAGCAACTTCATTGCGTCGCGGCGCGGCAGTCGCGGATGCTTGACGAGAAAGACTTGCCCCATACCACCGGCACCGAGCTGGTGGATGACGGTGTACCCCGCGATCTGCTCGAACTGCACGGTTCCCTTACCCTCCTGCACCAAAGCTGTCTCTGGAGACGGCGTTGTCGCACCCTATCGAGGCGCGATCGAAGGGAACCGCCAACGTCCCGGAGTGTCATTGACCGACCTTCTGCGTTAAACAAGCACCCTTGCAGGAAAGTGGGAGCTCGAGCTACGAGTTCGGGTGTGGCCTAGCGCGAAACCGGAGAGCTCGGCACGCTGTTGTCGACCGATCGGCGGAGCCGCGAAGTTGCGTGAAGCGAGGAGTCGAGCCGTCCAGCGCCGTTCTAGGCTACGAATATGAGTGGGGAGCGTGGGGTCGCGAACTACTTCATCACCTGCGAGCGAGCATGCGGCGGTGTGCGGGAGTGGGTGCGGACAGCCGGGTTGAAGACCTTCGACGAGACGGCAGACGCGTTTGACTAATACCTGAAGATGGCGGAGGGCGCTGGTTACCGGAAGATTGAGTTGTGGCGTAGTTGTGCGTTGATCGCGCGGTGGCCTGATGGACCCGATTAGGAGCACGGCCGGCGCCTGGTGCCCATCGAGATACCGCCCGAGTTGTTCGACGGCGACACTCGCGGCTTCCTGCAGCACCTCGGCCTGCGTGGCCGGCACCTCATGGACAACGATTGGTCGATCAGGGCCGATGCCGGGCCGAAGCTGGTGACGAGTATGACCCTGGCCGATGAGACCGGCTTCAACCACAAATTCGACGTGCTCGCAGAGCTGCCGAATATCGACGCGATCGTCAACGATCCGTCGTACTTCGACGAGTGGGAACAGTTGGGAGCGCGGCTCATGGAACGCTTTCTGACCGGCAATGACGAGACGGCGTACTTCAACTCGATCCAGGGCGATGTCCTGCGCGCCAAAGTCTCTGACCTTCCATCGTGGGCGGAGCAGCTCTACACCAGCCTTGGTGAGCGGAAGTTGGAAAGCACCGGTGAGGAAATGTTCGCCAATCGCAGCGCGCACCTCGTGTGCGTCACCGACACGCTCGTCCGCCGCGCACGCCTACCAGCGATGCTGTTCCGGTTCGCCCAAGACCCGGACGCATTCGCCAATCTGAAGCTGGCAGAGACCCAAGGAGATCCGCTATTCGCCACGTCGACGCCGTGGTACCTCGACATCATCGGCGAAATCCATTATCTCGGACCACTTTTCGGCTGTCGCAGCCCATCGTTCTGGTGTATCCCGGCCCCTCGCCAGATGGCAACGATTTTGTTCAGCCTCGGTCACGAGGTGAATGGCTACCGACGCGAACCCATGGAGCCGATGCAGCTGTTGCCCTCGCTGGGGCGACGCGATTCGTGCGAGGGGACGAAATTCGAGGCGATCTCGACCGGGCGCGCGATCCACTGGTGGGTCTTCCGGTTAAACCAGATGTTCACCTATCTGTCGGATCCGGCGACGTTCAGCGATCCGGATGGTTGGTACTCGCCGCACGATCAGCAGCACTGGATGCTGACCTTTGGGCAAGCGTTCGGGCTCATGACGTCAATCCAAACCTCCGGCCGCAACCGAGCCACCCAACTGGCGTTGATGTACACACTGCTCGATACCATTGCAGATCGGCTTTCGGGCAGAAGCTTTGACGACCTGTGCAGTCTAAAGACCGCGCAGAAGGGGGCGCGACGAGTTCGAGAGGGCATGTACCCGCCGGTAGCTGAAGTCTTGATGCCGGCCGCGGACCGGGCCCTCGCTGCGCTGGCCGAGTTGCAGGAAGGTTTCTTCATTCAGCGCCAACGCGGCGAAGAGGAAGTGGTGTTTCATCTGCCAGGGGGCAAGACTGACGCGAAGACACCCGAGAAGGCAGTTGCGCGTGTCGATCACCACGGCCGGCGTCGGATGACCCAGAGGGGCTCTACGGGCGGGTGAAGATGCGCGCCCATCTGGACCGGACCGGGATGCCCGGTGTGTCCTACGGGGCGGTGGATCGTGCGATGAAGGTGTTGGGAATCAACGGTATTCGTCGGTCGAAGGGTATTCGCACCACGATCCCGTCCGCGGATGGGATCCGCGCCGGGGATCTGCTGAATCGGCAGTTCCGTGCGGCGGGACCCAACCGGGTGTGGGTCACCGACTTCACCTACGTCCGGACCTGGGTCGGCTGGGTGTACGTGGTGTTCATCATCGACGTATTCTCGCGGCGAATCGTGGCTTGGCATGCCTCGACGAGCAAGGAGGTCAGCCTGGTCACCACGCCGTTGCGGATGGCGTTGTGGCAACGTGCCCGCGACGGTCATCCGGTGAAAGATGGTCAGCTGATTCATCATTCGGATGCAGGGTCGCAATATACGTCGGTTCGGTTGACCGAGCGGCTCTCACTGGAACACGTCGCGGCATCGATCGGATCGGTCGGTGATGCCTATGACAATGCGTTGATCGAATCAGCGAACGGACTCTGCAAGACCGAGTGCATCCGCACCACGATCTTTCACTGCGGGCCCTACAAGACCATCGCCGACGTCGAGTTCGCGACCGCAGCCTGGGTCGACTGGTACAACAACAGCAGGCTGCATTCCAGCATCGGACTGATTCCACCCTGCGAGTTCGAAACCCTCTACTACGCTGCCCTCAACCCCGAGGAACAGCCCACAATGGAGGCGGCACAAAACCTCGGGTGATTCATTCAACGGGAACACGCCAGGGTCAATACGCAGTAGCACTCGATATCATGGGTCTGCTGCACGATCAGGTGACAGTTACCCGAGCGTGCAGCGGACGCTTGACCACGTCTCGGACTTGCCCCGAAGACGCGCTGGCGCTCCTAGGGATCGAGCCACATGGGTCCAGCGTATCGATGGCCAAACCAGCTACCTCGAGCGCGAGTGTGGTCATCTTAAACCCGTGTGCACTCACCAGCGTTCTGAACTCGATCTGGTCCCTGGCACCCACACCGCAAGAGGCCTCCCCAGCGCGAGGTCTGCAGCGAGCCGATGCTCTGCTGGTTTCAGCGGTGCAACGACCGGCATGAAGGTGAGTGGCATCGCGTCGTTGATCACCCGGTCTGCAATGGTTCTCAAAGATGCTCGCTGGCTTGGGAATAAGGCTGCCTGCGCTGATGCACTTGTCGATGACGCCACCAACGATCGACCCCAAACCGCCATCTCGGCGAATGTCGGAGCGTCCGCGATAAGCCGTGCGCCGGAATCGAGCTCGCCGATCGACGCGAGCAAGCAACGCGCAATCCCCGCGAGATCGCTCTCGACGGTGCGCAGTACCGGCTTGATGAGCATCGCAGTGCAGAACTCATGCAACTGACGGACCTGCCGACGGTTGAGGTCTTTCATTAGTTCGAGGGACCGCAGACGCATCCACGCGCCTGGGAGCCCCTGTCGCTCAGGGCGGTTGATCCAGTTGAGCGCGAACTGCTCGGTATGGATGCTCGCCATTGCGCGCCGCCCCAATTGATGCAGCGCGAGGACACTCGCCGGACCGAGCGCCGGATGCCGCTCGGAGAAATAGTCGAGCACGACCAGCATCGCCAGAAACGGAGCGACGTCCACTTCGGTACCCTCATCTATGTTGAGGGCAGCCGTTCCGTGCGTCTTCATCCACGCCGTCAGCGCGCCGGCAACGGCGCCGTTATCGAGCTCGTCGCTATCGCCTCCCACGATGACATGGCCCGCCAGACGCAGGATTGGCGCGTTCGACGCGTCATCCTCGTCGTCGGCGCTCCCGCGGTACCACCGTTGATACTTCGCGAAATCCGCAACGCAACGAAGACCGGGAGCGTTGTTCGCATGCGCGTCGATCAACCACTGCGGCAAGTCCAACGTCACCGTTCGGCTGTTCACGTCGACCACCGTGATACTCGGGTGACCCGAGAGATCGAGCTCGTCGACCTCGACCAGCCGCGACACGCCCGGCCTCAGATTCCCGTCTGAACTGACATACGACACCAGTACGTCACGCACGTCGATCCGCGCCACGTAGCGCCAACGTCCGTCATCCCTACGCACCGGAGAGCCCACTCCGAGCACGACCCGCATTGATGTACCCAGCCGCAGCCGTTCGATGAAGTGGGTATTCGCAGGATATTTCGTGACGGAGACTGAGCCGTTCGCTTCCTGTCGAACTGTCATCTTGGCGCTCGTTCTCAAGTTGTCCAGAAGCGCTCCCGCGGGGACGTCTCGCATCCACGTCGCATCCTCGGCGGGCAACCAGTGCAGCTGGCTGTTGGCGGTGTTCCGACAGACGACACCACTGGCTAAACCTCCGATGGCCACCTCGTACTCGGGAACCACCTCGACATCGGCCTCGAGCCGGGTTAGTTCACGACGGCCAATACCCGGTGTTCGACGATTCATCGAGTCCGTGTGCCACCACATCACGACCGGGCCGTGGCGTTCAGCGGCATCCAGCAGACACCGTGCGATGCCGGCCTCGAGCGCTCTCGGCGAACCCTGGACTGCCTCGGTAGTCTGGACGAGGAACAACGCACTGCCGGCCGTCACCACAAGTTGGTCATTGCCGAGCGCGCCCATGAGTTCAGTGCGGACCGTGCGGTTGGCGGGCCACGTTCCAGGGCGTTGACTTCGCCGAGAGATCACCACGGACTTTGCGGTGTCGACGTTGACTGCGTCAACGGTGATCGGCAGGCTCCCGCCTACAGCATTGAGCAGTTTGACCTTTTGCGGAGACTCCAGACGTTGACGGAGCCACCGGTAGCCGGGGAACGGGGGCCCTTCGTCGGCGAGCTTGACGTCGAACCCGTCCAAGCCCTCGACGGCGAGTGTGCCGTCTCGCGTGGCGGTCAGCAGCGCTATATCCCCGGGTTCAATCCAGTCGGCCGATGCGACTGAGATCGCATTCCGACTCGAGACACGCACGGTTGCCCCGGGCTGATACCCATCGGTCTCGTCGATCGCCATGGGATAGACCAACCGCCAGTGGTCGTTGCCCAGGACCAGGGCGCCATCGGCACGGTCGACAGAACGCACGACGAGCAGCAACCCCACCTCGCGGGAACTACGCAGCGACGACCGCCACCCCGCGAGGATCACGTGATTGGGTGTGGCATCCCAATCGGCGCCAGCTGCGGTATGTCGGGCCAGCCTGAGGTCGACTTCGTCGCCCGAGCTGAACAATGCCCACGCGAACTGGGTGAGCGAGTTACGACCGTCGGCAGTGACTAACGGCCCGCGGATCTCCACGATGCGTCCGGGAGCGTACTCGATCCAGACGCCACCTAGATCCGTCGAAGTGCCCGCTACGGCGAAGGTACGCACACCCTTCGGCCATTGGTCGGCGTCGTCGATGAGGCTACTAGCCGGAAACCCGTACGTTGCCAGTGCTTTCGGATGATATCGAAGCGTTGGGCCACCGTGGTACTCGAAGAAGACACCTTCACGGACCCCGCTACCTGACGGAACGTCGTTGGGCTTTTGTCGGCCTCGCTCCAGGTGACCCGAGGATTTATCGTGATGCGTCCACTCGTTGTGGCGCGAGGCCAGGGCGATCTCGCGGGCAGTGGTGTCTGCGAACGAAAGTTGCGCCCACGGTACTGAAAGCTCCTCGTTGACCGCATGTCTCGCCGAGACGCGGACTTTCAGCGCTGCCCTCATCCTCGGATCGGGTCCAACGAAGCGCAACATCTCCACATTGCGCGTTGCGGCGCGCACCGTGACACCGGAGTTGGCGCGCGCCACCGTGCCGATCTTCGGATGCCGCACTGACAGTAGAGTTTCCGAGTCGGCCGGCGAAGCCGTCCCCGAGATATCGGCCAGTCCTGAGACCGTGAAGCCGCCATTGAGCCAGTTCTCGCGGTTCGCGGCATTGCTACCGAGCAGTGATTCCTTCGGGAACAGCACTGCAGGACGTCCGGCATTGGACACGTATGCGATGTCACCGGGCAGGGCGGTGGTTTGAGTGATGCCGCCGGCGTCGCTGATCGACAAGAGCACTATCGCGCCACTCTGTGCCGGTTCATCGCGTTGGATGCCCTTAGCGTCGAAGATCACTCCCGGTGAAATCTCGACCACACTCGAACCGCTCGCGCTCCCCGCTATCGCATAGCTATGCCCGCCCTTGCTGAACAGGTAGCTCTTTAGCGTCTCCGGTCGCCGTAACGGTGCATCCCTCACGGTGCCTTTGCGCGAGGCCGCGCCGCTCCTACCCTTCTGCGCGAACAGCTTTACCAGCATCTGGATGCCACCCGACGTGAAGTCGACCCCCCGGTTGTGCAACTGCATCAGCGTGCTCTCGCGGAATGAGAAGTCGCGACGATTGACTTTGACTTCGAGATTCTCGGTATTGACTGCACCGGGGATCGTGAACACGACGGTCACTTCGTTGTCGGTGATCACCAAGCCCGTCGCCGTGAGAAACACCCGATCTCCGGCCCTGAGTGCGTCCCCGTCCAGGGACAGTGCCTTGAAATGCCTTTTCGTGCCACCGCTCCCGACCGCCGTACTCACATCCAGTCGGGCCAGCACTCGAGCGCGAACCAGGCCCGACTCTCCATTCGTGGTGAGACGTCCGAGTAATGCTTTGATGCTCTCGGCGTCGAGCGTGGCCGGGAACGGCACCCACTCGGCACCATCCAAGGCGTCCGATATCTCGTTGCCTTCGGGTTTGCTCGTTTGAGCCCGCATGACACGAACTCTCTCGGTCGACTCGATCTCGACGTCGACGAGGTGCAGGTGGCCGCTGTTCGCCTCCTCGATGATTCGCCGCACGTAGCGCGGTGCTAGATCCCGCCAGTCGATGATCATCACCGGCGGTCCGTCTTTCCGCTGTACAAAGGCGACGGCCCGAATCCGGTCACCGTGAAACAGCAGCGCGAGGCCGCCGGAGTCGAACGCCCCCGACATCCGCAACTGCTCGTCCGGAATCGCGACGGTCCAGCCGAATCCCCATTCGAAAACGTGTGCAGGGTCGTCAGGAGTCGGCGGCCTCACGTAGTACAACGGCTCCTTGACGACTTCTCGGCCACCGTCCGCGCTGGAGTACCTGATGTGTTGGATGAACTCCTCGATGCTCTTCGGCACGGCACGGGCGATGGAGCCGACGTATCCGCTCCCATCTGGCACCAGCCGGACCCGTGCCCTCGACTTCAGGTAGCGGACGCCGGCGACGGCCGCGCCTTCCTCACCGGAGAGGAGTTTCAGCCTCGGCGACAACGTGCCGTCCGGGCGCGGCGGCTGGATTCCGCCAGCCACCTCCAAGTACCCACCGTCATGGACGATCTCGCCAATGAGGTGGTCCTCCTGACTGGTGATGAATCGTTGCCACCGCGACGCGTGATCGATAGAGGCGCCGCCCCGTTGCAGCGAGGAGGTTCGGGCGCCGAGCTTCAGCATTCGGCGGACTTCCACGAAGGCGTCGGCGTCGTCTGATCCCCGACCCAACCGATTGACCGCGAGTTTCACGTCAGTCACCTGCGCCCCTTGGAGCTGACCGGCGAACGACGTTGCTCCCAGCAGTGTGGCATTGCCGCTCTCCAACGAGATGCGTCGAATCACCGCCTTGCTGTCGTGGTGTTCGAGCGACCTAATCTTCGCCCGGCGCAAGCCCAGGCGATCAATCACATTCTCGGTCGACTTTTGTTGCGTGATGAGCACTGGCCGCGCAGGGTGCTGAAACACGTCCTCATTCCCCGACGACCCGACGAACATATACGAGGAAGTGTCATCCAGGGCCGACTCGAGCGTGAACAAGCCACGCACGACGATGCTTCGGCGTCTGAAGTGGAACCGCCAGCCGTCCTCATGGCGCTCACCGACGAACAGCTGTCCGGTCACCTGCGCAGGTGCGTCGGCGAACGCCCCCTGGCCGAGCTCGACGTAGAACACCGTCCCCGCCACCCTGCACCAGGTTCCGTAAACTAGCCCCGAGTTCTTCGATGTACCGATGAGGAAGCGCGTCACGACGACGCCGTCGAGGAAGGAGTGGTCGGTCAGCAGATCACGAACGGTGTCGGTGTCGGTGTCGACCGGATCGATCGTCCTGAGGATCTCATCGATAGGTATCGACGGTCCTGACGACGCGCCAGGATTCGGTGTGTCGTATACGCCGGTTACCCTGACGGCGCGACCGTCTACGAGGCCAGGGGTGTTCCGCCCCACCGGCACGACATTGAGCAGCGTCAGTGACTCCGCCTCCAGACGCACCACAACCTCGGTCTCCGTTGCCGCCAGCAAGCTCGTACCCTCGACGCGCTGACTCAGCCGCCGACGCAGTTTCATGATCTGACCCTCGACGATGTCGAACATCGCGTCGAACCGCTCCGCGCTGTGCTCTTTGGGCCGTTCTATGCCGTTGGCCGGGACCAACGTGGCGTTGGCGCGCGCTTCGCGTGCTTGCTTGTCGCCCCATTCAGTCAATTGCACTAGGACGCGGTCGTTTTCGGATTCGAGGCCTCCGGCGACTATCGACCGGGGAAACCCGTCCACAAATCCGGTCTCGATCCTGTGGACACCGGCCTCGTCACGTACGGCGATCAGACAGTCGAGCTCGGAGTCGGAGAACAGCTGCGCCCACGCGACGTTGTCATCGTCGACCGACTGCAGGCCGTCGACATCTTCGGCGACCAACGCGAGGGCAAGCTTCGGGGTCACCTCAATGTCGGCGAAGACGATTGTGCCGCAACTGGCCTCGGCGAGAATGTTGAGCAGTCGATCGGGATTCGACCAGTCGTGTTCCGAGAGGACGTACAGCCTTCCCGGCCGGGTTACGAAGCGCCAGCTCGAACCGCCGGGATCGGCCGGACCGACGTACACCAGTCGAATCGGGCTCGAACCCGCCGACTCGTCGACGACGACATCCTTGAGGGACCGGTCCGCTGGAACCCAACTCGACAGATCCGAACTGTACCGGACAACGATCTGCTCGCTCGCTGGTTCATGTTGCGGCGTGAACGTCCGGGACAGGTCAGGATCCCAGAGTCTGCGGATCGCCACAGCTGCCGCATCCCCGCTGGTGGGATATCGGTACGCGCGGCTACCTTCGACGGTGACCGTGAGCCACGGCTTGGTGTCGGTGACTTCAGATCGTCGGACCTCGCCGTCTCGCGGCGCTTGCCAGTCGAGCCGATGTGCGGACAGTACGGTGACCGTCGGTCCGCTCAAAACCGCGGATACCACGTCGCCCGCCTCGTAACGAGGTCCACCCGTCGGAACCGACAGTGCCAGCGGCTGTTCCAGCCCGCAGTTCAACCAAGTCCGGGTCCCGCCTTCGGACACAGCCTCGACGGCACAAACCACCGCGAGCACGTTGAGTCTGCTCTGTCCTGTTGAGATCTGGCTCAGCTTCTCCTGTCTGAACTTCTTGCTGCTGAAGAGGTCCAGCACGCGGACACCTCTTCCGCGCTCCGTCTCCGCGTCCAAGAGGAACGAGACTTCGCGGGCTCTGTACCGATCGACAGTGCTGGCCGCAACCGCGATCTCGGCAAACGGCCTCCGCGATGTCGTGGGGTGCCGGCGGCGAGCAAGCGGCACAGAGACGGGAGCCACCAGCGGTCGTAACTGGTTCTGCATCCAGGCCTCTTGGGCGCGGCCCAAGAATGTCGTCGGGTCCACACCACCCGAGTCGGCGGAGATCGCCGCCGCGATGAACTGAAGGATCGTGTGCTCCACCGCATCCCGGTCGGCGCGGAGTTGTCGACTCTCTCGGGGGCTCTGGATACCGATCCAGGTGGGCTCGATGCGACGGACCCGTTCAACCGTCTCAAGCGCACGAAGGCATGTGCGATCCGCAAGCTCACCGCGTACAAGAAAGTGTGTCCGCAGCCTGTCGAACAACATCTCGATGTGACGCGTCCACCGAATACCGCTCTCGAGAATGGCGTCAACGGTGGCAGCGTGCAGCGATGCCAGGAGCCGCGCGACAGCGGCCCTGTCTCGGTCATCGACCAGAGCACCGACAGCGCCGCCGAGTTGGCGGATCATCAGAGTCCGTACCTCCGACGGGATCTGATCGGGCTCGGCGACTGCATAGATGCAATCCATCCAGTCGTCAACCCAGGCAGCGCAATCCGGGTCGCGAAGTCCGTCCGGCTCGCGTAGCACCGCATCGAGTCGGATCGCCCGCATGATCAACGGGGTGCCATCGATCCTGGCCCAACCGTCCACTTCCGCCGAGAACTCGCGCCAGACCTCAACGGAGTAGATCGGCGCGAGGAGCAGCACGAAGCGGTTGATGGCGTTGATCTTGATCTGGGTTACGTCATTATTGGCCTTCAGCAGATACTGCTGATAAGGACCGCGAAACCGGTCCGCGTGCTTGTACCAGTCGGCGCGTTCAAGCCGCGGCCACCGATCGTTGGCGTCGGACGGCCACAGCTCGGGGTATGCCTCTCGAAACAGTTGCGCGGACGGCATGACATCAGGCGGCCACAGGCCAGTCAGGAAAGACCGGCCGAAATGCGGCCTCTTCTGGGATGGGTCCGCACCCTCGGGATCGGCAGTCCGGCTATTATTCCATTCCTTGATCTTCGCTTTACGAACACCCTCCTGACGAAGGAGGTCCTGGTGCTCGTCCCACAACGCGGTGGCACGGTCCATACTCACCAACAGCACCCTTTGCGCCAGCGCAGGGCTACCTGCGAACCAGCGACTGCACCCGTCAAGCGGATTCGAGTACGCCGAGCCACGGAATGATTCGTTGAGCCACAGAACACACACGGAACTGAGGACTTGCCTAGCAAGTCGCGCCCTCTGTTCGTGCAAAGTGAGATCCGCCGTCGATTCGTCCGACAGCCACCGGTAGGCGAAGTCACCTAGAATCCGCGGATCGATGTTCCCGTCGCGACCCTGACCGGCGTCTTGCAGAGACAGATGCACATGCCAGAGTGCCGCCACCGCGTACTCGCCGAGTGGATCCTCGCCGTTGTGTTCGCCGTGTTCGATCTGCTTCAGCAGTGCGAAGTTGTCCCGAAGCACGTCGGCGGCGTGAAAGACCAACGCCTTGACGAAGTCGAGTTCGGGCCGAACGGCGTCCTCCAGCGAGGGGCGCGCGGCCAGCAGGTCCAGGGCGATGGTCACGGAACCGAGCAGCCACAGGAGGGATTCCGATTCACCGGAACGTCGGAATGCTCGCTTGTCCCGACGTTCGTGGTCCCAGCCGTCATGCCAGCGTTCAAGCCAGGGCGAGAAGAGTGCCGACCCCACGTCGGGCGTGGTCTCGGTGGTCGGGGCATCATCCACACTGAAACGTGCGCCCCCGTAGGGACGTCTCCGCTGCAAGGCGCGAAGGGGGCGGAAGCACCCGTGTGACCCTGCACCGCCCGTGTGCAGCGTCACCTCGCGCCCACCGGATGCCTGCGGTGCCTGCCACCATCGGTTGAGCCGCTTCGCCGTCTCGATCGGATCCGTTTCGGTGGCTTCAGACCACAGCACCGTTTGCCACAGCACGGACGACATCGCTAGCCAGTCATCACCGGGGTGTCCGCCGAGAATTTCGTACGCAGCGGCGCTTCGCTCACTCGACGACCAGGAGACTTCCGACAATTGACCCAGATCACGACGAGTCAGCGCCTCGATCTCGAGATCGTCAATATCGGGAGGGCTGATCGAGTCGCGATGGCCGAACCAGAGCCTGGCCAATGCCTCCAGAAGGTCCGGCTGAAGCTCGAGGGCACCGCGTCCTTCGCGCCAGATGTTGCGCCAAAGCACTTCGCGTACTTGGGGATCCACTCGAGCGGCGGCATCAGCGGCAGCGAGCAGCGCGAGCCGCCCGTAGTCACCGGAAAGCGCCGCGGCGGCAACTGCGAGTGCCTCATCGCCGATCCACAGACCGGCGGCCTGGCTGGGATAGCGGGCGGAGTATTCAGCAAACACGATCACAGCGAGCGTAGCCACCACGTGCTCACTCAGGTCCTGGTACGGACGCGTCGAACCTTCAACTCGGTGTGTCCTACGCTGCGCCGCAACAGGTGCCGCGACATGTCGAATTAGGGCGTCTATCGCACCCTCCTCGTCGCGGAGCGTCTGACCAATGCGCGTACCGAGTTCCGGCGCGAGGGGATCATCGGTGGCGTCGAGGATGCTCTGACAGATCTCCCAGATCGCCTGGTCGAGGTCGGCATCGCCGGCGAAGTTCGATTGGTCTGCCGGGTCGTCCGTACCGTCAGTGGATGCGCGCGAGCGGCGATTGGCCGCACTCCCGAGCCGCGCGTCGGCCCGCATCAGCGCACGTACGGCGTACAGCTGCATCCAGGGCTGCATCGCCCGAATCGGCCCGATCGCATCGAATACTTCCCGTCGCGAAACACCGCTTCTACGAAGAAGTTTCAATGTCGCCACGAACGCATGGCTGTCTTCGGGGGACATCCGCATCATCGCGCAGAAGTAGAGATCGCCAAACACGAATCACCTTTCCAATTGAGACAGCGGAGGTTTCATGGCGGCTCGAAGCTCGAGCACTTGATCGGCAATGGCGGGATCCAGATCGCCGAGATCAACACCTGAGTCCACCACGGCCCGTACCGCTGGACCACCTGCGGCGAGAACCGATACCGGCGTCTCCCGCAGTGGGCTTCGGCCCAATGCGGCCCACCAGGCAATGGATCGGAGCGGCTGCGGCACGGTGTCCATCGCGAGGTTCGCCAACTGTGCGCGCTGAGCTGCGATACCGACCTCGGCGATGGCCGACTGCAGGAACTCTGCGCTGGTGCCGGCGTCACGATTGTATGACGTAGCCCGCAGTGCGACCGAGTACGCAGCGGCACAACGATTCCTCGAAGACTCCATCCACGGAGCGAGCTCATCGACGGACGCGCGCCGGCGGAGCAGCCCGAACACACCCGCCTCGGTGAGCATGGACCCCTGCATCGCACGGGGCGCTGTTTGGGGGGAGCCGATGCCTCCCGCCGCGTCGATCCACACGTCGACGTCCTCGTCGAAAGCGGCTGCGACGTAGAACGAAGCCCACTTATATTGATCGGTACGGCCAGCGGCGTGTGCCGTTATCAAGGGACGGTAATATTCCGGAGCGAAGTCGCGGATCAGTCTGATCGCTTCGGCTTCCTCGTAGGGATCGCCCCAGATCGGCCTGCTTTCGAGCGCCGCGACGACGGACGCCGATACCGCGCGAACGTCGCTGTCGGCCGGTAGTGGGGCGCCTCCGACGGCGAATGAGTGTCGCGGCAGAGCACGCTCCTCCTGTGCATGCGCGACGGTGCTCATCAACCTGCGCGCGACATTCTCCGGCTCGTCCCTCGGGATCAGCCCGGCCGCCGTCGGCGGCCAGTCACCGGGACGCGTCCAAGCCAGCACCTCGACGGGAGATTCGAGACTCAGCTTCGCCCCGAGAACGGACGAGCTGACGATGGCGTCCAGAACGTTGTCCGCCTGAAGGTGGATCACCACGGCCGGGTCCGGCTGCGCAAGTCGGACGTGCCGATAGACGTCGAGTATGTCGCCACCTGTGGATGTGCTGTTGAATCTTGTGACCGGTACCACCACCACGATGCCAAGGGCCTCGAATGGCGAACTCAGAAGCTTGAGTTCGCGTTCGGTGACCGAGATCTGCACCGTTCTCCACCGGCGAGGTTGGCGATCCCGGTCGGCTCGGCCGCCCGTGAAGTTGCCGTCGGCGATGGGGCCGCGCTCCACGGCATCGAGCTCCTCGGCGAGAGACATCGCGCGCCCGGATGCGACCAACGCCGTGAAACCGCCTCGATCCAGACACAGCCACGGTCCGAGGTCGCAGGCAGTCCGATCTCCGATCGGACAGGGACCGGCGAGGGGGTTCCAACCGAGGGGCACTCGATAGGCGCGCAGCGATTTCGGGACGCGCAACGCTGGAGGTCGAACGATGGCGTAGCTTCCGGAGATCTGCGACGTGAACAGCACAGCCGCGCAGGGTTCGGCGGCGGACTCGGCGGTCGTCGCGGCGCTCGTCATCGCGCGGTCGAGTGGTGTTCCTCTGGTCAGTTCCTGAAGCAGTCGGTAGATAAAGCGCCGAGATGACCCCTCTGCGATCTCATTTCGGATTGCCACGACGAACGGCACACCTGCTTCGACGAGTCGCTGTGCGGTGGAGCCGACGATAGGGTCGTCGGACGTCGACGCGCCCGGTGATTCCGCAGAGCGACAAGCGACGAGTATCGCGAGCGTGATGGATGCGGCTACCAGACGCATCGCCAACTCTTCAGCGGAAAGCCAGAACGGAGAACCGTCGTCCTCCGCGACGATCACTCCTCCGTCGACGTGATGTCCGCCGAAGTAGAAGCCGAATGCCGGAGTGCTCAAGGCGCGTTTGACAGAATCGTTCGTGGCCGGCTCACCACACCAGGTGAGATCACCCGCGTAGTTGCCAAGTGCTTCACGGAGAAGCTCCTCCTCGCCGCCTTTCCTTGCCGAGGGTTGAACGAAGCGAGTTTCGCCCGGTGCGAGCCTTAACGCGCCACCCACTCCCGAACCGATCGCGGCGACAATCGGCCCCCACCGGTATGGACCCGGTTGGTGCACCGTGGGGACGTAGCGCAGGACGGAAATCTGCGGGTGCCGTCCCAGCAGACCTGGTGAATCGTCGTGGTCGAAGCCCATCCCGTTCCAGTTCGGTAACCGGGCAAGTTCCCAAGGCAGAGCCACCAATTCGGGATCGTCTGACGAGGTGAGCGCCAAACGCAGGCGCGCTGAAGCCGGATCCTCGGCGTTCTCGCCTAGCATGGCGCCGAGACGCTGTCGCACGACCTCCAAAGCCAGAATCTCGTGCAGCCGCTCCAAGAAGACACTTCGTGCGCCGATTCGGGGATCGGCCGTCTCGCGGAGCAGGCGGCGAACCACGCTCTCGGTCAACGTGGTTATGATCTTCGGCTCGGTCATGGACGTGCGTAGCGTCACTACGCGCTTATCCAGCTGAGCCCACCCCAATTCGATGGGCAAGAAGCTGTGTGACTCGGCGAAAACGAGAATCCCCCAAAACCAACTACTGGCGCTAAAAACATCACTGGCCGAGCACGAATGCTCTGCTAATGTTCACCAATCCTAACTCGCGCCACGCCGTAGAGGGCTTCTTTGATCACCGCATTCCGGAGGAGCGTCATGTCAGACGAAGCCGTCGGCCACGGCGCGGCCCGGCGATCGGCGACGGAGTCGCTCGCGCTCGCCGTGATCGACGACCAGACGATCGGCGAGCACATCTGGTTGGCTGTGGTGGACGCGATCGAGCAAGCGCGTGACGAGGGCGACCTGATGGATCGGATGGCCGAACTGCTCGACGGCTCCGAAGAGTTACAGATCTGCTGGGAACGATTGGCCGCTGACTTCTCTCCCGACCAGCGCGGCGACATCACTCCCGGGCGGGGGCCGTCCAAGGAGTGGTTCTGGTGGCGGTGTCCGGACACGCAATGCGCCACGAAGGCGGTTCCCGGTACCCGTACTCACCCTTACCGAATCCCGGTGTGCGCAGAGCACGGACCACTTGTAGGACCCTTCCAGCATCGAGAGTGAGCGTCGCCGTGGGAGATGCACTCACAGCATTCATCGACCCGCTGTTCAAGCGCTGGCACCAGTCGGCACTCGGTGTCAGTCTGTGCGCCTGGATAGCCGTCACAACGGCGTATTTCGCGACCCACGCCGCGTCCTCCGTTTGTGCAGCCTCCACTACCGAGCCGGCGCGTATCGGATGCCTGATTGCCGAACAACGCCCGGCAGGTCCCTGGATACTCGTCATCGTCGCCTCTGCCATCGTGATCGGGTCGGCGGTCCTGGCCACGGCGCTGGCCCCGCCGCTCATGGACTTCGCAACCTGCAGTTCACCGGCGGCTCAGAGGATCCTGGCGCCACTGCGGTGGTGGCACTGGTGGCGACTTGGTCGGCTTGTGACCTCATTCGAGAAGCTAGTCGTCTCCTCCACCGCCGGGACCTTACTGGCAGGTCAACGACGGGCCGCTGTCGAAGCCGGCATCCACCGCTATCCGCAATCAGCTTCTGCGCCCGGTGATCTGCTCCCGACGACCGCCGCGAATGCACTCGCTGCGCTGCGTCAGCGTACCGAGTATGCGTACGGACTGGATCTGACCGTCGTATGGGGCCCTCTCATTGCAGCGCTACCAGAGGTCGAGACGAAGAGGCTGTCTGATCAATCTCGAAGTGTCGTAAGGAGGTTCGAGCCGATATTGCCGGTACTACTACTTCTGCCGGTTTCGGGCTGGCTCAAGGGCCACTCCTGTTGCGCCGCTGGCGTCTGGGTTCTTGTCGTTCTCGCACTAGCGGCCGTCCTGTACCACCGCGCAATCGCATCGATAAACGACTGGGTCGACACCGTGGAGGCACTCCTGGCCACGAACCGCTGGCGGATCTACACCGCGTGCGGACTTCCGCTGCCGCAGCGGTCGTCGAGCGAGGTGGCGAGCGGTCGCCGCGTCAGCGATCATCTGTGGGCGGTCCGGAAGATGGACGAGAGCCCGTCGTTCACCTTCTCGTGGCCCGTCTAGCCGGATCAACCACGATTCGTGCGCAAAAGTGACGAGCTTCCTCAGAACAACACTGGACCAGCCGGTCGCCCAGTGGGTTCCCTATCGTTGTTTGGCATATAGCGCGCACCTCATCGGCATATGTCGGGCGACGACGAACCAGACCGCGTCAGTGAGCTAGCTCTATCAGAAACCGTCGACTGGGTAGGGCGGCGAACCGAAGCGTGGCTACTTGATGGCGAGGAATCCCCTCGAAGCAGACATGCTTGTACACGCCAAGGTGGCTGGATGCATGATGTCGTCCGCACGAATCTTGACTAACGGCTGTTTCCGTTTAAGCGGATGGCGAGTCCCCGTTTCTGAGTCCACCCGGTTCTGGAGTCGGGTTTGGTGTGGTCCAGATTCAGTTGATGCTGCAGGCCACCGGGGTGTGGGTGCAGCTGCAGACGGCAGCGTACTCGGCCGGTGTGCGGTAGCCCAGGGCCGAGTGAATCACCCCAGGTATCGTGCCGTTTCCTTCTGAGTTAGGACGGATGGCGATCATGCCGAAGAAGATCGAACCGGAGGTCCGCGAACGGGCCTTGCGGTTGTTGCAGACCCATGGCGGCGAGTACGCGTCGCTGACCGCCGCGGCCGAGGCCATCGCCAAGCAGCTCGGCGTGGGCAAGGAGACGGTCCGTCGTTGGGCGGTGCAGGCTCAGATCGATGGCGGTACCCGTCCCGGCGCCACCTCGGCGGAAGCGGCTGAGATCAAGAAGCTCAAGGCCGAGAACGGCAGCTGCGTGAGGATGTCATGATCCTCAAGGCGGCGACGACTTTCTTCGCGGGGGAACTCGACCCCCGCAACCGATGATGATCGCATTCATCGATTCGATGCGATCCAAAGGTGCTGCGGTCGAGTCGATCTGCCGGGTCCTGTGCGAGCAGGGCTGCCAGATCGCCGCACGCACCTACCGGGCCTGGCGCAGCCGCCGACCCGCCATCCGCACCGTCACCGACGCCCAGACCGTCGATGCGGTGCGCGACATTGCGTGGCGTGTCGATCACCACGGCCGGCGTCGGATGACCCAGAGGGGCTCTACGGGCGGGTGAAGATGCGCGCCCATCTGGACCGGACCGGGATGCCCGGTGTGTCCTACGGGGCGGTGGATCGTGCGATGAAGGTGTTGGGAATCAACGGTATTCGTCGGTCGAAGGGTATTCGCACCACGATCCCGTCCGCGGATGGGATCCGCGCCGGGGATCTGCTGAATCGGCAGTTCCGTGCGGCGGGACCCAACCGGGTGTGGGTCACCGACTTCACCTACGTCCGGACCTGGGTCGGCTGGGTGTACGTGGTGTTCATCATCGACGTATTCTCGCGGCGAATCGTGGCTTGGCATGCCTCGACGAGCAAGGAGGTCAGCCTGGTCACCACGCCGTTGCGGATGGCGTTGTGGCAACGTGCCCGCGACGGTCATCCGGTGAAAGATGGTCAGCTGATTCATCATTCGGATGCAGGGTCGCAATATACGTCGGTTCGGTTGACCGAGCGGCTCTCACTGGAACACGTCGCGGCATCGATCGGATCGGTCGGTGATGCCTATGACAATGCGTTGATCGAATCAGCGAACGGACTCTGCAAGACCGAGTGCATCCGCACCACGATCTTTCACTGCGGGCCCTACAAGACCATCGCCGACGTCGAGTTCGCGACCGCAGCCTGGGTCGACTGGTACAACAACAGCAGGCTGCATTCCAGCATCGGACTGATTCCACCCTGCGAGTTCGAAACCCTCTACTACGCTGCCCTCAACCCCGAGGAACAGCCCACAATGGAGGCGGCACAAAACCTCGGGTGATTCAGAGTGCCGGTGTCGGCGGTTGTGTTCGTCCTTGAAGTCGTCGATGACGACGCGGGCCTCGAGCAGGGTGTTCCAGTGGTTGCGGTTGAGGCGCTCCTTCCGCATGCGGTTGTTAAATGATTCAATATGCCCGTTGTTCCACGGTGTTCCAGGCGGGATATACGACATACCCGTCCGGCCGTCGCAAAACTGTTGCGCGCTTGAGAAATGAACTCTGGTCCATTGTCCATCCGCAACACCGTCGGTGGCCCGCCCGCGGCGGCGAACACCTTCTTCAGCTCATCGACGAGCCGCTCAGCGGTGATTGAACGCTCGACGATGTTCAGCAGCGACATCCGGGTGTGTTCGTCGACCATCGAGGCGATCTTGATGGCCTTGCCGTCGACGGTGGAGTCGAACTGGAAGTCGATCGCCCACACCACGTTCGGGGCGTCGGCTTCAATGGGCGGGATCGAGGACACCCCGACCCGTTTGCGCGGACTGTGCACCCGCACCTGCAAGCCCTCCTCGCGCCACAGCCGGTGAATCTTCTTCTTGTTGACCTCGCGGCGGTCGTCGTAGCGCAACGCCGCCCATGCCCGGCGGAACCCATGGCAGGGGTGTTTGGTGGCGTAGGCGCGCAACCAGGCCCGCATCTCGCTATCGGGATCAGCCGGGGTCTGCGCCTGAGGGAGGCGACGGCAGGTGGAACGAGCCAGCCCAACTGCTGTGCACGCCAACCGTTCCGCCATGCCCAAGGTCTCCTTGAGCATGTCGACGGCGGCGCTTGGCAGCTGGGCCTAAAATTTTCCCTTCGCGACCTCCCGCAATGCGTCTTTGACCAGCTCAGCCTCGGCCAGCAGCCGCTTGAGGCGGGCGTTCTGCTCGCGCAGTTCCTTGAGTTCTTTGGCGGCGTCGGTTTCCATGCCGCCGTAGCTGCGGCGCCAGTTGTACAACGTCGCCGGCGACACCTCGAGCTCGGCGGCGATCTCCTCGCCGGCCTTGCCCTCGGCGGCCAGCTCATCCGCGCGGCGCAGTTTGCGCACGATGTCTTCTGCGAGTTCCGCTTCCGACCAGCCATACGTTCATCGTCCCTTCTCGCCCAACATCGGGCTACAGGACTCTAAAACTGGTTGGACTCATTCAGCGGGAACACGCCAGTTGCCATCACTACTTGCGTGCGATTGGAATCCCCTTGTAGTGAGAAGGCCATTGACCGCCGGTGAACACCAGCGTTCGCTGACGGGCGCTCAACGGATTCTAAATGCCCACTTGATAGCAGTACAGAAAGTTCTCATGAGCTAGCCGGGGATGCGGTCAGTCCTGGCTTGAATTTAGAGTTCGAAGCCGTCTATACCGACGGTGCGGCTACGGTCGACGGCGGACGTCATGCGTTCGTAAGCGGCACGATAACTCTTTGCTTGCTCGACATGTCGGTGCCACGCGTCGCTTCGAGACGCCTGGCGTTCATCGTGACGGTCCAGGGCGCGACCGATGAGGTCGGGCAGCAGGACGCGGTCGGTCTGTTGGGCTTCGGCGTGCAGTGTGCGGGGTCGGTCGTCGTTGGCGCTGATGCTGCGGAGATGCCGTGCTGATTCGTGTTTGGTGCCGCGCCGCAGGCGGTGGATCTCGCCATCGGTAACCGGGCCGCGGTGGTCGTGGTCGGCTTCGGTGTCGTTGCGGGTGTAGAGGTAGGCGTGGTTGGTGTCGCGGCCGCGGGTCATCGCGACGTACACCATGGATCGAGTGGAGGTGTCGGCGATGAGGGCGTGGGCGGTGTCGGTGGTGACGCCTTGGGCGGAGTGCACGGTGACGGCGTAGCCGAGGGTGACGTGCTCGGTCAGGTAGCCGTGTTCGAAGGTCGTTCGGACGTGGTCGGTCAGGCGTTCGGCGGCCACCCGATTCTTCTCCGGGTCAACGGCGATCACCCGCCACCGGTTCCCGTTGCGGACCTGATCCATCCCGTCGCCGCGGGTGTGTCCCGCGCCCGGACGGACCGTGATCGTGGCGTCATTGCGGCGGCTGACGATCACGTCCCCCACCCGAAGCTGTTGGTCTCTGGCGGCGCGGACGGTCGGGCCCGGGGTGGTGAGGGTGTCGTGCAGCCGTTGGTTGAGGGCGTCGGCCATCTCCCAGGTGTCGCAGATCAACAGCGAGTCCTTCCCGGCCTTCTGGTCGGTGAGGTATCCGTCCAGGGCAACGGACGCCATCGCCACCGGGTCACCGGTGTGCAGCCGGTCGTGGGTCCGGTACCAGCCGATCGCCGTCCGAAGCGGATTGCCATGCCCGGACCGCAGAGCCAAGGAAGCCTGGCGTTCTTCGGGGTCGCGCATCCGCCAGACCTCCGAGAGGCGTTGGGCCCAGGGCAGTTCCTCGGCCAGCTGCTCGAACATCCCACCGCGCGCTTTGACCGGCGCCAACTGATGCGGATCGCCCACCAACACCACCTTCGCCCGGGCGTCGGTGGTCGCGGTGAGCAGTTTGCGGAGGTCGGGGGTGCCGACCATCGACGCCTCGTCCACGATCACCACGGTGCGCTGATTGGGTTCCAGTTCTGCGCGCTCGATGTATTGCAGGGCTCTAGCCAAGGTGAAGCCGCGATCCCCCGCGCCGTCATTCAATGCTTGATCGACGGCCTTGCCGGTCGGCGCCACCACCATCACCTCCTTGCCGCCGCGGGCGGCCGCTGCGCGCAGCGCCCGCAGGGAATGCGTCTTGCCCGCCCCGGCCGGTGCGGACAACGGTTGCACCAACCACGACGAGGAACTGATCGCGGCGACCGCGCGGGCCTGATCCACCGACAGCCCGTCGACGTCCTCGCGGCGAACGTCCAAGCGGGCGCGGTTGTCGCGTTCGTCGACCAGGTCGAGGATGTGGTCTTCTTCGATCAGGATCGCCTCGAGGGTGAACTTCACGTACCCCTCGCGGTGATGGGATTCCCGGGGTGCGCTGATCCGGATCCCGACCCGATCGGTCAGGGCTTCGATGACCTCACGGGGGTCCCCCGGCGCGTCGACGGGCAGCAGCGCGCCGAGCAGTTCGACCATGTCCGCGCGGGTGAACCCGGCCTTATCGATCCGAGCGGCCCCGCTGCCAGCGATGCGCGGTCCACCGGGTCAACCGGCACAGGTGCGTACTCGGGTGCGCGGTCATGCGCGGTCTCGTGTGCGGTGTGCGCGGTCGGATGTGCGGTCTGCGCGCCGTCGTGTGCGGTGCGCGCGGTCTCATGTGCGGTCCGCACATCCCGATGCGCGGTCTGCTCGCGGGCGTGCGCGGCGGCGGTGCGTCGTGCCCGCGCGTCGTAATGCGCCGCGCGGTCCAGGTGCAAACCCCGCGCATCCCCGCGCCAGAGGCGCTTGAGGTCCTCGAAGGACAGGGATTCGGGTTTCACGGGCCGGGTGGCCTTCTGCGCCGCCGCCAACTGCGCGACGGAGGGTTCCCCGTCCGCCACGACCAGGTTTTGCCGCGCCCACTCGCGCAGCCGGGTCGAGCGGCGCGACCAGGCGCTGATGTCCTCTCGGGTGACCCCAGCGATCTCGGCCATCCCCGAATGCGGATCCACGTCCTGCCACTCGAAACCCCGCTCCGCGTGCAACTCGTGGCGCAGGGTGGCCTGATAGATCATCCCGGCGGCCTTGGCCTCGTGATACAACGACTTCGAATCGACCGACACCAACACCCCATCAGCCCGACCCTGCCGGTTGGGGACGATGACGTGGGTGTGCAGATGCGGATCCCCGCAGCGGGAGGTCTCGTGCTGATACGCGATCCCCACCAACCCCGGCAGCCGAACGAGGTCCTTCATCCCGGTGACCGGATTGTGCACCCGGGTATAGCCCGCATGCTGGTGCAGATAGGCCATCGCTTCGCCGATGGCGTGTTCGTGGGCGGCGGCGAACACCTTCTCCGCCACCGGATCGGTCAACACCCGCAGCAAGGAGACGCTCTTGGGCGCGGCGAACGTCAAATCGAAACCGTGCACGCCGTTCTCCCCGAACGCCCGACCACGCAGGCCGTTCGGGGCGATCCCGTCGTTCAGCCACGCCGCTGCCAGGTCGGTGTCGACCGCCCCGCCGGCTCGTGCGGCGCCGTCGAGCCCGCACAACCGGCGACCGCCGCCTGGTCGCCGGTGAGTAGCCAGGTCGGGATCCGGGTGTCGGCCTCGGAATAGTGTTCGCCCAGACCACCATTGGCCGCCCGCGCGGTCATCGCCGACTGCCTGGTCGCGTTCGCGGTGTCGTTGTAGTAGCCGATGCTCCACCGCGTCAGCCGTGAAATCGTCAACACCTGCCTGCACACCGCGTTTCGATGTCAGACCCAGATGACCTGTCCCGCCGTCTGATTCAGCCGCGCTCCCCAACCCGACCACCACCAGTATTGCACCCTGTGCCAATGTGCCACGCGCAATTTTAGAGGTGAGGGTGATGAGTGTTGTTCTGGTGGTGTGGATTTAGTGGTGGGGGGTTGAGAGTGGGTGAGAAGGGTTGGGTGTTGTTTGAGGGGGCTTTGAGGGAGTGTTGAATGTGTTTTTGGGGGGTGGATTTGGAGATTTGCTGCGCGGTTCGGCCGCCGTTGAGCCGCTCGAGTCGCCTGTGTGCGATCCGCAGAATTTGACTCAGGGAGGGCGTGTCGGCGGGCTTACGCTAATTGGACACATCTGGTGAGCGGAGGAGGTGTCCGACATGGAAGGCATAAGCGACCGGTGGCTGAGCCGGCAGGAACTCGCAGACCGCCTAGGCGTGCCACCGAAGACGACTGCCCAGTGGGCAACGAAGGGCACTGGCCCCCCGCACGCGAAAATCGGACGACATGTGCGCTACCGACTCAGCGACGTCATCAAGTGGGAAGACCAAAGGATCTCTCAGGCAACGCGACACGTCGAAACTCCGGTTCCGGGGCAGGGTCTCGATATCGGCGAGACTCGAACGGAACAGGCGCGATGATTCCTATCATCTACGACCTGCCCGAGGCGGCGAGGATTCTTGGGTTCTCCGAGTCGTATCTACGGGCCAAACTCCGAGATCGAACGTTCGCCGGAATGAAGCGAGCCGGCCGATGGGCAATGACCGAGGTACAGATCGAGGCCGCCATCGAGTCGATGTGTATCGAGGCGCGGCCTGCCGATCCGCCGTCGCCGTCCGGTTTGTCGAAGCACAGCCGTTTCGGTCGGCGAATTCAGTCGCAGCGTGGCGCGTGAGACCACGCGTCAACTCGGCTACTGGGTTCAGGACGGGCGACCAACGACATCTGTGTACTTTGCGTTCCGGCTAGTGAACGCCTCGCGAGTACCTTCGAGTACGTCGATTGCCGATTGACCGATCTCAATCTCGGCGAGCGAACCTGACTTGTAGTGGAATTGGCCGTCGAACGTTGCGACGATGATCTGGTCGGCGTCTCCTACCACCGCAAAGTTCGGGTTGTGAGTTACGGCGATCACCTGGCGCCGCCGGACCGCTTCCCTCAGCGCTGGCACAAGGACGGTACGGACAGTTTGGTTGTCCAAATTCTCCTCGGGTTGATCAAGCAGCAACGGTCGCTCTGACTTGTCGACCAAAAGGTAAAACAGCAGCAACACAAGCCCTCGCTGCCCCGGCGACAGCTCCGACAGCTCCTTGCCGGCCGATCGAATTATGTATTGGCTATGGAGCCACTCCAATCCGTATATGGCTGAGAGGAGGTCCGGCGGTGAATGACCGCTGCGCATCACCGCATCGAGCGGCCGGGGGTCGCCGTCTGGTTTGCCTCCTTCGCGACCCAGTTGGTCAACGATCTGGTTGAGACCGGCCAGCAGGTTGTCGGCATTATCAAGGTCCAATCCCTGGAGCAGCTGATCATCTCGATCGGGGCGACTCATATCGTGAAAGTGGCCTAGCCTCTGACGATTTACCATCACAAGCCAGCGATCAGCGAAATCCCGGACCCGGAATTCGACATCGAATGCGAGCTCGACAGCTTTTGCCAGCTTATTTGACTGAACAAATTGCGTAGCCGGCTCGTACGCAGCCCTCTCATGGTCTCGGAGAGCGACAAGTGCGCGATGCAACTCATGAAACGCGACATGGAGGCGCTCCTCGACCGTTTCTACGGCGGCGGGAATGCCATCCAGCTCGGCCTTCAGAGCCTCGACACCCCTCAGGCTCTCCGTATCGCCAGGCTCTCCCAGGAGATCCTGAACCTGCGCGTTGAGATCAGACTGGCGGACGAGTAGCGCCTGCACTTCGTCGTTCACTGACTGGAGGCCCGATTCTTTGTCTGCGACAGCCCGCGTTGCCACGGCAAGCTGATCGCTCAACCCGCCAGACTGGTTCTCGGTCTCTGCGAGAGCTGTTCGCTCTGCGGTACGCGCACCGACCCAAGCTTCGACAACCGACTCCTCGAACGAGGCATTGAACAGAAACTCTGTCGTCACACCAATTTTGGCCGCAAGCGTTTGAGCTAGTGCACGAGCATCCGAAATGGCCGCAACAAGACCGGCGCGTTGATCGGTCACGTCCTCGATGTCGGCGTCTATCGCTGCGACCTTGCCCTTTAGTTCGAGGACGGCTTCTCGGACTTGCTCTTCGGCATCTCTTGCAACGCGCAATTCAGCTGCTTGCTTCTGCTGCTCCTCGGACCCGCCGGAATCAATCAGTTCTGCGACGCTCAATATCTCTGAACGTACTTCATCGAGACGTCGCCGAAGTGTCTCATCGCGTCCTTGTAAGTCGAGCGCTTCTAGCACCGCCCGCCGAGTGCGTAGCATCGACAAGTCGGCCGCGGCATCAGCGATAGCTATCCGGGCCTCCCTCTGGGCCGATTCAGATTCTTCACCTTGCTCTTGAAGAAACTGCCTCAGGCTAGTGGCGGGACCTCGAGTGTCATCGTCGATATAGCGGAACACGACCCGCTCAATCTCAGCTTCAAAGTCACGCTTGGTGACGCTGTTGGGATCTGCCGAACAGACCTTCTCGATGAGCGACTGCGGTAGATAGTCGACTCGCATCGGCGATCCAGGCGCGAAACTGGCGCCGAGCTCGGCACTTTCAGATGACCCGTCGGCCCACTTTAAATCGACGCGATAACTATTGGCCGTGGCTGGGACCGCCCGAAACCTCTTTGTGTTTAGGAAGGAGAAATCCTCGTACCTGTCGCTATTCGCCGCGAGCGCGACACTGTCGAGGAAAGCGGACTTTCCTTGGCCCTTATTACCAATGACGACAACGAAGCCAGGATTTAGAGGCGTACTCGATGAGAAGAGCGGCGACTCTGCCGCCGGATCTAATGGCGACAACGATGCTTCGGTGATGACTGATCGAGGCGACTGCGCAATTCGAGTCAGAACCTCTGGACGCTCGTTCGTCGTGACCCGTTGATCGTACTCCTGGAGGGCTTGACGTAGGCCTTTGAAGGTCGGGTCCGCATTTACCCATGTGAAGCACGATCCGAGACGGTTATGCAAGTCGGAGTCGGACCACGCGTGAGCGTCACTGCAATCCAACAGACTGTGGCGAACCCCAGCGTCCTTCAGCGAGGACAGAGACTTTCCAAAGGCCTCGCGCGTCTTCGCAGCGGTGAAAACAGCTTGCACGTTATTGACAAACGTTTTCTTATTCGCGATGGATGCAACGTTCCATTTGATGTTGTTCCACTCGACCTTGCCAAGCGCGAGCATGACATGCTGACGCAAATAGGTGTTGTCGGCTATCCCTCGCCGGACTGCCTCGAAGGAAACGTTCAGATTGTTGAACCCGATTTCGAGATCGGACTTATCTTCGAATTCGGCGGTCTTGTCCTCGGGAGTCGATTCTCTGATCCTACGGCCAAGGCGCTCCATTGACGCGTGGGTAGGCACTTCGTTCCAGTCAGTCGGGTCGTCGTCTGGGGTCAGTCGGTAGTTGGCGCGCAGCACCGATCCCAGTTGCTGTTCTAAGTCATCGATTGGCTCGAGAGGGTCCAGGATCAGGTGGAGGTTGAGCCGCTTTAGTGCGCCTTCCACTCCGCTAAATGCATCGCACCTCACCTCGACTACCGGAAATAGTTCGACGATGTTGGGAAGCCGCCCGCAGTCCTTCTCAGCACGCACCTTGCGATAGCCGTCCAGGAACCAGTAGTCGTTAATCCCCACGACAGCGATGTCTGCGGGTAACGACTCCAACTCATCGATGAATCGAGGCCACCGGTCTTGGGCGTGCCCGGTGTAGTACTCGACTATCGAATCAGGGGTGTGAATGTGTAAGTCCCACATGCGCCATTCAGACCCCTGCGGATACGCGCTCAACAGACCCCTCCCCCACGGCTAATGGTGCTCGATTACCTTAGCGTTCGTAGCGTCACCATTGCCCCAGCGCGGCATCACTTGAAGCTTCACGGCAACGCCGACCCAATCGCGTCTGCAGCGGCCTGCGCACTCCGCCGATCCAGATGCCCGTACACCCCGATTGTCGTCTGGATCGACTCATGCCCGAGGTGCTGCTGAATCACCGGCAGCGGGACGCCCGCCTGAATCATCCACGACGCGCATGTGTGCCGGAGATCATGTACGCGAGGCGATTTCGCCAGTCCGGCCGCCATCGCTGCAGCACGCCCCGGCTTCCAGCCGCCGTTGAAGAACTCTTGCGCCCGCACGGGGTTACCGGCTCCGTTGGTGAACAGGAAGCCCGGTGCCGTGAGGTCCAGGACGTCCAAGGCGGATGGCGGCAGGCTGATCGTTCGGATTGACTTCTTGGTCTTGGGTGGGCCGATCTCGGGTCGGTAGTCACCGGAGTACTTCCACGCCTTGTTGATTCGACACGTCCTGGCCTCGGCGTCGATGTCGGAGGCCGACAGGGCCGTCGCCTCCGAGAAGCGCATGCCGGTGGTCACCAACCATGTGGCGAGGTTCTTCCACCGGTCGCGGTCGATGTGATCGCGCAGCAGCTTGAACTCCTCCGGTGTCAGGAACACCGTCTCCTCGACGCGGGTGTGCGGCAGCCGTCGCCCTTGGCACGGGTTGGAGGCAATCACCCCAGCGCGGACCGCGGCCTGCAGAGCTCCAGAGAGGAAGCCGTGCTTGTTGGCGATCGTCTTGCCGCTGCCGCCGAGCTGCTTCACCCAGCGGGCGATGGTCGCCTCCGTGACTGCCGAGACCGGCAGCGTTCCGAAGACCGGATCGATGTCCTTGGCGACGTAGGTCCGGTAGCGCGCCAGGGTGGCCGGCTGGACGCCGGTGAGGTTCTCGATGTGGGTGTGCAGCCACTCGGTGACCGTCGGGACGTGGTTGCCGATCTCGTCGAGCTCGATCACCCGGAGCGCCTCGTCAGGGCCGTGGTCCTCGACCAGGGTCTTGAAGCGCTCCGCCGAGGGCAGGTTCTCGAAGGTCAGCGAGCGCTGGCGGCCACCGGCGCGCCAGAGCACGCGGTAGGTGTTTCCGCGAGTGTTCTTCTGGGCGTGGATGCTTGCCACGGTGCTCAATGTTACGTGAGCTGTTGCGTAGATCCCTGCGCAACTTTCGAAACCACCTCTGAGCTGCGGTTGTAGGGTGGAGCTAAGGGGATTCGAACCCCTGACCCCCACACTGCCAGTGTGGTGCGCTA
>NZ_JAEMTA010000124.1 GCF_016462545.1 Mycolicibacterium sp. | reverse complement strand
GTAGAAGGCGATCTGGCGCAGTGCGGTGACCGGGTCCATGGGTCCAATGTGCCCCTGCCAATGCAGTTGCAAAATGCCGTCAACGCACCACCGGACCGACTGTTAGGGTTTTTCTGACGCGATAAGGGGGTTGCTCCGTGGGTCTGTTGGAGGACCTGGGGAAGATGCTGGACGCCGTCGAGACACCGACGCCCCTCGACCTCATCAACGGCGTTCGCGGCGCATGGACCGACGTGCCCAACCTCGCCAAGGACCTCGTCGAAGGCGATTTGCACTCGGCATTGAATGACGGTCGGAACGTCATCGGTGACGCCAATGACGTCGTACAGGGGCTCAGCAGTCTGGGCCTCACCATGGGTGGCATGCCGAGCTCGTTCGCGAGCAACAAGGTAACCAAGCTCGCCGAATCCAAGGTGCTATCGGCCGCACAACTAGCCATCGATGCCCTGAAGAAGTCGACCGGGTCCGGAAATCCCTACACCGGTGACGAGTTCCGCAGTTCGAGCCAACGCTTGTCCGGCGTCAAGGAGACGCTCATCGCCGCCGAACCCCATGCTGACCGGTGGGACGGGACGGCCTCGCAGGTGTACAACGCGGTAAATGCGTCGCATCGCAGATGCGCGTCCGACGTGAGCGCCGCCGACGAAGCCGTGGCCAACGCCCTCGACACAGAAGCTGGCCAGGTGACTCGAACGCGCCAAACGCTCGACGACACATCACAAAATCTCACCGACTACGACCTGGCTACGTGCTGGATGAATGCCACTCCACCCACGGCTGCCATGAAATTCACCATGGACGTAGCGGCGGCCGGAGCCGCGATGGCGACCGTCAACGCGGCGCTGGCCGTCCTCACCAAGAACAGTGCGGAGAACGCGCTACGCATTCTCGAGCAACTGAGCGCCTACGAGAATGCAGGCGCGGATACGTCGGGCAATCCGCAGGGCGGATGCGACGTGTTTTCGGTGCCCGACGCAGACCATCCCCTCGCCCGGCCCGACGATGCGACGCCGCTGCCCGATCCCGCAGACGGCACTCAGGCGCCATCCCGTTCTCAACCGAACACGCCCTACACGGTGCCGGGCCCCGAGGTGCCACCTGTGCCAACCCCGGCCACCCCGTACGGAACGTCGGCACCCGTGCCGCGCTGATTGCGAATGGAGTCTCGATGTCCACGGATTCAGACAAGAACTTGAAAGTCCTGGCGGACCACGTCTGCCACCTCACGACGGTGCAGGACACGGCGGCCAGCCAGATCACCGGAGCCAACAGGTCAATAGTCGATCCCGGGAAGGATATGTGGGACACCCACGGAATTGCCTGCTCCGCAACCAACTTCGCCGTTTCGCTAGTCGAGAGTGCGCGCCGGACTGCAGGCGGCGCGATGTTTCGAGTCTCGACCGAACTCTCGGAGAAGCTGGCGGCAGCTGCCCGTAACTACGAGAACACCGATTCAACTGAAGGCGGAAACATCGACGCGTGTGGAGTATGAGTGAACGACGCCGGTGAATGGTCGTGGGACGGTGACGAGGCCCCCGCGGACTGGGATTGGCCGCTCGATGATGCCCACCCCGGAGCGCCACAGGAGGACGAAACGAAGACGATGCTCTTCAGCGTCACCAATCCGCCCGGGACGGTTTCGGTGACGGCGTTGGCAGATGGCCGGCCGGTCCACGTCGACCTCGCACCAGCGGTGTCGAACATGAGCGAAAGCCAGTTGAGCGAAGAGATATCTGTGCTCGCCCAGCTGGCCAGTCAGAATGCACGGGCCGCTCAACACCTGCTTGCCTCGACCATGCTCCAACGACTAGGCCACGACCGCGCCAGCAGCCGTGCCTACGTCGAACACGAACTGGGCCTGCCGTCGCCCGAGACAGTTCTTGCAGACAAGGCGCACGTCTTCGCGACGCGCTATGCGGACCACGACTGGTCGATGTGAGCGATCCTCGCCATTGCGGCAACGTCGGCCGATCGACAGATCCCACGGCCGGAGGCGGTCGTGCTCCGGCGCCCCTGGGCCGCCGCCGTCGGTGGCCAACCCTCGTTGCGGCACTCGTCGTCGTGCTCGCCTTGGTCACGGCGGGCACCGGCGTGTGGTGGTTCCTCGGTGATGGTTCGGAGCAATGGGCGCGTTGGCACTGGCAGCCGCCCGCACAGATTCTCCTGCCTGCCATGGAGGTTCAACCAGTAACCGGATGGAAGTCCAATGTCACGGATCTAGGGTTGCCCGCGGACGCCAGGCTCACCACCAACGGCGCCGACGTCCCGGGTCCCGTCATCAAGACCTCGGGACCGCGCGCCTACCTTTTGGCCAGCAGTTCGAGTCCTACCACGACGCAGTGGTGGTTGGCGGGGATGAATCCGAAGGACGGACGCGCCCTGTTCCCGCCGGTGGCGCTAAATACCGCGGCTCGCCCACCGAGTTGTTTCGTCAACGGCACCTCGGCCGTGTGTCTCGCAGACGACGGGAACGTCACGACCGCTTGGGTCATCGACGGCAGCAGTGGCCAGCTCCTGCACACTGGGCCGTCTGAGGTGAAGCTGCAAGGAACAAGGCTGAAAGCTAGACAAGTCGGCGACTACCTCGTGGCGCAGACGGAGAAGGAAGGCGTTCACGGGGTCGGCATCGACGCGAACCCGACGTGGTTCCAAGCCGGCGTCGGAATCATCGGAGCTCACGACGACGACCTCGCGTTTCAGAGCCAGGGCGAAGGGTCGGGGAGTGTCCTCTTCAGCCTCGGCGACGGTTCCGCCATCCAGTTGGAACTACCGCAGGACGCGCGGGTTCAGACACCGAAGTTCTTCGACGGCGGCTTCGCTGCATCTGTCGCGGAGAAAGGTGGATCCCCGGCCATCCGGTTCTTCGACAACCGCGGCCGGCTCTTCACCAGCACACGAGTCGACGGTCTGCAGGCGACTGACACGACGGCCAATCTGACCGCAGTCCTCGAAGATCGAACTCACTGGGGGATCTACACGCCTGACGGGATCAAGCTGCTCAGCCTTCCCGGCGACCGGGCCGGCAGCGTGCAGCTCATCGGGTCGACACTCTGGGTGGGGACCGACGCTGCGGGATCACATCGCGCACAGCCCTATGAACTCCGGAGCGGCGACGCTGGCAAGCCATGTGATTTCGACCTGAATGGCTATCTGGGAACCGACGGTTCGGTGGCACTCCGGGCTCCCACGAACGCCAAGTCCGACGATCTGGCACAGGCATTCGACCTCGATACGTGCAGCTTGGCGTGGTCGATTCCGAGGCCCGCCGGATCCCTGGCACGACTGACTACATTCAGCAACACCCTCGTCCAATTATCCGACGATGGAACTGAATTGATGTCGTTGGTGGCCCCCAGCTAGGCCCGTCCCCACCCGGGGTCACGACCGCTGTAGGCGAGAGCCCGCTCGAAAGCCGCTGCGTCAGAACCGATCTCGACCGCCGGGCCGAAGAGGCCTTCCACTGGTCCATCGGCAGCGAAGCTCGCCAGGTGCGTCGGCGACGTCGTCGTGCACCTCGAACTCCTGGCCCGTCGCGACGGCGATGTCCCACCCGTGCACGACGACCTCCGTGAGCCCGACCAGTCCGCACACCTCTCCGGGAAGATCGGCGCCGAGCTAGCCCCTCGCCCATCCCGGGTCATACCGTCCCACGCGCCAGGGT
>NZ_JAEMTA010000035.1 GCF_016462545.1 Mycolicibacterium sp. | reverse complement strand
CCTGCCCGGCGAGATCGCCCAACGCGCCGCCCTCGGCGCCACCATCACCGCGATCCTCCACCCCGGCCAAGCCCCACCAGAACAGCGCTACACACCCTCGAAGAAACTCGCCGACTTCATCCGCGCCCGCGACATGACGTGCCGCTTTCCGGGCTGCTGCGCGCCCGCCACCAACTGCGACCTGGACCATACGATTCCGTGGCCCTACGGTCCCACCCAGGCGTCCAACCTCAAGGCACTATGCCGAAAACATCACTTGCTCAAGACATTCTGGGGCGGTCAGGGCGGCTGGCAGGACCGACAGTTCCCGGATGGCACCGTCGAATGGCGCGCGCCCGACGGCCGGACACACCTGACCAGACCAGGCAGCATGCGGCTGTTCCCCGAACTGTGCACACCCACCGCACCCACCGTGGCGACCGGACCCGTGCCACCCGCACACAACCCGGGACTCAAGATGCCGCGCCGCAAAACCACCCGCGCCCAAGACCGCGCCCACCGCATCCACGAAGAACGCGAACTCAACCGCGCCGAAGCCGACGGGGCAGGCTAGCCGTCGATCACGCCGGCGCAGGCGCGCGCGATCGCGAGTTCCTCGTTGGTGGGGATGACGAGAACCGTGGTCGGCGAGGTCTCGAACGAGATGCGCCGCGGCGACCGGGCCGGGCTGTCATTGAGATGTTCGTCGAGTTCGATGCCGAGTGGCGCCAGCCCACTGAGCGCGTCCCGGCGGACAGCGGCATCGTTCTCGCCAACGCCCGCCGTGAACGTGATCACGTCGGTGCTGCCCAGCAGCGCCAGGTAGGCGCCGATGTACTTGCGCAGCCGATGTATGTAGACGTCGTAGGCCAACTGCGCCTCCGCATCGCCAGATTCGATGCGGCGGTGCAGCAGACGGAAGTCGATCTCACCACCGAGTCCGAAGACCCCCGAGCGCCGGTTGAGCATCGTCTCTACGTCGGCCATGCTCATGCCGGCCGTCCGGTTCAGATACATGATGACGCCCGGGTCGACGTCACCCGATCGCGTGCCCATCACCAGGCCCTCCATCGGCGTCATGCCCATCGAGGTGTCCTGCGGCCGACCGCCGACGATCGCCGAAGCCGAGGCCCCGTTGCCCAGGTGCAGCACGATCTGGTTCAGCGACTCCAGCGGCACCTGCAGGAACTCGGCCGCCTGCTCGCTGACGTACTGATGCGACGTCCCGTGAAACCCGTAGCGCCGAACGTGCCACTGCGCAGCGATGTCCCGCGGGATCGCGTACTGCGCGGCGGCGGGTGGCAAGTCGTGGAAGTACGCCGTATCGAATACCGCGACGTGGGGAAGGCCGGGCAGCATCTTGCGAGCGACCTCGATGCCGACGAGCGCAGGCGGGTTGTGCAGCGGGGCCAGCGGCGCGAGCGTTTCCAGCGTGGCGATCAGCGCGTCGTCGACGACGGTCGGCTGGTACAGATCCGGTCCGCCATGTACGACACGGTGGCCAACCGCGATCAGTCCGAGCGAGTCGAGATCGTGGCCCGCCCGCGCGAGTTCGTCGAAAGCCGCCCGCAGCGCCGCTTCGTGGTCGGTGATCGGACCGGCTCCGATGCGTTCGACGATTCCGTCGGCCAGCTGTCGTCCCGAACCCGGCTCTACGACCGCATATTTCAGCGACGACGAGCCACAGTTGAGCACCAGAACGGTGCGCGCCGCGCTCATGCGCCCTGAGCCTGGATCGCGGTGATCGCCACGGTGTTGACGATGTCCTCGACGAGCGCGCCGCGCGACAGATCGTTGACCGGTTTGTTGAGGCCCTGCAGCACCGGCCCGATCGCAATGGCCCCGGCGCTTCGCTGAACCGCCTTGTACGTGTTGTTGCCCGTATTGAGGTCGGGGAAGATCAGCACGGTCGCGCGGCCGGCGACCTGGGAGTCGGGCATCTTGGTCTCCGCAACCGACGGCTCCACCGCCGCGTCGTACTGAATGGGCCCCTCGACCAGTAGGTCGGGTTCGCGCGAGCGCACCAATTCGGTTGCCGTCCTTACCTTGTCGACATCCACTCCGGTACCGGAGGTGCCGGTCGAGTACGACAGCATCGCCACCCGCGGCTCGATCCCGAACTGCGCTGCGGTCCGCGCCGACGAGATCGCGATGTCGGCGAGCTGCTCGGCGGTGGGGTCCGGCACGATGGCGCAGTCGCCGTAGGCGAGCACCTCGTCGGCCAGGCACATCAGGAAGATGCTGGACACCGTAGACACGTCCGGCAGCGTCCTGATGATCTCGAAGGCGGGCCGCACCGTATGCGCGGTGGTGTGTCGAGCGCCGGACACCATGCCGTCGACCATGTCGTTGTGCACCAGCATCGTGCCGAAATAGGAGACATCATGGATGATCTCCCGCGCTTGCTCCACCGTCACGCCCTTGCGCTTGCGCAACTCCGCGTACTGCTCGGCGAACTGATCGCACAGCTCGCTCGTCTCAGGGTCGATCACCGTGGCCGCCGAGAGGTCGACGCCGAGCTCGGCGGCACGAGCCCGCACGGCCGGCTCGTCGCCGAGGATGGTGAGGTCGGCCACCGACCGCTGCAACAGTCGGCCCGCCGCCTTGAGGATGCGGTCGTCGTCACCCTCCGGCAGCACGATGCGTTTGCGGTCTGAGCGTGCCCGGTCCTGCAGTTGGTAGGTGAACATCTGCGGCGTCACCACCGAGGGAATCGGAAGCGCCAGCTGCGCAAGGAGATCCGCGGTGTCGACGTACTCCTCCATCAGGGTCAGCGCAGTGTCGATCTTGCGCGTCGAGTTGCTCGTCACGCGCCCGCGAGCCGACGCCACGACTCGCGCGGTGTCGTAGGTTCCCAGGTCGGTGGTGATGATCGGCATCCTCAACCCGAGGCCCGACACCAGCGCCGCGATCGACGGATGCAGCGGCAGCCCGCCGTTCAATATCACGCAGGAGAGAGACGGAAAGCCCTCTGCCGCATGGGCGCTCGCCACGGCGAGAACCACGTCGGAGCGATCGCCCGGCGTGATGACGGCCATGCCCTCCCGAAGTCGCTCGAGAACGTGCTCGGCCGTCATGCCCGCGACCAGCACACCGAGTGCCTCACGGTTGAGCAGGTCCTCGTCACCACTGGTCACGGTTCCGCCGACCGCGTCGCGCAGCTCGGCGACCGACGGCGCCACGAGCAGCGGCTCCTCCGGCAGCACGTAGCTCTTCGGAGCCAAGGGCTCGAGCGCCTCTGCCATCGCGGTGAGCTCCGCGGGATCGCAGCGGTTCGCGACGACGGCGGCGGTATAGGCGTGTTGGCCCGCGATCTCCGACAGGCACAGCTCGACGACGTGGGCGACGTCCTCGGGCGTGCGGTCCGACGCCCGCACCGCGAGCACGATCGGGGCACCGAGATTCACGGCGATGCGCGCGTTGACGCTCAACTCACTGGGCGAGGCAACGTCGGTGTAGTCACTGCCGACGATGAGCACGGCGTCACAGCGCTCGGCGACCCGGTGGTAGCGCTCGACGATGTCGGCGAGCGCCGAATCGGGATCGTCGTGCAACTGCTGGTAGCCGACCCCCACGCAGTCCTCGTACGCCAACCCTGCGGTGGTGTGGGGCAGTAGCAGTTCCAGGATGTAGTCCCGGTCCTCGCCCATCCTGGTGATCGGTCGGTAGACCCCCACCTTGGCCACCATCGCCGCGAGCCGATGCAGGATGCCCAGCGCGATCGTGGACTTGCCGGTGTCGCCCTCCGGGGAGGCGACGTAGATCGCAGAAGGATTCGGCACGGCTGAAGCCTGTCAAACTCAGCGCCGGATGGCCAAGCCCACCGACGAATATGGCCGATCGGCAAGCCCGCGAGCGTCCCGTGCCGTCGCGACCCATGCCATCGACACCGACCCGTAGCAATGCGTACCAAGGTTGCGGCGGACGGGTACTCGAGGGCCCCTAAGGGTAGCTATTCGAGAGCGATAGTGACGACATCGACTATTACGAATGTTTGCCGCAGACTTACCCAGCACATCAGCGTCCCGCACAATGATCTTGTGTCCATCGCATGGCGCGGGCGGGACGACCCGCCAACAGAACCCTTGGTGGTGTGCGCCGCACAGTTCGGCGAGAAGCCGCCATGGCGATCCGTCGACCGGCACCGCGGAGCGCGCCTGCACAGTGTGAGCATCGCGATCGTGGTGGTCGTCGTGACGATCGCGACGGTGGCCACCGCCCTCGAGTTGGGAAAGATGTGGCGGACGGAAGCGCAGGCCGTCACGCCGGCAGTCCAGAACGGTCAGTGCGTCACCTGGCCGCCCAATGCGGCGGAACGGATCGTGCCCGTCGACTGCGCCCAAGAGCACCTCTTCGAAGTGATCGAACTGTTCACGGCCAACGAGGCAGACCGGGAGCTTGTGCAACGCACCTACGGCACCGAATGCCTCTCGGCGGTCAATCGTCGATTGGGCGGCCGATTCGATCCGGACGGTCGTTTCGTCATCGGAATGCTCTGGATCCACCCGGAGGCCAGCCCTGGCTCCGCCGGTCAGGTCGCCTGCGGACTCCAACTGCCCAGCATCGGCCTGGCTACCGAGAGCTTCCGCGGCCGGGTGACGGACATCGATCAGTCCAAGACCTGGCCCCAGGGGACCTGCCTGGCCCTGAAACCGGACACACCAACGTTGGTGACGGCTGATTGCACGTCCGCCCACGCGATGGAGGTCACCGGCACCGTCGACCTTGCCGGATCGTTCGGTGACGCACCGCCCCCGGCCAGCGCCCAGGACGCGGTCTTGCGAGATGCGTGCGCCCAGGCCACTGACTCCTACCTGGCACCGACTCAGCTGACCACCACGACCCTCGCGGTCTACTACAGCCCCATCGCAGAACTCAGCTGGGCCGCGGGCAGCCGTCAGGTCGCCTGCCGCATCGGAGCAAAGACATCGGGTGGAGGTTGGGCAATCCTCGTCGGCCACGGCCGGGGTGACCTACTCGTCGACGGCAGGCCACCGGCGGCTGTAATCGCTTCGGTCGCAACGATTCCGGCAGCCGTCGCGGCTACGACGAGCGCGCCCCCGCCGGTCGAGGCAGCACCAGCACCATCACCAACCGAATCGGCGCCGCCCGCACCACCACCACCACCGCCGCCGCCGACCGAATCCGAGCTACCCGTCCCCAGTCCCCAGCCGACGGAACCCGCTCCGCCCGCGGGATGCAACGCGGTGGTCAACCCAGCTTGCGCAGGCGCGGCTCCAGGTCCCGCTTGAAGAGCTCGAGGAAACGGCGCTGGTCGTGCCCGGGCGCGTGGAACACCAGGTGGTTCAGGCCCCAGTCGACATAGTCCTTCACCTTGGCGACGGCCTCGTCGGGATCCGACGCCACGATCCATCGCTTGGCGACCTGCTCGATGGGCAGCTCGTCGGCGGCCTTCTCCATCTCGAGCGGATCGTGGATGCTGGTCTTCTGCTCGGCGGTCAGCGACAGCGGCGCCCAGAAACGCGTATTCTCCAGCGCCGCTTCGGGATCGGTGTCGTAGGAGATCTTGATCTCGATCATCCGGTCCACGTCGTCCGGGTTCTTGCCCGCGGCCTCGGCGCCCTCCCGCATCGCGGGGATGAGCTTGTCCTTGTACAGCTCCTCCCCCTTGCCGGAGGTGCAGATGAACCCATCGCCGGCGCGGCCGGCGTACTTGGCGACCTGCGGTCCGCCCGCGGCGATGTAGATGGGAATCCCACCCTCGGGGACGTCGTAGATCGACGCGCCCTTGGTGTGGTAGTAGTCGCCCTCGAAGTCCACCCGGTCGCCCAGCCACAACTCACGCATCAACCGAACCGACTCGCGTAGCCGGGCGTAGCGCTCCTTGAACTCGGGCCACTCGCCGGTGAAGCCGGTGGCGATCTCGTTGAGCGACTCGCCCGTACCGACACCGAGGAAGATCCGATCGGGATACAGGCAGCCCATCGTGGCGAACGCCTGGGCGATGACGGCGGGGTTGTAGCGGAACGTCGGCGTCAGCACCGACGTACCGAGCTGCAGGCGCTTGGTCCGCTCGCCGACCGCGGTCATCCAGGCCAGCGAGAAAGGCGCATGCCCACCCTCGTGGCGCCACGGTTGGAAGTGATCACTGACCGTCGCGCTGTCCATGCCGTGGGCCTCGGCCTCCACGGCCAACTCCACGAGCTCCCGTGGCGCGAACTGCTCCGCCGACGCCTTGTATCCCAACTTGAGTTCAGCCACGTTACTTTTCTACTCCTCGGGCGGCCGAGGTATTCCGCGGCGTCACTCCTAGACTGTCCCGGTGCGGACTTCAGTCGAGTTGACGGCCATCACCGACACCGTTCACTTCGCGCACACCGAGTTGGTCAACTGGACGCTCGTCACCGACGGCAACGGCGTCGTGATCATCGACGCCGGCTTTCCCGGTCAGCGCGACGAGGTCCTTGGCACGGTGCGACAACTCGGCTTCGGCGTCGACGACATCCATGCGATCCTGCTCACCCATGCTCACGTGGACCACTTCGGCACCGCCATCTGGTTCGCGAAAACCCATGGCACGCCAGTCTTCTGCCATGCCAGCGAGGTCGGCCACGCCCATCGCGAGTATCTGGAGCAGGTGTCGACGCTCGACTTGGCGGCCAAGGCGTGGCTGCCGCGGTACCTGACCTGGTCGCTGAGCATCGCCCGCGTGGGCGCGCTGACGCGGGCGGGGATTCCCACGGCGCGGGCTCTCACCGAGGAGGTGAGCGCGGCCCTTCCCGGCACGCCTACGCCGATCCCCACGCCCGGCCACACCGGCGGGCACTGCTCGTATGTCGTCGACGGCGTGCTCGTCAGCGGCGACGCGCTCATCACCGGTCACCCGGTGTCGACGCACCGCGGACCGCAGCTGTTGCCCGGGCTGTTCAACCACGATCAGGCCGCGTGCGTGCGCAGCTTGTCCGCGCTGGGGATGCTGGACACCGAGATCCTGCTGCCGGGTCATGGACCCGTCTGGCGCGGCTCCATCGGTGAGGCGGCGCAGCAAGCGCTCAGGTGAGGATCTCGTAGCCGATGAGGAAGATCGCGGTCAGCAGGAACCCGCACCCCAGAACGATCGTCGGCATCAGGATGGTCTGGTCGAGTTCCTCGGGGTCGCGCGCATCCGACGCGACGGGTCCGTAGAGGACTCCGCCCACCGCGGATTCCCGGAACTTCCGAACCACCCGGCCGACTCTGGCGTTCGGCCTGCTTCCCACGTGGGAGCGCAGGCCGACGCCTCCTGCGAAGGTCACTAGGGCAGCGGCCAGTATCAGCCACCCCACCGTCAGCTCCGACAGCACGATGTCAGCGTAGCCGCGCGGCCGGACGTCACAAACCCCAGCGCTTGGCGATCAGCTCGTGGGAACGCAGCCGGTCGGCGTGAGCGTGCGTGACCGACGTGACCACCAATTCATCGGCGCCGCTGAGCCGTTGCAACGCGTCGAGGCGATGGGCGACCTGATCGGGATCGCCGACGAATTGCGTTGCGGTGCGGTCGCGGACGATCTCCTGCTGCTCGGCCGTCAGAGGCTCGGCGGACGCCGGATCGGGATAGGGCACGGCGCCGTCACCGGCCCGGATGGCGTGCACCCAGTTCCCGTAGCTCGACGCCAGGTGCTCGGCGGTGGCGGTGTCGTCGGCGACCACGATGTCCGCGGACACCACGACGTAGGGCTCGCGCAGTTCGGCCGAGGGCTGGAAGCGCTCGCGATAGACGTCGATCGCCTCCAACGCCGTGGCCGGCGTGATGTGGTAGCTCGCGACGAACGGCAGGCCGAACTTCGCCGCCACCCTGGCACTCTGCCCCTTGCTACTACCGAAGACCCACGGCCACAACGCAGCTCGCTCGCCTGGCACCGCGTGGATCTCGACGTCGTCGACCCGGTAGGTGCCGTCGAGCATCGCCAGGATGTCGGCGACCTGATCGCCGAAGTCGGGTGCGTTGGCCGCGGGCTGCTGTAGCACCGACATCCTGGTCTGCAGTCGAGGGTTGCCCAACAGCCTGGTGAGGTCGAACGGCGCAGGGATGACGACACCGTCGGTCTCGTGCCACGTCCGCGGCGGGCGGGCGGGCCGGTCCGGTTTCGGGCGCGCGGCGGCCTCGCGTCGACGCTGCCCCGAGCGGCCCACCCCGAGATCGATACGACCCGGGTACAGCGCGTCGAGGATGCCGAAGCTCTCGACCACCGCGACGGCGGTGGTGTACCCCAGTTGGACTGCGGCCGCGCCGACCTGAATCTGCTCGGTCGCGGCCGCCAGCTGACCTATGAGCACCGCGGGCGACGAGCCCGCCACGGCGACGAAGTGGTGCTCGGCGAGCCAGTAGCGACGGTATCCCCACCCCTCGGCGTGTTGCGCGAGGTCGACGGTGTTGCGCAACGCCGTGGCGGCGTCACTGCCCTCGCTGATCGGGCTGAGGTCCAGGACGGACAGCGGAACGTTCACGGCAGCAACTCCTTGAGGAACGCCATGGGATAGACCTCGCCCTCGGCGGGTAGCGGATCGGTGAGCTTCGTGTAGCCGCTCGCGAAGTAGAGCGCCTCGGCTTCGGGCTGGCGGTCACCGGTGGTGAGGTACACGCGCCGATACCCGCGTTCGACGATCTCCGCTTCGAGGACCACCAGCAGCGCCTTCGCCAGACCGCGACGGCGGTGGCCGCTGTCGGTCCAGATCCGCTTGAGTTCGGCCGTCCGATCGTCGAAGCGACGGAACGCCCCGCCGGTGACCGGGCGACCGTCCAGGAGTCCGACGAGCATGCCACCCGTGGGCGGTTCGAACTCATCGGCCGGGTAGCCGCGGAGCCACGTGCCGACCCGTTCCGGGGTACCGCCGTAGCGAGCGGCGTACTCGACGGCGAGTTCGGCCAGAAGCGGCTCGGCCAGCGCGTCATGCTGGCCGACGCTGACGAAGTGGAGGCCGTCGACGGTTGGCTGAGACATCACCTCACTGTCTACCTCGGCGCGGCCGTCGGCATTCCCGACGGGGTTCACATCAAAACTTGACACGTGTAAAGTTTTGCCGCATGGACAACATCAGAGGCCGAACCATCGCGATCACCGGCGCCGCCCGCGGCATCGGACATGCCACTGCGAAGGCCCTCCTGCACCGCGGCGCGCGGGTCGTCATCGGTGACCGCGACGTGGCGGTCCTCGAGTCAGCAGTCACCGGCCTCGCCAAGTTCGGCCAGGTCACGGGCTATCCAGTCGACGTTACGGACCGGGAATCGTTCGCGATGTTCCTCGACAAGGCCCGCACCGACGGTGACGGCCACATCGACGTCCTCATCAACAACGCCGGCGTGATGCCCGTCGGCCCGTTCCTCGACCAGTCCGAACAGTCGATCCGTTCGTCGATCGAAGTCAACTTCTATGGCGTCCTCACCGGGTGCCAACTGGTCCTGCCCGAGATGGTGCGTCGCCGTCGCGGCCACATCGTGAACATCGCCTCGATGGCGGGCATGGTCGCCGTCCCCGGGCAGGTGGTCTACGCCGGGACCAAGTTCGCGGTCGTCGGCCTGACCACCGCGATGGCCGACGAGTTCGCACCCCAGGGCGTCGAGGTGACGTGCATCCTGCCGACGTTCACCAACACGGAGCTGATCTCCGGTACCAAGAACACGGGAGCGCAGAAGCCGGTCGAACCCGAGGACATCGCGGCGGCCATCGTGAAGTCGCTCGACAAGCCGAAGACCCACGTGTCGGTGCCCGGTCCGCTGCGCTTCGTGGGGGCGGTCACCTCGATGCTCGGGCCGCGCGGCAGGCGCTGGCTGTCCAAACAGATGGGCAACGACCACGTCTTCCTCGAGTTCGACACGACCGCCCGCAAGGCCTACGAGGACCGGGCTCAGAGCGCTACGGGCGTACTCGACAAGTAGGACTCGTCACTAGTCGGGGTAGTCCAGCGGGACCCGCAGCGTGTTCAGCGTCATCGCCAGCGCGTCGTACTGACCGACCAGCGTGACGAACTCGATCACTTGGCGTCGGTCCAAGTGCCCCATGAGTCTTCGCCAGCCCTCGTCCGACATCGTGCGCGTGGCGATGAGTTCGTCGACCCCGGCCAACAACACCCGGTGCCGCGGCGACAGGTTCACCGACTCGGGCCAGGCGGCGATCTCGGCCTGGGTGCGCGCGTCGACACCGCGCCGCACGGCGAGCCTGCGGTGCTGCTGCAACTCGTACTCACACGCGCGCAGTCGTCCGACTCGCAGGATGACCACCTCGGCATCGCTTTTGGGGAGGCGTCCTCGGTACAGCAGCGTGCCGTTGAACGGCGCCCACGACCAGAACAGCCGACCGTGCTGAGCCAGCACCGTGAACAGGTGCAGTTCCGGCACGCCCCAGGCCCGCGCGGACAGCTTGCAGAACAGCCACCCGAACAGTCCGAGTTGGCGCCGGTCCCCGGACGGGATTCGCGGCTGTGGTCGTTCCCTGGACATCGTGGCCTGGCCCGCCCCTCATCGGTGGTGGAGATCCTGCCGCCGTGGACGACAACGCCATTAGACACCGGGCGGACCCATGACGAGCAGTATTTACCCGGGCGTCAGCTAGGCTGGCGGCGCCAGTGGCGGCTGCCGCTCAGGCGCGCCTCGTGGCTGAAGACATTAAGGATCCCCCAGTGGCTGAACCCATGGTCACGCCGATTGCGGTCATTGGAATGGCCTGCCGTCTTCCCGGTGGCATCGACTCCCCCGAGCAGTTGTGGGACGCGTTGCTCCGAGGGGACGACCTCGTCACCGATGTTCCCGCGGACCGCTGGGACGCCGACGAGTTCTACGACTCCGAGCGCGGGGTGCCGGGTCGGTCGGTGTCGCGCTGGGGCGCGTTCCTCGACGACATGAGCGGTTTCGACGCCGCATTCTTCGGGCTCGACGACGAGCAGGCCAGGGCAATCGATCCGCAGCACCGCCTGCTTCTCGAAACCTCGTGGGAAGCCGTCGAGCACGCCGGGATCGCTCCGTCCTCGCTGTCGGGCTCGATGACGGGTGTGTATCTCGGACTGTCACATGACGACTACATGCGAATCAGCCTGGAGGCCGGCGCATACGGCTTCACCGGCCTGGCCTCGGCGATGGCCTCCGGCCGGGTGGCCTACGCCATGAACCTGCACGGTCCGGCGATCACGGTCGACACGGCGTGTTCATCTGGACTGTTGGCGGTCCACACCGCCTGCCGCAGCCTCGACGGAGGCGAGAGCGATCTCGCCCTGGCAGGCGGTTGCATGGTGATCCTGCAGCCGGAGACCACGGTGTGGGCGTCCGGGCAGGGCATGATGTCGCCGACCGGGCGCTGCCGGGCGTTCGACGAAGCGGCCGACGGATTCGTCCGCTCCGAGGGGTGTGCGGTGGTGCTGCTCAAGCGGCTGCCGGATGCGCTGCGCGACGGCGACCGGATTCTGGGCGTCGTTCGCGGCACGGCGGCGAACTCGGACGGCCGGACCAGGAACATCGCGACGCCGTCGCAGGAGGCTCAGGCGGCCGCTGCCCGGGCGGCGCTGACGGCGGCCGGGGTGGACGCCGACACCATCGCAGTGGTGGAGGCCCACGGCACCGGCACCCCGGTGGGCGACCCGATCGAGTTCGAAAGCCTCGCACAGACTTACGGCGCCACGGGCGAGGTGCTGCTCGGCTCGGCGAAGTCCAACTTCGGCCACACCGAGTCCGCGGCGGGCACGCTCGGTCTGATCAAGGCCATCCTCGAGTTGCAGCACGGCCTGGTCCCGCCGATGGTGCACTTCAACCAGCTGCCCGAGTCACTTGCGCGGATCGACACCAAGATCGTCGTGCCCAAGGAGGTCACGGCGTGGCCGACCGACGGCCATCCCGGGCCACGCCGCGCGGCGGTGTCGTCCTACGGGATCTCCGGCACCAACGTGCACGCCATCGTCGAACAGGCACCCGAGGCCGACACCGCCGGACCCGACGTCGACGACCTGCCCGAGCGCGCGATGCTGATTCCGTTGTCCTCGAGTTCCGCCGACGAACTGCGGCGCACCTGCGGCCGACTGGCCGACTGGCTGGATCGGTGCGCGGATCCAATTGTGTTGGCGGACATGGGCTATACCCTGGCGCGGCGACGCGGGCACCGTACGGTGCGCACGTCGGTGATCGCCGGTGACGTCAAGGAGATGTCCGCCGCCCTGCACGACGTGGCCGCCGGGGACACTCCTTTCCCGGCGGCGGTCGGACGCGACGACCGCGGCCCGGTGTGGGTGTTCTCCGGGCAGGGATCGCAGTGGGCCGGCATGGGTGCGGACCTTCTTCAGATCGAACCGGTCTTCGCCGACACCGTCGCGACCATCGAACCGCTGATCGCGCACGAATCAGGGTTCTCGGTGACCGAGGCGATGTCGGCGCCGGAAACCGTGACCGGCATCGGCCGGGTTCAGCCGACCCTGTTCGCCATGCAGGTGGCCCTCGCCGCGACGCTGGCGTCCCACGGGGTGCGGCCGGGCGCGGTCATCGGGCACTCCATGGGAGAGGTCGCCGCGGCCGTCGTCGCGGGATCGCTGTCGCTGCAGGATGGTGTGCGGGTGATCTGTCGCCGATCGACGCTCCTGGGACGGCTGTCCGGGTCGGGCGCGATGGCCTCGGTGGATCTGCCCGAGGCCACCGTGCGTCGAGAATTGGCGACTCTCGGTATCGACGACGTGGTCGTAGCCGTGGTGGCCTCGCCGCAGACCACCGTGATCGGCGGCGACACCCGGACGGTGCGCGAGCTCATCGCGGCCTGGGAGCAGCGCGAGGTGACGGCGCGCGAGGTGGCCGTCGACGTGGCCTCCCATTCACCTCGGGTGGATCCGATCCTGGCCGATCTCGCCGCTTCGCTCGCGGAGCTCACCCCGAGGAGCCCGGCGATCCCCTTCTACTCCTCGACCCGGGACGACCCGCGCGCAGCACCGGCGTGCGATGCGGATTACTGGGTGGCCAACCTGCGTCAGACGGTCCGCTTCTCCTCAGCGGTGCAAGCTGCCCTGGAGGACGGCCATCGAGTCTTCACGGAGTTGTCGCCGCACCCGCTGCTGACGCGCGCCGTCGAACAGACCGCCCACGGGATGGAGACGCCGGCGGCCGCGCTCGCCAGCCTGCGGCGCGACCAGCCATCGCCGCACGGCGTGCTCGGCATCGTCTCCGATGTGTTCAGCGCCGGTGCCGCGGTGGACTTCTCGGTGCCGTACCCCGACGGCCGACTGGTGGACGCACCGCTTCCCACGTGGACCCACCACCGGCTGCTGCTCGCCCGGGCCGACGCCGGCGGGCAGGGCCATCACGTCGCCGTGCATCCCCTGCTCGGCGCACACGTCCGACTGTTGGAGGAACCCGAGCGGCACGCCTGGCAGGCCGACGTCGGCACTGCTGCCCGGCCGTGGCTGGCCGATCATCGGGTGCACGACGTCGTGGCACTGCCGGGAGCCGTCTACTGCGAGATGGCCTTGGCGGCCGCAGACGCCCTGTTCGCAGGCGGCGCGGAAGTGCGCGACGTCCACTTCGACGAACTCCTCCTGCTCGACGACCACACCGAGGTTGCCGCCGTCGCCTCGATCGAGCGGCCGGGTGTCGCGTCCTTCGCCGTGCAGACCGACTCGGGTGAGGGGGCCGGGGATCGGGTCCGTCGCGCGGGCGCCGACCTGTACGCGGTCGACGACGTCCGTCGGCCCGCCCGCCGCGACGTCCAGGATCTGCTCACCGCGTTCCCGAATACGTTGGGCGGGGAGGATATTCGGCAATCACTGGCTGCGCGTGGCATCGCATTCGGTCCCGCGTTCGGCGGCCTGATCCGCGTACACACCACGGCGGACGGCGCCACGCTACTGGCCGAGATCGCAGCGCCCGCAGACATCAGGGCCGAGCAGTCCGGCTACGGCATTCACCCCGCCGTGTTGGACGCCTGCTTCCAATCCGTCGGCGCCCACCTGTTCGTCGCCGGCACGCGCGAGGGCGGCCTGCTATTGCCGCTGAGTGTCGGGCGACTGCACAGCTTCGGATCCGGACGCAACGCCCGCTATTGCCATGTCTGCGTGACGAAGTCCGACGCCGCGACGATCGAGGCGAACCTCGAGGTGCTAGATGGCGACGGCGAGGTGCTCCTTGCGGTCGACGGATTGCGGATGGGTAGCGGTGCCAGCAAGGCAGGGATGCGCGACCGCATGCTCTCCGATCGGCTGGTGACCGTCGAGTGGGAGCAGCGCGAGCCGCCGGGCATTGCCACCATCGCCGGGCAGTGGCTGCTGATCGCCGCCGACACCGACCCGCTCGCCGCGGAACTGTCGGATGCGCTGGTGGCCGGCGGCGCTCGGTGCCGGACGGCGCCGCCCGGCGATCCCCTCGACCCGGACGGGCTGACCGGCGTGGTGGTGCTGGCCCCGCCGGCCGACGTCGACCCCACGGACGCCACCCTCGTGCGCGGTCGCGACCTCGTCTCGCACGTCGTGCACGTCGCCCGTGAGCTGTCGGATATCGACGCACGGCCGCCGCGCCTGTACGTCGTCACCCGCAACGCGCAGGCCGTCACGCATCACGACCGGATCGACCTCGACCACGGTGGCGTGCGTGGCCTGGTTCGGGTGATCGGTGCCGAGCAGACCCAGCTGCGACCGACCCAGATAGACGTCGATGCGGGAACCGCCGCCGATCTCGTGGCACAGGAACTCCTGAGCAGCTCCGACGAGGACGACACCGCCTGGCGGGACGGATCGCGCTACGTGGCGCGGCTGCGCCGGTCTCCGCTGCGCGCCGACGAACGACGCACCGCCCTGGCCGATCCCGCATCCGACGGCATGCGACTGCAGGTACGCAACCCCGGTGATCTGCAGACCCTCGAGCTGGTCGCGGCCGAACGTCCGATCCCGACGGCCGGGCAGGTCGAGGTCGCGGTCAGCGCCTCCAGCATCAACTTCGCCGACGTGCTGGCCGCCTTCGGCCGCTATCCCACGTTCGACGGCAAGCCACCGCAACTCGGCCTGGACTTCACGGGTGTCATCAGCGCCGTCGGTCCTGGAGTCACCGAGCACCGAATCGGTGACGAAGTCGGCGGTTTCGGCGCGGGCGGCTGCTGGGGCACGTACGTCACCTGCGACGCCCGCCTGGTCGCGCCACTGCCTGCCGGCCTGAGCGCCGAACAGGCCGCCGCGGTCTCCACCGGCTACGGCACGGCGTGGTACGGGTTGTGCGATCTGGCCCGGCTCGCGCCCGGCGACCGCGTGCTCATCCACTCCGCCACGGGCGGGGTCGGCCAGGCGGCCCTTGCGATCGCCCGCCACATAGGGGCCGAAATCTACGCCACGGCGGGCAGCCCCCGCCGCTGGCAGCTGCTCCACGAGATGGGCGTCGACCACGTATACGATTCCCGCTCAACTGATTTCGCAGATCAGATCCGTCACGACACCGACGGATACGGCGTCGACGTGGTCCTCAACTCGCTGACCGGACCGGCCCAGCGCGCGGGACTCGAACTGCTGGCCTTCGGCGGCCGCTTCGTCGAGATCGGCAAGCGGGACGTCTACGAACACACCCGAGTCGACCTCTATCCGTTCCGACGGAACCTGACCTTCTACTACGCCGATCTGGCCCTGATGACGACAGGAGCGCCCAAAGCCATTGGGGCACTTCTGCGAAAGGTCTACGAGTTGGTCGGTGACGGGGTGCTGCCGGTACCCGAGCACACCGTGTATCCGCTGACCGAGGCGGCCACCGCCATCAGGGCCATCAGCGCGGCCGAGCACACCGGCAAGCTCGTCCTCTCGGTGGAAAAGCGTGAATCCACCCGGGTGGCCGTACCGCCGAACCGGGCCCCGGTCTTCCGGAACGACGGCTCCTACCTCATCACCGGCGGAGTCGGCGGCCTGGGTCTGTTCCTGGCCGCGGTGATGGCCTCCGGAGGATGCGGCCGCATCGTCCTGACGTCGCGCTCTCAACCGAATCCGCGGGCGCAGAAGACGATCGAACGCCTGCGTGCCAACGGGACCGACATCGTGGTGCTGTGCGGCAACATCGCCGACCCGGAGACTGCGGCGCGACTCGTCAGCGCTGCCACCGCCACCGGGCTACCTCTGCGCGGCATCCTGCACGCTGCCGCCGTCGTCGACGACGCCACCCTCGGCACCATCACCGACGACCTCGTCGAACGGGACTGGGCGCCGAAGGTCAACGGCGCGTGGCATCTCCATCGGGCCGCAGCCGGGCAGCCGCTGGACTGGTTCTGCCACTTCTCCTCGGCCGCAGTCCTGCTCGGCTCACCCGGCCAGGGCGCCTATTCGGCAGCCAACAGCTGGCTGGATACCTTCACGACATGGCAACGCCGCCAGGGCATTGCGGCCTATTCGATCGCCTGGGGCGCGTGGGCCGACATCGGCCGCGGCACCGGCGTGGCGGACCGCGGTGACGTCACGATGATCAGGCCGGAGGACGGCGGCTACGCGTTCCGGGCGATCCTGCGCCATGATCGGCCGTACACGGGCTACCTGCCGTTGACCGGGATGCCGTTGTTGACGGCGCTGGCCGCGCGCAGCCCGTTCGCCGAGGCGTTCCGCGACCCCGACGGACAGCACGGCGCCGACGTCCCCACGGTGCTGGCCGAACTCGCCGGGCTGGCGCCGGACGAGTGGCCGAATCGGTTGCGACGCCTGGTCACCGAACAGGTCGGCCTGATCCTGCGGCGGGCCGTCGATCCGGACCGTTCATTCGCCGACCATGGCCTGGATTCCCTTGGCACCCTTGAGTTGCGGACCCACATCGAGAGCCAGACGGGGATCCGTCTGACCCCCAAGACCATCGTCACCTACGGCACGCCGCGGGCGCTGGCCGGACATCTGACCGAGACCCTCGACGGCACCGGGTAGTGTCAGCCGTCCACCAGCCACCCGGACACCGCGATCGATGCTCGCCGGGGCAGCACCCGGGTGACCACCCGCGCGACGAGGGCATTGGCAACGCCGTCGACGAAGCTGGGCTTGCGGCCGGAGAGCGCGCGCATCGTGGCGTCGACGACCTGGCGTGGGCTGCGGGTGACCGCCGAGGCCGCGGTGCCCGACGCGGCGGTCGCCGCGGCGCCACCCGCCAACTCGAAGAACGGGGTGTCGGTCAGCCCGGGGCAGACCGCCAGCACGCGGATTCCGTGCGTGCGCTCCTCGGCCCAGAGCGCCTCGGTGAACGACAACACGAACGCCTTGGACGCACCGTAGACCGCCATCTTCGGCAGTGGCTGGAACGCCGCGATCGACGCCACGTTGACGATCGTTCCCGCCCCCCTGGCGCGCATCTGCGGAAGGTAACGGACGCAGGTGCCGACCACCGTCCGGCAGTTGAGCTCGATCGCCTCCTCGAGGCGCCGCGGGTCCGCGTCCGCGACGTCACAGTGCGTACCGAAGCCGGCATTGTTGACCAGCACGCTGACCTCGAGGCCGAGCCGATTCGTCTCCTCCCACAGGTCGCCGGCGGCCGTGGGGAGCGACAGGTCCCGGGCCAGCACGGTCACCTCGACACCGTGCGCCACGCGCAGCCGCGCCGCCAGCGCCTGCAGCTTGTCCGCACTGCGGGCGACGACGACGAGGTCATGGCCGCGCGCGGCGAACTGCTCGGCGAACTCCGCACCGATTCCGGTCGACGCCCCGGTGATCAGGGTGACCATCGTCGACTCCGATCAGCGGGGGCCGCGTGACCCGCCCGCGGTGGCTCAGTGGACTCGACGCCAGCTTTCTGCACCTGGAGAGCGCAGCGCAGCCCCTGCAGGTGATCTCGGTGCTGGAACTGGACACCTCGACGATTCCCGGTGGTTATGACTGGGACCACTTCCGCCACGCCCTCACGCTGCGCCTGCGTGGCCTGCCGGCGTTCCGGGAGAGGCCGGCGCGCGGCGTCGCGCACCTCGGCCGTCCCGTCTGGGTGGACGACGGCGACCTCGACGGCGACCACGACCTCGACCGACACCTGCACCGGATCGGCCTGCCGGCATCGCCCGGCCGAGCCGAGCTCGCAAGGATCTGTGGGGAGCTGGCCGCTCTGCCGCTCGGTCGTGACCGGCTGCCGTGGGAGATGTGGGTCATCGAGGGCGGCCAGGATCCCGACCGGCTGGCGGTCATGGTCAAGGTTCACCACGCCGCGGCCGACGGGGTGACCTTCGCAGCGATGCTGTCGCAGCTGTGCAGCACTGACATCGACTGTCCCCCGGCGGTTCCGGCTGCGCCAATGCCGTCCGCGCGCCGGCTCGTGCTCGTCATCGGCGGCCTCGCCCGGTTCCTCGGCCGACTCCCCTACGCCGTAGCGCTGCTGCCCGCCACCGCCAGAGCGGTGGTCGACACCGTCCGGCGGGCGGTGAGCGGCCGCGCCATGGCAGCGCCGTTCACCGCTCCACGGACGGCGCTCAACGCCCGCCTCACGCCGGCTCGCAGGGTCGCCTTCGCCCGACTCGACCTCGACGACGTCAAGCGGGTCAAGAACCACTTCGGGGTCACCGTCAACGACGTCCTGATGGCCCTGATCGGCGGGGTGGTCCGCCAGTTCCTGCTCGAGCGCGGCGAGCTGCCGAGCCGCTCGCTGGTCGCCCTGGTGCCGGTATCGGTGCATGAGTCCGTGGAACGCCAAGAGCGCAACCAGGTTTCGGGAATGTACGCCAGGCTGTTGACACAGATCGCGGACCCCGCCGAACGACTCAGGGCGATGGCTCCGGCCAATACCATTGCCAAGGAGCACAGTTCGTCGATCGGCGCCATGCTGCTGCAGGACTGGTGCGAGCTGACCGGCCCCGTCACCCTGGGCATCGCGAAGCGGGCGTACGCGCGGATCACCCGGTTCCGGCCGATGTACAACGTCATCGTGTCCAACGTGCCAGGGCCTCGGGCGCGCTACTTCCTCGGCGCGGAGATCACGGCGATGTATCCGTTCGGGCCCGTGCTGCATGGCGCCGGGCTGAACATCACGATGTGGACGGTCAACGGGGTACTCCACGTCGGCGTGATCTCGTGCCCGGATCTGCTGGGAGATCCGGGCGCCCTGGCCGACGGCCTCGCCACGGGTCTGCGGCAGCTCCTCGCCGAGGTCGACTGAGCGGCTCATCTACTCGGTGATCCAGCCGTAGCGGGACGGCACGCCTGCCAACAGGTCGTGGATCTCGCTGACGTATCGATCGGGCGCCGGCCCATGGCTGTGATAGCCGATCACCAGCCGCCCGTCATACGTTGCAGCGGTGTACATGTCGACACCAGCCGACGTCGACGCGAAGAGCACCTCGACGTCGTACTGCTCCACCGTCAGCTCAGGTGGTGTGCGCAGCGGCGGCAGCTCGCCGCCATCGGTGGTCATCACGACGTCGGGCAACCCCGGCGGATTGCCCTGGTATTGCGAACCGAAGTGCAGGAACGACTGTTGGATCACCCCGTCGGCCAGATCGGCGCGAAACGCCTCGACGATGTCTCGGGCCAGGTCGAGTACGTCGGTCTTCGAGTTGATCTCGGCCAGGTACATCGCCATCCCGACCGGGTTGGTCGCCTGGGTGGCACCGACCGGCGGGGTGAGGAAGAAGCGCAGATCGACGGGGTACATGTAGGGGACCGGAAGATGGGGGGTATCGCGGATATTCCACTCCGCCAACAGGATTGCCGCAGCGACCATGGCGTTGAGACTGACCCGATGGTTGGCACAGACGGCGATCAGGTCCTGGCTCTCCCGACGGGTCAGCCGGCACGTAGCCGACGGTACGCGGGCCGACCGGGTGCCAACGCCTCCGGCGTTGCGATGCGAGGGTGGCAGTTCGTAGGCGAACATCGCGGGCAGGTAGCGCTCCAGCCCGAAGCGCTGGAGTTTGTCGATGCCGCGTTCGGCGAGCACGGTCTCCAGCGACTCCGGGATGGGTTCGGTGGCGATCGGCCCGACACCGACCCCGGTGACCACGTCGGTGTACCAGCCGAACAACTTCTCCAGCAGGGCGAACTGGTGGTGCGCGTCAGCCAGCGCATGGTGGGTGTAGAGGGTGAGCTCCGACCGCTCCGTGCCGAGTCGCAGCCGCAGATTGAGCAGCGCCTCCAACTGGTCCGGCAGCCGCTGCGACGGCGTCTCGTCGATCTTCTCGAGCCACATCCCCTCGGGCTCGACGTCGTCGACCATGATCTGGTGTCTGCCGTCGGCGCCCGGACGGTCGAGGTGGCCGGCATGCGCGGGGTGTGCCTGCAACAGCGCGTCGAAGGCCTGCCTCATCGCGCCTGCGTCGACCGGACCGTGCAGGGTCAGGGTCATGCCGATGAAGTTCTCCGCCTGCGCGTAGAACTCCTCGCTCGGCGTCAGATGGCGGATCGGCGTCGAGCCAAACACCGGGCACCCTTCCTTCTCTTGGGGGTCATCGGCTGGTGCTCGCCCTGCGGTAGCCCACGACGAGCGGCCACAGGCACACGGCGATGATCGCGGCGCACCATGCCAGGAGGTGGACCATCGGCGACCACACCGGCCCGCCCACCGACAGCCCGCGCATGGCGTCGACGGCGGGTGACATCGGCTGATGCTGGACCGCAGGCTGGACCCAGTCCGGGTAGCGCTCCAGCGGCACGAAACCCGTACAGAAGGTCGCGCCCAGGATGATCACCGGTTGCATCGCCTCCACCAGAACGGCTTTGCGCCAGTACAGCGCGATCGTGTTGGCCAGCGCGGCGAAGGCGATGCCGAAGAGCACCGGGATCGCCACCCACAGCACCGCCGCAGCCACCCCGGTGTGGAAACGGAACCCGAAGATCATTCCGGCACCGAGGATGACCAGCGTCGTGGCGAGCAGGCGGATGGTCTCGGCGGCGAGGCGCGCCAGCAGTCCGGCGGCGCGATGTACGGGCAGTGCCCACATCCGGGAGAGGAACCCGTCGAGGCGCTCGGCGTTGATGCCGACCACGCCGGTCGTCGACCCCGACATCGTCGCCACCAGAGCCACCAGCGGCACACTCCGGTAGAGGGCGTCCTCGCCCGTGATCGCGGTGATCGAGTCACCGAAGACCACTTTGAGAGTGAGGAGGAACGCCACGGGCAACAGCAACGCATGCACCAGCGTCATCGGGTTGCGACCCGACCGGATGAGCAGTCGCTTGGTGAGCACCAGCGTCTGCTTGCCCAGACTGTCCGAACGGGCCGCCGAGTCGACGGCCGGGCCTGCGAGTATCACCATCAGCTTCTCCGCCGGTACACGGTGATCGCCCACGGCAGGGTGATCGCGATCATGCCGAGCACCCAGGCCAGCGCCGGGCCCATCACGGACCAACTGACCGGCGGCACTCCGGGCGCGGAATCTCCTGCGAGCGCCTGCATCGCATAGACGATTCGGGAGATGGGCTGGTTGTCGACGATCGGCTGGATCCATCCGGGAAAGCGGTGCAGCGGTTGGATTCCCACCGAAAGAAACCCGAAGATCAACTGCGGCAACAACAACCACTGTGCGGTCGCGGTGGGGTTCCGCGAGTTGGCACCGATGGTGTCTGCCAGGAACGCCAACGCCAGACCGGTGAGCATCACCAGCAGACAGAACATCGCAATGTCGGCAGGCCCACGGTGAAACCTGAAGCCGATGGCGTATCCACACGCCAGCGCGACGGCCAGACCGATTGCACATCTGTACACGCTCGCTGCGATGCGGGCGCCCAGTGGCGTCAGCGAGGCGATCGGCAACGACTGAAAGCGGCGGTTGATCCCCTTCACCGCGTCGGTTGCGGCCCGGAAGGCAGTGGAGATCGACGCAAAGGCGATGGCCTGCAACACGATCAGCGGGACCAGGTACTGGGCGTAGCTGCTCATACCCAAGTCGGGCCCGTCCATCAACCGATTCAGCGGGATGTAGAGGCTCGCGGTCGCCGCGACCGAGACGACCACTCCCACGGCCACCTCGCCGTTGCGCAAGGTGGGTGCGATCAGACGGGTGGTGAGCACCCACCACTGCTGCGTCCCGGAGGGCGCCGGGCGGCTAGCGATCGACGCGGTCACGACGACACCTGGTCGACGACGCGTTCCCGTGCGTGGGCGCCGGACGAATCTCCGGTCAGCGCCAGGAAGACATCGTCCAGCGACGGCCTGCGCAGCACGATGTCGGCCAGTTGGACGTGTGCCGAGTTGATCCGCAGCAGGGCGGCACTCAGCACGGCGGGCCCGTCGGCCGCAGGCAGGCTGACCCGGTCGGACTCGGGGCCGATCGCGGCCAGGCTGGCGGCGGGCACCAGCGGCCCCAGCGCCTCGACCAGGACGTGCAGGTCGGCCGGGTTGCGCGGCACGATCTCGCAGAAGGTTCCGCCGGTGCGCTCCTTGAGTTCGTCGGCGGTGCCCTGGGCGACGATGGTGCCGTGGTCGATCACGATGATCCGGTCGCTCAGGGCATCCGCCTCCTCGAGATACTGGGTGGTGAGCAGTGTCGCGATGCCCGCCTCCTTGAACGTGGTGACCAGCTCCCAGATGGCCTGACGGCTGCGCGGATCCAGTCCGGTGGTCGGCTCGTCGAGGAACACCACCTCGGGGCGGACCACCAGCCCGCAGGCGATGTCGACGCGCCGGCGCATGCCACCGGAGTAGGTGCTGACCCGTCGGCCCGCGGCGTCCTCCAGATCGAACTGGCGCAACAGGTCGGCGGCCCTCGCCTTGGCCGCGGCCTTGTCCAACCCCTGCAACCGTCCGAACATCACCAGGTTCTCGGATCCGCTCAGCATGTCGTCGAGCGCGACGTGCTGACCGGTCAGCATGATGGACCGCCGGACCGACGCCGGGTCGGCGACCACGTCGTGTCCGGCCACCGTGGCCCGGCCGCGATCCGGGGTGGTCAACGTCGACAGGATCTCCACCGTGGTCGTCTTGCCCGCGCCATTGGGCCCGAGCAGCGCCACGACCTCACCGCAGCCCACGTCGAAGGTGATGTCGCGCAACGCGTCCACCGACCCGAACGACTTGCCGAGGCCCTCGACCCGGACGCCCTTCTGAGCACTTCCGCCGGAATGCGCCATCGCTGCCCTATCTATTCGTCGTCATCGAGAGCGGCCGCGGACAGGTCCACCAGGGCGAACGCCTCGTCCTCGGCCTCGCTGTCCGCACTGTCGGCGTCACCCGCGACGGCGTCGTCGACCAGCGTGATGAGCGTCGCGCCGAACCGCTCGGCGAGAGCCTCGACGACGTCGCTGCGCACCCGCCTGCGGTCATACCACCAGTCCACGTGCAAGACGCCGCCCTGCCGATATGCCCTCAGCTCCAACGGATGTCCGAGACCCGGCAGGGTCTCTCGGACCGTCAGCCCGGTGTCGACGTCGAACTGCACCGGGACATCGCTCTCCCGCCCCTCGGGCACCATGCCGAGGTAGGAGACGAAGATCTCCGGGGTGGCGGCGGCCGCCAGCAGCCCCGCGGTCGGGGCGTGCAGATGGCGAAGCAGCCCGTGCCCGATCCCGTGGTGTGGCACCGCCGCGACGGTGCGGCTGACCTCGGAGAGCAGCTGGGCCGCGCTGGCACTCGGTACGTCGAGGCAGGGCAACGCGATCGGATAGATCGTGGAGAACCAGCCGATCGTCCGGCGAAGGTCCACCTCAGGCCGCAGCACCGACCGTCCGGCACCGGTGACGTCGACGGCGGCGACACCGTCTCCGACGGTGATCGCCAGGGTGCGCGCCAGCGCGGCCAACAGGATTTCCTCCGCCGAGGATTGCAGTACCCGGCGAGCGTTGTCGACCTGCGACGTCTGCTCGGCGGTCAGTGCCACGGCGACTCTGGTGAGGTCGTCGGCTCTCGGGGGTCCTGCCATCTCCGCGTCGATGTCGGGGCTGGTCAACCGCAGCGTGGCCGTGGCGGCATTGTCGAGCCAATAGTTCCGCCGGTCGAGCACCGCGGGGTGGGCGGCGAGGGCCGCACAGCGCTGCGACCACTCCCGCCAGCTCGTGGTGACCGTTTCCAACACGATCTCACTGCCGGCCAGCTGCTGTCCGAAGGCGGTCATCAAATCGGTCACCAGTACCTCGCGCGAGGTGGCGTCGTCGACCATCTGATGCAGGGTGAGCACCAGGAACCGCGGGTCCCCCGACTCGGCGGTGACGTACGTGGTCGTCAGTGGCCAGCTGTACAAGTCCTGTCCCGCAATGGTTTCGGAGATGACCGTGGACAACGCGGCCCGCTCCTCAGCGCTGTCCCGCACGGCATTGACGGGTAGCGACCGCTGCACCAGGTCGATGGCGCCACCGGGGTCGCCGATCTGTTGCTCCCAGGTGCCCGCCCGATTGGCGATCCGCATCCGCAGCGCGTCGTGCTGGTCGACCACCGCGGCCACCACGGCAGTGACGTCCTCGGCCCGCACGCTCGAGTCCAGACGCAGCACCAGCGGTGCCCGCCAGCGGCCGGCCTCGGCCACACCACCGTCGAGGAAGCGCAGGATGTTCGGCGGGACCGGCGGATTGAGATCCTCCGTGTCCTGGCTCGCCAGGCCGCCGGAGGCATGGCGCGCGAGGAGGGCGTCGGCAAGTGCGGCGATGGTGCCGTGGTCGTAGAGGTCCTGCGGGGTCAGTTCCAGCCCCTGGTGTGACGCGGTCATCGCGACGCCGATCGCCAGGAGTGAATCCCCGCCCATGGCGAAGAAGTCGTCGCCAGGTGCAATCGACTCGACGCCGAGGCATTGCGACCAGATGCGCTGCAGCGTCGCCTGCATCTGCGACCGGGCGTCGGTGGCGCTGACGGCCGTGTGCTGGGGCGTCGGTGGCGGTACGCCTGCCGCCGTAGCGGCCGGACCCGAGCGGACCGTCGCGGCGGGCTCGATCCAATGTCGCTGCCGCGCAAAGGCGTAACCGGGAAGTGTGACACGCTGGGCGCACTCGCCGTGACGGGGCGTCCAGTCCACGTCGACTCCGGCCGACCATAGCTGTCCCATGCCGAGCAGGAAGACGTCGCGGTCATCCCGGCTCTGCAACGGATGCCGCATCAGGCGCACGGCGCGGTGAGTCTCCGACCAGCCCGGCTGGCGCACGGCGGATCCGGTCAGGCTGCCGCCGGGGCCCACCTCGACCAGCACCCGGTGGGGGTCGGTGAGCAGTGCCGCCACGTCGTCGGCGAACCGTACGGTGGAGCGGACGTGTCGAGCCCAGCGCTGGGGATCGGTGGCCTCCTCATCGGTCATCCACGTTCCGGTCACGTTGGACAGCATGGGGATTCGGGGGGCGTGCAGTGCCACGGTGGACAGGTACTCGGCGAATGGCGCCAGGACGGCATCCATCGACCGGGAGTGGAACCCATGTGAGGTCCGTACCCGTCGGGCCGTGATGCCCTGCGCACCAACGCGATCGGTGAACTCGCGGATCGCCTCCTCAGAGCCGGCCACCACGCAGCTGCCGGTCTCGTTGACGGCGGCGAGATCGACGTCGGCGGTCAGGAGATCCGCGAGGTCGTCGGGGTTGGCCGCCACCGCCACCATGGCGCCCGAGGGGGCGGCGTGCATCAGACGGGCGCGCACCGAGACCACCTTGATCGCCGTCGCGAGATCGAAGACCCCCGCGACCGCGGCGGCGACGATCTCGCCGATGCTGTGCCCGGCCAGTGCGGCCGGAGTCACGCCGTACGACGAGAGCAGTTGAGCCAGGGAGTATTCCACCGCGAACAGCGCCGGCTGGGCCAGATCGGTGGATTCGAGATTCGTCCCGGTGAATACCTCGGCGGCCAGGTCGATGCCGAGTTCTTCGGCGAATCCCGCGGCGCACCGGTCGAAGGTCTCGCGAAACACCGGTTCGGTGTCATACAGGCCGCGGGCCATTCCGACGTGTTGCGCGCCCTGCCCGGAGAAGAGGAGCGCCACCCGTGCGCTGGCCGAGGACAGACCCGACGGACACCGTCCGATCGTCACCTTCTCGTGGTCGACGGCGGTCAGCGCGGCGGCGGCATCGGCCCGGTCGGCGACGACGGCCGCCATCCGAACCTCGTAGGGCAGCCGACCCGCGAGGGTGAACGCCACGTCCGCCAGGGACGTGGCCTCGTCGCGGGACAGTTCAGTGGCCAGCGCTGCCCGGGCGTCCGCCAGGGACTCGGCGGTACGGGCCGACAGCAGAATCACCTGCGGACCGCTCGGGGCAGGGGCTGCGAGCGCCGGCGGCGCCTCCTCGAGGACCAGGTGGACGTTGGTACCACCGACCCCGAATGAGCTCACGCCGGCCCGCCGCGGCGTCTCGGATTGCCATGGCGTGTAACGGTTCTGGACAACGAACGGACCGTCCTCCAGATGGAGTTCCGGATTCGGCGCGGTGTAGTGCAGCGTAGGGGGTATCGCCTGATTCTTCAGGCACAGGATGGCCTTGACGAGACCGGCGACGCCGGACGCCGCGTCGAGATGGCCGATGTTCGACTTCACCGAACCCAGCACGCACGGACCGGACCGCTCGAGCTCGGAGACCTCGAAGGCCTGACGAAGCGCTTCCACCTCGATGGGATCGCCCAGCGGCGTGCCGGTGCCGTGGGTCTCGACGTATCCGATGGTCGAGGAGTCGACGCCGGCGACGGCGTGTGCCTCGGCGATGACCTCCGCCTGACCCGCGAGCGCCGGTGCGGCATAGGTCATCTTCACCGCGCCGTCGTTGTTGATCGCCGACCCGCGGATGACGGCGTGGATGCGGTCGCCGTCGTCGAGCGCGGCCTGCAACGGCTTGAGCACCACGGCCGCGACACCACTGCCGAAGATCGTCCCGTCGGATCGGACGTCGAACGGCCTGCAGTGGCCGGACTGCGACACCATCGCCCCCGGCTCGTATCCGTAGCCGACGTGATGCGGCACCCGGATCGCGGAGGCGCCTGCGAGCACCATGTCGGATTCGCCGGACAGCAGACTCTGGCAGGCCAGGTGCACCGCGACGAGTGAGGACGAGCAGGCGGTCTGCACCGAGATGCTCGGCCCACGCAGATTGAACTGGTGCGACACCCGGGTCGCGGGATAGTCCTTGTCGTTCAACAGGACCAGGTTGAACATCTCGACCGTGATGCCCTCGCCGATCAGCGCGTCGTGATCCCGGTGCGACATCAGGTTGTGCAACAGGTATCCGCTGGCGGTGCTCGATCCGAAGACGCCGATCGCGCCGTCGTAGGTGGCGGGGTCGTATCCGGAGTCCTCGAACGCGTGCCACGCGGTCTGCAGGAACAGTCGCTGCTGAGGGTCCATCATCTGCGCGGTGTACGGCGTCATGCCGAAGTACTCGGCGTCGAACTCGTCGATCCCGTCCAGCAGTGCCGCGCGGCGGACGTAGGCGGGATCGGCGAGTGTCTTCGCGCTGACGCCTGCAGCCGTGAGCGCCTCCTCGGACAGCGTCGTCACGGACTCCTCACCGCGGCACAGGTTGTCCCAGAACTGCGTCACGGAGTTGGCGCCGGGGAACCGGCCCGCCATCCCGATCACCGCAATGGCGTTGGGCGGCAACTCATTCGCCTCGGTCGGCTCATCGGTGTACATCACTAGACTCCATGTCCTCGTCGTCGACCCGCCTGAGCTTGCTGGCGGGCCCTGGCGCGCTGCTGGGCCCGAGCACCCAGGGCCGAGCGGGCCGTGGCCTCGGTGTCGGTCGTCGACCCGTAACCCATCCGCAGCCAGAGGGCGTCGGTGAGACGCGCGATGGTCGGGTGCTCGTAGATCAGCGCCGCCGGCAGTGTCACGCCAAGGCTGGCGCCGAGGCTGCGCTGCAGGGAGACGCTCATCAGCGAATCCATGCCGAGTTGGAAGAACCCCGCGCCCTGGTCGAGGGTCTGCGTGTCCGTCAAACCCATGGCCTCCGACGCCGACCTGCCGATGTGATCGGCCAGCAGCTCGCGACGCCGCTCGGGCGCACATTCGCGCAGCGTCTTGGCGAATGCGCTCTCCGGCATGGCCGGGGCGGTCGCGTCCGCGTCGGCCAGTAGGTCCTCGACGATCCGCAGCGCTCCGCGGGTGCGATACGCCGCTGCCAACAGCTGCCAGTCCGCGTCGACCACGGTGGACCGCACGGGAGCATCGGGGGCCAGCACCAGCGACAGGGCACGGATGGCCACCTCGTCGGGCATGGCCACCAGACCCGAATCCGACATCACCTGATTCGCGTCGGACTGGTTGTCGCTCAACGACTTCCACAACCCCCAGTTCACCACGGTGGCCGGTAGGCCCATCGTGCGCCGAGCGTAAGCGAAGGTGTCGAGGAAGGCGCTGGTCGCCGTGTAGTGGGCCAACCAGCGCGAGCCCAGCAATCCGGAGACCGACGAGAACATCACGAAGTGGCGGACCGCGGTGCGCAGCGACAGGGTGTGCAGCACGCCGAGCGCATCCAGCTTCGGACGGAACATCGCCGTGACGTCGTCGTCGGTCATGGCGGACAGCGCGACCGGTCCACCACCGAAGGCCGCCAGGTAGACACCGCCGAGTTCGGGCAGGTCGGCGCCGAAGCGGTCGAACAGCGCGGCCATCGCGACCGGGTCTGCGGCATCGGCGGCCACCACCACCAGGGTCGTCCCCGTCGCGGCGAGACGCCGGCCGACGTCGTCGAGCCGCCCGTCGGGGTTCCGCGACACCGCGACGATGGTGCCGGCGCCCATGTCGGCGAGCTGCTGGATCAGGTACGGACCGATGCGGCCGGTGGCGCCGATCACCAGGTGGCTGGTGCTCTGGTCAAGCTCACCGCTCGTCACCCGCGGGGGCGTCAGTCGTCGTAGACGTGGGACGTGCCGGGCACCGGCCCGATAGACGACCTGGTCCTCCGGCGCGCCCTGCTGGACCTCGGCCAGCACGTACCGTGCGGCCAGGACCGCGGGTACGGAGTCGTCGACATCGACCATGCCGCCCCAGATCTCGGGATGTTCGAGCGCGAGCGTGCGGCCCAGACCCCACAGGACGGCCTGCACCGCGTTGGCGCGCTCGCCGTCGGCCACCGGCTGGGCATTGCGCGTGAGGAAGTGCAGCCGCGGCGGCGACGGGAGCGACAGCAGTTCTTCCACCAGCATTCTGGCCTCGGTGAACAAGGCGTAGGCAGACGGGACGTCGATCGCGGAACCGGGGGCGGGAGCGAAGAGCACGTTGTCCACCTCGCCCAGCACGCCGCGACCGAGTTCGGCACCCAGATCGGGGTCCCCGAGGACCAGCCACGTGCCCAGCCTCGCGCCGTCGACGGAGGGCAGTGCCTGGACGGGCCAGGTCGGCTCGTACAGCCACTCCGCGGGGATGGGGCTGGCGTAGCCGGTGGTTGGCCGGGCGGCTGGGATGGGTCCGGTGTCGAGCCAGTGCCGGGTGTGTCGCCACGGCGCCATCGGGATGATGGGGTGCGGTTCGGGCCGGTGGTCGGCCTGCGGTGGCCGGACGGTGTGGGTGGCGTTGAGGTTGGTGTGGAACTCGACGGTGTCGTGCGCGTCGCGCTGCAACGTGCCGAGAGTGTGGTGATGGGCGTTGCCGAGCGTGTCCGCCATCGCCTTGGTGAGCAACGGGTGCGGGCTGACCTCGATGAAGGTGCAGTGAGTGTCGCCCGCGGAGGCGACGGCCTGGCTGAACCTGACCGGCTGGCGCAGATTGGCCACCCAGTGGTCGGCATCGAAACGCGTTGTGCCGTCCACACTCTCGACGGTACTGAAGACCGGTATCAGCGGCGTTCGCGGCGTCAGACCCGCCAGCGCCTCCCGCAGCTCGGGGAGGAGGGGATCCATCATCGCGTGGTGCGACGCGACCTCGACGTCCACCCGCCTGGCGAACGCGTTCTGCCCGGTGGCCCTGGCCACGACGGCCTCGACGGCCTCGATCGGCCCGGCGACGGCAGTCTGCGTCGGCGACGCATGGACCGCCACCGTCACGTCGGGATGGTCGGCGATCAACTGCTCGACGGCATGCGCGTCGAGCTCCAGCAGGGCCATCGCCCCCTTGTCGGCGCGGTCGGCCATCAAGCGGGACCGGGTGGCGATCACGTGCAGACCCTGCGCCGGGGTCAGGGCACCGGCCACCACCGCGGCGGTCACCTCACCCATGGAGTGCCCGATGACCGCGTCCGGCTCGACCCCGTAGGAGCGCCACAGCGCGGTCAACGCCAGCTGGATACCGACCACCGTCGGCTGAATCCGCTCGATCCCGGTGAGCGCCTCGGCATCCGCCAGCACGTCCCGCAGCGAGAATCCCACCTGCTCGACGAAATCCGGCTCCAGCGCCGCGACCGCGTCGGCGAATGCCGGTTCGTCGGCGAGCAGTCGACGTCCCATGCCCGCCCACTGCGATCCCTGACCGGAGTAGACGAATACCGTTCCGGCGCCGCAGGTTCCCTGGTGCGGGTGGACCACGCCGGTGGCGGGCTCCCCGGCCGCGATCGCCCGCAATCCGGCGATGGCCCCGGCACGGTCGGCCGCGCAGACGGTGGCGAACGTCGCGTGCCTGCTGCGGTGATGGTCGAGCGTGTGTGCGACGTCGGGCATCGGCACCAGGGCGCCGGCGCCGGTCATCCAATCGGCCAGCGTGGTGGCCGTCGCGGCCATCCGCTCCTGGTTCTTGCCGGTGACCACCAGAGTGGTCACCGCGGGAGCCGCCGTGGACTCCTCCGCCCGCGCCTCGAAGCCCTGCTCCAGGATCACGTGCGCGTTGGTGCCGCCGAAGCCGAACGACGACACGCCGGCCAGCCGCCGACGGTCGGTCGACGGCCACCTGGTCGGTTCGGCGACCACCTTCAGCCGGAGCTCGTCGAAGGGAATGTGCGGGTTGGGGTTCGCGAAGTGGAGGTTCGCGGGGATCGTGCCGCGTTGCATGGCCATCGTCGTCTTGATCAGCCCGACGATGCCCGCGGCCGCCTCCAGGTGACCGAGGTTCGTCTTGATGGCGCCGGCCAGCAGCGGCGAATCGGCTTGCCTGCCACGCCCGTACACCGCCCCGAGGGCTCGGGCCTCGATGGGATCGCCGAGCAGCGTTCCGGTGCCGTGCGCCTCGACGTAGTCGATTTCCGACGGGGCGACACCTGCGTCGGCGCACGCGGCCCGCAAGACCGCGGCCTGAGCGGCCGGATTGGGTGCCATCAGCCCGTTGGACCGGCCGTCCTGATTGACCGCGGAACCACGCACGACCGCGAGCACCCGATCCCCGTCGCGCCGGGCGTCCGAGAGCCGTTTGAGCACTGCGACACCGCAGCCTTCACCACGGACGAATCCGTCGGCGGCGGCGTCGAAGGCGTGGCAGGCACCGGTCGGGGACATTGCCTCGGCCGCATCGAAGCTGCGCGTCACCGCGGGCGAGAGCACCAGGTTGACCCCGGCGGCGATGGCCACCTCGGATTGCCCGGCCCGCAGGCTCTGACACGCCAGGTGCACCGCGACCAGCGACGACGAGCAGGCGGTGTCCACGGTGAGCGACGGTCCCCGCAGGTCCAGGAAGTAGGACAGCCGGTTGGCGATGATGCTCAACGCGCCGCCGGTGCCGGTCCAGGCGTCGATCCGACCGAGGTCCCGCGCAGCCAGGAAGCCGTACTCGCTCACGCACGCGCCGACGAACACGCCAGTGAGGCTGCGCCGCAGGGTCTCCGCCGGGACGCCGGCATGTTCGAGCGCCTCGACGGCGACCTCGAGCAGCAGTCGCTGCTGCGGATCGATGCGGTCGGCTTCCCGCGGGGCGATCCCGAAGAACTCGGCGTCGAAACCGGCGACGTCGCGAAGGAAGGAGCCCCACCGCGTCGTGGTCGCCAAGGCCGCAGATGCTTCCGGGGAGCCGTCGTCGAACGCCTGCCACCGATCGTCGGGCACGGTGCCCACCGCGGAGCGGCCTGCGGCCAGGAAGTCCCACAGTGCGTCCGGTCCGCGGATGTCGTCGGTGTCGCCGGGCAGCCGACAACCCAGCCCGATGACGGCGATCGGTTCGTCCGAGGACCGGCCGCCGGCCCGTGGCATGGCGCCCACCGGCTCGGATACCGGATTCACCAGCGCGTGGACCAGGCTGTTGAGCGTCGGGTTCTGCCAGAAGTCCACCGGCGAGACGGGGCGGTGCAGGAACTCGGACAACTCACCGGATAGGACCACCGCGTCGCGCGAGCCCACGCCCTGTTCATTCAAGGGGGCGTCGAGGTCGATCTGGTCGGGGCTGCAACCGATGGTCGTGACGAGGTAGTCGACCAACCAGTGACGGAGCTCGGCTTCCTGACTCTCGCTCACGCTGGACCGGTGTGGACGACGGAGGCGTCGGCCATGGCAACCGAGCATCGGGCCGACACGCGTTCCTCGACCCAGTGAGCGAGCCGCGGCAGATTCGTGTTGATGTAGAAGTGGTCGCCCACGAAGGTGGTCAGCTCGAAGTCCGAGGTGGTGCGCTGCGCCCACGGGGTCATCAGTTCGGCGGTGGCGAGATCGTCGTCGTCGGCCATCAGCCCGAAGATGGGGCACGACACCGTCACCTCGGGTGGGTGGTCATACGACGCGATCGCCTTCAAGCCCCGCAGGGTCGGCAGCATGGTGGCGGCGAACCGTTCGTTCTTCAAGAACTCCGGGTTGGCGCCGGTGACGTCGCTGACCATGCTCAGCAGCTCGAGCTCGGAGCCCTTCAAGTCGACGCCGTGGCGGACCGCACCGGGTGCCGCGCTGGCCGACACGAACAGCGCCGCAACGGGATTGCCCGCCTGTTCGAAGCGCAGGGCCACCTCGAAGGCCAGCAACGCTCCCATGCTGTGCCCGAAGAGCGCCACCCCGCCCGGCGGGGCGTCGGCGGGCTTGAGCATCGTGCAGAGTCGATCGGCCAGCTCGGGGATTCCGGTGTATTGCGACAGATCCTTGCCGGCACGCTTGCCCGGGTACTGCACCGCTACACAGCTGGTGCCGCCGGTGAAGGCCCTGGCGAAGGGGACGTAGAAGTCCGGCGAGCCGCCCGTGTGCGGAAAGATGTAGAGACGCGGCCGCGTCGCATGCCCGGAGATCACGGTCACGACGTTGCGTCGAGGCGCGAGAAGTCGTCGAGCCGGTAGCGGTCCAGACACGTCGAGCGCCGGATCTTGCCGCTCGTCGTGATCGGAATCGCGCCTTGGGACACCAGCACGATGTCGGCCACGCGCAGGCTGTGGTTCTGCGAAATCGCTGACGTGACTTGCCGTTTGACACCGCGGAGCCGGTCGATCGCGTCGTCTCCCGAATCGCCTCGATCCTTGAGTTCGATGATGGCCACCAGGTGTTCGGTGTGATCGTCCGGGATGGCGATGGCTGCTACCCGCCCGCCGGTGATCTCCTGGATGGTCGCTTCGATGTCGTCGGGGTAGTGGTTGCGGCCGTCGACGATCAGCAGGTCCTTGATACGCCCGATGATGAACAGTTCACCGTCGGACATCACGCCGAGGTCTCCGGTGCGCAGCCAGCCGCCCGCGGGGGTGCCGGCTGTCGGGCTGACCAGGGAGACACCGAAGTAGCGTGCCGTCTGCGCAGGATTGCGCCAGTACCCCATGGCGACGTTCTCTCCGTGCACCCAGACTTCGCCGATGGCGCCCGCTGGGTTCTCCCGCAGCGTCTCCGGGTCCACGATCCGCAGTGTCGAAGCACGCGGAGCGCCGTAGCTGACGAGTTCCGTCCCTCCGCTCGCGGTGTTCTCGCACCGTTTGGCGTGCCCCGCGGAGAGCTTCTCGTACTCGAAGCGGACCGAGGTGCCCGCCCGCTCGGACTCGGCCGTTGCCACGTACACCGTCGCCTCGGCGAGTCCATAGGACGGCCGCACCGTCGTCCTCTTCAGGTTGAACGCCTCGAACCGGTCGTTGAACCGGCTGATGGTCGCTGCGTGGATGCGTTCGCTCCCGCTGATGATGCCCGACACGTGGGCCAGGTCGAGGCCTGCCATGTCCTCGTCCGAGGTTCGACGCACCGCCAACTCGAAGGCGAAGTTCGGTGCGGCCGAGAACGAATGGGTGTGGGTGGCCAGCTGTTGGATCCACCGCGCCGGCCGCTGCAGGAACGCCATCGGGCTCATCAGCACCCCGTACAGGCCGGCGTAGATGGGGGCACACACGCCGTGGATGAGGCCCATGTCGTGGAAGAAGGGCAGCCACGACACCACCGTGGTGTCCGCCGGAGGCACCCCGCCGGTGTCGGAGAAGTAGTCCGCCATCACCTGTTCGAGGTTGGCCACCACGTTGCGGTGGGAGACCATCACGCCCGCGGGCACGCGGGTCGAGCCCGACGTGTACTGCAGATAGGCCGGCCGGGACCGCACCTGTCGCGCGGGTTCCGAGTCGGCCGTGCCGTCGAGATCGAGCAGGTCGACCTCGACCAGCCTCGTCGCCGAACGCCCCTCGCCGACGCGGGCGTACTCGGCCACCGCGTCCGACACCGCGGAGACGGTGAGGATGACCGTGGGCGCGGAATCCCGCAGCGCCGAGGTGACCCGCTCGTCGTGGGAGCCGACCTGCGGGACTGACAGCGGGACGGCGACGAACCCGGCGTGCAAGGCGCCCAGGAACGCGACGACGTAGTCGAGTCCCTGCGGGGCGAGTATCGCGACACGGTCCCCGATGGATCCGCAGAGCATCAGCTCCTCGGCGACGACGCGCGCGCGTCGATAGACCTGCGACCACGTCAAAGTCTCGGCGAAGCCTTCGGGATCGACGTCGTAGTCGACGAAGGTGTAAGCGGCCACGTCGGGCTGCCGAGCGGCCCGATCCCGCAGCATGGTCGAGATCGAGGATTCCCTCGCGGACGGCTCAACCGCCCATGGTCCACATCCGGACACTGCGATCTACCCCGTTCTTTCCAAAGGTCGCGCTCGGTGGAAGCGCAAATGGCGGTCGCCATCGATGCGTTCGCCCGACGGACGTGCCACCCGATGCCGACCACGCCGTCGTAGGTGGTGTGTCCGCGCCGATCGTGGTCAGTGGCCACGATCACACGTACGGCCGCGAACATACCCGCGTTTTAACTTACACGTCAGATAAATGTGCGTTCCCGAGTCGCCGCAACGCTCGGAAAGTTAGCCACGAATGAAATCGGGCTGACGTCGTGCTCATCGACGTGCTGGCCAAGATCGGCGCCGAACGTCAGAAAATTAGCTGGACGAATCGGTACGATCTCGTCACACGAGGCGCGACATCGACCCTCCGACGGCCAGCACGGTGCGAGAACCGTGCCCGACGGCCGCTAGCTCAGCGCCTGATCCAGATCCGCGATCAGGTCTTCGGTGCCCTCGAGTCCGATGGAGACCCGCACCACCGCGTCGCCGAGACCGATCGCCGCGCGCCCCTCCGGCCCCATGGCGCGGTGCGTCGTCGTCGCCGGATGGGTGATCAGCGACTTGGCATCGCCCAAATTGTTCGAGATGTCGATGACGCGCAGCTTGTCGAGCACCTCGAAGGCGCGCTCCTTGGTCCCGCCTGCAAGCTCGAACGTGACGACGGTGCCGCCGCCACGCATCTGACGCTTGGCGAGGTCGTACTGCGGATGGCTTTCCAGGAACGGGTACTTCACCCACGACACCGACGGATGGTCCTGCAGGAACTCCGCGACGCGCTGCGCAGAGCCGTTCGAGTAGTTCACCCGAACCGCCAGCGTCTCGAGACCCTTCAACATCGTCCACGCGTTGAAGGCGCTGATCGCCGGACCGGTGTGGCGCATCAGCTTCTGCACCGGCCCGTCGATGAACTCCTTCCCCCCGAGGATCGCGCCGCCGAGCACTCGGCCTTGGCCGTCGATGTGCTTGGTGCCCGAATACACGACCACATCCGCCCCCAGCGGCAGGCCCTGCTGTAGCAGCGGTGTGGCAAAGACGTTGTCCAGCACAACCTTTGCCCCGGCTGCGTGCGCCAGATCGCACACCGCGGAGATGTCGACGAGCGACTGCATCGGGTTCGACGGCGTTTCGAAGAACACCGCCTGCGTCGGCACCGACAGCGCCTCGGACCACTGGGAGAGGTCTTCACCGTCGACGAACACCACCTCGACGCCCCACCGCGGCAGAATCTCGCTGCACACCACGAAGCACGAGCCGAACAGGCTGCGCGCCGCGACGAGTCGATCACCCGCGCCCAGGAGGGCGCCGAGGGACGTGAACACCGCGGCCATGCCGGTCGCGGTCGCGAAGGCGGCGGGGGCATCCTCGATCAGGCGCAACCGCTCCTCGAACATCGCGATCGTCGGATTGCCGTAGCGCGAGTAGACGAAGCGGTCGATCTCACCGGTGAACGCCTTCTCCGCATCACGCGCGGATTCGTAGACGTAGCCGGACGTGAGATACAGCGCCTCCGAGGTCTCCTCGAACTCGGACCGCAGCAGGCCACCGCGGACTCCGATCGTCGCCTGGCTGACGCCATCGGGCAGCGGCTTGGGAATGCGGACCGAGGGCACCGACTGCTCGGACTGCCCGTCGCTCATGACTGCTTCCACGGCAGTCCGATGGCCTTCCAGCCCGTCCCGCCGCGATGTCCCTGCTCGTCGAGGTCGCCCTCGAAACCCTCGAGAATGTTGTAGGACGGCACGATTCCCGCCTTGGTGGCGGCCTCGGCCGCGCCGATCGAACGGTTGCCGGAGCGGCACAGGAAGACCACCGGCCGCTCACCGGGCGTCACGCCCGCGGACAACAGATCATCGACGAATCCGTCGTTGTGCGTGCCGTCGGTGCGGTTCCACTCGACGTACACCACCTCACGCTGCAGTGAGGAGACGTCCGGCACGCCTACGAAGCGCCATTCGGCGGTGGTCCGACAGTCGACGAGCACGGCGCCCGGGTCGTCGGCCAACAGCTTCCACGCCTCTTCAGGGGTGATGTCTCCCGCATAACTCACGACCGCGAGTGTCTCATGGGCGCCTCGGGCAGACCTAGCTCAGGCAGACCTTCCAGTCGCCGTCCTCCTGGGCGAACCCCACCTCGGCGGGAGTCTTCGTCTCCGAGGTCTTGTCGAAGTGGTACGTGACGGTCGCCGTAGCGCGGTCGCCGTCGATCCGAATGTTCGTGACGTCGTCGAGGTAGCGCTCGCCGTTCTTCGCCACCGAATCGCGCTGGCGTGCGAGGAAGTCCGCCTCGGTAGTCACATCGGCGCGGCACGTGAAGGTCCTGAAGGCGGAGTAGTCCTGCCGTTGCAGCGCGTCGTTCTGACCGACGGCCGCCTTGGCGACCTGATCTCCCGGGGTGGTGGTATCCGACCCGTAGACGTTGAACAGAACGATTCCGATCACGACGATCGTGATGACCGCCAGCGCACCCAGGAACGGGGCGATGGTCGGGCGGTCGGGGTCCTGCTCCGGCTCCGTCACGACCCGAGCCCGTGAATCACCGTCGACACCCGGTGCGCACGATCGCGGGCCCGGACGACGTCGGGGGCGGTCGCGATGGCGACGGACGTCGAGTCGAACAGTCGTACGTCGCTCTCCGGCACGTCCAACGCCTCGCCGAGAGCACCCGCCGGGACGGCCCGCCGCGTGCCCACCTCGGCTGCCGCCGGCGAGATCATGATCGTGTCGCAGGTCAACCCGAGAATCGCCCTGGCGTGCAGCTCGAAGTGGGAGAGCCGTTGCGACCGCAAGGTCACCAACCCGGACTCGAAGGGCTGCGCGTCGACGCTCGCGAAGTACACCTCGTCACCGCGCACCAGCAGTTCGACGGCGAACACCCCGCGGCCGCCCAGCGAGTGGACGATGCGCGCCGCGATCGACCGCGCGGCATCGAGGGCCGCCAGCGACAGTCGATGGGGCTGCCACGTCTCCAGCGGTCCGGCCTCGGCCCGCCCGTCCGATTCCCCGGGTCGCTTCGCTCCTGCCCGCCGATGGCCGATCGGTTCGCAGAACTGCACCGCCGGCCCCGACGGCTCGGTGGTGCGCACGGTCAGCAGGGTGACGTGATCATCGATGTCGACGACGGTTTCGGCCATCACTCGGTTGGACCAGGCCGGGCCCGTGGCGAAGGCGCGCGTCCAGGCCGCCTCGACGTCGTCGGGCCGCGTCAGGACCGATTGGCCGTCGGTCACCGTGCCGGTCAACGGGGTCACCACCAACGGGAATCCGGCGTGCTCGGCGACGGCGGCCAACTCCTCGGCCGAGGACGCGAACCAGAACGGCACCGTCGGCAGGCCCAGCTCGTCGCCCGCCAGCTTGCGCAGCCCCTCGCGATCCGCGCCGAGCCGGGTGGCACGCGGCGTCGGGAACACCTCCACCGACTCGCGCCCCGCCGCGGCGATGAGCACCGCGGGCGAAATGTCCGACGACACGGCGATCACGTAGTCGGGGCGATGCTCGTCGAGCAGGGCGGCCACCGCATTGCCATCCGGGCATGCCTCGACCCGAACCACCGGGACGCCGAGTCGTTCGAACGCCAGGGCCAGCTCGGGACCGGCGTCGCCGGCGCCGAGCAGCAGGACGGTTCCGGAGGTTCGCTCGCTCGGTTCACTCATCGCCCGTAACCCTGCCAGACCGATCAACCCAGCCGGATGTCGACGTAGCACCACCGCCAGTTCTCACCGGGCTCCACCGAACGCATGACGGGGTGGCCGCTGTCCTGAAAGTGTCTGTTGGCGTGCTTGTGCGGACTCGAATCGCAACAGCCCACGTGGCCGCACGTCAGGCACATCCGCAGGTGAGCCCAGGTACTCTCACCGAGTTCGGCGCATTCCTGGCACGAGCCGGAGGTGCGGGGTTCGGGTGCGGCCGCATCGTCGGCCTCGGCCAAGTGCTCGCACGTCCGAGGCGACGGCGGGGAATTCACGTCGCGCTGTCGCGTTCTCCTCCGCATGCCGTCAACAATAGGGCGGTCCTAGTCAAGGGGGTGTGGCAGCGTGGGTGGTGCCTCGTTGCTCGCGGTGCTCGTGGTGTCGGTGCTGCTCGCCGGAATCGCGCGCCGGTACGACGTGTCCGGGCCGCTTGCGCTCGTCGTGGCGGGATTGTTGGCGGGTCTCATCCCCGGCGTCGAGGGCATCGAACTCGAACCGGATCTGGTGCTGTTCGTCATCCTGCCCCCACTGCTGTGGTCGGCCGGGCTCGAGAGCAGCTACGTCGCGCTGCGCAGGAACACCCGCAGGATCGGCCTGTTGGCGGTCGGGCTACCTCTCGTCACGACGTTCGCGGTCGGTGTCGTCGCCTATCACACGGTGCCGGAGCTGACGGTCGCCGCGGCGCTCACGCTCGGCGCGATCGTCGCGCCGCCGGACGCGGTGTCCGCCACGGCCATCGGCCGCAGGCTCGGCCTTCCCCGCCAGATCATGACGCTGCTGGGTGGCGAGAGCCTGCTGAACGACGCGACCGCGCTGACCGCCTACAAGGTGGCGCTCGCGGCGGCGATCGGCACCGCCGCGACGTGGGGCACGCCATTGTTCACCTTCGGCCTCGCCGCCGTCGGTGGCACCGTAATCGGTTGGGCGACAGGGTCTCTCATCGTCTACGTCCGGACGTGGCTCTCGGATTCGCTGGTGGAGAGCGCGCTCGGCCTGGTCGCGCCGTTCTTCATCTATCTGCTCGCCGAGGAGGCGCACGGCTCCGGGGTGATCGCCGTCGTGGTGGCGGCCCTGATCATCGGTCAGCGTTCGACCAAGGCCAGCTACGCCACCCGACTTCAGGACACCGCGGTCTGGAAGACACTGCAGTTCGTCCTCGAGTCGTTCGCGTTCCTCCTGATCGGACTGCAGCTGCCGACGGTCGTGGGCGAGCTGAAGGGGATCTCCGCCGCCGTGTTGGCGACCGCGTCGGCGGCGGTGCTGGCGACGGTGATCGTCGTCCGGATCGTCTGGGTGTTCCTGATGGCGTACGTGCCGCGCAAGCTGTCACGACGCATCCGGCAGAACGAGGAAGCCCCCACGAAGTCACAGGTCTTCATCGTCGCGTGGGCGGGAATGCGCGGCGTGGTGAGCCTGGCCGCAGCGTTCGCAGTGCCCGTCACCACGTTGTCTGGCGAACCGTTCCCCGGCAGACCGCAGCTGGTGTTCCTGACCTTCGTCGTCGTGGTCGGAACGCTGCTGCTGCACGGTCTCACGCTGCCCTGGATCATCCGCGTGCTCGACGTCCAGGGTGACGACACCCACCAGGACGCCCTCGACGAGGCCGCGGCCCAGACCAAGGCGGCGCAGGCGGCTGCCGACCGCCTCGACGCGATCATGGCGGATCAGCGGGCGGACTCCGACGTCCCCGAGCGGGCCGCCACCGTTCTTCGGCACTGGAACGACCGCCGCAGCAATTCGGCGTGGGAGCAGTTGGGCCGTAGCGACGACGAGATCGGTGAGGGCCCTGCGGCCGCGTTCCGGCGGCTGCGACTCGAGATGCTCAGGGCCGAACGGGAGACGTTCATCCGAGAGCGCGACGAGGGCAGGATCAACGACGAGGTGCTCCGATCGGTGCTGCGGGGGCTCGATCTGGAGGAGGCGACGCTCGATCGCGATTAGGCGGTCGTCGCGGGAGACGCCAGGTCGGCGCGAAATCCCTTCATGGCTTCGACCATCGCCGCGAACGTGCGGTGTGCGGCCTCCAGATCGGAGTCCGGGAGGTCCGCCATCGCGCCGTGGTTGTGCTGAGCCAGGTTCGTGAAGAATGCGCGCGCCAGCTCCATGCCGTGCTCGCCGTAGCGCAGGATCACCTTGCGCCGATCGGCGGGGTCCCCCTCCCGGCGCAGATGCCCGACCTCGGTCATCCGCTCGACGAGATAGGTGATCGCCGCCCCCGACAGACCCATCTGCTTGCGCAGATCGCCCGCGGTCATCCGCACACCCCTGGTTTCGGCGATCATGACGAAGAGTAGGGCACGGAACTCGTTGGCGGACACGTCGTTCTGCTCGGCGAAGGCACGGGAGATCGCATCGGACTCCGACGTCAACTCGCGCATGTCGGCGCCGATGAGTCGCTCGAGGGCACGACGATCGGCGGCGCGATCCGTTCCGCTGCGTGCCATCCACCTGCCCCTCACCCCGAAATGACGAGATCAGTCTAGAGCCCGTGTCCCGATCTTCCGATGGTGATCGGGGACCATCGCTGCGGCGGCCCGCACGTCGCACCCGTAGGTACCGTCGAGGACATGACCCAGGCCCCCGAGCTGCCACCCGTGCACATGCGTCGAGATGCCTTCGACCCCTCCCCCGAACTCAGCGAGCTGCGGGACCACGAGGGCGTCCGTCAGGTCGTGAACGCGTTCGGCATGACGGTGTACCTGATCGCCCGCCACGACGACGTCAGGGCGATGCTCGCCGACCACGAACACTTCTCCAACGGCAGGCCGCCCGGCTTCGTCCTTCCCGGGGCGCCGGTGCTGCCCGAGGAAGAACAGGCCAGCGCCAGGGCGGGCAACCTGTTGGGCCTCGACCCGCCGGAGCACCAACGCTTGCGCCGCATGCTCACGCCCGAGTTCAACTTCCGCCGGATCAAGCGGATGGAACCCCGGATCACGCAGATCGTCACCGAACACCTGGACGCGATGGAGGCCGCAGGCGCACCGGCCGATCTGGTGGAGCACTTCGCGTTGCCCATCCCGTCGCTGGTGATCTGCGAGCTGCTCGGTGTGCCCTACGAGGACCGCGCCGACTTCCAGGAACGCTCGGGACGTCAGCTCGACCTGTCACTGCCGATTCCCGAGCGTTTCGAACTGCAGCGCCAGAGCCGCGAGTACATGCACTCGCTGGTCGACCGGGCCCGCAGCCACCCCGGCGACGACATCCTCGGCATGCTCGTCCGCGAGCACGGCGCCGAGCTGACCGACGACGAGCTCGTCGGCATTGCCGGTCTGCTGCTACTGGCGGGACACGAGACCACGTCGAACATGCTGGGCCTCGGCACCCTCGCGCTGTTGCGCCACCCCGAGCAGCTCGCCGCGGTGCGCGACGACCCCGACGCCGTCGGCCCCGCCGTCGAGGAGCTGCTGCGCTGGCTGTCGATCGTGCAGACGTCGATTCCCCGCATCACCACCGCCGACGTCGAGGTCGCGGGCGTGGCGATCCCCGCGGGCCGACTGGTGTTCGCCTCGTTGCCCGCGGCCAACCGGGACCCCGAATTCATCGCTGCGCCAGAGGTTCTCGACATCGGTCGTGGCACACCCGGCCACCTTGCCTTCGGGCACGGCGTGCATCACTGCCTCGGCGCCCCGCTGGCGCGGATGGAGATGCGCATCGCGTGGCCCGCCCTCCTGCGCCGATTCCCGAAGCTGGCACTCGCCGAGGAGTTCGAGGACGTTCGGTTCCGCTCGTTTCACTTCATCTACGGGTTACGGTCATTGGCGGTGAGGTGGTGATGTCCGAATGAGGTTGATAGCCGATCGCGACGCGTGCATAGCGTCGGGCAACTGCATGATGGTCTCCGAGGAACTGTTCGACGCGGATGACGACGGCGTCGTCGTCCTGCGCACCGACGAGGTCCCCGCGGGCGAGGAAGACCACGCCCGCGAGGCCGTCAAGATCTGTCCGGCTTCAGCCCTGCGTCTGGAGTGACGTCGCGGTGCCGGTCGAGGTCGATGACCCCGGACCGGTTGAGCACGAAGAGGCTGACGACCAGCACCCAGACGGGGAAGGCCAGCGTGATCCACATGCTGACGTCCGCGGAGATGAGGACGGCCACCGCCACCGCGTAGGTCCCGTACACCAGCCAGCGTGGCATCAGACCGGTCTTGAGCCAGATGGTGGCCAGCGACATCATGAACACCGCCGCCATGCGCAGCGCGTAGGTCTTGGTCAGGGTCGTCATCATCAACTGCCCGAAGGCGATCACGTCCTCGTGGGCGACGGGATCGGTTCCATATGCGTGCGTCGACGACAGCGCCACTCCCACGGCGCTGGAGACGAACGTCATGGCAAGGAACAGCAACCCGCTGCCGATGAACACCGACGAGAAGAACTTGTCCTCGAAGCGGCCGAAGCCGTCGCGCACCACCCCGATGAACCAGAGGAACATGATGCCGGAGAACGGGATCAGGATCGCCGCGATGCGAATCCGCGACTTGGCGTGCTCCACCCACTGCGTGCCGATCTCGGGATGCTCGGGGAGCACGGTCCTGATGAGCACCAGCGCCGTGCCGAACAGCAGCGCGAACAGCACCCCTGCCACCGCAGCCGCGCGCGGGGTGGAGAGTCTGCGCAGCTGTGTCGGTCCGGAGTATTCGGTCACCGGGTCATGGTGACAGAGCGCGACCGCGAAGACCCCGCGAAACCGGGGATCAGGGCTGGCCGGGTAGCAATCGGATCATCAGCCCGTTGGCCTCCGCGCACAGGGTGCCGTCCGGCCGGCGCAGTTCGGCGTTGACGAACGCCTTGCGGCCCTCGACCGACCGGATCCACGCCCGGACGCTGAGCGGCACGTCGATCGGGGTGACGCTGCGGTAGTCGACGTGCAGGAAGCCGGTACGGCTGATCGGACGACCCGCGGCGTGGATCACCATGCCGAACGTCGCATCGAACAGCAGCGGCAGCACGCCGCCGTGCACTGCCGAGTTTCCGCCGACGTGAAAACGGCTGAACTGCACGGACAATTCGACGCCGCCGGCCTCGAACCTGGTCATGGTGTACGGCGCCATCAGCAGGCTGCCCGATCCCGGCAGCTTGGGCATGCGGTTGGCGGGACCGACCCCCTCGGCGGCCTCGAAGGGCTCCAGCAACTCGACGAGCTCCGCGACGCGGGCCGCTGCGTCGAGCCAGGTGTCGCTGTCCGGGTCGGCCGTCACCGCGAGGTCCTGCAGGCGGCGCATCGACGCCAGGAACGGCCCGAATCCCGGCCCCGGCGAAGCGGGTTCGAAGACGGGGAAGCCGCCGTGGCGGTCGTAGTCGGGATCGTCTGCCTGGGTGCTCACGCGCCGGCCAGGATGTCGCGCCGCACGATCGTCTGCTCACGCCCGGGACCGACGCCGATGCACGAAACATGGGCTCCGGCAAGCTCTTCCAGCCGCAGAACGTAGTCACGCGCCTTGGCGGGCAGATCGTCGAACTCCCGGGCCGTCGAGATGTCCTCCCACCAGCCGGGCAGTTCCTCGTAGATGGGCTGGGCGATGGCGATGTCGCTCTGGGTCATCGGCATCTCGTTGGTGCGCTTGCCGTTGACGGTGTAGCCGACGCACACCGGCACGGTCTCGAGGCTGGACAGCACGTCGAGTTTGGTCAGGAAGTAGTCGGTGATGCCGTTGACGCGGGTGGCGTAGCGCGCGATGACGGCGTCGAACCAGCCGCAGCGCCTGGCCCGTCCGGTGGTGACGCCGACCTCGCCGCCGGTCTTGGATAGGTATGCGCCGAACTCGTCGAACAGTTCGGTCGGGAAGGGACCCGACCCGACGCGCGTCGTATACGCCTTGAGGATGCCCAGTACCGTCGTGATCCGGGTCGGCCCGATCCCCGAGCCGACGGCCGCCCCGCCCGCCGTCGGATTCGAGGACGTCACATAGGGATACGTGCCATGGTCCACGTCGAGCAGCGTGCCCTGCGAGCCTTCCAGCAGCACGGTCTCGCCGTCGTCCAGCGCATCGTTGAGCAGCAACCTGGCATCGGCGATGCGGTGCTTGAATCCCTCGGCCTGCTCGAGCAGCGCGTCGCGCACCTCGTGCGGGTCCAGCGCCTTGCGGTTGTAGATCTTGACCAGCACCTGATTCTTGAATTCCAGTGCGGCGTCGATCTTTTGAGTCAGGGAGTCCGGGTCGAGGACGTCGGAGACCCGGATGCCGATGCGGGCGATCTTGTCCTGGTAGCAGGGCCCGATGCCGCGGCCAGTCGTACCGATCTTCTTACTGCCCATGTAGCGCTCGGTGACCTTGTCGATCGCCACGTGATATGGCATCAGGAGGTGGGCGTCGGCCGAGATCAACAACCGCGAGGTGTCGACGGAGCGGTCCTCGAGCCCCTTGAGCTCAGTCAGCAGCACACCGGGGTCGACGACCACGCCGTTGCCGATGACGTTGGTGACACCGGGCGTCAGGATGCCCGACGGGATGAGGTGGAGGGCGAAGTTCTCACCTCCGGGGAGGACGACGGTGTGCCCGGCGTTGTTGCCCCCTTGGTAACGAACAACCCACTGGACACGGCCACCGAGAAGATCGGTGGCCTTTCCCTTGCCCTCGTCGCCCCACTGGGCGCCGATGAGGACGATTGCCGGCATGACGTTTCTCCCGCTCATCTGCCTCGAATACTGTGACAGCCGGTGACACACCCTATCCGAGAAGATCCCCAGCAGGTGAATCCTGACGTCGTGGTGCTGCGCTTCGCCGCGCGGCGGACCCCACGACCGCTCGCGGGCCTGCCGGTCCTGGAGGTCAGCGCGCCCGCCGACGTCGACGCCGGCATCCAGGCGCGTCGACTGATCGTGCTCGGCACGCACGCCGATCTCGCGGTGGTGCTGGCCCGTTTGCTGCGCGCCGACCGGCTCGACGTCGAGGTCGCCCACGTTCGGCATCGCTGGACGGCGCGGCGGGCCCGCACCGCGGCTGCCCGTCGGGTACCGCTCATCCGCGACGAGACGGGCGCGGTGCTGGTGCGGGCCGCCTACTGGCTACCACCCGAGGAGGAGTCCGGCACCGTCGAGGGCGAGGCCGTCATCGATGACACGGTGCTGTTCGACGGCGAGGTCAGGGGCGTGCGGATCGAGCCGATGGCCGTACAACCCGGCCTGCGGGCCTGTCTGCTGACCAATCGGCTGAGACCGCGCCGGTGGGTCACCGGCCGGGCCGCGCAACTCGGAACGACGGGCGTGCGGGTGGTTCGCGACGGTGTCCCCGCCGCTCGCCCGACCCGAAGATCGACCTTCTACCGGCACACACGAGGCTGGTTATCGGTCCGTTCCAGTACTTTCGTGGGGTGAGCATCCGCCCGCTGCGCCAGTCGGTGCGCCCGAGTCCGATCTTCCTGGCGATCGTGGCGATCACGGCCGTCGGCGGAGTGGTCGCGTGGGTGGCCGGCGAACCCCGCACGCCACTGTCCTACGTCGGCGTGTTCGTCTTCGTCGTGTTCGGCTGGCTGGTGTCGCTGTGCCTGCACGAGTTCGGCCACGCCTACACCGCCTGGCGCTACGGCGATCGCGACGTCGAAATCCGCGGCTACCTCACACTCAACCCCCTGAAGTACTCGAATCCACTTCTCTCCCTTGGTATTCCGGTGCTGTTCATCGCGCTCGGCGGGATCGGACTGCCCGGCGGGGCGGTCTACCTTCGCACCTGGTCGATGACCAAGAGACAGCGGACGACGGTGAGCCTGGCGGGACCGTTCGCCAACGTGGTGCTGGCGATCGTGCTGCTCTCGCTCACCGCCGCGCTCTGGACCCCTGAGCACGTGGTGTTCTGGGCAGGTGTGGCGTTCCTCGGCTTCCTCCAGGTCACGGCCGTACTGCTCAACCTGCTGCCCATCCCCGGTCTGGACGGCTACGCCGCCCTGGAACCGCACCTCAAGCCGGAGACCCAGCGCCAGCTGGCACCGGCCAAGCAGTGGGGTTTCCTCATCCTGTTCGTGCTGCTGATGGCCCCCATGCTGAACCAGTGGTTCTTCTCGCTGGTCACGTGGTTCGTCGATCTGTCCGGGGTCCCGGGCGGGTTGTGGCCGCTCGGCGCTCAGCTCACGCGGTTCTGGTCCGCCTGGTTCTGACCGGCATGAGCTCGCGGTGGCCACTCGCGGTGCGCGCGGCGGTCAGCACAGCGGTCCCCGTGGTCGTCGGGACGGCGGCCGGCAACGTCGGTGCCGGCCTGATCGCCACCCTCGGTGCGTTCACGTCACGCTTCGGCGGGGATCGACCATATCTCAATCGGGGCGGCCAACTCGCCGTCGTCTCGGTGAGTCTGGCCGCCGCGGTGACGGTCGGATCCTGGGCTGCTCGGTCGCCGTGGCTCGGCATCGCGGTCGTGTCGCTGGTGGCGGTCGCCGCAGTCTGGCTGTGCAATGCGTTGGCCGTCGGACCGCCGGGGGCTTACGTATTCGCGCTGGCCTGCGCTGCGGGCGTGGGCGTCTCGGCGGCCGGGTTGGCACCGTGGCAACTCGGCGTCCTGGTGTCCTCCGGCGGCGCCGTCGCCTGGTTGGTGCAGATGGCCGGGGTCGTCCGTGGCAGGCGGCGCCCCGAGTGCGCCGCCGTCGCCGCGGCGGGTGCTGCCGTGGCCGACTACGTCGACGCGGTCGGCTCACCGGCCGAGGCGGCCGCCCGGCACCGCGCCGCGACCGCGCTCCACGGGGCGTGGAATGCGCTGATCAGCTTCCAACCCACCGCCGGCTCCGACGCAACCCTGCAGCGGCTGCGCGCGACCACCCACTCGCTGCACGTGCTGTTCGCCGACTCGATGTCGGCCACCGCCGTCGGTGACGGCCCGCCGCCCGAGGCCGCACACGCCGCGCGCCGACTCGCGGAGCTGACCCTGGACCCGGAGACCGTATCGACTCGGGCCAGCGATCGGGTGCCGCTCGGTCGCCCCGGCACGGGCACGCTGCTGTGGCGCGCACTGCGACCCGGTTCGCACGTGCGGCACGTGATGGTGCGGGTCGCGATCGCGGCACCGCTGGCCGGCGCCGCCGCGGAGCTCCTGGGCATCGGGCATGCGTACTGGGCGATCGCCGCCGCGGTGCTGGTGCTGCACCAGGGCGCCGATCGCAGCCGGACACTACGACGGGGCGCCGACCGGCTCGCGGGGACGTGGGTGGGGTTGATCCTGGCCGCAGGCATTCTCCTGCTGCACCCACAGGGGTGGTGGCTGGCCCTGATCCTGGCAGCGCTGCAACTCGTGATCGAACTGCTCGTCGTCCGCCACTACGGGCTGGCATCGGTGTTCATCACCGCGGCCGCCCTGACCATCGCGACCGGTTCACACCGGGTCGACGTCGGCGACCTGCTGCTGGCCCGCGGAAGCGACACCCTGGTCGGCTGCGCCGTCGGCGTCGCAGTGTTCCTCGGGCTCAGCCGATTCCAGGAATCCACCCGCCTGGCCGACGCGATCGCCGACGTGGTGGATGCGGTGGCGGCCACCGTGCCGCACCTCGCCGACGACACCGCGACGCTGGCCGCCCGTACTTCGCGCCGGGATCTACAGTTGGCCGCCATCGATCTGCGCGACGCCGTCGACGCCGCCGCAGCGGGGGCCGCACGACTGCGGGCCACGGGCGAACGACTCGGACCGGCAGCCGTCGCCGTCGAGCACCTCGCCTATGCCACCATCGCCGCCTGCTGGGCGATGGACGACCGTGCGGTCGGCCCGATGCTCGGTGCCGACGGAGCGGACTCATTCCAGACACAGCTGCGTGGACTCGCGGACGCGATGCGCACCCGCACCGCTGCACCCACTCCCGACGCTGCGCCGGGGTTCCTTGCCGCAGACGTCACCGCACTGTGCGAGGCGCTGGCCCGGAATCCGCGCTAGGCGTGGCCGAGTTCTCCGCGCGCCGCGGGGTCACAGTCGTCGAGCAGGTCGAGGCACCGCTGGTATTCGTCGGTCTCGCCGATCGCGTCCGCGGCGTGAGCCAACGCCGCGACGCAGCGCAGGAAGCCGCGGTTGGGTTCGTGGGAGTACGGCACCGGTCCGTAGCCCTTCCACCCGCTGCGGCGGAGCTGATCGAGGCCGCGGTGATAGCCGGTGCGCGCGTACGCGTAGGCCGTGACCGCCTTGTCGTCGTCGAGGGCTTCCTCCGCCAAGGTCGCCCACGCCACGGAGGCGGACGGATGAGCGGCAGCGACGATGGCCGGATTCTCCCCGGCGGCCAGTTCGTCCTCGGCCTCCGGATCGCCAGGAAGCCGGACCGGATCAGGCCCCAGCAGATCGCCCATGTGAGTCATGCGCCTATTGTGCCGTGCGCATCCCACGGCGACGTCGTCAGGCTTCGGCGGACGAGGGTGGATAAGCTCTGCGGTAGTCACGAGGGAGGACTGAGGGACGAATGTCGAACCCATCGGGGCCGGACGAGAACGAGCCGGTCGCGGACGATCCATCCGCACCCGAGACCGAGGTGATCGACCCGGCCGCTCTCGCGGGAGCGGCCGAAGCCGAGCCACCCGAACGCCGATTCACGGCACCGTCGGGAATGGACGCGGGCCGAACCCAGATCATCGAGACCGCGCCAGAACCGGCCACCGAGATCTTCGCCGTCTCCCAGGGCGGACCCGTTGCGCCGCAAGTGATTCCGGGCCGTGGGGATACTCCCAAGCCACCCGGGCGCCGACGTAGCTGGGGCTGGGTGATCGCCGTGGTGCTCGTCATCGCGGCGTTGGCCGCCGTCGCCATCCTCGGCACCGTGCTGCTCAGCCGTGACGATGCCGCCGCGGTGTCGCAGGAGGAGATGGTGCGCACGACGATCCAGAACTTCGACGCGGCCATCCAGAAGGGCGACCTCTCGACCCTGCGCACCATCACGTGCGGCGAGACGGCCGACAGCTACATCAAGTACGACGACAAGCAGTGGACCGACATCCACTCACGCGTGGCCGCGGCCAGGCAGTACCCGATCATCGCGAGCATCGACCAGGTGGTGGTGCACCAATCGCATGCCGAGGCCAACGTCACGACGTTCATGGCCTTCGACCCGTCCACCCGCTCGTCGCGGAGCTTCGATCTCGAGTTCCGCGACGAGCAGTGGAAGATCTGCCAGGCCCCGCAGTAACCCCCTGCGATTTTGCGTGTTCACCGGCGCTGACCGCCGCCGAGCACGCCCAAATCGCTAGCTGGCGGACACCGAGCGGCCGCTGCTGTGCAGGTCGTTGCAGGCCTCGATGACGCGCTCGGTCATCGACGCCTCGGCCTTCTTCAGGTAGCTGCGCGGATCGTAGACCTTCTTGTTGCCGACCTCGCCGTCGATCTTCAGCACGCCGTCGTAGTTGGCGAACATGTGTCCGGCGAGCGGACGGGTGAACGCGTACTGGGTGTCGGTGTCGACGTTCATCTTCACCACGCCGTAGTTGAGCGAGTCCTCGATCTCGGACTTCAGCGAGCCGGAGCCACCGTGAAAGACGAAGTCGAAGGGCTTGCTGCCCGCGGGCAGACCGAGCTTGGCGGTGGCCACCTCCTGGCCCTCCTTGAGAACCTCCGGCTTGAGCTTGACGTTGCCGGGCTTGTACACGCCGTGCACGTTGCCGAAGGTGGCCGCGAGCAGGTACTTGCCGTGCTCGCCGGCACCGAGCGCCTCGATGGTCTTCTGGAAGTCCTCAGCCGTCGTGTACAGCTTGTCGTTGATCTCGGCCTCGACGCCGTCCTCCTCGCCGCCGACGACGCCGATCTCCACCTCGAGGATGATCTTGGCCTCGGCCGCGAGCTTCAGCAGTTCCTTGCCGATCTCGAGGTTCTCGTCGATCGGCACCGCGGAGCCGTCCCACATGTGCGACTGGAACAGCGGGTTCTG
>NZ_JAEMTA010000097.1 GCF_016462545.1 Mycolicibacterium sp. | reverse complement strand
GCTTCTCGTGGAAGAGGCACTCCATGCCGTGCTTCTTGGCGATGCTCTTGAACGTCGTCATCAGCAGCTGCTGGTGGTCGGCGGCGATGTTGGCGCGCTCGAACATCGGCGCGATCTCGAACTGGCCCGGCGCGACCTCGTTGTGGCGGGTCTTGGCCGGGATGCCGAGCTTGAAGAGCTCACGCTCGGTGTCCATCATGAAGCCGAGCACCCGGTCGGGAATGGCGCCGAAGTAATGGTCGTCGAACTCCTGGCCCTTGGGCGGCTTGGCGCCGAAGAGCGTGCGGCCGGAGTTGATCAGATCGGGACGGGCCAGGAAGAAGTGCCGGTCGACGAGGAAGTACTCCTGCTCAGGTCCGCAGAACGACACGATGTGGTCGAAGTTCTCGTGACCGAACAGTTTCAGGATGCGCTCGGCCTGGGCGCCCATCGCCTGCTGGCTGCGCAGTAGAGGCGTCTTGTAGTCGAGCGCCTCACCGGTCATCGAGACGAACACCGTCGGGATGCACAGCGTGTTGCCGTTGGGGTTCTCCAGGATGTAAGCCGGACTGGTGACGTCCCACCCGGTGTAGCCGCGCGCCTCGAAGGTGCTCCGCAGGCCGCCCGAGGGGAAGCTGGACGCGTCGGGCTCACCCTGGATCAGGGTCTTGCCCGCGAACTCCGCGAGTGTCGTCCCGTCGCCCACCGGATCGAGGAAGCTGTCGTGCTTCTCCGCGGTGAGCCCGGTCATTGGGTAGAAGACGTGCGCGTAGTGGGTAGCCCCCCTGGACAGTGCCCAGTCCTTCATGACCGACGCCACGGAGTCGGCGATGGCCGGGTCGAGCTTGGCGCCCTTCTCCATCGTCGCAACGACGGACTTGTACACCGACTTCGGCAAGCGCAGCCGCATCTCGGCCAAGGTGAAGACGTTGGCACCGAAGATCTCGCCGGGCGCCTCGCCGGGATCGAAGCTGATGGGCGGAGGCACGTACGCCTCGACGTTGTTTATCGCCTGCAGACGGACTGCGTTTCCACTCAATTGAGTTCCTATCAACCCATGAGTCCGCAACTGATTCGCGGACTAGACCGGCCCACACTAAGAACGCCACGTTCCGGGACTGTTACGCGCGCGTCACCGACAGAATGCGTATGGGATCGCGCTTTCCGCGCGGGCCGTGTGGCGGAATTCTTACCGAAACGCCGCCATTGGGCTGACCCTCGCCAGAAGGGGTACGCAGGACGCTATGAGACGCTTCGTGACGCTGCTGGCCGTCGTCGTCCTGGCCGCCGGGTGTTCGTCGTCGCAGGAAATACCGACACCGGCGCAAGCGCCACAGGCCACCCCGACGACGACGGGCCTGTTGCCCACCGGAGTGCCCACCGAGGGCACCCGTCCTCCCGCGGACGCGCTCCCGCCGCCCGCCGAGCCAGGCCAGGCACCCGCACCCACCGGTGCGCCCCTGGGTCGCGTCATACCGGTCGGCGACGCCCCCGAGGGAGTCGTCGTCGATGCGGTGACGCGCACGGTCGCCGTCGCCAAGCGCAATCCCAACGAACTCGTCTTGCTAAACGCCGACACCGGCGACGTCGTCAAGCGGGTCCCGCTGCCCGGCTTCGTCCGCCACCTCCAACTCGCCAAACCCGGCGGGCCCGTCCTGGTGCCGGTCGAGAGCGCCGACGCGCTGGTGCGCGTCGACCTGCCGAGCGGCTCGGCCGAACCGCAGATCATCACCGGCACCGTTCCGCACGACGCGTCCGAAGCGCCGAACGGCACGGTCTTCGTCGCCAACGAACACGGCGGCACGGTGACGGCCATTCGCGGCGATGACATCGTCAAGGTGTTCACCGACAGCGTCCAGCCCGCGGGCCTGGCACCCGTCGGCACCGCGATGGGCCTGCTGGACGTGCGCAAGAACGATCTGACGGTGTACGACGCCGAGAAGCTCACCATCGTCGGCTCGACGCCCGCCGGGGCCGGACCCACCCACCTGGTCGCGGACAAGCACGGTCGCCTGATCGCCGCCGACACCCGCGGCGACGCGGTGCGGGTCTTCACCACCGAGCCTCGGGAAGTCGCGAGTGTGCCCCAGCCCGGTGGGCCCTACGGCATCGCCTATGACGCGACGCGCGACCGCCTATGGGTGGCGTCGTCGGGCACCAATGAGGTGATCGGATACGACATGGCCTCAGACACGCCCCGCGAGGTCGTTCGCGTCCCCACGGTGCAGAACCCGTACACGCTCGGCGTCGACTCCACCACCGGTCGACTCTTCGTCGCCGGGGTCACCGGCGGCGGGGTGCAGATGATCGACCCACCCGCCTAGATTGGAAGCCATGGCCAGCCGCCGACATCCCGACCACGACAACGACGCAAGCTTCGACGAGCACGCGGCCGTCGTGTCCGGCCCGGAACACGAGGCCGCGGGAGTCACTGCCGTCATGGTGTCGTTGAACCGAGGTCTGCAGCAGATGGGTCCGCTGCGCACCGCGGCGACGCTGTCGCGACTGAACCAACGGCACGGTTTCGACTGTCCCGGGTGCGCCTGGCCCGAGGAGCCAGGCGGACGCAAGATCGCCGAGTTCTGCGAGAACGGCGCCAAGGCCGTCGCCGAAGAGGCCACCAAGCGCCGGGTCACACCCGAGTTCTTCGCGCGGCACTCGGTGAGCGACCTGGCCGACCGCCCCGAATACTGGCTGTCCCAGCAGGGCCGCATCACCCACCCGATGATGCTGGCCGCCGGCGACACGCACTACCGACCCATCGACTGGGATGAGGCGTACCGGTTGATTGCCGAGCACCTCAACGGCCTCGACAGCCCCGACGCCGCGTGCTTCTACACCTCCGGCCGCACCAGCAACGAGGCCGCCTTCCTCTACCAGTTGCTGGTGCGCAGCTACGGCACGAACAACCTGCCGGACTGCTCCAACATGTGCCACGAATCCTCGGGCACGGCCCTGAGCGACTCCATCGGCATCGGCAAGGGCTCGGTGACGGTCGAGGACGTCGCGAACGCCGACTGCATCCTGATCGCGGGACAGAATCCGGGCACCAACCATCCCCGGATGCTCTCCATCCTGGAGAAGGCAAAGGCCAACGGCGCCAAGATCATTGCCGTCAACCCGCTGCCCGAGGCCGGGTTGATGCGGTTCAAGGATCCGCAGAAGGTCAACGGCGTCGTCGGCCACGGGGTCGCCATAGCCGACGAATTCGTCCAGATCCGAATCGGTGGCGACATGGCTCTGTTCTCCGGACTGGGCAGGCTGCTGCTCGAGGCTGAGGACCGGGCCCCGGGCACCGTGCTCGACCGCGACTTCATCGCCGAACACTGCGCGAGCTTCGAGGAGTACGAGAAGCACACCCGCGCCACCGATCTGGACACGGTCGTCGAGGCGACCGGTGTCGACCGGGCACAGTTGGAGCGGGTCGCCGCCATGCTGAGCGCCTCGAAGCGGACGGTGATCTGCTGGGCGATGGGCCTGACGCAGCAGAGGCATGCGGTCGCCACGATCGGCGAGGCTACGAATCTGCTTCTGATGCGGGGCATGATCGGCAAACCCGGCGCCGGCGTGTGCCCCGTCCGCGGACATTCGAACGTGCAGGGCGACCGCACCATGGGTATCTGGGAGCAGATGCCCGAGTCGTTCCTGGCCGCGCTGGACACCCGCTTCGGCATCACCAGTCCCCGCAAGCACGGCCACGACACCGTCGATGCGATCCGGGCGATGCGCGACGGCAACGCGAAGGTGTTCGTCGGCATGGGCGGGAACTTCGCGGCCGCGACCCCCGACACCGAGGTGACCGAGGCCGCATTGCGCAGCTGCGAACTGACGGTGCAGATCTCCACCAAGCTCAACCGCAGTCACGTCGTCCATGGCCACACCGCGCTGATCCTGCCGACGCTCGGCCGCACCGACCGCGACATGCGGGCCAGCGGCAAGCAACTGGTCTCCGTCGAGGATTCGATGTCGATGGTGCACCTGTCGCGTGGCAGCCTCACCCCGCCGAGCGACCACCTGCGCAGCGAGGTCGCCATCGTCTGCGAACTGGCGAGAACGCTTCTTGGACAAAGTCATCCAGTGCCCTGGGAGTCGTTCAGGGGTGACTACGACCGCATCCGCGACGCCATCGCCGATGTCGTGCCCGGCTGCGCCGACTACAACGCCAGGGTGCGCCAGCCCGACGGATTCCAGCTGCCTCACCCGCCCCGGGACTCACGCGAGTTTCCCACCACCACCGGCAAGGCCAACTTCGCCATCAACCCGCTCGAGTGGGTGGCGGTGCCGCCGGGGCGGCTGGTGCTGCAGACGCTGCGCAGCCACGATCAGTACAACACCACCATCTACGGGCTCGATGATCGCTACCGCGGCGTGAAGGGCGGACGCCGCGTCGTCTTCGTCAACCCCGCGGACATCGCGTCCCTTGGTCTCGCAGACGGTATGAGGGTCGACCTCGTCTCCGAGTTCATCGATGCCGCAGGCAATCTCGAGGAGCGTCGCGCCAAGGACTTCCTCGTCGTGCCGTACTCGACGCCGGTGGGCAACGCGGCGTCCTACTACCCCGAGACCAATCCGCTCGTTCCGCTCGACCACACCGCCGTCCGGTCGAACACCCCGGTCTCGAAGGCCATCGTCATCCGGTTGGAGCACACGCATGGGTAGGGTCACCGCCCGGCGCCGGGCGAGCCATCTCACCGCCGACGCGGCAACCACGCGGCCCGAGACCCTGGCCGTCGAAGAGCCGATGGAAATCCGCATCAACGGCTCCGCGACCACGGTGACGATGCGGACCCCCGGTTCCGACGTCGAACTGGCTCAAGGGTTTCTGCTCACCGAGGGTGTGATCGGCCAACGCGACGACATCGCTCGCGTCGAGTACTGCCGTGGGGCCGGTGACGACGGCATGAACACCTACAACGTCCTCGACGTCAGCCTCGCCGAGGGGGTGCCGACGCCGACGCTGGACGTGACCCGCAACTTCTATACGACCTCATCGTGTGGGGTATGCGGCAAGGGCTCCATCGACGCCATCCGAACCATCAGCCGCCACTCCCCCGGTGACGACCCTACGATGGTGACGTCCGAGACGTTGTCGGCGATGCCCGAGCAACTTCGCAAGGCGCAGAAGGTCTTCCAGAGCACCGGCGGCCTGCACGGTGCCGGTCTGTTCGATGCGAACGGCACGATGCTCGTCGTCCGCGAGGACATCGGCAGGCACAACGCCGTCGACAAGGTGATCGGCTGGGCGGTGGAGAACGGCCGCATCCCGCTGACCGGGACCGTCCTGCTCGTCAGCGGGCGCGCATCATTCGAGCTGACCCAGAAGGCGGTGATGGCGGGCATCCCCGTGCTTGCCGCCGTCTCCGCCCCGTCGTCGCTCGCGGTCGACCTCGCCGGTCAGGCCGGCCTGACGCTCGTCGCATTCTTGCGCGGCGAGTCGATGAACGTCTACACCCGGCCGGACCGCGTCAAGCACTAACGGCCTGCAGAGTCTCGTAGCGACCCTGCCGGCAATCTCCACCCGATCTCCACACAACCTCCAAGCTGGCGCACGCTCTCCTCGCGAAGTATCGACTCCCGTCGCATCGACCAACGAGGGAGCACTTCACATGGCGAACATCTTGATCGCAGCCTGCCCACCCATCGGCCACGTCGGCCCACTGCTCAATGTCGCTCGAGGACTGGTGAGCCGCGGAGACGACGTGACCTTTCTCACCGCCACACGACACGCCGACGCGATTCGAGCCACCGGCGCGCGTCCTCACCCGCTTCCGTACGCCGCGGACTACGACGGCTCATCCTTCGACACCGACTTCCCGGGTCGGACCGAGACCTCCGGCGTCGCCCGCGTCGACTTCGACGTCACGCATGTGTTCGTCCGTCCCATGCCCCATCAAGCGGCGGTGTTGGATGAGTTGTTGCGGGACAGCCACTTCGACGCCATCCTGACGGACGCACTCTTCTTCGGGGTGCTTCCGTTGCTGCTGCGCGACCCGCCGGACCGACCCCCGGTGTTGAACTACTCCACCACCCCACTGTTCCTGTCCAGCCGCGACACCGCTCCCGGCGGAACAGGCATCCCTCCGATGCATGGCCCGTTCGGCCGATGGCGCAACCGGGCACTGCATCTGGTGGCCCAGAAGGTGCTGCTGCGCGGCTCCCATCGAGCGTCGCAAACCATGCTGGAGGCTCTCGGCGCACCCCGGCTCCCGGTGTTCGTGCTCGACTCGGCGGTGCTCGCCGATCGCGTCATCGTGCCGACGATTCCCGAATTCGAGTACCACCGAGGGGATCTTCCCGGGCATGTCCGCTTCGTCGGCGCGGTCAACCCGGAACCCACCGATCGCTTCGTCGCGCCGACGTGGTGGGACCGTCTGTCCGACGGTCGGCCGGTCGTGCACGTCACCCAGGGCACCGTCGACAACGCCGACCTGAGCCGGTTGATCGAGCCCACCATCACCGCCCTCGCCGGCGAGGACGTCACGCTGGTGGTGTCGACCGGCGGTCGCGACGTCAACCAGATCCGCGGGCCCATCCCGGCGAATACCATTGTGGCCGAATACATACCGCACGACGTTCTGCTACCGATGGTCGACGTGATGATCACCAACGGCGGCTACGGCGCCGTCCAGCGGGCACTGTCGGCCGGCGTGCCCCTCGTGGTCGCGGGCAACACGGAGGACAAGCCGGAGGTCGCCGCGCGAGTCGAGTACTTCGGCGCAGGCGTGAACCTGCGCACCGGTACTCCCAGCGCGCAGATGGTCCGCGGGGCCGTCCGGCGAATCCTCGACGACGAAAGTCATCTGCGTCGCGCCCGCGAACTGGAGGCCGACTACGCCCGTCGGGACGGGATCGCCGAGATCGCCACCCTGATCGACGAGGTCATCGCCGAGACCTGCAATCACTACAACGAACGCACGTCATCGTCACACCGGCGAAACAGCTGCACCGCATGCTGATGGGTATGACCAGAGACGAGATCACCAACGACATCATCGCGGCCCGGCTCGCCAAGGCGCTCACCTGGCAGCAACTCGCAGACGCCATCGATCGTCCGGTCGCGTGGACCACGGCGGCGCTCCTCGGCCAGCACCCGATACCGCCCGCCCTGGGGGCCGTACTCGTCGAGATGCTCGGACTCGAGGAGACCGTGCTTCCGGTCCTGGCGGCGGTGCCGATGCGGGGCGGGCTGCCTACCGCGGTGCCCACCGATCCGACGATCTACCGCTTCTACGAGGCGCTGTCGGTATACGGCGGAGCGATCAAGGAGTTGATCCACGAGCAGTTCGGCGACGGCATCATGAGCGCGATCAACTTCAGCGTGAACGTCGAGAAGAAGCCCCACCCCGGCGGTGACCGCGTCGTGGTGACCCTGGACGGCAAGTTCCTCTCCTACGAGTGGAACCAAGCCCAGGAGTAGCGAGTCGGCCGACCCGTGCTGGTGTCTGCCCGAATTGTCATCCGAACCATCCCATGAGCAGTGAGCGCAACTGGCCACCCGTGAAGTAGACGGCGGGATAGGTCGCGCAGAACGCGAGAAAGAATGACGTCAATCCCATGAGCAGTGCGGTGGACAAGTGAAACGCGAGTCCCGCTGCAAGCACGGCGATCAGAACGCCGGGTGGGGCGAACAGCGCCAAGACGAAGCCGATTTCCCACATGATGACTGACCAACCGAAAACTCGACCGAGAGTGGGGTAACGGTCCAGCCAACGTCCGAGCGACGGCGTTCCGTAATCGCGGGTCAGCAGTATCGCGGTGAGCGCAGGCGTTCGCCGCCATGTCGCGGATGCCAGTTTCCACAGTCCGGCAGTCAGATAGGAGAGAACCACCTGAGTGGTGAGGAAGTAGAGCGCCAGGAGGGCCATCGTCTCTGACTGAGCCAGTTGGGCGATCCCAATGGGAACCAATCCGATGACGAGCAGCTGATCTGCGCCGTCCCAACCGTTCGGATCCCGGATGAATAGCGCAACCTGCGCCCCCGCCAGGAGAAGCGTCAACCCGCCGAGCAGCGCGGGCGTCGCAGCCGTCAGCGCACCGATCACCAGCACCACCGCGGTTACCAACCTGATCAGCTGTAAACCGATGACGGATCGGTAACCAAACAGTTTGTCCCACATGCGTTCTCGACGACCGACGAAAACCGATAGCCGCAGTTTGGCCACGTCCCACGAGGCGATCGCCGAGACGTGCAAGTAACCTCTGGCGACGATGATTTCAAGGCTGGCCATCGCAATGGCAATTCCGGCAACGACCTGAAACAGGACGATGGCGGTGGCCGCTGACACTGTGTACACGATCGACGCTCGGCGTCTCGCGCTAGGCCAACTGTTCGGAGTTGCGACCGATGGCGTGGAACTCAGAGACTAGCGGCGACGCGCTAGCTGCCAAGCGTCTGGTACCCGGGTCCATCTGAGCCACCACGAACTGCGTGCGGACGTGATTGGCCGGGCGAGGAAGGTGGCTGACGTAGTTGAGCAGTGAAAGGTACGGCAGCGATGTCTGAATGAGCGCCACTCGTGCCGAGCCAAGGTCCTGTGCGGCGAACAGGAGCAGCGTGTTCGTCACGTCGAACAGGTACTTGCGGGCGCGGCGGCCCGGGTTCCAGAGTGGCGCATACCAACGTCGGTTGTTGACGGGCGTGACATCGCGCCATGTTGTGCGTGTTCCATCACTGCGCTCGTCGCGACACAGCAGGTACAAGTCACTGACGCCGGGGTTGGGCGCGAAGAAGCTCCACAATGGCAACAAGTTGGCCCTGTCGCGGCGCCGAAGCACCTCTGCGAATCGATCGGGCAACTGCGCGACGACCGATACCGCCAACCATGCCGCTAGCGCCGCTCCAAATACGAACTCGGGCGCAGCGCTGGCGGTCATCGTGCCTGCGCCTCATCCGTGCTCGACGTCACGCCTCCTCGATTTCGCTCAGCATCGCACGCCGGATCGCGAGCAATTCGCGTGCGGTCGCGGCCGGACCGAGAGAGGAGACAGCATCGTCGGTGAGCCGGTTCTGTAGTTCTCGCTTCTCGCGATCGGCCGTGGAGTACGTCTTCGAACCGCAGAGGGTCGCAGCAACGGTCAACAGAAGTGCGCCGCCGACAGCGCAGGCGGCGTAGCAGCGCAAGCCAGGCCCGAGGTTCTCTCCACGGCTGTCCGGCCCCAACTCCGCAAGGACGTGTCGCTCGACGTCGGACAAGGTAGGCGGGTGCACGATGGCGATGGCGTCGAGGGCCGCGCTACTGCCCGCAGCCGGATATTCGACGAGTTCCAGTCGCTGCTCGTCGATCTCACCACCGTTGTACGGGAGCGAAACCATACCCACCTCGAACTCAGGCGGTACGCACAGGCTGTGCATGAGAGTCCGGTTGCTATACCGCACTTCGGCATAGACTGGCAGGCTTGTGAGCTGGGCGGCCGCCTCACTGAGCGGTAGGGCGGTCCGACCGTCCGCCGGAGCGTGCAGTCGGTTGACGAGTTCGGTGACCGCCGTGGGTCCGGCGCTGAGACTCGTTTCAATCTCGTGGAGCACCCCGCTCCCTGCCGGGGCAACGAACACCGTGACCGTGCCGGGAAACGTCAGCCCGTGGACACCACCCGTGGGTGTGATCGATCGGATCGAGGTGAAACGAGGTACTCGCCGCTGCGTCTCCAACTGCAACGCCTCAATGCCCGATGAATCGTCCTCTGTGATGTGCATGCGGCCTCCCAGAGCCCGGACCAATATTGACCCACAGAATAATTGACTGGAAGCTGCATGTCAGGCGTTCGACGGGACGTCCGAAGAGCTCAACGGGTCACGCGGCCAACGAACCGCGAGTCCCAAATGTTTGCCACATCTCGACCCGACGGGTGTGACCCGCGCGGAGTGAAGTCAGGCGCTCTTGTCGCGCCGCTCGGTACGCGGAGGCTTGCGCGGGACGATCGTCGGCAGGACGTTGTCCTCGACCGTCTCCTTGGTAACGACCACCTTGGCGACGTCGTCGCGGCTGGGGATGTCGTACATCACCGGCAGCAGGACCTCTTCCATGATGGCGCGCAACCCGCGGGCGCCGGTGCCACGGTGGATGGCCTGATCGGCGATCGCCTCCAGCGCGTCGGGGGTGAACTCCAACTCGACGCCGTCCATCTCGAACAGCCGGTTGTACTGCTTCACCAGAGCATTCTTCGGCTCCGACAGGATGGTGACCAACGATTCCTTGTCCAGGTTGGTCACCGACGCGACGACCGGAAGACGGCCGATGAACTCGGGGATCAGTCCGAACTTGATCAGATCCTCGGGCATGACCTCGGCGAAGTGGTCCTGGGTGTCGATCTCGGCCTTGGAGCGCACTTCGGCGCCGAAGCCCAGGCCGCGCTTGCCGACCCGGTCGGACACGATCCGCTCCAGACCAGCGAACGCACCCGCCACGATGAACAGCACGTTGGTGGTGTCGATCTGGATGAATTCCTGGTGCGGGTGCTTGCGGCCGCCCTGCGGTGGCACCGACGCCTGCGTGCCCTCGAGGATCTTCAGCAGCGCCTGCTGCACGCCCTCGCCGGATACGTCGCGCGTGATCGACGGGTTCTCGCTCTTGCGGGCGATCTTGTCGACCTCGTCGATGTAGATGATGCCCGTCTCGGCGCGCTTGACGTCGTAGTCGGCTGCCTGGATCAGCTTGAGCAGAATGTTCTCGACGTCTTCACCGACGTAGCCGGCCTCCGTCAACGCGGTCGCGTCGGCGATCGCGAAGGGGACGTTGAGCATCTTGGCCAGCGTTTGCGCGAGGTAGGTCTTGCCGCAGCCGGTGGGGCCGAGCATCAGAATGTTGGACTTCGCCAGTTCGACGGGTTCGGCGCGCGAGTCGCGCGACTTCTCCTGCGCCTGGATGCGCTTGTAGTGGTTGTAGACCGCGACGGCGAGGGTGCGCTTGGCCGTGTCCTGACCGATGACATAGCCCTCGAGGAATTCGCGGATCTCGGCGGGCTTGGGCAGCTCGTCGAGCTTGACGTCATCGGCGTCGGCCAGTTCCTCTTCGATGATCTCGTTGCAGAGGTCGATGCACTCGTCGCAGATGTACACGCCGGGGCCGGCTATGAGTTTCTTGACTTGCTTCTGACTCTTCCCACAGAACGAGCACTTCAGCAGGTCACCGCCGTCTCCGATGCGCGCCATTTTCCCTGCGGCCCTACTTTCCTGATTGCCGTCGGTATGTCTCGGTTTGGTGGATCACCTCGGGTGTGATCCCGACGCTACCCGTATGTTCCGGCACCGTGCGACCGATAAAGCCGAATAGCGCCGTTGATATTTGCCTGCGTTGAAGGAGAACATATCCCCTGCCGTCGTCCGCAGCCCCTCGGAGCGCTCCGCGCGCCGCTGGCGTGTCGCCGCCGCAACCGTTCCGAGACCTTGCTACCCACGGCCGCGCAGTGCGACCCCGCCGGATCGGGATCGCGCTGCGACGAACGTCAGGCCGACTGAGCGGACAGCTTGCGGTACTCGAGGACCGTGTCGATGATCCCGTAGTCCTTGGCCTCCGCCGCGGTGAGGATCTTGTCGCGGTCCGTGTCCTTGCGGATGACCGCGGCGTCCTTGCCGGTGTGGCGAGCCAGCGTCGTGTCCATCAACGTGCGCATGCGCTCGATCTCCGCGGCCTGAATCTCCAGATCGGAGACCTGACCCTGGATCGCTCCGCCGACGGCTGGCTGGTGGATCAGCACACGCGCGTTGGGCAGTGCGAGTCGCTTGCCCGGCGTGCCTGCGGCGAGCAGTACGGCGGCCGCCGACGCCGCCTGACCGAGGCAGACGGTCTGGATGTCCGCACGTACGTACTGCATCGTGTCGTAGATCGCCATCAGCGACGTGAACGATCCGCCGGGCGAGTTGATGTACATGGTGATGTCGCGGTCGGGATCGAGCGACTCCAACACCAGAAGCTGCGCCATGATGTCGTTCGCCGAGGCGTCGTCGACCTGGACGCCGAGGAAGATGATGCGTTCCTCGAACAGCTTGTTGTAGGGGTTGGACTCCTTGACGCCGAAGCTCGAGTGCTCGATGAACGACGGAAGGATGTAGCGCGCCTGGGGCTGCAAACGAGGGTCGGTCACTGGGCACTCCCGTTGAAGTTGGCGTGGGTGATGATGTGGTCGACGAAGCCGTACTCCAACGCCTCGGGCGCGGTGAACCAGCGGTCACGATCCGCATCGGTCTCGACGCGTTCCAGCGTCTGACCGGTGAACTCGGCGTTGAGCCGGTTCATCTCCTTCTTGGTCAAGGCGAACTGCTCGGCCTGGATCGCGATGTCCGCGGCGCTGCCGCCGATACCCGCGCTCGGCTGGTGCATCATGATGCGCGCGTGCGGCAGGGCGTAGCGCTTGCCCTTGGTGCCCGCAGCGAGCAGGAACTCACCCATCGATGCGGCCAGGCCCATGGCGTAGGTGGCCACGTCGCACGGCGCGAGGACCATCGTGTCGTAGATGGCCATGCCCGCAGTCACCGATCCGCCGGGCGAATTGATGTAGAGGTTGATGTCCTTGGTGGGGTCCTCGGCGGCTAGCAGCAGAATCTGGGCGCACAACCGGTTGGCGATGTCGTCGTCGACCTGGGTTCCCAGGAAGATGATCCGCTCGGCCAGCAACCGCTCATAGACGGAATCGATGAGGTTGAGCCCCGACGCGCCCGAACGCATGTCAGTCACGGCTGGAATACCTGCTTTCTCGAGTTTGCGTACTCGTTCACTGACACTAACCAAACCTGCGTGGTGAGCACTCCCCGACGGGCGAGCGTTCGCTCACAGCGTCACTTGGCCTCGTCGGCCTCGACCTCGTCATCAGCCTCGTCGGCGTCGTCGACATCGGCCGTGACGACCTCGGCCTCCGGCGGCGTGGACGGCCCGAAGAACTCGGTCGTGTCGACCTCGTTGCCCTCGGTATCGGTGACGGTCGCGCCGTGCACGACCGCGGCGATGGTCAAGCCGCGACGGACGTCGGCGAACATGGTCGGCAGCTGGTTGTTCTGCTGCAGCACCTGCAGAAGCTGCTGCGGCTCGATGCCGTACTGCCGCGACATCAGCACCAACCGCTCGGTGAGGTCGTTCTGGCCGACCTGGATGTCGAGCTTGTCGGCGATGGCGTCCATCAACAGCTGCGTCTTGACGGCCTTCTCCGCATTGGAGCGGTTGTCGGCGTCGAACTCCTCGCGGGTGCTGCCTTCGGCGACGAGTGCTTCCTCGAACTTCTTCTCGTCGTGGTCGAGACCGTGGATCGCGTTGTGAACGGTGTCGTCGACCTGCGCCTGCACGATCGCCTCCGGCAACGGCACCTCGACCTGCTCCAGCAGGGTCTCGAGCGCCTTGTCGCGAATCTGCTCGGCCTGACCGATGCGCTTGGCCTGGCGAACCTGGTCGACGAGACTCTCCTTGAGCTCCTCGATCGTGTCGAATTCGCTTGCCAGTTGGGCGAATTCGTCGTCGGGCTCGGGAAGCTCGCGCTCCTTGACGGTCTTCACGGTGACGGTGACTTCGGCCTCTTGGTCGGCGTGGTCACCGGCGACGAGCTTGGTGGTGAAGACCTTCGACTCGTCGGCCTTCAGGCCCTTGATCGCGTCGTCGAGGCCCTCGATGAGCTGACCCGAGCCGACCTCGTGGGACAGGCCCTCGGTCTTGGCCTCGGGAACGTCTTCGCCGTCCACGGTCGCCGACAGGTCGATCGACACGAAGTCGCCATCCTCGGCGGCACGCTCGACGCCGGTCAGGGTTCCGAAGCGGGCGCGCAGGTTCTGCAGCTCGGCGTCGACCTCGTCGTCGGACACCTCGATGGGGTCGACCGTGAATGCCAACGTCGACAAGTCGGGCAGGTCGATCTCGGGCCGGACGTCGACCTCTGCGGTGAACGTCAGGTCGCCGCCGTACTCCTTGCTGGTGACCTCGATCTCGGGCTGGCCGAGCGGCTGCACCTCTGCGCTGGCGAGCGCCTCGCTGTAGCGGGCGGGGACGGCCTCGCCAACGACCTGGTCCAGCATCGCCTGCTTGTCGATGCGCGACTCCAGCAGCTTCACGGGCACCTTGCCGGGACGGAATCCGGGCATGCGGATGGTCTTGGCCAGCTCCTTGAACGCCTGGTCGAAGTCGGGCTGCAGTTCAGTGAAGGGCACCTCCACGTTGATGCGAACCCTGGTTGGGCTCAACTTCTCGACGGTGCTCTTCACGGCGTTGCTCCTTGCATGTCTGTGTCTTCGTTCGACGGGTGTCGTTCAACCGGTCGGGGTGACAGGATTTGAACCTGCGGCCTTCCGCTCCCAAAGCGGATGCGCTA
>NZ_JAEMTA010000034.1 GCF_016462545.1 Mycolicibacterium sp. | reverse complement strand
CGCGCGACCATCCCGAGCATGTGCTCTTGGGCTGACGGACCGCGCCATCCGGATTACCCTTCGGCGATGCGCTCGTTAGTCGCCATCTTGGCAGCGGCCATAGTGGCGATCGCGTGCTCGGCGTGCGGCCCCGCGCATGGCGCCTCCGGTTCGTCCGTCGTCCGCTCCGCGGCGGTGGGTTCGGATTCCGCGGTAGGGGACGTGCCGGAGACGCTGGCTGCCGCCACTGCTGCCGCTCAGGCCAACATCGACCGTTTCACCGCGGGTGACTTCGCGGGAGTCTGGGAGCACATGGAGGACACCGTGCGCGCGGGCATCACGCAGGAGGACTTCGTCACGTTCTACGAGGCGTGCAAGAAGGCGGGCCCGCCGATCAGCGTGCGGGGTGTGCGCCTGCAGCCCGGCGACGAGGCAATCGTGCTCATGAAGATTCGTGGTATCGAGCGTTCCCGAATCATGGTCTATGAGAACGGCGTCTGGAACATGCAGGCGACCGACGACTTCGCCTCGCACCTCGGCGAGCCGGTGCAAGAGATCATCGCGAAGGAAGAGGCCGCCGGGCTCTGCACCCGCTGACCGGCACGGTCAGTCCCCCCGGTCGTGCTTCGGCTTCTTGGGGCCGGCAGGACCGCCGGGACCGTTGCCGTTGCCGGGGGCTTCGGAGATGGTCGCGATCGTCGTATTGGTCGTCGTCGGGGAGGTGGTCGACGGCGTGGTCGTCGTCATGGGGGTCGTCGTCGGCGTGTCCGACGTACCGGGCGTCCCGGAGGACGCCTCGGCGATCACCAGGACGAGCGCCAGCAGAAGCGCCGCACCAACGGCGGCCCCGGCCAAGATCTTTCGACGTCGACCGGGTGGCGGCGGAGGCATGACCGCCCGGGTCAACGGCGGCGACGCGCCCGCCAGCGGCGCGGCCAGCACCCGGGTGGGCGGCCGAGCCCCGTGCAGCGCCGCCCGCATCGTCTCGGCGTCGGGGAAGCGTTGTGCGGGATCCGGCGCCATGGCGCGCTCGATGACGGCGGCCAGGACGGGGTCGACGTCGGGGCGGACGACGGTCAGCGGCGGCAGACGGTGCTCGACGATGGCGCGCATCAAGCTCGCCGGATCGGTCTGGGGGAAGGGCATGCGGCCGGTCAGCGCCTCGTAGCCGACCGCACCCACCGCGTACAGATCGTCCAGTGTGCTGGCGGGGTGGCCGGCGATTCGCTCCGGGCTGAGATACGCCATGGTGCCGATCATCTGGCCGACGCGGGTGAACTCCGTGCTGCCGTTCTTCGCGATGCCGAAGTCGGCGATCTTTGCCTCCCCCGCCGCACCGAACAAGATGTTCGCCGGTTTGACGTCGCGGTGCAGGATTCCCGCATTATGGGCCACACCGAGGCCCGCCAATACGTCCGACAGGACACCGCGCACGTACTGAGGTGTCAGGGCGCCGCGTGCGACGACGTCGAGAAGCGTCTGTCCGGGTAGGCGTTCCATGACGAGGTAGGGCATGTCACTGCGCTCGGCGTCGCGGCCGCCGTCGTGGACGACGACGATGTTGGGGTGGTTCAGGGCGGCCGCTGATCTCGCCTCGAACTCGATCCGCGCCCGGCACTCCGGGTCCGAGCTCAGCGACGGGTGCAACAGCTTGATCGCGACGGGACGCTGCAGGCGGGTGTCCCAGCCGTCGTGCACCGTGGCCATGCCGCCGCGTCCGAGAACGCCTCGGATCTCGTAGCGCCCACCGATGAGTTCCTGGGCCGCCACGGCACCCACGGTAGCGGGGAACGAAACTCAGACCTTCGGGCAGTAGTGCATCGGGTTGTCGCGCTCGTCGAGCGGCGGCAGGTTGCGCGCCGGCGTCTCCGGCAGCGGCGCGTCGGCGGGCACACGACCGGTGGCGCGATCCCAGCCCGCCCGCGCACGGGGATGCATGCGACTGCGCTTGGGCAGCAGGGAGAACACCACGTGTACCAGGCTGCCGAGCCGTCGGTGCAGCCATTCGTCACGACCTGACCACGTGTAGCCCATCAGTTGCCGGATCACCGGGTCGTAGAGGCCGACGGTGAACCAGACGAAGAAGGGTGCCACCAGCTTGCGCTGCTGGTGCCACATCCAATCCGGCATCTTCGCGGCCCACGGCGGCTTGGGCAGGTCGGTCAGATCGAGTACGGCGCGGGCCGCGTAGTTGTTCTCCAACACGTCGTGGCACATGTGGTCCCAGTACGCCTGGAAGTCCTCCCACGTCTCGGGGACCGGCCGCATGCTCATGCCGTACATGCGGTACCACTCGACGTGCTCGTCGAAGAGTTGGCGTTTCTCGGCTTCCGTCAGCCCGCCGCACAGCCGCTCCGCGACGATCAACGTCCCCACGAAGAACGTCGAGTGCGCCCAGTAGAAGACGTCCGGATTCAGCGCGTGGTACCGACGCCCTCGTGCGTCAACACCTTTGATGGTCGTGTGATAGTCGCGGACCTCGGCCCCCGTACGGGGCGCGCGGTCGGTGTCGAAGACGACGCCGCCGATCGGATACAGCGACCGCAGTAGCCGGGGCCACCGTTCGCGGAAGAACGTCGAATGCTCCTCGACGGCAGCGCCGAGCTGGGGATGCATGTTCTGCATCGACCCAGCCCATGGCCCCTGCAGCAGCCCCCGCCAGTCGCCGAAGTACTTCCACGTCAGCGAGTCGGGTCCCAGCGGGACCGGCGGAATGTCGTAACCTCCTGGTGCCACTGGGCATCCGGAATCGATCCCTCGATCGAGCGGTTCCGCCCCGTTGGTCACCGGGCACGCCTCAGACGTATCTTGAGTCACTGGTGACCTTCCTGGGGCCGACGGAGAAGATTCTGACTACGGGCGTTGTCATAGCGAGCTTAGGAGAGATGTGCCTTCCGGTCAACGACGCGGCCGCTGGTCAGGCGTACCACTGCAAGACCGCCAGGCGCTCAGGCGCGACGAACTCATCACGGCAGGCGTCGACGTCCTCGGCGGCGAGGCCGGCTCGGCCCTGACCGTCCGTGCCGTCTGCAAGACCGCCGCCCTCACCGAACGCTACTTCTACGAGAGTTTCACCGACAGAGACGATTTCGTCCGAGCCGTATACGACCACGTCTGCGACACCGCGATGACGGCCCTCATGTCCTCCACCACCCCGCGCGACGCGGTCGAACGCTTCGTCACCCTGATGGTCGACGACCCCGTGCGCGGGCGCGTGCTGCTGATCGCCCCGGAGCGGGAGCCCGTGCTCACGAAGTCCGGCGCCGAGTGGATGCCCAGCTTCATCGACCTGCTGCAGCACAAACTGACGAGGATCACCGACCCCGCCATTCAGGCAATGGCGGCTACCGGACTCGTGGGTGCACTGACGGCGCTGTTCACGGCCTATCTCAACGGCCGACTGGCAACCACCCGCGAACAGTTCATCGACTATTGCGTCGACATGCTGCTCAGCAGGGTGTCGAGCCACTAGCGGCTACGCGCCTGGCGCGCCCGGGGTCTGGCCCGCCATGGCGAGTTGGTCCTGCTCGTTTTGCGCCGCGGCAGCTTGGGCCTCTGCCTTGGCCTCTTCCTCGTCCGCGGCAGACTTGGCGGCACGACCCGCAGGACTGGCCACCGAGAGGCCCGGCGTCGTGGCCGTGGCGAAGCCGCCGTTGCAGTTCAAGTAGAACTGCACGGTATTCGCCACCCGGCTGCCATCGTTGGCGCTGGTGAAGGGCGCGGTCTGCGAGCGATCGACGAGGCAGTCACCCTCGGAGAGCGTGCTGCCGACGCGCGAGGCGATCACCACGGTCTGGCCGGCGTCACTGGCTGCGGACGAGGCATCGGAGTACGTCTGGCCCGCGTAGTCGTCCGCGGATGCCACACCTCCGCCAAGAAGCCCCGACACAGCCAACGCGCCGATGGCGCCAGAACCAATAACGATGAGCTTCTTCACTTCTAGCCCTATCTGTCCGCGGAGTCGCAATGCCTTGCTCGCGGGATAGTACCGCCGTCCCAGCACACGCGCAGCACTCCTCCACACAGCTGGCAGGGAAGCCAGATTCGGGCGGCGGGCGAGCGCCTACTCCCCGCCCTGCTGAGCGTTGGCGGCAGCGAGTTGCTCGTCCTGGGACTGCTGGGCAGCAGCGGCCTGTTCGGCCTGCGCCTGCTGCTTTGCTGCGACGTCGGCGTCGTGCATCTTCCGGCCCTCGGGACTCTGGATGGAGAATCCCGGCCACAAAGCGGTGCCGTAGGTGGAGTAGCAGTTGAGGTTGACGTTCATCTTGCCCGAGGACTGGTTGCCGAACCCGTCGAGACCAGGCGCCCGCGTGGCACTGGTGACGATGCAGCTGTCCCAATCCTTGCGATCCCCAACGGTAGACGCGACGACTGGCGTCAACCCCTGCTGACTGAGTGCCGCCTTGGCATCCTTGTAGGTTTGCCCGACGACGCCATCATCGGCGGACGCGATGCCACTGCTCAGCGCGATGGCCGCGGCCGCACATCCAAGCGCACCGACGCCGACAACCAAGATGTTCTTCACGCAGGTGGGACCTTTCGTCACAGCTTGGGCACATCTCCGGCGAACCGCGTTTGCCAGGGCGGGTTGACCCCCGCCGGAATACTACCCTTCGGACACAGCGCCAGATGCGCTGACCATGACGATTTCGCAACACTTCCCGGTGCAGAACTTGAATGTCACCGGAGGACACAGATATATTGCGTGCTACCAACAGGTACAGATAACTGGGAGGGTTCATGTCGAGCGAATTGACCGACCTGCAGCTTCTGCACGAACTCGAGCCGGTGGTCGAGGAGAACATCAATCGCCACATGCGGATGCGCAAGGACTGGAACCCGCACGACTACATCCCGTGGTCGGACGGCAAGAACTACTACGCGCTCGGCGGCCAGGACTGGGATCCCGACCAGTCGAAACTGTCCGAGGTCGCGCAGGTTTCCATGCTGCAGAACCTCCTGACCGAGGACAACCTGCCGTCGTATCACCGCGAGATCGCGATGAACTTCAGCATGGACGGCCCCTGGGGCTTCTGGGTCAACCGCTGGACTGCCGAGGAGAACCGGCACGGCATCGCCCTACGTGACTACCTGGTCGTCACACGCGCCATCGATCCGCTGGAGCTCGAAGAACTCCGCGTCGAGCAGGTCACCCGCGGGTTCAGCCCCGGCCAAGGCCCGCAGGGTGAGATGTTCGCCGAGAGCCTCTTCGACTCGGTCATCTACGTCACGTTCCAGGAACTGGCCACCCGGGTGTCGCATCGCAACACCGGCAAGGCCTGCAACGAGACGGTCGCCGACCAGCTGCTGCAACGCGTGTCGGCCGACGAGAACCTCCACATGATCTTCTACCGCGACGTCAGTGCCGCGGGCCTCGACTTCGCACCCAACCAGGCCATGAAGTCCCTGCACCGGGTGCTGCGCAACTTCAAGATGCCCGGTTACACCGTGCCCGAATTCCGTCGCAAGGCCGTCGTCATCGCCGTCGGCGGCGTGTACGACCCGCGCATCCACCTCGACGACGTGGTGATGCCCGTGCTGAAGAAGTGGCGCATCTTCGAGCGTGAGGACTTCACCGGCGAGGCCGCGGAAATGCGCGACGACCTCGGCAAGCTGGTGGAGGAGCTCGAGGACACCTGCCAGAAGTTCGAGGTGGCCAAGGAACGTCGGCTCGAACGTGAGCGCAAGATGGCCGAGAAGAAGGCCATGAAGAATCTCCTGGTGTCGTCATCGGCAGCGTCCTAGCCGCAGCGAAGCCGGCGGCCCTTCACATCGGGCCGTTCGCATTGCGCAGTCCCGTCGTGCTGGCCCCGATGGCGGGGGTCACCAACGTGGCATTCCGGACCCTGTGTCGTGAGCTCGAACTCGCGCGCGCCGGCACCGTCAGCGGGCTCTACGTCTGCGAAATGGTGACGGCTCGCGCGCTGGTCGAGCGCAATGCCGCGACGCTGCACATGACGACGTTCGGACCCGAGGAGTCGCCCCGGTCGCTGCAGCTCTACACCGTCGACCCGCAGACCACCTACGCCGCGGCGAAGATGATCGTCGACGAGGACATGGCCGACCACATCGACATGAACTTCGGCTGCCCGGTACCCAAGGTCACCCGCCGCGGCGGCGGCGCGGCCCTGCCGTACAAGCGCAAGCTCTTCGGTCAGATCGTGGCCGCTGCGGTCCGAGCCACCGAAGGCACCCGCGTGCCCGTCACCGTGAAGTTCCGGATCGGTATCGACGACGATCACCACACTCACCTCGATGCGGGTCGGATCGCCGAACAGGAGGGCGCGGCCGCGGTCGCATTGCACGCCCGCACCGCCGCGCAGCGGTACTCGGGCAGCGCCGACTGGGATCGGATCGCCGAGCTCAAACAGCACGTCACCAGCGTTCCCGTATTGGGCAACGGCGATATCTTCGACGCCGACGACGCGCTGAAGATGATGGCGGTCACCGGATGTGACGGAGTCGTGATCGGCCGAGGCTGCCTCGGCAGGCCGTGGTTGTTCGCCGAGCTGTCCGCGGCGTTCACCGGAAGCGTGTCCCCGACCCCGCCGACGCTCGGCGAGGTCGCCGTCATCGCGCGCCGCCATGGCGAACTCCTCGCCGATCACTTCGGCGAGGACAAGGGCATGCGCGACATCCGCAAACACGTCGCCTGGTATCTACACGGCTTCCCTGCCGGCGCCGACCTGCGACGAGCGCTGGCGCTGGTCAAGACACTCGCCGAGCTCGACGACCTACTGTCGCAACTCGATCCAGACGTACCGTTCCCCCGTGCCGCCGAGGGTCCTCGCGGACGCCAGGGCTCCCCTGGATCGGTCGCCCTCCCCGAGGGTTGGCTAAGCGATCCGGACGACTGCACGGTGCCGACCGGGGCTGACGTCATGCACTCCGGAGGCTGATTCGTCTCGGTAGCGAGACGTCATCGAGACTGCACCGACGCCTTCGCTGACTGGCTCCAACTGAGGTTGTCTCAGTACGATGGGTCAACTACGACGGGCTCCGACTAGCGGAGTCCTTGACGTGCTGCTAGAAGAACTAGATAGCAGTCGAAGCAGATTGGCGCGCCATGCGGCGCGGCGTTCCCGACAGTCGGAGGCCGACAGGACATGAGTGACGGCGACCACGCCGCTCCCGGTCATCGGTCCCCGGAGCCGTCCGACGACGAGTCACGCGCCGCCAAGCCCGGCAATGACTGGCTTACCCGATCGGTGCGGCCGGCACCAGGCGCCGCGCCGTGGGAGCGGTCACGGATTTCCGACGCGCCGTCCACTCCCGCCGCGGGCAACCACACCGACGGGGTGACGGTCGCCGACCTGATCGCCAAGATCTCCGGGACGGCACCCGACAAGGACGACGAACCGCGACACCATCGCGATACCGCCGAGAGCGATCGCGACCCGGACACGGAGATCATTCCCGTCGTTCCGGCGCACGCTTCGGAACTGCCCATCCTGACGAGCCTTCGGCGGGAACCCGCCACGCCCGAGCGCATCGGCGCCACCCGCGAACCCGTCGCGCCCGCCTCGCATCGCGGTAGGCGCACGGCGATGGTCATGGGTCGCGCCGCGGCGGCGATCATCGCGATCCTCGCGCTGGCACTGACCGGCGCCGCCTGGCAATGGCAGTCGTCCAAGAACGACAACCTCAACAAGGTGGCGGCCCTGGACCCCAACTCCCGCGACATCATCGACCCCGGCGCACAGTTCGGCGACGAGAACTTCCTCATCGTCGGCACCGACAGCCGCATCGGACAGAACAGCGACATGGGCGCAGGGTCCACGGATGATGCGGCCGGGGCCCGCTCGGACACCATCATGCTGGTCAACATCCCCGCCAACCGCAAACGCGTTGTGGCGGTGTCGTTTCCGCGCGATCTCTCGATCACTCCCATGGAGTGCGAGCACTGGGATCCGACCACCAGCACCTACGGACCCGCCACCGATCCGGACTCGCCCGTCTACGGCATGGACAAGGTCTACACCGAGACCAAGCTGAACTCCGCCTACGCGGTCGGCGGCCCGAAGTGTCTGGTCAAGGTCATCCAGAAGCTGTCGGGGCTCTCGGTCAACCGCTTCATGGCCGTCGACTTCGCCGGGTTCGCCAAGATGGTCGATGCGCTCGGCGGCGTCGAGGTCTGCAGCACCACCCCGCTCGAGGACTACGAACTCGGCACCGTCCTCGCCAGCGCGGGTAGGCAGATCATCGACGGGCACACCGCACTGCAGTATGTCCGCGCCCGGCAGGTCACCACCGAGACCAACGGCGACTACGGCCGCATCAAGCGCCAACAGCTGTTCCTGTCCTCCCTCCTGCGCTCACTGATCTCCAAGGACACGTTCTTCTCGCTGAGCAAGCTCAACAACGTCGTCAACATGTTCATCAACGACAGTTACGTCGACAACATCCAGACCAAGGACCTCGTCGACCTCGGTCAGTCCGTTCAGGGCGTCAATGCGGGACGCATCACGTTCGTCACCGTGCCCACGGTCGGGTACGCCGACGAATACGGCAACGAAGTGCCGCGCACGGATGACATGAAGGCGTTGTTCGACGCGATCATCAACGACGATCCGTTGCCCGAGGAGAAGAACGCCGACAACACCCCGGTGCCCGAGACGCCCGAGGCGGCCGTGCCGGCGCCCTCGCCCTCGGATGCGAATGGCGAGCTCGTCGACGCGGTCACGACCAGCCCGGGTGACATCACCGTGCGCGTCTCGAACTCGACCGGCGAGGACGGCCTGGCGTCGACGGCTGCCAGCGACCTCGAGCAACACGGCTTCAACGTCGACACGCCCGACGACTACCCGGGCCCGCTGAACTCCACGACCGTGTTCTTCTCCTCGGGCAACGAGCAGGCTGCCGCCACCGTGGCGTCGTCGTTCGCGAATCCCGAGATTCCCACCATCGAGCGCGTGTCCGGGATGGGCAGTGTCATCCGGGTGGTCCTGGGCTCCGATTTCAACGCGGTCAACGCCCCGTCGCCCAGCGGATCATCGGTGCAGGTCCACGTCGTGCACGATCGCAGCAGTGAGACCAGCCACCTTCCGGAGGATCTGACGGTCACGAACGCGGCCGACACCACCTGCGAATGACGTCCACCGCACCATCGCGGCAGGTGGCATTCACCGTTCGTTCACCCTGGAGGTCGTGACGATCGTGCTGCCCAGCCCGTAGGCTTGGGACATGCGTACCGCCTACCACGAGCAACTGGCTGCCCTGACAGACCAGCTCGGCGAGATGTGCGGCCTGGCCGGCGTTGCCATGGAGCGCGCCACCCAGGCTCTGCTGCAGGCCGACCTGGTGCTCGCCGAGCAGGTCATCACCGACCACGAGCAGATCGCGGCGATGAGCGCACGCGCGGAGGAAGCGGCCTTCGTGTTGCTGGCACTGCAGGCTCCCGTCGCCGGTGACCTCCGCGCCATCGTCAGCTCGATCCAGATCGTCGCCGACGTCGACCGGATGGGCGCCTTGGCGCTGCACGTGGCGAAGATCGCCCGGCGTCGCCATCCCCAACACACCCTGCCCGAAGAGGTCAACGGCTACTTCGCCGAAATGGGCCGGGTCGCAGTGGATCTCGGTTCCAGCGCTCAAGAGGTGTTGGTCACCCGGGATCCGGAGAAGGCCGCACGCATCCGCGAAGAGGACGACGCGATGGACGATCTCCACCGCCACCTGTTCTCGGTGTTGATGGACCGGGAGTGGAAGCACGGCGTCACCGCTGCGGTCGACGTGACATTGCTGAGTCGCTTCTACGAGCGCTTCGCCGACCACGCTGTCGAGGTGGCGCGGCGCGTCATCTTCCAGGTGACCGGTCAGTTCCCCGACGAGGAAGCCGTTCCCGCGCCTCACTGACGGGTTAGCCGCACGCCGACCTTCTCACTCGACACCAGATCCAGCAGGACCGTGACGAGAACCCGCAGGTCAGTGCTGCCATAGGCCTTCAGGAAGTCGTGTAGCCCGACGGCCATCTCGTGGTGCAACTCGTCGTGCGCCGTCGACACCGTGTGGCCATCGTCGGTGAGAGCCAGCTCGACCTCCTTCCGATTCCCGGGAATCGGCAGACGCGCCACCAAGCCTTCGGCCACGAGCCGTTGCACGTGCTTGGAGACGGTGCCCTTCAACTGCCCGGACCTGGCCGCGAGGCCGACCACGCTGACGGGCCCCTCCGAGATCGCCGCAAGCAGGTGCATCGACAGCGTCGGCAGCGAGCGGACGGTTGCCTCCAGCCGCGGGGGACAGCGCGCCGCCATGAAATCGCGTTCGGCATCGCCCTCCTCGTCTGGGCTCATCGACACGTCGAACTTGTCGCCGACGGCGCGCACCAGTTCGTCGATCTCCGCGATCAGCGCCGACTTGGTTTTCACGGAAACCATCTTGCCATTACCAACGACGCCTCGTAGATTGTTTCCAACGAAACCATATCTACGGAAACGAGGGAACGCCATGAAGGCAGCAGTGGTCGACGACTGGGGACGGATCCCGGAGTACACCGACTTCCCCGAACCCACCGCCCGCGACGGAGCCGTCGTCGCCACGGTGGAGGCATCCGCCCTGACGAATCTGAGCCGTGGCCTGGTCTCGGGAAAGCACTACGCCAGCAGGGAGATTCAGTTGCCCGCGATCCCGGGTGTCGACGGCGTCGCCCGGCTCGACGACGGCCGCCGCGTCTACACCGGCGCGCTCGCCCCCTACGGCATGATGGCGGAGCGGACCTTGATCAGCCGTGACGGCGCATACCCGCTGCCCGACGACGTCGACTCGATCACCGCTGCTGCCGTGCCGAATCCCGGCCTGTCGGCGTGGATGGCACTCGAACACGGTGCGGCGCTTCGCCCCGGTGCTCACGTCCTGGTGCTCGGCGCCACGGGCGTCACCGGCTCGACGGCCGTGCAGCTCGCCAAGTCGGTGTTCGGCGCCGAACGTGTCGTCGTCGCAGGCCGCGATGTCGCGCGCCTCGACTGGCTGCGAACGGTCGGCGCCGACGACGCCGTCGTGTTGGGCCACGAGGACGTCGCGGAGCGGGTCGCCGAGCGCCATGCCGACCGGCCCTTCGACGCGGTGCTGGACTACCTCTGGGGCGAACCCGCCGAACAGGTGCTCTCGGCGTTGGGCTCCGCCCACCCCGCCGCACACTTCCACGCCACCCGCTACGTCCAGATCGGTTCGATGGCCGGCCCGACGATCACGCTGTCGGCAGGCACCGTGCGCGGCACGGGAATCACCCTGTCGGGCATCGGGATCGGGAGCGTAGCGCCCGAGGTGATGCTGCGCACCCGCACCCAGGCGCTACCCAGACTCTTCGCGATGATCGCTGCGGGCGACCTCAGCCTGCGGACGCTGGTGCGGCCACTGTCGGAGGTCGCCGACGCCTGGACCGCGGCCGAGCCGTCGGGCACCCGGGTGGTGCTCACTCCCTAGGGATTTGGGTGTGCTCACCGGCGGTGACCGCCGTGAGCACACCCAAATCGCTCTAGCCGAAGCGACCGGAGATGTAGTCCTCGGTGGCCTTCTGCGTCGGGTTGGAGAAGATCTTCTCGGTGTCGTCGATCTCGATCAACTTGCCCGGCTTGCCCGTCGCCTCCAGATTGAAGAACGCGGTCTGGTCGCTGACGCGGGCGGCCTGCTGCATGTTGTGCGTGACGATCACGATCGTGAAGTCCTGCTTCAACTCCGAGATCAGGTCCTCGATGGCAAGCGTCGAGATCGGGTCCAGCGCCGAGCACGGCTCGTCCATCAGCAGGACGTCGGGCTGCACCGCGATGGCACGCGCGATGCAGAGCCGCTGCTGCTGACCACCGGACAGTCCACCACCCGGCTTGTCGAGGCGATCCTTGACTTCGTTCCACAGGTTGGCGCCCTTGAGTGAGCGCTCGGCGACCTCGTCGAGGGTCTTCTTGCCGTGCCGACCCTGCAGCTTCAGACCAGCCACCACGTTGTCGCGAATCGACATGGTGGGGAACGGATTTGGCCGCTGGAACACCATACCGATGGTCTTTCGGACGCCCACCGGATCGACACCCGCACCGTAGATGTCTTCCCCGTCGAGCAACACCGAACCTTCGACGCGGGCGCCGGGGATGACCTCGTGCATCCGGTTGAGGGTGCGCAACACCGTCGACTTGCCGCAACCCGACGGGCCGATGAACGCCGTCACGCTGCGCGGCTGCACCGACAGCGCCACGTCGGCCACCGCATGAAAGGACCCGTAATAGATGTTGACGTCTTTGAGATCGAGGCGCTTGGCCACGGGAAGCTCCGCTTCTGCTAACTGACTAAATCTTCTTGGGGGAGAACAGCTTTGCGACGAGACGCGCCGCGATGTTGAGGATGGCGATCAGGAGAACCAGCGTCAGCGCGGCGCCCCACAGCCGATCGGTGGGGATCGGGTTGCTGCCGGCGCCCGCCGAGATCTGGTCGTACATCATGCCGGGCAGCGAGCCCATGAAGCCGCCGAACATGTCGAAGTTGATCGACGCCGCGTAGCCCACCAGGATCAACAGCGGTGCGGTCTCGCCCATCACGCGGGCCAGCGCCAGCATGATGCCGGTCACGATCCCCGACAGCGCCGTTGGGATGACGATGCGGACGATGGTCTTCCACTTCGGTACGCCCAGTGCGTAACTCGCCTCGCGCAGATCCATCGGGACGATGCGCAGCATCTCCTCGGTGGCGCGGACGATCACCGGGATCATCAGCAGCACGAGTGCCAGCGAGACGGCGAATCCCGACCGCTCGAACCCGAGCGTCGCGACCCACAGCGCGTAGATGAACAACGCGGCCACGATCGACGGCACACCGGTGAGGATGTCGACCATGAACGTCGTGATCCGGCCCAGTCGCGTTCCACCGCCGTATTCGACGAGATACACCGCGACCATCACGCCGATGGGGATCGAGATGATGGAGCAGACCACACCTTGCAGCAGCGTGCCCATGACGGCGTGATACACGCCGCCGCCCACCGAGAACGCGGTGGTTCCGGCCTGCGAGTTGGTGAACCACGTCGGGGCGGTGACCGCGGCGAGGCCCTTGCTGATCACCGAGTACAGGACCCAGATCAGTGGAACCAAGGCCACCAGCACTGAGGCCGAGACCAGCACGGTGGCAGCGGTGTTGGTCAGTTTGCGACGAGCGCTCACGCCCTGGAAGGTGGGCGCCTTGACCGGATGGTCGAGTGTGGCGGTCATGACTTTGCGCCCCTTCCGGCGACCGCGGCGCGGGCCAACGAGTTCACCACGAACGTGAGGATGAACAGCACCAGGCCGGCCGCAATGTAGGCACCCGCCTTGTACTGATCGTTGAATTCGCTTGCCGCGGAAGCAATCTTGCTGGCGAAGGTGTAGCCGCCGTCGAAGAGCGACCATCCGAACGCCGTCTGGGTGCCGCGCAGGATGATCAGCAATGCGATCGTCTCACCGAGCGCGCGACCGAGGCCGAGCATCGCGCCGCTGATGTAACCCGACAGACCGAACGGCAGCACCGTCGTCCTGACGACCTCCCAGCGAGTGGCGCCGAGGGCCAGCGCCGCTTCGATCTGACCCCGAGGCGTCTGGATGAACACCTCACGTGCGACGGCAGTGATGATCGGCAGGATCATGACGGCCAGCACGATGCCCGCGGTGAAGATGGTGCCGCCGCCCGCGACCGACGCCGTACCCGTCTTGAACAGGAACAGCCAGTCAAGGTTCGAGTTCAGCCACAGCGCGAAGGGCTTGAGCACGGGCGCGAGCACGTACAGCCCCCAGACCCCGTAGACGATCGACGGCACCGCGGCCAACAGGTCGACGATGTACGCCAGCGGCCCGGCCAGGCGCCGGGGGGAATATTGCGTCAGGAAGATCGCGATGCCGAGAGCGATCGGCATCGCCAGCACCAGGGCGAACACCGAGACGAAGACGGTCACCTGGATCAGGTCGAGGATGCCGAACTGCATCGCCGACGTGTCCGTGGTGACCCAGTTGCCGCCGTAGGTGAAGAAATTCGCCTCGTTGCGGGTCAACGCCGGAATCGCACGCATGAGCAGGAACACACCGATCGCCGCGATGAGAACGACGATCAGGATGCCCGCACCCTTGGCGAGGCCGCCGAAGATCCGGTCCCCCAGGCGCACTGCGGCGCCCTTCGAGGGGTTGGTGGAGATGGGTTCCGGAGCGGGGAAGGGCGAAGCGATCACTTCGCCCGACCCCGCACCGGTTGGGTTCGGTGTCGTCACTGTCATCCCGTGGTCGGTCATTGGTTCCAGAACCCATCCTCACCGCGTCGGTGGCGGTATGCCAGCCAACTATGCAATTGCGTTGACGGACTTGAGCAGGCGCTCCTTGAAGCTGTCGGGCAGCGGGACGAATCCGGCCTGGGAAAGGCTGGCCTGACCCTGGTTGGCCGACACCGTGAGGAACGACTTCACCGCGGCAGCGGTGTCGGCGTCATAGCCCTTCGAGCAGACGATCTCGTAGGTGGCCAGCATCAGCGGGTAGGCGCCGGCTTCCTTGGATGCGTACAGCGCATTGAGGTCGAGCGTGAGGTCCATGCCTTCGGCCTTGAACTTGGCGTCGCCGACAGCCTTCGCCGTCGTCTCATCCGTCAGTTCGACGGCACCGGCGCCGCTGTCGATCTGCGCGAACGGCAGGTTCGCAGCCTTCGCGGGGCTCTTCTCGACGTAGCCGATGGCACCGGGGGTGGCCTGGACGGCCTGCACGACGCCGGAGGACTTCTGCGCACCCTCGCCCGCGCCACCCTGGAATTCCTTGCCGGCACCCTTGGTCCACGTCGCCGGAGCGGCGGCGGTCAGGTACTTCTGGAAGTTGTCGGTGGTGCCCGAGGAATCCGAGCGGTAGATCGGCGTGATCTTGGTGTCCGGCAGCGTGGCACCGCTGTTGAGTGCGGCGATGGCCGGGTCGTTCCACGTGGTGATCGCACCGGTGAAGATCTTGGCCAGCACGTCTGCGTTCACGACCAGCTTGTCGACGCCTTCGAGGTTGTAGGCCATGGCGACAGGACCGAACACCAGCGGCAGGTTCCATGCCGGGTTTCCGCCGCAGCGATCCGCAGCCTGCTGAACCTGCTCATCCTTCAACGCGGAGTCGGAACCGGCGAAGTCCACCTGCTTGGCGATGAACTGCGTGACGCCCGCGCCGGAACCGGTGGGGTTGTAGGACAGGGACTTGCCCGAGCAGACCTGACCCCAGGCCTTGTTGAACTCGGCGATCGCGTTCTGCTGTGCGGTCGAGCCCTCGGCAGTCAGGGTGGCCTTGCCACCGCAGTCGGCGGCGGCGGACGACGACGACGACCCCGACGCGGCGCTCGACGTGGTTCCGGAGTTGTTGTCGCTGCCACAGGCAGTCATCGTGACGAGGGCCGCGGCCGACAGGCTCGTGCCGAGTACCTTGCCAAAGCGATTGAGCTTCACTGATCCCACTTTCGGTTTTGTCTGTCTCAGGACTCCACGGCAACGTATGCGGCGCTGGTGGACGGATCGCTGACGAAAGATGAACGAGCGGTGAACAGGCTCAGTGATTTCACAGCTGAGGGGCTAACGCCGGGTGTACGCCACGTCCGCGCTGAAAACCCCGAAATCGAGCCTCTCGTACGTCTTGACGGCGGCTGAGTTATTTGCTTCGACGTAAAGGGTCACGTCCGCCGAGGCCCCCAGACGGTCCGCGAGATGGTGCAGCCCCATGAGTGTCAGCGTGGCCCCGAGGCCGCGGCCCTGGGCGCCCGGATCGACGCCGACGACGTACACCTCCCCGAGCGCCGGGCCGTGCACCTTCGTCCAGTGGAACCCGAGCAGCGCACCGGTGTCCGCGTCGAAGGCCAGGAAGAGGCCCTCCGGGTCGAACCACGATTCGGCGCGCCGCTCGGCGACGTCCGCGTCGGTCCAGCCGCCCTGTTCCGGGTGCCACGAGAAGGCGGCGTTGTTGACTCGGAGCAACTCCGCGTCGTCACTCGGCCCGGCGTAGGTCCGCAACCGGATCCCGTCGGAGACCGTGACCGCGGGCAGGTCACGCAGCGAGCGGCGCATCTGCAGCAGTTCGCGAGCCGAGACCAGATCGAGCGCGGCGGCCGTGGCCTTGGCAGGTTCGAGGTTGCCGTGCGCCCAGACGCGGGAGCCGTGTCCCCCCTTGGCCAGGCCGGTGCGGATCAACGCCGACCCGATGCCCTTCCGGCGGGCGTCGGGGTGCACGACGACTTCGGCCATCGCGGGCGCGTCATCTCCCGCGGGCACCAGATTGAGGTAGCCGACGACGACGTCGTCGACGTTGGCGACGAGATGTCCGGTGCGATCGTGGGGCAGCTCGCGCAGCACCTGGTCGCCGACCGGCGCGGTACCGTCGGCCGCGGTCGCCGCGGCCAGGAGATCCGCTATCTGACGCTGATCAGCGCCGGATAGTGCTGTCCACCAATCGATTTCGGTCACTGGGTGCGCAGTGGGTCGCCCAACCCATCGGGGAAGCCCGCCGGGTCCTGGTCGTAGGCATCGGCGTCGTCGTAGTCGTCTCCCGGGTCGGTTTCGGGCAGGGGCGGGCGGCCACGCGCGGGACGCACGGCCTTGTAGCCGACGTTGCGGACCGTGCCGATCAGCGACTCGTACTCGGGGCCGAGCTTGGCGCGGAGCCGTCGCACGTGGACGTCCACGGTGCGGGTGCCGCCGAAGAAGTCGTAGCCCCACACCTCTTGGAGAAGCTGCGCTCGCGTGAACACCCGGCCCGCATGCTGCGCCAGATATTTGAGTAGCTCGAATTCCTTGTACGTGAGGTCGAGCGGGCGACCGCGAAGCCTGGCGGTGTACGTCCCCTCGTCGATGACCAGTTCGCCGAGATTGACCTTGCCCGCGCTTTCCTGGTCGGCGGCCCCGCCGCGGCGCCCGACCAGCAGCCGCAGCCTGGCGTCGATCTCGGCGGGCCCGGTACTGGGCAGCAAAATCTCGTCGAGGCCCCATTCGACGTTCACGGCAACCAGGCCGCCCTCGTTCACCACGGCGACGACGGGCACCGACGTGCCGGTGGTGCCCAGCAGGCGGCACAGTCCGCGGGCGGCAGCAAGATCGGTTCGGGCGTCGACGATCGCCACGTCCGCGCTGCCCGCCTCGAGAAGCGAGGACACCTCGGCCGGCGCAGCGCGCACGCTGTGCGCCAGCAGCGCCAACGACGGCAGAACCGACTCGGGGTGCGGGTCGACGGTCAGTAGCAAAAGATCCAACGGGTCCTCCAGCGCATTTCGGGAAGATCACCCGACGTCATCTACATCGACAAGTCCGGGCAATCCCCCAGATTCATGGCTGACACGCCGCCGTTACCGGCCAACGCTGGCATAACGATAGCGTGCAACCTGCGGATTAGCCGCGCTGAGCGTTGGTGCGCGATCTGCGTAGGCCAGAATGTCGGGGTGCGCAAGCTGCTGATCGGACTCGTCGCCACCGTGACGACGTTGGCCGTCGGCACCATCGGCACCGACTTCGGCGCCGCCATCTACGCCGAGTTCCGCTGGGCCCGCAGCGTGCGCGCGGCCAACGAGCTGCCCTTCGATCCGTGGGTGGGCATCCTCGGGTTTCCGTTCATCACGCAGGCCACCGGCCACAGGTTCCGGGAGGTGGAGATCAGGGCGGGCGGTGTCGACCATCCCGTCGTGGGGAAGGTCTCACTCGAGGCGACCCTGCACTCCGTCGACCTGTCCGCGACGTCCTGGCTGATCACCCCGGGAGCCACCCTTCCGGTCGGCAAGCTGGAGAGCCGCATCATCGTCGACTCGACGCACGTCGGTCGCTTCATGGGGGTCAAGGACCTGCTCGTCGAAGCGCCTCCCAAGGAGACCAACGACGCCACGGGGGGGACGACCGAATCGGGCATCTCGGAGAGCAAGGGCCTGGTGTTCACGGGCACCCCCACCGCCGCGGGTTTCGACAAGCGGGTGAGTGTCTCGGTCGACCTGTCGACGGCGCAGAACGACGACACCACGCTCGTCTTCACCGCCACCGGCGTCCTCACCGGGGCGGGCACGGCCGACCAGTCGGTGCCGGACGAGAAGAGGGCAGCCGTCCTCGCCGCCTTCGGCGCGAAGATGCCGGGGATGAAGCTGCCGTTCGCGATCAAGCCGACCACGGAGGGCGCCCGCGGTTCCGACATCATCATCGAGGGCATCACCACGGGATTAACCATCGACCTCGACGGGTTCAGACAGAGATGAGCGGTTGCGCGGAGAACGGGGGGCACCGGTGAGTTCCTCCTTGCCAGTCGTGGCCGGGGTGCTCGTGGGCGCGCTGGTCGTGGCGTTCGTCGTCGGGCGCGTCATCACGAAGCGCCAGGGCGTGCTCCGCACCACCGAGGGACCCACCGTCGGCCCCGAGATCCCCGGGCTGGAACTGCCCGCGGGCCGACCCGCGATCGTGCACTTCAGCGCCGAGTGGTGCGGTCCCTGCGCAGGAGTGCGACGGGTCGTCGACGACGTGTGCGCCGAGTTGCCCGGCGTCGGCCACCTCGAGATCGACATGGACGCCAATCCGTCCGCCGCCCGGGCGCTTTCGGTGATGTCGTTGCCGACCACGTTCATCTTCGACGGTGTTGGCAAGCAGCGGTACCGATCCTCGGGTGTGCCCAAGGCCGCTGACCTGCGGTCGGCTCTCGAACCGCTATTGGCCTGACGGCCATGTCTTTGGGTAGCATGTCCCGCGTGTCCACCCGCGACGAGCTCGTGCTCATCAAGCGCCGCGCAGTAGACCTGTGCCGCGTCGCGGGATCTTGTTGTCGTTGTCGTAGCTGCTGAGCAGCCGCGCGTATCTCGCGCCGCCCTCGGAGCAGCCGTTCTGGCATGCCCACGCCCAGTGTCGAGACAACAGCAGGAGTACTTCATGTCCCACCAGACCAACGGATCAGACCAGGTCGACGTTCGGGGTCCGCGCTTCACCGCGTGGGTTACCACTGCGGTCATCGTGGCCACCCTCATCGTGTCGGCATTCAGCGCGACGGCCGCTGCCGTGATACTCGGGGTGCAGGCCGTCATCTTCGCGATCGGAGCCATCGGCGGCCCGCGGCGGCATCCATACGGTCGCGTGTTCGCCGCCGTCGTCGCGCCCCGGCTGGCCCCGGTGACGGAGAAGGAACCCGTCGCACCGTTGAAGTTCGCTCAGTTGGTGGGCTTCGTCTTCGCCGCCGTCGGAACCATCGGCTTCGCCACCGGTCTGGTGACGCTGGGCCTCGTCCTCACGGCGTTCGCCTTGATCGCCGCCTTCCTCAACGCGGCCTTCGGCATCTGCCTCGGCTGCCAGCTCTATCCGCTCGTCGCTCGTTTCCGCAACACACCCAACCCGGCCTGAACGCCGAACCCGAACTGATCGAAGGGATTTCATCCATGGCACGCTCCGACGTCCTGGTCACTGCTGACTGGGCCGAGAGCAATCTCGACGCGGCAGGCGTCGTCTTCGTCGAGGTCGACGAGGACGCCAGCGCCTACGACGGTGGACACCTCGCAGGCGCGGTGAAGCTCGACTGGCGCGATGACCTGCAGGATCCGGTCAAGCGCGACTTCGTCGACCAGCAGCAGTTCTCCAAGCTGCTCTCCGAGAAGGGCATCGGCAACGACGACACCGTCGTCCTCTACGGCGGCAACAACAACTGGTTCGCCGCCTACGCCTACTGGTACTTCAAGCTGTACGGCCACCAGGACGTCAAGCTGCTCGACGGTGGCCGCAAGAAGTGGGAACTCGACGGCCGTCCGCTCAGCGCGGAGACGGTGAACCGACCGTCTACGTCCTACTCCGCCGCTGCGCCGAATACCGCGATCCGAGCCTTCCGTGACGAGGTCATCGCTGCCATCGGCACCAAGAACCTGGTCGACGTCCGCTCCCCCGACGAGTTCTCGGGCAAGATCCTGGCGCCGGCGCATCTGCCGCAGGAACAGAGCCAGCGGGCCGGCCACATCCCCAGCGCGATCAACGTGCCGTGGAGCAGGGCGGCCAACGAGGACGGCACCTTCAAGTCCGATGCCGACCTCGAGAAGATTTACGCCGACGCGGGCTTGGACGGCTCCAAGGAGACCATCGCCTACTGCCGGATCGGTGAGCGTTCGTCGCACACCTGGTTCGTCCTGCAGGAACTCCTCGGCCACACGAACGTCAAGAACTACGACGGCAGTTGGACTGAATACGGCTCCCTGGTGGGCGCCCCGATCGAGTTGGGAAGTTGATATGTGCTCTGCACCGAAGCAAGGACTGACGTTGCCCTCCAGCGTTGACCTGGAGAAGGAAACCGTCATCACCGGTCGCGTGGTCGACGGCTCGGGTCAGAGCGTCGGTGGTGCCTTCGTGCGCCTCCTCGACGCCTCCGACGAGTTCACCGCCGAGGTCGTCGCCTCGGCAACCGGTGACTTCCGTTTCTTCGCGGCCCCAGGCACCTGGACGCTGCGCGCCCTCTCGCCGGCGGGCAACGGAGACGCCAGCGTCGCTCCGTCGGGCGCGGGCATCCACGAGGTCGACGTCAAGGTCGCCTGACCTTCCAGCGACGATGAGCGAGGCACGGTGGCCCCGGTCGCCTCGCCCAGCCCGCCACAACTAGACTGACCACGTGGTGCTCTTCTTCGAGATTCTGCTCGTCGTGGCGGTCGTCGTCATCACCTGGTTCGCCCTGTATGCGGTGTACCGGCTGGTCACCGACGAGTTGTGACGGCGGACCAGAACCCCGACGTTCCGAATGACACATCGGAGTCGGCGGGTTCGATCATTCCCGGTTCTGCGGACCGCGCAGTAGCCGCTGCCGTCGAGCGAGCCAAGGTCACGGCCGCCCGCAACCTCCCGGCATTCGATGATCTGCCGGTGCCCACCGATACCGCCAACCTGCGCGAGGGCGTCAGCCTCAATGACGCTCTGCTGGCGCTCCTGCCGCTCGTCGGCGTGTGGCGAGGCGAGGGCACGGGCCGCGGGGCGTCGGGTGACTATCCGTTCGGCCAGCAGATCGTCGTGTCACACGACGGCGGTGAATACCTGAACTGGGAAGCGCGCTCCTGGCTGCTCTCGGAATCTGGCGAGTACGAGGGGCCGTCGCTGCGCGAATCTGGTTTCTGGCGCTTCGTCAACGATCCCGATGATCCTGCGGAGTCTCAAGCCATCGAGCTACTCCTGGCTCACTCCTCCGGGTACGTCGAACTGTTCTACGGCCATCCCCTGAACCAGTCGTCGTGGGAATTGGCGACCGATGCGCTGGCCCGGAGCAAGTCCGGTGTCCTCGTCGGGGGCGCCAAGCGGCTCTACGGGATCATCGAGGGCGGCGACCTCGCCTACGTGGAAGAACGGGTCGACGCCGACGGCGGACTCGTCCCCCACCTGTCCGCTCGCCTCTCGCGCCACGTCGGCTGACGGCCGTCGCGCTCCGCGCGTCCCGGTCCAGACATGGAGCGACCCCCGAGCCGTTGGTTCCTGGTTGGACGGACCGAGGGGCTCGGGGGCCGGGTGACTGCTGGGAATTCGCCAGCGCACGCTGGTAAACACCCGGTGCTGCTAGCGGGCAGCCACCTCACTTGTCCATGAGTCAATCAAATTCTCGGACCACCTCCTCTCACGTGTAAATCCGAAGGTACTCCCGAATCCCGGACCCGACAACCGATTTTCGGGGGCCGGGTCACGGCTCGCCCGCAACGGCCTCGTCGACGAGTGCGGCCATCTCCACGGGCTCTCCCGCCACGCGCAACCGCACCCCGTCCAACACACGGATCCGTGCCGCCAGCGTGACACTGGATAACAGCCAAACCCCTTGTGCCGCAACTAAATCCGACACTCGCAGCAGCCTTTCCTCGCAGGGCGTGCCGCGTGCGCGGGCCACGTCGAACACCGCTTGCACGGTGATGCCGGGGAGGATCGGCAGCGTCGTCGACGGAGTGGCCAGCACGCCATCACGGTCGGCGATCACCACACTCGAGCGGGGTCCCTCCAGAACGAATCCGTCGGCGCTGACCAAGACCACCTCGTCGATGCCGAGACGGTCTGCGTGGCGCAGCGCCGCGGCGTAGCTGGCATACGAAAGCGACTTCGCGCCCGCCACACTCCACGGCCCAGCCGCCGCGACGCCCCGGTCCAGCGTCATCGCCGACACCCCGTCGCGCCGTGCCGCCGGCACCCGGTCGGGCAGTCGTGAAACGGTGACGAAGCCAGTCGCTCCGCCGTGGCTGCGGCGCCCCCACACCATCCTCAGCACCGCGTCACCGTCGCCGGTCCAACTCGCAGCGGCGGCATCGGTAGCCGCCCGCCACCGTGCCGGATCGGGGCGCGGCAGCCCCACTATTTCGGCCGAGCGGGCCAGTCGCTCCAGATGCGCATCCACTAGGCAGACGCGTCCGCCGCGGAGCAGCAGCGTCTCGAACACCCCGTCACCACGCGTGAACATCGGGTCGTCGACATGCCCGACCGGATGGTCCGCGGGCACCACCTCGCCGTCGAGGGTGACGACGATCTCGCCGTGGGCAGCCATGGGGCATGAGGGTAATGCCGGGTGTCCTCCGTAGGCTGGAAGGATGTCCGCAATCCCCGCGCCAGAGACCGGCCCCGACGCCGGTGCCACCTGGCACTACGGCGACCCGTTCGGTGAACAGCGCGCCGCGGAGACCGGCGTCGTGGTGGTGGACCGTTCCCACCGGGCGACCATCCAGCTCACCGGCGCCGAGCGTCGAAAGTGGCTGCACACGATCTCCACTCAGCATGTGAGCGAGCTCCCCGATGGCGCGGTCGTCGAGAATCTGAGCCTCGACGCGCAGGGGCGTGTCGAAGATCACTGGCTGCAGACAGAGCTCGACGGCGTCACGATCATCGACACCGAGCCGTGGCGCGGTGAGCCGTTGCTGGCCTACCTCAGAAAGATGATCTTCTGGGCCGACGTCGTCGTCGATCCAGCAGACCTGGCGGTGCTGTCGCTTCTCGGTCCCAAGGTGGGCGATTCGGCGGTTCTCGAGGCCATCGGAGTGCCCGCCCTGCCCGCTGTCGGAACCGCATCGCCGCTGGCAGACGGCGGATTCATCCGCACCCTCCGCGAAGGCGAGGTCGACCTGGTGGTGCCCCGCGACGCGGTGAGCGGGTGGCGAGGCCGGCTGATCGCCGCTGGCGTGCGGCCGGCCGGCGTTTGGGCGTACGAGGCTCACCGCGCGGCGGAACTCGTGCCCCGACTCGGCGTCGACACCGACGAGCGGAGCATTCCGCACGAGATCGGGTGGATCGGCGGACCCGGCGCTGGCGCGGTTCACCTCGACAAGGGCTGCTATCGCGGGCAGGAGACCGTCGCGCGCGTGCACAACCTTGGCAAGCCACCCCGGATGTTGGTGCTGCTGCATCTGGACGGTTCGGCCGATCGACCGGTGACGGGCGATCCGGTTCTGGCTGGTGGACGCCCGATCGGGCGGCTGGGCACCGTCGTGGACCACGTCGACCAGGGCCCGATCGCCATCGCGCTGCTCAAGCGCGGGGTGCCCGCGGACACTCAGTTGACCACCGGCGGCGAGACTGCGGTGAGCGCTCTGATCGATCCCGATTCGATGCCTGCGACCGCCGAGGTGGGCGCCGGGCGACTGGCCGTGGAACGTCTCAGGAGCAACCAGCGTTGATTCGTGGGTCGCCGCGCCCACCGCGGAGACGGCCCTGCCAGCATCAGACCGTCGGGCACGGTAAAGTGTTGACAGGACGATAAACACACTCAGATCGGAGCCGCCTGCTAGTCGGGCCGCTCCGTTATTGCGCGAGGGGGTCCCCTATGGGCCGCGGCCGGGCGAAGGCGAAGCAGACGAAGGTTGCTCGTGACCTTAAGTACAGCTCGCCACAAACCGATTTCCAACGGTTACAGCAGGAACTGGGCGGTGCCGGTTCCCCCGAGCCGGACGGTCTCAATGGTGACGCCGTCGTAGACGACCGCTGGGTCGACGACGACGACTGGCGCCGCTGAGCGACGCTCCACGCCGCGCCTGACGCCCGCGCTCAGAACCTCGGGTGCTGCCCGACCAACCGGGCGCGGCTCTTGTCCTTGCCGCCCTTCTGAACGGTGCCGAGGGTCCAACAGTCCAGGTGTCGGGCGGTCAAGATTGCCAGCGCACGGTCGGTATCCTCCGGCGCGACGATGGCGACCATGCCGATTCCCATGTTGAACGTCTTGTCCATCTCGGCACGGTCGATGCGCCCGCGCTGAGCGATCATCGCGAACACCGGCGCGGGAGTCCACGTGCCGCGGTCCAGTTCGGCGCTGAGTCCATTGGGAATGACACGTTCGAGGTTGCCGGCCAGTCCGCCACCGGTGACGTGGCAGAACGTGCGCACCTGGGTTTCGGCAGCCAGCGCCAGACAGTCCTTGGCATAGATGCGGGTCGGCTCGAGCAGTTCTTCACCCAGCGTGCGGCCGAATTCCTCGACGTGGCCCGCCAGGTTGCCGCGGTCGATCTCCAGCAGCACCTTGCGGGCCAGGGAGTATCCGTTGGAGTGCAGGCCCGTCGAGGCCATGGCGATGATCACGTCACCCGGCTTGACGCGGTCGGGCCCGAGTACGTCGTCGGCCTCGACCACGCCGACGCCGGTTGCGGAGATGTCGTAGTGGTCGGGCGACATCAGGCCGGGGTGTTCGGCCGTTTCGCCGCCGAGAAGTGCACAGCCTGCCATCACGCAGCCATCGGCGATACCGGAGACGATCTCGGCGACGCGCTCGGGCACGGTGCGCCCGACCGCGATGTAGTCCTGGAGGAACAGCGGCTCGGCTCCGCAGACGACGAGGTCGTCGACCACCATCGCCACCAGGTCCAAACCGACGGTGTCGTGCTTGTCCATCGCCTGCGCGATCGCGAGTTTGGTGCCGACGCCGTCGGTGGACGACGCGAGCAACGGCTCGCGGTATCCGCCACGCAGCGCGAACAGCCCGGCGAACCCGCCTAGGCCTCCCCTTACCTCTGGTCGGGTCGCCTTCTTCGCAAGCGGTTTGAACAGTTCGACCGCACGGTCACCCGCCTCGATGTCCACCCCGGCAGATGCGTAGGAGGCGCCGGTGTCGCCGGCCCGCTGATCCTCGCTCATCGCGCCCAAGGGTACCGGTCGCACCCATCGCGGTACACATTCACCGCCCTCGAGGCCGGATCTGCCGACCCGGCGCGCCGAGTCGGGGGGTGTGACACGCTGACCCACCATGAACGTCGTTCGCTGGCTCGCCTTGGCTGCAGTGACGGCCACGACCGTCGTGTTCGGGTCGGCCGGGACCGCATCGGCGACCCCCAACGTCGGGTTGGAGGCCGAAACCCTGGCACAGGCCACCGTCGACGGGCACGATTACGTCACCAAGCAGATCACCATCGCACCGGGCGGCAGCACGGGGTGGCACTGGCATCCCGGCCGAGTATTCGGAGTGATCCGGGCCGGCACGCTCACCCACGACGTCGCGGACTGCTCGAGCGACGGCGTGTATCCGACCGGTGCGCCGATCACCGAGGGCAGCGGTCCCGACGACGTACACATCGGACGAAACCTCGGCCCAGATCCCGTCGTGATGTGGGTGGTGTACATCGATACGGCAGGCGATCCCCTGTCGATCGACGTACCGAATCCCGGCTGCCCGTTTGAGTAGGCCGTCCGCCGGACATCTGTACCTACACTTGCTCCGAATACCTCGGTAGGCACGAAGACGATGGACGGAGGCCTGGTGTCGGACGTTGAGTCTCGTCGTTCACTGGTTACGGGAGCTACTGGTTATATCGGAGGGCATCTCGCCGCGCTCTTGGTGGAGCGAGGTGACACCGTGCGGGCGTTGGCCCGCAAGCCGGAGAAGTTGCGCGACGCGCCGTGGCTTGACAAGGCGGAGGTGGTGCGCGGCGACCTGAGCGATCCGGAGTCGCTCGTCAAGGCGTTCGACGGTGTCGACGTCATCTATTACCTCGTCCACTCGATGGGTACGTCGTCGGACTTCGTCAGCGAGGAGGAGCGTTCGGCGCACAACGTCGCCGCGGCCGCCGAGAAGGCGGGGGTCCGGCGCATCGTGTACCTGTCGGGGCTGCACCCGGAGGGCGAGTTGTCGCGACACCTCAAGTCGCGCAACACCGTTGGCGAGATCTTGATGAACTCCAGCGTCGAGACGGTGGTGCTGCAGGCGGGCATCGTGATCGGCTCCGGATCGGCGTCGTTCGAGATGGTTCGCCATCTGACCGACCGGCTGCCGGTCATGACCACACCCAAGTGGGTGCGCAACAAGATCCAGCCGATCGCCATCGACGACGTGCTGCACTACCTGGTCGAGGCTGCCGACGCCCCGATCGAGAAGTCACGCACCTTCGACGTCGGTTGTCCCGACGTGCTCGAGTACGGCGACGCGATGCAGGTCTACGCCGAGGTCGCCGGGCTGCGCAGGCGCGTCATCATCGCGCTGCCGCTGCTCACCCCGAGCATCGCGAGCTGGTGGGTGGGCCTGGTGACGCCGATCTCATCGGGGCTGGCGCGCCCGCTCGTCGAATCCCTGGAGCATGACGCGGTGATGTCCGAACACGACATCGACGCCGTCATTCCCCCACCGCCGGGAGGGCTGACGGGCTACCGGGACTCGGTGATCAAGGCGCTGGAGCAGGACGGTACGACGGGCAAGGGTCGCAGGCACCTGATCCGCTTCAGTTCGACTACACCCCAATAGCGCTTCAGGGGACGTACCGACGGCGGAGCCGTCAGGGGCGCCTGAGTGCCGAGGCGTTGTCGTTCTCGGTCTGCATGCCGGTGCGGGCGGCATTCGCCAGCATGTGTTCGATGACGTTCTTGCCGAGAGCCGACTCGCTGGGCAGCTCGATCGGATAGTCACCGTCGAAGCAGGCTGAGCACAGCCGGGACGCGGGTTGCTCGGTGGCGGCGATCATGCCCTGGTGCGAGATGTAGCTGAGGCTGTCGGCGCCGATCGCGCGACGCACCGCGTCGAGCATCTCGGACTCGTTGGCGCCCGCGTTGGAGGCGTTGGCGATGAGTTCGGCCGGGGTGGCGAAGTCGATGCCGTAGAAGCACGGCCACTTCACCGGTGGCGAGGCGATGCGGACGTGCACCTCGAGTGCACCGGCCTCGCGGAGCATGCGGATCAGCGCGCGCTGGGTGTTGCCACGGACGATCGAGTCGTCGACGACGATGAGCCGCTTGCCGCGGATGACTTCCTTGAGCGGGTTGAGCTTGAGCCGGATGCCGAGCTGGCGAATGGTCTGCGACGGCTGGATGAAGGTCCGGCCGACGTAGGCGTTCTTCATCAGACCCTGGCCGAACGGGATACCGGACTCCTGGGCGTAGCCGACTGCCGCCGGCGTACCGGATTCGGGCACACCGATCACCAGGTCGCCGTCGACAGGAGACTCACGGGCCAGCCGCCGTCCGATGTCGACGCGCGTCGCGTGCACCGACCGGCCGCCGATGACGCTGTCCGGACGGGCGAGGTAGACGTATTCGAAGACGCAGCCCTTGGGCGTCGGGTTGGCGAACCGGGTGGAACGCACGCCGTCGGCGTCGATGGCCAGCAGTTCGCCGGGCTCGATGTCACGGACGAACGCGGCGCCGACGATGTCGAGGGCGGCCGTCTCCGAGGCGACCACCCAGCCACGGTCGAGGCGGCCCAGCGACAGCGGCCGCACCCCGTACGGATCGCGTGCTGCGTACAGGGTGTTCTCGTCCATGAATGTCAGGCAGAAGGCGCCGCGCACCGTCGGCAGTAGTTCCAGCGCGGCCTGTTCGAGCGTGGCGTCGGCCGCGCCATGGGCGAGCAGTGCACCGAGGATGTCGGAGTCGGTCGTGGCAGCGGGGGCCCCGCGTGTGTCGATCAGGCCTGCCGCACGAGCGCGGGCGGCGAGTTCGGTGGTGTTGACCAGGTTGCCGTTGTGCCCGAGCGCCACGCCGGTACCCGCCGCCGTGTTCCGGAACACCGGCTGGGCGTTCTCCCACGTCGTGGAACCGGTGGTGGAGTAGCGGCAGTGGCCGATCGCGACGTGACCCTCCATCGCGGCCAGCGTCTGCTCGTCGAAGACCTGGCTGACGAGTCCGAGATCCTTGAACACCAGCACCTGAGAGCCGTCGGCGACGGCGATGCCAGCCGCTTCCTGCCCTCTGTGTTGCAGGGCATAGAGGCCGTAGTACGAGAGCTTCGCCACATCCTCGCCGGGTGCCCAGACGCCAAAGACGCCACATTCTTCCTTGGGCTCGTTTTCCGTCTGCTCGATCTGCTCGGCGGTCACGATCAGTCTGCTCCCTGGGGATGTGGGTGACGTACGTCAGTCTAGGGCCAACATGGCTCGAAGGTGGAATCGAAGTGCCGCAAAACGCCACGGACTCCACCGGTCACAACAACGAACTCGGCGTGGGCATTTCTCGATGGCGGGGGTTCACGTGCCGACCACGACCGAAGACGTCCCGGCGAGCTCACCCTGCGCAACCGCGGGTTTCACCGGGTGCAGAGGGAGCCATTCCTCGGCTAGCCGCCGTCGAGGGGGACTACCGGTAGGAACTGGGCTATCTCACCGGCCCGCGACCCCGAGGACTGCACCGCGCCGGCGGCGACCGCATCGGTCATCGTCAGCAGCCCGGTGGCCAGGAGAAGCCAGGTGCGCGGATCGGTCTCGACCACATTGGGCGGGTTGCCACGGGTGTGGGCCAGACCCGAGATGCATTGCACGGCAACGAATGGCGGCACCCGAACTTCCACGCTGGCGCCGGGGGCCAACCCCTCCAGAGTCCTGGCGGTGAGGCGGACGGCGTCGGCGAGCGCATTACGTTCCGGCGCCGTCGAGGCGTCGTCGCGCAACCACTCGGCGAGCGCCGACACGGCGGCTCGCGTCTTCGTCGGATCCGCAGTACGCCGGCCAGCCATACCCTAGTCTCCCAAAATGGTCTTCGACCGGCACCGGCCGCCGTACAAGGTGGCAGGCGCGGTGCTGGTGGCGATCACTGTGTCGTTCGGGTTTCTGCTTGCCAAGCAATATCGGGGTGACTTCATCGATCGGACCGAACTGCGCGTCATGTCCGCCCGCGCCGGCCTGGTGGTGGACCCGGGATCGAAGGTGACCCTCAACGGCGTCGAGATCGGGCGCGTCGCACGCATCGACGCCGTCCAGGTCGGCGATGCCGAGCAGGCGATGATCACCCTCGAGGTCGACGACCGCTACCTGCCGTCGATACCGTCCAACGTGGTTGCCGACATACGCGCCAGCACCGTCTTCGGCAACAAGTACGTGTCGTTCAGTTCACCGGAACACCGCTCCGCAGAACCGTTTTCGCCCGACGACGTGATCCACGTGCAATCGGTGACCACCGAGTTCAACACCTTGTTCGAGACGGTCACCTCCATTGCGGACAAGGTCGACCCGATCAAGTTGAACCAGACGCTGACGGCGACGGCCCAGGCGCTGACGGGTCTGGGCGACCGATTCGGTGAATCCCTCGCCAACGCCAACGTGATTCTCGCCGACCTCAACCCGTTGCTGCCCAGGTTCGGCGAGGACGTCGCCCGCACCGCCGACCTGACCGACCTCTACGCCACCGCGGCACCGAACCTGTTCGACGGCCTACAGGCGTCGGTGATCACGGCCGAGACGCTGAATGCGCAGACCCGCGACATCGATGCCACGCTGATGGCCGCGGTCGGATTCGGCGAGAACGCCGCGGAGCCGTTGGAGCGCGCCGCCCCATACCTCGTTCGCGGCGCGGCGGACCTGGTTCCCACCACGAAGTTGCTCGACGACTACCGCGGCATGATCTTCTGCACGCTGCGCAACTATCACGACGTGGGGCCGAGGATCGCGCGGTCCCTCGGCGGTGACAACGGGTTCTCGCTGGTGGCCTACGGCACCGTGATGGGTGCGGGCAACCCGTACATCTATCCGGACAACCTGCCTCGCGTCAACGCCCACGGTGGTCCCGAGGGACGGCCGGGCTGCTGGCAGAAGGTCACCCACGACCTGTGGCCGCACCCGTATCTGGTGATGGACACCGGCTACAGCATCGCGCCCTACAACCACTTCGAGTTCGGCCAGCCCGTTGCGGTCGACCACGTCTGGGGTCGTCAGATCGGCGAGTACACGATCAATCCGTGAGCCTTGACGCCAACCGGCGTCGAGGTTCTACGTTCGGTGCATGACGCGCGAGATCATCGGTTTCGGCTTCGACGACACCGAACCTCATCTGCTCGAGACCGACAGCCGCGACGTCTGATTCTCGACGATCAGCGCAGCCACCGCACCTGCCTCGTTGATCGCCAGATGAGCCAGCATCGGGGCGGCGAGGCTTCCCGAGCGGTCGTACAGCCAGCCGAAGGCCCAGCCGGCCGCTGCGGTGACGAGCACCGTGCCGATCACCGCGTCACCTGCTCCGCGCGCATCGGCGACGTGCGACAGCCCGAAGGCCGTGGCCTGCAGGGCGCGGCCCCACCTGGGTCCAAGGGCCTGTGCCGCAACGGTTCCCAGCGCACCTCTGAACGCGGCCTCCTCCGACCAGACGGTCCCGATCGGGATGCGCACCAGCAACCACGTGGAGACGGGCCGCGGTAGCTCCCGCTGCGCCATGCCGCGTCGGATGGCCGGCACCGCGGTGGACGAGGCCACGACCGTGGCGACGGCGCCGGCCGCGGCGAGCCCGAGCCGCGCGCCGCGCCCCACCGTAGGCGGCCCGAGTCCGAGCGGCGCCCCGGTCGTCCTGACGAGAGCTGCGGCGAGCGCGGCGTGGACGGGAACCAACCAACGCGGCGGCAGCGTCGGCGCCACAGCGCCGTTCCACGCGACCAGCGCTCCGGCCAATCCGATCATGCGAGTTCGACTGGGCGACATCAGTACTCGTTGCCGGCCTGCTGCAGCGCGGCGCGCACCCGCTCGGTGTCGGCGACCGTCCAGCCGGGCGGGGGGATGACTCCGGCCCAGCCGTCGAGCACGGCATCGCCGTAGTTGTGACCGTGCCCGCCCGGGACGCTGGAGGCGTTGGTCATATCCGCACTGACCTGCCAGAAGCTGACGATCGGATACCACCGCATCGACGTCGTACGGTCCGTTCCCGCCGGCTCGACGAGCCAGTCCGGTCGGGAGAACAACAGCCGCGGTGACCACCACACGATGGGGTCCGACGCATGCTGCAGGAAGAGCACCCGGGTGCCCTCCCAGTCGGGCGCGGTGATCCGCGCGACATCGGCGCTGTCGACGGCCTGCGTGAAGCGCACCGTGCGACCGTTGTCGTAGCGCGGCTCGACTTCCGTCGTTCCGGGATCGCGCCGCTGCACCAGCCCGCTCCACAGCGCGCTCTCGTTCGGCGGACCGACCCACAGCACCGCGGAGAAGCCCATTCGCGCGATGTCGGGAAGCCACCCGAACGCCCCCTGACCCGCCAGCGACCCGAGGCTCTCCCCGTAGAGCACCAGCTTGGGCCTGTGGTCTGCGGGCACGCGTGACCAACGGTCGTGGACGGCGTCGATGAGGACACGGCCCGACTCCACGGACTTCTGTTGGTCAGCGAGGAACGAAATCCAGCTGGGCAGATACGAATACTGCACGCCCACCAACGCGGTGTCCCCGTCGTACATGGTCTCGATCGCCCTGGCGGCGACCGGGTTGATCCACCCCGTTCCCGTGGTGGGCACGATGACGAGGAGCTTGCGATCGAATGCGCCGGTCCGCTCCAGTTCGTGGACGATGACCTCGGCCCGCGCCGCGTCGGAGTCTGCGGTCTCCAGTCCCGCGTACACGCGGATCGGTTCCTTGGCGGGCCCACCGTTGAGTCTGGCTAGTTCGGCCCGGTGTGGTCCGCTCGCGACGAAATTGCGGCCCTGGAATCCGAGGGTGTCCCACGGAGCCAGAGACGTCGGGCTGCCGGACTTCTCGGGATCCATGGGCTCGGTGACCCCGTCGCCCGTCGTGTAGTTCTGCGGTTGGAACACCCGGCTGGCGCCGACCAGGAAACCGCGATACAGCACGCCGTTGACCAGGGTGATGACCAGCACGACGACGATCGCCGTCCCGATGAACATGGCCGTCTCCTGATGGAGGTGCCACCGCCGGATGAGCAGTCTGGCAACGTATTTGATCGCGTCGTAGAGCACTCTGGTCACGCTCACGCACGCTCCGCCGACCAGGACGGCGATCACCAGCGTGCGCAGGTAGCCGGCGGTAGTGGGTCCGGCGATCCCCATCTCGGCCGACACCTGACGTTGCCAGGCGGCGGCGGGAATCAGCATCGACACGCAGACGACGATCGCCACGACCACGGTGCCGACCTTTAGGGCGTTCAACGTCCGCCTGGGCGGCGGCCACCACTGCCGGTGACGTAACGCGAAGCGGTGGAACACCTTTGCGAGCACCACGCCGATGGCATAGCCGATCGACGCGTTGATGCCACCGATCAGGCCCTGGAACAACCAGTCCCGGGGAAGCAGAGACGGAGTCAGCGAGAGGCAGAAGAACACCGTGGCGACCGCCACTCCGCCGAAGTCGAGTCGGACCAGGCTCCACGCCCAGACCACCAGCGGGTGGCGTTCGTCGGTCACCCGAACAGTCCGGGAAGCACGCCCTCCGACGTGCGGCGCAACTCGTCGAGACTCACGGTGAACTGGCCCTGGACCTCGATGGATGTGCTGCCCTCGTCGACCACTCCGATGCGCTCGGCGGGCAAGCCGCGCGCCTCGCACATGGCGCGGAATCTGCTCTCCTCGGTGCGCGGGACGGCCACCAGGACCCGCCCCGAGGACTCGGAGAACAATGTCACGAACGGATCAGCATTCTCGGGAAGAATCATGCGGCAACCGGTTTCGCCAGCCAACGCGCCCTCGACGACGGCCTGGACGAGACCGCCCTCGGACAGGTCGTGCGCGGCGGAGATCAGCCCGTCGCGGGACGCGGACACCAGCACCTCGCCGAGTAGCTGCTCGCGGGCCAGGTCGACCTTCGGAGGAAGGCCGCCGAGGTGGTCGGCGGTGACCTGGGCCCAGATGGAGCCGTCGAACTCGTCGTGGGTGTCACCGAGCAGGATCAACGTCTCGCCCGGCTCGGTGCCGAAGGCCGTCGGCACCCGTCGTCGCACGTCGTCCAGGACGCCCAGCACGCCGACCACCGGCGTCGGCAGAATCGCGGTGGTGCCGGTCTGGTTGTAGAAGCTGACGTTGCCGCCGGTGACCGGAATACCCAGTGCCGCACAGCCGTCCGCGAGGCCACGCACCGCTTGAGAGAACTGCCACATGACGCCCGGATCTTCGGGCGAGCCGAAGTTCAGGCAGTTGGTGACGGCGACCGGCGTGGCGCCGGTGACCGCGACGTTGCGGTAGGCCTCGGCGAGCGCGAGCTGAGCACCGGTGTAGGGATCGAGGAACGTGTAGCGGCCGGAGGCGTCGGTGGAGATGGCGACGCCGCGTCCGGTGGTCTCGTCGATGCGCAGCACGCCACCGTCGGCATGCTCGGCGAGGACGGTGTTGCCGCGGACGTAGCGGTCGTACTGCTCGGTGATGAACGCGCGGCTGCACAGATGCGGACTGCCAAGCAGCGCAAGCAGTGTCGCGCGCAACTCGTCGCCCGTCGAGGGCCTGGGCAGCCCGGCGGTCGTATCGGCGTTCACGGCGTCCTGCGTGTCGGGCCGCGCCACGGGGCGTTCGTAGATGGGGCCTTCGTGGGCGACGGTCCTGGGCGGCACGTCGACGACGGTCTCGCCGTTCCAGGTGATCTGCAGGCGGTCGCCGTCGGTGACTTCACCGATGACGGTGGCCAGCACCTCCCACTTGCGACAGACGGCCATGAACGCAGCCACGTTCTCGGGTGCGACGACCGCGCACATGCGTTCCTGCGACTCGCTGGACAGCACCTCCGCAGGGGTCATGAACTTGGCGCGCAGCGGCACCTTGTCCAATTCGATCGACATTCCGCCATCGCCTGCGGACGCGAGCTCCGAAGTGGCACAGGACAATCCAGCTCCACCGAGGTCTTGAATGCCGATCACCAGGCCCGCGGCATACAACTCGAGACAGCACTCGATGAGTACCTTCTCCATGAAGGGATCGCCGACCTGGACCGACGGCAGCTTCTTACGGCCCGGACCGTCGCCCTCGTCGCCGCCGAAGGTCTCCGACGCCAGCACCGACACGCCGCCGATGCCGTCGAGTCCGGTGCGGGCACCGAAGAGGATGATCTTGTTGCCGGCTCCCGACGCGAACGCCAGGTGCAGATCCTCCTTGCGGAGCACGCCGACGCACAGCGCGTTCACCAGCGGGTTGCCCGCGTAGGAGGGATCGAAGACCGTCTCGCCGCCGATGTTCGGCAGCCCCAGCGAGTTTCCGTAGCCGCCCACGCCGCGCACCACGCCGTCGAGCACCCGACGGGTGTCCGGCGCATCGGCCGCGCCGAAGCGCAGCTGATCCATCACCGCGACCGGGCGGGCACCCATCGCCATGATGTCGCGGACGATGCCGCCGACGCCGGTGGCCGCACCCTGGTACGGCTCGACGTAGGACGGGTGGTTGTGCGACTCGACCTTGAAGGTCACCGCCCAACCGTCGCCGATGTCGACGACACCGGCGTTCTCACCGATGCCCGCGAGCATGCCCGCGCGCATCTCGTCGGTGGTGGTCTCCCCGAAGTAGCGCAGATGCACCTTGGAGGACTTGTAGGAGCAGTGCTCGCTCCACATCACCGAGTACATCGCGAGTTCGGCGTCGGTGGGCCGACGACCGAGGATGCCGCGGATCCGCTGGTACTCGTCGTCCTTGAGACCGAGTTCACGGAACGGCTGCGGCTGATCGGGGGTGGTCGATGCTTGCTCGACAGTGTCCACTTCGTGGGAGAACCCAGACGTCACGGAGACATTCTATTGGCTTGGGCCCGGTCGAACGCACCGACGGCCGTCGGCGCGTGGTCGGCGAGCACGCTGAGCCCGGCCCGGTCGAACACGATCGACGTCGTCCGCGGCACGTGAACGAGGATCCGAGCCGCGCCAGCAGCAAGAACCCGACAGTGGCGGGCAGGTTGAGCTCAGGTCCTATGTTCAGCGATTGGCGTAATCCGATGGCTGTGGCCGGTCAGCCGCCCGCTACGCAGAACGCATTGCCCTCCGGATCGGCGAGCACCACCCAGTCGAATTCTGGACCGAAGCTGTTCCGACCCGTCTCCGTCGCTCCCGCCGCGACCAAGCGGGCGACCTCGCCCTCCTTGTCGGCGGCGTGGAAGTCCAGATGAACCTTGTTCTTACCCGGCGTCGGATTCGGCACCTTCTGAAAGCCCAGCGTCGGGCCGTTCGCGCGAGCCACCATGACGAACTCGCCCGGCGCCACGGCGTTCAGCTCACCTCCGACGGCGTCGGCCCACCACGCCGCGAGAGCATCCGGATCGGAACAGTCGAAGGTCACCATCGCGATGTCGAGAGTCATGGCCCGACGCTAGATCACGCCGGTGACAGAAACGCCTGCAATGCGCGGGCGTACGCGTCGACGTCCGCCGCCCCCATCAGTTCGCGCGCCGAGTGCATGGCCAGTTGCGCGGCCCCGACGTCCACCGTCGGAATCCCGGTGCGGGCGGCCGTCATCGGGCCGATCGTCGATCCGCACGGCAGATCGGCGCGGTGCTCGTAGCGCTGCATCGGCACGCCGGCCTGGGCACACGCCAGCGCGAAGGCGGCCGCGGTCCTGCCGTCGGTGGCGTAGCGCAGATTCGGTTGCACCTTGAGCACCGGGCCTGCGTTGACCGCGATGAGATGGCTCGGTTCGTGCCGCTCGGGGTAGTTGGGGTGAGTGGCGTGGGCCATGTCCCCGGAGGCGACCATCGAGCCGGACAGCCGGCGCAGGAAGTCCTCCCGCGTACCGCCCGAAGCCAACGTCATGCGCTCCAGCACCGTAGGCAGGAGCTCGGACTGCGCGCCATGATCCGACGTCGAGCCGACCTCCTCGTGGTCGAACAGCGCCAGCACCGGCACGTGCCCACGCGGCTCGGCGGCCAGGAACGCCTCCAACCCGGCGTAGCAGGTGCCCTGGTTGTCGAGTCTTGGCGCACTGACCAGTTCGCGGCCCGCGCCGACGATCCTCGACGGCGTCAGGTCGTGCGTCATCAGGTCCGCCGCCAACACCGCTCCGGGGTCGACGCCCGCGTGCTCGGCCACGTATCCGACGAACGACGCGGGCCGTTCGCCAACGCCCCAGACCGCGTTCACGTGGCGCTGCGGGTTCAGCTCGACGCCCTTGCGGTCCTCGGACAGGTGAATCGCCAACTGCGGGACCCGAAGGATCGGGTCGTCGATCCGCACCAGGACGTCCTCGATGGCGTCGCCGTTGCGGACCGACAGCCGGCCGCTGATGCCGAGGTCGCGGTCCAGCCACGAGTTCAGCCATGCCCCGCCGTAGGGCTGCAGCGCGACTATCTGCCAGCCCGCGACGACCCGATCGGGGTGCTGCTTGACGCGAAGGTTCGGGCTGTCGGTGTGCCCGCCGACGATGCGAAACGGGGCACCGGCGTCGACCGACCTCCACGCGACGAGCGACCCCGCGCGGACGGTGAAGAACCCGCCCTCCCCGGACGCCCACGCCTCACCTTCGGACAATTCGGTGAAGCCCGCCGCACGCAGTCGGTCGGCCACGGTGACGCACACGTGGAACGGCGACGGCGAGGCGTCGATGAAGTCGCACAGTCCCTGGGGGCTAGCTGCCATCTTTTCATCTTGGCCGGTGTCCTCGGTGATCTTGACGCTAGGGTCCAGATGTGTCCGAATCGCAGCCGCAGAAGGTGCTGGCGCCGTTGACGCCTGCAGCCATCTTCCTCGTTGCGACGATCGATGACGGTGGCGAGGACACGGTGCACGCCGCCCTGGCCGACATCTCGGGTTTGGTGCGCGCGATCGGCTTTCGGGATCCGAGCAAGCAGCTGTCGGTGGTGACGTCCATCGGGTCCGACGCCTACGACCGCTTGTTCTCCGGGCCGCGGCCTGCGGAGTTGCACCGCTTCGTCGCGCTCGACGGAGCACGCCACCACGCCCCGTCGACGCCGGGGGATCTGCTGTTCCACATCCGCGGCAACTTCCTCGACGTCTGCTTCGAACTCGCGGGCAAGCTCGTCGACGCGATGGCCGGGGCCATCACCGTCATCGACGAGGTGCACGGGTTCAAGTTCTTCGACAACCGCGACCTGATGGGCTTCGTCGACGGCACCGAGAATCCGGACGGTCCGGTCGCCACCAGCGCAACGCAGATCGGCGACGAGGACCCCGACTTCGCCGGCGGCTGCTACGTCCACGTCCAGAAGTATCTGCACGACATGACCGGGTGGAACGCGCTGTCCACCGAGGACCAGGAACGGGTGATCGGCCGCACCAAGCTCGACGACATCGAGTTGGGCGACGACGTCAAGCCGGCCAATTCGCACTTGGCGCTCAACGTGATCGAAGACGCCGACGGCAACGAACTCAAGATCCTGCGCCACAACATGCCCTTCGGCGAAGTGGGCAAGGCGGAGTTCGGCACCTATTACATCGGCTACTCGCGCACGCCGACGGTCACCGAACGGATGCTGAACAACATGTTCATCGGCGACCCGCCTGGAAACACCGACCGCATCCTGGACTTCTCGACCGCGATCACCGGGTGCATGTTCTTCACCCCGACCGCGGACTTCCTCGACGACCCACCGCCGCTGCCCTCCGCGGCCGCTGCGCCCACCACGACACCTTCCCCCGGCTCCCTGTCGATCGGCAGTCTGAAAGGACACCCACAATGAACAACCTCTACCGCGACCTGGCTCCGATCACCGAAGAGGCTTGGGGCGAAATCGAATTGGAGGCCACCCGGACCTTCAAGCGGCACATCGCCGGGCGTCGGGTGGTCGACGTCAGTGATCCCGGCGGACCCGTCAGGGCGGCGATCAGCACCGGCCATCTGCTCGACGTGGCTCCACCGGGGGACGGGGTGCTCGCCCACCTGCGCGAGAGCAAGCCGCTGGTGCGGCTGCGGGTGCCGTTCACCATCTCGCGCACCGACGTCGACGACGTCGAGCGCGGCTCGCAGGACTCCGACTGGGATCCGGTCAAGGAGGCCGCCAAGCAGTTGGCGTTCGCCGAGGACCGCGCGATCTTCGAGGGTTACGAGGCGGCGTCGATCGGCGGCATCCGCAAATGCAGTTCCAACCCCGCGCTGGCGCTGCCGGCCGATCCTCGCGAAATTCCCGACGTCATCAGCCAGGCGCTGTCCGAGCTGCGACTCGCCGGCGTCGACGGCCCGTACTGCGTGCTGTTGTCGGCGGACGTCTACACGAAGGTCAGCGAGACCACCGAACACGGCTATCCGATCCGCGAGCACCTGAATCGGTTGGTCGACGGCGAGATCATCTGGGCGCCTGCGATCGACGGTGCGTTCGTATTGTCCACCCGCGGTGGAGATTTCGATCTACAGCTCGGCACCGACGTCTCGATCGGCTACCTGTCCCACGACGCCGAGAGCGTGCAGCTGTACCTCGAGGAGACGTTGACCTTCCTCTGCTATACCGCCGAGGCCTCGGTCGCGCTCACCCCCTAGCCCCCCGCCTTCGGCGCGAGCGTGCGTGTCGGCGGGCGACACGCCGCGAGAATTTGGCACTTCGCGCACGCTCGCGATGCGTTCGCCTGGGTTATGGAATAAACAGTCAGTAACTGGCCTTGACGTGGATGGCTTCGTTACGACTTCAACGCCCAGGAGGCGGTTCTCATGACCAACGACTCACTCACCGGCAAGACAGCACTGGTAACCGGCGCGACGGCTGGCATCGGCCAGGCCATCGCCATGCAGCTCGCCGCGGCAGGCGCGGAGGTCGTCGTCCACGGCCGTAACGCCGAGCGCGGCGAGAAGACGGTCCAGGAGATCGAGAATGCCGGAGGGACGGCACGTTTCGTCGCCGCGGACGTCTCCGTCACCGACGACGTCCGTCGGCTGGCCGACGAGGCCGGCGCAGTCGACATCCTGGTCAACAACGCAGGCATCTACCGCTTCGCCCCGACCTTCGACACCGCCGATGCCGACTTCGACGATCAGATCAACACCAACCTGCGGGCGCCGTACGTCCTGGTGCAGCAGCTGGTTCCCGGAATGATCGCGCGCGGTGGCGGTTCGGTGATCAACGTGACGACCGTGGCTGCCACGACTCCCGCCGCAGGAGCGGGCATCTACGGTGCCAGCAAGGCAGCGCTGGAACTGCTCACCAAGCTATGGGCCGACGAATTCGGATCCCAGGGTGTCCGCGTGAATGCCGTCGCTCCCGGCCCCACCCAGACTCCGGGCACCGCAGCCTTCGAATCGGACCTGATCGAGGGGCTCGGCCGCACCACCGCGTTGGGCCGCACGGCCGAGGCCGACGAGATCGCCAGTGTCGTGGCGTTCGCCGCATCTCCGGCGGCAAGCTACGTGAACGGCGCGATCCTGACCGTCGGCGGCGGCTCGCCGGCGATCAAGCCGGCAGCCTGATCCTCACGGCTTCGGCGCGGTGTCGTTCGGTTCGCGAGCGGGGCCGCGCCGACGTCGTTTCGCCTACGCGGCGAGCACGGCGTCCAGCGCCGAGTAGAAGAGCCCGAGACCGTCGTCGGACGGTCCGGTCAACGCCTCGGTGGCGTGCTCGGGATGCGGCATCAGGCCGACGACCCGACCGTTGGCCGAGCTGATGCCCGCGATGTCGCGCAGGGACCCGTTGACGTTCTCCCGGTAGCGGAAGACGACGCGATCCTCACCCTCGAGTTCGTCGAGCACGGCCTCGGAGGCCACGTAGCGGCCCTCGCCGGACTTGAGCGGGACCAGGAGGTCGGCGCCCTTCTCGTAGCGGGTGGTCCACGCCGACGACGTCGACGCCACCTCGAGCCACACGTCGCGGCACACGAAGTGCAGCCCGGCGTTGCGGGTCAGCGCGCCCGGCAGCAGTCCCGCCTCGCACAACACCTGAAAACCGTTGCAAATCCCCAACACCGGCATCCCACGGCCGGCGGCCTCCACCACTTCACCCATGACGGGCGCGAACTTGGCGATCGCCCCGCAGCGCAGGTAGTCGCCGTAGGAGAACCCACCGGGGACGACGACGGCGTCGACTCCCTTGAGGTCGGCGTCGGCGTGCCAGAGATTCACCGACTCGGCGCCGGCGAGGCGTACCGCACGAGCCGCGTCGACGTCGTCGAGCGTGCCAGGGAACGTGATGACCCCGACCCGGGCGGTCACTGTTCTTCCCGGCTGACGGTCCAGTCCTCGATGACGGTGTTGGCGAGCAGTGATTCGGCGATCTCGGCGAGCGTCTCGTCGCTCACGCTGTCGTCGACCTCGAGCTCGAAACGCTTGCCCTGCCGGACATCTGAGACTCCCGAGATACCGAGGCGGCCCAGCGCTCCGACGATCGCCTGCCCCTGGGGGTCGAGGATGACCGTCTTGGGCATCACGTGCACTACGACGCGGGCCACGCGCGGCTCCTGTCCTTGGCGGATATTGCTCGGCGCTCACTCTACCGGCGGCACGGCAGGCCACAATGTAGCCATGCAACTGACGCACTTCGGCCACTCCTGCCTGCTGGCGAGCTTTCGGGAGGGCGCATCGGAAACCACCGTGCTGTTCGACCCGGGAACCTTCTCCCATGGCTTCGAGGGGGTCACGGGACTGTCGGCCATCCTCATCACTCATCAGCACCCCGACCACGCCGACGTAGAGCGCCTACCAGCGCTGATCGACGCCAACCCGCAGGCCGCGCTGTATGCCGATCCGATGACGGCGGCTCAGCTCGGCGGAGCATGGCAGGCCGTGCACGCCGGCGACGCAGTCACCGTCGGTCACCTGTCGGTGCGCGGCGTCGGGGGCACCCACGCGGTGATCCACCCCGAGATCCCCGTCATCGACAACATCTCGTATCTGATCGGCGACCAAGGGCATCCCGCGCGGCTGATGCATCCCGGCGATGCGCTATTCACGCCCGGGGAACCGGTCGAGGTTCTCGCGACCCCGGCCGCCGCGCCATGGATGAAGATCTCCGAGGCGGTGGACTACCTGCGGGCGGTGGCGCCGACGCGAGCCGTGCCGATCCACCAGGCGGTCGTCGCCAAGGAGGCGCGCGGCATCTACTACGGCCGGCTCTCGGAGATGACCGACACCGACTTTCAGGTACTCACCGAGGAGACCGGTACGGAGATCTAGGTGGCGTGGCCGCGGCGCCCGCGTTCACGGCTCGTGACGAACATCGATCCAACGGGTGACCGGCCAGTGAACGCAGGGTGAACCCTGACGATTCGCTGTGATCGGCCGCACGAGTCAGTATCTCGCCATGCCATCTCGATCGTCGCAAGCTGCGTCGTCCCGACGCCGGGTCAGTCCACTGCAGCCAGCGGGCGCGGGTCACTACTCGATCCACGCGGGCACCGCCAGGACCCCAGGTGCCACGAGCGCTCCCGCACGCGGAGATCGTCGACCCACCTACCACGCCGACGTCGCGCAATCGCGCCTGTTCCAGACGATTCTGATGGACGAACTCGACGAGTTGGGCGATCTCCTCGCGAAGGCCGAGCGGAGGTTGAGGCGCCGACGCGAGGAGGAATCGGTGGATCCGGCGGACGTCCCCCGCGCCCTGCTGCAGCTGCGCGAGCGCATGAAGGAGGCGCATCGTCTACTCGACGCGTTGCTGGAACGCTTCCCACCGGACTAGTTGAACCGGTAGCGAACGGACTTCCGCTCACCCGGATTCGAACCTAGCCGTTGTCGCGCACGGCCGCCCTGCCCGCGGCCCGGCCGGAGAACACGCAGCCGCCGAGGAAGGTACCCTCCAGCGACCGGTAACCGTGCATGCCCCCGCCGCCGAAGCCGGCCGCTTCGCCCGCGGCGTACAGCCCGTCGAACGTCGTTCCGTCGGTCTTGAGTACCCGGGAGTCGAGGTCGGTCTCCAACCCGCCCAACGACTTTCGGGTCAAAATGTGCAGTTTGACCGCGATCAACGGCCCCGCCTTCGGATCGGTGATCCGGTGCGGCGCCACTACGCGGGCCACCCGGTCGGCCAGGTAGTTGCGCGCGCCGCGAATGGCAGTGACCTGGCTGTCCTTGGTGTAGGAGTTGGCCACTTCCCGATCGCGGGCCGTGACCTCGGCCTCGACCACGTCGTAGTCCAGCGGTTCGACGTCGGATACGTCGTTCATCTTGGCGACCAGGTCGCGAAGCGTGGTCGCCGAGACGAAGTCGACCCCGCGGTCGACGAATCTCTGCACCGGTGGTGGTGCACCCGGTCGCACCCGCGACAGGACCTTGCGCACGTCGCGCTCGGTGAGGTCGGGGTTCTGCTCCTGCCCGGACAGCGCGAACTCCTTCTCGATGATCCGCGCGTTGAGTACGAACCACGTGTAGTCGTATCCCGTCTTCGCGATGTGTTCGAGCGTGCCGAGGGTGTCGAAGCCCGGGTAGAGCGGTGCGGGCAGCCGCCGCCCGACGGCGTCGAGCCAGATCGACGACGGTCCCGGCAGAATCCGGATGCCGTGGCGGGGCCAGATCGGGTCGTAATTGGTGATGCCCTCGGTGTAGTGCCACATCCGGTCACCGTTGATCAGGTTCGCGCCCGCGGCTTCGGTGATGCCGAGCATCCGACCGTCGACGTGTTCGGGTACGCCGCTGAGCAATTGGTTGGGCACCCGACCCATCCGCGCCGGCCAGTTCCTGCGGACGAGGTCGTGGTTGCCGCCGATCCCGCCGCTGGCGACGATCACGGCGGGTGCTCGAAACTCGAACTCGCCGATCGTATTTCGCGATGATGCGACACCACGCGCCGCGGTCGAGGGCTCCAGCACCGCCCCGCGCACCCCGGTGACCGCGCCGACCTCGACGATCAGCTCGTCGACGCGATGACGGTGGGCGAACCGCACCTTGGCCCCGGAGGCCAGGAGGCGACGGGTGAAGATCTCGACGATCCCGGGCCCAGTGCCCCAGGTGACGTGGAAGCGCGGCACCGAGTTGCCATGGCCGCGGGCGTCGTAACCGCCGCGTTCGGCCCAGGACACCAGCGGAAAGGTCCGAAGCCCGCGCTCGCGGAGCCAACTTCGCTTCTCCCCTGTCGCAAAGTCGACGTAGGCGTGCGCCCACTGCAGCGGCCAGTGGTCCTCGGTCCGGTCGAAACCCGCGGTGCCCAGCCAGTCCTGAAGCGCGAGCTCGTGGCTGTCGCGAATGCCCAGCCGACGTTGTTCGGGGCTGTCGACGAAGAACAACCCGCCGAACGACCAGTACGCCTGTCCACCCAGATTCGCAGCGTTCTCCTGATCGACGAGGAGTACCGAACGTCCCTTGTCGAGCACCTCGCAGGCGGCGACCAGCCCGGCGAGACCCGCTCCGACCACGACGACGTCAGCATCAGCCATGGAAGGCCACGTTAGCCCTCGCGGCTCACGCGGCGTCGGTCACGTCCGTCTGCGCGGTCTTGGGTTCCCACCGGTACAGCGCCGGTACGCAGCGATGCAGCAGCGCGAGGTCGATCGCATCGAGCATCGCCTGACGCGGACCCGATTTCCGTAATTGCCCGGCGGACACGGCGATGCGGACGGTGCCGTCACGACGGGCAGTCCGTTCGGCGGAGAGCACCAATGTCCGACACCACCAGGACTCGGTGAGGAAGCCTTCTCCGATCCCGACGACCCGGGCGCGCGACGTCGTGCCACGGACGAGATCGGTGACTCCACTGAGCTCCGCGACGATTCGAAAGCCGTTGCGCGGCAGTGCAGTCACCGTTCCCTGGGAGACCGTCCAGCCCGGTGCAGCGAACAGTCGCGTGCGCAGACCGAGGTGCTCGAGGACGCGATCGGCACCCATCAGACGAAGGTTGGCCTCGTGCGCCTGCAACGTGGCGAACTCACCGCGCCGCTTCTTGGTGGCCGCCTCGTCGTAGCCGTGCAGAACGACGGCGTCGCCCTCGGTGCGGCGACGGGCCAGCCACTCGACGGTCGGGGCATCCCGGTCGAGCCGGTAGCCACCCTTGAGCCGAGGCGCCACCAGGTACGACGCGGGCACGTGGCGCGCCGCCAACTCGTCGCGGAACGCGGCGACGTCGGCCAGCGTGCGCTCCCTGATCCCGGAGATCGAGACGATCAGTTCTCCAGCCACGCAACGCAGTATGGCAACGTCAGGTGTCGCGACGGTGTCGGACACGTGGGCGGGAGTTGACCGTCTGGTGTTAGCTCGGCAGAACGGCCCCGATGGCACTGATGACCTCGGGCGCGTCGGGCTCGGTGCGGGGGCGGAACCTGCCGACGACCTCGCCGCCCGGTGCCAGGAGGAACTTCTCGAAGTTCCACTGCACGTCGCCCGCCTCACCGTCGGCATCGGCGGTCTTGGTCAGCTCCGCGTAGAGCGGGTGCCGATCGGCGCCGTTGACGTCGGTCTTCGCCAGCAGCGGGAACGTCACGCCGTACGTCGTCGAGCAGAATTCCTGGATCTCCTCGGCGCTGCCGGGTTCCTGGCCCATGAACTGGTTGCAGGGCACCCCCAGTACCGTCAGCCCGCGCTCGCCGTAGTCCTTGGCGAGCCGCTCCAACGCGGTGTACTGCGGCGTCAGGCCACACTTGCTGGCGACGTTGACCACGAGAACCGCGCCGTCGGCGTAGTCGGCCAGCGCGGTCGGCGTGCCGTCGAGTGTGGTCAGCGGGATGTCGGTCAGGCTCATGCGCGCGACGCTACCCGGTCGGGCCGCGGAAGAGATGCTCCACCTGGCCGTCGCCGTGGTGGTCGCGGTCGCCGGTGGCGAGCACCCAGGAGTACATGAACGCCGCTTCCTTCCAGCGTTCGTAGCGCCCACTGATGCCGCCGTGGCCTGCGCTCATCTCGGTCTTCAGCAGAACGGGATGCTCGTCGGTCTTGCTATGTCTTAGCGCGGCAACCCATTTGGCGGGCTCGACGTAGTACACCCTGGTGTCGTTGAGCGACGTCATGGCCAGGATGGCCGGATAGTCCTTGGTCTCGACGTTCTCGTACGGCGTGTAGGACTTCATGTAGTGGTAGACGTCCTCGTCGGCCAGCGGGTTACCCCATTCGTCCCACTCGGTGACGGTCAAGGGCAGCGACGGATCGAGGATCGTCGTGAGGGCGTCGACGAACGGCACCTGGGCCAGAATCCCCGCGAACAGGTCTGGCGCCATGTTCGCGACCGCGCCCATCAACAGCCCACCGGCGCTGCCACCCATGGCCACCAGGTTCTCGGGCCGGGTCACGTCGGTGCCCACCAGATGCGCGCCCACCGAGATGAAGTCGGTGAAGGTGTTCTTCTTCTGCAGCATCTTGCCGTGCTCGTACCACGGCCTGCCCATCTCTCCGCCGCCCCGCACGTGGGCGATGACGAACACCATGCCGCGGTCGAGAAGTGACAGCCGCGCAATGGAGAATCGGGGGTCCTCGCAGGATTCGTAGGCGCCGTATCCGTAGAGCAGCGTCGGCGCCGGAAACTGCAGTCCCGCACGGTGGACGATGGACACCGGGATCCGTGTCCCGTCCGGTGCAGGCGCCCAGTCCCGCCGCTCGACGTACTCCTCGGGCCGGTAGTCGCCGAGCACCGTCTGCTCCCGCAACAGGGTCCGTTCCCGCGTCGCCAGCTCGATGTCGTAGATGCGCACCGGCACGATGAACGACGTGGTCGCCACCCGCAGCACGGGCGCCGACCAGTTCGGGTTCCCGGACAGCCCCGACGACGTCAGCTCCGTATCGAAGGTGATCTCTTCGGGACTGCCGTAGTCTCCGTCAGAAGTGATCGGCCACAACTCGATTCGCGGCAACGCCTCGCTGCGGTAGCTGACGACGAGCTGGTTCTCGAACGCGTCGACGGCGTCGAGACGCACGTCGGCGCGATGCGCGATCAGGGTGCGGAATGCCGTCGGATCACTGACCGGCGCCTCGACGAGCGTGAAGTTCTCCGCACCGTCGTTGTGCAGGATCAACCAGCGATCCTCACCGCCCACCACGGCGTGCTCCACCGAGTACTCGACGAAGTCGCGACGGGGCAGGATCGAGACGAAGTCGGCCTCTGCGTCGGCGGCATCCCCGTAGAACATCTCGGACGTGACCGAGCTGCCCGACGCGATGAACACGTACTTGTCGCTGCGCGTGCGACCCACGGCGACCCAGAAGCGTTCATCGGGTTCGTGAAAGACCTTGGTCGCGGGCAGACCCGCTCCGAGCCGGTGCCGCCACACGGTGTCGGGCCGCCACGCATCGTCGACGGTGGTGTAGTAGACGGTGCGGTCGTCGGCCGCCCACGTCACGCCGGCACTGATGTCCGCGATGGTGTCCTCGTAGAGCTCACCGGTGCGCAAGTCCTTGAAGCGCAACGTGTATCGCTCATCGCCGATGACGTCGACCGAGAAGGCGAGGGTGTGGCCGTCGATGCTGATCGACGCCGCGCCGAGCGAGAAGAACTCGTGGCCTTCGGCTTCGACGTTCTCGTCGAGGAGAATCTGCTCCCCCGGCACGTCGGTGTTCTCGTCGAGCTGAGGGGGTGTCCAGTCGTCGAGATCGGCGACGGGGCAACGGCAGTGGATGCCGTACTGCTTGCCCTCGAGACTGCGTCCGTAGTACCACCACTGCCCGCGCCGCGTCGGCACCGAGAGGTCGGTCTCCTTGGTACGGGCCTTGATCTCGTCGAAGATCTTCTGCCGCAGCGGAGCCAGCCGTTCGGTCTGCTCCTCGGTGTAGACGTTCTCCGCCTCGAGGTAGGAGATGACCTCCGGATCGGACTTCTCCCGCAGCCACTCGTAGGGGTCGATGAAGAGGTCGCCGTGGTGCTCGCGACGATGCTCGACTCGCTTGGCAATCGGCGGTCTGCCGGTCATGTGGCTCCGATCCAGTCTGAGAACTTCAATCCCGAAATGCGTTCGTATGCCTCGATGTAACGGTCCCGGGTCGCCTCGGCGACGTCGGGTGGCAGCGGCGGCGGCGGTACGTCACCGTGGCGGTCCCAGCCCGACTCGGGTCCGGTCAGCCAGTTGCGGACGAACTGCTTGTCGAAGCTGGGCTGCACGACGCCCTCCCGATAGGCGTCTGCCCTCCAGTACCGAGACGAGTCGGGGGTGAACACCTCGTCGGCGAGCACCATCACCCCGTTCTCGTCGACCCCGAACTCGAACTTCGTGTCGGCGATGATGATGCCCTTGCTCAGGGCATGTTCCGCGGCCTGGCCATAGATCTTCAACGTCAGGTCTCGCAACTCGGCGGCGCGTTCGGCGCCGACCACCTCGACGACGGCCTCGAAGCTGACGTTCTCGTCGTGCTCCCCAAGCTCGGCCTTCGTGGCCGGGGTGAACAGCGGTTCGGCGAACCTACTGGCCTCGGTGAGGCCGTCGGGCAACTCGATGCCACAGACTCGGCCGGTCGCCCGGTAGTCGATGATGCCGGAGCCGGTGAGGTAGCCGCGGGCCACGCATTCCACCGGCATCATCTCGAGGCGCTTCACCACCAACGCACGGCCCAGTACCTCCTCGGGAATGCGCTCGTCGTCGGGCGGCCCCGCCAGGTGGTTGGGGGCATCGAGATAGTCGAAGAAGAACACGCTCATCGCGGTGAGGATGCGGCCCTTGTCGGGGATCTCGGTGTCGAGGATGTAGTCGAACGCGGAGATGCGATCGCTGGCGACGAACAGCAGGTGATCGGCGTCGACGGAAAAGAGCTCGCGAACCTTGCCGCTGGCCAGATGTTGGTAGTCGGTCAGAGCTGGGCGCATCGGCCAAGACTATCGGTCGATCTGTGTTGGGATCACAGCCATGAGCTCTCGCTACGTGCCGTACGCCACCACGCCTGGCCGGCTGCTCGCGCAACTGATCAGCGACGTCGTCGTCGTGCTGTGGACCACCGTGTGGGTGTTCGTCGGTCTCGCCGTGCACTCGGCCGTCGCCACCATCGCCGACGTGGGCAGACAGGTGAATGACGGCGCGACGGGCGTCTCGAACAATCTGAACTCAGCCGGCGACAGCACCGATGACTTCCCGCTGGTCGGCGACGCGCTGAGCAAGCCCCTGCGGGCGGCGAGCCGGGCTGCGCTCGACATCGCCGGGGCTGGCGCCAGCCTCGACACCACCGCGACGTGGTTGGCGATCGTGTTGGGTCTGGCCGTCGCAGCTCCGCCGATCCTGTTCGTCGTGCTCCCCTGGCTGGCGCTGCGGATCCGGTTCTTCCGTCGCAAGTGGACGGCCATCACGCTGGCGGCGACTCCGGCAGGTGAGCAGCTGCTGGCATTGCGTGCCCTGGCCAACCGACCGCTGGCCAAGCTCGCGTCGGTCAGCATCGATCCGGTCGGTGCGTGGCGACGGGACGACGCGATCGCGATCCGCGGGCTGGCCAACCTCGAGCTGCGTTCGTCGGGCATCCGCCGCAAGTAGCCCCCCCCCCCGGCGATTTGTGCACCCGCCGTTGCGCTCAGCGCTACGAAGCGTGCACAAATCACGGAAGCGGAACCGTTGGGGTGTCAGCAGCGTCGATTCAGACGTGCTTGATGACTACGTACGTCGACATGACGGTGTCGTCACGCTCAGTCAGGCCCAACAATGCGGCCTCAGCCGGTTCGCAGTGAACCGACGCGTCCGGTCCGGTCATTGGCGTCAATGCGCGCGCGGCGTGTTCTTCGTCGACGATCGACCTTTCACCGACGCCGCCCGCATTCGCGCAGCCGTCTGGAGCAATGGCGATAGAGCTGCGGCCACCGGGCTTGCCGCCGCGTGGTGGCTGGGGCTGACGAGATTCGCGCCGGACCTCGTCGAGGTCACGGTGCCGCGCGTGAGCAACCACATTCGTCGACCGGGGATTCGTCTTCGACGTCGTGACCTCGCGCCGGCAGACGTCATCGAACGAAATGGTCTTCGCGTCACGACGCTGCCGCTCACAGTTGTCGAGGCCGCCGCACGCCGAGGCGGCGGACCGAAGCTGGTGGATCAGGCACTCCAACGGCACACCGATCTGTCGGCGCTGTGGGCGGCACACCTGCGGAACAAGGGGAGACATGGGTCGCCGGCCGCTCGCCGACTGCTGCAGGCAGCCGATGTCGGCGCCAGGTCCGAGGCGGAGCGACTGATGATTCGCTTGCTGAGAGCCGGCAAGATCACTGGGTGGAAGGTCAACCAGCGGGTAGTCGGCTATGAGGTCGACGTTCTCTTTCGCGACGCCAAGGTCGCCATCGAGATCGACGGTTTTGCATTTCACAGCGGCGCGGACGACTTTCAGCACGATCGGATCAAGCAGAATGCCATCGCGCTGGCTGGCTACCAGGTGCTTCGCTTCACCTGGCTCGACCTGGTGGAGTATCCCGACCGCGTCCTAAAAGAAGTCGAACGCGCGATTTGTGCACGCTAGAGAGCGGTGGGCGCAACAGCGGGTGCACAAATCGCGGGAGGGGGCTAGGTGAGGGAGACGACCAGGTGGCGGATGCCCGTATGGCGATTGCTCCGCGTCCATTCCACCGGCTGCACCAGCTCCGCAGCCGTGAACCGACCGAGCAGCTCCTCGAACAGCACCCGCAGCTCGAGTCGAGCCAGATTCGCCCCGAGGCAATAGTGCACGCCCTGTCCGAAACCCAAGTGCGGATTGGGTTTTCGCCCCACGTCGAAGACGTCCGGAGCGGCGAACGCCAGCTCGTCGCGATTCGCCGATCCCTCCCACACCTGTACCTTCTGCCCGGCCCGAATCTCGTGACCGCCCAGGGAGACGTCGCGCGTGGCGGTGCGACGCTTCGATGGGGACGGCGTCGTCCAACGCACCATCTCCTCGATGGCGACGGGCAGACCCGAGAGATCCTCGCGAAGTGACGACAGTGCGTCCGGATGCTCGATCAGCGCCAGTAGTCCGCCCGCGATGGCATTCCTGGTGGTTTCCGCGCCCGCGCTGAACAGCAGGCTGAAGAACAGATAGAGCTCCAGATCGGACAACGAGCAGTCGGAGTCGTTCGCGACGACCGACAGCATGTCGTCGGTCGGTGACGAGCGCTTGGCGGCGATCAGCTCCTGGCCGTAGGCGTACATCCTGGCGCCGTCGTCCGCACTCGCGGTGCGACCCAGATCGAATTGCGGCTCGATCGCCTCGAACAGCCAATGTCGTTCGGATTCCGGCACTCCCAGCAGGATGCAGATCATCTGCATGGGCAGCTCCGCCGCCACGTCGACCAGGAAGTCGAACGGCACCCCCGGCTGGACCGAATCGAACAGCACCCTGGTCCGTGACCGCAGGTCGTCCTCCACCAAGCCAATCATCCGTGGCGTCAGACCCGAGCTGACGAGCCGCCGGATCTGCGCATGCCGCGGATCGTCCATCATGTTGAGCACCTGACCCGCGATCGACAGATCCTGCAGCAGCGTGCCGCCGAACGGCCGCGTTCCGCCGGTCACCGACGAGAAGCACGACGGATCGCGAAGGACGGCAAGGCATTCGGCGTGCGTGGCCACCGACCAGAAGCCTTCGCCGCCGGGGGTGTGCTCGGTCGGTTCGTGCCAGTAGACCGGAGCCTCGCGACGGTGCACCGCGAACAGTTCGTGCGGAAAGCCCGCCGCGAAGTTGTCCAGATCGGTGAAGTCCACCGCCGCCAAGGTCACAGAATCGAGCCCGAGGTGTACTTCGCGGCGTCGGGATACCGGCCGACCAGTTCGTCGACGGCCGCGACCACGGCGTCGACCTGCGCACCGGCCGCACCGGTGAACGCCGCGCGATCCGCCAACGCCGCGTCCAACGCCGCGCGGTCGAGCGGCAGCCGTGGGTCTGCCGCCAACCGATCGAGAAGATCTGGCTCCGAACCCTTCTCACGCATCGCCAGCGCGACGGCGACGGCGTGCTCCTTGATGACCTCGTGCGCCGTCTCGCGACCGACGCCCGCCCGCACCGCGGCGATGAGGATGCGGGTGGTGGCCAGGAACGGTAGGTAGCGGTCCAGTTCGCGCTGGATGACGGCCGGGTAGGCACCGAACTCGTCGAGCACGGTCAGGAACGTCTCGATCTGTCCGTCGAGCGCGAAGAACGCGTCCGGCAGCGCGACGCGACGCACCACCGAGCAGAACACGTCGCCTTCATTCCATTGCGCGCCAG
>NZ_JAEMTA010000123.1 GCF_016462545.1 Mycolicibacterium sp. | reverse complement strand
TCGACGTCGTCGAGACCATCCAGGACCTCACCGACGGCAACGGCGCCGACGTCGTCATCGACGCGGTCGGACGCCCCGAGACGTGGAAGCAGGCCTTCTACGCCCGCGACCTGGCGGGCACCGTCGTGCTGGTCGGCGTGCCCACCCCCGACATGACGCTGGAGATGCCGCTGGTCGACTTCTTCTCTCGCGGCGGCTCGCTGAAGTCCTCCTGGTACGGCGACTGCCTGCCCGAACGCGACTTCCCCACCCTGATCAGCCTCTACCGCCAGGGCCGCCTGCCGCTGGAGAAGTTCGTCTCCGAGCGCATCGGCCTCGACGGGATCGAAGACGCGTTCCACAAGATGCACGCCGGCGAGGTCCTGCGCTCCGTGGTGATCCTCTGATGAGCGCTCGCGCGAAGAACGGAGAGTCGTGATGGGTGCCACCAACATTCAGCGACTGGTCACCAGCGGTACCTTCGAACTCGACGGCGGCAGCTGGGACGTCGACAACAACATCTGGATCGTCGGTGACGACAAGGACGTCGTGGTGTTCGACGCCGCCCACACCGCCGAACCCATCATCGAGGCCGTCGGGGGCCGCAACGTGATCGCCGTCGTCTGCACCCACGGTCACAACGACCACGTCACCGTCGCCCCCGAGCTCGCCCAGGCACTCGACGCACCGGTCCTGCTGCATGCGGCCGACGACGTGCTGTGGCGCATGACGCATCCCGACGACGAGTTCCGCGCGGTCGAGGACGGACTGGTCCTGCACGCCGGCGAGGTGGAACTGCGCGCGTTGCACACCCCGGGCCACTCGCCGGGTTCGGTGTGCTGGTACGCCCCCGACCTGGGCGCCGTGTTCAGCGGCGACACCCTCTTCAGCGGTGGCCCCGGCGCGACGGGCCGGTCGTACTCCGACTTCCCGACCATCCTGGAGTCGATCTCCGGACGCCTCGGCACGCTGCCCGGACCGACGGTCGTCTACACCGGCCATGGCGACACCACCACGATCGGCGACGAGATCGTCGACTACGACGAATGGGTCGCCCGGGGCCACTAGAGCCCGTCGAGCACCCGCTTCTTCTCGGCCTCGTACTCGGCCTGGGTGAGCGCACCCGAATCACGTAGCCGGGCAAGGGTATCGAGGGTTTGTACCCGGATGCCCTCGTCGGACGGCGTGAACGTCGGCGTCGACGTCGGGACGATCTGGATCGGCGGTGCGGTGTACTCGCCCGGGGTGAACGTCGGGGCGAGCTGCTCACCGCGCCTGACCCGGGCCGCCCAGATCCGGGCGATGACCAGGTCGACGACGGCGAACACGAAGATCGCCCCGAGGATCCACGGCACGTGCCCGTAGCTGCTGCCGTGCCCGAACGCGAGCGTGGGGTTGAGGTAGGCGCTGACGTTTCCGCCGAGCTCGACGTCGTAGGCGCCTTCGACCGGGACGTGGAGGTACCCGATGCGGACCCGCGCGTCGTTGTTCACCGTCGTCGTCGTGCCGTAGTCCTCCGTCAATTGCGCGTCGACGCCGCCCGGTCCGGTGATGCGGTACTTCAGGGGTGGTACCGGCAGACCGTTCCCGCTACCACCGACGAGCACCGTGTGAAAGGTGACCGTCACGTCGCCCGCGGGTAGCTGAACGCTGCTCGACCCCGGGATGGAGACCTCGCCGTAGGCGTCGTACTCGTCCAGCACGAAGGCGTTGAGGATGAGGAAGACGACGAACCCGATCCCGGTGGCGACCATCGTGAACACCGCCAGGAAGGTCAGGATCCGCGGTCCCGTCCGACTCTTCATGGACCGCAGTCTGTCACGTCGGGGCGCTCGACGGGTTACCGTTTGCGGTATGCCCGAATCGAGTATCGTCGTGCGACCGGAGCCGATGGACAGTGGCACCTATACCGCGGCGTCGCGCCTCCAGGCAGCCGGATTGCGCCCGGCAATAACGCTTTTCGAACAGGCGGCCGCAGTGGTGCCCATCCCCCGCTCGCCGCGGCCGATCGTCATCGCCGACTACGGCGCCGCGACGGGGCACAACTCGCTACTGCCGATCGGGGCGGCGATTGCCGTGTTGCGCAAGCGGACTCGCACCGAGCACTCGATCCTCGTGACCCATACCGACGTGCCCGAAAACGACTTCACCGCACTCTTTCGCACCCTGAGCGATGACCCCGACACCTACCTGAGGAAGGACGAGAAGTCGTTCACCTCAGCCGTTGGGCGGTCGTTCTACTCTCAGATACTGCCGTCGGACAGTGTGAACCTCGGCTGGTCATCATGGGCGATCCAGTGGTTGAGCAAGACGCCCGGCCCGGTGCTCGATCACGTCCAGGTCGCCTACAGCCGTGACGAAGCCGCCCGAACGGCCTATGCGCGACAGGCCGCCCGCGACTGGCACGAATTCGTGGCGTTCCGCGGCCGCGAGCTGTGTCCAGGTGGGCGGCTGGTCGTCATGACGATGGCGATCGGCGAGGACGGAGAGTTCGGTTACGAGCCGCTGCTCACCGCGATGATGTCGACGCTCGCCGAGCTCGTGGCCAAGGGCCTGATAACCGACGACGAGCGCGGCGGCATGTCGATCCCGACCTTCGGGCGCCGCGCCCGCGACTTCATGGCGCCGTTCGCGCCGTCCGGCACGTTCGAGAAGTCGTCGATCGCCCATCTCGAGGTGTTCGACGCCGAGGACCGGTTCTACGACCAGTATCGGGTCGACAAGGACGCGACGTCGTTCGGCGCCCGCTGGGCGGCGTTCTCGCGAGCATCGGTGTTCCCGACGCTGGCCGCCGCCATGTACGACGGCGGCCGGCCGGATCGGCGCGGGCGGCGGGGGCGGTTCCTCGACGAGTTGGAGGCGGGCATCGCGTCCCGGTTGGCGGCCGACCCGCAGCGGACGCAGATCCCCTTGGCACAGTTGGTCATCGAGAAGAAGCAGCGAGCACAGCCCTGACTACGGCGCCATCTCGTAGGCGCCGTCGTAGGCCCTGACCCGCTCCCAGATCCGGTCGAACCGCGCAGCATCGGGCACCGGCTTGCGCAGTGCGCCACGCGCCCAGGCCTGCTGCGCGTCCGTCGACGTCGGCTTTCCTTGCAGCGCAACGGCATAGGTATTGAAGTCATCGATCTGAAACGCAAAGATCTGATCGACGACGTCGTCGTCGAGTCCGGTCAGCGCAGCCTGCTCGAGGATCAGCTGGCCGTACACGATCAACGAGAACAGGTGCCCGACGTTCTGCAGGAAGTCCAGGTCACCTGCCTGCTCGACGTCGGGTGCGGCCGTCACCAGGAGCTCCCGGAAAGCCTGCGCCTGCTCGTAGAACCGCGCCACGTTCGGAATCCGGGCATGGCTCTCGTAGCTCGGCGTCCAGTCCGCGAATTGGATGGCACCCGCGCCGCGCGTCGGCCCCTGGTTCCAGAAGAACGTGTCGTCGGCGGCGTCGTTGCGGGTCGGAATCTCCGGGTATTCCTTCGGATTCAGCATGTAGTTCGGCATGAACTTCAGCACCAGGCCGACGTTGACGTGCACGGTGCCCTCGAGACGGGGTAGGCAGCCGATCAGCTGGGCGACCTCGCGGAACATGGTGTTCTTCTCGTAGCCCTTGGCGGCGATCACGTCGTGCAGCGAGCGGATCACCGTCTCGCCCTCCATCGTGACCTTGGCCTTGGTCATCGGGTTGAACAGCAGGTAGCGCCGGTCTTCGAGGCTGGCACTGCGGAAGTAGTCGATCGCGCGCCGGCTGAATGCCTTCATCGCGATCATCCGCGCATAGGCGTCGACGAAGTTGACCCGGACGTGACCGAAGTCGGTCACCGGGTTGCCGTAGAGGATGCGGTTCTGGGCGTGGGTGATCG